>CAWHVA010000028.1:0-106969 GCA_963832615.1 uncultured Acidobacteriota bacterium
ATTGCGGGGCGCCGACCGGACGGAGTTTCATTTCGTGGATGATTTCATCGAATAGCGCGCGCAATACGGATGCGTCTTTCAGCGACTCCGGCGAGCATCCGAATGCTTCAATGATCCATTCGACTCCGCTCATAGGATCCATTCGACTCCGCTCATAGGATCCATTCGACGCCGCTCATAGGATCCATTCGACGCCGCTCATGGGACCCATTGGGTTCCGCTCATAGGTCTCCACTGATCAGGCTTGGGGCTTGCCGCATTCCGGGCAGAACTTGCTGGCGCGAGGGATCGGTTTGCCGCACTCCTGGCAGAATTTCGTGGCCGCGCTTGCCGCTCCGGCCGCGCCAGGAGCAGCGGCACTTCCGCCGCCGCTGGCGGGAGCTTGGCCGGCAGCGGAGCTTTTTACGGCTTCCATCATGGTTTGGCCGATGGCCATGCCGGCGCCGAGGCCTGCGCCTATTCCGACGGCGCCACCACCTTCGTTTGCGGCGGCGATGGGGATCGATTGCGCGACTTCGTATTGCGTGAATTTGCCCATGTCGCCGATCACGTTCATGCTGATGCGCTGGTCGAGGACCTTCTGCAATTCGTCGGGGAGCGAGAGATTTTCGACGTTGAAGGTGTCCAGCGAAATGCCGTACTCGGCGAATGCCGGTTTGAGCTGCTCGCTGATTTTTTCAGCGAGTGTTCCTTGGCTGGCGGCCATGTCGAGAAAGGGAACCTGGCTATTTGCGAAGGCGTCGGTCATTTTCGCGACGATGGTGTTGCGGAGCTGGCCTTCGAGGTCGGCGACGCGATAGAGATCGCGCGTGCCGCTGATTTTGCTGTAGAAAGTCTTTGCGTCGGTCAGGTGATAGGAATAAATGCCGAAGCCGCGGAGGCGAATGGCGCCGAATTCCTTGTCGCGGATGGTGATTGGATTGGGCGTGCCCCAGTGCTGATCGGTTTGGGTGCGCGCGGAGAAAAAATAGACGTCGGATTTGAACGGGGATTGGAAGGCTTTGTCCCAGTTCTTGAGGTAGGTCAGGATCGGCAGCGTCTGGGTGTTCAGGGTGTAGAGGCCTGGACCGAACGCGTCGGCGACTTTTCCTTCGTTGACGAAGACCGCGTACTGCGAGTCGCGAACGGTGAGCTTGCCGCCGTTCTGGATCTCGCGGTCCTGCATGGGGTAGCGGTAGGCGAGGATGCCGTCCTCGGGCTCTGTCCAGTCGATGACATCGATAAATTGTTTGGAGAGGAAATCGCGAAGGCTCATGATGCTCTCTTTCCCGCGGGCTATCCTGGCGTGCTAGTGCTTGATAGGACGAATGTATGGTGGGATGCGGCGGGTGTCAATGGTTTGCGGAAATTTAGCGGAAGGAAATCATTGCGATTTGCAATGCTGGCGCGGAATTGAGGGGTTCGCCGAAATTTTCGGATTTTGGCGAGATTGCTGAAGTCGGGCGGTATAATTCGATTTTCATACGGAGTGAATCATGAGCGACGTCGATCGCGGCGGAAAACCCGATTGGAAGACGCACGGCTTGCGCATCATCCGCAGCGGGCAATTGGACACGAACACGCCGCAGACGCCGGGGATGTCGCGCGCGGAAGCTATTTCGCATGCGAAGGTTGGCGCGCAAAAGCTTTGGGCTGGAACGGTGGTGGTGCAGCCCAACGCGAAGACTGGTCCGCATCATCACGGGGAATTGGAGACGGTGATTTACGTGGTGCGCGGCCGGGCGCGGTTTCGATGGGGGGACCGGTTGGAGTTCGTGGATGAGGCGGGGCCGGGAGACTTCGTGTACGTGCCGCCGTACGTGCCGCATCAGGAGCTCAACGGGAAGAAGGACGAGCCCGTGGAAGCGGTGATTGTTCGGAGCGGGCAGGAGCCGGTGGTGATCAATCTGGATATTCCGAGCCCGGAGGATGGGCCCGACGGGCCGCACGACGATCCGTTCCATTCCAAGCCGGGCTAGCGAGCCACTAGCTGAGCCGCCGGGAATCGGAAAGGATTTCCGAGCCTTTTCGCAACGCTCAAGCCGTTCGCCGAAGGTTTGGGCCGATTCCTATTTAACGGTCTTCGCGGTGGTTGCCGGCGTGAAATTGGTTACCTTTGACCGCGCACTTCGAGCGGGACGTGCCGAGGTATTGGTTTTGTGAGCTCGAACTGATCCATTGACGTGCGGGGACGAATCGAAAAAATGTCAGGAAGGACGAAACGATGGTGTCCGAAAGAGGACCCGAACCTCCAAGGCCGTGAGGCATCGCAGTAGATTTTCCAAAACAATGCTGACAGCGCAAAAAGTCCGTATCTTCCCTTACTCATCCAAGACCGATGTCCAAGAGTTATCCGGATCGAAGCGCTCCATTTTGATGAACTCATTGAGAGTGGCCGGTCCAAAATCCTTCTCGTAAACAACCCCGTCGTGGCTGACGATGAAGCTCTTCACTCCGGTCACGTCGTACTCGGCCGGTGCAGCTACCAGGGCGAAGCCCCCGATCATTACACCCTTCACGACGAAGTCCATTTCGCCGAGTGGTGCCGCAGGGCCTTGACCTTTCAGAATTTTGAAGAAATAGCCATGGTATGGCTCCGCACCGCCGGAGTAGCCCTGTTCGATCGCTCGGGCAATCTTTTCGCCAATCGGTCCGCCCCAACTACCGTCCGGGTTTTGCCACGCCAGGCCATCCTGTTTGCCTGGAGTGCTTACAATGCGCTGGGCGTACTGGTTCGCATCGTAGCCTTCGCGCTTCTGAAGTGCGTAGTCGTGCTGTGCTTCAACGTATCCGCGGCAGATATCAATGGCGTCTAGTTCATTGCTTCCGATGCGACGATAGAGGAGTTCCTGGCGGCCGGCTTTGGCATCAAAGGCCCATTTGGCGCCCAGCTTCACGATTGGCACAGGGAACGGCCAGTCCTCGTCGCCCACGAGGAGGAATGCCCGGTTGTCTTTTTTGGGATTCACGGAGACGCTTTTCTTTTCGCGAGCCTCGGCAGCGAAGTCCGCGGCTCGCTTCCGGTCTTGGGGGTATTCACCGGAAAAAACTATGTCCTCGCCACCGGGACCAAAAATTTCCCGGAGCGCGCGCTCATCAAACTCCTCGGCAGCAGCGACTAGCGCATCGGCCGCCTGCTGCGGAGTATCGAAGGTTTTCGCCCCGACGGTACTAGAAGCAGGGGCAGTTTTTGAGGCAGTTTGTTGCGCAGCAAGGTGACCGGGCACCGACAAAAATGCCAATGTACCCGCGATCCAAAGAAGCCTGAGGGGGCCTGCCTTTGCAGATGTTGAGTTCATATCCATGCTCCTATGATTTCCTTTCCGTGACCCTGCCCGCTTACCTCCGCCGCCCTCCGCCGCCACGACCGCCACCTCCACCGCCTCCTCGAGATCCCATGCTAGAGGAACCGCGGCTGCTGCTGGCGCGTGTGCTCGATCCGTTGTAACCCTTGGAGCCCCTGGAGCCGCCTCCGAAAGCATCCCGGTTCCCCCCACCGCCGCGCGAAACGTCCCGGCTTCCTACCCGATCCGCTCCGCCTCCGCCCGCCCGGTTGCTAACGCCTGCACCACCACCCCGATTACCAGCACCGGCTCCACCGCTGGCCCGATTGCTCACGCCAGCTCCTCCGCCGCGACTGCTGGCCAAATTTCCGCCCTGTCGGCCAACCTGTTGTCGGGCACTCGCCTGGCGATTTGATAACGAGTCTCCACGTGCGGTACCGCCAAACTTGTTTGCGGTACCTCGGTCTCCATAGGGGGCGCCGCCGCGATGTTGCGGATTGTGCTTCCAGCTGGAATCTCCACGGCCTCCGCCCCCACGGCTCGGCTGTTGCGATGGGCGGTTTCCGCCCCCTATGTTGTTGCGGTTGCCACCGTTAATATTCGAGTTCCGATTGAAATTATTGTTGTTGTTGATGTTGATGTCGTTGTTCCCGCCCCAGCCGCAGCCCCAGCCCCAGCCGCCGCCCCAGGCCGCCCCCATCATCATGCCAACGCCAAAAGAAATCGCTATGCCCGCAGCATAGTATCCCGCCGGCGGATAATAAATGGGCGGGTAGGGATAGACCGGAGGGCCGTACACCACGACAGGATCATACGAAGGTACATACACGACCTGTGGATTGGCCTGTTCAACCACAATCACACTCTTGCTCTCGATGACCTTGATTTCCACCTTCTGTTGCTCAGTCGATTTCAAATTGCCGGTGTCCTGTGCCTTCTTGCGCATGCGCTGCACGGCATCCATCACATCGCTCTGCTGGGCGAGGAACGCGTTGCCGAGATCGGAGGTCCACTGGATGTCGTCTGCCAGGCGCTTTACGACCTCGGGCAGCGCGGCCAAAGCCTGAATGCTTGGATCCCAGGGCTGTTTCATGACGGCATCGGCGAGTGCTTGATCCTTCAGTCCGGGATTCTTTGCCAGCCACTGCTGGAGCTGGATGAGTTCAAGAGGATATGTGGAGGCCGCAAGGGTCTGGGCTAGCATCGGGTCCGGGTAGAGAGCAATGGGCGCCACGAGAGAGTCGAGTTGGTCAGGTGGAATCTTCGCGGCCTGGTCCTGCGGTGCGGCTGCTTGCGCAGAACCAGGTGGCGGCATAGATGCCAATGTGTCGCCTGGTGCGATGGCGATGGTGCAGACCACCACCAGCAGGCATCGGAAGGTTGCACTCAAAAACTTTCGTTTTGGATTCATGGCTGCCCCTGCTCCTGACGGCCCTCTCGAACCAGATAAGCCCATCCCACAAGCCCGCGCACTTATCACGATCTGACCACGGCGTGCTTGACCCTTTTTCACGCTAGGTCATAACGCTTCCACGCAAATACTGGTAAAAATTACAGGTGGAGGTCTCGGCACGCAGAGCCGGGACTTGTCGCCGCCGCCCTACCAGTAGTTCTCAGGTCGAATGAAGACTTAGCCTTCGGATCGCAAATGGGTCACTGAAGGCTGGGAGAAAGTGAAAGGAAGCGGATGGGTAAGGGCATTTTAAGTGAGAGTGCGTCCATTCCTGGCCCACGCATCCAGTGTTACCGAATGATCGATGACGTGGCGATGGTCTTTATCCTCAACAATGTGACTGAATGAGGATGCTTCAGCAGGCGGTACAGAAAGTCCATAACCGAGATTGAACCTCGGTTGAATAACCTTGGAGCAAGCCTTTGGATTCGAACAAAACTGAACAAAATGGAATTCCTGTGCAGATTGGAACCTCTGCTGCTGAGTCAGCAAAGACAGTAACAGGGGTTACTAGGAGAGAGTGGTTCAGGGCGGCTGCTGGCGGCTGTGTCGGGTTGGCGCTGGGCGGCCTTGTCGATGTTGCGGCTGTGCGAGCTAGCACGCAGAAGTTGAAGCTTTCCGACATCAACGAGTTCACTACTTCCTGCAATCCCCAGCACAGCGGGGCCTACGAACAGCGCAAACTCTTTGAAATGATTGGTGCCCGAAAGAGGACTCGAACCTCCAAGGCCGTGAGGCCACTAGAACCTGAATCTAGCGCGTCTGCCAGTTCCGCCATTCGGGCACAGTAGAATCAATGAGTTGAGGACTGTTCCTTCAATTGCTCCTTTCCTGTGACCAATTTGCGTCCAATCGTGGATTTTCTCTGCTCCAACTTTTGCGCCGCTTCAACTAGGTCATCGTCGCTGCCAATGTCATAGCGGTCGAAGATCGAGCGTGTTACGTGACCAGAGATTCGCATAGCCGTCTTTTCTGGAACGCCACTGCGAACAAGATTGCGAACTGCTGTGCGCCTGAAATCGTGCACGTCAATCTCTACCTTAGCGGCTTCACACATTGTACCCCAAGCAGCACGGAAATCCTTCACGGGGTTACCGTTCTCCCATGTGAACAAAGCACCGTCGGGCTTTTTACCCTTCGCGCACGGGGCAAGACGCTGGTACACGTCTTCGGTCATGCGAACGGTGCGTCCTTTGTCGTTCTTCGTGGTTCCCGGCAGAAGTTGAATCGTGCGGTCTGTCAGGTTCACTTGCCTGACCCGTAGCCCGAGCAGTTCACTTTTGCGGAAGCCGAAATTGAAAGCCACAGCGAGAAAGCCTCGAAGCCAAACATGTTTGGCGTTATCTTGCAAGGCTTCGTACTGAGCATCGTCAAGCCAGCCGCTTCTAGGGTCTGATTCACGCAATTTCTTCGGAAACTTTGGTATTCGGGAGATAAGTGGCGGCTCCAATTCAGCCGCGTGATTATAAGCCGCTTTCAGAATGGCTAGTTCACGGTTGACTGTGGCGTTGCGGCTCGGAATACGCTCGTCTGTGACGCCCTTTTTTCGTTGCTCGATGTATTTATCAAACTCGTCGGAGCCGATGCGACCCGCGAGCCTTCCGCCAAAGAAAGGCTTGAGATGCTTGTTCCACATGCGCCAGACCCACATATACGACTTCGGCTTGCTATTTTTCAGGTATCGCAAATATGCCTCAACGAGAGTATCGACCTTGACGCGGGTTTCAGGCTCGTCAAGTTTCCCCGCCTCCTTGAGCGTCAAAGCTCGATTCAACGCCCTCTGAGCCTTCGACTCGGTGCTGAAGGACTGACGGCGTCGGCGACCCTCATTGTCGTAGAATGAAATCTCCCAACGCTTGTTGTCGTCACGTTGGTAGCAAGAGCCTTCGCCGTACTTGCCGCGCTTCTTTGGAATCTCCAGGACTGTAACAGTGCTCATACACCAGATTCCCACGCGGTAGACTTTTGCGTCAATAGTACCAAAGGCTCCAAAACCAGGGCCAACGCCTGCCAAAAGTAATGCTTGACAAAGGCCAGAACCGTGCTATACTGCGTGGGTTGTGGTTGTGTTCCGAAACATGCGCAGCGGACCAGTAACCTGCGATTCCTAATCTGCCATCGCCACAGGCGTAACGGACGCCAGATTAGGTCATGTAAAACCGAGTGACCAAGTAACTCCGCAAACATTGCGGGGCGAAATGGATAAGGTCACAAAGTCCTGCCAGCAACTCATGGACAAGCCGAATAAGCGCAAACGCGCTAATTCTGGACGTGTCTATGCAGCCTGCATCTTCCGTTGCTCCTAGCGATATTTCAATCTTGTTGGACCTGCCTCGGGCATCCTCTGCTGTCGGTGTGACCGTTTGGCAGTTGCGTGGCTTGATTGCCTCGGGCGAAATTCCCGTCGTAAAAGTCGGCAGGAAACTCTATGTGCGCCGTCAGACGCTTGTTCGCTGGGCGGAACGTGCGGAAGCGAGGCACCGCACATGAGTCTCTCGCTGCGCGACAAAATCTTCTTGCTTGCGTTGTACGACTTGCCCGTCAACGTCCTTTTCTCCCAACCCAGTCTGGTGGATGGCTATGTCGTCACGCCATGCGCGGAGTCCGGCTCTCCGATTGCGACGCGTGACGGCGAGCATATTCCTGAGGTGTGCGACCGTCCCTCTTACTTAAAGTTCGACCGCTTTCCCCTGGCGTGCCTTGCTGTCTCACTTCGTCAGGGCGGGTTCAGGACGATTCATCACGGCGACAGATTGTCGCTTGTCGTCAACAACACTCCAACGCTCCGCTACATCCTGCCTGCCGACGCCGAGGCGGGATTCTGGATTCCACGCCGCTTGTCCGATCGCAAACGGTTCAACAGCGAACGGATGGTACGCAGCCGACGGCACATCACGATGCGACCGCCCGCCTGGATGGTGACGAACGTCCGCATGGCGCACGGGGTGTTCGGGTGCGCAGCAATTTCCCATCCCTGGCTATATCCGACATCTTGTCTCGGACCTTGCTTACACGGGGAAGCAGCGATCGGCGACATTCCCTCGTGCGCATGATCCGTGGGTACATCCCGCCCCGACCGCCGCAAGAGTGCCTGCAACGACTTATGGGACTGGATAAGTCGGGAAGGCAATACAATCACGCTGAACTGCGACAGCCAGCGCACCCGTATCGCCCCGATTCACCAAGTACGTCGCACCAAGACGGGGGGTGGATTGACAAAAGAACAGGTGCAGAAGGGACTGCAAAAAATGCGGACGGAGGGGAACAGGAAGGCGGCTCTGATTGAAATCGTCTACCGCCGTCGTTCGACCTTGCGGGTCTCGGAGGAGTTCAACCTGCCAGCGGAGACCCTTTACGTCTACGCCAGCCGCTTGCGGGGGCACATCCGTGGGATGGACGCAGGGGCAGTCTTGCACGTCGGAGAAAATCTTTCTTAGTATTTTCAATAACTTACGCCTTGAAGTGTTAAGGATTTGGCGTAGGTGGGAGAGTAGTTTATACAAGCAGAAAAATCTTCGGTTGCCGTTGAGCCAGAGATCTCGGTCGAAATCGGGGATAGAGGCGTCAAGCGGGTGGTCATCTACGCCGATACGCCAGAGCAGCAGGCATCGGCGCACCGGTTGCTGGCAGCGGTGTCTCTACAGATGGTTCAACTCGATCAGGCGTTGAGAGGTAAATAGCAGCAAGAATCCGCGCGGGCGAACAATTAATACCATAGGAAATTTTCGGTCGGCTCCGTGGCTAATCCTCGAGGGGCGCGAATTTACTTTCGAAAAATGAATGAGCAGTGGAAGCAGTAGAAGCGAACGCACGAACTTAAGAGTTTCGGTCGCAGTATCAGTAAGTATCAGTAAGCAGTAAAGGATCGCGGATGGCCTCCGTGGTTTTTGGGTTCAACGTCATAAGCAATACGACATCACACCCATCATGCCAACAGAAAGAGGTGAACCGACGGCCAGAGGCCGGAGGCGGCTCCAATTGGAGCAAAGGTAAGAATGTATGATCGCAAGAGTACTGTGGTATTCAGAAGAAAGAACATGTGGCGTTGCCGCGATTCAAAATGAACACGGTGAAGTCCAGCACTTTTATTTGCTAGCGTCAAAGATTGTCCAGCGGCCTGAGAGAATTCTTCCAGGTTACTACGTTAAATTCCAACATGCGGTTCCGCCGCAGAGAGCAGGTCTGCTGCCTGTGCCTCATGCAGCGATGATATCGGCAGAGCCATTGGTGGATGTCCCTCCAGATGCGCCCGTAGTCGGTGCTCAGCCAGCTTCGGTACCTTCGACAGCGCCTTCAGTCAACGGGGTGCGCCCATGAACGCCACCCAAGTCCAGCAGTACCTAGAGCAAGGCATACTTCCGGATACCATCCGCAGCTTTGGCATTGTGCCAGAAGCGGTCATCCAAGAGGCAATTAGGAAGAAACAGGCGGCAGCTAAGGTATCGCCAGCGGTAGCGGACCAGGTGCAGGCGACAGTGACCGAAACGACTGCGCCTGTTTGGGAGACGTCTGCTCACGAGGAGATCGACTTAGCGACGGTAAGCCCTGAAGATTTGGGCCTGGATCCGTTCGATTTCAGCGACCCTTTGGTCAAGAAAATCTACCGGGCACAAGACGCGAACGATGACCCATATCCGAAGTTCCCTGAGGCCTTGAAGCAGTCCAAGGGCTTTGTAACTTGGAAGGGTGATGTCCAATATAAGCAGCCCTACCAATCAGGGACGACCATTCCAGCGAGTTACAACAACCCTGACCATCTGGTGACCTACGAAACCGCCATAAAGAATATCCTCCAAGGCAAGGGATATCCTCATATCGGCTTGGCTCCAGCCAATGGCAGAGTTGCATTCGATATCGATTCCTGCCGTGATCCCCAAACAGGGGTGGTGAAGCAGTGGGCAATCGATTTCATTAATCTGTTCCCATCTACTTACATCGAGGTGACTCCATCATTGACAGGCCTGCGCCTGTGGGCACTTGTCCCATCGCTGGCAGAGCAGAGGATAACAATCTACAAGATCGATCCTGCGCTTGCGGCAGTAGCCAGTAAGGCTCCGCAGATCGAAGTTCTTACAACACGCTACGCGACCATCACGGGCGTGCCATATCTCAAGGCTCCGTCTACCGTAGCAAAGCTATCCGAACAGGAGTATGCGCCCATCAAGGAATATCTTGAGAGACTGGCCGTAACTCCAGCAGATAAGAAACAGAAAACACGTTTCGAGCTGGTGCCTGGGACGACCCGCTTCGAGGCTGTTCCGGTTGTAGCCGATCCTGTCTTTCAAATGTTGTTCGAGAAAGTAGGCTGGCTGCCCTTCGAGCAGCGCGTACAGAAGATGACCGACAGCCGCTTCCACGACTTCAGCGTGTCGGACAAGATGACGTTCTGCCCGATGCCACAGCACACTCCACGCGGGCCAGAAATTCCCTTTACCAGCAAGATTTTCGGATCATATGGGGACGGGAATGCCGTGTACTGCTTCGGGTGTCAGTTCGGCGGTGACCTCGTGTCTGCCGTGAAGGAGTTTGATGCGGGTGAGGAGGGCGGAAAGATTGAGTACGCCAACATGTACGAGTGCGGTCGTGCAATCTGCAAAGAACAGAGATTGAACCCGGAGGAGTACTTCCCGCAGAAGGGGACTACGACAGAACCTACTGAGGAACAGAAGAAGGAATCCGGCGAGTACCGTCTGGAGTTTTCAGAAGACACGGAAGTCATCCCACCGTTCGACCCGACCGTTGTTAACGGTATCTACGCCAAGCTCGTGGAGTTAATGACGCGTGGTACGACACTCGTGCCGCAGTACGCGTTCTTGGCGGCGAAGACTTACATCGGACTGCGACTTGCCGGTAAGGTGAAGTTTGCCACAGTGGATGCGCAACCAAGATACTTTGGCGTTCCTATCGGTGAGACGGGTAGCGGTAAGGGCGCAGCATGGTCACGCCTGATGGGATTCTTGAACGCTCTTGGATTGACGGGATCGTCCGGCGTCAAGATTCTGAATGGTGTGGACAGCGGAGCAGGCTTGAAGGACTTTTTCTTCGAACCGCCTGAAAGGGACGGCGTGTTGTTGTATGTCGATGAGGCTGCAACGTACGCGAACAAGACCACTGCTACTCGAAACCCGTCCGCCCTCGATGAAGTGCTCGAACTAGTGGATAACACCAGCATCAGCAGAACGCTCTCCGCAGGAAGAAGCAAGAAGACATCCAAGAAAAAGGACGACGCTCACCTTGCAATGTACATGTGTGCGCAGGACGGCGATGTCTTGCTTAGACTGTTCGCAGGTAGGGGCAAGCTTGGTGCGCTGGATAGGTTAACACCTGAGTATAGCCAACCCGTCAAGCCGGGGCGCATGCCAGAGATCAGTGCTACGGATGCGATGAACCTCTTCATCGAACTAGAAAAGTTAATTCAAGCGGTGGTCGGTAAGACCATCGAAATGGAGCCTGAAGCTGAGACTTTGCTTGAGACCTTCTGGGAATCGCAAGCGAGCACCACTCAAACGAAGGTACGCTGGAAGAAGTACGTCCAAGTGGACGCCTACATGTCCGCGTTCGGTATGGGGCGCGGTACGGTCACGCTTGAGGATATGCAGATAGCCATCCGCCTCTTCGAGCGTCAGTTGATCCTCCGTCGTGTCTTCTTCAAGAACATGGACGTCGGTGACAAGGTGGGGTACTACCTGGCGAAGTGCAAGGTGATTACGGAGTGGATGCTGGCTCAACAGGCGGCAGGGAAGGCCGTCTGGACCTATGCCCAGAGCAAGCGGGACTATGAGTCGAAGACGGGCGCTTATAAGGCTCACGAGGAGGCATTCTTTGACAAGGCTTGGGTTCTGCACTCCAGGGGTCGGCTGTCGGATGTCAAGGTCAAGAAATCCAATGGCCAGGATTACACGAAGTACATTCCGCAGCCGGCAGAACCAGACGAGTGAATCCACTTGCTTCCAAGAACTCACTCTTGAGGCAGAAATGCACTTGCGATCAAGGTAGATTCTGGGAGAAGGTCAAAAAAGTGGAAGCAGGTCATCTAGTTGTCTTTTCAATGGATTGACCTGCTTTTTTTCACTTGCTTCCAGAAAGACAGAGAGACAGAGAGGGGAGGTAAGTAAGTGTGTCTGCCACATACAGAAGCAAGTGAAACGGAAGCAAAGTGGGTGTTGGGCAGATTCACGGGCTCAAGACCCAATTCCATGCCCGGCGTTACCCTGGCACAACCCGTTCAAAAGGGAAATTTTGATAAAAATGCGTCACAAACTCTCTAAACTACTAAAAAGTAAGATACTTAACTAATAGTAAACCCAGCGCAAACCGCTCGTAACAGCTTTTAGGCGTTTTCGTGGAGCCTGGCGCATCCCGGAGTGAAATTTTTCTCACCTTAGGGCAGGACCCGATCCGACAGAATCCCTGTTCTGGTCCGTAGTGGTCTGCATGGCGGCGCGGCATGGCCGGTCGGGTGGCAGACAGTGCTACGGCACTGAATGCCATGAAGCCGCGATCTGGCACCGTGCGCCAACCGGTATGTCAGTACGAGGCATATCCCCAGGGTGAAATTTTCCTTGCAATCCCGTCAAATCTTGCCGTCATGCCTGCCTGACAGCGCAGAAGCGGTCCAGGACGTATAGGGCCGGGCTCAAGATGTGATATTCGGGCTTTGGACGATGAATGAGGTCTCGAAGGCGGCAGTGATCGCCTGGGGCCTGGCAGGGCGACCAGATCGCGGCGCGAGCGGCTCTGCCGAGTCAGGCAGTCTCGGGATGCGGGAGGTGGCTAGAGCCGGGCGTCCTGTTGGGGCCCGGCGCCTGGCTGGATCGTGCGCTGGCGGGGTGGCAGATAGCGCTCCCGAACAGGTCCGCGTTTACGGACGAGTCGGTCGGGATGGTACGAGTCGCCAGGAGCGGATGGGTGGTTTTTACCCCGAAAAGAAATGTTGCATATTTTGGGCTGAAAATAACTCTGGCGTTCTCACCACCTTGGAAAGAGCAAAAACGCCAGAAAGCAACAATACAGTCCCTTTGTTGCCAACTACAACGCCTGGTTGAACGCCTTCGCCAGAGCAGCCGAGGCGTCCGCATCGGAGGGATTCACGTAGGCCAAGGTCGAATCAAAGGACTTGTGCCCGAGAGCCTGACGGATGAGGAAGGCATTGGCACCCTGTTGGACGAGCAGCATAGCCGCCGTGTGCTTCAAAACGTGCGGGTGCTGGAGCGTCTCGCCGAGGCCAGCCTTCCTGGCAATGGCCCGGAACAGCTTGAACACCGTAACGCGGTTCAATTGGGTCGATTTCTGAGAGTTGAAAACGAAGTTGTCCGCGTCGGCCTGCCGGACTGCAAGCCACGCCTTCAAAGCGGCTTTCTCATCAAAAAGGCTGTTGCCCTTGACCTTGAGCAACGTCTGGGTCGAGGGAAGCGAACCCTTCAAGCGGACAATGTGGACCTGCTCGTTGTGGAAGTTGATGTCCGATAGCCGCAGATTACAGATTTCTTGTGCTCTTGCGCCGTGAGCCACAGCGAACAAAAACATCGCGTGCTCTCGTGGCCCGAATTCCTTAGCAGCCTGAAGAAAACGCTCAAGTTGTTCGCTGCTCATGTAAGAGATTCGAGTCCGAACCTGATTCGCTCGCTGCTTTGGCATACGAACGACGTTCTTGACGATAGACGGTGTCATGGCGGTCTCCATTATGGAACGATAGAGCAGTAATGTTGCATTGTCAATAGTACTTTAGCTGGGACTTCCGCAAGTCGGCGCAAGCTGCAAGAAAATCGGCAACGCAATCAGACCGACGTTCGGTTTCGCCGGAAGATTCGCAGACCGAAGAACCGGGTAGGCGATTCCGTCCGCATTTGTGTTGTCGGTGCTGAGTTTTTCTAAAAGTTTGGGTCCCTTTCGACCGGGGGTGGGGTTGCGGGAGCCGCACAAGCCCCCGGCACCGTCTTCGCTATCGCCGAACGACGCCTGGCACCACGACGGCTTACGGAAGGAAATTTGTCAGAAAACTTTTGGCTTTTCAGTCCTTGGGTTGACGCCCAGCACTTCGACGAGGCGCTCAAGGCAAAGTCCTAAAGTGGGTGAGACAGGGTAGGCCCTCGGTCGCAAAACGGTTGAGGGCCTACCCTCAGGATTATTTTGTGGCTTTCTGCGGTGCGTGTTTGACGCGCGGTTTTCCGTTCATCCCTGGAGCCTTGCACGGACCGTCCCGTAGCCGACCCTCGGGTTTGCGGCGATCTGTCGCAGGCTGTGCCCTTACCCCTTCAACTCCAGCGTCATCACGCTACCTTCTTAGCTTGTGCTCGAAACTTTGCCCAGCGTTTTTTGGCAGCTTTCCCGATCCTCGCTCTCGCAGCTGCGGACAAGACGCGCTTCTTCATGCCGACGACTTCGCGCTCCGCAGAGCCGCCCAATGCTTTTGCAGCCGCACGTACGCCGATATCGCGCTAACCGGATCGTCGTCACCCGGCAATCAACTTTCAAACTCCACCCAACGGCCCGGCTCGTTTCTGAGTATGCGGTCAACCGACCACGAACCTGGATTAGCCCAAATCGTTAGTCGAGCGCAACTACCTGTTACCTCTAACAATTGGTCGGGGAGTCCCGTTCCAAGTCAGCATCATTGACGCACACGTTCTCGCCGTCGCTTGTTATTCCACGAGAAAGTGTGCTGTCTTCTTGCCGCCCTCTTCGGTGTAATAAACAGTCACTTTCGCGCCTTTCGCAACGCCTTTGCCGGTGGCCTTGCCTGCATCCTCTACGGCCTCGCCAGATAGTTCGAATGTCTTTTCCGTACCATCAGCAACCTTCACAGTTGCTGTTTTGGCGTCTTTGTCGAATTTTGTGATTGTTCCTTTCGTAGCCTTTAGGCCGTCCTTGCTGACCTTGCCCACTTCATCGGCGCTTTCTACGGCGCCCTTCTTGGTCGTGCGTGCCACGACTTCCGTTCCTTCCTTCAGGCCGTCAAAGCCCTCCTGGGTCCCCTTAACGACCGCGCTGTCCGTGACCTTGACGGTGTGCTCAGTCCCATCAGCGGTCTTAACCACGACGGTTTTGGTAGTGTGATCCACTTTCGTGATCGTTCCGTGGATGAAACTCACCAGATCATCGGCTCTACAAATAGCAGCTCCGAGAATTAGGCAAACTACAAAATACGCCATCTTTTTCATTTTCAAATCTCCTCTCCCGATTTTTCTAACCTTGAGCGCCATGTTCGCTTCCTCTTGTTTGCTAGGGCTAAAAGGAAAATTGAAGGCCAACGAGGGGACCCTTCTGCGTCAAATCTAGACCGATGCGGGAGGAGGTGCCTTTAACATTCAGGCGTGTTCCCAATGCGTACCCGGCGGTGGCGTTTAGATGTTTGGTGAGGGTTACTCCGATGTCGCCTGATGATGAGACGAAGTTGCCGTAGCCGAAGAAATACATTCCATAAACGTTCCCTTCGATGAAGACGCGTGGAGAGTCTGTCAAGTAGAAGCGGAATTCCGGACCAGCGACAGGAAGGGGAGCCAGGAGCGATTTGCTGGCGGAGACAGCCGCCTGGTGCGTACCGTCACCGGTGACCTGCGCTGCGGCGCTGATTTTCGCGTTGCTATTGAAGAGGTCAATTTGCACGGCAAGGCCAAGGTGGCCGCGTTTCCGGCGGATGATGTCGTATTGATAGCCGGGAGCGACCTGAAAGGCATGGAGATAGCTCTGAACGACTGCGCCGGCGTGAATGGGATTGCCATTCCAGACTATGTCGCGGCTGAGGGTAGCGTCCTTAGAGGTCCAAAGCGGGACAATCACCACGTAGAAATGATTCTTGTGAGTGAATTTCCAGTCCGCCTTACCGGCGAAAGTGGAATAGGAACTGAAGTTCAGGTCTCCATGAAGATCTACCGGAACGGTATCGCTTTGGGCTTTAATGCTTCCGGTCGGGTTGGAGTAAAACCAATCTGTGTTGAACTTGATTTTATAGTCATCGAACTCGTCTGATTGTTGAGCCTTTAGATTGGGAACGAAGAGAACCACTACCAGAACGGCAAAAGCTAAAGAGCCACGTGTGCGGGACCGAATCCGACTTGAAATATTCACTTTCCCTCCATGCGCTGATTTTTAAACAAACGGGCTGGACAAGCCCAGATTCCCTAACGTTGTGGAGGCTCGGTCTTTACATGTCCGAAAAGCTAGATCGCTGGTTTCCACCCGTCGCCCGGATTGTAATCCGTCATAGCTTGGGCAACCGCCTCGGTCTTATCGCCCAAGTCTTTCTGGTAGACGACGCCGTCTTTGCCAACGATGAAGGTCATGATGCCGGAATCTCTGTAATCCGCAGGATACGCCACTGCCGCAAACCCGCCCGTCATCTTTCCGTCAACGATGTACTCCTTCGCGCCGCCCTTCGTCTTGTCTCCTTGTTTGGTCAGGAACCGGTAGTAGTAACCATTGAATGGTTGCGGTTTGTCTCCTGCATTGGAGTAGCCGGCCGCCTTCGCAAAGTCACGCACATCTTCAAAAGGACTTGGTGGCTGGCCCGCTGCGGCTGGCCAGTACAATCCGTTTTGCTTGCCATCATCGCTGATGAATTTCAGGGCGTACTGTTTAGCCTTGTTGTCCTCGCGAACCTGGCTGAAATACTGATTCTGCGCATTAGCTATGGCAACGCACGCCGCAATAGCAGCCAACTCATCCTTGCCGATCCTTCGCGCAAGAATCTCATCTTTGCCCGCTGCGGTGTCAAAGTACCACTGGCCCGCGGGATTCTGTCCTAGCGGAATGGGGAACGCATAGTTATCCGTCCCTATATAAAGAATTTCTCCGCCCGCTTTGATCTCCCTCCACCGATGCATCACATCATAGGATCCGACGAACCCCAGCAACGCATCCTTATCTTTTACCGCATCCCCGGAGAGCAAAACGTTCCCGGAATTCTCACCAAAGATCTCAATCAACTTGGCTTGATCTCCAGCCTTGGCGGCTTGATAGAACGCAGTGCTTGCATCTTCGGGAGACGCGAATGTTTTCTGGACGAGTTTAGGCGCCTCCGGCTGTTTGCAAGACGTGAGTGCGCAGACCAACACCAAAAACGCAACGAATTTATAGAATCGTCCACTCAGATTTCCCCGATAACCCATCACACGCGCCATAAGCGTTCCTCCAAGTCTGTCATCGGATCATTTCCACATAGCGCGAGCCGGTGTTACCGTCGGAAACCGCCTCTGCCAAAACCACCACCGCCGAATCGACCACCACTAAACCCGCTGGAGCGCATGCTACCCCAGCCGCGGCTACTATCCGCCCTTGAGGACCACCCATCTGAGCCCCCAGAGCGCCCACCTGAGCCGCCGAAAGCATCGGAGTGCCGCCACTGGTACTGTCATGCTGCGCCCAGGAGGTAGATCCCGAGGAATGATCGTCGCGGAAGTTCTGAGCGCTCTGTTTGTTGACGTTCACGGTATTTCCGTTGACGTTTCTGTTATAAGAGTTGCCGTTGTTTTTGTAATTGCTGTTGTAATTCGAGTGGTTGTAAGAATTATTGTAGATTGTTGTGATTGTAGGAGTTGCTGTAGCCATAGCCGCTATGGTAGCCGCCATTGTAATACCCACCGTGCCATGCGGAATTTCCGTAGTACGCCGCCACCGTGATACACCACTGCGGTGCCGTGCCACCCGCAATTCCAACTGCTGTAACCCCAGCCGCAACACCCTCCGCTCATCATCGCGCCCACAGCAATCCCGGCCCCGAATCCAATGAGGCCCGCGGCCACCACGTCGCCAGTTGTGTATGCGGGGACCACGTATCCGGGGACCACGTAAGGCGTGCCATAGATAATCGTGGGATTGTACTGCGGAACGTATACAATCTGTGGGTTGGCGGGTTGGATCACAATTACGTCAGGCGACTGTTGCACCACTTTAATTTGCGTACTCGATTGCAGGTTGCCCTTTGCTTTCGCTTGTGCGCGTAAAGTCTGAATCGCAGACATTATCTCGGCCTGCTGATCGTGGTAAGCTTCTCCAAGCGATGAAGTCCATGTGAGATTCTTTGACATGTTATCGAGCACAGTGGGGAACTCCGTTAGGGCCTTCACGCTGGGGTCCCAGGATTGTTTATCAACGGCCTGCATCAGCGCGCTCCCGGTCAGACTCTTGTTCTGCTTCACCCAGTAATCCGCTACTGCAACCTGATCCGGGAATGTCGCGGCAGTAAGAATCTGCGCCACCAACGAATCCGGATAGAGTGCGATAGGCGCGACTAGTGCCTGGAGGGCTTTCGCGCCCTGCGGAGCGGGATCCGCGGGATTCCCCATATCAGGTGCTGAATTGGGGGGTGGAGTCTGGTATCCAAGCAATACTTGCGAGGAGGCTGAGCACAGTATGCTGACCAAAACGGACAAGATCTTCTGAGAAACTTTCTTATTCATTTGGTGACTCCGC
This sequence comes from uncultured Acidobacteriota bacterium, assembly GCA_963832615.1. Classification (GTDB taxonomy): domain Bacteria; phylum Acidobacteriota; class Terriglobia; order Acidiferrales; family UBA7541; genus Acidiferrum. The sequence continues at coordinate 18,127 of CAWHVA010000028.1, forward strand.
GCCCGCAAATTCACTTTCTGCTCCGTCAAGCTATTCACCGGCATGACTCTGAAATGCCGCTACCTCCTAGACCCAATTCTGCCTCCGAAGATGAAAACTCCTCACCTGCTGCGTCAGTTGACTCCAGCCGTGCCCTTCCAATCGAGCACATCCACCAGATTCCACGCATTTTGGTTGAGTTGGATCTGCAGTTGGCCTTGCTTATCGATTGCCAGTTGGCATTCCGGATACAGGACTCCGGTGCTCTTGCTCTTGTCCGAATCGTTGAGGTCAAACTCTCCGGCGGTCAAGTTGAAGGCCGTCGATTGAGCGTCTGCCCAGACCTCTCCGAACCTCAGTTGGCGACTGGTGACGAAGCGAATCTTACGACCCGTCGGGGTCGGAATCATGCGCACGAAAGCCAGGTCGTAGCCGATCGTGCCGGTGACCGAAATATGACCAACGGCGCGCATTTTGGTGAGAGCGTTGACGAGACCCTGGTTCTGTCCCTTATCTGAAGGAGTCAACCAGAACCTGCCTCTCCTCGGGCGAGGAAAAGTCGTAGATCTCGACGGAGATGCCTCCCATCTGGCCCATTTGAGTGCTCGTGCCCATGGCAGTAGCTTCAATGGTTTCGTATTTGTCATGCCTGGCCGAAAGTGCCGGAAACGCGGAAAAGATAAGCAGTCCAGTTACGAGCAAGCCTGTGGAGACCCACGTGTAAAACCAGGGATTTGATTGTTTCGTCTGTGGCATTGGGTTTTTCTCTCCTGAGCGACTAAGGACAACCGGAAAGTGACGAATGTTGCGCATGTTAGAGCAGTTTGAAAAGGAGCGGTACTGTCAAAAGTAACGGTATTGGCTTGATGAGTGGAACGGTTCGCGAACCCCATTTAACGGCGAGGCCCTACCCTGTGGGTACTGGACCCACGCCAATCGTCACTGATTGTAAGTTTTGACAGTATCCAGCCGTGAAGGCTCAGTGCACGATGCCGCAGTCATCGGGCTAAGCTAACGAGCATTAGGCTTAATCAGATCATCACCAGCTGAAAGTCGTTTGCGCTAACGTTGGCCAATGCTCGAAAAAAGGGTTAAGGGAACTTCCGGAAGTTGGCTGCTCAATCCTTTTGGCCGAACGCCCTACCTGTTACTTTTGACAATTGTCCCAGGCTGAGCAACAGAGTTAGCCTGTATAGGAGAACGTCCATCTGGGGGCCGTGGCAGCTCGATTGTCCCATTCGTGGTGTCTCTAAGCCCGAGACCCTGACGTTTACAATTACTGGCAAGGGAACGGGTGAGGGCAGCGTTTCAGGGACAATGGCGTTCGACCGTAAGGAGTTCGGAATGAACAGTGGCATCCCGTTCATCAAGATTGCGGACCGCGTCGAAGTAAGTGTGGACCTCAAGGGTAAGCGCGTTAGCGGGCCGCCGCTGGTCTTTAAGGAATAGCCAGCCTGTGTGAAGTACCCACCAAGAAGAAATAGTTTCCTCGGAAAATGTGGCGAGAAGGAGCAAACCGTGAAAATCCCCACACTGAACGGGGCCACAGCACCAAAACTCCTCACCTTCCTTACGCTGGCCTGTGCGCTGGCGTTGGCGATGGCTCCCTGCTTAATGGGGCAACAATCCGAAGAGTTCGACCAGTACAAGATCAAGTTCAGCACCTACTGGTTTTACTCCCAGCCGACAGGGAATGTGCAGGGGCATGCCGATCGGGTGCCAGTCGATTTCCAATCGGATTTGCACTTTAACACTTACTCCACATTCTACGGGAAGGCGGACTGGAAGTTCACGCACAAGAATCACCTGTACATCGTGGTCAGCCCGTTTTTCACGGACAAGGAAACAACACTGAACCGGACAATCACTTTTCAAGGCCAGACGTTCGATGTCGGTGGCACAGTAAAAAGTCAGCTGCACGCATATGGTGTCGCCCCTGGCTACCAATACGACATCATCCGGCGCCGACGCGGACATCTCGGGCTTGCTGCACAAATCAATGTTTTCAAAATCACAGCGAAAATAAGCGCCGCGGGACAAGTCAGCGGCGGGGGAAGTGTCGTTGGTGAAACTGCTGCGAGTGGTTCGGTTCTTGCGCCGATTCCAGTCGCGGGCCCGGAATTCCGGTTGTAGCTGACAAATTCGCCGCGTGTATATGTGCAGGCGAATGTGCTCGGAATGTACTTTTTTGGCTACGGAAGCTTTGTGTCTTCGGTGGGCCTGGTTGGCGTGACCTTGACCAAGCACATAAGCATCAACGGAGGCTATAACCTCGCATCGCACCTGACTGTCAATGTCGCGAGCGACCGGCTCGGACTGCAGTTGTCGCAAAAAGGCGCGCTCGTCGGGGCAGAATTTTCCTTTTAGGCAATCAGCCACTACCCGCCAAGTGACCAAGAGTGACGGGACAAGAGGTATGGGCAATATTATCTTGGGTGGTCGAATACTGGAGACAACTATGCAGAAAACTTTGTCCGGAATCATGATGGCCGTCGTGGTGGCGCTCGTGTGCATGTTCGCGACGAACGTGCGCGCTGAGAGCAAGGCGGAGAAGCAAGAAGACATCCAGAAGATGGCGCAACAGACTCTGGAGCAGCTCTATCGGGCGCAACCGTTGGCGAAAGCGGCGATCGAAAAGGCGGCCGGCTACGCGGTGTTCAGCGACATGGGCTTCAAGATTCTCTTTGGAGGTTCCGGTAACGGGCAGGGCGTCGTCGTGAACAATCGCACCAAGCAGAAGACCTACATCAAGATGATCGAACTGCAGGCCGGACTCGGCTTCGGAATATCGAAGTTCCGGAATGTGTTCGTGTTCGAGACCAAAAGCGCTATGGATTCGTTCATCAACTCGGGCTGGGAGTTTGGCGGCCAGGCGACGGCGGGAGCGAAGACGGCTGATAGCGGTGGCGCAATGGCAGGAGCGGTATCCGTCGACAATGACATCTGGATGTACCAGCTGACGGAGAAGGGCTTGAACGTATCGATTACCGTCACAGGGGCGAAATACTACAAAGACGACTCACTCAATTGATCGAATCGGGTAGTTGCTCCGGTCGACCGAGAGAACGGTGAGGATGGTCGCAGCAATCGAGTCGCGTGATTTGAATCACCGACATCGCCCGATGGCCCCGGGAAGACTGGATCGGGAAATTCCTCAAAGCGCGGCGGTTTGCCGAGAGCATGCAGCACGGCGGCATGCATCAGTCGCCTCCTTCCAGATGTTCACCTCGGTTCGCTAGGCAATTGATGAAACCGAGTTTGATGACAATGGTCAAACCGAAATCGCAGGAAACGGGCGTTGCCACAAGTCTAGGCGCGCAGTCAGCTGCCGGGCGTAACGACGAGATACGCGATATGTTGAGGACGCAAGTCCAACAGAAGGACGACTGCACATCCGTGCGTGACGAATGCGTTAGTGGGTCCATCCGTTCATCAGGACAATCCCAGTGGTGACCATCAACGGCTCGGAAACTCGAACCGATTGTGTCCATTGCCTTTTCGCTTTCATAGGGTAACGATCCGCCAGCGGAAGCACCTTGCAAGGCGAAACACTCCGCCATCGGCTTCGATCTGAAATTCATCTCATAGTCTGTGATGGCCAACCTCGATCGACACGCTTGTCACGCAGTTGCGGCTTTCTTTGCAAATGCCTCTCTCTTCCCCAACTGCAGATATTGGTTTGCATCAAGGCGACCGAACAGTTCGATTAACTTCGCAACGAGACCCGTCCAACCGGTCTGGTGGCTAGCCCCAAGACCCGCGCCGTTGTCGCCATGGAAGTATTCGTGGAATAAAAGGTAATCCCTCCACTGAGGATCGGTCTGGAATTCTCGGTACCTCCATAAACCGGCCGCCGGCCTAACTTATCGCGCAGGAAAATCCGCGTCAACCGATTACGATGTCCCGGGCTACCTCGAACAGATTCATTTGATTTTCCGAGCCCGTCGGACACTCAATTTTGAAGTCGTCGCCGTAGTATAGGTAAAGGAAAGCAAACCTCGGATCAGCAATGCGTTCACTGGCATCCAGATAGGGCCCCGCCAATTGGAATTTCCTCCGAACATCCCCGAGTCGGACTCCGCAGGAAGATAATTCACTAGATATTCCTGGCCTTCCACATTGAAGACATAGGGATGATCCAAATGATAACGGGACATGGATCGAAGGCCATAGGGACTCAGAAATTCATTCTCATCGAGCAGACCGAAAGGATACGCCGCAATCTTGCGGGTTCACCAACGCAACGACGCCGCGACCGCCATAGCCAAGATGGGCTGCGCCGGTAGGATGAACGCTTTCAAGCAGTTCGGGCCTACGTTGCAAGCGCTCCCTCAGGACTTCCATTACTTTTGGTACCACTTCGCGCTGCCACGGTTCGATGACGCTAGTGGCGCAAAGAGGTAACAGGCCCACCATCGAGCGGACCTTGAGCCGGCTGGCACTGCCGTCGGGAAGTCGAAGCACATCGTAGTAGAACCCATCTTCCTCGTCCCACATGCCGTCAGGCCCGGTCTGATTCATTGCGCGGGCAATCCACAGAAAATGATCACCAAACTTGATGGCCATGTCTTCAAAGAAGAGTCATGGGATGCGAGCTCGACGGCAATCTCGAGCATGTTCTGGCAAAACAATGCCACCCACGCAGTTCCGTCTGCCTGTTCGAGATGGCCACCAGTGGGCAGGGGCGCGCTTCGGTCAAAGACGCCGATATTATCCAGGCCAAGGAAACCACCTTCAAAGAGGTTCTTGCCAAACCGGTCTTTGCGGTTCACCCACCAGCTGAAGTTCAACGTCAGCTTCGCAAATGACCGTTTGAGAAACTCGAGGTCGCCTTGCCCCTTCAGCGCCTGCTCCGTCCGGTACAGAAAGAGCGTAGCCCACGCGTGCACGGGCGGATTGACATCGCTGAAATTCCATTCGTAAGCCGGGATCTGGCCGGTCGGATGCAGAAAGAACTCTTGCAGCATCAAGTCAAGCTGCTCTTTTGCGAATTCCACATCGACAATGGATAGCGCGATGGTGTGGAATGCCAGGTCCCACGCCGCATACCAAGGATACTCCCATTTGTCCGGCATCGAGATAATGTGGTCGTTGACCATGTGAGACCATTCGCTATTCCGAATTTGGTTGCCGCCGGGACGCATCGGATCCACAGCGTGTTCAGTAAGCCATTTGTCCAGGTCGAAACCGAAATATTGCTTGGTCCAGAGCATGCCAGCCAGCGCCTGTCGCATGACGCGGGCCTCATCTTCGCTGATACGTTCGGGCGTAACGCCTCGATAGAACTCATCCGCCTCGCGCTGACGAGTTTGCACGGTTTCAGCGAACGTGATGAAGGGGTCACCGATGACATTGGGCGGCGTGGTGCTAAGCCGCAGGCGAATCGCGGCGGTCTCACCAGGTCCCACATCGAGTTGATAGTGGGCCGCAGATTTTGTGCCCTTGTTCTCGGGGTTGACGGAATTGTGCCTACCGAGGACAACGTAATCGTTAATCGCGTCCTTTACAAAAGGACTGGCATTGGACGTACCGAAGATCCGCTCATTGTTTGTCTCATTCTCGGTAAAGAGGAACGAAGCATCTCCTGCGCAGTACAAATAGCGCTCACCCAGTCGGGCATGGGACGCGGTAACGGCATGGTAGCCTTTTCCGTCAGCGACGACGGTCAAGAGCGGTTTCGGGGTCCCAGGCCACCACGTCCACGTGTTGCGGAACCATAGGGTGGGCAAGACGTGGAGCTTGGCGGGCTCAGGCCCTCGATTGCACACACTGATTTGGATCAGGATGTCTTCCGCGGCCTGCTTGGCGTACTCCACAAACACGTCGAAGTAGCGGTCGCCCTCGAAGATGCCCGTGTCTAAGAGTTCGTATTCCAGCTCGTTACGGCTGCGCCGCTTGCTCGTGGCGACCAGATCATAATAGGGGAAGGCGGCTTGCGGATACTTGTACAGGTACTTCATGTAGGAATGGGTCGGCGTGCTATCGAGGTAGAAGTAGTACTCTTTAACGTCCTCGCCGTGGTTGCTTTCGCTGTTGGTCAACCCAAACAATCGCTCTTTGAGTATTGGATCCTTGCCGTTCCACAGACCCACGCTGAAGCAGAGCAGCTGTTTGTCATCGCTGATACCGGCGATACCGTCTTCGCCCCAGTGATACGCGCGGGATCGGGCCTGGTCATGGCTGAAGTAGTCCCAGGCATTTCCATCCTGACTGTAGTCCTCGCGAACCGTACCCCATTGACGTTCACTAAGATAGGGGCCCCATTTTCTCCAGGGAGTTTTGGCTGTGCGGGCTTCCTCGAGTCTGGCGGCTTCCTGAGCTTGGCGCATGTTTGCTCCTGTCCGGAGATCCGCCTCGGTGCTTTCTTAGCTATCCCACGGTACGGGGAACGCGTTGGGCCCGGGATCACTCCAGGTCGTCTACTAATCGCAACGCTAGTCCTTGTTCGGAAGATATTCTAGTGTCAAAAGTGACAGTCGGAAGCAATATCCGGATCGACTTGGAGATTTGCATCTGGGTACGGAGCCTCGTTCTTCCCTGAATACGCAAAAACATTTGCGGCCATTAACGGCTCCCAAACGTCCAGCTGAGGCCGGAGCTGGTGCCGTAGTCGCTGCCAGAGAAGCCAGGCGGGGGACGATTGTCCCAGTTACCGTAGAGCGAAAAGTTCCAGTTAAGATTGCCCCGCAATTTGACGTAATACGATGTGTTGAGGTTGAAATGGACGCGACCGGGTTCGGAAAGAGCGGGCAGGAGATTGGAACTGATTGAAAGGCTGGTCTTGTTGAAATTAAAGAGTTTGATTTCGGCGCCGATTAGGCCGGAAGCGACATCCTGGGTAGTGGAGGGTACAATCTTCTGTTCATAGTTTATGCGCTGCCAGACCAATCCGCCAAAAACAGAGATCACCGCACGGTTGTTGTTCCGCAGGTATCGGCCGATGGCACCTCCAATGCCGGTCTGCAGTTGAATGCCCTGTTCCGAACTTTGCAGGAAATCCGCAAGACCCGAATAGTACCAATTGTTGAAACGCAGCAGGCGTTGCAGGCCCAGGTTGATCTCGTTGCGTGTAGCGGGTGAGGTTCCTGTGCTTGAGGCTAAGGTTGAATCATACGTGGCGTTGGTTCCCCACCGTTCGCGAGAGTAGTTGACCGCAGAGCTCAAATTGTATTGCGTCGACTGATTGCCTTTACTGTAGATCACGCCCAGACCGACATTGCCATTGAGGCGTTGCCAGAAGTTGGTGGAAGTCTCATCCATCTGGACGACCTGAACCTTGTCGAGCAGCACCTTTTCGTCGGAAGAGGATTCCGGACTTGAATCATGATCGGGCGTCCCCCAGGCGTCGCGGGCGTGGACAGCGACCCGGAATAAACCAGTCCATTTTGCGTCTTAACAATGAACAGTTGTTTGCTCTCGACGCGATCGACCTTCGACCAGTCCACAGAGGAGGTGCTCAGGATGTAGTCGACGCTGATGTAAAGGGTGTCCGCAGTGAGGCCTTTGATCTCGCAAGTAATACGGTCTCCGTTTTTCATGACGATGACGTCATTCTTTTCGCGTGCAAATAGCGCTGTGGCAAGGAAAAGGCTCAAACACAAAACGACGAATTTAGCTTTCATCGCAGATCCTCTAAGCAGCGAAGTGTTGGCGGGCACATACTTGGCAAGTGGAGATGCCCCTCGGTAGTGCCTTCGATAGTCGATACCGCGCTCCACTTGAGGTCGCCGGAATCTTTCCAGTCGTCCACCTGTGGTTGGTAAATGATGAGCTTCCCGGAGGGTTTCACGACCTGACGCGGTCAGCCCGCGTACTACGCATGTCAATGAGGGCGCCGTGAGAGTAAATCCAAGAGATGCGAGCCAAATTTTGTGTAGCGGATGGGGTGACTCCTTTCCGTGCATAGCCGAAGCGTTCTGTCTTTCCATCATTTGCTTGTCCCAGCTTCTTCGAGTGTGAGCTTGTAGGCCACGTAATACTTATAGATATTGCTGACGTACTGGACGGTTTCTTGTCCGACGCCTTTGGCCACAACGAGTTCGACATTTCCGAACCATAGATTGGGATTCAGTCCTTGGCTCGCTGCCGTCTTCCTCAGGCGTGCAATCCTGGTTGGGCCAGCGTTGTACGAGGCGAAGACCATCAGGGTTTTGTTCAGAGCGTCAAGCTTATCGTCCTTGAAATAGGTGTCCGCGATGTTGCGCAGCATTTTGGCGCCAGCCTGGATGTTGCCCTCGGCGGTGTGTACATCTGAGATGCTGATCGGAGGGGCCGCCGCGTATTTGGGAATCACCTGCATAATTCCCACCGCCCCGCTCGGATTCTTGCGATTTTGGTCCAGGAGAGACTCTTGATAGCCCTGTGCGACCAGCATCAGATAGTCAAAATCGTATTCACCCGCGTATTTTTGGAAATAGCGGACATACGCTTGAAACTTTTTCATTTCCTCGGTCGACGTGGAATCTTGCACCCATTTGGTTTTTTGTAAGTAGCGCGTGACGAGGGTATTGCCGAAAACCGTGCCCATCTGGTGGCCTTTAATGAATTCATTCAACAGTGCCTGTAGCTTCGGACTGTCCTTGCGTAATGCAAAAGCCAGTTCCCCATCTTCTTTCAGGACCATGTCCGGATGCAGGGTCAAACCGGGAAGCACCTTCGACCAGAATTGGGCACGAACGTTCAGGGTCACGGTGGCAGGAATCAAGCCGGCGTTCACCATCTCCAGCAAATCCTCATCCGTTAGGTTCGGATCCGCACTCTTCACCAGGATCGGTGGTTTCCCTGCCTTTTGCAGGAATGCGCTCAGAGCCTGTAGATTTTCGGAGTACACCGTCAGCGGATTGACGTACACCTCTTTCCCACTCAGATCTTCAAGAGTGCCCATGGGTGGCGCCTTGGGCCCCGTTACAACTACCTGTTTCACGTCTTTATCAATCGGAGTGGTGAACAGCACGCGCTTCTCGCGCTCTGGAGTTACAATCACTCCGTAGGCGACAACATCACCTACGCCTTCCATGAGGGCGCGTTCCAACTGCTCAGGCCTGACCGGAATGTACGTAACCGTCATCTTCACGCTGCCGGTCTTAAGCTTCAGGTTCGCGTAGCGCTGAAACTCCTCCAGCGCTTCGTAGAAGATTCCCTGCGGATGGCCATTGTCATAGAAAAATCCAGAACGGCTGGGCACTACCAGCGCGCGAATCCTATGCCTTTTTGCCATGGTACCCAGATCGCCAAGGTGACGATCGAATGTGGTTGGCAACTCCAGCGCACCGTTTGTTTGCTCCGCCTTTTTGTTAGGAACTGCCGCGGCCTGCGTATGCTCTGCGTACGGGTCTTCTGGCGCGCTCCAGCCGACGCACGCAGTAAAGCCAAAGGCTGTGGCTATGACGATCGCCAGTCTCGCGCGTAAACCCAACATTCACCACTTCCAATCAAAGACAGAAACATTCTCGACGAAAACCCGACGCCAGCGTCGAATCACTGCGCAGTCGGGCAACGCCAGATCACTTGAGGTTGATCGTCGCACCGATCACTAAGCCCGGCATATCCACGTCGTAGACAAATTGGGCGTTTCCATTCGGTCTATAGTTCACGCTTAGATACCGATACCCGGCCAGCACAACGCATTTGCGGCTGACCTTGTATCCGAGATATCCCCCGACCTCGTAATCGAACGGGCAGATCCTCCGCCTGCATCGCCTACAACTGCTACGAACGCTTTCGGACTGAGAAACAATTGAATTCTTCCACCCCCAATGGCGTCGACCCAATTCGTTGATCGGGAAAAACCACCGAAGACTTGAGTTGGTTGCAAGCTGAGGTCGGTGGTAAGGTGCCAGTAACGGATCCCAAACAAGGCATCTACTTTCACTCTCTTGCCATCCGCTAAGCGATACCCGATTTTTGGGGCTAACATCGTCTCCGTCATCTTTGCCTTAATCGATTGCACACCCAGGTCATTCAGCGGCACTCCTTTATCGTCGGAGAGCTTCATCCACATAAAGTCAACGGGCATGAGCACACGGTTGTAGCGCGTTTCTAGCACGCCCATGGCTCCGATATTGAGGTAATTGAAAATGTCGCCGAAGCTGGCATGCACGCCTGCGTCATGGCCAAGAACTCCCGAGGTGCCGTTCACGCCGGCAAACCAGATATACGGAGTAATGCTGACGTGCAAGCCATCAGAGAGAGAAGTCTGATCTGTAGCCTGCGGACTAGGTGTTGAGGCTTGAGCCTGGACAGTCACTCCGGAAATTAACAGCAGGAAACTCAAAGCCGAAGGCAAGAAGAGGTATAGATGCAATTTGCGAGACGGTTTCATGTAGAACTCCCATCGACTTTTATTCTGCTGCCTCAACCAGCGATCTTGTCCTGTCCAAAAAATACAAATACTGCCAGCTCGCATTGGGGCGGCGCGATGAGCCCGTCACAGGGTTAAAACCTGAAACCCATGAACTGGCAATTTCGGGGGGCGGCCTTCCGAACCGCCCTCACATAGGTTGTCACTATTAGTTGCTGGGGCCTTTGGACGCCGCCTCCGCCTCGGCCATCCTTTTGCCCATTTCGGCTTTGATTGCGTCAAGGTTGAAGCTCGCGCCGCGCTGCATCGGCGGGTATTCGAGGAAGGTTTGGATTGCCTTGCCCATTACCTGCTGGACGAACACGAAGCGCCAGAATTGGTACTTGAACCAATCGAAGTACTGCTGCGCGCCTTCTTTCGTCCCATTGCTGGGCCAGCCTGTGCGCTCGAATGGATCGAGGCGCAGGTTGGTGATGTACGGCACGTCAGGATGGGTCTTTTCGCCCAGCCAGCCTTGCGGTTGGTCGATGAAGCGATACTTGTAGTCGTCAATGCGCACCGCGCCGACCGTGCTTTCGCCGAGGTAGAAGATTTCGTGACGCGCGGACGGGCCTTTGCCGGTGATGGCGGCCATCTGGTTATAGCCATCCAAATGGTTCTTGTAGGTCCGGTCACCTATCGTTTTGCCTTTCAGCAACTCTTCGGTGATGTTCGGATTGCCGGCAGCGGCGACGAACGTGGGAAGCCAGTCCATGCCGGAGAAGATGCCGTTCTGCACCGAGTCTGCCGGCACATGACCGGGCCAGCGAAGAATCGCAGGCACGCGGAAGCCGCCTTCCAGGACTGTGCCCTTGGACTGCGCGAACGGCGTCTGTCCGCCATCGGGCCAGGTAAAGACTTCGGTGCCATTGTCGGTGGTGAACAGGACAATGGTGTTGTCGTCTTCGCCGATAGTCTTTCAGCTTATCCATCACGATGCCGATGTCGTCGTCCAGTTGCGCCATGCCGGCTTCTTCTTCCGACCAGCCATTCTCGGAGTTGCGCAGCGCTTCATACTTCGGAGAGAGGTGCGTGACGATGTGCATGCGCGTCGGGTTGAGCCACACGAAGAACGGCTTGTCGTCGCTCTTGGCCTTGTCGATGAAATTGATCGACGAGGTCGCGAATCTCGTCATCCACGGTCTCCATGCGCTTGGGATAGAGCGGTCCGGCGTCCTCGATCTTCTGTTTGCCGATTTTGCCCCAACGCGGCATGTCGGTCGGATCATCCGTGGTCGGTCGCCCAGCAATGAACCATGTTGCGCGGGCCAACCACATTCAAGAGATTCTGCGGATAATTGGGATGCGCCGGGTCTTCCATCGCATCGAGGTGATACAGATAGCCAAAAATTCGTCGAAGCCGTGAACGCAGGGCAGAAACTCATTCTTGTCGCCCAGGTGATTCTTGCCAAACTGCCCCGTCGCATAGCCCATCGATTTCAGGACCGTGGCAATGGTCACTGCTTCGGCGGGCAATGCCGGTCTAGGCGCCTGCTTGGCCTACCGTGGTCATGCCCGTACGAATCGGCAGTTCGCCGGTAATGAAGTTCGCACGACCCGCCGTGCAACTGGCCTCGGCGTAATAGTCGGTAAACAGCATGCCTTCCTTGGCGAGTTTGTCGAGGTGCGGCGTCTTGCCAGCCATCAAGCCGCGGTGGTAAGCGCCGATGTTCCACATGCCGATGTCGTCGCCCATGATGACGACGATGTTGGGTTTCTTCTCCTCCGCCTTCGCGGACGGCGTGCCGACTGTACCGAAGAACGTCGCCACTATCGCCAAACCTAGGCCAAGTTTTTCAGACCACTTCATAAACGTCCTCCCCTATCTTCATTTACGTGTTTTCCGGTTCTCAGATAAGCCGCACGACGCAGTCTTCACGTGCGGGCCGATGCTGCTCCTGAAAACCACCAAATGGAATTGTCAAAAGTAACACCCCGGTACAGTCGAGCTTCATGGAAGCAGTCTTGCTGGAATGCTAGTTGCCATTTGGTGTGTCTTGTAGGGACGAAAACCGGGAGACAAATTCACGACCCGCAAGCCCCTCATTCATGGCCGGAATCAAATCCGTCTCCATGAGTACTTTCAGCACATAGCCCAGTCCCCCAGCGGCAAGACAAGTTGCCCGAATGTCCTCGTCTTCATGAACGGTAAGAAAAACGATCCTGCGAACGACAGCCGCGCCTCTTGAGCTCTCTCGCAACCTCAATTCCACTCATGTCTGGCATCGAGATGTCCAGGACGACCAGATCAGGTTGGAGGGCCAGTGCAGTGTCCAGCGCGGTTCTTCCATCGGAGGCCATGCCGACGATTTCGAACGAATCCTGCAACAATGTAGCTACTGCGCTCAATACGGCAGTAAGATCGTCCGCCAGTAGAACACGTCTGCCAGTCATGACAACTCACCTCGGAACTCTTTTAAGTTTCAAGTACCAAAATAAGAAGCACGTTCGGGCTGGACGTCATTTGCGGCTGTGAACTTGCATGAATCGACGTGCGGCCAGAACCTCTACGTTCAGACTGCTCGCGATTCGTGGCGGTTCCTATTGGCAGAAGTTACAGTGGCGCGTAGAAAAGTCGATGAATCTAGATAGAGATGATCTTGCGTCTGATGGCGTACTGTATCAGTTCGGCGTTGGACTTTAGCTGTAAGAGATCCATAACGGCATACTTGTGCGCGGCAACGGTCCGTTTCGTGATTTGCAGAATGGAGGCGACTTCTTTCATGGAGCGCCCTTCCGCCAGTAGTTGAATGACCTCCCGCTGTCGAGATGTGGGTCGGCAACATGGTCACGGGTTTTGGGCTCCCGCAAGGAGATATTAGCCTGCCCTTCGGCGGCACTGGGCGTCACATAACTACCGCCCTTGAGCACTTTCTCAATCGCTTCCGTCAACTCGAACGCCGCAGCCTTTTTCAGGAGAAATGCCGAAGCGCCCGCTCGAAAAGCTTCCCCCACAAGGTCAGGTTCTTCGCTCATGGTCATGAAAATAAGCTTTGCTCGGGGCATGGTTTGTTTCAGGTGCCTGGCAGCGTCCAGCCCGTTGAGCTGTGGCATCGCTATGTCCAGGACAATAATCTCAGGTTGCAAGCGGACTGCCGCCTCCAGGAGGGCACGACCATCCTTTGCTGTGCCCACAACCTCGCAACGCGGCTCCAAAACACCCTTCAGCGCGTCGAGCAACATCTGATGATCATCAGCCAGCAATACACGTGGTCGTATCAAGACTCTATCTCCCGGCAGCCTGCGTCTTTGCCTGTGACTCTTTCTCGGCGGCCAGTGGCACCTCGGCGAGAATTTCTGTACCGAGATTGGGTTCGGACTTTACCAAAAGCTTGCCTCCCACAAACCGTAGCCTCTCGCTCATACCAATCAATCCAATGCCCGCAATTGAGTTGCGAAGCCGAGGATCAAAACCCTTGCCCTGGTCCAAAACGCGGAGAATGATCCCACTGGCGTTTCCGCGGAGTTCGACTTGCGCCTCGTGGCTTTCGCTATGCTTAACTACGTTACCGAGCGCCTCTTGCGCGACTCGAAACATACACAAGGCAACGTCCTTCGGAATTTCAGGAGGACATTCGCACTGGGTAAAGTGAATTCCAATCTTGTACTTATGACTGATTTCTTTGCAGAGGCCGATGAGCGCAGACACCAGGCCTACATGCTCGAGCTTGCTGGAATGGAGTTGATGAGAGAGTGTATGAAGGTCCGAGCAAATCTCCTCAGTTCCATCCAGTATTTTACGGACACTGACACATTCGTCTGATTCGGATTTCGATAGCCTTTTCCATAGCTGCCCGAGTCCGACGCTGAGTAGCGCCAGTCGCTGGCTGAAATCGTCATGAAGCTCTCTCGCGATACGATTACGTTCTTCTTCCTGGGCGGCGATCAGGCGGCCGGTCAAAGTGTGGACAGATTCTTCCGACGCCTTTCGATCGGTTATATCGATGCACGAACCAACGTAGCCACGGAAAGAGCCGTCGGATTCAAACCGCGGAACGCCAAAATCCACGATCCAGCGGTAAACTCCGTCAAAGCGTCGTAGACGGTATTCCATTTGAAAGTCGACCCGAGCGTCAAACGCCGACGAGTAGATTCCCAAACAGCGATCCTTGTCGTCCGGATGTACCGCCGCGACCCATCCGTTACCCAACTCTTGTCTCAGGGACCGTCCTGTGAAGTCAAACCAACCCTGATTGAAGAACGTACAGAGCTTGTCTGTACCCGACATCCAGATCAGCACAGGAGCGGTATTTGCCACTAGATGAAAATACTCTTCGCTTTCCCGCAGAATTTGGAGGATACCGGGCACTTCTGCAAGAAGTCTTGGACCAGATCCTCTCCGTACAGAGGATGCGATCTTCCTTGTCGTCTCCGTACAGAGGATAGTGATCTTCCTGTGCCCGTCGCGAAAGCTGTTAAAACTGACAGGGCCAAATACATGTATTTGAACCGCTAAATCGAGAAACCGGCCTTGGAACTCGGGTTCCCCTTCAAGGTAAATAGAAGGGCCTAGGGATACTCCGTGGGTGGTTAAGCGCGAGCGATCAAAACAGGCTGAGCCGTTCGGGCGGGGACTGATACTGAAATGCCCGGAAAAGCTCATAGCATCTGGTCCGCCGGCGCACAAGACTCGCTTTTTCTCTGGAAGGGCAAGATCAAAAGTGCAACGGGTCTAGGATACGCGAGACCTGCGAGACCTCGATAAGCCACCACTCACGACTGTTACTTTTAACAATTCTCACTATGCCGCCGTAGGCGCATCCTTGTCGGTGTTACCCAGAGTCTTGGTAAGAGATGACGCTATGATCCGAACACCGACAATCGCCAATGCACTTCGTCGAACTGTCGTCCTCTCGCCCTCCTGCTGCTGATCGCCGTTGTGATTTCCTTGTACGTTTTCCACCCTTCGGATACCTTAGTACAGGCAGGATCCAATTCCCCCGCGAGTCCGGGCGGCGCGTTTGGTCCGACCGTCCCGAATACTTCAACCGCCTCCAGCGAGAGCCCCAGCGAGGCATGGTTTGGATTCCCGGTGGGGAATTTTCGATGGGCGCGCAGGATCCTCCGGACATGGATATGGTCGGGATGCAAGCCACCAGAGATTCGCGGCCCATCCACAGAGTCTATGTAGACGGTTTTTTCATGGACAAGACTGACGTAACCAACGCGCAGTTCCGCGAGTTCGTCAGAGCCACCGGCTATGTCACGATTGCCGAACGTACACCTCGTGCCGAAGATTTTCCTGGGGCACCGCCAGAAAATCTGGTCGCGGGCGGCGTGGTCTTTTCCCCGCCCGACCATCCTGTTCCGCTGAATAATCACTTTCAATGGTGGAATTACGTACCGGGTGCGAACTGGCGACATCCAACCGGACCAAAGAGCTCCATTCAAGGAAAAGAAACCTGTCCCGTGGTCCAAATTGCGTACGGAGATGCCGAAGCCTATGCCAAATGGGCCCACAAGCGGCTGCCCACCGAAGCGGAATGGGAATTTGCCGCGCGTGGTGGACTTGCCGGGAAGCCCTTCGTTTGGGGTGAGAAATTCCGACCCAACGGAAAGTGGATGGCGAACACGTATCAAGGCCATTTTCCCGTCCAAGACTCAGGCAGTGATGGATTCGTCGGATTGGCTCCGGTCTCGCAGTTCGCGCCCAACGGATACGGACTGTACGACATGGCTGGAAATGTCTGGCAGTGGACCGCGGACTGGTATCGACCTGACTACTACAACCAGCTGGCCGCTGCGGGAGGAGTGGCGCGCAATCCGAAAGGACCCGAGACTTCCTTCGATCCAGTGGAACCCTCAGAGAAGAAAAAAGTGCATCGCGGAGGATCTTTTCTCTGCACCGACCAGTATTGTTCCCGCTACATGGTGGGAACACGCGGTATGGGCGAAGTAAGCACAGGAACAAACCACCTGGGCTTCCGTTGTGTGTCAACAAATGGGGCTGGGCGATGATCGGCCAATCGAGTAGCAGCGGAAGAATCGACGAAGTTCAATTTCCAGAATAATTGGGTTTTTCGAAGAGCATTTTAGAAAAGGAGAAAGGCAATGTTGCAAAAAAAGTCGAAATTCATGGGAAAGGTCGGAATAGGTCTTGGGTTGACGATGTTGGCATGCGTCATGACGCCGGCTCAGGATGTGACCACCAACGCCATGCCTGGAGCAGACTTCAGCAAATATCACAGCTATAAATGGGTCCCGATCGAGGGAGCGGTGCAGCCCAACCAGATTGTCGATGCGCAGATTAAGCAGTCCATCGATTCTCAATTGGCCGCCAAAGGCCTCACCAAGACGGATGGTGACAAAGCCGACCTTCTGATCGGTTACCAGATCTCCATCGATCAGGAAAAACAGTGGAATGCTTACAGTACAGGCGGCATTCGCTGGGGCGGCGGAATGGCTTCAGCACAACAATCCACGATCAGCATCGGCACGCTGGTTCTCGATATGTATGACCCCTCCGGCAAACAGCTTGTCTGGACCGGGCGCGTATCCAAAACCCTCGACCCCAGCGCCAATCAGGGAAAGAAGCAGAAGAATCTCGACAAGGCCATGCAGAAGCTGCTGAAGAATTTTCCGCCGAAGGCCAGTTAGTAGCGGTCAGAGCTTAAAAAAATTTGGGAGAACGCTCATGAAAATCAATGCGTCGCACGTGTTTCGAATCCTGTTCTTGTGCTGGCTATTCAATTCTCCCGCTAAGGCGCAAGGTCCGAAGTTCCAGGAACGGGTTGCGGAACTCAAGGAGTCCATGGCGAGAAACAAAGAGTTTCTCGCCCAATACACCTGGGTCGAGCAAGTCAACATTAGCCTGAAGGGCGAACTTAAGAAGCAGGAACACTTCCAGGTGCGCCTGGGCCCCGACGGCAAGCCGCAAAAGACTTCTCTTGATCCCCCACCGGAACCACCCTCCGGAGGTAGGCTAAAAAAGCACATCGTCGAGAAGAAAAAGGAAGAGTACAAAGAGTACGCCGAGCAGATGAAATCTTTGGCACAGCAATATGTCCCGCCGGACAAAGAGATGATCCAGCAGGCATATGCATTGGGAAACGTCAGCATCATTCCTTGGTGGGGGCCTTCCCGCTAGTGAAATTAAACTGGTCTTCCACAATTATGTGAAGCCACAGGATTCCATGACCTTGATCTTCGATAAGGCGCAGAAACAATTGCTCAGCCTGCAGATCGCTTCGTACATGGACGATCCAAAGGATGCCATGACTTTGACTGTGGAGTTCAGCCGCCTGCCCGATGGCACCAACCATGTCACCAACGTGATCATGAATGGCGTGAGCAAACAGCTGAACATTGCCACCCAGAACGCCAGCTACCAGCACTTGTGAGCTTCCTTTTGGCCGCCGACGGTGCAAAGAACCGCCTGTTCCCGGGTTGCAAGAGCTGGCTTCTGGCTTGGCGTTTGCCTCTGAAGCGATCGGCAGTGCCAATTTTCCAATCAGGGGGCAAGCTTAAAATCAAGGAGGATTCGATGATAAACAAAGTAGTGGTACTACTCGTTTTGACAAGCGCCGGGTGTTTGTTCGTGCCTGCAGCGCACGCCCAGGCCACAGCCAACACGGACAGCAAGAGCGTGAGCGAGCAGGATGACGCGTTGCGAGTTACTCTTTACGATGTCTTGCCTTACTGTCCCCGGTAAGGGCGTAGCGTTATTAGAAACGTTGCCAACCCGCTCCCCGCTTCTCTATAGGGTTATCCGCACTGTCCTGAAGATCGCCAGCTTGGAGATAACAACATGAGCGATTCCAATCTCACCCTAAAGCAGAAGGCCTATCATGAAATGAAAGAGTTCTTCGTAATCGCGTGCTATCTCTGGTTGGTCTTCGCACTACTTGTTTTATACAAATCGGTTATTTTGTCCGAGAATCATATCTCTTTTGCCGCGCATGGACTTGCCCTGCTCAACGCTCTGGCTCTCGCGAAAGTAATGCTGGTCGCCCAAGAACTTCACTTAGCGGATCAGTTCAAAGGAGCGCCGCTAATCTACCCGACGCTTTTCAAGTCCGCCGCGTTCGCCATTATCCTAGGTTTTTTCAAACTCTTGGAGGAATGGGCCGTTGGGTGGTATCACGGCAAGTCATTCAGTGAGAGTATGACCTCAATTGGAGGCGGCACCCTAATGGGAATTCTATCCCTAATATTACTTTTGGCTGTTCTTCTAATTCCGTTCTTTGGATTTACCGAGCTGTGCAGGGTCTTCGGCGAAGACAAATTGGTGAAAGTCTTTTTCACTTCGCGTCATCTCGCCGGCAGCTCCTCTTAAATGCGAACTACTTACTATCAGAGGGTCGGCCGCGATCAGTTTTGCGAAAGAGTGCTAGCTTTTATAATAGTCGGACCTCAGACCGTCGGGCGGCTCGCGATGGCCGCCCACCGGAAATGGAGAGTTAGTCTGACTATCGGCGCGTGGGGTGGGTTGTTGCATGGAAGTTCTTGATTTCATACGCAAGCATCTTTTGGCTCTGCCGCCGCTCGCGAAATTCGCTATAGGACTTGGTGTCATTGTTGGTCTTCCGCCGCTTTCTCGGCGGTTGCGCCTTCCCTCTGTGGTCGTCTTGTTGCTTGCTGGTGTCGTATTTGGACCTCACGGGCTCGATCTGATAGGAGAGCAGAGACCCGTCGCAGATTTCTTTGCAGAGCTAGGCAAATTGCTACTGATGTTCTTCGCCGGTCTGGAGGTTGATCTCGGTCTCTTCCGCAAAGCAAAAAACAGGTCGATAGCGTTCGGCCTTCTGACCACCATCCTGCCCCTGCTGTTGGGTATTGGAGTGGCGGTAGTATTCGGATACCGGGCGATTCCAGCGGTTGTTGTCGGATCGCTGCTGGCGTCGCATACCCTCCTGGGATTGCCGATCACGGCCCGACTGGGCGAGACGCGGCTCGAGCCTGTGACGATCACCGTGGGCGCGACGGTTATTTCCGACACGCTGTCAATGGTCGTGTTCGCGATCTGCGTTTCTACCTTCCAGACTGGCTTTTCGCCGGTCTCGCTCGGTGTCCAGCTCCTAGAGATTGCCATTTTCATCCCGTTGATTCTGGTCGGCGTGAGCCGTCTGGGCGCCTGGCTCTTAAAAAAGGTGGAAGACCAGGAGCACGCATATTTCATCGTCATGCTCGCGATCCTCGCGCTCGCGGGCGTTCTCGCGGAGGCCATCAACTTGCCAGGCATAGTAGGCGCGTTCCTTGCTGGACTCGCGGTCAACGCCGCGGTTCAGAACAAGCCAGCCAAAGAGAAATTGGAATTCTTTGGAAATTCTCTTTTCATACCAATTTTCTTCGTGGTGACGGGATTCCTGATTAATCCGATCACTTTCTTCGACAGCATCACAAGCAATTTCGGATTGGTAATATCCATCATCCTCGCGCTGCTCGTTGGAAAGGGGATCGCATCAGAGGTTGCGGGCAGAGCCTTTCAGTACACGCCTGCGGCGCGCAAAACCATGTGGGCACTCACGCTGCCGCAGGTGGCTGCGACCCTGGCGAGTACCCTGGTCGCTTACGATACCTTCGACTCCGCTGGGCAGCGGCTGCTCGATATCAAGATGCTGAACGTGGTTCTCGTGCTCATGCTTACCACCGCTATTCTCGGCCCGGTTCTCACCGAGCGCTTTGCGCCTCAAATGCTTCCTGAAGTGTCGCCGGCGGAGCCCATCTAGGTCGCGTCGCGCGGTTAGTGGTGAGAGGGGCAATGAGCCTTGCTCTGCTCATGGGCGAATCGTCCCATAGCGTTCGGTGCGCCACATGACCTGTCAATTCTGACAATAGCAACCGGTGACCGCCGGTGAAAGCATGAGTGAGCGCCATGTTGTTTGCGCCGGTTAATGTCTTAGGGAGGGATTCCATGCGATTCGTTGTCCTCTGCCTCGTAGCGTCCGCTGTGTTCCCGTCGGTAAGCCGAGCACAGGTTCCTGTTATCGCGTTCACTAAGGAAGAAAGTGCGATTAACTTCAGCGTGAAGGCGTCGGTGGCCCTAGAAGGTAAGTTTGACCAGTGGGACGCCACTTTGACCTATCCGTCTACGGATGTCACCACAGGCGTTTTGGACATCAAGATTCAGGCCGACAGTGTGAATACCGGAAGCGGCATGAAGGACGGGAAACTGAAGAGCAAGGATTTCTTCGACGTAAAACAGGATCCGCTAATCACCTTTCACTCAAACAAAATTGTGCAAACTGGCCCCAACGCCGTTGAAGTTCAAGGGGTATTCACCATCCGCGGCGTGAGTAAACCCGAGACGCTGACGTTTACGGTTTCCGGCAAGGGGACAGGTGTAGGCGAGATTAAAGGGACAATGGCCTTCGACCGTAAGGAGTTCGGGATGAACAGCGGGATTCCCTTCATAAAGATCGCGGACAGAGTCGAGGTTAGTGTCGATCTCAAAGGGAAGCGAGTCAGCGGGCCTCCGTTGGTCTTTAAGGAATAGCCAGAGTAACGTTCCGGCTGATCTAATCTAGCGAGCGATTTTGGCTTCTGTTTTCAATACAAGGTGGATTCGAGCTGACTGTTGCGTCGACCCATTGAGACCACCGCGTTTACCAGGCGCTTTCGCCAAAGTTCTTATTGGTTAAGCGCACTAGCTGTAACTTTTGACAGGTCCACCGGCCGTAGAAATCGGCCACCCTCTCGGCCGGCGCTCCCTACTTGCGTTTGTTTCCCAGCGGAGGGAAGAATGAGTGCTTCCAACTTGATTCGGCCCTGTTTTAGCACAGTTTGTTCTCGAAGAGGAGGAAGAGATGTTGGCTTTTAGCAATCAGAGACGGAAATTATGGAACCTGATGGTAGCCGCTTGTGTTGGAGCATTCTTGACCCTGGCCCCATTCCCCGTATCTGCCCAAACGCCACTCGATCAGGCTTGGAACATCCTCCAGGCTGGCGCCACCGACAAAAGCAGCAAGCAGCGAATCGCCACCATGAGAGTGCTGCAATTGATCCCGGAGGACGCGAAAGCGGGGGGCATCGCAGAAAAGGGCTTACACGATGACGACCCGGGTGTCCGCGGAGCGGCTGCTCTATCGCTCGGCGCCATGAAATCCAAGAGTGCAATCCCGCAGTTGATCGCAGCAGGAAAATCCGACAACGAAGGTGCGGTTGTCATGGCCGTGGCCAAAGCCCTGATCGAACTTGGGGACGAAAAAGGTTATGAAGTCTACTACGCTGTTCTCACGGGGCAGCGCAAGTCCGGCGAAGGGCTGGTCGGTGGTCAAGAGGAAGAAATGAAACGCCTTCTGCGGAATCCCAAACAGATGGAAGAGATGGCCTTCGAGCAGGGAATGGGATTCGTGCCGTTTGGTGGAGCTGGTCTAAAGGTCTACGAGGCTGTCCGTCAAGGTGAGGCGAACGAAGTGATGGTAAAAGCGACGTCAATCAAAATCCTGGCGAAGGACCCAGATCCGCGCAGTGCAAAAGCATTGGTTGCAGCAACGGCAGAAAATGAGTGGCTGCTGAGGTCAGCGGCGTTCGATGCGCTGGCGCGGCGCGGTGATCGTGCCGTGTTGCCGGACGTAACACTTGGCCTGAAGGATGAAAGACAAGAAGTGCAGCTGACAGCTGCTGCTGCGGTGATAAGTCTGTACGGGATGCCGATCAAGTCGGCCAAGTGAATCTCAAGTAGGTGGCGCTCTCTTATCGACCACGAAGCATTCATGTGCGGTGGCCTTAAGCGCCCACTATGTTGGCACTTTTGACAATAGCAACAGATAACCGCAAGTGAAAGGATAGCCGATGATATCGCGTTTTCATCTTCAAGCAGGAATTCCATGCGAATAGCTGTTCTCCATCGGTGCTCCCGTCAATAAGCCAAGCACAGGCCCCTGTTTTTGTGATTGCGCCGCCACAAGAAAGCTCAGTCATGTTCTTCGTGAAGGCGTCGGTCGCCGTAGAAGGTAATTTCGACAAATGGGATGCCACGCTAACATTTCCGTATACGGACGTTACGACGGGGTTTTTGGACATCAAGATTCAGGCTGCCAGCGTGAATACCGGCAGCGTCATGAAGGACGCCAAGCTGAAGAGCAAAGACTTCTAGGAGGATTCTAATGCAACAAGCCAAGAGGGTTCTTTGGATGGCCGCTTCCTTGGCCCTGTCGTTTTTCTGTGCCTGCGCGCTTTGGCTCATCCCGCTCGAACGCGTGGCAGCCCAGACTC
Source organism: uncultured Acidobacteriota bacterium (assembly GCA_963832615.1). Taxonomy (GTDB): domain Bacteria; phylum Acidobacteriota; class Terriglobia; order Acidiferrales; family UBA7541; genus Acidiferrum. The sequence continues at coordinate 40,601 of CAWHVA010000028.1, forward strand.
CTGGCGACGCGGTGATCTATCTGGATCAAGGATGGTCTTCGGCGGACCGGGAAATGTTCTATCAGATCTCGCAAGGCTCATCCATCGCATCGTATGACATCTTCCTCAATCTGGAGGTTGCAGGGAGCCAGGAGCTCTTCCGTTCGGATGCGAACAGTGAGCGCTTTGGCCTGATTCCCCAAGCCGCGAATCCGCGAACCAACCCGGACGGCTTGCCAGTCGGTTTCGCAAAGAATGTAGTTACGGAAGGTCGATGGAAGGGCGTGACGGTCGGCCCGAACTGCGCGGCCTGCCATACCGCAGAGCTGAGTTACAAGGCGAAGAAGATTCGCATCGACGGTGGTCATACCATCGCGTTCGATCTCTTTGGATACATAGAAGCCCTTGATGATGCATTTCAGGCAACCTTGACTGATTCGGCGAAGTTCGATCGCATGGCGGTGCGAATCGGAGCGTCAAGTGCCGACGCCCAGAGCGAACTGCGCAAGTGGCTTGTGATTGATGCCGCGCGGGCGCATAACTATCGCACCCGCGTCGCCGCTAGCCCATTTCCTTGGGGGCCTGGACGCGCAGACTGCCTCACGATGATCGCCAATCGGATGATGGCCATTGCACCCAACATTCCCGAAAACACATCTACTCCCACGGCGCCGACCAAAATCCCCTTTATCTGGAATTCCGCACAAGGGTCGTGGACGCAGTGGGGCGCAAGCATACAGGATCCGATCGCACGAAACCTGGGCGAGACCCTGGGCGTGTACCTTCCCATGGACCTGCAATCCAAGACGCCGGAAGAAGGCCTCTTTGATTCGAACGCTGCCATTCTTAATCTCCAAAAGGTTGAGGATACGATGTGGCGCTTGGCACCTCCCAAGTGGCCGGAGGACGTGTTTGGAAAGATTGACCGCGAGAAGGCACTCAAGGGGAAGGCACTGTTCATCACTCACTGTGCGGGCTGCCACAATTCCTATCCCTACACCTGGACGGAGCCGAACAAGTACGGCAAGCGTTTCATCGAAGTTGGACTTGTGCCAAAGAAATACGTCGGTACCGACATGCAGCAGGATTTTTCTGTGAGGGAGTTTATGATCACCGGTCAGCTAAGCCCCTATCTGCCACAGCCGTATACGGGCGAAGCCATCGTACCCTCGAGCGTTTTCAAATCCACTATCGGGTCGCACGTTATTGGTAAGGCGCTGAAACAAGTCAAATTGACCGAAGCGGAAACTGCCGATCTGCATGGTTTTCGGGAATTACCGTCGCCGCCTGCGCCGGTGGATGTGTACAAGGCTGCGCCGCGCGACGGAGTGTGGGCTACGCCGCCATTCCTGCATAACGGATCGGTGCCCAATCTTTACGAGATGCTGATCCCGGCCAAGCAGCGCACCCAGAAATTCTACCTCGGGCGCGAGTTCGATCCGGTCAAAGTCGGGTTGGACACAACCGGGCAGTCCGGCAAGTTCCTTATGGACACCTCATTGCTCGGAAATTCAAACGCCGGTCACTCCTTCGAGGATGGCCCTCGCGGGAATGGCGTCATCGGCCCGCTGCTAACAGAGGACCAGCGCTGGGCGATCGTGGAGTATCTGAAATCCATTCCTGAGGAAGCAGGCCGAGTCACTCCGTTCGGTGGCCCACCGAACGCGCGCACGGGGCACGGGGCGTGGTCGCAGTAGTGAGAAGCAGCATTTCACGAAATTGGATTCGGCAAACAGTGGAGCGAAGCGATGTCAGACCATATTGATGGGCCGCGGCAGATTGGTGATCCATCGATCGATCTCAGCGATCTGTTCGCGTTCACCAGTCCGGAAAATGCCAGCCATACGGTGCTTGTCGCGGACGTCTTTCCCTCGGCGGGTGCCAGCGCGATGTTCTCCAACGTGGTGTATCACTCGCTCGTGGTTCGCCGGGTGACCGTAGCAGGACTTGGCAATGCTTCGAAGTTCAAGTCGGGCGAGGAGGAATATCGTTTCAGTTGCCGATTTGACACCCTTGAGCCGGGGCCTGACGGAAAGCCCATCCAGCGCGGCACGTGTACCCTTCCTGATGGCCAGGTGCTGCGTATCGTGGTCAATGATGAAAAAGGGGCGTCGACCTCGGACGGCGTGTTCCGCGTATTTGCGGGTCTGCGCTCCGATCCCTTCCTGCTTGCCTGGGCGATGGGACCGCCGCTAAGGAAATTCGCTAATCTTCTGCAGCACGACAACGTGCTTTCCATCGTCATCGAATTCGATACTCGCCGCGTGCTCGACCCCAGCAAAGGCTCGCTGTTCGGAGCCATTGCCGAGACAACCCCGCTGCCCAAGCCCGGTGGTTTTGTTGGACGTGATCCTCCGCGTTTCGATTGGGTCGGCAAGCCGGAACAAACCAACCTGCGTTTCAACAATGTTAATTTGCCAGGGTCGGACGACTTGCGGGACCTGTGGAATCAGCAGACTCCGTTTGCGATTGCCGAAGAACTCAAGCCCTTATTTCGCAGGCGCCTCATCGACAGCCTGACCGCCTGGGATATGAGTGACGGCAAGGCGGATTGGGCGCCTGCGGCGCTGGCGGCCAGCGCCGAGGTCTTTCTCGACGATTTCTTGTTGTTCGACGTGTCGAAACCCATTACGGACAGTAGCCATTTGGAGATTGAGAAAAGCACGCTCGACGGTCGTGCCTATCAGACCGGCGGTGGCCGTACCCTCGACGCGCATGACATCGACATCTTGCTTACCTGGCTGATAAATCACGACCGAGAATACCTCCAAGGCGGGGCAACGGGTGCGACCAAGCCCGGAACCAAGGAATTTCCTTATCTGGCTTCACCGAACACGCAGCTGCAGACTGTGCTCGAGAGCGTCGAGGTGTCCGCTTCTGCGGATAAAGTCTGGGCTCTCATCGGCGCCTTCGGCGGCACGTGGCATCCGTTGATCGCCAAGATTCGGGTCACCGGCTCAGGTATCGGCCAATTGCGTACGATTGAAACGATCGACGGTAAGCAGATTATCGAACGTCTGGACGAGATCGACGAGTCGCACAAAACTTATCGCTACACGATGATGAGCGGTGTTCCAGCCGCGAATTACACGGGATGGCTAGACGTTAGGCCGAAAGGCACCGGAAGCTCGGTTGAGTGGCGAGTGCAATATTGGGCCGATGGCCAGCCCGACTTTATAGTGAAGACTATCGTCACGACGCTTCTGAAAACCGGCCTAGCGACCCTCAAAACACGATTTGGTGCCTCGCAATGATCGCAGCGCCGACTCTGAATCTGGATTGTCCGGTGGTTACCTCCGGCGACATCGCGGTGAACAATCTTGAGAGCGCGCGAAGGCAATCCTGGAGCCGGTTCTGGCAGGATCCGCAACGGCCCGGAATTGCTGAGTACATCGTTGAACAAGAACAATTTACGGCACAGTATGTCGGCGACCTGAGTGCGCTCGAACGGCTAGACGCGCTCGTGTGTCAACTCGATCGCGTGGGTGCTGACGCAATGCGAACGGCGCTCATTCACGCACAGGTCGCTTCGATGGCGCACCGTTTCGCAGAGGCGAGGACCTATCTCGCTCAAGCCGAGGCCCACGGAGCGCCGCCAGCGGATATCCGTAGACTCACGCTAAGCATCGATCAAGCCTGCGGCACGAAACTAGACTCCGTGTTGGAAGCCCGGCGGAGCATGGCGGCAGAGTCCGGGCGTTTGGAAGACCTGGTGCCGCTGGGCGGATTGCTGGCTGATCTGCGTGAATTCGACGAGGCTGACCGCGTGTATCGGCTGGCGTTGAGTGGGTATCAAGAAGTTTCACCGTTTGCCGTGGCATGGGTTTGCTTTCAGCTAGGCGTGCTGTGGGGGGAACTCGTACCCGAAACGCAATCCGAGCGAGCCGCGCATTGGTATCAAAAAGCCATCGAATATTTGCCGTGCTACGTGAAAGCGCGCGTGCACTTGTCGGAGATTTATCAGCACTTCGGAAATGTCGCGGACGCGGAAGCCCTGTTAGCTCCAGCAGTTTCGAATGGCGATCCCGAAGTAAATTGGCGTCTCGCCGATGTGCTCGAAGCCATGGACAGACCTGCGGAAGCGGAAGCACGGATGCAGGCCGCGCGATCCGGCTTCGAGACTCTTTTAGATAAATACTTGCTGGCGTTTGCGGATCATGGAGCAGAGTTCTACTCCGGCAGTGGCAACGATTCGCGAAGGGCCTTTGAATTGGCGAAAGTCAACCTCGCGAACCGTCCAACACTTCGCGCTTACGAGCAGGCCTATGAGGCTGCAGCCGGAGCTGCTGAAATGCACGCTGCAGCCGAACTTCTGATTGCTGCCCAGAAACGGTGGGGCGGAACCTGGGCCTTTGGACTGTCGCCATTGGCAGCGGTGATGCAAACCGACGGTCAGATGGAGAAACAACATGATGACCGACCGTAGAACATTCATCCTGGTTTGTGGGCCATTTGTTGCCGCCGCGTCGGCCCTTGCAATCTTCCCGTCGCTGCTGCCGGGCGAGTTGTCGTCTCAGTTGGTTGCGGGCAAGACGGATATGAATGGCCTAGTATTCAAGATCGTCGGATGGGATCTTTGTGACGACGTTGCGGGCGATTGTTCGAAGACAATATCGTCCGGTCATATGACAAGTGACTTGATCGGCGATCCGGTGTTTATCAGCGTTAATCAATCCTGGCGTTCCGCCTGGCGATGATCTAAAAGGTCGGTCGCGAACCTTCCCACCCGGCCTGCGTACTGCTTTACGACATGCCAGACCACCTTTTCGGTCATTTCGGTGCCCCAAATCGTTCCCGTCCTCCAGACGCACCGAAATAACCGCCCGTGGGCGACGCTTGATGCGGCGAGCCAATCGTCAACGGTCCGCTTAACCCACGAGGGCACGGGTATCGTTCGAACGTGACCCCCTTTTCCTATCAGATCAACGATGGCCCAGTGATCCTCGCGACGTTGGAAGTGATCAACGGTAAGTTCCGTCAGTTCGCGACGCCGCAGGCCACAACCCAGCAGCAAAGCAAGAATCGCTCGGTCCCTCGTGCCCTTCAAAGTGGCAGGATCAGGGAGTTGCCATAGCGTCCGAGCTTCCTCGGCTGTTAGCCAATTCCCAAGTCGGTACCCCAGTTTCTTTGCGCCCTTTACCCGGCGAATGCCAGCTGCGAGATCGGGGCTCAACAATCCAGAATCGGCCGCTTCATATGCCAGCCGTCGTGCGGCTGCCAGCCTGACGTTGATGGTGCCTGCAGCCAGGTGACGGTCTTCGAGGTAAAGTCGGTAACGGAGGACGACCGCCTTGTTCAACGACAGTCGCGGAGCGGAGTAATACCAAGCTACAAACTCATCGATCGAATGTCGATAACTGCGTTGCGATTCGAACGATCTCAAGCTTACGATCGCGGCGACCTTCGCATGCTCCAAATCGGGAAGGCCGAGCTTTGTTTTCAATCGGGTATGCCCGCGCTTGGGTTTCCGTTTCATGGTCAGCCGCATCCCGACGACTAGCCATATCAGACCCCCATTTCGGTGTCTCCGAGCGCGGCCGCAGAATTCTCATTGTCCGGTAACTCGACAAATCGGGAGTTGAGACGGTTTCGGCGCACCTATTTGGGTTTTCCCAACCACGAGTATTGCCAGGCGAACGTAACGCTCTGGTAATTTCCTCCATAAAGCACATAATCCCCATCGCTGTAGCTAAATTTTAGGCTCTGGTGCTTGGTCAAGGGAATCGAGGCGGTCACTCCGATGCGGGAGTTCTTCTGATAGGTATTGACGTTTTCTATGCCGTTTATAGTGATGCGACCACCGAACCAGAAATTCCCGTCGAGCGAGACCCACAGCCGGGGTTTGAAATTGTAGCTGACGTGACCCTCGAAGGAACCCACCGGTGCCTCGCTCTGAGTCCGTGTGCCAGGAAAAAACTCGTTATGCGACCAAAATTCAGGGTTTGTCGTGAAGAACCACGCTCCCCCATAGGCATCGAGCAGCCAATGGCCCCAGCGTTCGGAGTATCCAAATTCGGGTTTGAACGCCCAGCGGTTGGAGCCGTTATTTACAAGTTTCGTCGGATCATACTGTCCTGTGGGAACAACGACCTTAAGACTTACCCCCAAGATCGTCTTCTGATGCCAGTCTTCGTACTCCCTCGCGGACATCGCCGGGCCGCCCTTGATGTTTACCGCAAACCGAACGAAAGAATCTAGCAGGCCAGAGCGATAAAGTTTGGTTTCATTGTCCAGAAATTTGCCTTCGAAGTGCCCAACACCGTAGGGCAGTGAGGCACTGATGTTCGCGGAGCGTCCGAAGAAGCTCAGCGAGTGATAATAGCTAAAGATCGGGACGTCAAGTGTCGCCGTTGCGTTCGTAATCGGAACTGAATTGTCGAATAGAACTCCGCCATCAGAAAAGTTATAGGTCAAGAGAATGGCATTTGAATGGACGGGAGTGATGACGTAGGCCCTAGGAGTTAGGTCTTGACCATGGCAAACACCTGCGGCGAGACCGATGGCGAAAAGCAGACTCGCTGTGTGCAGCTTCCTAAGCATGGATCAAGTTTCTTCTTGTGTACCGGGCGAGGGAATTGTCAGAACTGCCAGTAAAGGAAACGGACATCTTGGTATTAGCCGCCACTTTCCGATTTCCGACAAATCAGGAGTTGAGCACCAAAACAACCAACTCATATTGACAATTATTGTCCATTCAAGGACTGTGCGAGACTTATTAAATTTTGCGGGAACACGCGAATGACGCCCCTACGCGGTGCGTCAATATCCGCGATAAGAAAAAAAGCAACGGCTATAATGAGAGGTAAAATCATCACCAGGCGTCCACTTGCATGCGGCGGGTAGTGTAGGCGACCAGCAGATTGGCCCAAATCGCAATCGCTATCATTAGAATCCATGCACCTGTTGGGATACGGTTCCACCACGCGGCTTGAGTATATCCCTGCGAATTTAGGACATCGTTCATGCCTCCTACAGCCAAGGCAATAACCGGTGTTGGCTGAATATTGGCCGGGTTCTTGACCGCAGACCAAAGGTCAGACTGCAGTTGAGCAGTGCGTGCATTGACCTGTTGAAGTTCTTGGTTATCGCCAATTCGGTAAAACAAAATGCGAGCGTCGAGATATTCTTTTAGCAGAGCGCGCACTTTCGTCGCATTGTCAGTCGGCAACAGGTCAGCTCGGACATATTCGGTGCCGATTGCGTTGGCCTCTGCCTCCTCATAATTTTTCCGCTGGTCATATCGACCGATGGCCATGGAGAAACTGAATCCGATGATGAGCGCGAGTAGCGTCAGTGTGGCTGAAACTATGACAGCGTGGTCCTGATGCAGGTCTTCATCAATCTTGAGCTGCCTTTTGCGAAGGAATGACCCAACCTGCGCCGAGAGCCACATCAGCAAGAAAGAGACGGATAGAACGAATAACGGGTGCCTGATTATATTGAGCATATTCTGTAACCTCATGATGTTTCATTTTTCCAGTTCGCCGAAACCTCACACATAAAGAGCGCCGCAGACTGAGAACGGCCCGTACTCTTATGCCTGAGGGAGCACGACGAATGGTGACATCAGAATCTCGATGTGGCGCAGAGAATACCATTACAAAAGCGCTCAAGTCCCGATTAACGCGGTGCATTCGACGGGTCGATGCAACACCATCTGATGTGTACGTCTGCTGTGTAAAGGTGGTGTTGGCATGAGGCCAGGACAACGATTTGGGCTTTCTGCGATCGAGAAGCGTGACGTTTGGAACCGGTGGAAGGCCGGACAGTCGCTGCATGAGATTGGGCGTGCCTTTGACAAGCCACATAGCTGCATTCGCTCGGTGTTGTTGCCTCGCGGCGGCATTCCTCCCGCCGCTCGTCGCCGTTCGCGGCTGGCGCTCACGCTAGCGGAGCGAGAGGACATCTCACGAGGAATCGCTTCCGATTCGCCACTTCGTGAGATTGCCCGACGACTGGATCGAGCGGCCTCCACCGTGAGCCGGGAGATTTCTCGCCACGGTGGCCGTCCGGCCTATCGCGCCCATGATGCGGATGACCATGCCTGGGACTCGGCCTTGCGACCGCAGAGGTGCCTGCTGGCCATCCACCGCAAGTTGCGGGACATCGTTGCGAGTAAACTGATCCTGGACTGGTCGCCCGAGCAGATTTCCGGATGGCTGAAGACCCAGTATCCTGATGACGAGAGCCTGCGCGTGTCCCACGAAACCATCTATCGCAGCCTGTTCATTCAGGCCCGCGGAGTGCTGAAAAAAGAGCTGCTGGACCAACTGCGGTCGAAACGGCGCATGCGCCGCTCGCGCCATGCCAGTGCCAGCGGACAGTCACGAGGACGGATCGTCGATGCCGTCTCCCTCCGCGAAAGACCTGCGGAGGTAGAAGACCGAGCGGTTCCCGGCCACTGGGAAGGGGATCTGCTGGCCGGGGCCAAGAACACCTACATTGCGACTCTGGTGGAGCGCCATTCGCGCTTTGCCATGCTGATCAAGGTGCCCAGCAAAAACACGGAAGTGGTCGTTGCCGCATTGAGTCAACATGTTCGCAAACTGCCCGCTACCCTGAAACGCTCGCTGACCTGGGATCGCGGACTAGAGATGGCCAAGCACAAGGACTTCACGGTAGCGACGGATGTGCAGGTGTACTTCTGTGATCCGCAAAGTCCCTGGCAACGCGGCACCAACGAAAACACGAATCTCCTGTTGCGGCAATACTTCCCGCGAGGCACCGACCTGTCTGTCCATTCGCAAGCGCAACTCGACCAGGTCGCACTGCGCTTGAATCAACGCCCCAGAAAAGCCTAATCCCGCTGAAACCCAGGGAGTTCAAGGTTTCCCTTGCATTTTTAAGGGAGAGGAGTGGGCGATCCAGAACTTCCCGGGTGCAGTGATTAGTCAGAGCTTCGCGGCGACGGAGCAATCCTTCCACTCTGCCGCGGATGTCCAGGTCGCAAAGTTCGACAAAATTTACCAGGAGGCGGTCGCCAGCCGAATAACGATACTGGGTGCGACAGGCGACACTGGAACGGCGAATCCCGACAAGCAGGGTCGCGTGTTCCCCGAGCCCACTGTTAACTGGCCGTCGTCGGACCCGTTGGTCACCGCCGCCGGTGGAACTTGGCTCCAGTATGGGTGGAAATGGGACCCAACGATCACGGCCAGCGATTTCTATGCGTGTCTTAGCACGGCTGCGGACCCGACCACCTGTTACGGGCAGTATCTCAGCTACGACAACAACCCTGGGGTGACGACCGAAGCAGTATGGCAGGAGGATTGGGCGGCCGCGGCGACCGGTGGCGGGCGCAGTGTGCTCTTCGCGACGCCGAGCTTCCAATCGGGGATCTCCTCCAGCGTGCTCCAGGGTTCGCGCGGCGTCCCTGACATTTCCTGGAACGCGTCCATCAATGGCGGTGTGCTGACTTATCTCGGATTCCTCGGCGGGACAAATAACGGGTACTACATCATTGGCGGAACAAGCGCGGCTACCCCACAATTGGCAGGCGTCGTTGCTTTGGCCAACCAGGTGCGCCAGCAAAACAGCAAGCAGCCCGTCGGGTACCTGAATCCAGTGCTGTACCAGCTACCCGCGGGTGCTTTCAACGATACCGTTCCGTTGACTTTTGGAACCGGTGCCGGGGTCACGACTCTGGACAGCAACCAGGAATACGGCAGCGGGATACCAGGGATGCCAACGACGAGCGGATGGGACCTCACCACTGGATGGGGCAGTCCGAACGTCCCGGTGTTCGTGGCGGGATTGGCGGCGGCTCCTTAAGGACGGTTCACCCACCAAGCGCCTTTCGCAGAGAATCTTAGCTGCTCCGAGATAGCGAAGAGGAGAGCCCAGAGCCATTACCGGCGAGTCACGGGCTACCGGAAGTTGAGACGGATGGACATAGTGGAGCTACAATGATCTTGCCGGGCGAAACAAGGTTGTAGGGTGGGCTGTGGACCGAACGATGATGAGTAGCCACCTCACGGTGGCTGCGCTGGAGCGTGCAGTCTCAGAGCGACAGCCGCGAGCAGGTGTGGTGCACCATTCGGATCGCGGGCTTCAATATGCGAGTCCGGAATATGTGGCGGCATTGGACAGGCATGGCATGATTGCGAGCATGAGTCGGCCGGCCAATCCGTATGACAACGCGAGTTGTGAGAGCTTCATGAAAACGCTGAAGCGGGAGGAGATCTACGCCAACAGGTACGATGACCTGGATCATTTACGGGTGAACGTCGAAGAGTTCATCGAGCAGTATTACAATCGGCAGCGGTTGCACTCGGCACTGGGCTATCGGTCGCCGGAAGAATTCGAGCGACAGACTGAGGTGGCGAATTCAGCCGACTCGCGAAGCGCAACGATAGAGTTTTTTGAGAACAACGGTGAGAACAGGCAGGGGGATTCGACAGCATCTCTGGGGAAGGGGGCGACGTCGCCCCCTTCCCCAGACCCCTTTGCCTACTAGGAGATGCAAGAACACTTTCAGAAAACGGAAAGTGTGCCCAAAGATTTTGTGACAGTTGAGGGGGTCACCTCAAAGTCTGTGACCAATTCGCGACTAATTCCGCTTAATTTGCGCCAACGAGCGCAAACGAGGGCCAAAGTTAGGTCGTTGATTTTTCAGTGATTAGATTGATGGCAAAGGACTTGCATGATTGTGCGTTTTTGCACCTGAATCTAGCGCGTCTGCCAGTTCCGCCATTCGGGCACAGTTTGCGGTGTGAAGATTGCGACGATTTCTTGCGTCCACACCTTGCTGCGAGGCTTTTTCATTTTCCTTGACGCTTGGAGCTTTGTCAACGCAAGTGGCGAGACCGCTAGGGTTGGCGCAGAGGTTTTCGCTCACCTCGGTTTGGGCAAGTGTCTGCGGGCGGATCGCAGAAGCTGCACCCTTTAAAAAAACGGGAAGAGTGCTACGGCGCCCGCTTCTCTTCGGGGCCCAGGGCAAGCAGAAAGCGGCCGCTACGATGGTTCGCAAGGGGGGCTTGCGGGGGAAAGTCAAAACCCGTAGCCCGCACACTTTAAAATGGATCGCTTTAAAAAGCTAAGCCTGCGGCGCTCTGACCGACCTGCACTGCACCAGCGATTAGCGGTGGCGGAGGCGCAACGATTCCCAGCTGCCGTCGGCGGTCCAGCCTCCGTCGACTGCCAGGGCGTGGCCGTTGACGAAGGCGCTTTCCTGCGGATCGGCTAGGAACGCGACGGCTTTGGCGATGTCGTCGGGTGTCGCGAAGCGCGCCATCGGAACGCGGCCGGTGATGTCGGCGTCAGTGTAGCTGCCACCTGTTTGGTCGGCGATGTCCATTTCGGTTTTTACCCAACCGGGACAAACTGCGTTCACGCGAACGCCGCGGCCGCCCCACTCGGCTGCCAGGGTGCGCGTCAGGCCGATCAGTCCGTGCTTGGAGGCGTTGTAGGCGGCGCGGTCGGCGACGCCAAGTAGCCCGGCGACGGAGGAGACGTTGATGATGCTTCCGGAGCGCTGGCTGAGCATCATCGCGCCGAACGCTTTTGCGAGCAGGAACGGCGCGACCAGGTTCACTTCGAGGACGCGGCGGTAGTCCGCCGCCGACAGGCTTTCGGCCGGGGCGATCATACTGATGCCGGCATTGTTGACCAGGACATCGGCGCGTCCCCAGCGCTCCCGGACGGCGGCTGCGAACCTGGATACGGCCGCCTCATCGGAGATATCGCCGAGAAGCTCGATGGCTTCGGCGCCAAGCGCGGTCACGGCCCTCAGCGTGTCTGAAGGGGGTCGCAGATCACTCAGTGCCAAGTGGTAGCCGCGCTCGGTTAGAAGTTCCGCGGTGCGCTTCCCGATGCCTTGCGCGGCCCCGGTTACAATCGCGACACGGCCAGTCTTCACCATAAGTCCTTGTCCCTCGCCATTTTGATAGTCCGACGGTCCGGAATCCACATAGTCTCAAGTCTTGGTGCACCGCGTCTCTTCGATGCAAAGCAGTGGAAATACAAATACATGGTGCTATACTCCCGGAAGATTAGCGATTTACCCCTTGTTTGCCGGTTCACCATCACGGCAAACACCGCGGTTCGGATCCAACGGGAGGTTACGATGGAAGCGCCGACGCTCACGGGGCCCATCCTCTATTTGCTGTTTGCGTGGGGAGCAATCACCGCCATCTTTATCGGTTTGTTGATTTGGCGGAGCCTCCTCACGAGCCACGAAGACGATCAGATTTTCCTCGATGCAGCTCAGGAACACATGGCAAGGGAGCAGCGCGAACTGGTCGCCAAGATCGGATCGCTGTCGCGCCCGATCAAGACCAGCGGCATCGCGGCAGTGGCGCTTCTTCTGGTCATTGTCGGAATGTACCTGTACGAAGGTCTGAAAAGCTTCTAGCGATCCCAAGGGGCGGTACGCGTCGGGCGTCCCTCCCTGCCAATGATCGTCCTTCCTAGTGGGGTTGCGCCGGCGCGGGTGCGCCTATGTTTCCGGGACGCCCTTCGGCGACCGACGTGTGGTTCAGCACGATCACCCACTTGGAATTGCGCTTCTCCATTACTAGAGTGGTGTGACCTTGTGAAACAGTCCCCTGTCCATCCACACTGCCGGCAAAATCCCATTGGTAGGTGGCCCACGCGGAGTTTCCATTCACTTTGATGAAGCTATTGGAGCGGTCCATGCGGACTTGCTGCATGCGGGCGCGCTGCTGTTGGTACAGCGGGAGATAGTTGCTCCAGCCGACCACCGGGGGACTCCAGGTCGAGCTGACGATGGTCACGTCGTCCGCGTAGCACTCGTGCAATTTTTCGGTGTCGCCCACCTGCCAGGCCCCCAGCATGGTTGAAATCATGTAATCGATCTGCTGTTCGTCGGGTAGTGGGATGGCCGGAGTGTTGCTGCTCGGCGCTGGCGTGTCCTTTTTGCTTTTCTTGTCCTTTTGTTGAGCAGTGGCTTGCGAGGCCGCTCCCAGCAGCAGCGCGACACAGAGCAGGAATCCAGTTGCGGTGCGATATGCGCGCCTGTTTTTCGGCCGCGTCACATGCGTCATTAGCGACTCCTCCTTCGTGGGGTTCATTCGGGGAAGGATAGCATGTGGCTTCCGGATGCAAGAGTGCGGCGTCTGGAGGATTTCGCAGACGGCAACGATGCGGGAGCGGGCAGAATGTTTTGTTGCGCTACGTATTGGCCCGGGCAAGCTGGGGCACAGCAGTGCTGTGCCCCTACAGTATTTGGGATCAGCGTGGCGTGTGCGAACCGCTGAGCAGGTTCACGAGCAGACGATAGGCACCGGGCACGCCTTCGGGGAGTTGCCGGAAGAAGGCGATTCCCGTGTAGATATAAGTCCCTTTGCCGTAGCGCGTGTAAACGAGCCCGCCATTTTGATCGGGCTCACCGGGGTCGTTCATCGCCAGCACAGCGGTGTATTTGGGATCGAACTGCGTCCAGAAGTAGAGGCCGCGTTCTTGCACCCACCCTTTGAAATCGTCCAGCGTGATTTTGTTGGGCGAGTTCAGCAGCGGATCATCGGGCTTTAGAAATTTCACCGGGGAATTTTCGTCCGTGATGCGCGGCAACGGGCTTCCGGTCGGCGGCGTGATCTTCGCAGGATATGGCGCGTATTGCGCGCGGTCCCAGGCGAAGTCGCGCTCGTACTGGACCACCAGAGTTCCTCCGTTTGAGACGTAGTCCAACAGGCGCTGGTTCGCGCCGGGTAAATCGTGGCGCAACTCATAGGCGCGCACGCCTACCACGATCGCGTTGTAGCGGGACAGATCGCCGAACGCCAGCGCCGCCGGATCAAGCATCTCCACGCGGATGCCCAACCGCTCCAGCGCTTCCGGGACGGGCTCGCTTTCCGCTGTGATGTAGCCTACGCGCAGGTTTTCCGGCACATTGATCGCGAAAGCGTGTACCACGCATTGCGCTGGCTCACTCCAAAGTTGCGTCGGCAGAGTCGGCAGCGGCTCCAGTGAAGTGGAAAATTTTTCTTCGCCGAGCTTGGCATAGGCTGCAATCGTGAAATTGCCGGGCGAAATCTTCTCCGGCGGTTTCACAGTGAGCTTCGCGTATTTGTCGCCTGTGCCGTCAGAGTCCAGGGACACCGGTTGGCTTGCTGTCCAACCTTCCGGCACGCCCAACCCCACGCTGATCTTGTGTGCCTGCGTCGCATACGAATGAACCCGCAGCAAAATATCGAAGGGGGCCTGATGCTTTTTCCCCAGGACTTCCACCGCTTGTTTGGGCTCGACCATCAGCGTGTAGGCCGGCACCATTCGCAATGGCACACGGTCAACGCGGGTCGAGCTCGCTTCAATGTGCGTCACGGAGTGTTCCGCATCGAATCTGTATCCGGCGATCGTGAGCGCCTGCTGGACTTCGAGCAGTGGGGCCGGCTCCGGCAAATCGGCATCGAACCCGGCGCGCCGCGATTGGGCTGACGTGAGCGTGACCGTAAATTCGGCCTCGTTGGTGTTGGGATCTGCATGGCCAGGCATTTTCGATCCATCTGGTAACAGGATGGCCGGCTCATCGAATATGCACCCGACTTCCGGCCGGCACCGCCTGCCGACACGGACCTTGAAAGCCTCGCCGGCCACAACGTAGGCGCGGTCGGATTCCGCCGTCTGCTCAAAACCGCCGGCAAGAGCGAGTGCGCGATCGATGTGCCCCTTCACTACACTCAGCTCGTCAAAAAACACGCCGCCAGGGGCCCCACGCTGGGTCTTTCCGTCGGCGAAGATGGATCCGACCTTGCTACCGGCGCCAGCGACCAGCACCGATGCCTGCTTCCAGTTCAGCTCCAGCGCAGCCTTGTTTGCAGCGGCAAGATCCTGGTCCGCCTGCTTCAGCAAATCGCAATAGCTTTCCTTTCCGCCGCATCCGAGCCCAAAGTCCTCGCCCGCCAGCGCAATCAAACTGGTGTTTAACATTGCGGAATCGAAATGCGATCCCGCTTCCGCAACCAAACCAACCGGCCGTCGCAAGAACGGCGATCCGAGAAACGCCGAAATGCCTTGCGTGCGATGATTGGCAAAAGCGTCCAGGCCGATCTGCCGGTAGGACTTGCCATATAGGGGAGAAATGTCGCTGACCGGAACGGCGTAGCCTTTCGGACTTTCCGACCCGCGGTCCACATCCAGGATTGGCACGCCTGCTGTTCCGTTCGACCACGGCCGCAAACCGTCGTTCAGCAACTGGGGATAAGCGTTCGCGTCGGCCGCCGCTTGCAGCGCCTTCGGCGTCAGCAAACCCGAGGCCTGATGATGCCCATGCCCGGAATGCACATTTCCGAAGTTGCTGATGACGACGTTCGGGCGGAAGGTGCGGATCACGCGCACCATATCTTCGAGAACCTGATCGCCCCACACTTTTTCGGTTTCTTCCGGCGTTTTGGAAAAACCGAAATCACGTGCGCGCGTGAAATAGAGCTTCACGCCATAGCCGCGGGTGGCCGCGAGCAATTCCTGCGTGCGAATCAAGCCAAGCTGCGGGGCCTGTTCCGGTCCAAGATCGTTCTGCCCACCCTCGCCGCGCGTCAGGGAAAGCAACGCTACATCGGCGTGGAGACCGCGCGCGAGATAGGTGAGGACGGCCGCGGATTCGTCGTCGGGATGCGCATCGATATAGAGAATTCGCGAGGTCACGCGGGCGCTGTCGATCGCTTCAATGGTCTCCGGCAGACCTGGCCCTGTTCCGGCTGGAGGAGAGAATTGCGCGTGGACTTGCGCCGCACCGACGATCACGCAAAACAAACCGGCGGCCAACGAGCGAATCACTCGATCGCTTATTTTCATTGCGCAGCCTTTGCGCCGGCGGCAAGAAATGGCCACTCTCGCCGCAAACGAGATCGCACCAAAAATACCGCCAGACCCAAAATAATCACGAATAGCCCCCACCAAACCGCCCTCCCTGTTCGCAGAAAGAGCCAAATCCAACCCGCGATGGTCAGCAGCGCGGGCAACGGATACAGCCACATCTTAAACGGCAGGCGGTCAGCGGACCAACGCCGCCGCAACAGCATCACGCCTACGGCCTGTCCAATGAATTGAATGATCAGGCGCATGGCCAGCACCGCGGCGATCACCGTCCGCAACTTGAACAGGAGCGCGAAAACGAAAGTCAATGCCCCAAGAAAAAGCAGCGAGATGTGCGGAAACCGCTTCTTCGGATGCACGCGCGCAAATACGCTGAAGAAATTGCCATCGAGAGCCGCTGAATAGGGAACGCGCGAATACCCCAGCAGCGAGGAAAACACCGACGCGAACGCGATCCACAGGATCATCACCGTGGCAAAGCGCGCCGCGGCGCTGCCGTACAATTTCTCGATGAACGCGCTCACGATGAACGGCGAATCCTGGGCCTGCTGCCACGGCAGCACGCCCAGAATGCTGGTCTGCATCGCCAGATACAGGACGGCGATGCCGATGATCGAAAGAAAAATTCCGCGCGGAATGTTGCGCTCGGGATTGCGAATCTCACCGCCCAGATGGCAAATGTTGTAGTAACCCCAGTAAGTGTAGATGGTGTTCACCGTCGCGGACCCCAGCATCGCGAAAAACAGCCACGAAAAGTCCCACGAGCCGGGCGCATAGGTAAAGACGAGTTTAGGCTGGAAGTGGGTTACACCGCCCCAAATCAGCCACAAGATCGTTCCGATCACGCCGGCCCACAGAAACAGCGAGATTCTTCCAATCGAGCTGATGCGTCGATATAACAAAAGCACTAGCGCGATCACCAGCACCCCGGACAGCGCCTTCTCTCCGTATTTTCCGAGGGGGTAAAGATAGGAAGCGTACTGCGAAAATCCGATGGCGCCGGACGCGAGGCTGAGCGGTGCTTGAATCAGCGTCTGCCACACAAAGAGGAACGACATCATCCGACCCATGCGCCCCGGTCCGTAGGCCTCCCGCAGAAACACGTAGCTTCCGCCTGCGAGCGGCATTGCTGCGCCCAACTCCGACCACACAAACCCGTCCAGCAGCGCCAGCACCGCGCCCGCCGCCCACGCCAGCAAGCACTGTGGTCCGCCCATCGCTTTGATCACCAGGGGGATAACTACGAAGGGGCCAACGCCGACCATCTCGATCATGTTCAGGGCGACGGCTTCTTTCAAGCCGAGGCCGCGCTCGAGGTCCCCGCGTTTTTCCAGCGGAGCGGCCGTTCCACCGCCCGGGGCACCATTTTGTGGCGACGTCATCGCGCCGCCGAGGATAACAAATGCGCGTCGACGTACCTAATCTGGCTAGTCCTAACACTTAAGAGCATGAAAAGATAACGCTGAGACGCAGAAGACGCGGAGATTCGCGGAGATATCGCATTCTCGGATGGAGCATCGGGAATTCAATAAAGGGACGGCGCAATTTTTTGGAAAGGCCATTTCGTTTTGCAACCATCGTCGGACAGCTTAGACTCGTTCGAAGTCGAACGCTTCTCCGTAAATTCGAACTCCCGGGCGGACCGCTTCATGTCGATCCCAGTTTTTCGCGCCTTTCTCCTTCTCGTGGGTCTCATTCTCACTTCAGCCGGTCCTCTCCGCAGCGCGAAACTCAACTTGCCTCCTTCCGCCTATCCGGTCGTCGATCAGATCTACTCCGGTGATCTCACCGGCGCCATCGAAGGCTCTCACCGCCTCCAGCGGGAGCATCCCGAACATCCTCTCGGCTACCTCCTCGAAGCGGAAACCCTCTGGTGGAAGATCTGGTGCACCTCCGCGGAATTCCGATATGGCATGAGCTACCCGCGCCATCGCGCCAAATTGCCGGCGGACCAGCACTACCTCGACCTTGCCGCGAAAGCCTCATCGCTTGCCGAGGCCCAAATCGCGCTGCGCGACACCGCGGAGATGCAATTCTACGCGGGCATGGGCGACGCGCAGATGGCACGCATCTACGGCTTGCGCGGAGAAACGCGCAATGGGGCGCGCGCCGGCGTGCGCGCTCGGGAACGTTTCCTCCGCGCTGTGGCTATCGATCCGGACCTTAGCGACGCCTACATGGGTCTCGGCCTCTACAACTATTACGCGGACACGCTGTCCGGCATGGCCCGCGTTCTGCGATTCTTCATGGGCATCCCCGGCGGCAGCAAACAAGAAGGCATTCAGCAGCTGGAGCGCTCCATCGGTGAAGGAGTTCTGACTCCGCCCGAAGCTCGCTTCTACCTGGCCGTCAATCTTCACAACTACGAGCAGAAGTACGAGCAAGCCCTGCAGGTCGCCGGGCCGCTTGCGGAAAAATATCCTGCGAATCCGCTCTTCCAGCTCATCTGCGGTGATCTGTACGCAAAACTGGGGCGCCGGGCGCTAGCCGAACAGTCCTATCGCGCCGCTGGCACATTGCGCATGAGCGATGAGGAGTGCAATGCCCATATCCGTGCTCTGGTCCAGGCCTCTCTCGCCTCGATCGGCGCCGAGCCCGCCGCCGCACACTGAACCTCGTGAATCGGGTGGCACGATGTCCGCCGTGCCCAATCCGGATTGCCGATTGACCTTATCCCGGCAGCAATGGTAAGCATGTAGGGTTGAACTATGCTCATTATTCAGGGTAAGCGGCGGTCGTAGAGTGACTTCCGGAGTTTGGGGTAGTCTTGGTTCACCAACTTTGGTGGAACAAGCTTGGCCGTGATCGCGGCGAAGGCCTGGTCAACGCGCGGCAACGATTCAGCATCTCACTCCTACAGCACTTTGGCGTCGCGGGCTCCTCGCCGTGCGCCCGGGCAGGGCGAGCCGCCAAGCGGCTAACGGGTGGCGAGATCGACCGCATCGCGGTCACCAGTTTCAGATGAAGGAGTTTCGATGAAGTGGTTTTGGGCCGTCTTACGTCTGATTTGGCGACGTGTGACTTTGCAGGATCGATTCCGCAGTGAGGATGCATTGAGAGGTGATGATTTTGGCACGCTGGCCGGATTCATGAGGGGTACAGTGTTAGGCTTCGCACTGCTCGCCGCGATTCTGGGCGTCGCCGGCTGCAACGACTACGGCAACACGTTTCAGAACCCTACCGGTGCGGCAATCAATTTCCTGGCACCCGCCGACGCCAGCGCAGGCGGCCCGGGTTTCACTCTCACGGTCAACAGTCCCAGCGGCGGTTTTGTCACGCAGACCGTCATTCAGTGGAATGGCGGGACTATCCCCACCACGTATGTCAGTGCGTCCAGGGTTACCGCCGCGATTACCACCGCGATGATCGCCAAGCCCGGCACAAATTTCGTCAATACGCTGAATCCATTTTCGGGATCGGGAAACAACGGGCTGTCCAACGTGCTCACGTTTATCGTGAATCCGCCGGCCAGTCCGGTTCCGGCGATCACTTCGATCTCACCGAATAGCGCCGCGGCCGGCGCCGCTTCCTTTACTCTTACTGTCAACGGCAGCAGTTTCCTGCCGACCTCCGATCCTTCGGGTGGCTCGCAAGTTCGCTGGAATCTGGGGCCGACGCAAACGACGCTTCCGATCGTCACGATCAGCGCTTCGCAGATTCAGGCCACGGTGGACACCAGCTTGCTGGTCAACACCACCGCGCAACCGGTGTCGGCAATCGTGACCGTGTATAACCCGCCGGCACCGCCTACGACGCCGCCCAACGGCGGCATTGCAGGTCCGTCTGGTGGCGGCGGGGGGACCAGCCCGGGTGGGCTTCCTTTTTCGATTACGCCGGCGGGAACAGGGTCAACCGTCGCGCCGCGCGCCAACGTCGCTGAAGAGACGCCCGCGGTAAGCTTGGACGGCCGCTACGTTGCTTACATCGCGACCCAAGGAGAACACGCGCAGGTCTTCGTTCGCGACACCTGCGAAGGGGCACCCTCTGGTTGCCAGCCGCGCACGTCGCTTCTTTCCGCTGCCGCTGACGGTACGCTCGGTAATGATGATAGTCGCGCTCCTTCCATGAGTTCCGACGGCCGCTACGTTGCTTTCAGCTCCGCAGCGACCAACATCACTACGAGCGCGCCCGCAGGTCGCCAGGTCTATCTCCGCGACACATGTTTCGGCGCGAACTCGATGCCTTGCGCTCCTTCTACGCAGCTGGTGTCCACGGATGCGGAGGGCGCACTGGTCGGCACGGAGGGCATTCTGCCCTCGGTCAGCGCATCGGGACGTTTCATCGCTTTCGTGGCGGTGACGCCGAGCCATACGTCTGGCAAATCGGCCGCTCCGACGAAGACCGCCACGAGCAATGCGGGCAATAGTGGCTTCCGACAGGTTTTTGTCCGCGACACGTGCATTGGCGCGACCAGTTGCACGCCGAAAACGACGCGCATCTCGCTGCAGCCTGGCGATGCGGCGACCACGGATGCAAAACCCGCGGGTCCGGCCTTGAGCGGTAACTCCGCGCGCGTCGCTCTGCCCGATGCCAACGCCGCAGCTACGCTCTTTACTCGCTCAGTCGCGGTGGACGATCGCGTCTTCCTAGCTCTCACCGGCAGCCACCCGTGAAAACGCCGTGACCTGGTGAGTTCCCTCGACCGAACCAATTCGGGCAACGTCGTTCTAATCACCGGTGCTGGCGGTTGCATCGGCTCGGCCTTGGCGCGGAACATCATCCGCTCCGGCGCAAAGCTCGTCCTGCTTCTCGACCATTCCGAGCAAAATCTGTACGAAATCCACACGGAACTGTGCGCGGGCGGTTCGTCTTCGCACGTTGCCATTCTTGGGGACATCTCGGACGAAGGTCTGCTTGATGAGGTTTTGGAAAAAAATGGCCCCGGCGTGATCTTCCACGCGGCAGCTTTTAAGCACGTGCCGCTCATGGAAGCGAATCCGATCGCAGTGGTTCGCAACAATGTGCTGGGAACATCGACGTTGGCCCGTGCCGCGCTGCGACACGGCGTACGACAACTCCTTATGATCTCTACGGATAAGGCGGTGAACCCGCGCAGTGTCATGGGCGTTGCGAAACGTGTCGCGGAGCTGATTTTGCTGCGCTTCAGCAATGCGGCGACGCGGATGAGCGCTCTGCGGCTGGGCAATGTTCTGGGTTCAAACGGAAGCGTAGTTCCGCTGTTTAAGGAGCAAATAGCGCGCGGCGGCCCAGTCACGGTCACGCATCCGGAATCGCGCCGATACTTCATCTCTCTGCCGGAAACTGTGGACCTGATTCTTGCCACAGCGGCGCTCAACGAAGACGCGGGCGTTTTGGTTCCGGAACTCGGCGCGCCCGTAAATATTCTCGACGTTGCAAACAGATTGATTCGCGAAGCGGGCTGTCGGCCCGATGAAATTGAAGTCGTCTTCACGGGTCTGCGTCCTGGCGACAAACTCAGCGAAGATCTGATCTCCGCCGCGGAATGGCTCGAGCCCACGAGCGATAGCAGGCTCCAAAAAATAAACGGGCCGAGGCCGTCACCGAGCCGCTTCGATTCCGCGATGGAAGCTATTTCTGAGCGGGTAGATGCGCGCAGTCTGGCGCCGTTGGTGGAAGCACTCTGCGAACTGGTGGCGGAATACCAACCGAGCGAGACACTGCTGAGGCTGCTGAACGGCGAACTTCTTGTAGGGGCGCAGCATGGCTGCGCCCCTAACGCCCAGCCGTAGACCGGTGTGCCCCAGCAGACTGGGCTAGCCCAAAAATCCCAAATTCGCAGTTTGAAAATTCGCAAGGTTCGGGAAAATCGTCGGCAGATCCGTGTTTGCGACGCCGAACCACGATGCCAGGGTGCCTGCGTACTGATCCACTGACGTCGAAGGAATCCATCGCCCGTTGCTGCCGGTATCATCCGGCCCGCCCAACGCCAGCGTTGGGAATGTTCCATACATCGCGTTGCCCTTCACCGCGCCGCCCATCATCAATTGATGGCCGCCCCATGCATGGTCGGTGCCCCCATTCGATCCCGGCTGGAAGGTCCGGCTGAACTCCGACAGCGTAAAGGCGGTCACTTGATTGGCCACTCCTAATTCCTGGGTTGCAGCGTAGAACGCCGCCATCGCCGGGCTCAACTGCGAATACAGCCCCACTTGCGTGTTGATCTGATCGCTATGCGTATCGAACCCGCCGACGGAACAGAAGAATATCTGGCGGCCGATTCCGAGCGCGCTCCTTGCCGCGATGACTTGCGCTACCTGTTTCAATTGCGAGGCCAATCCGTTGTTCGCCGGGAACGCCGTTTGAATCGCTGGGATATTTTTCAGCGCCGTTGCCAGTACCTGGCTCTGCTTGAATGGCTTGTGCGGTCACCGCGCTGGTCGCTTGCACCAGCGAAATTCCGGTGTCGAACGTCAGCAGTTGCTGCACACCCAGGAATTTCGCCTGGGACGCCGCGGAGCTATCAATTCCACTCAAGCCCGGCGTGCTTCCTGGACTCATGGTGAAGGGCCGCGTGGTGATCCCGGTGGAAAAAATCGTGCTCCCGGCAACCGATAGGATCGGCGGGAACAGCGCGCTGCTGTTGAATGTCGGCGTCACCTTGTCCGCCACTTTGCCGGCCCAACCTGCATTCTGGATGCCGCTGAGCTGCGTCGTCTGCCACTGGTTCTGCTGGTCCGAGTGCGAGAACAGATTTTGCGGCAGGCTGCTTTGACTCTGATACTGCTGCCGCGTGGTCGGTTGCACCAGCGTGCCTACGTTGCTCAGCACCGCCAGCACTTTCTGATTGTTGAACAAGCCCTGCAGGTCCGGAAGGTTCGGATGCAACCCGAAATTGGCGGCGCTTCCGATCTGCAGCGGCAGCAGGGATGCCTGCGGACAGCGCCAGATTCGCGCGGATCGTCTGATAGTTTGTGTACCCTGCCGTATCGATCGGCACAATCATGTTGTTGGAGTCATTTCCTCCAAACAGAAATACGCACACCAGAGCCTTGTAGTCGGTCGTCCCCTGCGCCAGCGCACTCACCAATCCGAACTTGCTCAAGCCGCCGACCAGCGACGCAGTCGCCGCCGAGCAGCACGCCAGCCGCATGAAGTCTCTTCGTGTATGATGCGTCATGACTCGTTCCCCCTCATCGTCCGGCTGACTATCCATCTCTAACCCAAAGCTCCAACCCAAACACGCGGAAGGCAATAGGGACGCGCTGAAGTGCGCCCCCGCGTTTTTTCACCGTGCTCATCGCTGCACTTGATACTGCGACGACGAGGTCACCAGATAGGTCGCGACCTTCGCCTGATTCATCGTATCCGTGCTGCCAACCGCGCTCATCGCCGTCAAAATACTCTGTTTCATCTGGCTCGACATCGTTCCGTGCAGGAACAAGGTGTTGAGCCAATCCACCATCTGGTCGGTCGTCCCCGCATTGATCACGGGCGTGAAATCCAGCTTCGTGCCGCTGCTGATGGTTCCGTTGACGATGGAATTGATGAAGTTCACCCGCGCCAAGCTGGTGTTGGTGTTGAAAATGGCGAATTCCGGCCCGTTCAAAGTTGTCCCGGCAATCGGATTTGTTGGCGGAAAGAAATTGAAGACGCTGCCGGAGTTGAACAGACTCTGCGAAAGCGTGCTGCTCCAACCCGTGAAGCCGGTCCCGTCGGTACTTGCATGGAATGCGCGTGCGATGCTTGCCTCCATCACGACTGGTTCGCGCAATTTGCCGTCATTGGCGTCTGCCGTTGTCGCCGAATCACCGCGGCGCGCTTCCGCGTCCAGCAGGATCGCCGCAACGGTAGCCGACATATCCCCGCGCTTACCCGTTCCGTATGTCTGGAATGTCCCACTTGAAAAAGCGGCAGCTACTCTTCCCACATAGGCCGGGCTCGGATTGCTGGTCACCAGTTTCTCGATCAGCTGCTGCGCCACAAACGGCGGCAGGTTCGGATGGTTGAAAATAATCGTCAGCACGGCGTCCAGCTCTTGCTCCGCGCTCTGCCCGGCGGCGACCGGCTGGCCAAGTAACGTCTTCGCGCCGGTATCGTGGTTGGACTCGAACGCCACCATGGGCCCGCCGTAATAGGACGGGTTGTGTTTCTGCAGCGTCTGCCCCGGTTCGGTGGGATACGTCCAGCCGGTGAAGGCGCGCCCCAGCGCCATGACATCATTCTGTGTATACGTCGGAATTGGATTGCCGCTGCTATCGAGCTGCGGAGTGCCATCTGGGTTGAGCAGGCTCAATCCCAGAGTGAACAACTGCATCGATTCGCGAGCGTAATTTTCGTTCGCGTGCTGCCCGGTGGCGGGCTTGTCGTTGTTCACCATGTCCAGGAAGTGGCCCATCGCCGGCGTCAGAGTAACGTCCTTCATCACGTTGTAGTAATTTCCCAGCGCATCATTCGTTAGCGCCTGCATGTAATTCGTGTACCCCGTCGGGTCATTCACTTTGTTTTGCGACACCACCCAGAGTTCGTTCAGCGCGAACGCCACGCGCTGGCGCAGTTGATCGCTGTCGTTCACCGCATTGAGCCAAAACTGGTTCTGTACTTTGGTGAGGTTAGTGTCGGTGGTCAGCGGGGTTGGATACGTGGAAGTTGGAGCGGCCAGTTGCGTTTCCAGAAATGGCGCGAAGCCAATCTGCTGCACTTGATTCACGAGTTCCGGCGTCGGCCCAAATGTGGATTGCTCCAGAAACCGTACCGCCGCTGCGGCCGAGACCGGCGTGCCGCCTCCCACCACGGTGGCCATCAACGAAGAAGATGCGGCCGCGCCGGGGTCCGGATTCTGCACCACTACTGGAACGCTGCCCACTTGCGCCGCGGTCGCGCTTCCGACCGCTTGCAGTTCCGTTGCGGATACGTACATCGTCGTCAGCGCTTGTCCGCCGAACGTTACCGCCGATGTTTTGATGAATCCGCTGCCATTCAATGTCAGTGAAAAGGCGCCGGGGGCAATCGTCGTCGGACTCACTGCCGTGAGCACCGGAACCGGATTCTCCAACGTTACCGCGCCGTTCCCCAATTTCGTGGTATCCGCCGCGCTCGTCGCGGTAACGGTCATCGTGTTGGGGCTCGGCAGACTCGCTGGCGCGGTATACAGGCCCGTCACGTCAATCGTGCCCGTCGTCGCGTTTCCACCGGCTACCGCGTTTACCGACCACGTAACGCTGGTGTTGGCATTTCCCGTTACGGTAGCCGTAAACGCTTGCGTGGCTCCTGCGCGAACCATCGCGGTCCCGGGTGCCACTGTTACCACCACGCCCGCACTGTTGGGCGGCGTCGTGGGCGACGTTCCTCCGGTCTTGCTCCCAATTCCCGCGCAACCCGCGACGAGCAATACCAAAATTATGGCCGGCGTGATCCAGATGCGTTTCACGGGCTTGTCCCCCATCGTTGACTTGGTCTTGGACTCGCGGAAATCAGGCACGACAAAAACCCGCGCACTGACCCGCGTCGATGGCTAATAGTTGCGGCTGAACTGGTATCGAACTGGGTAGGCCGAGAGTAGGCCGCTTATGTCGGACTGGCTACTGGCCTGGCGGCCAGATTGAGTTCACGTGCCCAGCCGTCCCATTCGTTTCGCGTTTTCTTCCACGTAAAGCGCGATGAACAATGTTGAATCGGCAACACAAGGACAATTCACAGCAACCGTAGCGGCCGCTTTCTGCTTGCCCTGAGTCCCGAAGGGAAGCAGGCGCCTTTTACAAGGAGAAAAGAGGAGGCGAAACTAGCTCGGTGCGATCAGGAGAATCTCACTCGTACGTCCGGCCGCTTCTCCAAGTGCACAGAATCGATAAAGCGCACCTGCCGGTCATCCAGCGTCAAAATCATGGACATCGTGCGCACGCCTTCGCCAAAAAACCGCACACCCTTCAACAAATTTCCGTCGGTGACGCCGCAGCACGCAAAAATGATTTTCTTGCCTGGCGCCAAATCTTCCGTGTCGTAAATGCGGTGTGGGTCTTTGACGCCCATTTTCGCCAGCCGCTCGGTATCTTGCGGTTTGGTCACAACCAGCCGCGCCAGAATTTGCCCGTTCAAGCAGCGCAATGCCGCTGCAGTAATGACGCCCTCAGGCGCCCCGCCGATTCCCATCACCGCATGTACGCTGGTGCCCACCACCGCCGCGGAAATCCCCGCCGATAAATCGCCATCGCCAATCAAGCGAATGCGCGCTCCCGCTTTGCGGATATCTCCAATCAGTTTCTCGTGCCGCGGGCGGTCCAGCACGATGATGGTCAAATCCTCGACGTCGCGGTCGAGCCGCTTCGCGATCGACTTCAAATTGTCCGCCACCGGCGCATCCAGCTCCACCGCGCCCTTGCACGACGGACCCACCACGATCTTCTCCATATAAATGTCCGGAGCATGCAGCAGCCCGCCCTTTTCGCTCGCCGCCAGTACCGCGATGGCGCCGCCCGCGCCAGTCGCGCAAAGATTCGTACCTTCGAGCGGGTCCACCGCGATGTCTACTTCCGGAAACAAAGCCTTGGGCGCATGCGTCGCCAGCCCGACCTTCTCCCCGATGTACAGCATCGGCGCTTCGTCGCGCTCGCCTTCACCAATCACGATAGTGCCGTCCATCTGCACCGCGTCCATGGTCTTCCGCATGGCCTCCACGGCGACTTCGTCCGCTTTGTGGCGGTCACCAAAGCCCATAGTGCGCGCCGCCGCGATCGCGCCATTCTCCACCACGCGCAAAAATTCCAGGCTCAGCTGCTCTTCCATTTAACGTGCCTCCAGGAAATCCGAGCTTCCTTCAGACCGATTCAAAATGCGCGAACAGATTTTGAAATTCAGCGATGTTGGAAGGCGTTTCGTAGCGGCAGACCGCCTCAAATCGCTTCCACAAATCCAGCACCACGGGATTCGCGTGGGCTCCGGCAATGGCCTCCTGTGAAACCCACTCGAAAATCTCGACGATCGTCCCGTCCGCGGCGCGCATCACGATCGACGCGCGATCGGTCACCAATCCTTGAGCGCGCAGGGGCGGCAAGTGCCCGCGCACGAGTTCCAGCAACGCCGGTTCGCAACCAGGCTTCGGTCTGTAACAGGCCACCGAAATCGATCCCATGGCGCCATCCTTTGGTAGCGATTTGATTTGACCTGAGCGGGCAATCGCGAGGTTACCACTCGCAGTTCCTCGCGGCACGCTATGCTAGACCAAACACGGCACGCGAGTCGATACAGTAGCGTCTCCGAGGGGCCTCGTGGTTATTCGCTTGGCGGATTTTTCCGCAGCGGAATGAAACGCACTCCACGGGCAACGGGCTCATTGCTGACTCGCGCCGCAACCCTTACAATTCTGGCATGTTTGATGCTCATCGTTTCCTGCTGTTCTTCGCGGCCGCGCTTGTGTTAGCCATTACGCCCGGTCCAGGAATTTTCTATGTTCTGGCGCGCAGCCTGGCAGGCGGCCGCCGCGAGGGGATTCAGTCCTCGCTCGGCACCTTCGTCGGCGGACTCTTCCATGTATTTGCCGCAGCGCTCGGAGTCTCCGCTATCCTCGCGGCCTCAGCCGTTGCGTTTCACACGGTAAAGTATGCTGGTGCCGCCTATCTCGTCTGGCTGGGCATCCGTATGATCCGCACGCGCAATTCGGAACTAACCGTGACCGTTTCCGCCCCACCGTCGAGAAACGCCTTTCGCCAGGGCATCCTCACCGAAGCGCTCAACCCGAAGACCGCGCTCTTCTTTTTATCTTTCATCCCGCAATTTATTTCCGCGCCAGTTGGTCACATCTTCCTCCAGTTCGTGGCACTCGGCGCAATCTCCGTCACCCTCAACACCACCGCCGACCTCGTCGTCGTCCTGCTCGCCGCTCCACTCGAGCAAAAACTCAAGCACAACGCCCGCTTCCGCAGCCGCCAGCGAGTCGCCTCGGGCCTAGGCATGATCGGCCTGGGTGCTTACGTGGCTTTGGCCGACACAAAATAGCTATTTCGGTACCACTCGCACGAGACATGTGGTCCTGGCGAGGTTTGAGCAGAACTTGAGCCAGAAATTTTTCTGAAGGCGAGCGATCAGGACTTTGGCGGGAGTAATCGCAGCAGGACGTCGACTTCAACACCATCAGGGAGATCTACGTCCTCGAGCAGATACAGAACGCCGCTGCGGAAGCGCGCGCGGATCTTGCGGACCTCCCCTACCGGGCTGCGCGTTTCTGATTTCGCCGCCGGCACCGCCGCGGCCTTGGCAGACTTAGCACCGCCAGCTTCGACTTCATCCATGGCCTCGTTGGCGAGGGCATCAGCTTCGCGATTCTGCTCGCGGTAGACGTGGTCGATGCGGAACGATTCCAGCGCCTGCGACATTTTGCGGGCGCGCTCGAATAGAGGTTGGAGCTCCGGGCTTCGTACTTTGTACTGTCCGCGCATCTGCTTCACCAGCAACTCGGAATCGCTCTCGATGCGCAGCGCGCGAATGCCTTGCGATTGCATGTAGTCGAGCGCGGCAATCAGGCCGTAGTATTCGGCGACGTTGTTGGTCATGCGGCCGATGTATTTCTTCAGCTTGGCGACGACGTCGCCTTTGGCGTCGCGAATCACCACGCCGTAGGCGGCGGGGCCGGGATTGCCGCGCGAGCCGCCGTCGATATTGGCGCGGTACGCGGCGGCGACGGGCTTTGCTTCGGGCGCTCCGTCAGCAAAGAGCCCCGCGGCGCGGGGAGGTGGAACGCGTTTAGCCATCAGGTGATTGACGCAGAGGCCGCGTTGCCACCCGCGGCGTCGAGATTGTGAGCCGTAATTGGTTCAAGCGAATAAAGGATGAGACCGCAGCTCTCGCAGCGGTACACCTCTTCATCATTCGTGTCCTGCACCAGCAACTGGATGATGTGCGGCAGGACTCGCATACCGCATCCGCGGCATTGACCGTCGCGCGCCAGGGCCAGCGCGGTGCCGTTGTGGCGCTTGGCGATGCGGTCGTAGAGGATACGCAAATCGTCAGGGATCGGAGCGAGCGCCCGTTCGCGCTCAGCTAGCGCCGCGTCCAGTTCTTTCTTCTTGGCGGCTTGCTGCGTTTCGATGTCCTTCCGTTCGATGGTGACGGATTGTTCAGCCGACTTGAGGTTGATTTCAGCGTTTTTGACGCGGCGATCGACATCTTCGCCCGCCATCATGATCTCCAACTGGCGGTCTTCGGCTTTGGCCATTTCGGCTTCGGCGTTGGCGATTTCGTGCAGCAGGGCTTTGTAGGCCTCGTTGGTTTTTACGGCGCCGCTCTGGTCGCGGTACTTGCGGGCGCGTTCCTTCCATTGATCGACATCGAGCTCGAACTTTTTGCGTTCTTTCAGGGCGTTGACATGGGCTTCTTTGGCGGAAACCAGGGCGGCGCGGGCACCGTTTAGCTTCAGGTCAGCCTCACGGATGCGCTTGGGAAAACTCTCGAGGGAGGCACGCAGAGCGGCTATGTGGTGGTCGACGGTCTGGAGGTCTAACAAGCGGGGTATGGCGGGATGCATGAAAGATAAGTTTAGCACAGGCAGCCGGGTGGAAGCGGGCATTGTGCCCGCCTCCGCGCTGGAGAAAAGACAACGCCGAGCCGCAGAGAGCTACCCCTGTCAAAGGTGGTCGAGTCTCTAGCTCGATTGATGCAGGTCGCGGCGGATCAGTGTCGCGTCCAGGAAATAGCCGATTCCGACCGCGAGGGGGATGATTCCGAAGGCGGCCGCGACCCACGTTTGGGGCTCGCGTTCAATTTGCCCAATGAGACCGAAGGTAAGGATCCAGCCGATGGCGCCGCTGACCAGCAAAATGCCGGAGCGGCGGGAACGCGCGGTTTCAGAAAGCTCCGCGACCATCGGGACGCTTACTCCTCGAGCGATGGCTGCAAGACGTTCTTCGGAGCGCAATTTGCGCACCCGGTAGTAGGTGTACATAGCACCGAGAGGAATACCTAAGCTCATGATTACAGCAACGAGACCGATTATCTGCCCGTCCATTGGTTGCTCCTTCGTTTTGTGCGCCCCTGGGCGCCTGGTGTGGGAACCGATGTCATAAAGAGGTACGAGGAGGCGGCGAAAAAGTTCCGTTGGTGCGTGCCGGCGACCAGAGTTCCGATACTTTATCGAATACTTGAAGCCGACACCGGCCCTTCGGTGCTCAGGGTAAACAGGAGTGCCTATGCTACTGGAGTTCGCGGACTTGCATGGTTTGGTCGATGGCCAGGGTGGGGTAGCGGATCGGGGAGCCATCGGGTGCGGCCGGATGGCGGGCGGTGACGCTGAAATCGCCGCCGGAGCACTGGACCGCGTAGGAATAGCCGTCACGCTCCGGGCGCTGCATGGTGATCGAATTCGAAGAGATCAGTTCATCCAGCGACGCGCAATGATCGTTCAGCGCGGTGAAGCTGCGCTCCGCCTGGGCAATCTGCAACAGGTCACTGCGAACGCCGGTCACGCTAATCGCCTGGGTCGGGGCCGTGCCCGGGTCGGAGGCAGGCATCTTCTTCAGGGAGTACTGATAAATACCGAAGGCGACTCCCACAAAGACGAGCATCGCGGCTAACACACGCATGACCGCATTGTGTTGCGGAACTGGACGAAGCGCAACGCCGCGGCGAGCTGCTTGTGCGGAAGGAAACAACGCCCTCCTTTCCCAATAGAGGTGCGCGGCCCGCTGATAGACTGGCTCTGCCGCCGAACCCCCTTCCCGTGAGACGTTCCGTCTGGAAAAATTCAATGCATACGATTGCCATGGCGGTGGATCTCGGCGTGATCGAGAAGCTGCGCGAGGAAGAACTCGAGGAAGCGCGCTCGATTCAGAGCGGCATGCTCCCGGTCGAGCCGCTGAGGGCGGGCGGCGTCAGAATTTCCCACGAGTTCCAGCCGATTTCCGAAGTGGGTGGGGATTTTCTGGATTATTTTGAAATGACCGATGGCTGCATCGGTTTGTATCTCGGCGATGTGTCCGGCAAGGGCCTGCCCGCCGCGATGTATGCGGCGCTGGCGGTCGGCACGCTGCGTGGCGTTCACAAAACCGGGCAGTCGCCGGCGAACGTGCTGTCTACACTGAACCGGCGGCTGATGCTTCGCGGCGCGTCGCGGCGGCATGCGGCCATGCAAGATGCCCTTTTCGATCCGCGCACCCGCGAGATGCAAATCGCCAGCGCCGGCATGCCGGGACCTTTCCATTTGTCCGCGCAAGGTTGCCGGCTACTGGAAATCCGCGGGATACCGCCGGGACTATTCGACCCGTCAGTGACCTATGACACCTCGAAAATAACGATCGACTCTGGCGACTCGGTGCTGTTCTTTACCGATGGAATTTCAGACGCATTCAATACCGACGGCGAATCCTTCGGATTGGAGCGGCTTCTAACCGTTTGCGAGACCCACCCTCACAGCGCCCGGCCAGTGCTTCTTGGATACGTATTCTCCGAGGTAGCGCACTTTACGCGCGGTCGGACCCAACATGATGATATGGCGGCGGCCGTCTTCCGGTGTTGCGTCGACGAGACAGCCCACGTAGCTCATACACTCCTGTCTGTGTCCGCCTAAACAGTGCACCGCGGCGTCCGTAAGCGCAACACGCAACCAATCCCAGCCTCGTTCCCCGGCCATGGAGCAAGAGAGTCGCGAACAGGCTGGCTCCTGGCGCGTGATGCAACGGTATCCGCCGCCGCCGCGTCGAACTAATGGTGCCTTCGTGGCGACCTTGACTTCTGCGCCGTTTGTGCGCTCCCAATCGCTGTCGTACACTGAATGATTCGCAGACCCGTCTAAGCGTAAGTGAGGATTCCTTTGAGTAGATCGATACGGAATAGATTCGTTTCCATGTGTTCGGCGCTGACTTTGCTGGCGCTGCTGGCTCCCGCGAGCGTGCGGGTGGCGGAGGCCGCGCCGCCGGATACACCGGCCAAGCGCTCGCCGCTGCTGGCAGCGATGCAAGCGGAACTGGACCGCTCGGTGAAAACCTTGAGCGCGCAGGAACCGCCGGCATATTACGTCGGCTACACCATTACGGACTCGCAGCGCGCCGAAGTTTCCGGCTCCAACGGAGCCCTGCTTTCGAGCAGCGAGAATCGCAACCGCTGGCTGGAGGTTTCGGTCCGCGCCGGCAGCTACGATCTCGACAATACGCACAAGGTTGGCACGCGGGAAGAACAGCGTGGCGGACCGGGTGAGCCAGTACCGATCGACAATGATACCGAGGTGCTGCGGCGCGCCATCTGGCTGGAGACCGACAAGCAATACAGATCGGCTGCGGAAGCGCTGATCAAGATCAAGACCGGCAAGGAAGTGAAAGTCGAGACCGCGGAAGGCGCAGCGCCGGACTTCACCCACGAACAGCCGCATACCTACATCGGTCCGGAGGCCTCCTTCCAACTGGAGCGCAAACCCTGGGAAGAGAAGGTGCGCGCCTACACCAAGGAGTTCCGCGATTCGCCTGCGGTAATCAATTCGATCGTCACGTTCACGGCGCAAGCGCAAAACGCGTATCAGATCACCAGCGAAGGCACGCAACTCCAGTACGGCCAGATCCGCTACCGGCTGGAAATGTTCATCCAGGGAAAAGCGCCCGATGGCATGGATCTGGAACGCTACTACAACTTTGACTGGGTGAATCCCGCCGATGCGCCGGACGATAAAGCGGTATATTCGGCGGGCGCTACGATGCGCAAGGAATTGGAAGGCCTGGTCGCGGCTCCTATCAATGAGCCGTCCGTCGGACCTGCGCTATTAACGGGACGCGCAGCCGCGGTTTTCTTTCACGAAGTCTTCGGGCATCGCGCCGAGGGCCATCGTCAGAAAGACGTTGCCGAAGGGCAGACCTTTGCCAAAAAAGTGAACGAGCAGATCTTGCCGGACTTCCTGAGCATTGTGGACGACACCACGATGAGGAAGCTGGGCTCAACCGATCTGCTGGGCTACTACGAATACGACGACGAAGGAGTGAAAGCGCATCGCGTAACGCTGGTCGATCATGGGGTGTTGAAGGATTTCGAGATGTCGCGGTCGCCGTTGGTGGGTTTTCCGCACTCGAACGGTCACGGCCGGCGTCAACTGGGCGCGTCACCCGTTTCCCGCCAGGGAAACTTGATCGTGGAGAGCAGCAAGACCGTGCCTGACGCGGAGTTGCGCGCGAAACTCATCGAGCTGATCAAACAGCAGCACAAACAGTTCGGCCTGCTGATCGACGACATCGCCGGCGGATTTACCTTCACCGGCCGCGGACAGCCGCAAGCATTCCAGGTCTTGCCGTTGGTCGTGTACAAAGTTTTTGCCGACGGCCGGCCGGATGAATTGGTTCGCGGCGTGGATATCGTGGGAACGCCCCTGGCGTCCCTGACCAAGATTGTGGCCACCGGAACTACGATGGAAGTGTTCAACGGTTACTGCGGCGCGGAGTCGGGCTCGGTGCCCGTTTCGGCGGCGGCTCCGGCGATTCTCACGACCGAGCTTGAGGTGCAGAAAAAGGAAACTTCGACGGACCGCCCACCGATTCTACCTTCGCCCGCCCATGACGTGTTGAAGGCCGGAGGTGCCCAGTGAATCGGACACGAGTCGTTGCGGTATTCGCGATGTTCGCGGCAGTTGCCAGCTGCTTCGCACCTCGGCGCGCGGAAGCCGCCCAGGCTCCACAAGACAACGATCAGACCTTGCGTGCCATGCGCGACGAAATGGCGCGCTCAAAAACGCGTCTGGAATTAAAGATTCCGGGCACGAACCAGCCGGTGCGCCCCTATTACGTGGAATACAGGCTGCTGGATCTCGACGTGAAAGAGGTCGTCGCGCAATTCGGCACTTTAATGACCAGCACGCACACGCGTAATCGGTTTATGGATGTGTCCGCGCGCGTGGGCACGTACAAATTGGACAGTTCGAACTTCATCGGCGATGAAGGCTTTCGAGGGTTCATCGGTTCCACGGGATCGGTGGGCATCGACCGCGACTACGATTCCCTGCGCCAGGATTTGTGGATCGCCACCGACCAGGCGTTCAAGGAAGCTGTGGAGACTTATTCGCGCAAGCAGGCATATCTGAGCAGCCTCGCCCGGCAATCGGACATCGACGACTTTTCGAAAGCGGAGCCGGTACACGTGATCGATCCGTTGGTCACTCCGGATTGGACCAACCGCAATTGGGAGCAGGAAGCCCGCGAATCCTCGGCGACGCTGCGCTCGTTCCCGGAAATTTACGAAGCGCGCGTTACCTATTACCTGGTCTACGCCACCGAATACCTGATGACCAGCGAAGGCACCGAGATGCGCACCAACCGCACCTTCGCCGCCGTGGAAGCAGGCATGAACACGCTGGCCCAGGATGGCATGCCGCTGAATCATCTTTTTTCCGCCTATGCGCCAAAACCCGCGGACTTGCCGAACGTGGATGCGGTGCGCAAGGGCTTGAACGTAGCGGGCAGCGAGTTAATGGCTTTGCGCGCGTCGCGACCCGCGGAGGACTATACCGGCCCGGTGTTGTTTGAGTCGCGCGCCGCCGCGCCCCTTCTGGCTCAGATACTTGGTCCGGCGATGAATGGCTCACGCCCGCCCATCTCTTTCCAGCCCGTCGTTGAACAGATGCTCGGCAACCTGGGAGGCAAGAGCGACTGGACCGGCAGGATCGGCGCGCGCGTTTTGCCGACCACCGTAAGCATTGTCGACGATCCCACGGCCAAAGATTTTCACGGCACGCCGCTGATCGGTTCTTACGCGGTCGACGATGAAGGAGTGCGCGCGCAGAAAATAACCGTGGTGGAAAATGGCACGCTCAAAGCGCTCCTGATGTCGCGGCGGCCCGGCAATGATTCCGATCAATCGAACGGGCACGGGCGCTCCGGATTCCTGACCGATGCCAAGCCCACGATGAGCAATTTGTTCTTTACGTCGACGGACGAGGTTTCGCCGGCGGAGTTGAAGAAGAAATTTCTCGATGCATGCCGCGCGGAGAAGTTGGCGTATTGCGTGATCGTGCGTGAGATGGACAACCCGTCGCTAAGCCTGCTGCACCAGGAGGATTTCTCGGAGCTGCTGGCCAGCTATGGCGGTGGCGCGGGTACTGGAGATCGCTTGCCGCTGTTGGTCTACAAGGTCTATCCCGACGACGGCCGTGAGGAAGTGATGCGCGGCGCGCGGATCATCGGCGTGAACAGCCGCTCACTGCGAAATCTAGCCGGAATCGGCAACGACAATTTCGTGTACAACTACATGCAGAGCCAAATCGCGGGCTTTTCGGGCACGGCGCTGGGGGCCTTCGGATCGGCGCAAGGCGGGTTACCTGCTTCCGTCGTAGCTCCATCGTTGCTGTTCGAGGAGCTTGAGGTGCGAGGCGCTCGCGGAGAGCCCAAGCGGCTGCCACTGTTGCCTGCTCCGGCGCTGAGCGCCGCAAAGTAAGTCGCCGTGAGTCGTCACGGTTGCTGAGCATCCAATCGTCGCCGTGAAACGTAATATGAGTTGGCGGTTGAGGGTAGCTCTGAGTAGCACAGACACTCTTGTCTGTGTCCCAATCGCCCACATCGCGATTGACGCGACGTGCAAAAAAACGAATCAGAGGTAGTCAAGTCTTCTGTGGCACTCGCATGAAAGATCTAACGCGACGCGGTCTTATTTTTGGCGCAGCAACGGTAGGCGCTTACGGACTGCTCGTGGGTGTACAACGCGCGCTGCTTGCCGCCTTCGCGGACGATGAGCCATCGCAAGCTGTCGGACCCGCCGGCCCAGTCACGATCATAAAATTTGCGGACGACGGCACCCGCCTGGGCGCAGTCACTGTGCCCAAGGTTCAAAAGACGAAGGACGATTGGAAGAAGCAACTCAGTCCGCTGCAATATGACGTGACCCGCCGTGCCGCGACCGAGTGGGCCTTCAGCGGTGCGCTCTACGACCAGCACGCTCCCGGCTTGTACCGCTGCATCGACTGCGACAACGCTCTCTTCGATTCCGCCACGAAATTTGATTCCGGCACCGGCTGGCCGAGTTTCTGGAAGCCCATAGCTGACGAAAATGTCTACGAAAAAAAAGACGTGTCGTTCGGCACCATCCGCCGCGAAGTGAAATGCACGCTCTGTGACGCGCACCTCGGCCACGTCTTCACCGATGGTCCCGCGCCCACCGGCCTGCGCTACTGTATGAACTCTGCCGCTCTACGATTCCTGCCCAGCAAGAGTTAAGGCCGGGATGCCGTCCGGAAAAGGTTCAAAACCCAAGACTTAAGGACGCCTGAAATTTCCACAGATATCAACAGGTGGTTACGTATAAATATATTTACATTATAGATACTAGGCTCTAGTCTCCGCCTTAATTTCGGCTCCTCCTGCCCAAGCCGAGGGATGCCGAAAAATGAGGCGCGTTGGGGCAGAAATGCTGCGATCGAACGCCTGATGTCGCTCTAAATCCTGCTGCGCTCCGAAAAGCGATTCCGAACCTCGAATTGATCTGTGGCTCACCGAGCGGGGCGGAATCTTTTTCATCGGAGTGCTGCCACTCAGTACGTTTGCGAAAATCAAATGCGAAAGGAGCCGAATTATGTCCGTGATTCAGATTGGTTTGGCAGACAAGACCGGAGCTATCGACCCTGAACTGATACAGAGTGCTGCGGCGGCCCTGACGATCCAGGTGACCCGAGACTTGCCGCAGTTTTGGAATGTGCAGGCCAGCGTAAGGTTTCTGCCCAACGCCAGTAAGATACCTGTCGGAGTCTGGCCCGTATTCCTGGTCAAAGAACTCCCGCCGGGCGAGGGTGGGTTCCATCTCGACAAGAACAATCAGCCCTATGCGAAAGTCATCGCGGCTCCGAACAGCGATGCCTGGACCATCGATGTAAGCCACGAGACCATCGAAATGCTCGTCGATCCGGCTGGAAACAGGCTCCAGACTTCGACCTCGATTGAGATCAAGAACGGCAAAATCCAGGACGGAAACGGCGAATTCGGCTATCTCGTGGAAGCTTGCGACCCATGTGAAGCGGACAAGTTCGCCTACGCAATCCAGGGAATCGCACTGTCGGACTTCATCACGCCCCATTTTTACGACCCCATCGTCACGGACGGAACGCGTTACAGTTTTACCGGCGCCATCAAGGCGCCTCGGCAGGTTCTGCCCGGCGGTTATATCTCCTTTGTCAATCAGGAGGCTAACGAAGTCCAGCAGATCCAGTACGTGGATCCCAACAAGGCCCCTGTGCTCGTCAATCTCGGGCCAGCGACCGGCCTCAGCCTCCGCGAGTGGGTGGACAATAACATGCGAACTTCCACTGGCAAGGCGACCGTCCGCACCGCTCATGGAGTCCTGAATGAGGAACTCTTGAAGCATTGCAAAGCCAAGCGGCAGCACTTGGACAGCATTTCGCGCTCCAGGGGCAAGCAGTACGAGTTCGAGGTGCCCAAGCACAAGCACGCAGGTCAAGAGTAAGACTGCGGCTCGGGCCACAACCCGAATTCATCGATCTGTTCATTTGCTGGGACGAAGTTATTGGGACGAAGTCGACTACCACGCTCGGCGGCGAGTCAGGCCTGCCGGGTTGTGGCTCTGGAGGAGTTCCCTATTTCGTCGCTTCGTCCCTGTCCAGTTCGCCCCGGCGCAACAATGCCCCGCGGTCCTCTTCCAAGATCCAGCGCTGCTTTGCTTATCGCTCGGCGCGAAAACCGGATATATTCCATCCCGCCTACATTGCCGCCGTTACCTTTGCCAAGGGCCCTCGGGCGCTAGTCGATTGTTGTCGGAATGAGTTGTAAGATCGTGCTCCGGGCCATGTAGGCGCTGGGCTTTAGCCCGGCGTGAAGTCCCCCGAGCAGCGAGGAAGCCTCTGCATACCGACCAGACAGCCTGGCAATCGTGATCGCAACCGATCTTGCCGGCGAAGTTAAAGAGAAAAAACGCGCGGCGCTGTTGAGCGTCGGCTCCGCGGTCGTATTGGTGTCTCTGAAAGCATTCCTGGTGCTGCGAACGGGCAGCTTGGGCGTATTATCCGAAGCCCTGCATTCCGGCCTGGACCTGGTAGCCGCGGTGATTACATTCCTGTCGGTCCGCGTTTCTGATGAGCCCGCCGACGAGCGGCATCCCTACGGACACGGCAAGTTCGAAAATTTCTCGGCTTTCGTCGAGACCGGGCTTCTGGTACTCACCGCTCTTTACGTTATCTACGAAGCCTTCGAACGTTTGTTTTTCAAGTCCGTGCACATCGCTCCCAGCATTACGGCAATCCTCGTCCTTCTTGTGGCTCTGTCGATCGACCTGACGCGCGCTCGCGCGCTCTCCAACGTCGTCAAGAAATATCCCAGCGAAGCGCTGGAAGCCGATGCCCTGCATTTCTCCACCGATGTGTGGAGCACCATGGTCGTGATTGTCGGGATCGGGTTGGTATGGGCCGGCGAAACCTGGAACATGCCATGGCTCATCTTTGCCGACGCGCTCGCAGGTCTCGCGGTCGCCGGCATCATTCTGTGGGTTGGATCGAGACTCGGCAAACGCACCGTGGACGCGCTCCTGGACGTTGCTCCGGAAGGACTGCAGAAGGAAATCGCTCGCGCCGTTGCGCGCATGGACGGCGTGTTGGACGTCGACCGCGTGCGTGTTCGCCGCGCCGGGAACCGCCACTTCGTCGACGCCACCGTCAGCGTGCCGCGCACCGCGAGTCTCGAGCAGGTCCACGCGCTCAGCGACGCCATCGAGAAACGCATCGGAGAGATCGTGCCTTCCGATGTGATGGTCCACGCCGAGCCGCGCGCTCCCCAGGGCGAGCACCTGTTTGAAGCCATCCGCGCGGTGGCCCAGCGCATGGGCCTGGCCATTCACGATGTCAGCGCTCTCCAACAGCAAAATAAACTGTTCGTGGAACTTCACCTCGAAGTCGACGAAAACCTCAGTCTGCGCGATGCACATCGTCAGGCGTCCGATCTCGAGGACGGTATTCGCGAGCTACGCGACGGACCCATCGACGTCAACATTCATATCGAGCCTCTCGGTCGGCACATTGCGACACCCGACGCAGGCGGCGGAGAGATGAGGCAACTCTCTCGAGCCATTGAGGAATTTCTCAACACTCTGCCCGCCGAGTACGATGAGTTGGTGAATTGCCACGACGTCCACGTCCGCCAGGTCGAGCACCGCATCCTCGCATCCTGTCACTGCACCATGAAGGGCAACCTTCCCATCACGCAAATCCACGACGTCACCGCCGCGCTCGAAGACCGTGTGAAAGAGCGATTCCCGCAAGTCCATCGCGTCACAATTCACCCCGAACCGGTCGAGGGTTGAGCGCCAGTACCTATTTGGATTCCGCGGAGGGCGAAAAAACCTGAGCGGCGAGCGCGAGCAGAGCCGGAAAGCACACCAGAACGTAGCGGGGCTCAGGCGTTTCCAGCGTCGTCAGGAAGGCCGTACGCAGCGCAATGAAAACGATCAACACGCCCACGGCTGGCCGCACCGCGTTGCTTCGCCTCCACAAACGCACCGCTCCCCAGCCTGCCAGCGCGAGGTACGCGATGTTGAGCAGAAAAAATCCCACGGTCACGGACTGATCGATCTTGTCGTCCTGCCAGGATTGCTTCAGCGGAAACACCGTTCCGGAAACCGGAATCAGCTCGATACGTGGTGTAAACCATAGGGTCGCCGCGCGCGCGAGCGGCATCCACAGATAGGTTCGCAAGGGATGGCGAGCAGTTCGTTGGCGCGCGAGTTCCCCGAAGGCGCGGTCTTCCTCGGGCGTCAGCGTCAGATCGTTGTTGTAAGGCTCCAGAATTGCCGCTACCCGGTCCCGCTCCTCCGCGGTATCGAACGCGCGCGCGGGCATGTCTTCCACGCGTATCGCTTCATCGTTCAGCTTCCATGGCACCAGGTACACGTCGCGAAAACGATACAGCCAGGTTTTTTCCCAGCTCATGAAGCCGTAGGGAACCAGTTCGCCCGGCAGGTTCGAATTCTTCGGCGCAAGAAGCTGAAACTCGTGCAGCGTCACCGCATTGCGCACGGCCCACGGCACCAGCGGGACCGCGCACAGCAGTCCCATCCCCGCGACCGTCAAAAGCCAGCGCTTCGCTTCGTGCTGCAATACCAGCACAATCCCGAGCACCATCCACGCGGCCACCAGCAGCAACGGCGTCTCCGGGCGAAACAGCGTACCCGCGCCAACCAATAGCGCTGCCAGCGCCGCCAAATACCCATAGTTATTGGCGAAGCGCCAATCCTTGGTGATGAACATCCAGCCGTTGTTCCGCGTGCGCCCCACCAGCAGGCAAAGCGGCAACAGCGCCGCGGCCGTAAAGAAAATGGCAAATATCTCTGTGAGCGGCACCGCGGCATAATTCGCGGTGAACGGACACAGCGCCGCCAGCCAGAGCGCCGCCATGAACACACGCCCGGGCGGATTGCGTTCGTTTACCATCAGGAACAGTGTCGCCGCCAGGGTGGCGATCAACACGCACGACAGCAGATCCACGAACGCCTGGGCAATCATCGCCCACAGCCGCGCATCCGGTCCCGTGAGCCCGGTAACGGCGTACACCATCGCCAGAAACGCCGGATATCCCGGCATGCGCAGATCTACTGGCGTGATCTGGCCAAACACTTCCATTGCATAGACGTTATGTTTCAGCCAGTTCGTCGCCATCTGCTCGTACAACACGGTGTCGCCCGAATTCGCCGGGTATCGCAAGACAAAAAAGAGCCGCAGGCACAAACCACCGGCGAGCGCGACAATAGTATGCGAGAAAATTCGCTTCATGAACGGAACGCATCTTACAATAGAGCAGACACATTCTGGCAGACGGACCGAGCCCCAGCCCGACGTTCAGGCCCTGCCGTTTCGACAGGTTGAAAGGCTTCATGAAGGAACGTGGACCAATTTTCTACGACGCGGAGCGCGTCCGTTGGCGACGCACGCGACGCGTCATGGAAATTACCGGAGCTTTGCTGACTCTCCTCCTGGCCTATTTCTTCGTTAACATCGCGGCCAGCGTTGAGCTTCCGGCAGGCCTGCTGCAGGACACGCGCCCCATTTATCGCGCGCTGAAACTGAGGTCTGGCGCCAAGGTCGTGCCCGTGCGGGAAGGTCGCCGTCGCCGCGTCGCGAACCTCGGCAAAGTTCCGGCCAGCTACGATCCTCTGCGTGCCGGCTTCTACGTTAGCTGGGATTCCAACAGCCTGGCATCGCTCAAGCGCCATTACAAAGACCTCGACGTCCTGATCCCCGAGCAACTGCATGCCGTAACTTCCGACGGCGCTCTCACCATCGTTGACTACGAGCGCTACCAGACCGTCAAAGCGAGTCCTGCCGAAGCGGTCACCTTACTGAAAGACGACAAGCTACATCGCTGGATGAAATCGGCAAACGTCGAGCTCCCCATCATGGGATTGCTCAACAACTATGATGGGCAGGTCTGGCGCGTCAGCGAAATGGCCCAGCTCCTGGCGAATTCCGACGCCCGCCACAACCTGGTTCGCGATGTCGTGGCATACGCCGTCGAGGCCCATCAGGTTGGCATCGTGGTCGACTTCGAGTCCATTCCGGACCAGACCCAGCCGCACTTCCGCGAATTCGCCGCGGAACTCGCGCCTGCCCTCCACGCCGTCGGACTCAAGCTCATGATCGAATTGCCCGCGCGCGACGACGCTTACGACTACAAATTCTTCGGCAAGGAATGTGACGCGATCGTCCTTCTGAACTTTGACCAACACTGGGTTTCTTCTCCGCCGGGTCCCATCAGCGCGCAGGACTGGTTCGTCGAGAATTTGCGGCAGACTCTGACGCTCGTACCCGCGCAAAAGATCGTCGTCGGCATCGCCAATTTTGCTTACGACTGGCCCCAAAAGCCCAGCAACACGTCACCCAACAACCACTCGCCCGACAAGAAGTGGTCCACTGCCACCGAGTTCAGCGTGCAAGAGGCTCTGCTCCATGCCTTCGAATCCGAAACCGACATCGAATTCGACGACGCCTCTCTGAATCCCCACTATTCCTACGAGGACGAACATAACCTCGTCCACCAGGTGTGGATGCTCGACGCCATCACCGCCTACAACCAGTTGCGGGCGAGCGAGCGTATGGGCGTACAGGGCACCATGTTGTTTCGCCTCGGCCATTCCGATACTTCCCTGTGGAACGTATGGGACGCCACGCGCCCTGACGACGCGATTCGACAGAAGCTCACCGACCTTGCTCCCGGCCCGGATTTGATCCTGGAAGGCGATGGTGACGTATGGCGCTTCGTCGATACTCCCAAGCGCGGTAAGCGTTCCTTCACCTATGACGCCGCAACCGACCTGTTCACCGACGAAAACTACGAAGCCTATCCGCTCTCCTACGATATCGATCAGATCGGCGCGGCCAAGAAAAAGATTGCCATTACCTTCGATGACGGGCCCGATCCCCGCTGGACGCCGCAAATTCTGAACATCCTCAAAGAGAAGAGCGTGCCGGCCGCTTTTTTTGTAATCGGCTCGCAAGCCAGTGAATTCCCGGAAATCCTCAAGCGCGAATATGCCGAAGGCCACGAAATTGGCAACCACACCTACACGCATCCCAACTTTGACGAAATCACCAAGACGCAAATCCGCTGGGAATTGAATTTGACCCAACGTCTGATCGAAAGCACCATCGGAGTGAAGTCCATCCTGTTCCGTCCTCCTTACGGCATCGATCACCAGCCCGAATACGCCGAAGAAGTCGCGCAGCTTCCGATCGCCCAGGATATGGGCTACTTGATCGTGGGACAAAAAATTGACTCCCACGACTGGCAACAGGCCGCCGGGAGCCAGATTCCCGAACAAGAGATCATCAACAACGTCATGCGGCAAGCCGAAGACGGCAACATCGTTTTGTTTCATGACGGCGGCGGCGACCGCCCGCATACCGTTCTGGCGTTGCCCAGGGTCATCGATGCATTGCGCGCTCAGGGCTACGATTTCGTTTCCGTTTCGGATCTGATCGGCAAGACGCGCGCAGAAGTAATGATGCCGCTGTCCACCGGCGAACGGCTGCAAGCTCGCGCGGATGGCTTCATTTTTGGAATTTATCGCTGGTTGAGAACCGGAATCGCGACGATCTTTATCCTCGGCATCGTCCTCGTCAGCGGCCGCGCGCTGATCATCGGGATTCTTGCGTTAATCGAAAAATTGCGGCCCGACCACCACGTCATGCCCGATCCGCCGCCCAGCGTCACCGTGCTGATTCCCGCGCACAATGAAGAGAGCGTTATCGTGCAGACGGTGACCTCTGTCCTCGCTTCCGACTTGCGCGATTTGCGCGTCATCGTCGTCAACGACGGCTCCGTTGACCGCACCGGCGAACTCCTCGACACTCATTTCGCTAACGATTCGCGCGTGCACATCATTCATCAGATAAATCGCGGCAAGTCCGCCGCTCTCAGCCACGCAATGGCCGAAACCCACAGCGAAATTGTCGTTACCATTGATGCCGACACGGAAATCGAACCCGATGCCATCAGCAAACTCGTGCGCCATTTCTCGGACCCCAAACTTGGCGCTATGGCCGGCAACGTCAAAGTTGGCAACCGCTCGCGTTGGCTTACACGCTGGCAGGCTCTCGAATACATCACCAGCCAAAACATGGAGAAACGGGCGTTCGATCTTCTGAATTGTATCACCGTCGTCCCCGGCGCTTTGGGAGCCTGGCGCAAAGAAGCCATCGAAGCGGCTGGCGGCATCACCGCCGATACGGTCGCCGAAGATGCAGACCTGACCATCGCCATCCGGCGTCTAGGCTGGCGCATTGGTTACGACGAAGAATCCATCGCCTGGACCGAAGCTCCCGAAACCGCGGGCCAGCTCATTCGCCAGCGATTCCGCTGGACCTTTGGCACGCTGCAGGCGTTTTGGAAGCACAGCGACACGCTGTTCCGCCCGAAATATGGCACGCTCGGTTGGATTGCACTGCCGAACATCTTCGTCTTCCAACTGGCGCTGCCGCTGATCTCTCCGGTCATTGACCTAATGTTCTTCGGCTCGTTGCTATTGTGGGCGCTGGGACAAAAGGTCGCCCATCTTCCACAAATCTGGACCACCGCCGACGTCGAGCGCTCCGTGCTCTTTTTTCTCGGCTTCCTGATCATCGACATCCTGACTTGCGTGGTGGCCTTCTGCCTCGAGCGCAAGGAAGACTGGACGCTTCTGTTTCCGGTGCTGCTCCAGCGCTTCTACTACCGCCAGTTGATGTACGTGGTGCTGTTCCGCTCGGTCAAGGAAGCCGTCAGCGGCCGTCCGGTCGGCTGGCGAGGCGTCGAGACCGACGTTCCCCGAACCGTCGTCACCGCCTGATCCCGAAAGTGCGGGCTAGCCCTGAGTCTCGAAGAGCATTCCCGCCGGTCTTTGCGAATCTCTACGGTCTCTGCTTCTCTGCGTTATCCTTTCTCTTGAGGTGCGGCTCGCCACACCCCACAA
This sequence comes from uncultured Acidobacteriota bacterium, assembly GCA_963832615.1. Classification (GTDB taxonomy): domain Bacteria; phylum Acidobacteriota; class Terriglobia; order Acidiferrales; family UBA7541; genus Acidiferrum. Next base: position 84,659 of record CAWHVA010000028.1, read on the forward strand.
GTTAGATCACCGCCGCCCGGCGTTGCTCACTTCTTGAAACCTCTTGCGTCTTTCCGCTTGGAGGGGTCCCGGGTCGGGCCGCGCCCGGAAGCGCCATCCCCCTAACGATATTTCGGCTATTTTCATCTCGGGCGGATTTTGTTGTACGATATCGCTCTCTCCAAGGAGGGCTCCATGGCCATCACCTTCACCCTTAACGGAAAAGCCCAGACCGTAGACGTCAGCCCGGAAATGCCCTTGCTCTGGGTGCTCCGCGATACCCTCAACATGACCGGCACCAAATTTGGCTGCGGCATGGCGCTTTGCGGCGCCTGCACCGTACACATCAACGGCGAACCAGCCCGCTCCTGCAGCACTCCCATTTCCAGCGTGGCCGGCAAAAAAATCACCACCATCGAGGGTCTCTCTGCCGATGGGACGCATCCTGTCCAGGTCGCCTGGATGGCCGAAGACGTGCCGCAGTGCGGCTACTGCCAGTCGGGACAAATCATGTCCGCGGTCGCGCTGCTTTCGAAAAAATCCAACCCGACCGACGCCGACATCGATGACGCCATGAGCGGCAACATCTGCCGCTGCGGCACCTATCAACGCATCCGCAAGGCCATCCATCGCGCCGCCACGATGCAAACCGGCAAAGCGACGTCCGCCGCCTAGCCGCCGTTTTTCTTCGGAAAATAGAGGTATGTCATGACCACTGCTCCCGTATTGAATCGTCGTGACTTTTTGAAGACCGGTGCCTCCGCGGGCGCTGCTCTCGTCATCGGCTTCAATCTTTCTCCGTCTGCGTTCGCCGCTTCCGCCGCGGATCAGGAGAAGAAGCCTGCGAATCCGTTCACCGCGTGGGTGCGCATCACCCCAGACAATCAAGTCACGTTGATCCTCGGCAAGTCCGAGATGGGCCAGGGCATCATGACTGCGCTCCCGATGATCCTCGCCGAGGAGCTGTACCTCGATTGGAAGCAGGTGCGCATCGAGCAGGCGCCGACCAATCCCGCCATCTACGAGCATGGAACCGGGGGCAGCGGCAGCGTCGCCGGATCGTGGACGCCGCTTCGCCAAGCCGGCGCCGCGGCGCGCGAAATGCTCATCACGGCCGCCGCCCAGCATTGGAACGTGAATCGTGACACTTGCAAGCCGAAGGATGGTGGTGTGCTCCACGGCGCGCGCAAGGAATATTTGACGTACGGTCAACTTGTTGATGCTGCGGCGAAACTTCCCGTGCCGGACTTCAATACGGTGCCGCTGAAAAATTCCAACGATTTCACGATTGTTGGCCACGACCACAACCGATTCGAGGCGCGCGCGAAGTCGACCGGCACCGCGAAATTTGGCATTGATTCGCGGCCCGACGGCCTGGTCTACGCGGTGATCGCGCGATGCCCTGTCTTCGGCGGCAAACCTGCCAAGTTCGACGCGACCAAGGCCAAGACGGTCCCAGGGGTGCGCGATGTGATTTCGATCGATCCGGTCGCGGCAGGAGCATTTACCACTGGTGGCGTTGTGGTGATCGCCGACAATTCCTGGGCGGCCATGCAAGGCCGCAAGGCCCTGGACATTACCTGGGACGAAGGTCCGCACGCTTCCGAATCCTCAGAGTCGCTGCGGAAGCAATTCATTGAGAACGCGTCCAAGCCCGGCAAAGTTTTTCGCAACGACGGCGACGCCGACTCTGCGCTCGCCGCTGCCACTGGCACGAAAAAAGTCGACATCATCTACGAAATTCCTTTCGCCGCGCACGCTTGCATGGAGCCGATGAATTGCACCGTGCGCATCGGGCCCGATGGCGCCGAAGCGTGGGTGCCGACGCAAGCTCCGCAATGGGCGCAAGACATCATCGCGGAGGTTTCCAAGCTGCCGAAGGAATCGGTCGTGGTACACACGACGCTGATGGGCGGCGGCTTTGGCCGGCGCTATCAAGCAGATTTCGTCTTGGAAGCCGCGCAAGTTGCGAAAGCCACCGGCAACAAGCCGGTAATGGTGCTGTGGACCCGCGAAGACGATATGCAGCACGATTTCTACCGGCCCGCTTCATATCACCACATGCAGGGCGCCGTCGATGCGCAGGGCAACCTGGCTGCGTGGAAACATTTCCAGACTTCGACGTCGATTGCCGCGGTGTGGGACAAGGACGGCGCCGAAAAACCCGAAGCCAGCGAGTTCGCGACTGCCGCGTTCATTCCGTATCAGACGAAAAACTATCGCATCGAATACACGCTGGCCAAATCGGGTGTGCCGCGCGCGTGGTGGCGTTCCGTCGAGCATTCCAGCAGCGGTTTCGTGGTCGAAAGTTTCATCGATGAACTCGCCGCGGCTGCGGGCACCGATCCGCTGGAATTTCGCTTGCGCGCGATTGGCGACGACCGCAAGATTCCGGACTTCACCAATCCCAAGGAAGGGAAGCCGCTCGACACCGCGCGCCAGAAAGCGGTGCTGAAGCTGGCCGCCGAGAAGGCAGGATGGGGCAAGCCGCTGCCTGCGGGCGTCTATCGCGGGATCGCCGGATACTTTTCGTTTGAGTCGTACACCGCGGGTGTCGCCGAGGTTAGCGTAAAGGATGGCCAGGTTAAGGTACACCGTATCATCTACGCCGTCGATTGCGGGCGCCCGGTAAATCCCAACGGGATCGTGGCCCAGGTGGAAGGCGCGGCGATTTACGGCGTGTCGGCGTTCATGAAGGATGCCATCACCATCGATCGCGGGCGCGTCGAGCAATCTAACTTCAATGACTACGACATGCCGCGCATCAACGAGACCCCGAAGATCGAAGTACACGTCGTCAACAGCACTGAAGAACCTACTGGCATCGGCGAACCTGGCCTGCCGGTGATCGCTCCGGCCGTCTGCAACGCCATCTTCGCAGGCACTGGTAAGCGCATTCGCCGCCTGCCGATCCGAGCCGAAGATCTAGCCTGACGGTGTTCGCCTAGTCTTCCGAAAAATCGGTCGACGTTGGTGTATTGGCGGTGTGTGGCCACGCCAACTCCATCCCTGAGTCACAACCCACGTCGATCATTCGAATAGTACCATATAATTAATATATTGACCTGATTAACAAACCATGCCATAATGGTTCGTGATCGGTCAACGCCAGCGCGGCCTCCTTCCCTCAAAAGCGAAATCGGTCTCCCCGCGCTACGCGTTCCCGCCCGCGAAACCTAAGGTCTTTAGAATCAAATCACTGCGCCATTCGTAAAGCTAACTCCCGCTGAATCAAGTCATTGCGCCAAAAAAAACACCCCGGGGGGGAGGGGGCCGCACACCGCCAATGCTCGAACGCCGACCGATTTTTTCGACCGGATTGGGCCGGCTTTTCTCCTGCGCTCGGTTCCTGACAGCATACGATTGCGTTTATTCCGAACTGGCAAGGCGCCCGCGGAGAGCGACGGCTTATTCAAGGGATGCTCGAAGGTTTTGCACAACAAACCACAGAGCGCCCGAAAATAATTTTTGGAGGGGGCTTGACGGATTGGGAGAATCTTGTATACTTGCAAATGGCTCGGGGGTAGTTGAGTCAGCAGGGCATCACAGTCGGGTCGAAGCAGCGTCTTCCCAGCGTAAGATCAAGCGAAGGCCAGAAGTACACCCTATAGTGAGGTTCTTTACGAGCACTGGATAGAAAATAGTCGAGCTTCGCGCAGAGTCACCGGTATGGTGACTTAGCCCGGCGCTCGACGCCGGGTTTTTTATTGCTTAGTGGGTATTGAGTAGTGGTCGGTGAGTAGTGCTGGGAATCCGGAAACGGACCTCGGTATTAGGCGCGGACAGCAACCACGAAAGCAAATGCCGCAGCGGAATGCTGGGGCGCTCTGACGGGATCAGGGCAAACGCTCTTTGACAACAGAAAGGCTGGCAAGTCCACGCCGATAATTCCGACCTGATTACGGTCAGACGGAATGCCATGGTGTGGATTTATTACAAGTTTGCTCGAGTTGAGCAAAACTGTGGAAAACAAAGGCAGCTCAAACAATTGCCTGATGAAATGTGGAAACGAAAGCCAATGTCCGGTCGAGCTGGGACCTACCCAGTTTCAGCGAAGCCGAAACACAAGGTATATGGAGCCGCAGACAGTCAGGACGTTTCAGTGGAGTTGAGAGGCGAGCGTTGAGCAATCAGCGCGAGTCGAGCAGCAAAGCGAAGACGGATTGGGTGAGTTTTATGATTAAGCTACTAAGAGCGTACGGTGGATGCCTTGGCGCCAGAAGGCGATGAAGGACGTGGCAAGCTGCGATAAGCCTCGGGGAGCCGCAAGCAGGCTTTGATCCGAGGATCTCCGAATGGGGAAACCCGGCGGGATGAACTCCCGTTACAGCCCGCTGAATACATAGGCGGGTATGAGCTAACCCAGGGAAGTGAACCATCTCAGTACCTGGAGGAAAATAAATCACAGAGATTCCGAAAGTAGCGGCGAGCGAAATCGGAACAGCCCAAACCCAAGTGCTTGCACTTTGGGGGTTGTAGGACCGCATAAGTAGAGTTACCAAACTGACGGTTAAATGAATCCGCTGGAAAGCGGAGCCATAGAGGGTGAGAGCCCCGTAATTGAAAACCGATCAGACTCGAAGCGGTATCCTGAGTACCACCGGACACGTGTAATCCGGTGGGAAACTGGGGAGACCACTCTCCAAGGCTAAATACTCTCTGGCGACCGATAGTGAACCAGTACCGTGAGGGAAAGGCGAAAAGCACCCCTGCGAGGGGAGTGAAATAGAACCTGAAACCGTATGCTTACAAGCAGTCGGAGGGCAATGTCACGACTTCGGTCGTGAAAGGCCTGACGGCGTGCCTCTTGCTTAATGAGCCGGCTAGTTATTCTAACGTGCAAGGTTAAGCGCAAGCGAGCCGTAGCGAAAGCGAGTCCGAATAGGGCGACAAGTACGTTGGAATAGACGCGAAGCGGGATGATCTACCCTTGGCCAGGTTGAAGGTCGCTTAACCGCGACTGGAGGACCGAACAGGTGTGAGTTGAAAATCGCTCTGATGAGCTGAGGGTAGGGGTGAAAGGCTAATCAAATTCCGTGATAGCTCGTTCTCCCCGAAATGTCTTTAGGGACAGCCTTGCGTGAATTGCCACGGTGGTAGAGCTCTGAATGGACTAGAGGCCAACTCAGGCTATCAAATCCAATCAAACTACGAATGCCGTGGACAAATGCGCGGGAGTGAGACTACGGGGGATAAGCTCCGTGGTCAAAAGGGAAACAGCCCAGATCGCCAGCTAAGGTCCCTAACTATGTGCTAAGTGGGAAAGGAAGTGTATTCGCTCGGACAGCCAGGAGGTTGGCTTAGAAGCAGCCATCCTTTAAAGAAAGCGTAACAGCTCACTGGTCAAGCGGATATGCACCAACAATCCAACGGGGCTCAAGCACATGACCGAAGCTGCGAAATGGTCATTTCTTCGGAGATGATCTTTGGTAGGGGAGCATTGCGTGGAGTCAGAAGGTAGACCGAGAGGACTACTGAACACTACACAAGAGACCCTGCCGGCATAAGTAGCGATAAACGCGATGAGAACTCGCGTCGCCGAAAGTCTAAGGTTTCCTGAGGAAGGTTAATCCGCTCAGGGTTAGGCGGGTCCTAAGGTGAGGCCGAAAGGCGTAACTGATGGACAACCGGTTAATATTCCGGTCCCGCCTGGTGACGTTTGACGATGGGGTGACACAGAAGGATAGGGAAGCCACCGGATGGAAGTGGTGGTTGACCAGTGAAAGCCGGATCCCGCAGGCAAATCCGTGGGGTCATTCAACGGTGAGACTGGGCACGTGGCCGTATGGCCGACAAGTTTCCGATTTCACGCTGTCAGGAAAAACCTCTAAGGAGTCAACCAGGTGCCCGTACCTCAAACCGACACAGGTAGACAAGGTGAATATCCACAGGCGCTCGAGAGAACGCTCGCTCAGGAACTAGGCACATTAGCCCCGTAACTTCGGGAGAAGGGGCACCGCTGTAGGGTTTATAGCCCGAAGCGGTCGCAGCGAATCGCGATCTGCAACTGTTTAACAAAAACACAGCTCTCTGCAAAGTCGAATACGACGTATAGGGGGTGACACCTGCCCGGTGCCGGAAGGTTAAAGCAAGGGCTCAGCCCGCAAGGGCGAAGGCTTGAACTGAAGCCCCGGTGAACGGCGGCCGTAACTATAACGGTCCTAAGGTAGCGAAATTCCTTGTCGGGTAAGTTCCGACCTGCACGAATGGTGGAATGATAGATCGACTGTCTTGGCGAGCGGCTCGGCGAATTTGTGGTTCCGGTGAAGACGCCGGATGCCCGCATCTAGACGGAAAGACCCCGTGCACCTTAACTGCACTCTGGCCATGAATAACGGATTGATCTGCGTAGAATAGGTAGGAGCCTGTGAGACCTTGGTTTCGGCTGAGGAGGAGGCAACAGTGAAATACTACCCTGACCAATCTGTCGTTCTAACCTACCACCCGAGACGGGTGGGGAGACACGGCCAGACGGGTAGTTTGACTGGGGCGGTCGCCTCCTAAATTGTAACGGAGGCGCTCAAAGATCGGCTCAAGCGGATTGGAAACCCGCTGTGGAGTGCAAGAGCATAAGCCGGTTTGACTGTGAGACTTACAAGTCGAGCAGGAACGAAAGTTGGATCTAGTGATCCGGTGGTCCCGCGTGGAAGGGCCATCGCTCAACGGATAAAAGGTACGCCGGGGATAACAGGCTGATCTAAGCCAAGAGTTCACATCGACGCTTAGGTTTGGCACCTCGATGTCGGCTCATCGCATCCTGGGGCTGTAGAAGGTCCCAAGGGTTAGGCTGTTCGCCTATTAAAGCGGTACGTGAGCTGGGTTCAGAACGTCGCGAGACAGTTCGGTCCCTATCTGGTGTGGGCGCAGGAGAATTGAAGGGAGTTGTCCCTAGTACGAGAGGACCGGGATGAACAGACCTCTTGTGTACGAGCTGTCCCGCCAGGGGCACCGCTCGGTAGCGAAGTCTGGAAGAGATAAATGCTGAATGCATCTAAGCATGAAGCTCGCCCTAAGATAAGTTCTCCCAAGGTTTAAGACCTAAGAAGGGCAGTCGAAGACTACGACTTTGATAGGCTGGAGGTAGAAGCGCAGTAATGCGTGAAGCTGACCAGTACTAATCGCCCGTTCGGCTTAATCATAAAACTTTCCCAAACCGTCTTTGGGGAAGAGCTAGAAACAAATACCAAATGCCTTTGTTTAAGGCACAGTGCGTTCGACAAACGAGTCGAACTTGTAATGCCAGCCAATCTCTGTTGTCGCGCTCGCGCGCGATGAGTCGACCGATTCACCTAGATAAAGTGAATGGACCGCCCAAAAGTCGCGCGAGCTAACAAGTTTCCGGTGATCAAACCGCGAGGGTCACACCCGTTCCCATCCCGAACACGGAAGTTAAGCCTCGCAGGGCCGATGATACTGCATGGGTAACTGTGTGGGAACGTAGGTCGTCGCCGGGATTAAATTAGAAAGGGCCGCTTTGAGCAATCAGAGCGGCCTTTTTGTTTTGGGGCGGCGGGCTGAAGCCCGGGGCCTACATTGGGTGGAGAACGCTGGATCAGGGCTACTGCGGAGATTCGGGGGTGTTCGATTCGAGCGCGGCCTTCGGCTCTGAAATTTTTTGAGTTTCGTCCACAGAGAACAGCATGTAGTTGCGGAAGTAGTGGCGGCGGTGCATCCGGTGGCCATTAAAGTCGAAGAAGACCTCGGCACTGTAGGGCAGCAATAGCTCCTGGTTGTTCTTGCTGAATTTTACTGGTGCGTACTCGATGAAGGTGTGCTCGAATTTGAGGCGTATGGCTGGTATGGGGGCGACGATGTCGGTCTCGAGGCCCGCGACTTGAAACGAGTCGGTGGCGATCCACGCGCGACCGCGAAGGGAGAGCGGATAGAACACGCCGGCAACCTCATAGCCACGGATGCGTGAGGGCCTGTCGGGTCTTTGCCGAAAATGGATCTGCCACGTTCGTCCGCTGAGTCCAGCGTGGCTGCGGCTTACGCCTTCGCACGAGATGTCGTAGTCATCGCGGAAAGCAGGATCGAAGACCAGCACCATCGCGGGCAATCCCACGGAAGCAATATGCTCGGGAAAATCGTCGAGCGCCGTCGATCCATTTCTGTACTCTTCGAAGTTGACTGACTGCGGCGTTTTTCGCGAGACGGTAACGATGTAGTTGTAGCGGCGCGAGTCGCGGCGTTTCGGAAATCCGGAGTCGCCGATCACTTCGTTGTCGAGGTATTCCGTGGCGGTGACGCGATTGACCGCGCCGATAAATTCGCGGACACGTTCGCCGGTTTCCTGGCGAATCTTATCCAAGGGACACGCGACGTCAGGCTCTACAGGAGGCATATTGTCGTCGACGTCGACGGGGAGCCATTTGGGCGGCGGCACGAGATCTGCGGCACGCCAGGACGCGTTTCCGGTGGCTGCCGGAAAGGATATGAGGGGGACTTCTGCGGGCACGGAGGCCGTTTCGGTTGTAGCTGGAATCGGCTCCCGCAACTTGGTGATCCATTGGCGAACTTGCGGAGCCTTAGGTGACGTGGGGGCAGCAGCGAGATAAGCCTCGAGAGCCACGATGGCCCGCTCGCGATCGTTTCGTTTTGCGAAAAGCTGAGCGAGGATCAATTGCGAGTCGGCGGCGCGGTCTTTGCCAAGCTCGGTGGCACGGATCGCGCATTTCTCGGCCTTGTCCATGTCGTGATGTTGCATGTAAGCCGCTGCGAGCCGCTGCTGGTAAGACCAAGACGAGGGTTGGGCGTCCACAGCGCGCTCGAGGTAACCGATTGCGGTGGCGAGATCTCCATCGTTACTCGCGATCTGAGCGAGAGCGGCAAGAGCGAAAACATGGCGGGGATCCTCTTGCAAGGCTTTTTGCCAATATTCCTTGGCGTGGGCCTGGTCCTGGATTTGCGCGTAATACGCGCCCCAAAGATAGTTCACATCCGGATGGGACGGCGCGGTCCGCGAAACTTTCTCAAGACGTTTTTTGGCATCCGCGTTGTTGCCCTTCTGTAGGTCTTCCAGGACCTTTCCGAGTTCCTTCACGGCGCCGGGAGCGAGAACCGGCACCGAGGAAGTGGACGAAGTATGAGTGGTGGATTGAGGCGTCAGGGTGATCCAGACTTGTTCACTCAAACCAGCCAGTTGAAGATCGACGGGCTGCGTTACCGTCTGATAGCCGGGGGCAGTGACTTCAACGGAATAGTGTGCGGGCTGCAGGTTCGTGAAGATGACTTGCCCGGCTCTGGGCGAGGCGATGCGGAGGGGAGAACCGCTCGAAAAGTTGTACAAGGTGACTGTCGCCTGGATGTCGGATGGTGATCCATCGGGATTGCGGACGCTGACGGTCATAGTGCACGGGAGCTGGGCTTGCTGCGCGACCGCAGCAGAGCCGGAAAATGCGCAAAGGGCCCACAATGCAAGGAAGATACGACGGAAACCCGCGTTGGATCGCGTTGGAGAAAACCAGACCATGGGCTCCTTGCGGAGACGGACTGCCTACCGGTGCTCAAAAATAGTGGGCGACCAGAGCCAGTTGGTTAGGTGTCCGCGCCACAGATTGTACTCCAGTTGAGCGCTTCAAATGTTGAAGGGGCCCTGCGGCCAAGTCACGCTAGTGGGAGCGAACGGCGATTACTTCGATTTCGACCAGGACGCCGGGAGCAGCCAGGGCGGCTACTTGCAGGGCGCTGCGGGCTGGTTTGTTGGGTTGATCTTTTGTGCCGAAATATTTTGTGTAGCCGGCCATGAAGCCTGAGAAGTCCATCTTGTTGTCCTTCGCTGGATCGCCCACCAGGTAGACGTGCATCATCACTACATCGGATAGCTCCAATTTTTGCGTTTGCAGCGCTTGCTGGATGCGCTGCAATGTCGCTACCGTTTGGGCTTCGGTGTTGCCTCCGTAGGATTCGACGCTGCCTTTTGGCGCAGATGGATTGGCAACTGGAGGAACGTTGCCGCTGAGATAGAGCGTGTCGGAGCCTGCGGGAACCCAGACGCCGAGGGAGATCGGGAAATCGGAATTGGGGATGGGGATGCGCTGAATTTTGCTGGCGGAAGGCGTTTGCGCTTTTACAAGACCGAACGCAGCGAGCAGGCAGCAAACGGCAGCGATCGACGCGAGCACTCGAATTTTTGTAGTCATCACAGTTGTCTCCAATTGATTCAGGTTTCGTGCGGCATGAGTCTAGCGCAAGTTGCGACACCGAGGGCCAGCCTACGCCCAGACGGCGCTCGCGCTCATCGCAGGTTGGCTTGGTTTGCTGCCGAAAACTTGATCGATCTTGGTGACGGCGCGGTGGGCTGAGAGCGCGGCGCCTTCTTGCCATCCGACCAGATGCGTTACGTGATCGCCGGCCATGTAAATCGGACCGTCGGGTTCGAGCAGGCGAGCGTAGCCGGGCAGGCCTTGTTTCTGTCCGAAGTGCGTGATCCATGACCCGAGATTGTAGGGAATGTGACCCCACGAGATGTATACGGGGTTCGTGAGTTCCTTCGAGCAGCCGGGGTGTAGGTGTTCAATTGCTTGCCTGGAGGCGGCGAGTTTTCCATCAAAATCCAGTTTGCCGAACGGGGTGTCGTTTTCTACGCCATAGCCGGCGATGAGCACACCTTTTTCAGAGAAAAGTTTCGCACTGGGATACCAAACTACGCTGACGGTTTGCTTTGGAAACGAGACGCCGCCGTAGATCCCGTAGTCCTGTTCCCAGAAACGCCGTGATTCCCAGGCGATTTTGTAGGCGGAATCATACTTGGCGCCGTCAATAGCGTTTTTGAAGTCGGGAGAGAAATCGGCGTCGATGGTCTTGAGAATGGAGAGAGGCATCGCGCAAATACAACAGTCGGCCTCGATGTTTCCCGCAGCGCCGGTTTTGCGATCGCGATAGCCGATGCGCACTCCTGTGGACGTTTTGCGAATCTGCTCCACGGCGGTCTCGAAGCGAATGACATTCCCGAGGCGAGACTCGAAGGCTGCGGCGATCTGGTCCATGCCGCCAACGGGTTGGAACATGGTGGCCTGCATGTCGTACATTTCCTCGAAAAGCATGCCTTCCCAGAGACTGGCGTTGAGCAACGAGTGCATGTCGAGTGGATCGCGCGGAACGCCTACCTGGTCAGCAGCCCCTGGATGTGTTTTGTAGCCCGATCGCGCCGAGCCCTTGTAAAAATTGTCAGGAGTGAGATCGCCGTACTTGCGCAGAAATTCGAGCATGCGCTCCTTGTCTTCTTTGGTGAGATCTTCGTCGAGCACTTGTTTGTTCAAGGATTTGGCGAGAAGCTCCGCGACGTGGCCGCGGGTATCGTTCATCACCTGGCGCTGCTCGACCGGCTTGCCGGCGTTGAGGGAGTCGCATTGCAAGAGGGAGCTGCGGGAACTGTTGACTTCCACTTCGAGGGGTACACCAAATTCGCGACAATAGCCGAGGATAGTCTGATGCTGCGATGGCAAGCGGGCCGGACCGGCATTGAAATAGTGGCCTTCGGCGAATTTGCAGGTTTCCGTGGTGCCGTCGGTCATTTCAATTCGTGTGCCGTTGCGAATAGTCCAGTTGCGGCCACCGGCGCGTTGTCGCGCTTCGAGGATCGTGCAGCGGTAGCCGGCTTTCTGGAGTTCCCACGCGGCTACCATTCCGGCGATCCCTGCGCCGAGGATGACGACGCTCTTACCTTGGCCGGAGTTTTCTGGCAGCGCAACGGAGCTTGCCCTGGCGGCCGGGATAGCGAGAAGTCCCAACGACTGCATCAGGATGTAGGTTGCGCCGAAGCCGCCAGCTTGGCCGACTTGGGTTAGGAAGGTGCGGCGTGTGGTCATTGGACCTACTCCGTGAAGACGAATGGGAAGGTATTCGGGGGCTCTTGCGATTTGCGATCGAGCTTGATGCCAGGTTTTGCTTCGAGATTAGGTGTTAAAGGCGTCGGCTAGCCGCCGCACTCCAGGTGGCTTTCGCGAAGTGGGCGACACAGTAGTTCTGCATCGCCCACCTGCAGAGGGTAGAGGTTAGAAGATAATTTTCAACGCGAGCTGCAGGTTGAACGCTTCTCCAGGGCCGATGCCCGGAGCGCCGTTGTAGTCGCCGATGGTGTCGGCGGCGATGCCGAGTCCGCTGCCAACAGTGCTGCTTGGCGGTGCCAGGTTGACGCGGTTGAAGAGGTTGTACATTTCGATGCGGAATTGGGTGCCGATGCGCTCGGTGATCTTCGTGTTCTTGATAACGGAGAAGTCGGTGGAGGCATAGCCTGGTCCGTAGTAGCCGTTGCGCGGGCTGGTCCCAAATGTTCCGGGAGCAGGATTAACGAAGGCTGCTGGATTGATCCAGGTCACACCGTTTTTATTGAAGGCGTGCGAAACACCTGCGAATGGATCGCCGACTTGGTTCGCGCGCTGTTCGCCTTCATCGGTGCCAGTGGTGTCCGCCGACGAAAACACAGTGAAGGGCTGCCCGGTATGGAGCGACACCAAACTGCTGAGCGCCCATCCGTTGAGCAAAGGCTTCCACCGCGATGCGTTAGGCAGATCGTAGTTCATCACGGCCGTGAAATTGTGCCGCGTGTCGTAGTCCATGTTGCCGTAATCGCCTTTGAGGTTGAAGCTGTCTTGCGGAAGTGTTCCGCGATACTGGGTCATATCGTCCAGACCGTGAGCCCAGGTGTAGGTGAACTGGCTGGTGAAGCGATGCCATTCGCGAACTTTCAGGACGGTTTGAAAGGAGTTGTAATTGGAGTTGCCGTTGGTTTCAATCTGGTTGATCACACCGAAGTCCGGAAAGGTCGCGAAGTAAGGCCGCGCGGCCTGTTGCGCCGCAGCGGTGGCATAAATCCCCGGAGGCGGTTGGTTGATGTCCTGGGTGGTGAGCAAGCGATGTCCCGCGCTGCCAACATAGCCAATCTGCCAGAGTAGAGCCTTACCCAAAGCCTTCTCGATTTGCAGGTTGTAGTTGTAGTTGTAGGGGGTGCGGAAGTTCTGGCTGACGGAGAAGATGTTGAAAACCTGTCCGCAACCGTTGCCCGTGACGCACGGCGTGGTCGTCGGAATAAAGACAGGCACTCCCGAGGCCAGTGTGAATTCGTTGGCTGGAATTGTTTGAACGGGTGAGGGCCCCGCGGGATTTCCTTCCAAACCATTGGGAGCACCGTTTGCGGGACGGTTGTCCAGGAATGGATTCAAGTTCGGTGTGTCGAAGTACACGCCGAAACCGCCACGGACCACGAGATCGCCCTTCTGGCCCACCTTATAGGCAAAGCCGACGCGGGGTGAGAAATTCCGAAAGTCCTTGGGATAGACGCTGCTGATTCCGGCGCCCTGAAATACAAGGCCACCTTTACTGGGATCAAACACGGACAAGTCTTTCTCGCCGTTTCCCAGCGGGCCTTCATAGTCCCATCGCAAGCCGTAGTTAAAGGTCAGTTTCTGGTTAAACTGCCAAGCGTCTTGCGCGAAGAGGGAAAAGGTTTTGACGAAGACCAAGCGGGTGGGGTCTCCCACCGCGATGCTGGAGCGGCTCACGTCGCCGGCGAGAAAGTCGGCGAGAGCCAGGACGTTGCTAGAGACGGTGGTGTCGGTTGCCCAGGGGCCCTGAGAACCATCGAAAACAAAGTTCCCGAGCGCATGCCGATGATAAAACTCTTCTAGTTGAGCTCTTCGGAACTCACCACCAAAACGAAACTGATGTTTGCCTACGGTGTAAGAGACGACGTCGGTGAGATGTCCGGTGATGTCTTCGCGGCCTTCCGGAGGAGTCAACCCAACGCCGTCAAACCCGGTAATCTGAATGTTCGGCGCGCCCGGGAGGTTGAAACCGTCGTAAAGATTGAGCCCATAGCTCGCCAGATCGAAGTTTGTATTGAAGTCGCTGAAGATCTGGCGGAAGTAGTTCACGCCGGCCAGCAACTGATTCGATACTTTCGGAGAAAAGGTGGAGTTCCAAGCGAGCGCGTAGTTCGACACGTGGATGGGGGCGACCTCATAATAGTACTTCAGCTCGGAGGCGGCCTCAGCCAGCGCGGACCCGCCGACCGGGGCGACCTGATTTCCCTGACCGATGAAGTAGTGAAAGGAGAGGGTGTTCTTATCGTTGATTTTGAAGTCGACTTTGGCTAATCCGTTGTAGCTATAGCCGTATTCCGGGTCAGGGCTGGAATAGTTGTTTGGCGAGGCAGGCCCGGTAAGCGCGTAGCTGGGCCAGAGATTGCCGAGCAGGTTGGCGCTGACTGGATTCACTGCAACACCGAATTTTGCCAATTCGGCGAGCGCTTCGGTCTGATATGCCGCGGAAGGTTCTGTTCCCAGGCCCGGGAGGCCGATCGTGAACCTTTGTTTCTCAAAGGTCGCGAAATAGAAGAGGCGATCCTTGATGAACGGTCCGCCCACCGAGAACCCGTAATTGTAATTGCGATTTTCTTTCTTCGAATCAACGAATGGCGACGCAGCCGCGAACGCTTCATTCCGGACGTAATAGTAGGCCGATCCATGGATGGTGTTTCCACCCGATTTGAGGGCCAGGTCCACGGTGCCGCCGGGGTTGCGGCCCGACTCGGGAGCCGCCTGAGTTTGCACCGAAAACTGATCGACCGAATCGATCGGGAGGATGATTCCCGCGATTCCGGACACACCGCCCTGATTTACCGCGGGCACGTTATGCCACAGGTCATTGTTGTCGACGCCGTCGATCTGCCAATTGACCTGGTTGGCGCGCGTGCCGTTCAAGGAGCCGAATCCTCCGGCGGAATAGCCTCCGAATCCGGGAGCGACGCTAATCAATTGGGTGAAATCGCGGCCGTTCAAGGGCAATGTTTGTAAATCACCGCCGGTCAGTACAGTGGTCTGGGTTTCCGAGGTCGTATCCAGCGTAAGAGCGGCGGCCGATACTTCAACCGTAGTTGCTTGCTGCGATATCGTCAGCATCGCCGGAAGAGTGTAGATGGCGCCCTGTTCGACCAACACGTTGTCCACAGTGAGTACGGGAAATCCCTGCGCAGTAACGACCACTTTGTACGCGCCAACGGGAAGATCCTGGAAAGCGAACTGACCATCGCTGGTGGAAAGCGTGGCATGCTCAATGGCTGTCGCTTTGTTGATGGCTTTGACCTGCGCGTTGGGCACGACCGCTCCGGAAGGATCAGTCACCGTGCCATTGATGGCTCCGCGAAACGTCTGCGCCATGGCAGGCAGCCCAACGGAAAGTACGAACAACACCGCTAAAATAAGTCTTCGCATCATTCTCCCTCACAATCGAAATTTCGAAACGGAGCGCCCGAAGCCGCCCCTGGGCGGCATGGTTAAAAGCCGAATGGCGATGCAGCGTTGCCTCGACGGCAACTCACGGTCGAAATGACTGCAACCGAGGCTCTGGATAACGAGCAGCCACACCCTATGGCCTGTATATTCACGCCCTCGTCTGGGAGGAGTGCAATGCGACCTGCTGGCAACCTTGCCGAAGTTGGGGAATCCTGCGCCGGATGGCGGTTCAAGTCAAAGTCAAACTATGCGTTGCAATGATTGGGAAATTCAATGGGCGGCGCGATCTGCGCGAAAGCACGAAACTCAAGTTTGACAAGGATGTCGAGGCCGGCGGTGCTAGAAGTTCGGCTGAGAAACAGGCGACGTTTCCGACTCTGCGTCCACTGTGGGAGCGGCAATCTTCTGATTCTCGTCTACGGAAAACAGCATGTAATTGCTGAAATGATGGCGCCGGTGAATCCTGCGGCCGCCCAGGTCAAAAAATAATTCGGCGCTTTGCGGCAACCACAACTCTTCATTGTTCTTTCGGAACTTGACGGGCGCGTAGTCGATGGAAATATGTTCGGCTTGAAGCCGAATTTGTGGAACGGGCGCGACGAGGTCGGTCTCCAGAGTGACGACCTGATAGGTATCGGTGGCGATCCACGCCCGGCCTCGGAGCGCGACCGGAAACACCTGCTTGGCTACGCTGTATTCGCGCAAGCGCACTGGCCTGTCGGGTCTTTGCCTGAAGTGAATCTGCCACGCCAACGCGCCATGCCAGCGGCTCAGGCCTTCACAGGTTACTTCGTATTCGTCGCGATAGGCTGGGTGAAAAATCATCACCAGTGAACCAAGTCCAAGCGAGGCGAGGCGCTCGGGAAAAACATCCAGGCCCATGGTTCCGTTGCGATATTCCTCGACGCGGTACATACCTGGCTTCACTTCCTGGAGGGATTCGACGTAACTGAAGTTTCGGGTTTCGCGCTTGGTGGTCAGGCCGTATCGATCGACGACTTCGTGCTCCAGCGCCTCGGTCGCGCTGATGCGGTTGACCCCATCGACAAAGCCGCGAACGCGCTTGGCCACCTCGTCCTGAACCTGCTGCAGCGGACAAGCGGCGCCGGATTCCACCAGAGGCATGCTCTCGTCGACATCGGGCGGCATCCACTTCGCCGGAGGCAAGAGTTCCTCTCGAATATAAGCCGAGGTGGTCGGCGCGGGCTTAACGAGTCCCGCGTTTCCACTTGCTGGAGTGGGTGCGACTGGAGCGGATGCTGCAACTGGGTGCTTCACAGCCTCGAGGAGTTGCTGAGCTTGCTGACTGTCGGGACCCGATGGCTGCGCCGCCAGCAATGAAGCGAGGACCTTCTGCGCGAGTTGTGGTTGATTCTGCCTCAGGAACACTCTTGCGAGGATCAACTGCGCCGGGCTGGCGCGATCTTTGCCGAGCTCGATGGCGTGCTCCGCGTGCTTCTGCGCTTGCGCCAGCTCGTCGTGCAGTAGATAGGCCTTTGCCAGGCGCTCCTCGAAGTGCCACGATGACGGTGACGCAGCTACCGCGCGCCCCAGGAAGCCAATCGCTGCGGGCAAATCACCGTCTTGGAGTGCGGCCTGCCCTAAAGCCGCTAGGGAGAACGCGTGTTGCGGATAGATCTGAATCGCCTTTTCCCAGTAACCTCGTGCATGAGGCCAGTCGTTAATTTGCGCGTAATACACTCCCCAAATGTAGTTCACGTCGGGATTCGCGGGAGCTTTGCGGCTCAATTTTTCCAGGTGCTTATTTGCCTCTTCGAGTTTGCTCGCGCGAAGTGCTTCGAGGGTCTTGCTAAGCTCCTTTTGCGCGTCCGGTGCAAGAACGGGAGCGCTGGAGTGCTGGGAGCCCGCGCTCGCGGTCGACTCAGGCCTCATGGTGACGTATACCTGGACACGCTCTCCTTTGATGCTCAGTTCGACCTGCTCACTATCTTTCTGATACCCAGGGGCGACTACCTCCAGTGTGTAGCGTCCCTGGGGAATACCTTCAAAGTCGACTTGGCCACCCTCCATCTGGCTGGTTCCAACGGAGGCGCCTGTAAGCGTAAATAGGCTGACGATAGCGCCGCGGTCGAACGATGAGCCGTCCGGTAGCCTCACGCGCACCAGGATGGAACCGCCGGTTGCCGCGAACTGCCCCAGCAAGCTCGCGGGCGTGCCCAGCAGGCAAAATAGTGCTGCGGCGATGGACAAGCACAACTTAGTGGCAAGTCTCGCAACGCCCATTCGATTTTTCCCGCCAAAACCGAGTTGCCGGGGCCGACCGGCAGCCCTTCGAAGGGAAGAGAACACGGGATTGGGTCACCTGACGAAACGTACGGCTAACCGTGGATTCTACGCTAGCCGCGATGCCGCCGATAGTGTCTATCTGCCGTCCGCTATAATGCTAGGCGCGCTCGAAAAAGTACTATTGACCCGGTACGGAGGTCGCAGTACCTTTGGATTTCCCTCCCCCGGCCCCGGTAACTCCTTCGCGCGAGGTCAGCATGACCACCAGCACCTACACGAAACAGGCTGCCCCAGCTTTGCAAGAGCGATGGGCAAGATTACGCAGTCACAAACGCATCTTTTCGAAAGTAAAGCTTCTCGTCGAGTGGGATGAGGATTCCGCTCAGCAGTGCGCCAACGCCGTTACCGTGGACGTCAGCCACTCCGGCTGCATGGCCGTGGTGGGAGCTCCCTTACCGCTTCACCGGCGTGTCCGTCTGGTGCATCCTGAAAGCGGCCGCAAGGCCGAAGCCGAAGTAGTCTGGCGCGATCACGAGGCTTGGGACGTCGGCTTGGAGCTGGTTAAGCCGGACGCTTCCTTTTGGGGACTCAAGTTCTAACGGATTGCCGGAAGGTAGTCGGCGCTTTGCCGGCGAGCACTTAGGGCGCCTCGTCGGCAGCACCCCTTTTGTATCTCATTCGGTAGTCATCCACATCTATAGCTAGCCTCTTCTCCGCGGCGATGTACTTACCCGCGCCATGCTCGGGTCCGTCTGCCTCCGAACCAAACGTATCGCAATTCAAGTTACACTTACGCCCAGACGAAACTTGGTCGGTAACTTTCTGTTCAGATGATGTTGAGGAGGCAGGATGAACGCATTCAGAAATGACCACGGCGACGGACCCGCGTTTACCATGAGGCCCGCGATTCCGGGGCTTCGCGCCCTGGTCATCGGAGCCGCGGTGCTGTTGGCGGTTCTTTTCGTTCTGTCGTTTCTTGTGCGGGTTACGCGCATCGAGGCGGGGCACGTCGGCGTGGAGATCAATCTGGCGGGAAGTCAGCGTGGCGCATCGGAAATTCCCGTGCGCACGGGATGGGTGCTGTATTCGCCTTTGAATACTCAGATCATTGAGTTTCCAACATACGTCCAGACGGTGAAATGGACCAGGGATACCGCCGAAGGGCATCCCATCAACGAAGAGATGGGATTCAACTCGCGCGAAGGGATGGAGATTTTCGTGGATGTGTCGTTGTCCTATGCGATCGACCCGTTGCACGTGCCGGACTTTTATGTGAAGTATCGCGTCAGTGATCTGGACCTTTTCACCCACGGCATTTTGCGCGACATCGTACGAAATTCGCTCAATGAAGTGGCTTCCACCTATAACGTCGAGGATATCTATGGCGATCACAAGACAGAATTCATTCACAAAGTGGAGACGCTGATCGAACAGAGAGTCGCGCCGGTAGGAGTAGGCGTACAGCAATTCGGCTTCATCGGTGCGCCGCGTGTGCCTGCGGTCATCGCTACGGCCATCACCGCGAAGGCACAAGCCATCCAGCAAGCAGAGCGGGCCAGAAACGAACTGGCGACCACGCAGGCGGAAGCCGCGAAGAAAATCGCGGAGGCCGAAGGTGACGCCAAGTCGCTGGTCACACGGGCCCAGGGAGAAGCGGATGCCAACCGCATTCGTCAGAATTCCCTGACGCCGCAACTTCTCGAACTTCGACGGATTGAAAATAACAAAGAGATGATCGATAAGTGGAACGGGCAGCTCCCCACGGTGCAATCAGGGTCGGGCGGCGGGTTGATGCTGCAACTCCCTCGGCCGCAATAACGGGCGGTCATGCTGTTCGTCGGCGCAACCTTCATTCCGCGACGGGATAGCGGCGCCTAAGGAGAGCAAAATGAGCGGCGGACAGGGCCGGCGGACCGTTTTGATCACCGGAGCAACCGACGGCCTCGGCAAAGCCGCAGCGCTGCTCCTCGCGGAACGGGGATACCGCGTGTTTGCGGCGGGGCGCTCGGCGGAGAAACGCGCGCAGCTCGACGCTATCGCGCGTGAAAGGAAACTTCCTCTCGAAGCGGTCGAGCTTGACGTTTGTGACGATAAATCCGTGAAGGCCGCCGTGGCTCACGTGCTGGCTAGTGCCGGTGCCATCGACGTGCTCATCAACAATGCCGGCGTCGGCTATATGGGCACGATCGAAGATTTAGAGATCGAAGACTGGCGCCGCCAATTCGAAACAAACCTGTTCGGCGTGTTGCGGGTCACGCAGGCCGCTTTGCCGTCCATGCGCGAACGCAAGCGCGGCCGCATCCTGATGATGAGTTCCGTGGCAGGCCTCGTGACGGTTCCGGCGCAGGGCGCCTACAGCTCGAGCAAGCATGCGCTAGAAGGGCTGACCAACGCTTTGCGGCTGGAGATGTTTCCGTTCGGCATTGAAGTGATTCTGATTGAGCCCGGATACATTGCGACCGGCATGCAACAGGCGGCGGCCGAACTCACCAGCGCCTACAAGGAAAAATTTCGGACAAGTCCGTACTCCACGCTATACACGCAGTTCGCGGCCAGCGCCAAGAATGCCCGCACGAAATCGAAAACCACACCGGAGGATTGCGCTCGGGTAATGTTGCGGGCCATTGAAGCGTCGCGGCCGAAACCCCGTTACGGGGTCACGGGACTCGCTATGATCGTGAAATGGGGAAAACGGCTCCTATCGGATGGCGCGGTGGACGCACTGATTTGTCGCCGGCTCGGAATCAAGCGCGAGCCTTAGCATCTGTCTTCGACGGAAGATTCTCCTAGTTCGAAGCCTGAAATGACAAACTATTCTCGCGGAGCTCTTCCCACTTCTTCCTCCACGCTTCGTGCTTCGGGCTTTCCGCATAGTCCGCAGCGGCTTCCGGATTGGCGAATTCGATCGCGTACACACCGTCGAAGTCGCGAATTTGATTTCGCTGGGTTTTCAACCAGATGTTCTTGATACCAGGAATCTTCCCGGCCATGGCCTTGATCCCGTTCAGCGCCTGGTCCTTGTCGTCCTGGGATGCCGTATTTTTCCACTTGTAGACTACGACGTGAATTACAGTTTTCGGTTGTCCGAATCTGTTTTGAGCCTCAACGCTATGGGCATGCCAGGTCCCGGCGCCAACTCCCGCCAAGAACAGGCCCACGCCCAGGGCCATCTTGAAAAGCCGGTCATTCGCGAACGACGTCATGCTCTTCCTCCCATGCTTCCGCACAAACAGTCTAAGTAAGACACCGCACGCGAAGCAACGCGACGTTACGATTTGACGCACCCGCAACGGGAACGTTACGCTCGAACCGCTGATTTTTCTGCGCCCAAATGAACCCTTCCGACACAGAAGTCCCTCAATCGGGGAACCCAGCGGCAGTATCGCCAAAACTTCCAGTGATCTGGATCGGCTATCTGCTCGGCGTAGCCACGATCATCGCGGAGTTCGCCGCGGTGAGCCTTAATCCGGAGTTGGCGAAACAGGGCGGCATTCCGCCGCTCTATCTGTTTCTGGTGAGTTTCATCGGCGGGGTCTACTGGTTCGTATGCATCCACCGCTATCACGTGATCCTGGCGCACGTTCCTGGATGGACTCATCCCATCTCGCCCGCCCGCGCCGTCGGGTTTCACTTCATCCCGTTCTACAATTTTTATTGGGTCTTCAAGTGGCCGATGGAGATTGCTAAGTTTGTGAACGGACGGCTGCGTGCGCCGGTCATGAAGCCCGTTCCGGTCGGCATCGCCATTCTCGGCGCCCTCGTACTTCGCGTTCTGGACCCCGGATTCGGCCTGATCCTGCTCTTTTTTCCTCTGTCGTACCTGTCAGAATGTCTGCGCCGCGCTTTCGCCGTGCAGTCGCCAGCAGAGTAGAATGTGAAGATCAGGCCAGGCAAAGTCCTCTGTTCCCAAACGCAAAACAGCCCGACGAACTTAAGTTCGTCGGGCCGTCTCTGTCAGATTTACTTGGGCCTTAACCCCGTCTGGCAAACTCAGGGCTTGGCGGCAGGATCAGCCGGCGCCGCACTGGCCGCTTCGGGCGACTTCGTGTCCGTGGCGCTGGCGTTGGTTGGTTTTGGGACATCGTTCGTGTTGAACCGCGTCAGGTAGGGCATGAATGGCGTGACTTCGAACGGCATCTTTTCGCGCTCCGCCACCGCGCCAACTGGCTTGCTCTTCAGCAAATCCAACCGGTCCACCCACGGATCGAGTTTCACGCGACCGCCGATTGGCAGCGCCGCGATCATTTGTGGATTCTGCTTTTGATCCGGCGCCGCGGCGGACTTCACGTCCGGCACGATCGGAACTCTATTCCCAAGATGCGGGCTGATCAAGTTTGGAATCTCTTTCTGCCGCGCCTCCAACGCCGTCATGAACAACGCTGCGTTGGCCAACTGGTTTTTGTACGGCGAGTTTGCCAGCAGTTGATTCGCTTTGTCACTCGCAGCCTTTTCTTCCTCAGGCGTGCGCGCGAATCCGAAATGCCGGAACGAATCTTTATCGTCGATCAAAAGCTGGTCGAAGAATGCAAAGTTCGAATCCATGCGATGGCCCAGCACCACGTGACCCAGTTCATGCGCGACCACGGCCGCCAGGCTGGCCTCATCCGGCAGCACGTCGATTAGTCCGCGGCTCAGCACAATCGTGTGGCCCAGCGTGAACGACTCCAGCGTCGTCGTCATCATTACCCGGCACTGTACTTCCGGCTCGACGTCCAGGTTGTTGGTCACTTCCAGGTTGTTGACTACGGTCTCCAGGACCTTGTCCACTTCGCCCTTCGGCGACATCAGCCCTACGCGTTGCAGACGGTCGGAGACGTTGTCCTCGGCTTCGCGATCCAGGAACGCTGTGCCT
>CAWHVA010000029.1:0-363745 GCA_963832615.1 uncultured Acidobacteriota bacterium
CGTGGATGGCGTTTCCGAAGCAGATGACAGTTCCATTCAAACGTTCATTCAGCGGTTTATCTCGGAGCGGCTAAAACGATCCGAGTTGCATCCCGATGTGTGGTACCCGACGATCGTCCGCGATCCCAGGGACACACAAACGAAACTATCCAACGTTGCTGGCGACAAATACAGCTATGCCGACCTCGACAATTTTTCTGACTTGATTGGGCGAACGCTGCAGGGTGCTCCCGAAGTTTCCAAGGTGGAACAGCGGGGCGTTTTGTCGCAGACCGTCTATCTGGATTACTCGCAGGATCGCCTCGCAGCCTACGGCCTTCGTCCTGCTGATCTCTCCAAAGTGCTTTCGGCTCGCAACATCATCGCGCCGGGCGGAACTGTTGAAACCGGCGAGCGCAGGGTCACTCTCATTCCCTCCGGACAATTCGATACCGCAAAAAGCATCGGCGATGTGGCGGTATCGGCTACATCAGAAGGCACCCCCGTATATTTACGGGATCTCGTCCAAATCAGCCGAGGCTATCAGGCTCCTGCCCAGTATCTCAATTACTACACTTGGCGGGACACAAGTGGGCACTGGCAGCGCAGCCGCGCGATCACCTTGGCGATCTACATGCGCGATAGAAAGCAAATCGCGCGCTTCGGACAGTCCGTGAATTCGAAGCTTTCGGACCTTCGCCAAATTCTCCCCGCCGACCTGATTCTGGCGCACACCTCCGATCAACCGCTACAAGTCTAGGAGAACATCCACCTGTTCATGCGGGCGCTTGTGGAAGCCATCATTCTCGTCGTCCTGGTTTCGCTGATCGGGTTTTGGGAGTGGCGGCTGGCGCTGATTATGGCGCTGGCAATACCGATCACACTGGCGATGACCTTCGGCATTGTCGTATATATTGGGAATCGATCTTCAACAAGTCTCCATCGCATCGCTGATCATCGCGCTGGGCCTTCTCGTGGACGTGCCGGTGGTCTCCGGCGACGGCATAAAACGCCATTTGGCGGAAGGGTTTCCGCGCATCGTAGCCTGCTGGCTCGGACCTACAAAGCTGGCAACCGCGATTTTCTATGCGACCATCACGAATGTCATCGCCTACCTGCCATTCTTGATGCTCACCGGCAATACCGGCGAGTTCTTGAAGAGCCTCCCTGTGGTGATGACGGCTTCTCTGCTGTGCGCGTACGTTGTTGCGATGACGTTTGTTCCGTTCCTGGGCTACTACATTTTGCGTGCTCCAGCAAAGCGAGAACCGACCATCGAGGAGAGCGGCAGCGGGGTTTCTACGGCTTCTATAACCGGCTCGTCGGCAAAGCCATAAAACACCGTTGGGCTGTCCTCGCCGGGTCCTTGGTTTTCCTGATTCCAGGTGCGATGTTAGGTTCTCGGCTTAAGACCCAATTCTTTCCCGAAGATGTCCAATATTGGTTTTATTTGGATATTTGGCTGCCGAATGACACTCCCTTGAGCGCCACCAACGATACTGCAACGCAGGCCGAAAGAGTCGTTCGGCAGGTGATTGACAATTCGCCTGACGTCACTACGAAAGAACACCGTGGGCATCTTCTCAAGTCGCTGACGACCTTTGCCGGCGGCGGGGGACCTCGCTTCTGGTTTTCGGTCTCGCCGGAAATGCCCCAGACCAACTACGCGCAAATGATTGTTGAGATCACGGATAAAGAGGCTTCGCCAAAGTTAGCTCGTCCGATCCAGGACGCACTGGATAAGGAAGTACCAGGGGCGTGGGTTACGGTTCGCCAACTGCAAACGAATCCTGTGGACAACCCTGTCGAGTTGTTGATCTCTGGGCAGGCGGACGTTGACGCGAGAAATGAAGCTAGCGATATTCGCACTCTTCGTCAGATTGCCGCGCAGGCTCAGGACATCGTCAGGCAAGCTCGGGGCATCGCCGTTCTTCGTGATGATTGGTTCCCTGACAATGTTCAGCAGAGGATTCAGATCGATCCAGACCGCGCCAACGTGGCAGCCATTACCAACGCCGATGTGGCAGAGGCGTCAACTGCGGCCATGAGCGGCGCAACAGTGGGCGTCTTCAAGGAAGGCGACAAGAACATCCCCATTGTGGCGCGCCTTCGCATGGAGGAACGTGCTCAGCTTGCGGACATCAAGAACCTCTATATTTACTCTTCACAGACCAACAACCGCGTGCCTCTGCTGTCGATCGCAACGGTCGGAAATTCTTTGGAAACGGGTCGCGTCAGGCGCCGCGAGCATTTTCGCACCATTTCCATACTGTGTTATCCCCAGCCCGGAGTTCTCGCATCTGAGGTGCTTAACCAGATCCTTCCAAAAATACAGGAATTTCAGAAAAATCTCCCGCCGGGTTATCAGCTCCGGATTGGTGGCGAACGGGCCAAACAAATCGACGGATTCGACAACCTCAAACTCGTTCTGTTGATTTCTTTACTCGGCATTTACCTCGCGCTATTGATTCAATTCAATAACGCCGTAAAACCTCTTCTGGTATTCGCCGCTGCTCCCTACGGAGTGATTGGCTCTCTGATCGCCCTCTCGGTAATGCATACGCCGTTTGGATTTATGGCCTTTCTGGGCATCGCCAGCTTAATCGGAGTGATCGTAAGCCACGTCATCGTACTCTTCGATTTCATCGAGGAAATGCATGAGAAAGGGGAGCCTCTGGAGCAGGCCCTTCCGGACGCAGGCATCCAGCGTATCCGGCCCGTAATGATCACTGTGCTAGCGACCATCTTGGCCCTCTTCCCACTGGCACTTGAAGGAGGGCCCCTGTGGCAGCCTCTTTGTTATGCACAGATAGGCGGGCTTGCCGTGGCAACGTTCATCACTTTGCTCCTGGTGCCCGTTCTTTACAGCATCTTCGTTCTCGATCTGAAAATCATTCGCTGGGAAACGAAGCAAACTGCGGCTGAGACTGAAACTCGCCCGGCCCTGAAACCGTGCCACACACCAGCTGATGACAAAGGTCAGTTGGTTTGTCACGGCTTTGCTCTCTCGACTGGCGTGTAACGGCCATGGGAAAGACCTCGAGTGAAACAGTGAGCATGTTTGGTTCGTTGAAGGATTTGCGATGATTCTTTTTAATCAAGTTGCCGCGGCTGTTGTTCTGCTGAGTCTTACACTCGGCTTGCAGTGCGCCGGCGTAACTATGCTCATCGAGTGGCTAAAGCGTGTTCTGACCAGGGACATTCACAAGCATGGGCCAGTTTACTCGGCCACCCTGGTAGTGAAATCGACGGTCGCAATTATAATTCTGCACGGGCTCGTGATTCTTCTGTGGGCCAGTTTCTACCGGGCGCGTTGCTTCTCGTCGTGGGAGCTCGCCTTTTACTTCTCCGCGAGCAGCTATTCCACCGTGGGATATGGTGATCTGATTCTTCCGTCCAACTTGCGACTCTTAGGGCCTCTGGAAGCGATCATCGGTGTTTTGATGTGTGGAATATCGGTCAGTGTTCTGTTTGCTCTCGTGACCCGGTTGCTCGATCGCGACACATAATCTTCACTGACGAATTCAACCAAACAGAGCCATCCCTAAGGCCCAGCCGCCAAACCGGGAGTGGTACCCGGTGGGGGCTTCCACCCCCCACCCCTGGCCCTACCGGAGTCCCACTGAATCCAGGGAGCGCGTCAGCGATCTGTCAGCAGCGTCAAGTCCGCGGCTAGCGTCGTGCTGCAGACCTTATGCGAGGGGCAAATTAGGCTCCAAAACGCCCCCAAATTGCTCCTTTTTCTCGCCGCAGCATCCCACAAGCGCAACCGTATCAATGCGTTTTGGCCGAATGCTGGATTCTTTTATCATTTGATTGATTTCTTAAACCCCGGGGCGTGGAGCTTAGTCACGAAAAACGCTTTCTATCGAACGGGTTAGGGGCTTTCGGCGCGTGCTGCTCCGCTTGCGCTTCAAGACCTTCATTAATAGCTTGCAGGCCGCGAGCCGTTCACTTGGCGTGGCCGTCTTGCTTTCGAGTACCTCCACCATAGCGGAACGCATGATTTTCCGGTTTGATCTCATGGCCTTTCGCCTGCCTAGGTTGCTGCTTGAATAGTGTGTCCAATTTTCCGCGTGTGCTGCTTCTTCTCCGGCTATTGCGAGCCGAAAAGCCCTCAAAAGACGTCGAAACCGGTGCGCTGCGCAAGCACAGCACCGCGAAAATGAGAAACTTTTTCGCGTTCAGATTCTCCCATGATTTTTTAGATTGAAACGCTTTTTGAAGTTTTACCGCTGCGGGGAGTGCCGTCTGTTTTGCGCAGTCCTGTTTCAAAAGCCCCGGTGTCTATGAATGAAAGTATAGCGCGTCACCGCGCTCCTGTATGACCTTTTGTTTTTTCTGGCGCTTCGGTTGTGGCTTGTGAAAGGATCTTTCCGGGCGAGACTGAAGGTCGCCAATCGTCAGAAGGAACAAGTCATAGGAAAGCCTCGGGTTCGCGGCCCGGGGCGAGATGCAACGTGAAGAGTCGCGAAAATAACAAGCGCAAACCCACGGAGCGCGCGAAAGCCAAAACCCCCATCCTTCTTGACGCGGCGGAAATAGCGCGGAGCCCCCAATTCACGAAGGCATATAAGGCGATCGCGAAACATCAGACCGGAATGTGGGCGGGCCAAGATCTTTCCGGCGCGTTTGCCGTTCGCGCCTGCTGGGCCGTATTACCGATTCCTCTCAGTCGAAAGTGGTTGGAAAACGTGTGGCTGCGAGGAACAGGCAAGTCATGGAAAGCTCTAAAAGAATATCCGGGACGGCTTAAGAGAATGGCCGACGAAATCGAGAGTCTCAATGCAAGGTTTCTTGCCATACCCGAGGGGTGCGAGAATCCGACGTTGGTCAATTTTTCTCAGTTGCAGGTCAATTTACGGGCCTACGCTGAAACACTTGGCAATCGTACATCGAGAATTCCAAAGACATTCCGTCCGCCCTCCCGTTCGAGGCGCCTTGTTGAGCTTCTGAATTTTGCTGGCTGGGTCGCGGACGCTCACCGCGACAGGGAAGTCGCCGACCTGCTCAGCGCCGCTGCCGAGGCGATGGGTTACGACGAAATATTCGACGCCACGCAGCTTGCGCAGGCACGTAACCGCTACCACGGGCCTTCGGAAAACATGCTTCTGTAAGTCGTCGACGAACTAGTCTCAAACGTTCCCAAAAAAGTCTCGTTCAGGCCATGTACTCCCGCCGCCGTGGCGCTCGATAATGCGCGCATGGACACCACTACAAAACTTGCGGTTAGCTTGCGAGAAGGGGCCGCGATGCTGGGTATTTCGCTTCGGACGCTACAAAACTACGTCTGGGCCAAACGATTTCCCTCTCGAAAAATCGGCCGCCGCACGGTGGTTTTAGTTCGGGACCTTGAATTGTTCCTCCGCGAAGATCAGCCATCGCCAAGGACTGCCCGAAAGATGTTGTGGGATGAATAGGCGACCCAAACGCAGGGCGGCACGGTCGTGAGTCGCGAACATGAAGTGCGTCTCCCTGATCGCTTTTGGCGGCACTGCACCAAAATCTCTCTAGACGCTAAAG
This sequence comes from uncultured Acidobacteriota bacterium, assembly GCA_963832615.1. Classification (GTDB taxonomy): domain Bacteria; phylum Acidobacteriota; class Terriglobia; order Acidiferrales; family UBA7541; genus Acidiferrum. The sequence continues at coordinate 5,503 of CAWHVA010000029.1, forward strand.
CTTTGTATTCAATCCTGCTCACGTTCGTCGACTACAAGACCGCTGAGACGCATGTGGGCAACCTCCGGTTAGAGTGCGAGTCGGGTTACGGCAGGGACAAGGTGAAGAGCCTGCTGGCGGAGCTAGAAAGCAACAAATTCATCGAGCGCAAGCGGCTGTATGCGGGCAACCTCAAATCGAAGCGCATTCTCCGCTGCCTTAAGTTTCTCTCGATGGAAGGAAAATCAGTCAATCGGCCGATGGACGGGTTTTCGGTCATACCGAAAATCAGCCCTATATCCTTACCTAGTCATAGTCATCCGTCACCTATTCAAAAGAAAGAGAAGTCATCTTTGCCTCTTCCTGAGGCGGAAGCCCCTGAAAGGATTATGTGACTAATGACCTTGACTGAAACCCTCCAATTGAAAGAGCGCTTCCTCAAGTACGACGATCTCCGAGCTATCGACTACTGCGAGAAGCGCTGGCAGCAAGAGGGCTGCCCGGTGGAACGATGGCGGCTGTTCAACTTCATCGAGAAAATGCTGAAAGGGCTGCAATCGACAGGCATCGACTATCCGAAAGTGCTCCTCCTCCGCAAGAAAGAAATTCAGCGTAAGACCTTCACTCCGGCGTCCCCGGGCGAAAAGGGTAGTCCGGCTAGAGACATGTGCCCGCTCTGCAACGGGTAGGGATGGCGTCCGGTCCACTACCCCGGCTCCGCGCCGAGCTATACGGCATGCTCCTGCTCTGCCGAAAATGCGCACAACGCTGCGCTGCGAGGCGCGAAGAGCAACGAGGAGTCTCAACAGGTTATCCGCGAGAGGCATCCATAGCGACGGCTACCAAATTCGGGGTCGTGCAACAGGGCAAAGGCGATACTCTCAAGCCCGCTTTGGCCTGTTGCCAGAATGCCGCGCGAGACCTACCAGCAGAAGAGTTGCCGAACTTTATCGGGCAGTTGGAGTCCATAAAAGCGACGGCATGGGCGCGCCTGACTGCTCCGACACCCGTACGGCCGGAGCATGATGCATTGGTGAGCGTGAAGACTGCCGCAGAGCGCTTAGGTATAAGCCGCGACTACCTCTATCGACACCATGCGCAGTACTCTTTCACTCGCCGCCAAGGGCGCAAGCTATTGTTTTCCGCCCTGGGCATTGAACGCCGCATCCGCAAAAGCAGTGCTTGACTTTTGTACGGACATAAGTCTACTCTGAGGAGCGTCGGGTGAAAAAGAAGCGTATGGGCCGTCCGCTGAAAACAGGTAAGCCTCTCACGAAACGAGTGGAACTGAGAATGTCGGAAGCTGAGTATCGGAAGTTAGAACAAAAGGCCAAAGCCAAACGCTTGAGCGTTTCAGAATTTCTGAGAGACTGCGGAAAGGACTGATGCTATGAGCACTCGCGGTCAAGGTCGCGTGTTTCAGCGGAAAGGCAGTTCGTTCTGGTGGATCTCATATTACGCCCATTGCAAGGAACTCCGCGAGGTTGCTCGGCATGTACGCACCGGCACCAAGATCGAAGCAGCCGAACAGAACCGCCGCGAGGCCGAAAGGTTCCTGAAACGCCGGCTAGGAGAGATTGCAGCAGAACAGCATGGAGGCCGTCCATTCGTCGGGCCGCAGCAAGAGCGCGTCATCGTTGGTGAATTGCTCGACGGGCTGGAACGCGATTACAAACTGCGGGACAAATGGGGAATAAAGGTTGCATCGAACGTTAAGCCGGTGCGCGAGTACTTCGGTTCCTGGCGGGCCGCCGACCTCTCCGCGAATGCCCTCGGTACATACATCGAATCCTTGCGCGAGGCGGGTTACAGCAACGCGACAGTGAATCGCCGCCTGCAACTACTCGGACAAGCATTCCGCGTTGCGATTCAAAACAAGACTTTGTCGCTGGCGCCGTTCGTTCCCGCGGTTGTCCGAACTTGGCAACGAACGGCAAGGATTTTTCGAGACCGCCGACTTTGAAGCAGTTGTGGCAAAACTGCCCGAATACCTCCGCGACTTTAGCCGTTTCGGTTTCGTCACCGGTTGGCGAAAAGGTTCCATCGAATCCTTGCGCTGGGCGGATGTCGGTGAAGGCGTCATCTACCTGCGAGCCAAAAACTCGAAGACACGAAAGCCGGAGACCATGCCGCTCGAAGGGGAATTGCAGGACATCATCGAACGTCGCCGGGAGGCCGCGGTTCTCAAATCCGAGGATGCGCCACCGCGGTTTGCTGAGTTTGTGTTTCATCGCAACGGCCAGCCAATCGGGGACTTTCGCAAGGCCTGGGCAGGCGCCTGCGTCAGCGCCGGGCTGGGGAAAATGATCTGCCCGAAGTGCGCGAGCGAAAGCGCATCTAACACGTGCGAAGAGTGCGAGATACCGACGCGATATATCGGAAAAATCTTCCACGATTTTCGCCGCACTGCCTCACGCAATATGATCTCCGCCGGTGTTCCTCAGGCGGTCGCGATGAAGATTACAGGGCACCGCACCGACTCCATGTTCCGGCGCTATGCCATCGTCAACGAGGAACAGAAGCGCGAGGCACTCGCCAAAACTCAGCAATATCTCGTTGCTTCAGCGGGTCGTAAGGTGGTCGCGATAGGACGAGGTTAAAAGCAGGAAAGCCGGACGCGCCGGTGCTGGAATAGGCTCCCTTGGGCGCTGGGAATCGAAGGAGGGGAAAATGACTAGCTTGATGGTGAAGGTCGCTGTTGGGGTGTGGGTAGTCGTTGTGCCCGGTCACCCTCTACAGTGTGTGGGCAAAGTTACACAATGATCGGATGGGGTTTCCTCAGCCCCCTTATAGGAGAATTTCTCCGGTTACCAAGGTTGCGGCGGTAGCGATTTGCGCTCTGTTTTTAATACCGCTTGGTTTGATGGCGTGGGATGGTTCGTTTCAGTGACTTTCTTCCGTGCTTCTTCAAGTCTCTTTTTTCGTCGCCCATACTGCCTCCTTCCTGCCTCTACTCCCCGCTGATTAATGGCTTCTCGGCTGCACTCAAAGTGCCCGTTTCGATTTGAGTGCCCTTGACGATTGATTTAAAAAAGTTGGTCTCGCCTACGACTGGGTTGCCGCCCACGACTTGGCTCAAGTCGGACTCAGTCAGCTTTTCTACGTTCTCTTCGGGTTTCTTAGGTGCGTCCATGATGGCCCTCCTTGCGCGCACTCTAAGCCTGTGTGACCAATCTAGCAAGGATTTTGTCGCGGCTAGAAGCGGAGGCAACGGCAAGTCAGGCGACTGCGGTTGGGCGACCGTTGGCGAAATTGTCCGTGTGATTGTCCGTGAACAGGGAACTACAGGAACCGAAATGGACCTAAAAGGGCGAGCGCCTCTCGTCGATTTTTTAGGTCTCTGTAGACCGGAGTCGTTTGCTGTGTAGCGAGAAATCCGCCACGAACCAGAAGGTCGGGAGTTCGAATCCCCCCGGGCGCACCATATTTTCAAACACTTACCCACAGACAACGATTGGGCACCCGGCCGTTGTAGCGGGAACTGTAGCGGGTCAAAGTATTTTCGGCCCATCGTCCCCGAGCCTGTAAACTCCTTGCACTGTGCCCGCGAACCCGCATGATGATCCGTCAAAAAGTGCCGCAGACCGGGGCATGAAGTCCACGGTCCTAGGCATCATTGTCAATTTAGGATTGGCACTGATCAAGTGCTCCTCTGGTTTGCTCGGGAATTCGTTTGCGTTGGTTGCAGATGGCTTGGAATCCGTCACAGATGTGTTCAGCGGCCTGGTTGTTTACTTTGGCCTGAAAATCGCGGTTAAGCCCCCAGATGCAGACCATCCCTATGGTCACGGGAAAGCCGAACCTATTGCCGCTGTAGTTGTTAGTCTGGTCTTGATGGCAGCCGCATTGGGCATCATTTATGAAGGGATTCGTGAAATAACCGTTCCGAGCGGAACACCCGCGCCCTACACGCTGGTGGTGCTGGCAGGTGTACTCATCGTCAAGGAACTGCTGTTTCGGCACGTCGGTTCCGTGGGCGAATCAATCGGAAGCATCGCGGTCAAGAGTGACGCGTGGCACCACAGAAGTGATGCCCTGACATCTGCGTTCGCTTTTGTCGGCATTTCAATCGCACTGCTTGGAGGGCCGGGGTGGGAGGCGGCGGATGGGTGGGCCGCCCTTTGTGCTGCGCTAGTGATTCTCTACAACGCCTGGAAGCAATTGCGACCTGCGGTTCTCGAACTTGCTGATATTGCCCCCGACGTGAGCATGGAGGGGCGAGTCAGAACGATAGCCGGGCGCGTGCCGGGTGTCCTTGGTTTGGACAAGTGCTATGTTCGCAAAATGGGATTCAGTTTCTACGTGGAACTTCACACTGTTGTAAAGGGGGAGATGACTGTGCGCGAAGGACATCTGTTATCGCACAAGGTCGAAGACGAAATTCGCGGAGCGTTGCCGCAAATAGCTGAGGTCCTTGTTCACGTGGAACCAGAAGAGGAGTTGGCAAGACCGACTGACTGACCAGAAACAGCGTGTCGTACCTCAGTAGGGATCGGGCAGCGTTAGCCAAAGCTAGCAGCCGTCGGGTAACCGGACGAGTCCGGACTAGTATCCACATGTCCGTAATGCGTGAGGTGCGCCGGGATAAACCGGCATGTTGGTGTGTCCAAGGAAGGCTGGCGTATTCAGTGAGGAAGAGTCTCACCAGGGCAAAAGCCAGAGCCCTGTAGCTTGGATAGCAAGGAGGAAGGAAACTGAATCCTGAAAGCCTATCGACAAAGCCATCTCTCGGATGGTGAGCGAGTCATCGGGCCGTAACGAAAGTGAACGCAGAAATGGCCTCGAAACGGGAGCCCCAGAGGCCGAGCCTTCCTTCATGAGGCGAAGGCAACATGGATCGTCGCAGACTGACTGAAGCGGCGAGACACTCTGGCGGGGTTATAGCGACAGCACGATGACAAGGATGCGCAAAGCAACTGGAGAAACCCTCCTCGTCCCGCTGAGAAATTGGTGGAGAAAAGGAAACCGTATAACCGGAGACACCGGGAAGTCGGTGGAACGACGAGAGGGTGGCGGAGGGGTCTGTAGTAGCTGCGAAGCGGGGTAATGCCCGTGGAGCGAAGAGACCCTGCTGTTTGCAACGACTCCAACAAAAAGGAAGGCAAGGGTGAGATGACAAAGGCACCCATCTGTTTGCAAGACCTGAGGAGGAGTCTATACGTCAAGGCGAAGGCTGAACCAACTTGGCGTTTCTGGGGACTGTACGTTCATGTCTGCAAGATGGAAACGCTACACGAAGCCTACCAGGCGGCAAAGAAGAACAATGGAGCACCGGGAATTGACGGTGTCACGTTCGATGCCATCAAAGAGGGTGGAGTGGAAAGTTTTCTTCGGCAGATTAAAGACGAATTAGTCTCAAACACGTATCGGCCCATGGGGTTACGAAAGAAGGAGATACCGAAGGACGGCGGCAAAGTCCGCATTCTTTCGATTCCGTCAATTCGTGACCGTGTGGTCCAGGGAGCTCTTAAGCTCATTCTGGAACCGATCTTCGAAGCTGACTTTCAATCGGGATCGTATGGATATCGACCCAAACGAACTGCACATGAAGCGGTGAACCGCGTGGCACACGCAATCGTCGAGGAGAAGACTCGAATCATCGACATCGATCTCCGCGCCTACTTTGACAATGTTCAGCACTCGCTGCTGTTGGAGAAGGTAGCGCAAAGGATAAAGGATGGAGAGGTGATGCATCTTCTCAAGATGATTGTGAAAGCGACGGGGAAGAAGGGAGTTCCGCAAGGTGGGGTGATATCGCCTTTGCTCAGCAACCTCTACCTCAATGAGGTGGATCGGATGCTAGAGAAGGCGACCGCTACCACGCGACGCGGAAAATACACCCACGTTCAATACGCACGTTTTGCGGATGACCTGGTGATATTGCTGGACTCCCATCCGCGGCATGGATGGCTCGTGAAAGCGGTAGAAAAACGATTGCGAGAGGAGCTGGCCAAACTCAACGTGACGATCAATGAAGAGAAGAGTCGGACGGTGAATTTATCGAAGGGAGAAAGCTTCAGTTTCCTGGGCTTCGAATATCGTCTCATCTTAAGTCGCAATCAGATGTGGCGACCGCAGTACACGCCCAGGTTGAAGAAGCGTAAGGCGCTATTCGTAAAGCTCCGAGAGATCTTCCGACGATTTATGAGCCAACCCGTGGAGCGAGTGATCGAGTTGATCAACCCGATGTTGCGGGGATGGGTGAACTACTTTGCAGTGGGGCACTCAAGCCGGTGCTTCGCGTTCGTCAAAGACTGGGTAGAGAAGAAGATTCGACGGCACCTGATGCGATCCCGGAAACGTCCAGGGTTCGGCTGGAAAAGGTGGAGTAAGACGTGGTTCTACGAGGGGCTGGGACTTTATAACGGTTACCGGCTTCACCGACTAGTACCACTGCCGAAAGCCTCTCCTGCTGGAGCGGTCTCATAACCCTTGACTAGAAGCGAGCAGGTAAGCCCATTGCTGGAAATCGGCACGATGGGTTTGATGAGGCGGGGGCTGGAAACGAGCTTACGGTTCAGCTAGTGAGGCACTCCCAGAGGAAACGGGGAGCAACTGATAGGCTGCACCTTCGGAGTATCGCGCCAGTCCTCGACCCAACCAGGGAATGAAAGAGTCCTACAAGGAAGGAGACAGCGACTCCATCTTGGCCCTCAGTCTTGCAGGAGACATCGCGAGATGTCGCTTGAAGCGTAGACAGGGGTATCGGTGGGCCGGGCTAATGAGCTTCGAAAAACGCAAAACCAGGACGCCGACTCTCTCCTGATAGGAGGAAGGCCACACGGCTGTTTCGCGATAATCGCGAGCGAGCAGACGGTCCTGCGTAGTCTAAGAACCCGCGCACGCTGAGAAACAACAGGCACGAGAACCGGGAGACCTCTGGAGCGCCTCGGCTCGAAAGGGAAGGAGGCCGGTCGGCGAAGGCGCAAAGCCACACGGCGGACGCGTACGCTTCGGAGGAGTCGGACCGCGCCATACTATCGATGAACCAGACGAACAAAGAAGAGCGATCTTCGGCGGAGCCTGGGGAGAAAAGGGTGCGGGCCAAGGAGAACATCGTTTAATTCCACACTCGTCCGACACAGTGCGGAGACGGAGTGTCCCAAGGATTGAACGGTGTGCGAGTCGTAGCAGCGCTCGCTAATCCTCCAAGGTGGGAGCCGTATGCGGTAATGCCGCTCGTACGGTTCTGTGCGGGGGGCGATCAGCGATGATCGTCCCTACCGCGTCACTTGAGCCAGTTCGCTTGTTCCGTTGTCGCGATTGTTTAGGTGTAAGTACAGCAGGGAGCATCCCGCAGCACAGTTAACTCTGGAGGAATGTCCCTACGGAGGCAGAGCTCTGAAGGGGATGCTATACTCCGGCCGCAACGATATGAAGTGCCCTGTCTGCGGAAACGAATTCTCTGGCGCAGCGCGCTTGTGCCCTTTGTGCTGTAGCTCAGCGGATATCGGCTCCGGACCAACGCTCGAACCGGAAGCCTCTCCCCGGGGCGTCGTTCCGCCAGGACATTCGCTTGGCGCCACTCCGCGGAAGCGGAGTTCCTCTCCTAGCGGCAACATTTCCACCTCCTCCGGCTACGAAGCACATTACGTTCCCGGAACTATCCTCGCCGATCGCTACCGCATTGTTTCTCCGCTGGGCAAAGGCGGTATGGGCGAAGTCTATCGCGCGGAGGACTTGAAACTCGGCCAAACCGTGGCGCTGAAATTTCTGCCGCGCTCGCTGGCGCAAACCGATCAAGCGCTGGAGCGGTTCACGCGCGAAGTACGACTGGCGCGGCAAGTTTCGCATCCCAACGTCTGCCGCGTCTTTGATCTTGGCGAGGTCAGTGAGATCACAGATGCTGGCAAAAGAACCCAACTTACGTTCCTGACCATGGAATTTGTAGATGGCGAAGATCTGGCTTCGCTGATGCGCCGCATCGGCAGGCTGCCGCCGGACAAAGCCCTCGAAATCGCCCAGCAATTGTGCGCAGGGCTCGCCGCCGCGCACGAGAGCGGTATCGTGCATCGTGATCTGAAGCCCGCCAATATTATGTTGGATGGGCGAGGTCGCGTGCGCATCACGGATTTCGGTCTCGCCGGCCTGGTCGCGGAAATTGAAGGTGCCAACGCACGCGCGGGCACGCCTGCCTACATGTCGCCCGAGCAATTTGCAGGCGGCGAATTGTCCCCGAAAAGCGACGTTTACTCGCTCGGCCTTGTGCTCTACGAGATCTTCACAGGCAAGCGCCCTTTCCATGCTTCCGACATCGAAGAAATGGCGCGCTTGCGCGACAAGAATGCCCCAACAGCTCCGTCGCGGTACGTGAAAGGGTTGGACCCGGTCATCGAGCGCGTGATCCTGCGCTGCCTGGAAAAAGATTCGGGAAAGCGTCCCGCTTCAGCGCTGCAAGTTGCCGCCGCGCTGCCGGGTGCCGACCCCTTGGCCGCTGCCATGGCGGCGGGCGAAACGCCCTCGCCAGAAACCGTCGCTGCCGCGGGGGAGTCGGTGTCCATGTCGACCGCTGCTTCGCTGACCTTGTTGGCCGCTGTTCTGCTCGGCATCGCTACGTCCGCCTTTCTGGCCCGCTATTCCAACGTGCTCGGCGCCATCCATGGAGGGAAGCCGCCGGAAGTGTTGGCCGAGCGAGCGCGCGAGGTGATTGCGCGCGGCGGGCACAACCCAAACGCTGCGGATAGTGCATGGTGGTTTGAGGCCAACCGCGAAGACCTGCCGAGACTCAGCCGCGGCTCTCCCGACGGCATGCACTTCATTTACCGTCAGAGCCCGCAGCCCATGATTCCGCAAAACCAGTTCACGATTGTCGACAGGAGCAATCCGCCCCCCGATGTGCCGGGAATGATTACGGTTGTGCTCAACGCGGTTGGGCGACTGCGTGAGTTCTCGGCAGTGCCGGTGCCCGACGAGAAGCCTGGCCCGCCCGCGGAGTGGTCGGCACTGCTCTCGGAAGCGGGTTTCGGAACTGCGCAGTTGGCCGAACCCGACCCCAAGGTACTGCCGCCGACTGCATTTGACGCTCGACAAGATTGGCGGGCGAGCGACTCCGGACAGACCATCACCATCACTGCGGCTGCGTATCACGGCAAACCGGTGTACTTTCGCACAGCGCCGCTGGCACTGAAGCCTGCGGAGAGCGGCGAAAGGACGCGAAGTTTCTCCGATATCATGTTCGTTGTCGCCGTTTTGGTTTGTGGTATCGGCGGATGCTTTCTCGCGCGGCGAAATGTGCGGCGTGGCCGCGGCGACCGCCAGGGCGCATTCCGCGTGGCGGCGTTTATCTTTTTCGCTGAGATTCTTGGCTGGGCGTTGGCGGCGCACTTTTTCCCGGACGCGGGAGAGGAATACGGGGCGTTCATCAGCGGTTGCGGCGAATCGCTGTACGTAGCCGGATTCATGTGGATCCTCTACCTTGCCGTTGAACCTTACGTGCGTCGTCGCTGGCCAGGGATGCTGATCTCGTGGACGCGCGTCCTGTCGGGAAACTTCCACGATTCGCGAGTTGGCCGCGACATTATGCTGGGCGCGCTGGGCGGTGCTGCGATGGCCATCATTCAAAATGTCCTCAACGCGCTGCCTGCCTGGTTTCCCGTCGCCCACATCCTTCCGATTGCACCGTCGCAGTTCGTTTTAGGAGGTCCCGCCAGCATGTTGGCGGCTCTGGGGGTTCAGTCCAGTCTGGCCGTTCAGTGGGCGCTCGCAACCGTCTCTTTCCTGCTGGTGGCGCGTGTCGTCATGCGGCGCGATTGGCTGGCCGTCATCGTGAGCGCGGTCTGCCTCGGAATGGTCGTGCTCGCGGCCGATAACATTGTTCTTGCGGTGACCGCGGCGTTGCTATGCTCGTTGGTGGTCTATGGACTTCTGTTCCGGTTTGGGCTCTTGTCCGTTGCGGTAACGCTGTTTTTCTATTTTGTGTTGCGGCGCTGGCCTCTAACTCTGGATTTTTCACAGTGGTTCGTCTGGCGCTCCGTGTTCTCGATGTCTCTGTTGATTGCCATCGCCGTTTATGCGTTCCAAACTATTAACGTCGGACGTTCCTTCTTTTCCGTGTCCGACTTGGACTGAGGGGAGACCTCAATCCGATCACCGAAACAACTAAGGTCGTCGGTCGGGCTACTCGCGTGAAGTGTTCCGAGCTTCCCCTCCATAGTGGAATGTCTTATCCGTGGTAAGGCCTAAATGTATTGTTCAGCGAGCATCTGGGCGGCGATTTCGTCAAGTTGTCCCGCGAGAATGCGGAGGCAGAATTCAGGCTAAAGCAAAATCTCCGGAATCAGACGTGATCGCTGATCTGCAGTATCTGTGTTTGAGCCTTGCCTAAGGAAGAAGTCTGCAGGAAATCACGGGGTGGCTGGTAAATTTGAATACAGCGTCTTGCCGCCACTCTCCGCCACGAGAAATAACTTTCGCCTTTCTACCGAATCGCGCAGGTGGTTTATGCGTTCCCCGTCGGAAAGAACAAAATATCGTTCGCTGGAGTTCCAGAGGGATTGGAATTGCCGATCGTCGATAAAAACGGACGGACTGCCGGGCGCATACGAGCCGTATTCCAGATTGTTGCCGCGGCCGTTCCACAGCAGGGCTGTGCGCCCGGTGTAGAAAAACACGGAGGAAAATGCGTAATACTCGCCGTTGATGATCAGCTTTCCGTTCGACTCGCGCAGGAGCGCCTGCGCCAAGAGTCGCGAGGAAAGGTAGGGGTCGAACACGACGAGCGCCAGGCGGCTTGCATGAATAAACATTACCATCATTACGGCGATAGCCAGATAGACGCGCCGGCTGCGTCCCAGCCAGCAAGCCAGGGTTCCCGCAAGAAAAGCCAAGCCCGCTAAAGCGAGCGGGGCGCGCAGGTAGGCGAAGGACTGGATGGTCAGATCACCCATGTGCCCCAGCGACAGCGTGTACGCTTCCGGATGCTGCTTCAACGCTTGAGAAATGTCGCCCGGCGCGGGCGTGCCTCGCACCAGATAGAGAAGAATGCTGATGCACACACTGCACGTCGCCGTGATCAGCCCCAGCACGCGTGTGCCCCAGCGTGTCCAGACGTCTTCTGTTGCCATCGCGCTACCTAGCAACAAGGCCAAAGCTGGATAGATCGGCATGGAGTAATATTCTTGCGTCGTCGAAAAAGTGAAGAACACCAAGAGGAATCCGGCCCAGCACAAGGCGAGGAGCCGCGTTTTTCCCGCTCGGTCGACCGGCCTGAATCTCTCTCTCAGCACGGCCGGGAAATAGACGCTCCACGGGAAGAGCCACAACAAATGGAGACCCCAAAATGCCGGCCTGGGCACGGTGTTGTAGTCGCGAGGGTAGCGGAGATTCAGAAAACGCAACACGTGCTCGTTCATGAAATAAAACCAGAAAAATCCGCGGTACTCCCCGGGCCCGCTGTGCGTCGTGAAGTCGAGGTATGGAGGCATCCGCACCGTAGCCAGAATGTGCCACGGCGCGGCAATGACCAGGACAATTACCGCACTCGAAAGCGGGCGGAGCCTCTCCCACACCGCCGGGGAAAACAATTGCCTCGTCAAGATGAGGTACACCACAATTCCGCCGCCGGGCACGACCAAAGCAATCAAGCCCTTGAGCATGATGCCCACGCCGAGGCTTACGGCCAACACCGCCGCCCAGCGATGCGGATGAATCTCTTCCGTGTCCGTAGCGCGTTGAAATGCCCAATACGCCAAGCAGGTGCCGAGCGTCAGCATCACGTCCGGTATCTGAATTCGCGTAAATAGGAACAGGCCGACACAGGTCGCTACCGCCAAACCCGCGTAGTATCCGGCCCGCTCCTCGAATGCCCAACGCCCGTACCGGCAAACGAGCCATGCCAGGAGAACCGCAGCAAAAGCGACGGGAATTCGCGCCGACCAGTCGTGCACACCGAAAATGCGATAGGAAACAGCGATCGTCCAGTAAATCAGCGGGGATTTTTCGATGTAAGGCACGCCATCCAGGTGCGCGATCACCCAATCGCCGCTGTCCAACATGTTTCGCGCGATTTGGGCCTGGACGGCATCGACATCGTCCATCAAGGAAGGCGGCGAGACGATGCAACCAAAGAAAACGGCGACGGCTAGAGCGATCAGTAGACCGCTTGCTTCGAAACGCTTTCTTCCGCCGTCAGCGGTAAGCTCAGTTCGCCCGAGATTTGAACGTTCCAGTGTTTCATCCATAAAAAGAGGATCATCAGGCCCCACAAGTGGTAGCCCAGGTTAGCCCGGCGTTCCATGTGATCGCATTTCAAACGTTCGATGGTCTCGGGTCGAAACAGACCATTCCCCTTGACCGCCGCCGGACTGAGAGTCTCTTCGAGATACGAACGGAGAGGCCCGCGCAGCCAATCGTGCGTGGGGATATCCAAACCGGTTTTCGAGCGGCGCAGCACACTCTTCGGAAGCTTCGATCGCATCAGCCGCTTTAGGATGAGCTTGTGGCAACGCCCGCTGACCTTGAATCGATCAGGCAAGGAAGCCGCGAATTCGATCATGCGGTGATCCAGATAGGGCGGCCGAACCTCCAGCGAGTGGGCCATGCTCATGCGATCTGCCTTCTGCAGCAGATCGTCCGCCAAATAATATCGTTGATCGAACGCCAGAAAACGGCGGAGATTTCGGTTGCCGTTCGCCGCGGGCAAATCGGATTCGAACAGGTCTTGCACTTCAGTGTCATTCGTTTTCAATAGCATCTCGGTCTGTTGGGCGCGGGAAAACGATCCGTTCCAGTAGACGTGTGCTACATCGGGGGAAAGCAGCGATCCCTCCAGGAACCGCTTCATTTTGTACTCGAAGCTGATTTTTTCGTCCGATACTGGCCAATAATTTAGTGCGCTCAGAAGAGAACGCCGCGCAGCTTCCGGCAGTAACCTCGCGTATCCTGCCAGGTGGTCGGCCCGATAAGTGATATATCCGCCAAAGAGTTCGTCAGCGCCCTCACCGCTCAGCGCGACGGTCACGCGCTGGCGGCTGAGTTTCGACAGAAACCACACGGGAAGCGCCCCGGCATCCGCAAAAGGCTCGTCTGAATAGTAAGCAACGTCTTCAATCGCGGACGGCAGATCCAGTGTCGGATTCAAGTCGAGTTCGAGGTGGTCGGTCTGATATCTGTCCACCAGTTCGTGGATATACGGAGTTTCGTCAAAGCTCCGGCCGCGGAACGTGATGGAAAAAGTCTTCAGCCGCTGCGTGCTTGTCTGCGAGGCGTAATGCAGAAGCGCAGAAGAATCGATCCCGCCGCTCAACCACAATCCCACCGGGACGTCGGACAGCAAGTGGTCCTGCATCGACTGCTTGAGAAGTCCGTCGAGTGCCTCTTCCGCATCAGGCAAAGTCCAATGGCCGTCCTGGGCATGCGGCAGCTTCCAGTATGGTTCTTCCAAAACAAGGCCATCTCGCCATTCAAGTTGGTAACCCGGGCGGAGTTTCTGAATTCCTTCGATCAGGGTGAAAGGACCCGGCACATAGTTCAGTGCAAGGTAATGATGGAGAGCGCTCAGATCGAGCTGTCGGGGGGTTTCCAGATGAAAGAGAATGGACTTTAATTCGGATCCGAAATAAATGTCCCCGCCAACGCGGCAAACATACAGGGGCTTGATGCCCACGCGGTCGCGCACCAGAACAAGCCGCCGCTGGTCCTGGCTCCAGAATGCCGCCGCGAACATTCCGCGGAGCCGCCGGAAACAATCGGTGTCCCACTGCAAGAACGCCCGCAGCAGGACTTCGGTGTCGCTCTGCGTTGAAAACGCATGGCCAAGTTCCTTGAGTTCCCTGCGCAATTCGCGGTAATTGTAGATTTCGCCGTTGAAGACCAGGACGGTCTTCCGGTCCTCGCTGAAGAATGGTTGAGCTCCCGCCGCCAGGTCGATGATCTTCAGCCGCACGGCGCCCAGAGAGATGTCCGCGGTCTCGTGGGTGCCCTGCTGATCGGGCCCTCGATGAATCAAAGTGCTTGTCGCTTCCTTGATCGCAGACGGACTAAACACACGACCACGGTGGGTGTAGCCGGTGATCCCACACACGAATAGTCGCCCCCAATTTACACCAAGAAAGCACGACCTCTTGGCGTACTCCGTACTTGGTATGATCGGTTTAGAAGCAAGATAAGCTCCAACGGGTTGCCCGTTGAACCGGCGGTCCTCTTCTCTCCTGAAGAAGAACTGCCGTCTAAGCCGCGAATACTGGCGAGGATAGTAAGCTACGCTGCGGGAAAAAGGTAGCCTTTCTGCCGGCATTCCTTGGCGTAGCGACGCCCTAAGTCCTAGTTAGTCGCGTTACCGGACATTGAGGCCACTTGACCGGTTTCGGCGTTAATCCGGCCCTAGCCGGGCTCTCTGCAAACCGCGGTCATACTCTGAGCAGAGCGATTTCCTGTAACATGCGAACGATGGTCGCGGCTCGAACGACTCTTTCCAGGCTTCCCAAAGGGAAGCCACGCAATACTTTAAAAATACTAAGACAACGAATCCTGATACGGCAGGGTCGTTTCCTGCAAATTCTCGCCGACTTATGACTCATTGCGGAAGGGAAAGAGCACTCGAGCTTGGATATTTTGGGAGCAAGAGGTTCATTGCCGCCGCCAACGCCCCTGCAGGAACAACTAGCAAGGATGCTTACCATCGAGTTTCGCCCGCTGCCCCGCGAAAACGTTAGAGCAGCAAGCGCGAGATGAGTCCAGCGAGGGTGCCCAGGGCTGCGACAGCGGCATAAGCAGCGGTGGCTATCTTCCAAGAGATCGTTTTTCCGATGATAGCCAGCGAGTACACGCTGACAATCCCCAGCGTGCAAAGAATGGTGACCACATAAGCCAGCGGCACTCCTCGCGTCATGGCCACATACGCGATGGCCACGTCGAAAGCCATCGGAACCGGCAGAAACGCTCCGACCAGCGCCACAAGGATAATTCCACGAAATGTGACTTGTGCGGTGAGTGCTTGTGCAGGGAGCAGTTCGACAACCAGCGCGCCAAGGACCGCGGCCAATAGCATGAGCGGAAAGGCAACACGAAACACATACCAGAAACTCTTTGCGTAGGTTCGCGCGATACTTAGCGATGCCTGCCCCCAGGTCTGAGAAACGCTGATTTCAACGGGGCACGCGATCACTGCATCCGATGGTTGTTGGCGCCCCGCCACGAGGGGGGCAAAGACGAGAATCAGCAAGAGCACGGTAGCGAGTTTCAACAAGGCAACGGAAGCGGGAAACAGCGCAAAACTCATCGCCAAAACAACGACATTGAGCGCAGGCGAAGCAAACATCGTGGCTAGTACCGATTCCGTGCTCATACCCGCAGCGAACATTCCACGCGCAATCGGCGCGACACAGTTGCTGCAGACCGCAAGCGGCATCCCAGCGAACGCGCCAAGGACCGCGTTGAGCCACCGAGAGTTGGTTCGCCGTCGGCGTAGAGTCGCGAGAAACGTAAGTGCGGCAGGACCAAAAAGAAAAGCGAAAGTCATGCCGACACGATTGGCGTCCAGCCAATTGATCGCGGTTCGCCAGACTCGCGTGGCGAGTGGCATGAAGCGATCAACGGGATAGACAACGCCAAACGTCAACGCTCCGGCGGCCTTGACTTGCGACCCGGCGTGATACCGCTTCATTAGTGCCGGATAACGCGAATCAACCCAGAAAATACCGGCGATGGCAATCATCAGAATGATTGCGAGTAACCGGCTCCGTCTGCTGGTCGCCGAGGTGGTGTCCGCGTTTAGGTTTAGGGCCGATGTTTGGGCGGACATGGCAATCCCTCCTCGGGTGAACCTCGATTAAAACCAGAGACGCGGTAGCGGAATATGCGGCATAGGGCTTTTTCATTCTGAGAGATTAGAACAGGAATTTCAGGGCGAACTGAATCACTCGCGGCGGCAAAGCAGCCTGAATCTGGTTAAACGTTGGCGAGCTGATGTCGCTGTCGGGTAATCGGAAGTTAGGGTGATTCAGGATGTTGAAGAATTCGGCGCGAAATTGGATATCTTTGGATTCAGTGACGCGGAAATTCTTGAAGACCGAGAAATCCCAGTCGCAGTAGCGAGGCCCGACGCCGATGTTACGGCCCGCGTTACCGAATTGTTGGACCGGGGAGTTGGGATCGGGGATCACTTGGGCGAAGGCGGCAGCGTTCAGCCACGCTCCGACAGTCTTCGGGCCGGCGTTTGGATTTTGACCGGAGACCACGTTGGGGCGATTTGCGGAGAAGCCGGTGATTTCCGGCGCACTGCCCTGATCGGAAACGTCAGTGGAATCAAAAATGGTGAAGGGCGTGCCACTCATGGCGGTGAAGATACCGTTGAGCTGCCACCCGCCGAGCGCGGCTTGCGTGATGCCCGCGGATTGGCGGAAGAACGGCAGACTCCACTGGTAGCTGAAGACAAAGCGATGTCGCGCGTCAAACAGCGACGGGCCGCGTTCGGCAGCGAGGTCGAAGGGATTTTGCGCCAGATCATTTTCGCCGGCCACGGGCTTTGCGGCGGATCCGGTCATGTTGAAGGAAGAGGCGTCGTCGATGGCTTTGGAGTAGGTATAGGAGGCGAGGAA
The DNA here is from genome assembly GCA_963832615.1 of uncultured Acidobacteriota bacterium. Lineage (GTDB taxonomy): Bacteria > Acidobacteriota > Terriglobia > Acidiferrales > UBA7541 > Acidiferrum. The sequence goes on from CAWHVA010000029.1 coordinate 22,017, forward strand.
GGAAAGTCCATGGCTGAAGCGCTGTTTCAGGCTGACCTCCAGCGCGTTGTAGCTGGAGTTCGCGATGCCGGCAATAAGACCAGTGGATGAGAACTTGCAGCTCGACGGCGGATCGGCGAGCGTGCAGCCGGAGTAGAGGCGGCGCTGATCGGCGTTGTCTGGAGTGGAGACCCCGGGAATGTAGATGGCCGGATTGCCTTCGATGAAGCGCGGTAGCTTGGTGCCCTTGGTGCCCACGTAGCCTACCTGGAGGAGCAGGTTCGCTCCGAAAGAGCGCTGGACGTTGAGATCGTAGTCCTGCGCGTACGGGAGAGAAAGATTTGGGTCGAGCGTGAGATTGGTGAGCGGAGTGGCGAAGGTGCCGGGGACCGGCGGGTTACCGTTGAAAGGATTCTGAAAGTTGGGAGTGCTTACCTGACTGGTTTGCAGATAAGGAGGCGCGCTGATGGGCGCCTGCAGCGGCCCGCCTTGGCCCGTGTAGTACGGCTCGTAGAAAATTCCGTAGGCGGCAGTGATCAGCCACTTGGAATCACCGGTGGGATCCCAGGCGAACCCAATGCGCGGCGCGAACCCTTTTTTGAACGTCGGGATAAGTCCTGCGGGGACTCCTGCGTCGCCGGGATAGAGAAGGCCTTCGGGCGCGTTAGGGACGACCGTAGATTGACGGCCTGGAATGAACAGAGACTGGCGATTTCTGATTTCTGTGTAGGGGAAAGGAAGTTCGTAGCGAAGTCCGAAGTTCACAGTGAGACGGTTGTTGACCCTATAGGTGTCCTGCGCGTAGCCGTTGAGTGCGTTGCCCCGGATTCCGCGCTCGAAGTCGCCACTGCCCTGTAGAAAGACCACCGGCTGGCCGAAAAGAAAACTAGCAAAGGCGTTGGGAACCACCGGAAATGGGGCGAATACGAAGAACCCATTGGTGGCGATGCCTTGGAGGGCGTTAATTTGCAGGCGTTGATACCCGCCGCCGAATTTGAGTTCGTGGCGCCCGTGAACCCAGCTGACCGAGCCAGAATAATCGAACGCGTTTTCGTAGGTGTTGCGCGGACCGGTGATGGGATTGCCGACGTCCGTATAACCGTTAATCTGGATAAATGGAGGCCCGGCCCCGAGGTCGAGACTCGAATTGTAGGCGAACCCCAGCTCGGCTGGCGTCGTGCTGTTCGTGCGTTCACCGTAGAGGAATTTGTTGCGAAGAAAGGAGAAGCGAGCAATGCCGATGAGCGCGGGATTGAAAGTGTGTGTTTCCTGAGCGACGAAATTCTGTGCGCGCTGATCCTGGGCGACCGGAAATCCAGGCACGCTGGCGCCGGAGGTGGGAATGGGATTGAACTGGTTGCCTTGGTTGAACATGTAACGGAAATTCAGTACATCCGACGCGGTCAGGTAGTGATCGAGGCGGATGCCAAACTGGTCGTAGTTCTGGGTGACGATTTGCGTGGAAGTGAAAACATTGGGGCCGCTGTTGGGCAGCGGGAAGAAGTTCAACAAGCTGGCAGAGAACGGGTTTATGTCGGTGAGTTGGTTGTTGGGATAGGGTTTGTTGAGGAGGACGTTGAAGAGCTGATGATTAGAATTGTTGCAGAAGCCGGCGGTGAAGCCTTCCGGGCAGGAGGCCGAGAAATCGCCGGAGCGTTCGGCGACCGAAGGCACGGTGGAAGAATCGGTCTCACCCTGATGATTGCGGAACCCTTCGTAGAAACCAAAAAGGAAGGTTTTGTCTTTCCGGACCGGGCCGCCCAGCGAGGCGCCGAACTGATTTTGTTTCAGGGGCTCGGTTCCCGACGCGAAGTAGTTGGTCGCGTCGAAAACATCATTCCGGAAAAACTCCCATAGCGCTCCGTGAATCTCGTTGGTACCGGAGCGGGTGATGATGTTGGTCGTGGAGCCGAGGGAATTGCCGAATTCCGCGTTGGCGTTGTGCGTGAGGATCCGGAATTCGGTGATGGCATCGACCGGCGGTTTGAGGACGAAGCCGCCATCGACGCCGTTGAAGTTGTTGGCGCCGTCGATCAAGAAATTGTTGGATTCGGGCCGCTGTCCGTTGACGGCGTAGGCTTGGCCAGCCCGCAGCGACCCCCCTGCTTCGGCGAGGCCTGGTGTGAGAGGCACCACGCCGGGTTGCAGTAGTCCGAGTTGCGTGAAGTTGCGACCGTTAAGGGGGAGATCGAGCACTTCGCGTTCGGAGACCACTATACCCAGGCTGGTCACGGCGGCCTGGATGATCTCGGCGTCCGCGTCCACCTGAACTTGTTCGCTTTCCGCACCCACCTTGAGTGCCACGGGGATCGTGGCCGTTTCGTTCACGTCCAGCGAGATGCCCTCCTGGCTGTACGTTTGAAAGCCGGTGCGTTCAACCTGGAGTTTGTAGTGGCCCACCGGAAGTTCGAGCAGAAGATAGGAGCCCACGTGATCAGTCGTGGTTGTGCGGCTCAGGCCAGTCTCGGTTTGGCGAGCGCTGACGCTGGCGCCTTCGACCACCGCGCCGCTGGGATCGGTCACCGTGCCCCGAATACTTCCGGTGATCTGCTGGGCGAGGAGATCGGGCGCCAACCAGACGGCAGCCAGGCACACCAATAGCTTGATGATCTTCATTTGTTGCGTGCCTCTCACGCTTTTGATTTTTGGTTCTTCGAGGTTCGCGTAACGTTAGAGGGTGCCCGCGCGAGTAGCAATCGTATAAAAGTATTAGAGCTAGAAAATTACCAGCCGCCGATCACGAATGGCCGCCCACAACACGACGACATGACGCTCGTGATGATGCACGTGCAATGGAGCTGTAATGTTTGACCTTATGGACGCGGGAAATTACGGTACGCAGTCCATGTGATTGGTGACACGTCGTCGCTACCTGCGTTCCTGCCGCAGATCTTGGCGATTAGAATTTAACCATGATGGCGATGGTGTTGACTGCCTGGCCTCTGCGAAGATCGGGCTGCCAAGCGGTCCAGCCGGTACCGTAGACGGCGCAGGATGCTGATACGCCTCCACCCACATTGTCGGCGGCAAAACCGTTCCCAGAAGGTGAAAAATTGGAGACCGCGGAAGTCGAACCATTCGTGCAGATGTAACTTGCGGCTGTACCTACGCTTCCATTGTTGGCCACGGGTGCGACGTTGCCGCCGGGAGGGGTAATCCCGTCACGTCCCGAAAAGTACGGCACATTGGCGTGGCGGTATCCGGTCTCAAAGCGGAAGGTGATGTATTGTGCGGGCATCCAATCGAAAGTGGCCGTCGCATCGTAGGCCTTGTATACACTGCCCGGAATAGCCGGAAAGTATGGTGAGCCGGAGACCGCGGTTGCCCCATTAATGGGCTGGAGCAACGTCAGGTAGCGGCCGGGATTGTCCATCCTACCGCCGCCGAGCGTAATGCCGTACTTATCTTTGTTGAACCACCACCGGTTATAAAGCATCCATCCGGCAAAGCTCTGCTTTGGGTGGCCGTTATGACTGTTGTGGCAACTCACGATTGTGCCGGGCCCCGTACCGCCGTATTCACATCCGAGGTCACCCGTAAGAGAAAACGCCATCTTGTCGAGGCCGGTGCTTTCCGGATGATCGAAGTACTTGACCTCGATGCTGTTGTCGGTGTGAATGCGCGAGCGTCCCGGAACACCAAGCGTATCCGTACCCATGCCGTAGTTGTTGGAGACCATGGAAACCCAGGGCTTGGGGCGCCACAAGATCTGTCCTCCGAGGCCTGGGTGGCCGTTGAACTTGGCGTAGGATTGCCAGCCGTTAATAAACCAGGGCTCGATCTTCAACTTGGCCGTTGGGAACCACTGAACTCGGACGCCGTTGAAGAACCACGGCGTGTTCGAAGAAACGTATGAGGGTTGGTAGGCCCAATTGTCGAAGTTGTAGTAGCTGAACAGCCCGATATACGACACGAAGATTCCGGCGTCTACGTTGAGGCCGTGGTTCACGTTGAAGTGATACCCGCCATAGGCTTCCGAGAAGTACCTGTAAGCGTCGTTGAGATTCCATTGACCGACCCCTGCGCTGGCGTCATTGCGCGGCGTCGTCGTGGCAAACAAGCCAAACATGGTTAAGATCCGGCCGCGCACTTGGCCCACATGCAAGTCGCCGCCAAAGCTCAACTGTTCCAGCTGAACTTCACCGTTTCGGAAGGCCTCCGTCGAGCCGCCCATGGTGTGGTCTTTCGGCTGGTTGTAATCCTGGATGTAGTTGGTGTCCGCCCGGAATTCCGGCGTGAAATATTTTGAATCCCACACGGCGTCTTTGTTGCGTGATGTGCCGTTGAGCCACGTCCAATCTGCGTACGAAAACGGTAGCTCAGGTGTTGGCTTTGCGGGCTGCTGGGGTAGCCCCGAGCGTTCCGTTTGTGTCGAGGAGGATTCTGCGCTGCCCGGATTAACGGTCGTGGTCGCGGTTGTCGCTTCAACTGCGCTTGCTGTAGTCTCTGCTGCGGCCGCAACCGGTGAGCCAGGTGATGCCGTTGCAGCTGGCTGCGCGGGGAGCGTAGCCGCAGCAGGGGCTGCGGACGAATTGGCCTTAGACTCAAGGTCAGCGACGCGCTTCTTGAGCTCCTCCACCTCATCGAGCAGCCATCGCTCGCGCTCGGTCAACGGCGCCGGGGCATTCATTTTCGTCGGAGTGGTCGTCCCGGGCGGATTACTGGGATTCTTGTCCGTACTCGTATCGTCTGCGAACACGCGGCTTGGCGTGGCGACTGTCGCGATCAATGCGATCAACAACAGCCAAGAACCTCTACTTTCCTTTTGAACTTCTTGAAGCGAACGCATCTCCCCCTCCTGTTGTCTGGCCAGCGACGGCGCCGTGACCGGCGTTGGAATTCGTCCCGGAATTCCTCGTCGCAGCACCGATTCCCGGCTTTTCTTGAGATGCGGAATCCCAAGCTCTGGCTACTGACTTGCAGCACTCAAGCGAATGCGTGCTTCAAACTGCCCGGTTATCGTGGCGTTCCGCAGCCACCCGAGAACCAACGTCGTGTAGGTGTTTCTTTCCCATCGCCCACCGGCTTCATGGCCAATTAACAACCGATCTCGCGACAGTCACTTCGTGTCTTGCGTCCATTTAAATAGGTCATAAAAGCAGAACGCCCACGCCAGGAAACAAATCGGTGCTCATACTGTGAGCGTCACGACATGCAGAATTCCGTTCCCTCGACTTAGTCCTAATGCCCTCGACGAACCAATCTTCCCCGACGACACGATAGCGAGTTATCCCTGAGAAACTCCTGAGGACTCCATAAAGATTCCATAAGTGCCAAAGGGTACCAGGGGAGAGCAAACCCTCCTGGTGCGTGCGGACCCCTCTGGATCAATGAGGTAGGACCGAAAAACCAGCCTCTATCGCCTCCGCAACCTTACGCCGAGATTCAGCGTCTTCCGCCAACTTGGGGCCGTAGGTCACAGCGCCACGAGAGGCCTTAGATCCAGAGTCGAGAATCGTTACGCAATCTGGTGATGTCCTGGGTTGGGGCATTGCCGAAGAAGCGGCTGTATTCTCTACTGAACTGCGACGCGCTTAGATAGCCCCCACGCCGACTTGCCGCGCTTGTATCCATCATTGCGGACAGCATCAGGCGTCGCGCCTCCTGAAGGCGCAGCACCTTCTGGTAGTGCAGCGGGCTCATGGAAGTGACCGACTTAAAGTGCTCATGGAATGAGGAGACACTCATGTGCACCAATCCGGCCAGCGCTTCGACTCTCATGGGTTGAGAGAAGTTGGCGCGCAGCCAGGAGATCGCCTTCGCAATGCGGTGCACGCTGGACTCGGCAAAGCCCATCTGCGCGACACGAACACCAATCGGGCTGCGCAGTAATCGGATCAAAATCTCATCCACCACTAGCGGGGCAAGCAGTTGCGTATCCCCGGGCTGTGCGAGACATTCCATTAACCTGATCGCGGCGCTAACAATGCTATCGTCGACTGGAGTGACGTAGACGGCGCTCCTTTCTTGCACGGGCGGCACGCCGTGGGGATAGACCTTCAAGACCAGCTCCGCAATCTTCTGCGGTTCGAGGTCCAGCCTTAGTGCAAAGTAGGGCTCGGAATGGCTGGCTTGCGTGACCTGAGCAGCAACGGGCAGTGCTACCGAGTAAACGAGCATGCGCGAAGGGTCGTACTCGTAGACCTGCCGCCCGACCATGATGGTCTTCGCTCCCTGGGCAACGATTGACAAGCAAGGTAAGCGAAGATCGTGCACACACTCCTTGTTTATTCGTGAATAGCGACTCGCGTGCAGACCAGGGATGCGCAGCGCAAAAGCGCCGTCGTGAGGAGCATAGGCGCGAATCAAGCTGGTTAGCTTGGCCACATCTGGTTCGTTTGGCCCCGCAACCCTGTCTGCACGCTGCATAGAAGCAATTTTGCCGTTGCTCTTCACGCCTTCGAGGATACCTCCGTTGCGGTCATGATATTCACGGGAACCGATCACTTCCGGTATTGTTCGTCACTGACCTGTTCCATCCAGTCGACAACCTTACCGTCGAGCTTCTCCTGAACGGCGATGTGTGTCATGGCCGTTGTCGGCGTGGCCCCGTGCCAGTGCTTCTCGCCAGGCGGAAACCAAACCACATCACCGGACCGAATCTCCTCGATCGGGCCTCCCCAGCGCTGTGCCAAGCCGGAGCCCGCGGTCACGATGAGGGTCTGGCCCAACGGGTGCGTATGCCACGCAGTCCGCGCGCCCGGCTCAAAAGTTACGCTGGCGCCCTGGACAAGCGCAGGATCGGGTGCCTGAAATAATGGATCGATTCGCACGCTGCCAGTGAACCACTCGGACGGACCCTGGACGGAGGGTTGCGATCCAATCCTTTTGATCTCCATTTTTGAATTCCCCCGGAAACTCGATTTTCTATTACGAAAAGGTTCTATCTGCAGTCATTTCTTCATCTCCCAAATCCTTCGAACCAGCATTTTCAGATCGGTCAGTAATGCTCCCACGTAACCGACCAGTGTTCGTCCGGCCGAGTCGATTTGATTATCAGGTGCCCATCCGAAAACTGGTACGCTCGCGGAAGATCCTTCCCCACGAGTCCCTCCGTGATCGATCCCTCCACGTACTGCGTTACCGTATGCGCCTGTTCGTCCACGTCGTAGCTACCAAAAGAGGCCTCATATCCGTTCCTTACATAATCATTCGATAGACCGGACGCCGCTTTCGGATACATAAGCTGCACCGACATATGGCCATCACGCGTGTAGAGCAACATGCCTTTCAAATAGGTGACGCGGTTCACTTTTCCGTCGGGCTCAGGGCTTTCAAGGGAGGTGAGATGCCACGCCCCAATTAGCTTGTCCTTTGCCGAACCAGGCCCTGCGTCTTTCTTTTCCGGGGACTGCACCCGCGAAAGTCCACTGAGCACCACAACGGCCGCCAGCGTCAAACAAAGTAATGCCTTCATTCTCGATTCCTTCCGTAACTGTGTCTCTAGTTCTTGCACCCTTCTAGTGTTCGCGTCGGGTGCCGCTCACCGGCCGGTCAGCTGTTGATGAAATTCTGAATACCGAGCCCCCTGAGGCTTGATGTGCGAGGAGACGTCTTCGATGGCACGGAGATCTTCAGGTGTAAGGCTCACCTCCACGGCTCCGAGGTTCTCTTCCAGGCGGTGCAGCTTCGTTGTGCCCGGGATCGGAACGATCCACGGCTTCTTTGCAAGCAGCCAAGCGAGCGCGATCTGAGCAGGTGTCGCCTTCTTTTGTTTCGCGAATGTGCTGAGCAGATCAACCAAGGGCTGGTTCGCTTTCCGATTCTCCGGGTTAAGGCGGGGAACGGTGTTGCGGAAATCCGTGCTATCGAACTTCGTATCTGCGTTGATCTTGCCTGTAAGAAAGCCCTTGCCAAGAGGGCTAAATGGAACAAATCCGATTCCGAGTTCTTCGAGCGTGGGCAGCACTTCCTTCTCAGGGTCTCTGAACCAAAGCGAGTACTCGCTCTGAAGTGCCGTCAACGGCTGAACCGCATGTGCACGACGGATGGTCTGCGCTCCTGCTTCAGAAAGACCGAAGTGCTTCACCTTGCCTTGCTGGATTAGTTCCTTCACCGCTCCCGCTACGTCTTCGATCGGCACATTCAGATCGACACGGTGTTGGTAAAACAGATCGATCACATCGACCTTGAGCCGTTTGAGCGACGCCTCAGCGACTTGCTTGATGTGCTCGGGCCGACTATTCAAGGCACTCCGTCTGCCTGCCCGTCGTTGGGATTAGGTGTCCAGCCGAACTTGGTTGCGATTACCACTTGTCCGTGGAACGGAGCGAGACCTTCACCGACGAGTTCTTCGTTCATCAACGGGCCGTAGACTTCGGCGGTATCAAAGAATGTGACCCCGCGCTCCACAGCGGCACGCAGAAGAGCGACCATTTCCTGCTTGTCTTTCGCCGGGCCGTAGACCAGCTCATTCCCATGCAGCCAAGCCCGACTGCCGAAACTTCCAGATTGCTTTTTCCAAGTTTTCGTTTCTGCATTGTTTCTCCTCCGAAAATCCCTGACCGTCACCGATATGGCTCGACACCTCTCGTCTGCTAATGACCGATGGGCGATCGACGCGCAGTGCACCGAGCACAACGCTCGCGACGTGGCCGATGTGGATAAACCTCGAGCGGTTAGCCTCGCCTAAGACGCTACTCGCCGTTGAAGTCGGACGACGACTCTTCTCCGATGTTACTCACAATCCTCGACCCTTACTTGATGCCGATCTCTCAGCGCCCGGTCGTTCGTTCATCGGTGACCCAAAGGTCGCTTCCTGGCACCGTGAACAAGGAGGTCGACCCTGTCGATCTCACGCAATAGTCCGGGGTCAGCCAAGCCCATGGAGCTGTTACGGGATCTCGCTCGCGGCTTGTCCGCTTGGCTCCAGTCCACCTGCGGCAAACTTGACACAAATCTTGGGTGAAAAGTTCTAACATCGTCCCCTTAGGTGCACGACCTTAATCCCAATTCTCAGATAGACTCTGCGAGTGCTGTCCGCCAGGACGGTTCCGGCGCGAAGCCGAGGCCACCCGTGGATGAGGCCACCGTCAGATGATCATCACCAAAATGCGGAGCAGGGAGTGTCGCGAGCTTCTCAAGCGGCTGGGCTTCGGCAGACTCGCATGCGCTTCCAATAACCGGCCTTATATTGTTCCCATCTATTTTGTCTTCGATCGTGAGCGCCTGTACTGCTTTTCCACGCTGGGACAGAAGATTGTTTGGATGCGAGAGAATCCCCTGGTCTGCGTTCAGGTTGACGAAATTCGAGGACACGACGACTGGACGAGTGTTATTGCACTCGGGCGTTACGTGGAAATTCCCAATACCGCCGACAATCGTGAGAGCCGGGAATATGTGCGATCGTTGCTCCAAAAGAGGTCGCTGTGGTGGCAAAGTGGCTATACCATCTCCCAGATTCGTCGTAAGCCTACGCCTCCGGTGCCGGTCTTTTACTGCATTCTTGTCGAGAAGCTGAACGGCCTTCGCGCCTCACCCGACATCTTAGAGTCGTCGAAACGTCGCGTGCGTGTCTCGCCTGGAGATTGAGAGTGCCGCTACCCGCAACAATCGGTAGACGCGGAATCGAGTTGGTGCAGCGCGAGGCCTACGCGACAGCCATTCCGCAGCTGCGTCGCGCCTTGGCGGTCGGCGATCTTGATCCGACAATCCGCTTCGCCTTGGCGGGAGCCCTCTTCAAGCTCGGTGACATTGAAGCTGCACTCGGCCATTTGCGGCAGGCTGCGCGATCCACTGATTCAGCCGTGCGCCGCGACGCCCTGAAAAAAATCGCCATCGCAATCCCGGGCGACCCGCGTGCGGACAATGAGCAAATCCTCAAAGCGCGTCGCAAGTGGATACGTCTAGAGTCGGAAAGGGAGTTTCCTCGTTTCCCCGTAAAGTTCCTGGTCCGGGCTCCGGACAGAAAGCTTCGCGTGGGCTATGTTTGTGCCTTCTTCGGGTATCGCAATTGGATGAAGCCGGTCTGGGGCGTGCTCAATGCTCACGACCGGAGCGCCTTCGAAATTCATCTCTTCCTTGACGGCGGACTGCCACGGCCGGAATACGGGTACACTCCAAACGAGGCCGATCGCATCCATAGCCTGGACGGGCTCTCCAACGAGGACGCCGCAAAATGCATCTGCGCTGCCGATATCGACATTCTCGTGGATCTCAACGCTTACAGCTTTCCAAACCGAATCGGGCTATTTCTGCGAAAGCCTGCGCCCATTCAGGTGGGTTGGTTTAACACTTACGCCACGAGCGGCACGGACGCTTTCGACTATGCAATCGCCGACCGCGTTGTTTTGCCTAGCCGCGAAGCTCGCTTCTACACGGAGCGGATCTTGCGCGTGAATGGTTCTTATCTTGCCTTTTCCGCTTCCTATCGTGTACCGGACGTTGCTCCCCCGCCTTGCGTGGTTTCGCGTCGAATCACGTTCGGCTGTCTCGCACCCAACTACAAACTTACTCGCGAGGTGGTCGCCGCGTTCGCCAGTATATTGCGAGCGGTCCCAAGCGCCCGGCTTATCTTAAAGAATAGATGTCTGGCGGAGTTGGGCAATCTCGCCGCTATGCGCGCTCGTTTTCGTAGGAAAGCGATTGCGGACGATCAGCTCATCTGCGAGGGGCCTGCTGAGCACTTCGAATTCCTGAAGACATACGGCCAGATCGACGTTGCGCTCGATACTTTCCCTTACAGCGGAGGGACCACTACGATGGAAGCGCTCTGGCAGGGCGTTCCCGTACTAACCCTCTTGGGTGACCGCTGGGTGTCTCGCACCAGTTCGTCGCTCCTGCGGGCAGCGGGGTTGAACCAATGGGTTCGTCCTTCAAGGGATTCCTTTGTACGTTACGCCATCGCGCTCGCCAAATCTCCAGATACGATCGCCAACCTTTCCGCTCTCCGCTCGACCCTAAGGGAAAAACTGCGCGCTACGGCTGCGTGCGATGTCGCAGGTCTCTGCCGTCAACTCGAAAGCCACTATCAAGCCATCGCTGGGCACGTCCAAGTAAGCCCTGAGAGACAGCCCAGTGAGAGCTCCGATCCAGCAAGTTCGTTCGACTAACCGGCGCTCTCGATGCAAACCTGGACTAGTACCTACACATTGCTCAGCTAAGATTTCTCTGAGTAATTGACACATTCTCATGATTTTTGGGACTATTCTCGCTAAGATCAAGCCGTCAGGCGGTATATCCGTTGTCCACGGATTACCGCGAACCAACCTTGGATGTGCCGCGCCGGTTGACGAGACCAAAATTGCGCGATCTGCTCTTCATGACTCACGACCATCATCAAACCGAGCTCAAATCCGCCCGAATGCTCGGGTGCAACCTGGGCCAGGCGGCGGGGTATTTGGCGCCAATCGGTCCTATCCTCCGCGGACTCGGACGCCCCTTGGACTATTCCAAATACGTCTAACCGCCGTCTCGCGGGTGCGGGTGAGCGTTGAAAAAACTGGGCAAATATGAGGTCCTCGGGGAAATAGGGCACGGCGCCATGGGTGTGGTGTATCGAGCGCGCGACCCCTTCATCAATCGACTCGTCGCCCTCAAGACAATCACAACAGGGGTCGCGGACGACCCTGCTTTGCTCGAAAGGTTTTATCGCGAGGCCCAGTCCGCCGGAGGGCTACAGCATCCCAACATCGTCACGATCTACGACATGGGTGACGAGGGGAACGTTCCATATATCGCGATGGAGCTGGTGGAAGGCGAGAACCTGGAGCAGGTAATTGCCCGCCGCGCGCCGCTCTCTATATCCCTGAAGCTCGTCTACGCCATGCAAGCGTGCCGCGCGTTTGATTACGCTCATAAGCGCGGGATCGTTCATCGAGATATCAAGCCGGGCAACGTCATGGTAAGCAAAGACGGCTCGGTGAGGGTGGTCGACTTTGGCATCGCTCGCGTACTGGAGACCTCGAAGACCCAGACGGGGATGCTCATCGGCACGTTTGCCTATATGTCCCCCGAGCAATACCACGGCGAGCACGCCGATGAACGCTCGGACATATGGTCTTTCGGAGTCCTGGTTTATGAGCTCCTAACCTTTCAAAGACCCTTTACGGGAGCGACGCCTGCGAGTTTGATGCACAGTATTTGTCAACAGGACCCTGCACCCTTGTCCACGATTCTTGCAGATTGTCCGAATGAGCTCGATCTCATTGTGTCGAAACTCCTGAAGAAGTCGCCCGCAGAACGTTACCAGTCCATGGAGGACGTTTTACTCGAGCTGGAGCCCGTCAGCAGAAGGCTGCAGTCACTGGCGGTTGCTGAACTTATAGAACAAGCGAATGAACTCATCGAAAAGAGCGAATTCGCCCAGGGTCGTGAACTGCTTCGTCAGGCGCTTCAAGTTGAATCCGGCAACCAAAAGGCGAGGGTCCTTTTGGAAAAGGCGAATGTCGAGCTGAAACGCATTGCTGTTCGACCTAAGGTCCAGGAATGCATCGAGAGAGTTCGTGCACTTCTGGACGAAGGAAAGGTCCAGGAGGCGAAGCTTGCGGTAGAGATCGCCTTGCATCTGGATTCTACTTATAAGCCCGCGCAAGAGCTTCAGCGGGTTGTCGAGCTGGAGATAGATCGAGCGCGCCGCGTAGCCGAATGGGTAGACGCCGCCAAGCAGCACCTTGCGGAAGGATTGCCTGATGAAGCCGAAGCGCTGGTGGCCAAAGCCTTGGAAGCCGAACCATCCAACCCGCAGGCCGCGGCTCTTCATCAGCTAGTGGTACAGGAAAAGGCGGAGCGACAAAGGCGTCTCCAACTCCTTGAGAGTTTGCAACACGCCCGGAACCTCTGGACGAAGCAGGAGTACACCGCGTGCATCGAGTTCCTGTCGGGTCTGGAAAAGAACTTTCCGGGCGAAGAGGAAGTCACCAGGCTGCTTGAGACGGTCCGCGAGGATCACCTCGAACAGCAGAAGCAGCAGGCCCTGCTGGAATTTCGAAATTTATTGGCCGCCCGGCGGCATGAAGAGTGCCTGACTCTTCTCGTTAACTTGCAGAAGCAACTCCCGCGTGATGAAGAAATACCCCGGCTTTTGGAGGATGTTCGCAAGGACCAGAAGAACCAACAACGGCTGCAAGGACTGGCCGACGCAAAGAGTGCTCTGGCCGCTGGACAGTACGACGCATGCATGTCGCTGCTCACTTCTCTGGGTAGGGAATTTCCGGACGAGCAAGAAATTCCCAGACTCCTGGAAACAGCAGAGCGAGATCAGAAAGAGCAGCGCAGACAACAGGGTATGGCCGAGGCGCGCAAGCTGTTGATTGAGCGTCGCTATGAAGAAAGCATTTCTTCGTTGCTGGAATTGAAGCAGCAATTTCCAGCGGATGAAGAAATCGTGAGATTGCTCGACGCGGTACGTTGGGATCAGGCCGAACAGCGAAAACAGGAGGGACTAGGGCAGGCCAGGAAACTTCTGGAATCGCGGGACTACGCAAGGCTGTCCGAACTGCTTACCTCCTTGCAAAGGGAGTTCCCCGAAGAGGGCGAGATACACAGGCTGCAGAAGTCTGCTCAGGATCAGCAAGCGGAGCAGCGGAAGCAGGAAGGACTAGGGCGTGCCAGGAAACTTCTGGAGTCCCGGAACTACGAAAAGCTTTATGAACTGCTTGCGTCCCTGCAAAGAGAGTTCCCCGAAGAAGGCGAGATCCACAGGCTGCAGAAGTCTGCCGAGGACGAGCAAGCGGAGCAGCGGAAGCAGGAAGGACTAGGGCAAGCCAGGAAACTTCTGGAATCGCGGAGCTACGCAAAGCTCTCTGAACTGCTGACCGCGTTGCAGAAGGAATTCCCGGAGGAAGGCGAGATCCGTAGGCTACGGAAGTCTGCTGAGGACGAGCAAGCGGAGCAACGGAAGCAGGAAGGACTGGGGCGTGCCAGGAAACTTCTGGAGTCCCGGAACTACGAAAAGCTCTATGAACTGCTTGCGCCCCTGCAAAAAGAGTTCCCCGAAGAAGGCGAGATCCACAGGCTGCAGAAGTCTGCTCAGGATCAGCAAGCGGAGCAGCGGAAGCAGGAAGGACTAGGGCGTGCCAGGAAACTTCTGGAGTCGCGGAACTACGAAAAGCTTTATGAACTGCTTGCGTCCCTGCAAAAAGAGTTCCCCGAAGAAGGCGAGATCCACAGGCTGCAGAAGTCTGCTCAGGACGAGCAAGCGAAGCAGCGTAAGCAGGAAGCGCTAGGACGTGCCAGGAAACTCCTGGAATCGCGGAACTATGAAAAGCTTACTGAATTGCTTGCCTCCCTGCAAAAGGAGTTTCCCGACGAGGCGGAGATTCCGAGACTGCGGCAGTCCGCCCAAGAGGAGAAGGCGGAGCAGCATAAACGGGAGAGCCTGGCGACGGCTCGCAAATTACTTGCCGCGCAGCGCTACGACGAGTCAATTGAAGTTCTAAGTCAACTCCAAGCAGAGTTTGTGGGTGACCCCGAGATCATCAAACTGATTGAGGGTGCCCGCGTGGATCGCGCCGAACGACGCAAGCAGCAGAAACTTGCGGAGGCGAGAGCTCACCTGGCGGCGCAGTCCTTCAGGGAGGCGCTGGCATCACTCGAAGATCTCACCGAAAGTCACCCAAATGATGCGGCGGTGCTCAAGCTTCGTGCGCTCGTACAGCGCGAAGAGGAAAAGCACGCAAAGGCCGAACGCGTGCAACGTGAGCTGGAGCTCCTAAAGAAACTGACGAGCGAGAAAAAGTATCCTGAAGTCCTTTCCAGAACAAAGCAGCTGCTGGCAGAGTTCCCAGGTGAAACGAACTTCACGCGTCTCGCCGAATTTGCGAGCAGTCAGCAAGCGAACATCGAAAAAGACAACCTCCTTCGCAAGACGCTGGACGAGGCAAAGGCGCTGTTCGTTTCCGGGCGCTTCGAGGAACTGATCGGCGTCACTCAAGCCGGCCTCAAGACCTTCCCGGCTAATCCCGAACTGCTGAATCTTTATCAGCAGGGCGAGATCCAGCAACGTAAACTCCAGATTCGCCAACAGATTGAACAGCGGGTTCGCGAGATCCGGGTCAAGATCAACCGGGAAAAGTTTAGCGAAGCGATCGACCTGGCGCAGGAAACTCTCGTCAAACTGGGCCCGGACACCGACCTGAGCCAGCTACTGAATTCCGCACAGGTTGAATTTGAGGCTCGAGAGAGAAAGAGAAAACAAGAGCGAAGCCTTGAAACAATCCGCACTTTTATTGAATCCGAGGATTTTGCGGCTGCGGCCCGAACCATAGACGAGGTTTGCGACGCGAAAATTCTCGATTCGTTCGATCCGCGGATTCAACGGTTGTCGGAGCAGGTTGAGGACGCGAAAACCCGGACCGAACAGAAGTCGTCGCCCGCCCCAACGCCGATCCCGCCCAATGTATCCAGGGAATACGCCTTGCTCCAATCGGCGCCGCCCCGGGACCCGCCGATAGTCCCGGAAAGGGTGTCGACACCCGACGCGTCAATGCCGCAAGCTTCGGCGAGCCAACCGACGCTGGCACCGGCACCTCTTGCCCCGGCCGTCCCAGCCAGGGTCATGCCCGCTTCTCCCGTCTCAAAAGCGGAGCCTCCCGAACCCGTGGTGGTTGGCGCGGCGAAAGAATCCGTCAGTCCAGTCGAGATTTCGCCCGTTCGAGTCGGGACAACAGAAAGTCTCCCGCCAAAGCCCAAGGCGGCGACCAGCCAGGTCTTGGAACCGGCCCCGGCGACGAATTGGCGCAAGCTGGCGGTAATAGCGGTCTCGGCCCTGGCGCTGCTTCTTATCACCTGGGCGGGCGTCGTATCAATTCGAACGAAGCCGCCTCGCGTCTCGCCCTCACTGAAGACCAATACCGAGCCAGCCGCGCCGCGCGTCGATCCCCTGGAATTGCAACAGCGCGAGGCGCTGAACGAGGCCGATAAGCTGGTGGCGTCAAATGATCTTGACGGAGCGTTGCAAAAGCTACGGCAAGCGGCGGCGTTGAACGGCCCACTCACCTCGGAGATTCAGAAAAAGCAATCAGTTATCGACGAATCTCTAAAAGATGAGAGCCTTCGCCATCTTCGACAACGCGAAGAAGTGCTTTGGCAAGCAGCGATGAATCGACTCGCGGACGGGCGCTATGCCCAGGCCCAGAAAGAACTTCACGACGTCTTGAATCTTCCCGTTGGGGGCACCCATCGAGACGAAGCTCAGAACTATCTCGACAAGGTCATACCTCAACGCATGCAGCAAAGCCGCTCCATCGCCATCGGTCGACAGAGCCTGGAGCAAGGCGACTTTCCGTCCGCTCGCCGAGCCGCCGACCAACTCAAGCAGCAAGGCGGCGATCCGGCACCGCTCCTTACCGAGATCGACCGGGCGGAACAGAGCAGGCTGGCGCAACTGGAAAGCCAGTTCAACCAGTTCAAACAGCGAGACGATGAAGCTGCCGTTCAACAACTAAGAGTCCTACAGCCAAAGTTTCAGGCGCTGGCCAGTGACGGCGGCCCGCAATCCGCCGAAGCCCTGAATTACGCGAGCAGCATTCCGAGTGCGATCGCTGACGTGCAGGCTCGCGTTCAGAAAAAGATCGCTGACGCCGGTTTTCAGCAAATGGTGCAAAGGTATCAGCAAGCGGCGAGTGCGAACGACAAGAACGGACTTACGGCAGCACGGACCGACTTTGAGTCGGTGATTCAGAGCGGGGGGCCGCATGCGGAGGAGGCTCAGAAACATCTGCTCGACATTAACAATCAGCTTGCCGTACTCAACCAGCCCGTCGTTTCCGAGCCGAAGCCCACGGTAAAGCCGGAGAGTCCTGTGGTAGTGACCGTCGACAACGATGCCGCAGTCCGAGCCGTGATCCAAAAGTATGTGCAAGCGTTTGATCAAAAGAATGCGGACGCCCTTCGGCAAATCTGGCCCAATATGGGCCCGCTCTATGCGAGATACAAACGTGCGTTCGAGGGCGCGAGTTCTATTCGGGAACAACTGGACATCGAAAGTGTCGATCTCAGTCCCGACGGCACAAAGGCGGTAGTGAGGGGGCAAATAACCCAGGACTTCACGCCCAAGGGGGACAAAACAAAACGCGTGAAAAACGCGACGGTTTTCCATTTGGCGAAATCGAATTCCGGTACTTGGGTCATCACCGATGTTCAATAAACGGTCAGCCCAGCGAAACCAATTCTCTGGCTTGACAATCTGCATCTGGCATATAAACTCCCGGCAGGCACTGCGAACGAGCTGAACCCAGGGTTCGCTAGAAACTTAAGTCCCATCTATCCAACGGTTAATCCGGAGGCCTCCCGTGTCCAAACGACTATTTCTGGGGTCCACTCTCTTGATTTTACTTTCTTGTAGTAGCGCTTTTGCGCAGAGCGTTTGTCCGTTGAATGGGACGTCCAGCAGCAAGCTGGTTTGCGTGATTCCTCAGGTGTACGGCCCCTATGGCCTCGGGAGCGGCGCGACTGCGCCGTTGCTCGCCGACGGCCATCAGGCTCACTTCGAGGGCGATTTTCTTTCCAGTTTTGGCCCCATCAACGAAGCGGTTGGCATTCAGGTATCGCAATTGCCGATTGCCTCACCTTCCTCCGGTATCAGCTTCGTCTTCGATCCTGCGCTGAAGACCTTCATTCCCTCGACCGAAACGAGCCTGGGTCCAATCCTTGGGCAGCACGCCGGCACCATCGGCCGCAACAAGCTCTACGTCGCTTTCAGCTACCAGTACTTCAATTTCAATTCGATCGACGGGCAGGATACCGCCAAGCTGCCCGCTGTCTTTAAACATGAGCTCTTTCCACCACCTTTTCCGAGTCCCTTCATAACCGCCTGTCCCAACCAGACGGGTCTGGCGGGCACTGCGTATGCGGGAAACCCGTGTTTCGTGCGCGATTATATTCAGACGATGAATAATATCGACTTGACGGTGCATCAGTACGCGTTGTACGCGACGTACGGTATCACGCGGCACCTGGAAGTTTCGGTGGAAGTGCCGATCTTGAACATAAATATGAAAATGACGTCGAATGCCACGATTGTGCAGAATTCGTTCGCGCCTCCGTCGCCCAATTTTCCCAACGGCGTCTTTCACCAGTTCAATGGTAGTACCGTGCCGAGCTGTGCTGAGGCGAAACCGTGCTTGAACGCTACGTTTTCAAGCTCCGGAAACGCCACAGGGATCGGCGACGTACTCCTGCGTGGTAAGTACGAGTTGTATCAGGGCGAGCGACTCGGGTTTGCCGCTGGAGTGGATGTCCGCTTGCCGACCGGCGACGAGGAAAATTTTCTGGGCTCCGGCGCCGTTGGGGTTAAGCCCTTTGGGGTCGTTTCCTACAGCGGCCGAATTTCGCCCCATGCCGAGGTCGGATATGAAAAAAACGGACAGTCATTGCTAGCCGGCAATTTCGTAGGTACGCCTACGAATACCAAAGGGTCGCTTCCAGACCGGTTCGTATATACGCTGGGGGCTGATGTCGCCATCGTCAAACGACTCACGGGCGCGTTTGATTTCTACGGCCAGCGATTGTTTGGGGTCCCGCAACTCTTCTCCAACCCTTTTACCGATCTGGGACATTGCAGCGACATCGCTTGCACGACATTGACGCCCGGAACGACGCATCCAGACCTCGGCGTTCGCCCTTCGGTGGATTACAACATCCTCAACGCGTCGATTGGGCTCAAGTACCGGTTGTGGCGCAATCTGGTCATCACAGGTAACGTGCTGGTGAAATTGGACGACAACGGACTGCGCTCGACGACCGTGCCCCTCGTTGGGGCCTCTTACAACTTCTAGCGATTCGTGTGGGTCTGTCCCGCGGTTATCGCACGTTCACTTGGCCCTCAATGCGTATTACCTGCTCACACCTCGGCACACAAAAGGTTTGGGAGACTCCTGAGTCGGAAGTTCTCTTTGGCCGCGCCGAAGAAAAGTGGCCGGTCATTTTGGACCTTTCTCCCGACCAAAAAGTCTCGAGGCTTCACGGGCGGATTTGGGAAGAAGCGGGCTCCTGCTGGGTCGAAGATTTAAACAGCTCACGCGGTACGCTCCTGAATGGGAACGAAATCAAGGGGCGTGGCAAGCAACTGCTGAAACCCGGCGATTCAATTCTCGTCGGACGGACCACCCTGCGCGTTGGATTTGACACTGTCGCCGAGTCCCGCAAGACGAATTACCTCGAGCAAGGGACCTTCCTTCTTGGCGAGAAACGCCATGATGAATCCGGCGTAGCGATAGCCAAGGACGTTGACGCCACGGAAGTCGATCCAGTACCCAGCGATGGGGTTGAGGACGCCCTCGCAAAACGCCTGCGAATGGTATGCGAATTGCCCTTTCAATTTGCCATTCACACGACCCTGAAATCTCTTTTGCCTGCAATTGTGGATCAACTCGTCGAGGTGATTCCGTCCGGCGAGAGCTGGGCCCTGGTGCTGAAGGAGCGAGATTCGGACGCGCTCCTTCTCAAGGCGTACCACTACGTGGAGCGCCCCTACTTAAGCGAGACTCTTCTTCGTCGAGCCATGACCGACCGCAAAGCTTTCATTTGGAGAAGAGGTGGTCAGGTAGAGATCAGTGGCAGCGTCGCCCAAAGCGGGATTGAATCCGGAATGTACGCGCCATTGCTTTGGCAAGGAGAAGCACTCGGTGCAATCTGTGCGGGTACTCGACGTGCCGAGACGGTCTTTACAGACGAGGAAGTGCGGTTACTTGTTCTTGTCGGACAATATGCGGCGATGGCGGTCGCAACCCATCGCCTCCAGGAAAAGCTTCGGCGCGAGTCGGTCATCAAGGCCAACCTTTTGCGCCAGTTTTCCCCAAAAGTTGCCGATCAGTTGCTCGCCCATCGTGGACAGCTACGGCTCGGCGGCAGACGGAGCGAAGTAACAATCCTCAACTCCGACATCCGGGGGTTTACCCAACTTGCCAAAGAAATGGATTCCGACGAAGTCGTGGAGATGCTGAACGAATATCTGGGAGTTCTGGTACCAGTGATCTTCGCCCACAAAGGAACAGTAGACAAGTTCATGGGCGACGCGATCTTAGCTGTCTTTGGAAGCCCAGGGGCTGACCCGGTCCAACACGAGAATGCGGTCAGGGCCGCAGTCGAGATGCAAACAGCTGTGACCAGGGTGAATCAGGTCCGTCAGGTCCGGGGCGCTCCGTGTTGTGATTTTGGCGTAGGTATCCATTGCGGAGAGGTCGTGCATGGCTTCGTCGGCACGACAGATCGCATGGAGTTCACCGTCATAGGTGATGCAGTCAACCGGGCGCAGCGATACTGTGCCGCCGCCGCTGGGCAAGAGATTCTGATCAGTCCGGAGGTGCATGAGCACGTGAGGGGATTCGTGGAAACGGCGCTCACCTCGATTCAGACCAAGCATGAGGGGGATTTTGTGGCCTACCGCGTCCTGCGTCTGCAAGAGGGCAACGAAACGATTGCCCTTCCTGTCACCGGCTGAACTCGCTCGCCGATCAGTTGATGCGTAACTGCTTCAGCAGGCGGTCGAAACGCGTGGCCCCCAGGGAGACGCTGTCCATCATCGACTCATCGAGTTCGTCGGGGTCGGTGTCTTCCGTCCACTTACCGTATCCGAGATAACTCGTCGTCCTTCGAAGACGATCGGCCAGCAGGGTGGCGACGGCACGGTAGAACCGCGCCGCGAAAGCGTTGTCGGCCTTCAGCTTGACCGAGAGAGCCGAACGCGACAACACCAAGAGATGAGAATCCTGAGTGGCCACCACGGACGCGGAGGGCGGACGCGAATCCACGAAAGACATCTCGCCGACAATTTCTCCCGCTAGCAAAGTGGCCACTTCCTTGTCGCCCATCGCTTTAACCAACACCGAGAGCTTGCCATCCAAGACGACGAATACGTCGTCCACGGCGGCGCCTTCGCGAATCAGAACGGTGCCCGATGACATGAATTTGGCCGAGCCATTCTGGCGGAGCCATTCGACGTCGCCATCGTCCATGATGCCCATCAGATAAAGTACTTTTCGCATAGTTTCTGTTCTCCTGCGTTGCCGTCGCGAAAAACTCCAGAGCCAATCACTTAGAGGAGCTGGCGCCGGGCCAACTCGCGAAAAAGACCATCCTGGTTCGCCAATTCCTCATACGAGCCGCTCTGCACCAGCACGCCCTTTTCGAGCACAAGAATACGATCCGCTTTGCTAATGGTGCTCAGGCGGTGAGCAATCGCAACGCGAGTCGCGCGAAGCGATTCGAGACTATGGCTTACGATTGCCTGTGTCCGGTTATCCAGCGCGCTCGTAGCTTCGTCGAACAGGAAGATTCGAGGGCTCTTGGCTATCGCGCGGGCGATCAGCAGGCGCTGCCGCTGGCCGCCGGACAAATTGGTGCCGCCTTCGCTGACAAGAGTGTGCATCCCCATTGGCATTTGACGGATGTCCTCATCAAGCCCGGCCTTGCGAGCTGCTTCCCAGGCGTCATCCAAAGCCAGGTGGGACGATCCGGCGATATTGCTGAGAATGCTGCCGCTCGCCAGACGAGCGCTTTGCAACACAACGCCAAGTTGGCGGCGCACCGCCTGAATGTCTAACCCAGCCAGATCTTGGCCATCATAGTAAATAGCCCCCGCCTCGGGTTTTTCAAAGCCTAGAAGCAAGCGCAGCAGGCTGGATTTACCGCTGCCGGACGGGCCGACCACCGCAACAAATTGACCCGGTCTGATCGCGAAGGAAAGATCCC
Source organism: uncultured Acidobacteriota bacterium (assembly GCA_963832615.1). GTDB lineage: Bacteria > Acidobacteriota > Terriglobia > Acidiferrales > UBA7541 > Acidiferrum. The sequence goes on from CAWHVA010000029.1 coordinate 43,626, forward strand.
GGAGAACGAGAGGCATATCCGGCCGATAGCGAAAGTTGACGTGGCTGACTTCGATAGCGCCGCCCAGCTCCCCGGGATCTTTATGGGCTTCCGCGACTTCGGGCAGGGCCTCAAGAATCGGCATGGTGCGCTCATAGAGAGGGACGATGCCGAGGGCCGATTCAACGGCGGAACTGAACTGGAGCGCCGCCGACTGAAATTGAGCGAACGCCGCCAAAAATGCCAGGAAGGCGCCGGTCGAGAAGGCGTGAACGAGTGGCTGACCCATGAGCTGCGCCGCAGAGCTAAAGATAACCGTGAGGCTGATGACCGGAAACGCGGCGTTGAAAACGGCGAGTCCATTCGAGGCTTTCTGGGTGCGAAACGACAGGTCTTTCTGCGCGGAAAATTGTCGAGCCCAAACGGCGAAGGCACGTGGTTCCGCCCCCGAGACGCGCAGACGACCAATGTTATCGATGAATTCCAGAAGCATTCCCGAAATCTTGCCGCGCGCGCGAAAAATCTGACGCTGGTAGCGAACCTGAATGTAAACGCTGGCCGCCGAAGCAACCAAGGAAACGAGAACGAGGCCGCTGGCAATCAGAGCGAGCCCCGAATTGTAGTAGAAGAGCAGGATGCAACTGAAAACGGAAAAGACTCCGGAGAGAATTGAATTGATTGCCGAACCAGTCAGGGTGCGCAGGATGTATTCGATGCCCAGGCTGCGATCGGCTAAATCACCAGACGTGAACTGGCGGAAAAAGGGAACAGGCAGCCGCAGCAGGCGATCCCAGACCGCTGCCTGCAGCGATGAACCCGTCTTGCCCTGCAACCTGAGCATGGCGAAGTTTCGCGTCAAGACGAATGTTGAGGCCGCGAGGGCAATCACAACCAGAAAACTGCAGAGCTGAAGCAACTGGCTCCGTAGCGCATTTGGGATGATCGAGTCGAAAATGATGCCGGTCGCAACCGGCATGAGCAGCCCCATGAGGCCGCCGCAGACGCCCATGGCGATGATGGTGAAGAGTTCTCGTCGGGTGTCGTGCATTCCAAAGGCGAGCAGGTCCCATAGAGAAAGTTTGCGACTGGGAAGGGGCCGATAGAAGGTGTAGGCAAAACCGCCAAGCGTCATCGCCACGTCGGCGTTCACACGAATGGTCCGGTGGTCGACGGGATCATATAGGCGACATGCCTTTCCAGGTGCAGGCAATAAAGCAACGGGTCGCTTGTCCGCTTCCCGAAACGCCAACATTGGACCGAGCGGGTCCGTCCACCATTCCCCTTTCAGAACGACGAGCCGGTGACGGAGCGAGGAGGCGCCAGCGATGCTCGGGATTGGGTCGTTGAGAACGCCTGTGCTACGCAGCTCGGCGGGAACAATAATTCTTACACCGAGGGCCTTCCCGATGACTTCAAAAACCAACACCAGCGGATGAGTAACGCCTGCCTCGTCGGAAGAGAGCACGGAGGTTTCGTCCCGCAGAGGAGAAGCGAGCGAACGCAGAGCACCGCCGAGGATCGCTGAGTCCGACGCAACCTGATTCCGGCGCCGCTTTTGGTCGCGTTCTCCCGTCCTGGCGCGATTCAGAAGCAGGCGTTGAAATACAACGCCATGGAAAGCTTGGAGGTCGTTCCAATGCGGATCGGCTCTCTGCCAATCGCTTGAATCCATCGCCACAATTCGCGTGTTCGGTGCTGGCTTGAGCCAGCCATTTCTCGAGATCGGGAAGCAAGAAGAGCCATCAATGGCGTTGATCTCGGCGGTATTCAAAAAGTGGGACGAGCCGTCAAGGTGTTTGATCCAAAGGATGCCGCTAACCGGCAGAATGGGCTTGGGATTCTCGGCGACCTCCAGAGTCATTCCCGCAGTCAGATCCTCAACAATTTTTGGCACGGCGGCAACCGAAACACTCGATCCGAGTTTCGCAATCCACCCTTCCAAGATGGCGAGCGCGCCAGCCGGGATTTCGGGATGGAGATCCGGACGCGAGCGCAGTTCACTTTGCGAAAGGCAGAGCAGTTGGGTGCCCGGTGTTGCCGCACCGGCGACGATCGTGCCAACTCTCGGGTGATTCATCCCAAAGACGGCACTTCCCGTTTCCACGCGCAAAAAGTGATGACGAGCGCCGGCCGGCTCGCCACCCTCGACGTCCACGAGGAACAAGTCGAGCTTGCCCGATCGCACGATCCAAACTGCGCCGGGAACGTGAATCGAGAAAGGGTCGTTCGCCCTGGGCTCGAACACCGCCCCACTTTCGCTATGTAGGTTCGTAATCATCAATGCGCCTGGATCAGTTCCAAGTACGGGCCTGGAACCGCACCCAGGGTTTCGTGAGTTCCGCGCTGCACGACCTCTCCACGTCGCAAGACGATAATTTCGTCGCAATCCCGAATGGTGCTGAGGCGGTGCGCGACGATCAGGCACGTGCAGCCACGTCGGCGAAGGTTGTCATTAATCAGCTCTTCGACTTGCGCATCCAGAGCGCTGGTGGCTTCATCGAGGATCAGAATACGGGGCCCGCGAGCCAGCGCGCGGGCAATCTCAAGACGCTGGCGTTGTCCACCGCTAAAATTCCGGCCCCCCTCTTCGACCTGTGAATCGTAGCCGCCGGGCCGTTCGACGATGTCGTCGTGAATGCCCGCGTCTTTGGCGGCTTGAACCACCTGAGACTCCTCAAGTGTTGGATCCCACAGGGTGAGGTTCTGACGAACCGAACCGTCCAGCAGAAAAATATCCTGGTCCACGACCGCAACAGAGTCATTGAGGGTGCGCCGAAAGATCGTGTCGCGGGGCTGCCGATCGAAAAAGACTTGACCCGACCAGGGTTCGTAGAGCCCGCTCACGAGCTTGGCGATGGTAGATTTTCCGCTGCCGGTCGCGCCCACCAAGGCGACGCGCCCGCCAGGCCGGATGGTGAAGCTGAGATCTCGAATTAGAGGATCTTCCAGGCGGCTATAACCGAAGGTCACACGGTCTACTTGGACCCAGCCTTGCAGAAGCTCGCCGGGTTCCTCCGACGACGTATCGGAACCTCGGTTGACCGCTACCGGATACCGGAGAACGTCCTCCAGTCTCGTGAGGTCGCCCTCGGCCTCTTGCAGCCTGCTGCCCAGTGAGACCACCGTGTTCACTGGGTCGCTAAAATTAGACAGCAACATCTGAAACATAATCAGCATGCCGATGGTCAGAAAGCCGTCCAGGACTCGCATGCCCCCGAAGGCCAGAACCGCGATCACATTGAGCGAGGTCAAGAAGGATGGCACCGCGGCCAGAAATTGCGACGATGCTCCAAACTCCTGTTCCGACGAAACGACCTTGGCCTGCAGTCCGGACCAGCGTGCGAAGAAATCCGACTCACCACCGCTGGCCTTTAGAGTCTCAATCGTTTGCAGACCGGCCATGGCAGTGCCCAACATCTTGCCGCGCTCCTGTAATAGCCGGCGGTTGTTGTCTACACGAGTGCGGCGGACATAGCGAACCGTTACGAGATTGGCGAGCGCGATAACGATGCTGAGGATGGTAAGCGCCGCGTTGTATTGAAACATGAGCGCAGCATAGAAGCCCACCAGAAACATGCTTACCACGTTGGTCGCGAGTTCGCCGGAAAGTAAAGAAGCCACGCGGTCGTTAATTTCGACGCGCGATCCAATTTCACCGCCGAATCGCTGCGCAAAGAACTCCATCGGCAGATGAAGCACATGCCACAGAAAGCCGCTGGAGGATGTAAGAGACAGCTTCGTTTCAAGACGCAGTAGGATATGTTGCTGCCAGAAGGTGCAAAAGGCCCGGAAGGCAGCAGTCACTAACATGATCATCAGCAAAGGCCGGAGCCACTTGGTCATGCCACCGACCAGAACATTGTCGATATACACGCGCGAAAAGGTGGCGATCACGACATTTGGCAGCACGAGAGCGAACGTAGCGAGGATGACGTAGCCGATCGCGAGCCTGCTGCCCGGCAAGCGCGCGCGCAATAGACGGAGCAAAGTGCGCTTCTCACCACCTCTTTGAAACTCGGGCGTTCGTTCGAAAGTGAGAACCACCCCGGTGAAGGACTGATCGAACTCTTCGTCGCTGACCGTACGAGGGCCAACGGCGGGATCGTTCAGGTAGACCTTGCCTCGGCCAAAACCTTCCACCACCAGGAAGTGGTTGAAATTCCAGAACACGATAAACGGAAAGCGCATCGGCCGGAGTTCCTCAGGTTCCTTTTTGAGGCCCCTTGCTGTCAGACCGTAGCGACGTGCCGCTTTGACGACGTTGCTGGCTTTTGTTCCGTCTCGTGACACCCCACAAGCTATGCGGAGTTCCTCGAGCGGGACACTCCGCCCGAAATAGCCCAAGATGATCGACAGTGCCGCGGCGCCGCACTCGACGGCTTCCATCTGCAGAACCGTAGGTGTCCGGACGCGACGCGACGCACGAGGACGCCACTCACTCCAGACACCGGCAAGACCAGAAAGGGCGATGCTTTTCATCGGGTGTCAATTCACGCCGAGGGTTTTTCGCAACGAGGGAAGCAGCAGCGTGATCGGTTTTTGCCATCGGGTGATGACTTCCGCCGTGCAAAGTGTGCCGCCGGAAAGAAGCAGGTTGGGTCCCTTTGAGGAGGACCATTGGTATCCGCTGGGAGTTTGTGGATTTCTCTGCATGTCTACCTGCAGCCCAATGACCGGGCCACCATTCGTGAGCGCCTTCACCAGCACTTCGTTTTCGAAATTTCGCATCAGTTCGGCAGGAGTGTCGGGAAAGTCCGAGACGTACGTCACGCGTCCCTTTATATATCCGAATTCCTCGGGTTTGACCGTGGACGGGGCAATGTTCACCTCCATCCCGGTTCTGACATCCTTGGCCTGCGCCGCCGGAAGATAAAGCAGGACGTCGAGGTCCTGCACGTTTGGCTGAATGCTGAGGATGGGATCGCCCGCAGCGACGGTAGCGCCTGCGGAAACCTTGACTTCCAGCACTTCACCGCCGTAAGGAGTTACGACGTTTCCCGCGATTTCCAGGTCTTTTTCCACGGCACTCAGGTTGCGCTCGAGGTCCTGAACCGCAAGTTGGTGTTGTGAGTCGTCTCGCTTCACTTTTGCGCGCTCCCCAAACTCCGACGCTTTGAGCTCTTGCATGCTGGCCCGCAGGCTTGCGATGCGATCTTCGATGGAGTTGAGGTTCTGTTGAGCCTCGATGGGTTTTAGCTTGGTGACAATTCCTTGGGCGAATAATTCGTTCTGGACGGCGACCTGCTCCCTTGCGAGATTGGCCTGCTCCTCAAGGTGTACGATTTCGCCCTCGGCATTGGCAATCTTGCGTTCGATCGACACGGCTTCAAGGTTCGCTTGCTCCTCAGAAAGGGCGTGAGAGCGCTCGCGGTCGCGGCGAGCCTGCGCCAGCGTTTGTTCCACATTCTTGTGCTTCTCCACGATCGCAGGTTGCGCCACTGCGGCTACGATTTGGCCGGCGCTAATCTTGTCGCCTACCTTGACTCGGAGATCAGCGACAATACCGGATCCCGCAGCCGTAACATTCAGAACCCCGCCCTTACGCACAATGACGCCCGGCCCGCTGATGACAGAGGGGATGCGGCCCACATAACTCCAGATTAGGCCAAGGATGATCAGCGCAAAGATGGCCACCTGCGCGACCCAAGCCTTCGTGTCCGTGACTCTCAAAAGCCGGTCCAACTCATCCGGAGAAGAGAGGCGCTGGAGCGACACCTCGCGAAAAATCTTGCGGTCCATAGGCAACCGGCTGAATAACTCGGTTTACTTGATGCGTTGCGGAGAAAACTGGGGCCAACTCTAGTATTTGCCAGCAGCGATGTCAATAAATCCGAGGCCCGAGTCGGTCGTCGGTTTGGCGCGATTCCAGGACACGCGGGCTGCTTGAAGAAGCGCGAAGCGCTTCGCTCCGCACACGCAATCATTGGGCGCTCAGACTAGTAGACCACTTCGAACCTGGCCACGCGCCCGCCTGACTAGGGTATTGCTACAGTGCGGAAATGCTTCTATCCGAAAAGTTGAGAGGCGCCTAACCATAGACTGTCGAGCAGCTGATCGCGGTCCTCCCGCTCATCCCAGCGGAACTGATGGACTTGCAAAGGAGCGATGTGCCGGTGTTTACTTCCCGTCCCAATTCGCGTGACCTGTGGACTAGCGAAGGCGAGCGCATCCCGGCGGTCTTCGAACAATCAGCCATGGCGCTGGTGCGGGAGGGGCTCAACCGTCTGGGTGACGAGGACCTTGCACGACAGGAAAGTCTCATCCGCACCGCCATCGCATCGGTAGGTGAAGGCAGCCTGTCACGCGGCTACGCTCCGGCTCCGCGCAAGCCACGCTTCGCAGAACAGGGAGACGCGATTGGACTGGCGCGCACGGTTGGGGACATGCTCTGCCAGGATGTTCTGGAAAACGAATTCTGTGCCAGCTGGATCGGTCTCACACCCGTGGGAGCACGCGAGCGCTCCACGTCGCTCCAGCCCCTGGGTCTAGCCTTGTACAACGGCCTTCCGGGATGCTCATTGTTTCTGGCATACCTGGCAGCGGCAACCGGTGACAAATCGTATGAACGGTCTGGCCTCCCAGACCATGGCAGGGATCGCGGAGCGCGGACCGCTCTGCGGCACGCAGACTTCGCTGGCGTCGCCGGGGCTGATGACTGGCTTGGCCGGGGTTGGCTACGGTCTGTTGCGGCTGGCCTGCTCAGAACGAGTTCCCTCGGTGCTGGTTCTGGCGCCGCCTGTGACGGCTTGACACACCTATCGCCACGTTATTCTCTGGAAGATGCCTCTCTGGAAGATGCCTTTTCTGGCCTCGCCACCCGTCCAATCTGGCGAGACTGTCAGCGACAAGATGACGACTTGAGCTCGCACCGCATACTGACCACCAACTCGCGCCGATAGAGCAGAGCCCTAGACAGTTGGCGGTGGTTCCCGATCGAGATACTTAACGAGCAGGACATCATTGCCCTTCTCATTGTAAATCAGCTCATCGACGAGCTTTTTCGCCATCAGAATGCCGAAACCCCCTGGTCGCAAACCTCGCTCATCGCGAACCGCCGCGTGGCTAAACAGATCCTCGGGCGAGTTGCCGACGGCTGCATGGCGAAGCTCTTCTAGCGAGAAACCCTCGCCGCTATCCTTGACCCGGCAGGCTATAGCTCGGCGAGTGCGGATGAACGAGATTTCCACATGCTGGCTGGGATCAAAATGTCCACCATGTTCCATGGCATTGATCAGAATTTCCTTGAAAGCGAATATGACGTGGTCCTTCTCCGCCTCGGGAATGCTCGGGTCCCGGATTCCTTGCAGAAATTGCACCAGACGATTTGCCGTACCAAGATCACATCGGGCCGTCAAGCTGACCCACGATGGCGTCGCAGAAAGTACTTCTATGCCGTCGTCCCAACAGGGCTCGGCCATCGCCGCACGCACCATTATGGCCAGTTCCGAAGCCTCGAAAGGTGCCGAAAAATAACTGAAGGCCCCTTCGCGCATAGCAGCAATGACGTCTCCGGGAGTCCATTCATCGGTAAGGATAATCAGGCGGATATGAGGGCGAGCGCTCCTGATCTTGCGAAGTAGTTCAACATCATCCGGGCCGCGGCTCTTCCGCCCGGTGATGATCAAGTCGAATGGCTCGGTCCTCGCAAGAGGGAGAATATCCTGATTGTCCGCGACGCGCTGAATGCTCCAACCTTCGCTGACCAAAACATTGGTAAGCAGTTCTTCGATATCGTCGCCGGAAGCCACCACGAGCGCGGTCTTAAGCGGAGTGGGAGCAACTGCATTACAGGGGGTAGTCATCGATGATCCCGCCTATCTCGTTGGCATGTAAAGCCCGCGAGTTCACGTCCTCAAGATGTTGCCGAGTACCCGCGCGGCCGGAAGCTGGCCAGCGCTTGGGCCTCATCCTCAAAGCTCGGAATCGTGTTTACCAGGCGAAACAGAGTCAGCACTTCCAACACCCGGCCGCGTGGGCGCAGTAGTTTCAGATCGCCATCCTGCCGTTTGAGGGAGACATACGTGTCTACGATGACGCCGACGCCGGAACTGTCCACTTGGGTGAGTTTCGCGAGATTCATCAATAGCCTGCGCTTGCCGTCGGCAACCAACTTCTGAAGACAATTGCTCAGCAACTCGCTCTCGCCGCCGTCGATGGTCGATCTTCCCCGAAGGTCCACTATGGTGACGTCGGCGGATTCCCGGATTGAGATTTGAAGGCTCACAATGCCTCTTGGGTCAAGCTCTCGCCCCGGCGCCTGGGAACCTTATCATTATATTGTAAGCGCACCCGCGCTGCCTCACCTTGCTTCAATTCAAACGCTGTCCGTCGACCACCGGACCTACCCCAACCCCGTTGCCGTGCCTTTCATCTGGCAAATACGAAAATCAATTGATAGCATCCTGTGCATGCGCAAACTACTCTTAGTGGCATTGAGTTTTTTCACGGCGCTCCCGCCGGTCTTAGCCACCGATTTCCCGACCAAAAAATATTTGGATCTGGCGTCGATCAAAATCATGGTCGCTGCGGCCGAGGCCGAAGCCAAAAAGCGAAACGTCGAAGTTACCATCTGCGTTGTCGACGACAGCGGCAACCTGCTTTTCCTCGAAAAGGGGGACGGCGCGTCACTCGGCTCCATCCAGTTCGCGCAGAAGAAGGCGCGGCACGCCGCAGCTTATGGCGCTCCGTCGAAGGATGCGGCTGACAACGTGAAGAAGGGAAACGTTGAGGCCCTGGCGTTCCCGGACTATTTCCCGAACCAAGGCGGCCTTCCGATCAAGGTCGACGGCAAAACGATCGGCGGCATGGCCGCCAGCGGTGCCAAGTCCGAAATCGACGAAGCGATCGTACAGGCCGGCCTCGACGCTCTTTTCAAGAAGTAGCTTCGCGGGCATCACCGTTGCGCAGACGCTTTGAATGAGTCCAGCTTCGAAGGCTCACCGAGGTCTGGGTCATCCCGTGTTGCCTTTCGGGAATTTCATGTGCAATTGAGCCGGACCCCCGAGTCCTAGCCGAACTTACTAACTTGTCAGCTGCACTCCTAAGCTGCATATTGCATTTATGAGGCGAGAAATCATAATTGAGTTATTCTGGTGACTTAGACCGCCAGCCCATGCAATGCCCTCTCTGTCAAGCCGATAACCCGCCTACCGCGGAGCACTGCACGAAGTGCAGCACCCCGTTGCCGTTGGCGGACATGACCCTTTCCCCGACCGCGATGGGCACCGCCGTCAGCACCCAAGCATGGTCCGTGGCGGTCACGCCGCGGCCCTCGAGCGAAGCTGCGGCGAAAGGGCAGCTCGAGCCCGGAACTCTTCTCGCGGAACGCTTCGAGATTCTTCAACTGCTTGGCCAGGGCGGCATGGGCGCCGTCTATAAAGCGCGCGACACCGAATTGGAGCGACTCGTAGCGCTAAAACTCATACGCCCCGAGCTCGCCAGCCACCCCGAAATTCTGCGCCGCTTCAAACAAGAGCTGATCCTGGCTCGCGAAGTAACGCATCGCAACGTCATCCGCATTTTCGATCTGGGGCAGGCCCAGGGAATCAAGTTCATCACCATGGAGTACGTGGAGGGCCGCGACCTCAAGAGCCAGATCCATGAAAAAGGGAAGTTCACCGCGGAGGAAGCGGTTCCCATCGTGCTCCAAATCGCCGCCGCGCTCGAAGCCGCCCACACTGCGGGCGTCGTTCACCGGGATTTAAAGCCGCAGAATGTGATGTCCGACAAGGACGGCCGAGTCTACGTCATGGATTTTGGCATCGCGCGTTCGCTGGAGCATCAGGGAATGACGCAGACCGGCGCGCTGATGGGCACGCCGGAGTATATGTCGCCCGAGCAAGCCAAAGGCGAAAAGGTCGACGCCCGCTCGGATCTCTTCGCGCTCGGCATCATCTTCTACGAAATGCTCACAGGCATCTCGCCATTCAAAGCCGAAACTGCGATGGCCATGATGTTCAAGCGCACCCAGGAGCGCGCCACTCCTCTGTCGCAGCTCAATCTTGGCGTGCCGCCGGTGATCAGCGACATCGTTTCCAAATGTTTGGAAACCAAAGCCGAAGAACGCTATCAGTCCGCTCGCGAAGTCATCACCGACTTGGAGGCCTGGAAGGGCGGCGTACCGCACAGCACCATCGTGCCGACTTCGCGCCGCATCCGCTATGCTCCGTCCTATCAGAAATGGCTGGTAGTCGGGGGCGTCGCAATCGTGCTGGCCGGTGGCGTCTACGTGTTCCGCGAAAAATTCACGTTACGCCCCTCAGCGTCATCGGCAGCCCCGGCGCAAGCCCTCTCCCTGGCGATCTTGCCGTTTCGCAACACCTCGGCGGATTCATCCATCGACTGGATCGGCGCCACGCTCTCGCCGACATGTCTCAGCACCGACGTTGGCCAATCGGCGCGCCTGCGTACGGTTTCCTCCGATCGTCTCCTCCAAATCCTGAAGGATCTGCGCATTCCTCCCAATGCCGACTTTGATCCCGACGCCCTCCGCCATCTGCAGGAGTTCTCCAACGCCGACATACTCGTTTCTGGCACTATGCCAAATTCGGCGATCAGATCCGCATCGATGCCACGCTCCAAGATTACCGCCAGGATCGTCAGGTTCCTCTGAAGATCGAGGCCCCCAACGAAAAAGCATATTCCCGGCGACGGTCGATCAGTTTGCAGACCTCATTCGCAAAAATCTCGCCGTCTCTTCCGACGTCCTCCAGGAATTGAAAGCCAGTTCGTTCCAGCCCAATCTCACAATCGGTCACCAGCCCTCCGCGACTACAACCAGGGCTTGCAATTGGTGCGCGACGGCAAGAATCTCGAAGCCATTAAAGCTCTGCAAGACGCCGTCAAAGAGGATCCTCAGTTCGCTCTGGCTTACTCGCGGCTGGCGGAAGCCGACGCGATCTGGGTTACGACACGGACGCGGAAAGATATTCACGCCAGGCCATGGATTCAGCCCAGCAGCTCCCTACCGCCGAGAAATACTTGATCGAAGCCAGTGCACGCCGAGTGATGAAGGACAACAAGAAGGCCATCGAGGCCTACGAGAACCTCGCCAAAACTTTGCCCGATAGCAGCGACGTCGAAGAACCCCTCGGCGCGCTCTACATGGAAGCCGGGGACTACGACAAGGCGCGCGCGCAATTCGCCAAGATTCTGGCAGTCGGACCCGAAGAACATCAAGGCGCTTTGGCAGATGGGCATGGTCGAGATCCGGAAGGAAAACCCGCAGGCGCGCTGGATCCCTTGACCAAAGGCATCAACTTGGCCGTGCAAGGTGGACAACAAGGAACAAAAGGCGCAATTCCTCCAGGCGCTCGGCATTGCCTACCGTCTGATGAACAAGCCCGAGGAAGCCATGCAAGAGTTACAACGAGTCGATGGAGATCAATCGCGCCTCGGATTCAAGCGCCTGCTGGCCGTCAATCTCGTTGAAATGGGGTTGGTCCGGAGTACGCTTGGCAAACCCGATGAAGCTCTATCCAGCTTCGACCAGGCTTTGAAGATCCAGAAAGAAATCGGGATAAAAAAGGAAGTTGGTGACACCTTGATCGACATGGGTGTCGTATATCAGGATCGGGGTCAGTACGACAAAGCGCTGCAGTCCTTGAAGGAGTCGCTCCAGATTCAGCGCGAGACTGGTGACGAAAAATACCAGGCACTCTGTCTCAACAAGATTGGCTCTGTCTATCTCTCCCAAGGCGATAGCGATAACGCCTTCAGCTATTTTCAACAGTCCTTGCAGCTTCGCCAGAAATTGAATATTCCGCGCGATATCGCCGACAGTCTTACGGTCTAGGCGCCGCCTATGAGCCACCGGGCAATACGATCAGGCTCTGGCGTCCTTCCTCAAAGCCATGGAACTCTAGCGCAAAGTCGGAGACACTCGGGGAGTCGCCTTGAACTCCCATCAGATGGGATTGGTCTTTCAGTATCAAGGACGACTGGGCGCAGCGATCGGAGCCATGCAAGACGCCGTGAAGCCCCTCCGTGACCTCCAGGATCGTACCCGGGATATGGCGGAGACGCTGAATGACTACGGCGATACTCTGGCCAAAGCTGCTCGCGGTGCGGAGGCTGAAAAGCTACTGCAGGAGGCGCAAAGCTTGGCGCTGGATTTAAAGAACAGCAGTCTTCAAGCGGCAGTGTTAAATTCGCAGGGCGACGTTCAGTTCTATTCCGGGAATCTCAAGGCTGCGAGGGCGCTGTACGAGCAGGCCTCACACACGGCCTCACGCGGCTCGGAGCAGAACAAAGTCCTAATTTCCAGGTTCAACCTAGCCAGAGTAACCAACGCAGAAGGACGCCCACAGTCTGTCATTAACGAGTTGCGATCACTGTCCGAGAGGCGGACAAGCAGGGCATCAAGTATCTGGCGCTCGAATTCGTGGAAATGGCCGCGGCGATGGTCAACATCAAAGACTATCCCCACGCGCGTCAGGAATTGGACCGTGCTCTAGGTACGAGCGAAAAATTGGGTCTGCGCCTTCAGACTGCCCGGATTCACTATCTGCTCGGTGAGACCATGCGCCTGGGGGGAAATGCGGTAGACGCCCCAGCTCAGTACCAGCAGGCTCTTGCGATGCTCGATCAGATTAAGAACGATCCGGGCGCCGAGCACGTGCTTGAGCGCACTGACTTGAAGTCCATATACGACGACTCCGCGCGCTGGTCTCAGCAGAAACCCAGCTGAGGCCGGGTCGTTCGCGCTTTGGTATCCTGCCTCGCGCCGAACCCTAAACTATAGTCTAGTGGCAGAACCCGCCGCTCTCCCTCAAGCAGAGGAAGAGGGCGGGATGGTGACGCATTCCGTGCTCAATTCACCGTCAGCGTTGAGGTGACGGTGTCGATTACTGAGTTGTTTGATCCCTGCAGAGTCGTGGTCGTGAACGTGTACGTTCCCACGCAGGCATTTTTCGCAATCGGGAACGGGAATGTGAACGAGTTCGACGTCCCCGACTTGATCGTGAACGTCGGTGTGGTGAACAGCACCGCGCTGGAGTTACTGCACTTCCGACCAATTGGCCCAGACAATGAGAATTGAACCTTAACATTCTGGGGAGCGCTCATGCAGTCGGCGACGCTCGCCGTGATACCAACCAGCGCCGGTCGAGTGACCGATGACGGGTTAAGCGTCACCGCAGCGTAGTTGCAATTCACCGTGTAAGTCACCGGCACGGTACCCGTCGTATTTCCGACATTGTCCGTGGCTGTCACTGTGAACGTCTTCGTCGTTGTCAGGCCAGTGGTTGGCGTAGTGTCAATATTGCTCCCAACTGCCACAGTGCCAGCGCAGTTTGCGGTCGTCACGCCCGATTCGGTATCCGAGCAGGTATAGGCCGCCTTGACTTTTTGATTGGCTGTATAGTTCCCGCCGCTCGACGGTGGCGTACTGAAGTCGATCGTCGGCGGCATTGTGTCCGCCATCAGGGCCAGCGAGTTGAAACTAGTGGACCAGGTCGGACCATTTAACGTGAACAGCAACTCGTGAGTTGCCGCGCAATCAGTCGTCGAGTAGTGCAACAAATACGGTGTGTTGTCCATGAGCGTCCCGAGCGAAACCGGCCCGGGTGTAAACGGCGGCTCCGACGAGGGATACGGTGTGCTTCCACTCGGGCAAGCCGCATTCTGCAACACATTGTCCGCGGCAAAAGTGCCATTTCCGGTGAATGGAATCGGGAAAGTTGGGGGCAATCCGGCTGGCTGGCGGGATTTATGCCGTAGTCGATGAAGTTGACCGGAGCGACAAAACCCACTGAGGGCCCCGGATTACCCGTGAAAGTCGCCATCGGACTTTTGTTGGTCCAGTTTGTGGTTCCCGCACTAAAAAATGGTGTAATAACAACCGTCGTGGTCGGCGGCTGTACGCCCGTTACCATGATGTCGGAGGAATTCGTTGACCCTGCTCCTCTCCTTCCGGAGTATTCTCCGGGTCCTGTGAAGCTGACGAGCCCATTCTGCGGGCAAGAATTGTTCGCCTCGGGGCCCTCCAGCCCGCCCGTGCAGCTCCCTGCGTCATTAAAATCCAGAAACCCGAATGTGGTCGGGGTGGTGATGAGGTTGACGGGATCGAACGTAGACGTGAATAGGAAGTCCGGCGTGTTGCTCTGAGGGCAATTAGCGCCGGTCGCCAGTGCCGCCTGGGAGGCGTACAGACTTGCGTTTTCAGCGCACAGTTCCGCCAAGGCTCGCGAGCGGGATGCAAGACGTACCGGCGAAAGGTGTTCCCGCCACCTTCGCCGAGTACTCTAACGGGGTGATGGAGTTGTTGGTCACAGTGGGGGTCGCATCCGCGTTGGTTATGGAGCCTTGCGAAACAAGCGAGTAGTCGAAAGCATATTGATCCAAATTGTTTACTACGGCATCGAAACTTAGCGTCTGGCTCGGTTGCTGGTTCGTTGGATTGCCCGTCTCGGTACCAGTGTTTGCGTTCGTCAGAGAGCAGTTCGTCGCTAGGAACAAGGTGGTGCTCGTCACTTTACCGCCGCCATCCAGCAAGCTAAACGTCGTCGTCGCTCCTGACGTAAGGCTGCTGGCAACGACAATAGGGGCGACGCCACCGGCGTTCGTTGTGTTCGGAGACTGCGTTCTGAGGATGTTGTTTCCACTGTTCGTGAACGTGTCGGGATCATCTCCGTCCAGCGAGCTCCACCCCACCCGCCGGAACTTGATAGTTCGTCGTGAAGCAATCTTGCGAGACTCCATCTGACACTACCCCACCCGTGCACACGTTGCCAGCCGGCCCTCCGGTTCCCGAGATAGGTTGGTTATTCACAGCCACGGTCAGAAAGTTGTCCACCAGCACGTCCCCCTTCCCATCTGGGCTCGAAGAGAGCGTTCCTGTGGTGGATGGCGCCGTGCAGCTTAGGACTACATTCGTCGTAGCGAAGGTCAACGGGCTGGTGTCGGTAAGTCCGCCCTGGGACTTCGCGACATCGAGAGGATCAAATAGCCGAATCGCACCCAACGCTCCTGTCAGCGCGACAGACCCGGCGCCGCCTGCGCTGCTAGTGAAGTTGAGCGTTGCAGTCTCCAATACCCCGGCGGCCTGTGACGGTTTGAACGTGACACTGATCGCGCAGGAGCCTGGCGCCGCAATCGACGCCCAGACACGTATTCGTCTGCGTAAAGTCGTTTGTCCCGGTACCTTCCGAAGGCGAGATGGCGATGCTGCTGACCGTCACGCTTCCGCTGCCACCGATGCTTATCGTCACAGCCTGCGGCGCGCTAACCGTGGCCCCAGTCGGTACGCCGAACGAAAGGCTACCGGGTGAAACGGTAACGGTTGGCCCCCTCTCCTCGTGCATTTCCAGTCCATGCAACCACACGTCGCCAATCAACGCGACCAAGCGCACATTCGTCTTCCATCCTCATTGCTGCCTCCTTGAGGCGAATCCAAATGTACAGATAGCTTACTCTGCGGGGCCGAAAAAGTGTGCACGTGCCGTCTTCGAGGGTCCGGGGACTTACGCCTTGCGCCGACCACAGCACATTGCCGCGGAATTGTCCCGCCTATGTCCCAATGTTGTCAAGAAGAAAGCCGTCCTAGCAGTACTACCGAGCGAGACACGAACCCGACCCGACAGTAGGGCCCCACCAGCGGAAGACCTTTCCACTGTCGAAACGCAGCACCTCAAAGGCATTTGCAGGGCCGCTGCTATCGGCACATTTGCACCAAAGGTCTTGCGTTAAAGCGCATTCGCTTACCGGAACTCTTTAAAAATCAATAAGATCACGCACGCTGCGAGAGTGGCACCCGAGCGACGTAATCATCTGGATTCAGGTCAAGCGTCACCAAAAATCTATCGTTTTCGTTAGCCGCGTATCCGATCGGATAGCATTCACCATTCATCGAATCCCAACCAGATGCTGCTATACTTGGAGGGTTATGCTGTCCATCAATAACATCTCCATGCGCTTCGGCCCCCGCGTCCTCTTCGAGGACGTCACCACCACCTTCATGGCGGGCCGCCGCTACGCCATCACCGGCCCCAACGGCGCCGGCAAGTCCACCCTGATGAAGATCCTCACCGGCGAGCTCGAGCCCACCAAAGGCTCCGTCACCCGCCCCAAGAAACTAGGCGTCCTCCGCCAGGATCAATTCGCCTTCGACGAATTTCGCGTCATCGACACGGTAATCATGGGCAACTCCGCCCTCTGGAAGGCCCTGCAGGAACGCGACGCCCTCTACGCCAAGCCCCACGAAGACCTCACCGACGCAGACGGCATGCGCCTCGGCGAACTCGAAGGCATCGTAGGCGAAGAAGGCGGCTACACCGCCGAATCCGACGCCGGCGCCCTGCTCGACGGCCTCGGCATCGAAATCGAGCTCCACGAACGCAAAATGGGCGAGCTCCAGGGCGGCCAAAAAGTTCGCGTGCTGCTCGCGCAAGCCCTCTTCGGCAATCCCACCGCCCTGCTGCTCGACGAGCCCACCAACAACCTCGACCTCGATTCCGTCCACTGGCTGCAGAAATATCTCAGCGACTATGAAGGCGTGCTCATCGTCATCTCCCACGATCGCCATTTCCTCAACAGCGTCTGCACCCACACCGCCGACATCGACTACGAAACAGTCATCATGTACATCGGCGGCTACGACGACATGGTGGTCGCCAAAACCCAAATCCGCGCGCGCATCGAATCCGAAAACGCCCAGCGCGAAAAGAAAATCGCCCAGCTCAACGAATTCATCGCCCGCTTCTCCGCCGGCACGCGCTCCGCCCAAGCCACCTCGCGCAAAAAAGAAGTCGAGCGCCTGCAGACCTCCGAACTGGCCCGCTCCAACATCCAACGCCCCTACATCAAGTTCGAAATGAAGCGCAACTCCGGCCGCCATCCGCTGGAAATAAAAAGCGTCGAAAAATCCTACGACAGCCTGAAGGTGATCCCGAAGTTCACCGCCAGCGTAACCCGCGGCGAAAAAATCGCGCTGATGGGCCGCAACGGCACCGGCAAAACCACGCTCTTGAAATCACTGATCCGCAACGCCACCGGCTTCATCGACGATGCCGACAAGCAATTTCCCATCGACAGCGGCACCGTCGTCTGGGGCCACGAAGTCACCGTAGGCTACTTCGCGCAAGATCACACCGATTCCTTCACCAAAGACAACACCACTGCCATCGAGTGGCTCTGGCAATTCGATCCCAGCGCCAACCAGCAGGAACTCCGCGGCCTGATGGGCCAAATGCTTTTCAGCGGCGACGACGCCCTGAAGCCCACCCGCGCTCTCTCCGGCGGCGAAACCGCCCGCCTCATCTTCTGCCGCCTGATGCTGCAAAAGCCAAATTTCCTGGTCCTCGACGAGCCCACCAACCACCTCGACCTCGAATCCATCAACGCCCTCAACATCGCGCTCCAGCGCTACGACGGCACGGTCCTCCTGGTCACCCACGACCACGACGTAATCGACGAAGTCGCCACCCGCATCTGGCACTTCCAACACGCCAAAATCGAAGACTTCAAAGGCCCCTACGAAGAATTCTGGCCTACGCCCAGGAAAAAGCCTCCTAACACCCTTAGGCAACCTGAGCACTCTGTTGGAGCAAGCAGCGAAATTGGGTGCCGCACCCTTGGGTTTTAAGGGTGCGGGTTTTTCCCTTGTTCTTCCGTGTTCATGAATCAGTGTCCCGAAGCCGCCCCTCCAATCCGGAACGACCGAATAAAAAACACCAACGGCACGCCAATCAACACAAACCACCCCAGCGCCGTAAAGCAATCCTGAAACGCCAAAAACGAAGCCTGCTGCAGCAGCAATCTCATAGCCTGAGCTTGCGCATGCACCACAGCGTCCGCCCCCGAAAACCCATGACTGGCAAAGTACCCCGTCAACGATCCGATCAAATTTCGATAAGCCGAATCAAACGGCGTAGCGTGCGCCACCAGCACCGACTGGTGATACTGCGTCCGCCGCGCCAGCATGGTCGTCACAAACGCAATCCCAAAACTCCCGCCCTGATTCCGAAACAAATTCGTCAGACTCGATGCCTTATTATTTTTCTCTTTTGGCAAATAGGAATAAGCAAGCTGGCTAACCGGCACGAACAAAGGCGCAATCCCCAACCCCTGAGTCATCCGCGCCAAAGCCTCATGCCCGTAATTCGTCCGCAAGTCAAAACTGGCGAAGTACCACATCGCCAGCGCAAAGATAAAATATCCTGTTCCCAGCAGCGCCTTCACTCCCACCTTCGGCAAAATCCTCACGATCACCGGCGCCAGCACCACAATCACCATCGCCCCCGGACCCAGCACCAAACCCGCGTCCGTTGCCGAATACCCATACAAGCTCTGCAGCATCTGCGGAATCAACACGGTCGAACCATACAAAGTGAATCCGAAAATAAAATAAAACACATTCGCCAGCGCAAAATTCCGGTCCTGCAACAACCGTATCTCCACTACCGGATCCTTATGGCGCCACTCCCAAAAAATCGCAAACAACAGCGAAACAAACGCAATCGTCGAAAAAATCACAATGAACCGGCTCTCAAACCAATCCTCCGTCTGCCCGCGGTCCAGCACTACCTCAATGCACGCAAACGCCATCGCCACCGACAAAATCCCCAACCCATCGATCTTCAGCTTCCCACCCTTCCGCGCCGCCTCAATCTCCCGCGTGAACGCCGGCGGATCCGACACCAGCCGGTTCGTCAGCAACAGCGAAATAATCCCGATCGGAATATTGATAAAGAACACCCACCGCCAATTCCAATGATCGGTTATCCATCCACCAAGCGGTGGTCCAATCACCGGCGCCGTAACAATCGCCATGCTATAAAGTGCAAACGCCGCAGCCCGTTTCTTCGCCGGAAATGTATCCACCAAAATCGCCTGCTCCACAGGAGCCAGCCCGCCGCCGCCAATCCCCTGCATAACGCGAAACAAAATCAGCAACCCCAAGCTAGGCGCCAACCCGCACAGCAGGGAACTGATCGTGAACAAAACTACGCAAAGCATGTAATACCGCTTCCGCCCAAACACCCGGCTCAACCAAGCCGAAAGCGGCAGCACCACTGCGTTCGACACCAGATAACTGGTCAGCACCCAGGTACTCTCCTCCACGCTGACCGCCAACCCACCCGCAATATGCGGCAAAGCCACATTCGCAATCGCCGTATCCAGCAACTCCATAAACGTAGCCAGCGTCACGGTCACCGCAATAAACCAGGGGTTGATCTCCCCGTCCGCGCGCCAGCCTTCGCGCCAAGGAAAGCAGTCTGCCCCAAGCCATCCGCCGTATTGGCTATGCTGCCCATCGTCCGGTTGGATGCAGAAGAGACCGATCGGTCTCATATAAATTGTGTTATAATCTCGAGAAGAGACCGATCGGTCGCGCCGCCGCCGGACTGGATAGGCAGCTATGAAAAGTGGAAGAAAAGCCCGTACCAACGCGCTAGGCCAGAAAGGCCGCCAAACCCGTCAGGAAATCGTTCGCCGCGCCGCCCCGCTATTCAACCGCCAGGGCTTCGCGGCCACGTCCATGTCCGACCTGATGCAGGCCACCGGCCTGCAAAAGGGTGGCCTCTACCGCCACTTCCCCAGCAAGGAATCCCTGGCCCAGGAAGCCTTCGACTACACCTGGGAAAAAGCAGTAAGCGAACGCCTGGACGGCGTAGATAAAGTCCCCGGTTCTATCCCGCGCCTAAAGGCCATGATCGACAATTTCGTGGAAAAGCGAGCCCATCTCGTCCCCGGCGGCTGCCCGCTCCTAAACACCGCCATCGAATCCGACGACGGCAACCCCACCCTACGCGCCCGCGCCCGCAAAGCCCTGGCGACCTGGACCAATCGCCTATCCACAATCGTCAGCGAAGGCATCAAAAGCGGCGAGATCGCGCCATCAGTCCACCCCGCCGAACTAGCCGACACAATCGTAGCCACGCTCGAAGGCGCCCTGATGATCAGCCGCCTCCGCCAATCCGACTCCCCCCTCCACACCGCAAGAAAACACCTGTCAGCCACGCTCGATACTCTGACGCCGCATCGGTAAGCCGGCTGCAACCAGTGTATGCGGCCGCTTTACCGAAGCGGGCGCCGTCGCGGCCCTCGCTATATAACGGTGCGGGTTTTGACTTTACGATCCGAACCTTGACTCTTAGACCCCCCGAGACTATACGTACAAGGGTAGAGGAAACGCCCCGAACTCAAGCCGGAACGGATCAGCGCATGAATAAACGCCTCATCGCCCTCTCCCTAGCCGTGTTCGGAGCAGCCGTCTTTGTTTCATCCGCACAAGCCCAGAGACACGCCGCATTTACATTCGCTCCCGAAAGTCGAACGGGAAGGGCCGTCTCAGCGCGCAGTAGAGCCAACTTCGTCCGCCCCCGCCGCACACGTCGAAATTTCGCTGGTTCGGCATTTGCCTCGCCCTTCTACTCACTACGCGACTACGATTCCGAACCAGAGAACTTTGAAGAGCCTCCGCCCCCGTTCATCGCGCAGACGACTCAGCCATCAGCCGCCGTGCCCAACCCGGCCGAGTCACTCGTCCTGGAGCTGCAAGGTGATCACTGGGTGCGACTTACAAACTACGGTCAGTCGCAGACTGGGACAGATCCTCCAGTCCGAGTCCCCGCGAGCCTCCAGTCTGACATCCGCCTCCCCCTTCTCTGCCTCCCGCCAAATTCAGGCTTCTGAGCCCCCCAGCGAGCTTCCGCCCGCGGTCCTCGTATTTCGCGACGGACACCAGGAAGAAATAGGAAAGTATGTGATCGCGGGAGCCACCATCTACACCAGTGCGGACTATTGGAGCAGCGGCTCGTGGACCCGCAAGGTTCAAATTGCCGCGCTGGACATTCCCGCAACCCTGAAAGTGAATCGCGAACGCGGCGCAAAGTTCAGTCTTCCGTCCGGCCCTCACGAAGTAATGATCCGCCCGTAAATCAGTAAAGTCCGAAAGTAATGATCCGCCCGTAAATTTCGCAATCCATCGTCGCGTAGCGCACGCTCGTTTGCCGCACTTTACCAACTAGCTTGACGTGGGCCTGCAGCCACTGTACGCTTCCGCGCACTCAAGATTTTGTTCCTCACCAGGCCCCAAGGAAACCGTTCAGGAAACTTTCGGAGGAGAGAAAAAATGAAGCGAGCGTCTCTAATCTTGGCTGTTGTAGTTCTCTGTCTCGGAGTCCCCGCCTTGATGCTAGGCCAGGACAATCCCAACATTGGCACCTGGAAGCTCAATCTCGAAAAATCAAAATTCACCGGCACCCCAGCACCAAAGAGCCTGACGCGCACCGTAACCGCGGACGGCGACAGCGTGAAATACAGCTTCGAAGGGACCGGCGCCGACGGAACAGCCCTGGCCTACGGTTTCACGGCCAAGTATGACGGCAATGATTATCCGGCAACCGGAAACGGAGTGCCTTCCGGAGCGGATCATATCTCCTTCAAACGCGTGAACTCCCACTCGTTTGTCGGGACCTTGAAGAAGGACGGGAAAGTAGTGAGCACGTCTCAAATCGTGGTGTCGCATGATGGAAAGACTACAACCGTCACCTCGAAAGGAACCGGCGCCGACGGCAAGCCGATGCACACCGTGCAGGTCTACGACAAGCAGTAAAACGCAACCAACGGTAGCAAGCGGCTCACATCCAGCCATGTAGGGGCGGCTTGCCCCGCCCGTCCCAGGTGGCCCATCCTTTGCGGTGTTGTTTCAGGCAAAGGGTGGGTCCGTCCTAAATTCAAAGTGCGGCTCGGGAAAGAACATAGTGTAGTGACTGGTCTTTAGACCGGTCCATCCGCATGTTTCGGCGTTACTCTTTCCCAACCCCCTCTCGGGCTCCACTTAATTTTATTTGATCCTCTCGGAGGCCACTAGGGGTCGGAGCTTTAGCTCCGACATAACCTGCTGGCATCCAACGGGCTTTAGCCCCTGAAGAGACCTCTTGCACCTTTTCACCGCGGGCGCGTAATAAGCCCAGCTACTTTCCAAAGCTTCTCCCAATGCCAAACGCCGGGAGTCTTGTCGAGCAGCCGGTAGCCGAGCTGATGCGCCAGCATCAAAATCTGCCCCCGATGGTGGGCCTCGTGCGAGAACATGTACGCAAACATGGTTCCCCCGGCGGGCCAGGTCTGCGTCCAACTCCCGCGAGAGAATCTGGCGACGCGGCGATCCGGAGCGGCCGAAAGAGCGTCCGTCAACATGCGCAGGCACTGCGCGGCGCTTCTCCGGTGCGCGGCGGCAGCCTGCTTCATGGTGCAGCGGTCGGGATCGAGCGCCGGCGGACACTTCAGGTGCGGCGCGGAATTCTTCAGCCACACCAGCCGGCAGTTGTGCAGATGCGCGAAGATGGCCGCGATCGTCCGGCCGCCTCCCTTGTGACCCGGCAGCTGCGCGCGCCACGCACGCGGGTCCAGCTCCGAAAGGATGAGCTAGTTCATCGCGTCGTTGCTCGCGTAGGTTTCGAGCAGCGCGTCGCGAATTTCGGCCAGTGCCGCGTAGCGACGCGTAACGATCCGCGAGATCGACGCACCATAGAAGCTCCAGCGCGCTATTGTAAAGCCTAGCCGCGCAACAGCAATCCCTACAAAATCGGAGCCATCCTCGACGTTTTTTCGCAAGGGTGGGCTTTTTCTTTATCCTTCGCCGGGCGCCGCACCCTTCGGTTTCAAAGGGTGCGGTTCTTTTTTCTCTGGGTCGAACTCTGCGTCCCCGCCGTCATTCCGAGCGAAACAGGCCGATCTTTTTCTTGTCCATTCGCTTCCGAGCGAATGGGTCGGCCTGTGAAGGGAGGAATCTCTCTTCTACCACTTTGCACAGTCGTTCACAGATTTGCACAGAGCTTGCGTGCGAATTTGATTGACGCTGTTGCACGACAAGAATATCTTCACGCCAGATTGAACCGGGAAGCTTAAGAACTTTACGGCTCAGTTAAAACGCACAGCAGCTTAACAGCGGCTGCGCGGCGAGATTGAACTGCGAAGCTCGAAGCCTTCACGGCTCGGTCTGGAGTGCGCGACCCCCTAACGGCGGTGGTGCAATCAGATCGGGTCGGGAAGGTCAGAAACTTTACGGCTCAGTTTAAAGAGGGCGCAAAAGCTTAACCGCTGATGCGCCCTCAGTTTTTGTAGAGGGGCATTGTCCCGGGCGCAAAGAGAAATGCGGGAGCGCGTAGCCGAGACAATGAACGCTGACGAGAGGAAGTTTTCCTAAATTCACAAACAAAGCAACGCGGAGCGCGTGCCACCGTAGGTTCGCTTTTAATGAACCTGGGTCTGGGTGGGTGGTTGGCAACTACGTTCACGGGATTTCTCACTCCCCAATATCCACACGCACCAATCGCAACTTCACCTCTATACTTTCGCGAGACGTATCACAGTGATATTCTCTGGACGATCATCATGTCAAGAAATGTTAGTCCGGGCCACCCGCCCTACAAGCGTGGGCGCTGCGGACCGGATGAAGCAACGGTTGTCGCAAGACGAGATTCCGTTTCCTCGTTAGTTAAGGTCTTGGTGACGGCCAAGAGAGGAAAATCCATGACAAAACGGTTGCTTTGTTTAACAGGCCTGTTGTGCATGATCGCTATTCCGTTGCGGGGTTCGCCGATTGGAGCTGTTGAAGTACAAGGGTCTCGCTATGACGCCGCGAGACAAGTGGTCACGTTAGACCTTCTAAATTCGTCTCACAAAGAGATAAGTGCCTACAGCTTATTGGTGCGAATAATTCGTACCGATGGAACCGCAAGCGTATGGGAGTATGGTGGTGATTTTTTGCCGTTTATGTCCGAGAACAATGGCAACGGTACTTTCAAAGCACGTGCCCTTATCGCGGTGGATGTCCCCGTGGGGCAACAACAAATCCAAAGCACGTCGGCCAGCGTGGACGTGGTTGTGTACGCAGATGGGACCGCAGACGTGCTAGACCAAGAAATGTTTGCAACAATTATCTCTAAAAGAAAAGGCGCAATGCTGGGCTTGCAAAAGGCGAATGAACTATTAACAACCGCGCTTGCGGACCCGAACGACCCTCATCCTAGCCTAACAGCCGTTGAGAAGATAAAAGCACTGGCCAAGGAATACCAAATTCATCCTCCAACCGGTGCAGAGTTTGAGGCGGCTGGCCTGCTTGACGCCACCACGAACATTTCAAATGCACCAAGATCGCCAGCCGGACGAAGTAAGAAGGAAGATGCCTACCTAAAGGCTCTCGTCAAACGGCATCAAGATCGCATCTCTGTAATGCTCCCCCATACGCAACTCACGAAAGGGGGTGCAACCGTGAAATTCCGTATATTCAGCATCGCCGGGTGCCCCAGGTTCGCTTTCTGAACCTGGGTCTTGGGGTTGCCGTTTTCCTCCAAGCCCTCACCACACGCTCGAATGCAATCAGGGTCCCGATCGTTCGAATAACCATTCGGTACAATTATTCTCTTGACTTCATTCCAGTTTCGTGTATACTGACTGTGTTTCTGCATCTGGCGGCGGAGAAGAGGCAGGGAGTCCCTTGTCCGCCCAAATCGCTCGCCAGGTTCTCTCCCGCTTTGACCTCGCCACATCCTTAGGTCAAGGCTTCTTCCTCCCCGTCTCTGCGTCCTCTGCGCTCTCTGTGGTAAAAAATCCCTCTTCCAAAGGTGACCCCCAAATGACCGAACCTCGCTCCAACAACCCTGAATTCTGTCAATTCGCCTTCTCCGACAACCGCCAATGCCGCATGCTCCGGCATAAAAATCACGCATCACTCTGCCTTTTCCACGCCCACGCCGAGCACCAACTCCTCGAATCCCACCGCTTGGGCGCGGAAATGGCCGCCACCTTCACCGGCGATTTCCTGACCGCCGCCGACATCAACCACGTCATGGGCAAAGTCTTCACCGCCCTGGCCCAAAACCGCATCCCCCAGCGCACCGCCGCCACCCTCGCCTATCTGGGCCAGGTCATGCTCCTCTCCCTGCCCATGGCCAAGAAAGAAACCAAATTCGTCTATTCCTACGAGGCCTGGAAAGACCTGATCGACAACGGCATTCGCCTCTCCAATTCCCGGCCACCCGCACCCGCAATCCCACCCAACGCCACCGGCGAGTGACCTCCATGAAGAAACGTGCGATCACCGCGAACTCCGTGTACGGGCGCAGCACTGCTGCGCCCCAGCTCGGCAACCAACCCCAATCTCAAGCGCTTTTGCCTTTAAGCTCTCTAACGCCTTTACAATCCGCACTTACACAAAACGCACCCGTAACTCGTTCAGAATCCGCACTTCCGAAACGACAGCACTTAAACTCCTTTAGAATCCGCACTTCCAAAAATAGGTGGGGGGAGGGGGGCAAATTGTTAACTAGCCTACCCAGATTTCAACCGGCAGCGTATCCGCGCCGGGCCATGAAAGTCGGACTCCAACATCCTCTCAAGCAGCCGCTCCCAGATCGTTCTCGCGACAGACTTCCGGTGCCACTTGAACTTTTTCCCGTCAGACCGTACCGTCTACGTGGCATCCAGCCTATGCATCCATCTAGGACCACCGTCGCGCTTCGCTCCGTCGCCATGTTTGAGGCGGCCAAAGGGATCCTCGTCCTGTTGCTGGGTCTCGGTCTCCTCCGATTCCTCCACAAGAATCTGGAAGACACCGCTGAGCAAATGATCCGCTTTCTTCACGCCAGCCCCGGAGGTCACCTCTCCAATCTCTTCATCAACGCCGCGAGTCACGCGTCGGACAAGAGCCTGTGGGCCCTGGCCGGCGCCGCGGTCGTCTATTCCCTCGTGCGCTTCGCCGAAGCCTACGGTCTCTGGAACGCCCGGGAATGGGCCGAATGGTTCGCTCTACTCTCCGGTGCCATGTATCTGCCCTGGGAGATGTACTCGCTGATCCGCCATCCCCACCCCGTCAAGTGGGTGATTCTGCTCGCCAACATCGCCGTCGTTTTGTACATGATCGTGCTCCGAGTCCAAGCCAACGCGCACAGGACCGCTGCCCGCAGCACGTCGTGACGCTGGCGGAACGACGCAGCAAACGGAGGAAAAGCTTTCTTCAGGGGCTAAAGCCCGTTTAGTGCAAGCAGTTTACGCCGGAGCTAAAGCTCCGACCTCCTAAAGAGGAACATAGAACAAACAAACGGAAGGGAAGAAGTCGAAAAGGAAGCGGTTGGCCGGGCTAAAGCCCGGCGCCTACACCGTCGACGGCGCCCTGGCGCGGTTAGCGATTCGGCGACTACTTCAGGAGTTCGTTGGCGTAGCGTACTGGCACCGCTAGATTTGAGCCGCCAAAACCTTTCAGGATCGCAAAGTTAACGCCAATCACTTTGCCGCTCCGATTGAACAGCGGACCGCCCGAGCCGCCCGAAGTCGTCGCCGCGTCGTAGACGATTTTGTCCTGCAAGATGTCGCCGATGTGCCCTTGCGTCGTAGTTGGCCGAATCAACTGCTGCGACGCGAGCTGCGACACGATGCGCGTAACGTTCTGCGTGTCGGTAATCTTCTGAGCAACGTCGGTGCCGGCGCGCGCCAGAATCCCTTCGATGCCCGTCGGATATCCGATCAGCACCACGGGATCGCCGGTCACCGTCGCTTCGTGCCGGTCGTCGAGTTCCAGCAGCGTCGCTCGTGGCGGCGGCGCCGCTTCCAGCTTCAGCGTTGCGACATCGGCATTCGAGGAAATGCGATCGAGTTTCGCGGGGATGCCTTCGGCGTCTCCCGGGAAGTACGCCTTGTAGGAGAGCACGTAAGCCGCCGCGCCGCGATCGAGAAGCTCTTTCAACTCTTCGTTGTTCCACCAAGGCTCCGCAACGTGATGATTGGTGACGATGCGTCCATCGCGGCGCACCAGAAAGCCGGTGCCAAACACATCGATCTGCAGATGGGGACCCGCGCCGCCAGAGTCGAGCTGCACCATTCCCTGATCATCGACTTGCGGCTTGCCCAGGCCATCGACCGCGATCTGAATGGGTTTGCCGGATTGCTTGTCCAAAAACTCCACGACCACGTGCAGCAGGCAAACGCTCGGACCGTAGTTATGCACCACGGTTTCCGCGACTTTACCTTCATTTTCCAGGAGTTTCAGCCGATTCTGTGTTTCCGTCAGTTGCTGCTTGAGCGCGTCAGAATCCGAGCCCCCTCCGGCAACGGCCATCTTCTTCCGCAGATCATCCGACTGCGCTTTCAACGAATCGCGCGCGGCGGAACTTGAACGCGATTGCGCTTCCAACGAATTGCGCTCCTGCTGCATGCGCTCGAACAAGCTGTTTTGCTGTTGCCCCAGACCATAGTTGAGCCGGGCGATTTCCGCTTTCAGCTGGAGCGCATCCTTGCGGCTGCGATGATTGGAAACCAGCATGGACAGCGACGCGATCACGGCGGCAACGCTGACGCCGAAAATTGCGGGAAGTAGCCAGCGCCGGCGTTTCGTGACCACGGCGGCGTCGTTGAGCGTTTCGACCGCGAGGTCCGTGATCTGTTCGCGCTGCGTCGCGTACTGCAGCATTTTCTTGAGATCTTCTTCAGGCTGGCGCTCGCGGAACTGCGTGCGGACTCTGGCGGCAAACTCCAAGCCGTCGAACGGAAGCGAGACCACGTCATTGGCGCCAAGATCGAGCGCGCGTGAGCGTTCCAAGGCTCCGCCCGGAACGATCATTATGACCTTCAGCGTCCGCAGGTCGGAGCGTGATTTGAGCTGGGTAATCAGCCCGCAGCAGGCCAAGTCCGTCGGGGCCGCCTCGGTAACCAAGACTTCGGGCGAGAGCGCGAGGACTTGATCGACATTGAGGCCAATTTCCGTGGAGACCTCGTAGCCTTGGCCCGCCAAGGCGTTGTTGGCCTCGAGAAGGGATTCGGCGCTGAGATTGAGGAGCAAAAGTCGCATCGCGATATGAGTTTACCATCCTTGCCAAAGCGCACACGTCAGATGCGCCGAGCGAGGTTGTGGGTGCGAGTGAAATGGGGATGAAACGCGCTCGGGGGCGCGCCGGAGGAGACCTGGAGATTTGAGGATAGCGGCGTCTTCGCCGCGCGGCAAAACGCCATGCGCCGCGCGGGCGGAAAGCTCGACATGGCCCGCTTCCAAGGCCGCCCTGTCGACTCTTCGAAGCTCAGGGTAAAAGAGGGCGGCTACGGGTGGCGGCCTCGCGGCCGGGGCCATTGGACTGGTTTTGAATGGGCGTATCTTTTTTTGTTTCTATGGATTATGCTCCCGTGCACATTTCATCCTGCTCTGCGGATCGTAGAGCTCAAATCCCGGATTTACGGCGGCCCAACAATCAAGGGAGGGGCGCGGCCGACGAAAAAAGAGGCAGCAATTCGCCGCAGAAGCGATGAGGCGAAAGCATGGAGTAGAGCTGACGGAGCGGGCGTGATGCCGCGGCGAGGAAACGGAGACCAGAGGCGATGAACCTGCGGCGTTGAAGCAGACGCAACGACGGTAAACAACGAAGCAGATGCAATAAAAAATGAAGAAAGATGCACGGAATTAGAGACCAAGGCCATCAAAGCACATGGATGACGAGGACGTCGTATTTTAAGAGCAGGAGGGGAGAATGTTGGTCGGACTGAAGAAGGTATTAACGGCGGTGGTGTTAGCGTGGGCGGTGGCGGCGTTTAGCCCGCTTGTTTCGTCGAGTCTTGCGCAGCAGCCTTCCGGGGCCGTGAAAGTGCAAGTGATTACGGGATTGACGGGAGTAAAGGATAAGACCAGTGGGAACCTGTCGGTCGAGGGTGGGAGCCTGCACTTTAGTCATGAGCAGACGAAAGTGGACGTGGCCGCAGCTTCGATGGAGGACGTGGTCACCGGCGCGGACAGCCAGCGGGTGATTCACGGGACACTGGGGTCGACGGCGCTGTTAGCGGCGCCTTATGGATCGGGGCGATTCCTGAGCTTGTTTCGCACCAAGCTGGAGACGCTGACCATTAAATATCACGACTCCGATGGTGGATTGCACGGCGCGATTTTCACGATGCCTGTCGGCAAAGTGGAAGAGATCAAGAAGGAGTTGCTGGCGCAGGGAGCGCACACTAGCATTCCGCCCGAGCAAGCGGCGAGCGCTGCCCCTGCCGCGAAGGAGCAAAAGCAATGAGGGCCAAACTTCGAGGGGTAACTGCGGGCATGCTGGCGCTCCTGACGCTCGCTGCCGGAACCGCTTTACGAGCGCAGGAACAGAAGCCGGCGAAGATGAAGGCGTCGGCTATCAAGGTGGAGATGATTCACGCCGACGAGATCAAGCTGCCCGCAGACTTCCAGGTAGCGTTGTACGAAAACCTGATTCAGCAATTGCAAAAGAAGGGCGGCTTTCAACACGTGTACCGGCAGGGAGATCGGAACGCCGAGAATGCGCCGGATCTGGTGGTGTTACAGGGGACGCTGCGCGGATTCAAAAAGGGAAGCGAGGAGCTGCGGCAGGTAACTACGGTGGCCGGCGAAACATCCGTCACCATTCACTGCGTATTCAGCGACAAAAATGGAAAATCGTTGCTGGAAAAGGATGTAAAAGGGAATGTGCGATTCTTCGGGGCGAATTTGCGAGCCACGTACGACTTCGCGAAAAAGACGGCACAGATCGCGCACGATAACTTCTCGCCCACCGCGGGGACCTGAGGGACGGACCTGCGCATGAGCGGAGAGTTATTGTTGAAGATGGAACTGCGCAGCGATCCGGGTATGTTGTGCGTTGTGCGGGCCGCGATGGAGCAATTGACCGATGTGTTCGGATTTTCCGCGCCGGAGTGCAGGTCGGTTACCCGGGCTGTCGATGAGGCGCTCACCAACATCATGAGGCATAGTTACGGGGGGCAGGTGGACCGCCCGATCGAAGTATTGTGCCAACGTGTGCCCAGGCGGCATGGGACCGGCGACGGATTTGAAGTGTTGCTTACCGACCGGGGGCCCGCGGTGGACCCGTCGAAATTGAAGGGGCGGCGGCTGGATGAGATCAAGCCCGGGGGATTGGGTCTTCATTTTATCCGGCAAAGTATGGATGTGGTGGAGTTCAAGCGCGAGCAGGGGGCTAACCTGCTGCAGTTAGTCAAGTATTTGCAAGCGGAGAAGCAGGACTGAAATTGGGAAGAGGAGAGAAGACCTTGCAGATTTCGGCGCGGAGAATCGATACGACGACAATCTTCGATGTCAGTGGGGACATCGACCTGGCGAATTCACCGGAGATCCGGAAGGCGTTGCTGAAGGAGATCAAGGAGACCAAGACGCCGCGGGTGGTGATGAACCTGGTCAAAGTTCGGTACATCGATAGTTCTGGCGTGGCTTCTTTAGTGGAGGGATTGAAGGCTTCGCGGGATGCGGGAACGCGATTTATTTTGTTTGGGTTGAGTCCGGCGGCGAGGGAAGTGTTGCAGTTGTCGAGGTTGTTGAAGATCTTTGAGGTGCACGATACCGAGGAGCAGGCGCTGGCTTAGGGAGCGCGTCGGGCCGGCTGGTGCAAGTGGCTGAGAACAGAGCCAGGAATGGCGGTGCCGCAGCGAAAGCGGGCCAGAGCGAAAGTGGGTCACCGCAAAAGTGGTTGGTTTTGTGGTTATTGGTTACGCCGTGGTTGGTTGGCGGGGACAGGCCCTTCGGGTTCAGGGTAAACAGGAGTGCCTGTGCTACTTGGGTCGAGGATGGAACTGGCTTCACAAATTGGCGGGGGTGTTCTTAATGGGCTCGCCTACATCGGGTCGCTGACATCGCTGGCCGGGCGGGCGGCGTACTTCGCGTTTGTGGCGCCGTTTCGGGGCAAGCCGCTGCGTTTGCAGCGGGCGGTGGCGCAGGCGTTGGAAGTGGGCGTTCGGGCTTTACCGATTCTTTCCCTGATTACGTTTTTTATTGGGTTGATTCTGGCGCTGCAGGCTGCTTACGAGTTGAAGAAGTTTGGGGCGATGGATTTGGTGGCTACCGCTGTGGCCATTTCCATGACGCGGGAATTGGGACCTTTGATTACGGCGATTGTGGTGATTGGGCGATCGGGGTCGGCGTTCGCGGCGGAAATCGGGACCATGAAGGTGACCGAGGAAATTGATGCGCTGGAGACCATGGCGATTAGTCCGATCCAGTTTTTAGTAACGCCTAAATTTCTGGCGATGATCGTGATGCTACCTTGTCTTACTATCTGGGCGAATTCGATGGGGATTTTGGGTGGGGCGTCGTTTGGGGTGTCGCAGGCGGACTTTACCTGGGGACGGTATATACGGACTTCGGTCGAGTCTTTGTTCTTGCGCGATATCGTGACTGGGTTGATTAAGAGCGTGATGTTCGGGATTACGATTACGGCGGTGGGTTGTTTGGAAGGCTTGAACACCGGGGCTGGCGCGGAGCAAGTGGGGAGATCGACTACGCGGGCCGTGGTGATGTCGATCTTTATGGTGGTGCTGGTGGATTTGGTTTTTACGATGTTGTTTTTCGTGGTTGGAGGATAAGAGGGGAAGTAACGAGGTAAGGAAAACGCGGCAAAAGGATTTAACACAGAGAACACAGAGAACCGAGCACAGAGAGAAGAAGAAAGAAGGAACGTACAAGGACCTTTCATGGATTTGGAAAACATGGAGTCGGTGGATTCGGGGCCGATGCTATCGCTGCGCGATTTGCGCGTCAGTTATGGGGACCGGGAGATTTTGCATGGAATTAATTTTGATGTGATGCGCGGGGAGACGCTGGTCATTTTGGGTGGGTCGGGTTCGGGGAAGAGCACGCTATTGCGGACCTTGGTGGGATTGGAGAAGCCTAGTTCGGGGGAGATTTGGATTAAGGGCAAAGACATCGCGAAGCTTTCGCATGACGAGATGGATGAGATTCGGAAGCGGATTGGGATGTCGTTTCAGGGCAGCGCGTTGTTTGGATCGATGACCGTGGGCGAGAATGTGGCGCTACCCCTGCGCGAACACACGAAACTCGAAGACTCCACGATCGAAATCATGTTGCGATTGAAGCTGGAACAGGTGGGATTGGCTGGATTTGAGTACTACATGCCTTCGCAGCTCAGCGGCGGAATGATGAAGCGGGCGGCGGTGGCGCGGGCCATGGCGATGGACCCGGAGATCTTGTTTTTCGACGAGCCTTCGGCGGGATTGGATCCAATTATCGCGGCGGGCATCGATCAACTGATTCTGGAAATGAAGAAAGCGTTCCGGATGACCATTATTGTGGTGACCCACGAATTGGCGAGTGCGTTTTTGATTGCCGATCGCATGGTGTTGATCGATAAGGGGAACGTGGTGGCGATTGGAACGAAGGAAGAGATGCGGGCGAGCAAGCAGCCGCGCGTTCGGCAGTTTCTCGATCGTGTGGCGGAGCCGGAAGTGGCTCGGGAACTGGACTATCTGCAAATGCTGACGGAGGACCGGCGGTCTGTCGGTGTGCCCGGTGGGAAGAGGGGAACCTGATGAATGCAAAAAGCGAGCAGGCGCTGGTGGGGTTGTTTGTGATCGCGGCCGCGATGGTGTTGGTCGGCACGGTGTTCACGATCAGCGGGGTGTTTGGGCGCTCGGTGAAAACATTTCACGCGTATTTCGGGTTCGCCGGCGGATTGGAGCCGGGTGCGACGGTGCGCTACTCGGGGGGAGTGAAGGCCGGGCGTGTGGAAAAGCTGAAAATCGATCCACAAGATCCTTCGCGGATTGAAGTGACGTTCAGCGTTCAGACTGATCTACCGGTAAAGACGGACAGTAAGGCGAAGATTATGAGCTTGAGCCCACTCGGGGAAAATCACCTGGAGATTGTGCCGGGGAGCGCGAAGGCGGGTCTGGCAAAAGACGGGTCGCTGCTGCAGTCGGAAGATTATCTGGACTTCAATGCATTGACGAAAAGGATCAACGATATTGCGCCGGATGCGCAGCAACTGTTGCATACGCTGAATGACCGGGCGACGGAATTGAAGGTAACCATCGAGCGCGTGAATGATTTGCTGAGCGCGCAGAACCGGGCGAACCTGGCGGCCACGCTGGCGAATACGAGAGGAATGCTTGAAGAGAACCGGCCGCAGATCAAGTCCACGCTGAAGAACCTGAATACGGTCAGCGAGAAATTGCAGCCGCTGCTTGACGATTTCCGGAAGACGACCGCGGAGGCGAATAAGACGCTAGATCACATCGACGGGACCATCGGAGAGAACCGCGAGGACGTTCACAAGGCGGTGCTGGAGTTGCGGCGGACGTTGGTGAACACGACAGAACTGACCGGGCGGCTGAATCAGACGTTGGACGTGAACTCCGAGAACATCGATGAGCTGCTCGATAATTTGCGACAGATCAGTGAAAATTTGAGGGAATTTTCGGCCACGATCAAAGCGCGGCCTTACTCTTTGATTCGCTCCGTGAATCCTCCCGAACACAAGCCAGGTGAGCAGCCATGATGAATCGCAGAGCGGTGGTGTGGGCGTTGATGATTGCGGGTGTCGTGTCGGGGGGTTGCGGGTCTGCACGGCCAATCAAGTACTACGGTCTGACCGTGCCGGGTGACCTGACTCCCGCAGCGGACCCCAGCGCGTATCCGATAACGCTGTCGCTGGGATCGCTCTCGGGTTCGCACCTTTACCGCGAAGATCACATCGTGTACAGCACGGCCGGCGAAAACATGGGGTTGTATGAATCACAGAGGTGGGCCGAGCCGCCCACGGACATGATGCAGCAAGTATTGTTCCGGGAATTGCGGGCTTCGGGGCGGTACCGGAACGTGAATATGCTGCGCAGCAATGCGCGTGGGGATTATGTGTTGCAGGGGCGGCTTTACGATTTCAAAGAGGTGTCCGGGAGCCAGTTGGTGGCGCGGGTGTCGGTGGAGTATGAGCTGCGGGAAACCAAGAGCGGGACAACGGTGTGGTCCCATTATTACGCGCATGACGAGCCGGTGAGTAGCAAGGATGTCGGCGCGGTGGTGGCGGCGTTGGATCGGAGTGCTCAAGGGATTGTGGGGCAGGTGAAGGCGGGGTTGGAGCAGTACTTTTCGGCACATCCGGTTGCGGCGGGGCAGTGATCGAACCCAAGAGGGACGCGCTGAGGCAGAGCCACCCGGAAAGTCAAAACCCGCACCCTTAGAAGAAACCAAGGGTGCGGCACCCAGCGTCTCCTACAGTCACCTACAAGAATTGCTAAGTGGAGCGGCGCAGGGTAAGCAGGGTGATGTCGTCGTCGAGTTCGGTGTGGCCGCGGTAGTTGTGGATGCCTTCGAGCAGGGATTTTGAGAAGTCCGGCAGGACTACGGGTTGCGGCAACTTGCTTAACGTGGCGTGGGCGAAATCGAGGAAGCCGGTGGCGGAGAGCTGCTCGCCGCTTGGCGATTGAACCTCGGTGGCGCCGTCGGAAAAGGCCAGGATCATGTCGCCTGGATCCAGGCGAACGCTTTGCTCGTTGTATTGCTCCCCTGTGATATAGCCCAGCGGAAAATTCTCCATGCCGTCGCCGATCTGGTGGAACTTTGCTTCGCGGGCGCGCCACAAGAGCATGCGGGGGTGGGCGGCGTAGGCGAAATTGAATTCGCCGGTGCGGCCGTCGAAGGTGCCGGTGACGACCGTGGTCATGCGGAGTGGGCCTTCGGAGTTTTCGACGTCGAGCGTGAATTCGTCGTTTAGCGCGGCCAGCAGGCCTGCGGTGTCGCGGATGTCTTGAAATTTATGGAGCAGGTGGTGGATGTGGCGGGCAACGCCGCTGGCTACGAAGCCGTGGCCTACGCAATCGGCCAGGACTACGCGGGCGACGTCGTCAGTACAGGAGAAGACGGCCGAAAGGTCGCCGCCGGAGTCGGAGCCCGAGGGGACTGCGATTACGTCGGCTTCGAGACCAGCTAGCTCGATGGAGCGGTGGGCTTTTTCGTTGCCGGCCCAGAGTTCCATGCAGCCGAAGGGGCGGGCTGCGCTCGTGGTGCACTCGAAAGTTTGGACCTTTTTGAATTGCATTTGCGGACCTGCGCTGATGTCGAGAAATTATAGGCCAGATGCCTATTGTTTTCAGGCTTACGTTGATTAGATACGTGGGGTCTTGTTTGGATACATGTATTGGACGGGCGGTGCTGCACTGTGACAGGTTCGGTGGTGCTTACGGGGACACAGACTGAAGTCTGTGCTACTTGGAGCCCAGGGTGCGGTCCAGGTTGAAGGCGGCGCTGATAAGCGCGAGATGGGTGAAGGCTTGCGGGAAATTGCCCAGGGCTTCGCCTTGGGCGCTGGTTTGTTCGGCGTAGAGGCCGAGGTGGTTGGCATAGCCTAGCATGCGTTCGAAAAGGAGGCGGGCTTCATCGAGCCAGTCGGGATTGACTTGGCCTGCGCGGGTTAGGGCTTCGACCAGCCAGAAGGAGCACATGTTGAAAGTGCCTTCTTCGCCCGGGAGGCCATCGACACGTGGTTGCGGCGGGTAGCGATAGACGAGGCCGTCGCTGACCAGGCCGCCTTTTCGGGGGTCTTCGAGGATGGCTTTGAGCGTGGAGACCATGCGCGGATCAGTGGGCGCCATAAAGAATACGAGCGGCATCATCAGGACCGAGGCGTCGAGATCGTCGCTGCCGTAGAATTGCGTGAAAGCTTTGCGCTTGTCGTTCCAGCCTTTGTTCATGATTTCTTCGTAGATGGCGTCGCGCTCCGAGATCCAACGCTGGCGGTCGCCGGGAAACGAACGTTTGTCGGCTAAACGGATGCCGCGATCGAGCGCGACCCAGTTCATTAATTTTGAGTAGACGAAATCATGTCTGCCGCTGCGTACCTCCCAGATGCCTTCGTCGGCTTTTTGCCAGTTGTCGCAAATCCACTCGAGGCGATGACGAATGCTGACCCAGAAATCGTAGGCGATCGGGCCGACGTATTTGTTGTAGAGGTAGAGCGAGTCCATCAACTCGCCGTAGATGTCGGACTGAAATTGTTCGGAGGCCGCGTTGCCGATGCGGACTGGCGCCGAGCCCATGTAGCCCTCCCAATGATCGAGAGATTCCTCGGGTGGGAGAGGCTGACCGTAGATAGTGAAAACGGTGGGTAACGGCTGGCCAGTGTAGGGATGCTTGCCGACGTATCGCTGCAACCAGTTCACGAAGCCGGCGGCTTCCTCGGTGAAGCCCAGGCGCACCAGGGCGTAGACGCTAAAGGCGGCGTCGCGGATCCAGGTAAAACGGTAGTCCCAGTTACGCGAACCGCCGAGGACTTCGGGGAGGCTGGTGGTCGGGGCGGCGACGATGGCGCCCGTGGGTTCGAAGGTGAGGAGTTTCAGGGCGAGAGCGGAGCGTTCGACGCGCTCGCGCCAGCGGCCGTGGTAAGTGCAGCGTGCTAGCCAGTCTTGCCAAAATTTTACGGTGCGCTCGAAAGGTTCCTTGGCTTCGCGCTCGGAGGCAGGAGTGGATGGCGGCGCGGATTCTCCGTCGTGCTGGAAGATGAAGGTTTGGGACTGGCCTTCTTCGAGGACGAATTCCGCGGTTACGCCGCCAGAGTCGTCGGGCTTCAGGGCGACGTCGGTGGCCAGGCTGAAGCGGGTAGTGTTTGAGTAAAAATTGGCGCCGCCGATGGCCAGTTGGAGTTCGTGGGACTGGCGGCCGTAGTCGAAGGCCGGGCGGCATTGGACGAGTAGGCGAACTGGACCGCGGACGCAGCGGACTCGGCGGTGGATTTGATGGTAGGACAGAGAGTCCGCTGCGAAACCCACGGGCATGAAGTCTTCGATCTCGGTGATGCCGTCTTCGTGGGAGAAGCGCGTGACGAGAATATTTGTCGAGGGCCAGTAAAATTGTTTGCGGCGGATTTGATCGGCGATCGGGGCGATTTGAAAGCGGCCGCCCTTGGCGTCGTCGAGAAGCGCGCCAAAAATGCTGGGGGAATCGAAGTTGGGGGAACAGTGCCAATCGATGGAACCGTTCGTGCCCACCAGCGCGACCGTGCGCATGTTGCCGATGATGCCGTAGTCCTCGATGGGTTGATAAGGCATGCAATTATTCTCCGAGGGTCGTATGGTCTCACGGTATAGATTCACCCGGTGTGAGAAATGACGCATTGGCATGTGAAAATCGGAGATGGGACCGAGAGGGGTAGTAGAGGGTTGAGTAGAGTACGGAGATGAGGGACTGGAAGCCAGCTTCGGTGATCCGGTGGTTGCTGCATTCCGCGTCCGGCGATTCCGGGCGGCTGGTTTCGCGGTGGTTATTTTTGCGGGCGCTTGGATTGATCTATTTATCGGCTTTTTTTTCGCTGGTCTTTCAGATTCGTGGCTTGATTGGGCCGGTCGGGATTTTGCCTGCGGCGGAGTACTTACGCGCAGTGGCCGAGTCGGCAGGGCGGGGTCGGTTTTGGTACGCGCCGACTGCGTTTTGGGTGTCCAGCAGTTCGCAGACGCTGGTGGCGGTTTGCTGGGTCGGAATCATCGCGTCGGTTCTGGTTGTGCTCAATGTATGGCCGCGTGGCGGGTTGTTCGTTTGCTTCCTTTGCTTTCTTTCGTTCGTCAGCGCGGCGGGGGAGTTTTCCGGGTATCAATCTGACGGGATGTTGCTGGAGGCTGGATTTATTGCGCTGTTTTTCGCGCCGCACGGATTGCGGCCGGGCTTCGGCGTGGGGCAGCCGCCGATTCGCGCGAGCGTGTTCTTGCTCTTGTGGGAGTGGTTCCGGATCTACTTCGAATCGGGCGTGGCGAAGATAGCGAGTGGCGATCCGGAGTGGCGGCACTTCACGGCGATGGATGAGTATTACCAGAATGGTCCGCTGCCAACTTGGATTGGCTGGTATGTGCAGCATTTTCCCCATTGGTTTCACGCGGCGACGGCATTTGGAACTCTGGCGCTGGAATTGGTGCTGGTATGGATGTTGTTCTTGCCGCGGCGGTGGCGGATCGTGCTCTTTTTTATGGTAACTCCGTGGCAGATCGGAATCATTCTGACGGCCAATTACACGTTTTTGAACTACTTAGTTCTCATGTTGGGTTTCTTGTTGCTCGATGATCGTTTCTTGGTTCGCTTTGTGCCGACGCGATGGCGCGCGGGCTTGCCTGTTGGGTCGGCGGTGCCTTCGACTTGCGAGCCTGCGGTAAGCGAATTTGATTCTGCGTCGATATTGAAAACCGATGGGATGTCAGCGAGCCGCGAACAAGACGTGGGATTTACTGGCTTCGCGGCTTCGGCTGGGCAAGCTGGGGCGCAGCCGTGCTGCGCCCCTACATCCGGCGGCTTGTCGGACGACGCGACGCAGGCTGATGCTGGTGCAGGGGGAACCGCACCATCGTTGGCGGGAACGCTGCACCGTCATTTGTCTTCGCTCCAGCTCGTTCTTACTGGCGTGATGTTTGCTTGGATTTTCTACGCCAGTACCACCCTGCTGGTCTGGATGCTGTGGCCGGGGGCTCTCCTGCCAACTGCGCCCGTCGTTGCTCTGGAACCGTTCCGCATTGCCGACCGCTACGGACTGTTTGCAACCATGACCCGCGGCCGTTACGAAATCGAATTTCAGGGCTCGCAAGACGGCCAGACATGGCTGACGTATCCGCTTCGTTACAAGCCGCAAGATCCCACGAAGGCGCCCGGTATCTACGCGCCCTATCAACCGCGATTCGACTGGAACTTGTGGTTCGCGTCGCTTGGTGAATGGCGCTCGAATCCGATCGTGCCGCGGACGGAGGAACGCCTGCTCACTGGGAACGCCGATGTTCTCGCGCTGTTCGCCGCCAATCCTTTCCCGCAACAGCCGCCGCGCCAGGTGCGCGCCGTGATTTGGCAATATTGGTTTAGTTCGCCGGAAGAGAAACACGCGCAAGGCGTTTGGTGGACGCGCCAGCTGCTGGGACTCTACGCTCCAACCTTGCAGCGCGAAGCGGACGGAAGAATTACGGTCGCCGAATGGCCGGCGGCGCGGCAAGGAATAAGCCGAGGGAATGAACGCATGAGAATTGTTCCACTCGACGACGAAAATGGGGTCCACGCTCGTAGGGACGCTTCTGATCTACCTGCGAAAGCAGATCTACTGATGAGCCGCCGAGCCAGCGTAATCGGCGCAGGTCCCAACGGACTCGCCGCAGCAATTGTTCTGGTCCAGGCTGGATTCGACGTCGACGTATTCGAAGCCGAAGCGCAACCCGGCGGCGGGGCGAGAACCCTGGAGCTGACCATTCCGGGGTTCCGACACGATTTCGGTTCAGCAGTTCATCCTCTGGCGGTAGGCTCTCCGTTTTTCTCCACGCTGCCCCTGGCGAGCCTTGGGCTTGAGTGGATTCATTCGCCGTCGACGCTTGCACATCCCTTTGACGATGGCAGCGCAGTAACGTTAGAGCGCGACTTCTCGCCGAACGACGCCGCACTCGGAAAAGACGGCAAAACCTGGCGCCGATTGATGGAGCCACTGGCGAAAAACTGGCCGGTTCTTTCGGAGGAAGTATTGTGTCCGGTCCATATCTTTTCGCGCCACCCGTGGCTGTTGGCGCGCTTCGGCCTGAGCGCTTTGCCTTCCGCGAATTCGCTGAGCGGTTTGTTATTTCGTGAAGAACGGACAAAAGCGCTCTTTGCTGGTCTGGCGGCGCATTCCTTTTTGAGCCTGGATGAACCACTGAGCGCAGGAGTCGGCGTGTTGCTTGGAGCCGCCGCCCACGCCGTGGGCTGGCCGATACCACGCGGCGGCGCGCAATCCCTCACCAACGCGCTTTGCGGTCACCTTGCAAATCTGGGGGCGACGATTAAGACGTCCAGCGCGTGTGGAAAAGCTCCATGATCTTCCGCAATACGATGTGACCTTATGCGATGTGACGCCAAGACAGCTGCTGCGAATAGCGGGCGACCGATTGTCGGCAAGCTATCAACGCCAACTCGGGACATTTCGTTACGGTCCTGGAACCTTCAAGGTGGACTATGCCCTGACCAGTCCGATTCCGTGGAAGGCGCGGGAATGCTTGCAGGCTGCCACCGTGCACCTCGGTGGCAGCGCCGCGGACATAACCGCCTCCGAGGCCGAGGTGCGCAGCGGAAAGCACGCCGAGCGTCCGTTCGTTTTGTTGGCACAGCCAAGCCTGTTCGACGCCACGCGCGCGCCGGAAGGGAAGCACGTTGCCTGGGCCTACTGCCACGTCCCTAACGGATCGAACTTGGACATGCTTCCGCGGCTGGAGGGTCAAATTGAGCGTTTCGCGCCGGGGTTTCGAGACACGGTGTTGGCGCGGCGGGTTTTCTCTCCTGCCGCACTCGAAGCAATGGATGCCAATCTCATTGGAGGCGATATTGGAGGCGGCGCCTTGGATATCCGGCAGTTCTTGTTTCGTCCTACGTGGCGGCATTACGCGACTTCGGCACGCGATCTCTATATATGCTCGTCGTCTACGCCGCCGGGAGCCGGGGTTCACGGAATGTGCGGATACCATGCGGCGCGATGCGGCGGTTTCGCGGTTCGGAAGGTAGCTCCGCCTGGTTGCGATAATGGGAAATACGCCAAGACGCGACGGCTGGGGGAGCGAGACCTGCCCGGATGATGAGTGATACGCCAAGACGCAATGGCCGGGCGGGGCAGGCCCCGCCCCTACAAGGACAAGGGACGAATGTAGATACGGCACGCGGCCTGCCTTTGTACCAGCCCTTCCATAACTTTCTTGAACAATTTGGATGAATCGGATGCATCGAAAAGTCGTCGCCATACGTCGAACGTAAGGTAGTTTTTTATTCTGGCATCGGCCTTTGCCGGGGGAGTTGCCGATGCAGCGCTGATTCTGCTGATGGTGCCAGCGGGATGGCGTGGAATAGGGACCCTAATGAGTTCGCCGCCACCAGGGCGGGCGCTGAGATTTCCAAGCGTGTGGGAAGGGAATTGGCAAGCATCTGCCAAGTCCCGGCAACATGTTCCCAGCGATGAAGAAGCGATGGCCCGCTTGCAGTCCAGCCAGTCCGAAGCCTTGGAATTTCTGTTCGCCCGTTATTCGCGGCTCGTGCTGAGTATCGCGCGGGGAGTTGTGCGCGACTCTGGCGAGGCGGAAGACGTAGTCCAGGAAGTTTTTTTCTATCTCTACAAGAAATCAAATCTTTTTGACGGCTCGAAGGGCAGTGTGAAAAACTGGATCCTGCAGATTGCCCTTCACCGGGCTTTGGACCGGAAGTCCCACCTGGCCCGGCGGGGCTTTTATGCTGGTACAGAACTCGAGTCCCTGGACGATACTCTAGCGGGGGAGACCGACCTGGATCGTGAGATCGCGTCGAAACTCGACCGGGTGCAGCTGGAGAAAGCGTTTACATTGCTCTCTGAAGTTCAGCGAAAGACCCTGGGGCTGTTTTATTTCGAAGGCTTGGGCCTGCGGGAAATCAGCGAGAAACTGAACGAACCTCTGGGAAACACGCGCCACCATTTCTATCGAGCACTGGAGCGACTGCGCAAAAGTGCATTCGTGCAGCGCCTTCGTGAGAGCAAGCGATGTCAAGCGGCCTCCGCGACGACACGGGACACGGAAGATTCAGGGAGATGTGTGCCCTCGCAGCAACCGGAGCCCTTACCGCGGACGAATTAACGGAACTTAAGCTGCACCTCGAAAAATGCGACGTCTGCCGTGAGACCCTGTCGCAATATCGTGCCCTAGGCACGCAAGGGCTAACGGCGCTCGCTGGAAACTATGCGGAAGCCCACGAATCCCAATCGTGGGACGATGCAGCTTCGTGGAAGAAGTTGCTCGCGCGCTTGCGTGCGGATCAGAAGCCAGCCATGAAAAATTCCGAAAATATGGGCGTGGCGCGGCCTGGGTGGTTGCGGCGAATCCGTGCACGCTGGTTCAGACGCACGGCACGCAACAAGCCGTCTAGCGGATCGATGTAGTTCCCAAAAATTGTAGGCTGGGGTGTAGTCGCTGTCGCTTGTTGTTAATCCGCATTTGTCGTACTTCGCTGGTACATCACAGCTCGCTCCTTCGTATTCTTAGGCAAGCCGTAAATATGTCGAGGAGAAGTGCAGGAAAGGGTTCCACGTTGGAGCCCGGGCGTTTGGTGTGTCTGAACGACAACCGTCGCCATTCCGTGAGTCGCATTTGCCGTTAGGAGCGTAGATCATGAGAAAGTTGCATTCCCGGTTTTTGGCATTGTGGATGATGGCTTTTGGCCTTTGCGTCGCAACCCTCTTTAGTCCGCCCCTGTCCGCACAAACAACGTACGGATCGATTGCCGGGCTGGTCGCGGATTCGTCCGGCGCCGCAATTTCTGGCGCCGAGGTGACGCTGACCAACGCGGGCACAGCAGAAAAGCGGGTCCAGCAGACGGGATCGGACGGCTTGTATTCCTTCGTGAACTTGTTGCCCGGCCAAGTATCGAATTGATGTGGAGAAGTCGGGTTTCAAACGAATCACGAGGCCCGACGTCGTTGTGGAAGTGGGACAGGGTGTACGCATCGATCTGACCATGCAGGTCGGTGAGGTCTCGCAGACCGTGGAAGTCACTGGCGAAACGCCGCAACTCCAAGCGGAGACGTCTTCGATTGGACAGGTGGTCGAAGAACGGAAAGCGAATGAGTTGCCGCTGAACGGCCGCAACGTTTTTAATTTGATCAGTCTGGCGCCTTCAGTTGTGCCGCAAGGCAGCGCCACGGGCACGCCGGTGGGCGTAAACCCGTTTGGGTGGGGCAACTATCAGGTGAACGGCTCGTTCGGAAATGAAAGCGCGGAATACCTCGATGGCCAGCCGCTCAATATTGGCTACATCAATTTACCCGTCGTGATTCCTACGCAGGACTCAATTCAAGAGTTCAAAGTGCAGACCAGCAACCTCGGAGCGGACTGGGGGAAATTTTCCGGTGGCGTGATCAACCTGAGCACAAAATCGGGATCGAACGGCCTGCATGGCGAAGCATACGAGTATCTTCGCAACAAGGTGCTGGATGCGAATGACTTCTTCTTGAATAAAGCCGGCCAGGAAAGGCCTCCGTTCACGCAAAACCAATTCGGCGCCAATGCCGGCGGGCCGCTCGTCATCCCGAAGTTGTACGACGGTCGCGACAAGACCTTCTGGTTCTTCAGTTGGGAAGGGTTCCGCCTGCGGACGGGGACCGCATTCACGACTACCGTGCCCACCGCGGCAGAACAGGCCGGCAACTTTTCCGCGATTAAGACACCAGTGATGGATCCATGCGGCGGCACGGTTACGACCGCCGTGGCTTGTGCAGGTTACACGGGACCGGCAACACAATTCGCAGGCAACGTGATTCCAACGAACCGCCTGAACCCCACTTCGCTGGCATTGTTGAAATATTTCCCGGCACCAAATACGGCGGGTACCATCGACCCCACGACCGGAATCGACACCAAC
The DNA here is from genome assembly GCA_963832615.1 of uncultured Acidobacteriota bacterium. Classification (GTDB taxonomy): domain Bacteria; phylum Acidobacteriota; class Terriglobia; order Acidiferrales; family UBA7541; genus Acidiferrum. Next base: position 86,713 of record CAWHVA010000029.1, read on the forward strand.
AACTACACAACGGCCACGAGCGGCGGGGGCAACCAGAACCAAGTCGTCGGACGTCTGGACCAGAACCTCGGAGCGAATCAGCACATCTTCTTCCGCTATACGTATTGGAACGTGCTGGACTTGCCTGTCGATCCCCTGGGCACCGGGCTCTGCGCCGACCGTTGCGCGGAAACTTACAACAGCCACGCTGCCGCGCTAGGTTACAACTACACGTTGACGCCCAGCACGATCCTGGGCTTGAACGCGAGTCTCAGCCGCTTTGCCTATAATCGTTCGCCGATCAACTCGGGTTTCGATCTCACCAGCATCGGCTGGCCTGCGCAGTATAACAACGCGGTTCCGTCCATCGCCAGGACTCCGCCCACGCCGTGCGTGTTGAACTTCGCCGACAACATTATGTGCACGCAGGGACAGAGCTTCATTCAGGACCGCAACACGCAATTCAACCTGACCCCAAGCATCACCATGGTGCGAGGGCGTCACACCCTCAAACTGGGGTTCCAACTGATCATCGGGCGTGACAACTATGCCCAGACCAACGTCGCCAGCGGCTCGTTCGCGTTCTGCGGCTCCGGCCAGGCTTGCTTCACGGGCTTCAGCTTCGCGGATTTCCTGCTGGGATACGCGGACAATCCGAGCAACGTAGAGAACCACTTCTTCGGCCAGGCGGTCGTTCCCGCATTGGTTGCGGGCCAGCAGATCTATCGAGGCTTCTATGCGGACGACACGTTTCACGTTACCAACAAGCTGACCCTGAATCTCGGCATGCGCTACGATTTGCAGGGACCTTGGTCCGAACGGTTCAATCGGCTCTCGTACTTCGACCCAACCGCCCAGAACTGGCTGTCGAATCCCGCCGCGACTGCGGGCCTCGCCGGCGTACCCGGCCTCCCCGGAGTGCGTGGTGACGTTTTCCTCGCGCCGACCGGCGGCGGCAACGCCATTCCACTCGACAAGACCAACATCTCGCCGCGCGTCGGCTTTGCGTATAGTTTTGATCAAAAGACCGTTATTCGCGGTGGCTACGGAATCTTCTTCATTCCCAACTACGTTTCGTTTGGTCTCAATCCGAACAACGACTTGGTGAATGACGCGACCACCTCTTACAACGGCACCATCAATGGGACCGTGCCGATCAACACCATCAATACTCCGTTCCTGCCGAGCATCGTGCCGCCAGTTGGGCGAACTCTCGGCACCTTGGGCACGCAGCAGTATGCGTCTCAAGTGGTGCAAAATCCCACGGTTGCCGATCTCGGAAATCACCCCGATGGCTACGTGCAACAGTGGAACCTGAACATTCAGCGCAACCTGCCTTGGGGCTTCTTTGGTTCGATCGCTTATGTCGGTTCGAAAGGCACGCATCTGCAATCGTACTCGCAGCAGATCGACCAGATTGGCGATAACTACCTGAGTCAAGCCGCAACGCAATGCGCCGCGCAGTCCGCGGTTACTGGAGCCAGGTGCGATGCCACGGGCGTGACGCTGTTGCAATCGGTCGCCAACCCGTTCTTCGACGCCACGACCGGCACAGCGTATGCGTTGGGAACCGCTACGACGACCGTTGGGCAGCTTGACCGGCCCTATCCGCAATACACCGGGCTGAGCCTTGCCGGCCAGGGATCGTATGACAGCACCTATCATTCACTGCAAGTGACCGTCGAGCGGCGCTTCGCCAGTGCGGGTTCGCTGCTCGTTGCCTACACCAACTCCAAGCTGATCAGCGATACCGATACGCTTACCAATTGGCTGGAGGTTGCCGCGGGCGCGATTCAGGACAACAACAACAACAAGGCCGAGCGCTCGCTTTCGTCTCAGGACGTTCCGCAGCGCCTGGTCATCAGCTATGTGCTCGATCTTCCGTTCGGCCGCGGCAAACGCTATATGTCCGGCGCGACCGGCGCTATGGATAAACTCATCGGCGGATGGGGCGTCGATGGCGTGACCATCTTCCAGAGCGGATTCCCGCTGGTCTTCTCCAACTCTGCTCCGAACTACGCCACGCTGTTCGGCGCGGGCTCCCGGCCAAATTTTGTTGCGGGTTGCAACAAGTCAGCTCCTGCCGGCGGCTCGGCTCAACTCAGTGAGTGGTTCAACACCGCCTGCTTCAGCGCACCCGCCGACTTTACCTTCGGCAATGAATCGCGCACTGATCCCACTTTGCGCGGAGACGGGGTCAAAAACTTCGATTTCTCCGTGTTCAAGCGAACCAAATTCGGCCCCGACGAAAAGCTTGGGCTTGAGTTCCGCACCGAGTTCTTCAACCTCTTCAACCGGACGCAGTTCGCACCGCCAAACACGTCGTTTGGCAGCGCGACCTTCGGCCAGGTCAGCAGCACTTATCCAGGAACGAATCCCCGGCTGATTCAGTTCGGGCTGAAGTTCCTGTTCTGATTCTGCGCAGTTGTAGCGGCCGCTTTCCGAAGCGGGCGCTTTGTTGTTCCGCGAGCGCCCGGAACGGATGGTCTAGTGACATCCGCTCCGGCGCTCGTTTCATTTTCCGCTGTGTACTGCATCGCTCGTTTTCTTGGGCGCTCGATGCCGTCGCTGATGAGTTCCAGCGCCGTGTTAGCCTATTTAAGTCTTCTTGAAACGCGCTGCGTATCATCCCCCGGCGCAAGGAGTCACGTATAAGAATGGGTCGCCGGTTTACGAGGCGTAATTTTCTGGGTGTGGCGGCGATGGCCGCTGCAGCGCCCATTTTCGAAGTGAAGCCGCTTCGGGGAATCGACTTCATTCTCCAGAATTCGCCGACGCCTCAGAAATATCTGATCGAAACCATGCCCGGCGGCGTTGCGTTGTTCGACTACAACAACGATGGCCTTCTCGATATTTTCTTTGTCAATGGCGGCAGGATCGCAAACCCCCTGCACGTCCCGGAGAATTTCGACCGAAGCAATCCGCGCTACTGGAATCGCCTTTATCGTCAAAATCGCGACGGAAGTTTCACCGACGTGACGCAGGCGGCCGGATTGGCCAGCGCGGGGAACGGCAACTACGGAATGGGCGTTGCCGTCGGCGACTACGACAACGACGGCTATCCCGATCTCTACGTCACCAGCTATGGAAGAAATGTCCTGTATCACAACAACGGCGACGGCACTTTCACCGACGTTACTGCGAAAGCTGGCGTCGCGGCCGGTGGCTGGTCGGTTTCCGCCGGGTTCTTCGATTACGACAACGACGGCCACCTCGATCTATTCGTTACGCGTTACATGGAGTGGGATGCCGATCACAACAAGATTTGCGGCGGCGATTGGCACACTTACTGTCCGCCCGCGGCTTTTCCGGCGACTACCTGCGTGCTCTACCGCAATCGCGGCGACGGTACCTTCGAAGATGTGAGTGAGCGCTCTGGCATCACCGCGAAGAAGGGAAGAGCGCTTGGTGTCTCTTTCGCGGACTACGATGGTGACGGCTTTACCGACATTTTTGTCGCCAACGACGGCATGCAGCAGTATCTTTTCCACAACAATGGCGACGGTACTTTCAAGGAGTGCGCGCTCGAATCCGGCGCCGCCCTTACTTCCGACGGCAAAGGACTGTCCGGCATGGGCACGGTGTTCCAGGATTACGATAACGACGGCCGCCCGGACATCGTCGTGACCGAGCTTCCGCGCGAACTCTACGGTCTGTTTCACAATGATGGCCAGGGAGCATTCAGCTATCAGAGCCTCGAAACCGGACTTGGCGCGCTGACGTCCGGCAGCTCCGGCTGGGGTATCGGCCTGGAGGATTTCGACAACGATGGCTGGAAGGATTTGTTCGTGGCGCAGAGCCATGTACTCGACAATGTCGAACAGATCGACGCTTCGCTTCACTACAAGGAGCTGCCGTTGCTCGCGTTGAATCACAACGGCCATTTCGAGCGCGCCGATTCCGGCGTAACTTCGCCGTTGGCCGCGCGTGGCGCAGCCTTTGGCGACATCAACAACGACGGCTGGATGGACGCCGTGATCACCACGCTGGGCGGGCCGCCGGTCCTGCTTCTGAATCGGGGAGGCGGTGGCAATCACTGGCTCTCGATCACGCTTCGCGGCACGCGCAGCAATCGCGACGGCTACGGCGCCCGCGTGCGAGTCAACGGTCAGACGCGCTTCGCCACCTCGGCCGGCAGCTACGTTTGCGCCAACGACAAGCGCCTTCACTTCGGTCTCGGGCTCGGCAGAGAAAGCCACGGTCGAAATCCTCTGGCCGTCCGGCCAAAAGCAAATGTTGAATGAGGTCCGCGCCGACCAATTCCTCGAAGTGCGCGAACCGGAGCATTCATGATCTCGCTATTTTTGTTCGCCTGGTTTGCTGGGCAAGCGGCGACATCCGCCGCCGCGCAACACATCCAAGCGGGACTCAACGCGCGAAATCAGCATCAGGTCGACGTCGAAATCACCGAATTTCGCAAGGCCACCGAACTCGATCCCAGACTCGCCGACGCCTTCTTCAATCTCGGCGCCGCCTACATGGAAAAGCGCGATTATGCCTCCGCCATCGCTCCCCTCAAGCACGCTTTGGAGTTGAATCCCGATCTTCCCGCGGCGCATCAACTCCTGGGTTACGCGCTTCTGGCCGAAGGCTACGCCGCCGAAGCCATTCCGCATCTCGAACAAGTCGGCGCGCAAGACGCGCTGGCCATCGCACAACTCGAAACCGGCCACCTGCAGGAAGCGGTCGCCAATTTCAATGCCGCGCTCGCCAAGCGTCCCAACGATCCGGACTTACTCTATTACCTCGGCCACGCCAGCGGACTGCTATCCAAAAATGCTATCGACGACCTGATCGCCGCTCATCCCGATTCCGCGCGCGCCCACCAAGCGCTCGCGGAAAACTATTTCGTCCTGCGCCAAATGCCGCAAGCCGAAAAGGAATTTCAAGAAGCGCTGCGCCTTCGCCCGGATCTGCCCGGCCTTCATCTCGAACTCGGCCAGGTCTATGCGAATTCCGCGCAATGGCCAAAAGCCGAAGAAGAATTTCGCTCCGAGACGAAACTCCAGCCAGGTAATGCCGAAGCGGCCTATCGCTTTGGCGCCGCTTTACTTCAACAAGGGAAAACACCGGAAGCCTTTGTCGAACTCAAGCGTTCCAACAGCCTAAAGCCGGACATGCCGGAAACGCTATACTCGTTGGGCAAAGCCGCTTCATTGACCGGCGACGCCGTCATCTGCCGAGAAATCGTGGATTCGCGTGATTGAGCTCGAAAAGGGAACTTCACTGGCTGCGCAATCGCATTTTGGCTTGGCCGCCCTTTATCGCAAGCAAGGCAAGGTCGATCGCGCCCGGCACGAAATGCAGGAGTTTCAGAAATTGCAGTCCGCCATCGGGCCGCCACGGTCAGAATAGAATCGCCGCATCCAAATCAGCCGTTCGAATCATCCGTACGCTATGAAAGCTTGCCTCCTCAAATCACCGGCCCCGGTTGAAGCCCATCCACTGATTTTTATCGATGCTCCCATTCCGCAGCCCGCCGATGGGGAAGTGTTGGTGCGGGTAAGTGCTTGCGGCGTCTGCCGCACGGACTTGCACGTCGTCGAAGGAGAATTGCCCCCCCATAAGTCACCTGTGATTCCCGGCCATCAGGTGGTCGGCGTCGTCGAAAAGCTGGGAGTGGGAGTCCAAAGATTGCGCATTGGCAAGCGCGTGGGCGTCGCCTGGCTGCATCACACCGACCGAACCTGTGACTACTGCCGCTCTGGGGCCGAAAATCTCTGCGACCATGCTACATTTAGCGGCTACACAGTTGATGGCGGATACGCCGAATATGTCGTCGCTTCAGAGGATTTCGTCTACGCCATACCAGAGGCCTTTTCCGACCAACAAGCGGCTCCACTTTTGTGTGCCGGCATCATTGGATTTCGATCCCTGCGATTGTCAGGAATTAAAAGCGGTGGCAAACTGGGCTTCTACGGTTTCGGCGCCGCAGCTCATCTGGCTATCCAGGTCGCCTTCCATTGGAAGGCCGAGGTGTACGCAATGACTCGCGACGCTCGGCACCGGCGCCTGGCACTTGATCTCGGCGCCAAGTGGGCTGGCGACACATTCGCCGCGCCTCCCTCCCAGCTCGACGCCGCGATCGTCTTCGCCCCGGCAGGCGAAATTGTGCCCGCCGCTCTGAAGGTTCTTCGCAAAGGAGGCACGCTCGTTCTCGGGGGCATCCACATGAGCCCAATCCCGTCGTTTAGCTATGATCTGCTGTACCAAGAGCGGGTCATCCGCAGCGTCGCGAACAACACTCGCCAGGACGGCGAAGATTTCTGCATGTTGCCGCCGAAATTCCCATCCGCACCCGCGTGCAGTTGTTTCCTCTTCAGGATGCAAATCGAGCCCTCAATGCCTTGAAAAACGATGCCATCGAAGGAGCCGCCGTTCTCAAAATTATGGTAGAATTTGTCAAATGCTTTCGGCGCATCTTCGCTTTCGTGCACCGCTTGCGGTCGCCGGGGATTATCCACAGTGTCTTGCCTGTATCTAAGCTACAAGAGTGATATATACTTTCGCGTGTACGGCGTCCGGTATCGGGACTGGCATTCCCGTTACTGAGCAGCGAGCTGTTTTCGGAAATAACCCACCCATGCAAGTTTCATCAAAACAGGAGCTTACGCGCACAGTAAGATTGGAACGCCGCCTGCCATGGCTTCCTTAGCCGGTGAAGTAAAGGGCGGCCGGAGGGAGGCCGCGGTTATGGCGGCAGCGGCGACCGAGGTTTCCAGGCAAGTCAAAACGATGCATACCCGAATCCTCATCGCGGACGATCAACAGGACGTGGTGCGCGCTTTGCACCTGCTCCTGAAAGCGCATGGATATTCCACCGAAGAAGTTTCCTCACCTGCCGAGTTGCTGGAAACAATCGCACAGCATGAGTTCGATCTCATCTTGATGGATTTAAATTACGCGCGAGACACCACCTCAGGCCGCGAGGGGCTTGACCTGCTCGAACAACTGAAGGCCATCGAAGGGGTGCCGCCGATCATCGTTATGACTGGTTGGGCCACGGTCGGCATAGCCGTTGAGGCCATGCAGCACGGCGTCACAGATTTTGTCGAAAAGCCATGGACCAACACGAAGCTTCTCGAAAGTCTACAAAAGCAGGTAAATCTGGGTCGCGAACGCAAGGAACTGGCGCGCAGCACCGTGCGCCAGAGGCAAGCGGACAAAGAAGTCGCGTCCCAGCTGCATAAGCATGAGCAAGAAATCAATGAGGCGCGATCGATTCAAGAAGGGTTCCTCCCGAAAGAACTTCCGCAATTTCCGGGCTACGAGTTAGCCAGCGCCTGGCAGTCGGCGCGGATCGTCGGTGGGGATTATTTCGATGTGCTTTCCTTCGAGCCAACACATGCTGGGGTTGTGCATTGCCGACGTGGCCGGAAAGGGAATGCCCGCCGCGCTGCTGATGTCGAATTTGCAAGCAGCGGTCCGCGGTTTCGCTTCAGCGGACTTGTCGCCGGATGTATTGTGCGGCCGCTTGAATACATTGCTCTGCCGAAACATTGCCAGCGATCGGTTTATTACCTTTTTCTACGCAGTGCTGGACGGCCCATCGCGCACCCTGCGATACACGAACGCGGGCCACAATCCCCCCATCATTTTGCACCAGGATGGCTCTTATCATCGCCTTACCGAAGGCGGCGCCGTCTTCGGCGTTTTTCCAAATCAATCCTTCAGTCTGGGGACGCTCACTTGGAACCCGGCGATCGCGGCGATTCTGTTCACCGATGGCGTCACCGAAGCAATCGACGCGCAGGACGAGGAATTCGGAGAGGAACGCCTGGTTCAACTGCTACAGGAAAACGCGGCATCCACCGCCAACGAAATTCAAGCCAAAATACTGGAAGCCGCCGGCGCATTCTGCCGCGGCCACTGGCAGGACGACGCCACCCTGCTGGTCCTCGCCGTCTCTTAGCTAGCTTCTGACTGGCGTGCCACCCCTGCGCTAGCCGCCTTCAGACCGAGAATCCGGATCGCCATCCACCATCTGCATTTCGAGTCGAGGCGCTTTCCCCTTGACCACAGCCGAGCGCGAAATTTGGCTCGATACTTTAGCTCTCCTCCGTCCTGACCCGTACTGCGCTCGACCGGTCGAGGGATACATACGAATTCGGTTTCCAGGGCTTCATTCGTAGCCTGCACAATCGAGTAACCGTGACCGCCCATATCTACGAAAGCAACGTGCGGCGATAGGTCTGGGTTAGATAAAGCCCGCGCCTTGGCAATGTCGCCGCTCCGCGCATATTCCAGACACGCCCTTACTCCGTGTCGAAGCAACATGTTTATCGTCGGTTGGGGTCTTTATCGCTAGGTGCTTGTCCCAGAAAAGCGATCGTAGCGGATGGTTTGGCAAACGGTATTCGTGCGCCTCGACCATCCCGGAGCAGAAATCGAACCGGTAACAAAAGCGATTCCCACTGGCGCAAACGGTTTCGGCGGGAGAGATTTCGCGGCCAAGCCCGCCCAAAAGCTGTGACGGTCTCCGGCCACGGTGGCGAACCCGTGATTCCGTGGTCCCTCACGAAATCATAGATTTCGCCGCGCTCCACGTATGCCGTGCTGTGGTCTCCTCCAGCGAAGCCGGCATAACCTGCCCCCGGCCAGGGCTTGGTTATCCCGGCGGCAGATTTTGCGGATCGGCGCGCATGTCCAGTGTGGCGGTCGTGTTACCCCAAATTTTCCAGGTGGCTTGCGAACGTCCGCAAGCGCTCCAGAAACCAGGCCTTTTGCTCGGCTCCAAGAATGGTCTGCGGCAGGCCGATCTTTGCAAAAATTCGCGATTTCCACGCTGCCAAAACGAATCGACGCTGGCGGATGGCCGCCATTGTAGGCCGCCCGGCGTCCAGAATCTCCATGGCCTCCTGCGGAATCAATTCCGGGAAATCATCGCTCGAAAGAGGTTTGGCTTCGGGCCGGTCCGTCGGTTCCTCCGAGCGATAGCTGCGTTGATCGGTGACGATCAGCTCTACGTTGCGGCCCCATCGCAAAGCCCGATAACCTTTGAGACTGCCGATGGCGGCAAAATTATTCGGCTCCTGCCCAAGGCCATGCTCGTCGAAGCGTGTGACCGGCGCGTCACCACCGCGGCGGATCAAAGCGATCAAGTGACGTCCCGCTCGGCTTCGAAATCCGCGCCGGCTGATACTCAAAAAACGCCTGGTTGGCCGCCACCTTCCGAGTCTGCGCGGGCCGGGTCTTTCCATCAAATTTCTGAAAGGACTGCCAGCCAAGCCAGCTGAATTCGTGGTTGTCCCACATATTGACGAATGGCCAGCGCGCGCGGGCGTCCTGAAGATCCGGATCGTGCAGATAGGCGCGATAGATGGCGCGATAATCATCGACGTCCGTGGGAATGTGAAAATCTCGAATCTTTTCGCCGTGCTCATAGCGGACGATGTCTCGTAATCGCCGATCGTACATTCCCTGCGGCCGATCTTCTGGATACCAGACGATTTCGTAAATGAAGTCGCCGAGGTGCAGAACGAAACCGAGCCGCTCCGCTTCCGCCGCCCGCTCATCCTCGAAGATCATCCTCCGGTAAGCGTTTTGCGCGCCATCGTTGGCATTCTGGCAACTGACAAACGCGAAGCGCACCGGCCTGCGATCGTCATCCGCCGGCGCGGTGATGGTGCGGCCGATGCGGCTTCCTTGCCTTCGCCGTCGGTGAAGCGGTACCAATAGAGTGCGCAGGCTTCAATCCTCCAACCAGCACGCGACAGGTCCAGTCGGAGCTGCAGAGACCGGCGTTTCCGCGGTGGCCACTACGCGTTGAAAGGATTCGTCCTCTGCAACTTCCACATTCAACTTTTCTTCGCGGCGGGACCACTCCGGAGCGCGTCGAGTCCACAGCAGAACACTGCCGCTATCGGGGTCGCCGGACGCTACACCCTCCGGATAAAGATCGCGGTGTTCGCGCCACGTCAATTTGGATCGCGTCGCAATGGGCGTCCCCAAGCGGCCGTCGCACCGAGTGCGATCCCAATTCGATGAAGGACCGTCGGCTGATCACCGTCATTGGCCCGTCCTCTCTCAAACACAGAACCTACTCCGCGGTATCAGCGAAGAATGAATCGACATCGCTTACGATGTTCTTGAATTTATTTGACCTGACGCAGCGAAACCGTTGCCCTCGGTCGCGATCTCGCCTTACAGTGAAGTGTGCGATCACTCAACGAGAGGCCCCGATTTCGCAGCATAACGCCAGGGATAGAGACCCTGCCCGCCAAAAATACCCTGCCGCGGCACCGTCACCTGCGCGCGTATGCCACGGTGGTGCTGGCGGGCCGCTTCCAGGAATCGGGCTACATTGGGCGCCTGTACGCCTCCACGGGTGATGTTGATCCACCCCGCGCTTGACTGCCACGCAAACGAAATGGTTTCTGCTCGCGTAAAGCTGATCCGCCTCTACTGGCCGGACGCCTATGGTGCTGGCGGCCTTTATCGGGTGGACCAGGTGGATGCTCTAGCGCGCACGGCTGAAAAAGATGTACACGCCGCGAGCGTTTTTCTGAGCGAACTTAAAGAACCGGCCAGCCCCTCGCCGGGACAAAGAAACGACTGGCCCGATCTCCTCGCGGCCAATCTGGCCTGCAAACCTCGACGCCCATTGGCGCCTGGGCCGACGCCAACGGTTGACTCCAGAAACAGTTTCGCGAGGATTCGCGGCCGCCTATGGCGTCCTGGCGAAGGTTTTTCGGGCCGAATTACGCGCACGCGTAGCCTGGGTTCGAATCACGCAAGGTTCCGACCGTCTCTCCACCATCGCCGCCGAAACCGGCTTCGCCGATCAAGCCCATATGACCAGATGGATTCGCACCCTCACGGGCGCTCCCCCGACGGAGTGGCGACGGGGCTGCCCTCCTGCACCGAAACTCGCGTAGCTCCCAATAGTCCCGCGTCGACAAAGCTGCGCGAACGTATAGGCTCACGCCGGCTGACGTTGCGCCCACCAACGACTACGAGTAGAGATATGGCCCCTCAAACGGGCCTTGATTCTCGAATGGAGCGGCGGTATGCTTCCTGTCAGTAACTGACAGGAAGCACATGACCAAGCCTACTGGCCTCGTTCAAGGCACACTCGACTTACTCATTCTCAAGACCATCGCCCTCGAGCCTCTCCATGGCTGGGCTATCGCGCAACGCATTCGCCAGATTTCGCGCGATGTTCTTCAAGTCAACCAGGGCGCGCTTTACCCTGCACTTCATCGTTTGGAGCAGCAAGGATGGATTTCCTCAGAGTGGGGAGAATCCGAAAACAATCGGCGCGCAAAGTATTACTCGCTTACGAAAGCAGGGAAGAAATATCTCCAGCAGGAACAAGCGAGTTGGGATCGGCTCTCCAAGGCCATCGGGTTGGTCTTGAATACTGCCTAGCGGGGCGGACCGCATACCTATCGCTCCGGGAGGAACTCTTATGCGCTGGTGGGCTCGTACCTCTCACCGTTTACGTTCTATTTTCCGCAGGGATGCTGTGGAGCAGGCACTTGATTACGAGCTGCGTTTTCATCTGGAGCGTCAGATTGCCGAGAACATCGCTGGAGGCATGGACCCGGCCGAGGCTCGTCATGCTGCCCTGCGTGAGTTCGGCGGAGCGGAGCAATACAAAGAGGACTGCCGCGACCAACGCGGGGTAGCCCGCATCGAGCCTCTCGCCGCCGATCTGCGTTGCGCCCTTCGCGCGCTCCGTAAAAGTCCTGGGATTCGCCGTCATCAGCATCCTTACCCTCGCTCTCGGCATCGGCGCCAACACTGCCATCTTCAGCATGGTCAACGCTCTGCTGCTCCATCCCTACAAATTCCGCTCGCTCGATACGCTCGTTCGCGTCTGGGAAGATCGCGGCACAGACACGAGTTTCGATGCTCGCGATCTCGCTCCAGGTGACGCCGAAGACATGCGTGCCGGTACCGACCAGTTTGAGTCATGGCCACATACGTCGACAAAAGTTTCAATTCCACCTTGGACGGCGGCGTACAAGCCATTCTCGGCTGCCGCGTTTCTGCGAATTTCTTTGATGTTCTCGGTGTCCTTCCGCTGCAAGGCCGGCTTTTTTCCGCTACCGAACAGCAGCCTGGATTCGACCAGGTCGTGGTCATCAGTCACGGGCTCTGGCAGCGCCGCTTCGGCGCGGATCCCCACACTCTCGGCAAAGCGATTCAACTCAACGGCCGTCCCTACACGATCGTCGGAATCATGCCATCGGACTTTGACTATCCGTCCCCGTGGAACTCTGGGTCCCGCTTGCGCTCTCTCCCGCGGAACAATTCGACCGCGCGAATCTCTCTTGGAAGCCCTCGCACGTCTCAAGCCGGGGGTCAGACTTTCTCAGGCTCGCGACTCGCTTACCGGTGTGACTCTCAAGCTTCAGAAAATCTACCCAAAAACCAACTCCAACCGGTCCGCGAATCTCTCCCACTTCGCAAGGAGCTTTACGAGTTCACCCTTCCTCTATTCCTGCTTCTTCAGGCCGCTTCGGGACTCGTCTTGCTCCTGGCATGCGCCAATCTCACGAATCTTGTATTCGCTCGCATGATCGGCCGTCAGCGCGAACTTGCTCTTCGCACTGCGCTGGGCGCCGGACGCGCTCGCCTGGCGCAATTGTTTATCTGCGAAACGATCGCGCTCGCCGCCATTGGCGGTGCCATCGCCATTTTCGTCTCGTTCTGGAGCGTAAACGCCCTGCGCACCAGCATCCCGGTTTCCTGGACCAAGTGGGTTCCGGGCTGGGATGGTATTCGCGTGGATTCATCGGTGTTGGGTTTCACGATTTTTCTCGCCGTAGTCGTAGGGATCCTTTTCGGACTCATCTGCACGGTCTTGCACGGCAGCCATGTCGATCTCAACAAGACTCTCAAGGAAACCGGAGCGGTGTCCGTCTCGCGAACAAAGGGAAGACTTCGCCGTGCTCTCGTCGTCACCCAGGTGATCTTCGCGCTGGTTCTCTTGATCTGCGCGGGATCAACCATTCAGGGCTTCGCGCGGCTCGCCAATGTCTACGCCGGATTCCAACCAGCCAGGGTGATGCGCTTTGAGATCGCATTGCCGGAAACTATCTACAACGACCACGCGAAGATTTCGCAGTTCTATCAGCGGGTACTGCATGATGTCGACGCGTTGCCTCAAGCGGACTCCACAAGTCTTATCACCAATCCGCCCGCAAGCAACGTGGACAACGACACCACCACGTTCACCATCGATAATCGCGGTCCGCTCAAGGCCGATGAGCTACCTCAGGCCGACCTGCAAATCGCCAGCCCCATGTTTTTCGCCACTCTTCGCATTCCACTCATTAGTGGCCGTCTCTTTGCAGATTCCGATGCCGCAGATGCTCCGGGTGTCGTGGTCATCAGCCGCAGCACTGCCGCGCGATACTGGCCCAACGGTGACGCCATCGGTCACGTCGTGAAGCTGGGTCTCGCGGATTCCAACTCGCCATCGCTTGCGATCGTCGGCATCGTGGGTGACGTTCGCCAGAACTGGTGGAACTCTGTTCAATCGCCCGGTTATCTATCAGCCTTTCCTCCAGGCTCCTGAGCGCGCCATGACTCTGCTGCTGCGCGCCGCTCATCCCGCCGCCCAGGTTTCCTCCGTGCGAGACATCGTCCTGCGCATCGATCCGCAGATCGCTCTGCGGGGAATTAACACGCTGGAACAGGAAGTCGCGGAGTCCATCGCCATTGTCCGCATCATGGGAATTCTCATGAGCGTATTTGGGTTTGTAGCTCTCGCCCTCTCCGTCCTGGGCGTCTACGGCATACTTTCCGAGAGCGTCGCGCAACGCACGCGCGAAATTGGAGTTCGCTTGGCCTTAGGCGCGACAGCAGGTACCTTGCTGAAACTGGTTCTCGGCCAAGCGTTAAAGCTCACAACAATCGGGCTGGCCATCGCTCTGCCTATTTCCGTGGCGGTTGGTCGCGCAATGGCCAGCCTGATCTTCGGCGTCGTGAGCCTCGACTTTTCCATCTTCGCTGCCGTCGCCTCGCTCTTTCTTGTGATTGCGCTTGCCGCTGCGTATCTGCCTGCTCGCCGCGCCACGCGCATCGATCCCATCAGCGCATTGCGATATGACTAGAAGCTATGTAGCTATCTCATAAATGCATCTCAGGGGATCGGAGCGTTCTTGCCCTGAGGCACGAAGGGAGCTCCGACATTTAAAGACACGCAAGATCGGGCTTAAGCCCCTGAGGAAATTCTTCTCTTCCTGTCTCGGCCATTTATGAGATGGCCTGGCCTCTAGCCTCAGCGCTAAGAGAGCAAGACACCCTTTCGCTAGGGTGTCTGCGAAGCATATTCGCTCCGGTCTTTGGATTTTGACTGCGACCGCGGGTAGCGCGATCGGACCGTACCGAAATCCGCACGAGCGCTACCTGAATGGCAACAATCGCTGCGGGATGGCCGGGAGATGCGGTAGTATTCTGGTCATCGACCGTGCCCACCTGGAAACGCAAACGCGTTCCGGGACGTCTGCTAAAGTATGCGTTTACCGGGGACCACGTCGTCCAGGGGGAAATCATGCAGCGTCGTGAGGTTCTAAGACTGCTTGCGGCAGGGGCAGCCCTTCCTGTCTTGTCGCCAAGTCTGCTGGCTCATCTTCAGGAAGCCCAAGCACAAGTCGGCTCAAGTTATAAGCTCCGCACGCTCAGTCCCCAGCAAAACGCTCTGGTCGTCACCATGATCGACTTGATCATTCCGGTGACCGACACTCCTGGCGCCAAGGCTGCGCGCGTCAACGAATTTATCGACGTGATTCTCACCGACTGGGCCACCGAAACGGAGCGGCAGGCGTTTCTCGACGGCCTCGCCAAGGTCGATAAGCGAAGCAACGAACTGTTCGGCAAGAATTTCGTCGACGCCTCGGTGGATCAGCAGACGACCTTGCTGCGTGCCATGGACGACGCCGCGATGGCCGCCCACTCCAATCGACCGAGGGTGCGCCACGGCAACACCATTCCCGAAGATCGCGACAAGCAACTCCAGGGCAATTTCTGGACGTCTTCAAGGGCATCACCGTCCACGGTTACTACACCTCGGAAATTGGTTTCACGCAGGAGGAAAACTTACAAATTATTCCAGGCGCCTACCATGGTTGCGTGCCGTTGACCGCCGAGAAAAAGGCTTAGGGAGACACATGCCAGCGAATACATACGACGCGATCATTGTGGGGTCTGCAATCACCGGCGGCTGGGCGGCGAAAGACAACGGAAAAGGGATTGAACACGCTGGTTCTGGAAGCCGGGCGCAGCATCGTTCCGAGCAGGACTACGTCGAGCACGTTCCCGTGTGGGAACTCAAGTATCGCAACTGGGACGATCGCAACAAACGCCAGAAGACGCAGCCGGTACAGCGCGAAGTCTATTACGCGTGCGATGAGTACTCCTCCAAATTTTTCGTCAGCGACGTCGAGAATCCCTACACCAACGTTCCCGGCTCAAAATTTTCATGGATTCGCGGCCGCCAGGTTGGCGGAAAGTCCATCACCTGGGGGCGCCAGAGCTATCGCTGGAGCGATCTCGATTTTGAGGCGAATCTGAAAGACGGCGTTGCCGTCGATTGGCCGATCCGCTATGCGGACATCGCGCCTTGGTACGACTACGTCGAAGAATTCGCCGGCATCAGCGGGCAGGCGGAAGGCTTGCCGCAATTGCCCGACGGAAAGTTTCTTCCGCCGATGGAAATGAACTGCGCGGAACTCGCTTTTCGCGACGGGCTGGCGAAAAATTTCGACGATCGCATCCTGACGATCGGCCGATCTGCCGTGCTCACCCAAGTGCACAAAGGGCGCGCCGCCTGCCACTACTGCGGCGTGTGTCATCGCGGTTGCATCACGTCGTCGTACTTCAGCAGCTTGAATTCGACGCTGCCTGCGGCGCAGAAAACCGGAAAATTCACGATTCGGCCGTACAGCGTAGTGCACAGCCTGGTCTTCGATCCCAACACGCGGAAAGTGACCGGCGTTCGGGTGATCGATGCGCAGACCAAGGCCACCACGGAGTACAAGGCTCGCGTGTTTTTCCTGTGCGCCTCCACGCTGGAGTCCACGCGCATCCTGTTCAATTCCGCCACCACGGAATTTCCCAATGGCCTTGCCAACAGCAGCGGGGAACTCGGCCACAACTTGATGGATCACCACATGGGCGCGGGCGCGAGCGGGATCATGCCTGGGCACGAAGACAAAATGCCCCACGGCAACCGTCCGAATGGAATTTACGTTCCGCGGTTCCGCAATGTGAAAACCAAGCAGAAGGAATTCATTCGCGGATACGGCTATCAGGGCGGCGGAAGCCGGGAAAACTGGGGCCGCGGCGCGACCATGGCGGGCATCGGCGTCGATTTCAAGAATGCGCTGAAGGGTCCCGGTGCGTGGCGCATGGGCCTGGGAGGTTTCGGCGAGTGCCTGCCGTATCACACGAACTATGCCGAGATTGAACAAAGAAAAGCTCGATGCCTGGGGGATCCCCACGCTGACGATTCATTGCGAGTGGGGTGACAACGAGAAGGCCATGTCGAAGGACATTGCCGTGCAGGCGGCCGAAATGCTTGCGGCTGCGGGTGCGCGAGAGATCGGCGTGTACCAGGATATGTCGTCGCCGGGACTGGGCATCCACGAAATGGGCACGGCGCGCATGGGGCGTGATCCGAAAACTTCGGTGCTGAACGAACACAACCAGACGCATGACGTGAAGAACCTGTTCATGACCGATGGCGCTTGCATGACCTCGGCGGCTTGCGTGAATCCGTCGCTCACGTACATGGCGTTGACGGCGCGAGCTTGCGATTTCGCGGTCACGCAAATGAAACAGCGCGAACTGTAAGCGAGGACTTCGTCCTTGACTAGGTTATCGATGGGTTACTCCCCTCCCCTGGGTTTTTTGTAAGTATTCATTCCAGGTGATTTAAAGTCGTTTAGAATGAACACTTGCGTAAGTATTGATTCTAATGGGGTTGCGCTTATCGAGTTCATCGGCTCACGCTGCTCGAAAATAACGCCCCGACGCCCAACCGGCCGGGGGCTGGCTCCGCTTCGCGATGGGAACCTGAGATTCAAATCATATTATAGCATATCGGTAATATTTGTCAAGGGATAACTGGTGGATGGGATTCCCCTTCACACAGGTGATGACCTTTACGGGTGAACCGGGGCTGATGCCCATCGATACCGTGAATTTATGACGGATCAAAAGGCGAAGAAAAAAGCCCCGCCCTCACAAACCGAGGACGGGGCACCCCAGAAACTTCTCAAGCGATCCTGACCGGGGCACCCGCCCAGTTTTTCGTTCTACGCCAAGGATGAACCAGGATTGATTGGCATCGATCCCGTGGACTGATAAGGGGAGGAGAGACACAGAGAAGGAGAGAAGCAAAGCGAAGAATGTCCCACCCTTGCAAGACCCAGACCCGCAAGGGTAGGCCACCCAAGGCATCTTCGAGCATGAAGGGTGAGCCACCCGCCGCCACGCGCCAAAAAGGAACCGGGGCTGGTGCCCATCGATACCGTGAAGGCACCCAGACACCTGACTGGGCCAGCCGCCCCGGCTCGGCTTCGTGATGGAAACTTGGAGTGTATTAGGGAGCGTGACCTGGGTTGACGCCGGGCGGGGCAAGCCCCGCCCCTACAGGGTCAGGAGCTGGCGACTGTTATGGCGTTCGGTATTATTTTTCAAGAGATAACTGGTGGATGGGATTTCCGCTCCACACAAGAAAAAGCTAGCAACCCGGCGGGAGTGCCGGCGAGTCCGGACCACGGCAGTCATCTTCGTTATAATCCGCTGGTGACATCCGTACTCGATTCCATCCGCGTTGTTGAACTTACCGAGGCCCTTGCCGGCCCCTACTGCGCCATGCTGCTTGGCGATTTCGGCGCCGACGTCATCAAGGTGGAGCGCCCCGGCACCGGGGACCAGACCCGCGGCTGGGGTCCTCCGTTCGTCGGCAGCGAGTCCGCCTATTTCCTGGCCGCCAATCGCAACAAGCGATCCATTACCCTGAATTACGACGATGCGCGCGACGCCGAGATCCTCCAGCGACTGCTCTCGACGGCGGACGTCTTCATCTCCAACCAGGCGTCGCTGGCTTCTCTGCAAAAGCGGGCACTCGATCCCGAAACACTGCATTCCAAATATCCGCGCTTGATCCATTGCAACATCTCGGGTTACGGCCTGACCGGCCCAAAATCGGGCCGCCCCGGCTACGACATCCTCGCTCAGGCCGAATCCGGCGTGATGACCTTCACCGGTGAACCTGGCGGCGAACCCATGCGCTATCCCATCGCCATCGCGGATTTGACTTGCGGCATGTATGCGGCGATGGGCATCCTGGCGCGCGCTGTTTGCTCGTGAACGCACTGGGCGCGGCCAGTTCCTGGATATGGCGCTTGTTCGACGCGCAGCTGACCTGGCTCGCAAATGTAGGCAGCAACTACCTGAACGCAAATGCGTTACCCCAGCGGTGGGGAAACGCCCATCCCAGCATCGTGCCGTATCAAATGTTCCGAGCCGGCGATGGCAAGTACTTCGTCGTGGGCGTTGGCACCGAACTATTGTGGAGGAAATTCGTGCAAGCCCTGGACGCGGAAGCGACACTTGGCGCGGATCCGAGGTTCGTGAACAACGCGCTGCGTACGGCGAATCGCACAGAACTACTCGCCACGCTGCAGCGGAAATTTGATCAGGAGGCGGCTTCTGTTTGGTTGGAGAGATTTGCGAGCGCGGGGGTTCCCAGCGCCCCGATCAATAGTGTGCCCGAAGCTTTGGGGGACGCTCAGACCCAAGCGCGCGGGCTGATCGTGCAGCTCGAGCATCCCTCGCTGGGCATGGCGCGCAGCATCGCAAACCCAATCAAGTTTTCGGATACGCCTGTGAGCTATCGCTTGCCGCCGCCATTGCTCGGCGAGCACACCGCGGAAATCTTGAAGTCATTGGGATACTCGAACGATGAGGAGGCGCGGAGAGCGTAACTGGCGGTGCGCAACGCACCGGAATCGAAACGGGCGGCGGGTGGACGGCAAGCCTGGAGATGCGCCGAGTGTACTTTGAAAGATATAAGAGGGTGAATGGGAGAGCGTGAGCTGTGGCCGGTGGGGCGCACACGCGCTGCCGAGTCGGATCGGCGGGCGGGGCAAGCCCCGCCCCTACAAGGGAGGGAGGGGTTGCGGACGAGGTAGTGGGAAGGGAGGGGTTGCGGACGAGGTAGTGGGAGGCGGGGGTGCTGCTGACGCCGTGGTGATGACGATCGGCAACGAAAAAGCCCTCACTGCTCGAGTCAGTGAGGGCTTCCAGGGCACAGGTTACGACGCGGGGTCTTCCGCACGATTTATTGATAGTTGGTCTGGTTGAGCCACTGCGTGCCTTTCCAGGTAGCCGTGACGGTACCGCCGACACCGGCCCCAGGGGTGATGGTGGTTGAGGGGAACCAGGGCGGTGCGAAGCCGCCGCTCAGGAACCTGCGGTCGAACAGAACGTTACGCGTGGTGGTGTTGATGTTCTGAATGGTGTTCTGAATACGCCCACCGACGATGGTCAGGGTGTTGATGCCGGCTCCGTTGTTAACGATGGCTCCGGAACCGGTTGCTGAGATGGTGGCGATGGAGGCGTCGATCTCGAGGTTGCCGTTGGACTGGCTGTTGTTGAGATACACGTTGCCGCCCGCAGTAAAGAGGCCGAGCACCTGACCGGTATTGTTAGCCGGAATCAGCTGGTCGATTGGGGGGGTGCTGGTGGGTGTGCCGGTCATGGTGACAGGTTCTGTTTTGTAAAGAATGTCGCCGGTGACGGTGATGTTGTTGCTGCCGGAGGCGACGATGCTAAGGGCGGTGCCGTTTTGAATAGCGGCTTGACCTTGTCCGGGACCGGAAAGGCTGGTGATGTTGCCGTTAACGAAAAGCATGGTGGCGTCACCCACAGCAAGGCCGGACGAAGACATTTGCTGAGGGACACCGTTGATGGTCTGGGTGCCCAAGCCCGCGGTGTTAATGGTAGTGGTTCCTGCTGAGCCTGCGGCAGGATCGATGGTGATCGTTGTCGTCACGCCATTTTGACAATGGTGTAGATCTGGGAGGTGGTGGAGACCGGTCGTCGGCGAAAGTTTGATAGTGGCATTGCCTTGGACGAAAATGCCGCCGCCTGTGAAGGTCTTGACGGCTGGAGATCCGTGATGTATAGGGCACATAAACACCGGAGGCAGCGCCGCCGGTGGGATAAGCGGTGCCAGCAGCGTTCTTGAGAACGGCATTGAGCTGGGCGTTTGTAGGATTGACGCTGGCAATGCCGATACCATCGAGGACGGCTTGCTCCTGGTTGAAGGAGTCCGTAGGAAGCGAGACAGACGGCTGGCTGACATTAAATCCGCCAGTGAACGTCGGGTGGATGCCATTTGTGGGAGTAGCGGAAGCGGTGCAGCTGCCGTTGTCCCAACCCGCTTGGGCGCCCGACTGGCCGACCGGGTCGGTAAAGGTATAGGGGCCGGAATTGGAGAAATTCCAGGAACCATTGGTGAAGACTGGCCCGGTGATGGTGCCAGGGACGAGGTCACCGCTGCAAAGGGCGTAGGTGCCGATGAACATGCCCCAAGCGGCGAACGATTGGTTATAGCTGGCGGCGGTAACGCTGGCGTTCAGAAAGATGGTGCCGCTATCGACCAAAGTGGCGACTTCACTGCCTTGCGACTGGCCGATGACCGTCACGGAGTAAGGAAAAGAGTACTTGTATCCAGTAACGGGGGAGGCAACGGTTGCGCCTGGAGCGGCACAGTTGTTGGTTGTGCCCCCAACTGGCGTGCAGGTGATGGTGGTGTTCGGTGCTGGAACGACGACGTTGGTGATCTTAAATCGTTCTTGCCAGGAATTGGCGGTATTCACCGGAGTGAAGTTACCGAACGCCGCGGTGATGGCAGTCTGGGCGGCGGTCCCGGCGGTGGTGGTATTGGCGATAGGACCGGTAGCCGGGTTGAAGCCAGCGGGGATATCGGCTGACAGGTTATTCATTATCTGCTGGCGTGCCGCGGCAACCCCCGAGTCCGCGGCGTAGAAAGAGCCGCGATAGCGGCCATAATAGCCGTTGATGAGCGACTCCGAGCTGACAGCCAAGACCATCGTGAGCGACATACCCATGAGCAAGACCAGCAGCAACAGGGTCGTGACCAGGGTGATGCCCTGCTGGTTCTGCCAGCGGGATGATCGGACTTTGTTCGATAAGGGAGTACGGTTTTTCATATTGCTCCTCAATTCGTACTGGGCTTCACGCTCAGTCATTCATGCTGAGATTGCGGGGGTTGACGATGATGGACAGGGCTTGAATCTTGTAGGGCTGTCCGTCGAAAGTGTTGGTGAAGAGCGTCGTGGAATTGACGTTGCTGTTGGAATACAGCTTGGGCGGCGTTCGGCCGATCAGGGAGATCCTGATGGAGCGAACCTCGTCGAACTGATTGTCGTAACAGGGAGCGGTGGTGGAACCGCTGTTGTAGCAGTAGGCTGCGCTGGAACCGGTCACGGCGCCGGCGCCGTTAAGGACCACGGTGGCCGCGCCGACTTTGAATCCGATGATTTGGCTGGCAATGGCGTTTTCGACGCCGTTTTCGGTGCGGACAAGAGTGGGACCAGCGGGATCGATGGCGGTGTCCACGGAGTAGGTAATGGGTGCCACTTTGACGACCCAGTCGCTACCGCTGCAAAAGGAGTCGGTCAACGTTGTGGGAATGAGGACCGGGTCGACGTTGGCAGCCAACGTCAAATTAAGCCTGTCATTCACCGGAGCCGCGTTGTTGGTTCCGTTTGCGTTGGTGGCTCCGTAGGTAAGGGCAACGTTAGCTCCAGCGGCCGCGGCATTTGCAGTGAGAATGGCGGTAGTCATAAGCGTGCCGGAAGTGCCCACGTGAATGAAAAGAACTTGCGAACCGTTTGTGAAACCGGCGACAAGTTGCGCAGCGGTTACTGGAGCGACAGGCGCGATGGTCATCGTACCGCTGGTGGTTAAGGCGGGTGTAGCACAGCCCGGAGTGCCGGGCGCCACGTAGACCTGGCCCGGGGGAGTCGTGGGGTCAGGGGCAATGATGTTCAGGGCATCGAAGCAAGGCGCATTGTAGGTGGAAGAACCCGCGACGTGACAGGCGGCGCCACCCAAGGTGTTATTGACGACGGTAATGCCGATCGGCCAACTGGAGATGCTACTAGTGGCGTTGTACCAGCCGGTTCCGGCGTTAACGACGTCGGCTTCCATCTGCGAGAGCGCATTGCGCAAGGAGACGTTCAAGCCGATTTGATATTGCTGGTCGTTGAATAGCGCGGCGTGTTGTTTGAATAAGCTCATGGCCGCGGCGCCGATGACGAGAAACACGGTCATGGCAATCATCAGCTCGATGAGCGTGAACCCGGCCGAACGCAGAACGCGAGAAGCAGGTTTCGGGTCAGCGTTCGCCTTACCAAAATGTATGTGAGTTCTCATGGGTGCACCAAGCTGGTCTGGAACGTAACCGGGGGATTGAGAGTTTTGTTGGTGAGCGTTACGAGAACCGTGATTTGGACGGCGCCGGTAATCACCTGGCCGCCGACGGTCGGGTTGGCGGTAATTTGCCAGCGGCGGTCGAAAGTGAGCAAGTCGGGTGTGGCGGCGGGGAGGCCGGCTCCCGGAGTCACGACTACGGTGCCATCGGGTTTCTGCGTGTAAAGTGTAGTCGTGCCGGCGGAAACGGTGGTCTCGTTGATGTTGCCGTTATTGGACGAGATCTGTACAGAGTCGGAATAATTAGCGACGTCGGCGCCGAGACTTCCTCCAGCAGCGAGGTTGGGGTCGTTGTCGGGAAAGCGGTCGAGATCTTCCATCTTCTCGGAAGCGAGAAGCGCCGCGGTACTTACGAAGCGAGCGTGCGCGCCCATATTGACGGACTGGCTCATGAGAGCGGCGGTGCCGACCAAGCCGATGGTCAGGACGAGAATCGCCACCATGGTTTCGATGAGAGTAAAGCCGCGCTGCGCGCGCGGCTTACGGAGCGACTGTGATGTTTCCATAGGTAGACACCGTAATCGTTTCTGTGGGCACCGTAGCGACGAAGCCCGGGTAACTCAGGGTTAAAGTGATAGGTACCGCGGCCGGGTTGCTAACGACGCTGCCGCCCGGGCTGAAGGTCAACGTGATATCCGCATTGAGCGCCACGCCGCGGCCCATCAGCGGGACTGCTCCGCCCACGTTTGTGAAGGCCGCGGCGCATGCTTGTCCGCCGAACGCCGGGGCTTCGCTTTGTACCTGATAGCTGTAAGTAGCTTTTGTAATGACCACCTGTGATTTGCAGCCGTGAAATATGGCTTGGTAACGGCTGGAGGAAATCGCTCCGGTCAGCGAGCTGATGGCCGAGCGCATAGAGTAAATGCGCATGGTGTTCCCAATTACGGGAACGGCCATGGCAGCGAGGATCATCCCGACGGCTACAACCAGCACGAGTTCAAGAAGCGTGAAGCCTCGCGAGCCTCGTACTCGAACACGAGCTAGAGTTGTGTGTTGCCTTGCTAAACCGCAGATCATTCGTGTCTCCGTAAGGCCGTAATTCTTCTGGACTTTGAGTCCGACTCAAAAACCTGCAGTGGGAGGAGCAGTTCGCGTGCCACCGCCTGAGCCTAGTAAGCTTCTGTGAACATTGCGGTTACGGGCGGAGCCTCCGTCGTGGGGCGGGGGCCCCGGTGGCAATGGGTGAAAATGTAACAAGTTGGCGCTGTAGCCAGTCGCGAGTTCTGAGCGCGCAAAGTTAGCAACTTGCGGGCGCAGGTCGCTTGCGTGCAGGGGGGTATTCCCCGACAATGAGGTGTTTGAGTAGAGTTATTTTCCGATGTGGCGAGCCCTGGTGCGGGCTCGCGGGGTCTCGAGGGACATGGCAAAGCTAGCTCGCTCGCCGAAGCGAATCGTCGCGTATTTTTCCATGGAAATTGCTCTGGAAAACGCCATGCCGAGTTACAGCGGCGGACTTGGCGTGCTGGCGGGGGATACCGTGCGGGCGGCTGCGGACATCAAGCTGCCAATGGTGGCGGTGTCGCTGCTGTACCGCAAGGGGTACTTCACTCAACGGCTGGCGGAGGACGGAACACAGACCGAAGAGCCTTCGGTGTGGAGAGTCGAGGACTTTCTGCAGGAAGAGCCTGTGCGGGTGAGCGTGCCGCTGGAGAACCGGCGGGTGGAGTTGCGGGCTTGGCGGTATGACGTGAGGGGCGTGCGCGGTTTTGAGGTGCCGGTGTACTTTCTGGATGCAGATTTGCCCGATAACCAGGAGGCTGACCGGGCGCTGACGGGCCAGCTTTATGGAGGCGACGCGTATTACCGGTTGTGCCAGGAGGTGCTGCTGGGGATCGGCGGAGTGCGCATGTTGCGGGCGCTTGGGTATATCGAGCTGACGCGCTACCACATGAATGAAGGTCACGCGGCGCTGCTGGCGCTGGAGTTGTTGGGTGAGGAGGCGGAGAAAGCTGGGCGGACTTCAATTCGCGGGGAAGACATCGAAAAGGTGCGGCGCAAGTGCATTTTTACGACGCATACGCCGGTGCCCGCGGGGCACGATCGGTTTCCGATGGAGTATTTGACGCGCGCTTTTCCCGATCAGAATGGGTTTTTCGATGTGAAAGATGCATCGTCGGCGGACCTGGTGAAGCAGATTTTGCAGGCGGAGCAGGATTTTCCGGATATGCAGCAGGCGGCGCGGGCTGGGGCGTCGCTGAACATGACGTATCTGGCGTTGAGCTTAAGCACTTATGTGAATGGCGTGGCGAAGTTGCACGGGGAGACCTCGCGGAAGATGTTTCCGCAGGTGCCGGTGGAGTCGATCACCAACGGCGTGCACGCGGTGACCTGGACTTCGCCGGCATTCAAGGAACTTTTTGATCGGTGCATCTCGTCCTGGCGGGAAGACAACTACAGTTTGCGGAGCGCTTTGGGTTTGCCGCTGGAGGAGCTTTGGGCTTCGCATCTGATTGCGAAGCACGCATTATTGGAGACGGTGCGGATGAAGACTGGGCTGACGCTTGACCCGGATGTATTCACGATCGGATTTGCGCGGCGGGCTACGGGGTACAAGCGGGCGGACCTGATTTTGACCGATCTCGACAGGTTGCGGCAGATCGCTAAGAGTGCCGGGAAATTTCAGATTGTTTATGCGGGCAAGGCGCACCCGCACGATACCGGTGGGAAAGAGATCATCCGCCATATTTTTCAGGCGAAGAAGGCGCTGCGCAAGGCCGTGCCTGTGGTTTTTCTGGACGAATACAATATGGAGGTGGGCGGGAAGATTAGCGCTGGCGTGGACTTGTGGCTGAACACGCCACAGTTTCCGTTGGAGGCGTCGGGAACCAGCGGAATGAAGGCGGCGCTGAATGGTGTGCCGAGTTTGAGTATTTTGGATGGGTGGTGGGTGGAAGGGCACATCGAAGGGGTCACCGGATGGTCGATCGGGGAATCGCGGTTGTCCGCCGGCATTGCTACGCCGACCGATGGGGCGGCGGAGGTGCAGTCGCTGTACGGGAAGCTGGAGAGCGTGATTTTGCCGATGTTTTATAAGGAGCGTAGCCGGTATCTGGCGGTGATGCAGCATGCGATTGCGATCAATGGATCGTTTTTCAATACGCAGCGCATGGTGCAGCAGTATGTTACGGATGCTTATTTGCGCTAATTGTGCGTGATGTTGTAACGATAGCGTACGATTTTGGGTTTATCGAAGCGCGTGTTTCGCAGATATCTTGCGAAACACGCTGGCTTAGCGCAGACGATTTTTGTAGACAGCCATTCCTACGGCGGCGTCCATGCCGATCTTCTCCAGGGCTTTGATTTCTCGTTGCGTTTTAATCCCGCCGGCAGCGATGATCGGATGCGGGGTCGCTCCGCGGAGCATTTGAAACCACCTCAGATTCGCGCCACTCATCGTGCCTTCGCGGTCTACGTCCGTGCAGAGGAATGCGGCACAGAATGGTTGGAGTTCCGCCATGACACTCTCGGGACGAAGTTTCAGCTTGCGGCGCCAGGCGTTGGTTACGATGCAGCCCTTTGCGGTATCGAGCGCAACCACGATATGGCGCGGATTGATTTTCTTCACCAGTTGGCGCAGAAATCGCGCGTTTACTTTTCCGGCGCTGAAGGCCGCGCTGCCGATGATGATTTGCTCGGCGCCCCAATTCTCGATGGTTGACGCGCGCGCCACGCTGCGGATTCCGCCGCCTACGCGAACTTTCATTTTGTACTTGGCGTTGGCCTTAACGCACAGGTGGCGCACCAGGTCGTCATTTGCGGGCTTTCCCATGGCGGCGTCGAGGTCGATGATGTGCAGCCACGGGTAGACGCGAAATTTGTCTAGTTGGCCGAAGACGTCGGCGACCGCCAGTTCACGGCGGCGTCCGTGCACGAGCTGCACCGCTTGACCACCTTGCAGATCGATGCAGGGGATCAGCAAGGGAGACGGACCTCGATGTTCTTCGCAGCGAGAAACTCCTTTAGTTCGCGAATCGATTGGATGCTGTCGTGGAAAATGGATGCGGCGAGCGCCGCGTCGGCCGCGCCTTCGGTAAAGATTTGGGCGAAGTGTTCGGGCAGCTTTGCGCCGCCGGACGCGATTACCGGCACGGTGACGGCGCGTGAGATTGCCGCGGTGAGGGGGACGTCGAAACCTTGCTGTGTTCCATCGCGATCGACGGAGGTGAGGAGAATCTCTCCCGCTCCGAGCGAGACTCCTTGTTTCGCCCACGCAATGGCATCACGCCCGGTGGCGTCGCGGCCTCCGCGCACCATGACTTCCCAATGGTCGCCTGCGCGCTTTGCATCGATAGCCAACACGACGGCTTGCGCGCCGAACTCGCCGGAGAGTTCCGAGAGCAAGCTGGGCCGACCGACAGCGGCCGTGTTCACGGTAATTTTGTCGGCGCCGGCGCGCACCACCGCACGAGCATCCTCCAGGGTGCGAATGCCACCGCCCGCGGTGAGAGGAATGGCGAGTTCGGCGGCGACACGCCGGATTGTTTCGAGGAAAGTGGGCCTGCGGTCGCGCGAGGCCGCGATGTCCAGGACGACGAGTTCGTCGGCGCCTTCCGCGTTGTAGCGAGCAGCCAACGCCACGGGATCGCCGGCATCACGCAAACCTTCAAAGTTCACGCCCTTGACGACGCGAGCGCCATCGGTATCCAGGCAGGGAATGATCCGATGGGCGAGCGTCATGATGCGAGCCTCAGGAAATTCTGCAATAGCTGAGCGCCGGCCGCGCCACTTTTTTCCGGATGGAATTGCACGGCGTTGATGTTGTCGCGCTCGAGAACAGCCGTGAACTCCGACCCATGCGTGCACGTCGCGACCTCATCACCGCCGCGGTTCTCGACTTTTGCAGCGTACGAATGTGCGAAATAGAAATGGGCGTCGCGTGGGATGCCGTCGAGCAGTCGTGAAGGGCCTGTCATCTTCAGTTGGTTCCAGCCCATGTGGGGCAGCTTGACGTTTGCCGGAAGCGCCTGGATTTTTCCGGGAAGGAGCTGCAGGCCGCGGAGGTCGGGCGCTTCCTCGCTGGAATCGTAGAGCGCCTGCAAGCCCAGGCAAATCCCAAGAAAGGGCACGCCGCGCTGTAAAGCTTCCAAGAGTGGTACGCGCAGGCCACGTTCATCCAGCGCTCGAATGAGTGCGGCGAAGTGGCCGACTCCAGGTAGAACCAATGCTGCGGCGTTTGCGAGACACTCCGGCGTGCTCGCTCTTGTTGATTCAGTGCCCAGGCGGTTCAGGGCGCGCTCGACTGAGGCGACGTTGCCCGCACCGTAGTCGATCAGCGCGACTTTCACAGCAGGCCCTTCGTACTCGGCAGAACGTTGCGCAATCGCTTGTCGCGCGACACGGCGAAACGCAACGCGCGCGCGAACGCTTTGAACATAGCTTCGACCTGGTGGTGCGACGAGCGTCCATAGACGACACGCAGGTGAACGTTGGCGCGCGCGGCTTGCGCGAAGCCTTGGAAAAAATCCTCGGTCAGCTCGGTTTGGAAATCACCGACGCGGGTGGCTTTTATTTTTCCGCTGCAGACACAGTAGGGGCGGCCCCCGAGATCGACCGCTGCAGCGGCCAATGTTTCGTCCATGGGCATCAGAAAATACCCGGCACGCAGGATCCCGCGCTTGTTTCCCAGTGCCTTGAGCACGGCCTCGCCAAGCGCGATGCCTGCGTCTTCGACGGTGTGATGCTGATCGACATCGAGATCGCCTTTGGCTTTCAGTGTCAGGTCGAACGCGCCGTGGCGGGCGACGAGGTCGAGCATGTGGTCAAGGAAGCGGATTCCGGAGGAGACTTGCGAGGTGCCTCGCCCGTCGAGATTCAGACGGATGTGGATGTCCGTCTCGTTGGTTTTGCGATGAATCTTTGCGGTTCTTGGCATTGTTTGGGCTGTAAAGAGCGAGAGCGAACTCCCGCACTAAAATTTATCTGACTTGCTTGATCAGGCGCAGCAGGTGCTCCATTTCAGTTTTGGTACCGATGGTGACGCGCACGAAACCTGGGCCAATCTCCTTGGAGCGTTCTCGCAACAAGATCCCTTTTTCTTCTAGGCGCCGGCACATTTCCGGTCCGCCCGGGCCGAAATCCGCCAACAGGAAATTGCCGGCGCTGGGATAGGTCTTGACACCGAGCTTTTTCAATTCCTTCTCGAACCACGTGCGCATGCGGAGGATATCGCGCACATAGCGTTTCATGGTTTGCGGATCACTTACTGCCGCTTCGGCAGCGGCCAGCGCGGCGACGTTGACCGGGAAGGGAGCCGTGGCGCGGCGCAAAATCGAGAGCGATTCCGCGCAGGCAATCACCGCGCCCAGCCGCAAGCCCGCAAGTCCCGCGGCTTTTGAGAATGTGCGTGCAACGAAGAGCTGAGGATACTCCTGAATCTTGCTAATCGTGCTCACAGCCGAAAATTCGGCGTAAGCTTCGTCGACAACGACAGCCGTGCGTGTCGCCGCTTTCAAAATGGTCTCGATCGTCTCCTTCGACAGCAGCGTTCCTGTCGGGTTGTTGGGATTGCAGATGAATACGACACGAGGATGGCGCACCCAGAGCGTTCAACACGCTTTCGAGCGGAAACTCCATCGCCGAACCGTAGCGCAATGCTTCGATCTTCGCTCCGGCAACTTCTCCCCAGTAGCGGTACATCGGAAAGGTTGGCTCGCAGATCACGACGCTGCTGCCGGAGTCCACGAAAGCGTCAAAGAATAGGCGGAGGGCATCGTCGCCGCCATTTGTGAGCAGGAGTTCGTCGGGTTTGACGCCGAAGTGCCGTGCGAGGCGTTTTGTTCCGCGTTCGTATTCGGGATACATGGCGAGTTGCTTCGGCGAGAGTTTTGCCAATGCGCGTTTGACCGCGGGGGAGCAGCCTGCGGTGTTTTCGTTGAAATCCAGACGCACCTTGTTTGCGCGGCCCTCGCCGGGTGGTTCGTAGGTTCGGCGGTCCAGGATCGCCTGGCGTACCGGCAATTGAACATTCATTTGGGTACCTCGTCTGAAAGGGACGCGCTCAAGCGCGCCCCTACATTTGCTGGCCTGACGGCTACCGCTTTTGCGTGCGCTTCTAGGCCTTCCGCATGGGCTAGGGTTTGCACATCGTCGGCGAGCGCCTTGAAACCACTTCGCGTGATGGATTGCGTGCTGATGCATTTCACGAAGTCGGCGGCACTGAGCCCGCCACGTCTTCGCGCCCACCCACCCGTCGGCAGCACGTGATTACTGCCGCTGGCGTAGTCACCCAAAGGTTGCGCGGCCCAGGGTCCGACGAAAACGGTGCCGGCGGCTTCGCACTTCTTCAACAAAGTGGTGGCGTTGCCAGGAAGGCTGAGGTGTTCTGGCGCGAAGCGGTTGACGAAATCGCAGGCCGCGTCGATTGATCGCGCTACAACGATCGCGCCGCTTCGCTGAATCGAAATATGGGCGGGATTCGTTTCTGCGAGCTGCTGCAACTGGGTTGTGACTGCTGCCTGTACCTCGCGCGCCAAAATCTTGGACGTGGTGACGAAGAAGCTGCCTGCATCCGGCGCATGCTCGGCTTGTGCGAGCAGATCAGCCGCGATCCATTGGGGGTTGCCCTCGGCAGCCAAAGCGATCGCCTCGGTGGGCCCCGCCGGCAGATCAATCGCGCAATCGCTGCTGACCAGCTGCTTGGCCGCGGTCACGTAGCGATTACCCGGCCCGAAGATTTTTTCCACCTGCGGCACACTCTTCGTTCCGTAGGCCAACGCGCCGATCGCTTGGGCACCGCCAATCCTGGCAATCTCGGTAACTCCTAGCAGCTTGGCTGCCGCGAGCATTTCCGCATTAGGCCGGGGGCAAACGATTACGATTCGCCGCACTGCTGCAACCGTTGCAGGCACAGCGGTCATCACCAGCGTCGATATAAGAGCGTGACGACCACCAGGAATGTAGCACCCGATGGTTTCGATAGGTCGCACGACCTGCCGGATGGTCACGCCCGGCTCAACTTCGATCGTCCAAGGCCGTGGCAATTGTTTCTCGGCGACACACTTCACGTTGCGGACCGCATGCTTGACAGCCTGCAGGAAGTCGGCACCCACGCCAGCAGCGGCTTCCGCAATTTCGCTGCGCGTAATCCAGACACCTTCTCTCATGAAGATCGACGCGATCGAGCTTCTTGGTCCAGGCGAACAGCGCCGAATCCCCGCGCCGCCGCACGTCGCCAACGATGCGCGCTGCTACACGTTCCGCCTCGATGTCGCGATTCTGTCGCGCCTGCAGGAGCCGCTTTTCGACCGCCGCTGTAAGTTTCAGAATGCGCATCACAGCACGATCTTGTTCAAGGGATACTCGACGATCCCTTGCGCGTTTGCGGCTTTAAGCTTCGGCAGAATTTGCCGCACCACCGCTTCTTCAATGATCGTATTTACGGCCACCCATTCCGGATCGCTGAGCGTGGAAATGGTAGGTTTTTTCAGGGCAGGGAGAACATCGAGCACGCGCGGAAGATCATCGCGCCGAACGTTCAAGAGCAAGCCCACCTTCGTGGCCGCGGCAATCGCTCCTTGCAGCATCAAAATCAGATTTTCGGCTTTCTCGCGCTTCCACGCATCGGCGGCGGCCTGGCGATTCATGATGAACACGGTGGCCGATTCCAGAACGGTGTCGATAATCCGCAGGCGGTTGGCGCGGAGGGAAGATCCGGTCTCGGTGACTTCGACGATGGCGTCCGCGAGTTGTGGAACCTTGACCTCCGTGGCGCCCCAGGAGAAGTCCACTCGCGCGGTGACACCGTGGCCAGCCAGGTACGCTTCCGTGATGTGCACCACCTCCGTGGCGATGACCTTGCCCGCCAGGTCACGCGGTTCGTGGATGTCTGAGTCCTCCGGCACCGCGAGCACCCAACGCACGCGCGCCAAGCGTTGCTTTGCGTAAATGAGTTCCGCCAACTCGTCGACCGCCGAGCCCGTTTCCACGACCCAGTCGTGACCCGTGATACCCGCGTCCAGCGCTCCGGTTTCGACGTAACGCGCCATCTCCTGCGCGCGCACCAGCAGGCATTCGATCTCGACGTCGTCGATCGATGGCACGTAACTCCGCGAACTAACGCTGATCTTCCACCCGGCCCGGGCTAATAAATCGAGGGTCGCGTCTTGCAAGCTGCCCTTGGGGATGCCCAGCTTCAGGCGGCTCATCGCTCTTTCTCCTGTCCATACACGTGCTCCGGGTCGAATGTTCGCTGCTCGATCACTTTTGCGCTCCGGTCGTCTTCCATGCGCCGAAAAAAGCAGCTGCGATAGCCTTCGTGGCAAACGCCGGGCCCAATGGCCTCGACTCGAACCAGCAGGGCATCGGCGTCGCAGTCAACGCGCACCTCGCGCACCTTCAACACGTGCCCGCTTGACTCGCCCTTCTTCCAGAGGCGATTTCGCGACCGGCTGTAGAAGACCACTTCGCTGGTGCGTCGCGTCTCCGCAAGCGCGTCTTCATTCATAAAACCCAGCATCAAGACGTCTCCAGTCTGGTCATCCTGGACGATCGCGGGAACCAGGCCGCCCGCCTTCGCGAATGCAATGTCCACGTGTCTTCTCCTCGAGATGTCCCGACAATTTACCATCGTAAAAACAAAAAACCCGCTGGGCTTTCCTGCGCCAGCGGGCCGATGAGTGCTTTGTTTAGCGAATCGCTATGCACACCTCATCGGACGCGGCATGTGGCCGTGATGATGATGGTGTCGATGAGCGTGCAAGATCATTCCGAAATGCAGAATAAGGAAACTCCCAGCGGGTGTCAATCGATTGTTTGCGAGTGCCCCTTCGACTCGTGGATTTGGTGCAGCTCTCAGGGAAAACTCAGGCCAATTTCACGCTCGACCCGAAGATCCGGGATTACTCGCGCTGTAGTTGACAGTCATCAGGAGGTTTACCGCCACGCCGAATCGTTCGTTCGGCAATTTGTCAACGCGCACCACTTGCGCCACATACTCGCAATTCATCGGGTCGTGTGGGGAACTGTACGGGAAGGTCACGAATACGCGCATGCCGGGGTAGTAGGTTGCCCGCCGGGTCTTGAACAGGACTCCTTCCTTCGACGCATTGATGCTGATCGGCAAGTCTTCAAAATGGTCATCTTTGGGGTCCGACGGGCGCACTCGCAACATCCGAGCAATCTTCGCCCGGCGGCTCCGCCGTTTTTCGGCGTACTGCTTTTCAGCCTCTTCAGGCACGCTTTGTTTGTTCGTGGGCACTTTCTTATATCCATGTTGACACACCAAGTTACAACGTCAAGGTAGTGCGGCGAATCAGATATTGTAGGCAGAGTGCACCAATCTGGAACGATTTCGGGCAGCGCGGAGGACCAAGATGGACGAGAAGGTTCGCAAGAATGACGCCGAGTGGAAGAAACAACTCACGCCAAATCAGTATCATGTGACGCGCCTGAAGGGGACCGAGCCACCCTTTACAGGGGAGTACGAAGATGCGGACACGCCGGGCACCTACAAGTGCGTTTGTTGCGGCCAACCACTGTTTCGGTCGGAAACAAAATATCATTCGGGGTCTGGCTGGCCCAGCTTTTACGCGCCTGCGGCAGACGCTGCGGTGGAGACCGAGACCGACGCGAGTCATGGAATGGCGCGCACCGAGGTGAAATGTAGCCGCTGCGAGGCCCACTTGGGGCACGTCTTCGAGGACGGGCCGCGTCCTACAGGGCTACGCTATTGCATCAATTCACTTTCGTTAAAGTTGGACGAGGACAAAAAGTAAAACGCGCCGCGGGTCGCCGCGGCGCGCTATGGAAAAGTCAACGTTTAGGAAGGGAAGCGCGGACTACGCCGCAGTGCAGGCGCACGCCGCGATTTCCGCGACGCGATCGCGTTCCCACACTCCCAGGAGAAGCACCTTCGTTCCGCTGGGGTATTTAAAGATATAAAAAACGTTCGTGTCGCCATCCACTTCAAAAAATCCGGGTCGCCGCGCATCCGCCCGCAAAGGCGCGCACATGCTTAAGAGCAGACGTAGTTCAGTGATCTGCTCCGGGGAATGATTCCGGAGATCTTCCAGAAGAGGCGGTTGTTTATGTACAGTCATGGTCATTCTGTTTCTCCGCCACATTAGCTTAGCGTTCTCCTCACTTATAAAGACGTAAGAATTCGGCAAAAGTTTCATGGACTGCAACTTTCTGGCCGGCTGCCACCGAACTCGTTTGCCTCTCAATTAGATGCCCAGGAGTCGTGAGACGGGTGTAAATATTGTGTCTCGGACTTGGCCGGTTCTGCGGGAACGGGGTCGACGAAAAGTTGACACTTGTCTTGGGCTCAGGCGCCTTAAGAGCGGCGCTGGGCACTCCCGGCGAAGGCGCAGTACGCGAGTTTTGTTGTCGGTCTAGATGCGTTCCATCTCGCGGCGTGGGGTCTCGTCTATTATTCAAATGTTACTAAGACAATTTTTCAGGGGAGCCATCCCCGACCTCTTGGTCCAGCCCTTACGGCGGGCGACCAGATTCCTACCCGCATTGACCGTGGTTCGACGATGCCCTCGGGATGAATCGCAACGTACATGCACTCGGGCGGGGCGAAATTTTCTTGGCGTGGGCCTGAATTTCTAGTGGTCCCGAGTTTCCATTATGATAGAGTTCACGTGACTATTTGCCATGGTACTTGCGCAGGGTTTATTAACCTGCGATAGTGGCCTCATTGACCTTCCAGTACAGGAAATCACTGTGACAAAACTATCTACGAAGAAATCGACCAGTAAAGAGAAGAGTACTTTCGGCAAGGATCGGCGGCGGAAACATCACCATTGGCTGGTCACCGTTTATTACGCGGACGGCGAGAAGTTCGGCCGCGTGTACACCGACAAGGACAAAGCCTCGCGTTTTGCCGAGCGGCAACGCCGGTCGCCAGTCGTTAAATCAGCGCGCGTCAGCCAGGTCTCCTGACCGAATTTCCCGTGTGGTTTACTGTTGAATCTATGCGGACGCACGATGAGGCAGGACTTGTCGCTGCTGGAGCACCGTGTTATAAACAGAATTGAAGTTGAGCGGCCTTAGTATAGTGGTAGTACGGAACCTTGCCAAGGTTCAGGTGTCGGTTCGATTCCGATAGGCCGCTCCATATTTCCCAGGCACTCACGACTTTGTTTCCTCATCGCGGATTGATGTTGACGCGCCGAACCTCGCGGCAGTCCGATGTCAACTAGCATCCTTGGCCACCGGGACTGACCAACAAAAATGCCAGCGCAATGCAGGGCCGACCACGTAGGGAGTTTTTTGCGGCCCCCGGAGCTGTTGGAGGCTCGAAAGAACGCGTCGTCTGATCCCGCCCGTTTGCGGAGCCTCGAAGATCTCCACATTCGGCGAGTTATCGACAAGCAGAAAGAACTCGGTTTCGAACTGGCGACCGATGGCGAATTGCGCCGCCGCAATTTCATGAGCGATTTTACCGACGCCGTCGATGGCTTCGACCTCGGCGACTCCACGGCGCGTACCTGGAAAGGTGGCGAAACGAAAGTTGCCCAGGTCAGTAGCGTCACCGGCATCGTCGTTAAGGAGCTCCGCCAGGTTCGTCCCCTCACCGGCCACGAAGTGCCGTTCTTGCTGTCCCACTGCACCGTCGCTCCAAAGATTACTCTTGCCAGCGCCACGCAATTTCCGGCCATCTCTTTCAAGCACGGCGTGACCGGGAAAATCTATAAGGATCACTCCGCCCTGCTCTGGGCCATCGTCGACATTATGAAGAAGGATCTCGCGGAGCTGTCCTCCCAAGGCGTCCAGTACATCCAAATCGACGCGCCCCGCTATAGCTACTACATGGATCCCAAATGGCGCGACTGGATCAAGGCGGAAATGTATGTCCACCCGGACGCTGCGCTGGACGAAGCTCTGCGCGCCGACAACGCTTGTTTTAAGGCTGCCCGCAAACCTGGCGTCACCCTGGCCATCCATCTCTGCCGCGGTAATAATCGCAGTCACTGGTACGCGGAAGGCGGCTATGACGCCATCGCGGAAAAGCTATTCGGCACGCTCGACGTTGACCGCTTCCTCCTTGAATACGACGATGAGCGTTCCGGCACCTTCGCGCCTCTGCGCTTCGTTCCCAAGGGGAAGACGGTCGTACTCGGTCTGGTTAGCTCCAAGGTTCCGCAGATGGAAGCTCCAGACGACCTGGCGAAGCGGGTCGATGAAGCCTCGCGCTTCGTGCCCATCGAGAATCTCGCCCTGAGTCCCCAATGCGGCTTTGCGTCCACTGCCGAAGGCAATCTCATTACCGAGGAGAGCCAGTGGGCAAAACTCCAGCTCGTTGTCGAGACCGCTCGTCGCATCTGGAACTGAACGACACCGCGCCCAGTGCCCGCCGATGAGGAGCTTCCGCTACTCGCTCTTCGTCAAAGACCGATGTCGAAGAAAACCGTTTCGTTTTCTCCCTGCAGAATGACGTTCCATTCCAGCTTGCTGTGTTCTCCGACGATTCTTTTTGCAACGAGTGTCCCGCGTCGAGAAGGCTCGACGAAATTGAGCACGAAATCTTCGTCATTTTCGGCTTCATCCGGGAAATAAATGCGGGTCACCAGGCGCCGCAGCAGCCCTCGCATGAAGATCGAGACAACGATGTGGGGGGCTTGTTGCTTCCCGTTCGGCCCGGGCACGGACCCCGGTTTGATGGTGGCAAAACGAAATGCGCCATTTGCGTCGGTAGGGATCCTTCCAAATCCCTGGAATGCCGGTTCGATGGCCTTGTCTTGCGTGTCTTCGGGGTGCGCGTATTTCCCCGCATTATTCGCCTGCCAGATCTCTAACATCGCATCCGGTACGCTGATTCCATCACCATCGGTCAGGCATCCGGTGACTTCGATGCGCTGGCCCGACACACCGCATCTAGTGAGGTCGGTTGCTATCATCCGGTCGCAGCCGATCGAAAAAAAAGGCCCGACGGTCTGAGAGGGTGTCGCGTGAAGACTCATTCACTTTCCTCCTTGCCGCGGAGGTTCCCACGGCGTCGCTTCCCGGCCCGCGAGAACAAGATCGAACTGAAATCCAAGGGCCTGTTCTGGGATGGTGGTCTTCCAATCGAACTCGGAAATCAAACGCTTCCGGGCCGCTTCATCGGCGGTGCAATTGAAGATGGGATCAAATGGGATTAATGCATCTCCCGGAAAATACATTTGCGTGACCAGCCGGGTGGCAAACGCCGGGCCAAACACTGAAAAATGAATATGCGCTGGTCGCCAGGCGTTGTCGTGATTTTTCCACGGATACGCTCCAGGCCGGATGGTCACAAACCGGTATCGTCCTTCCGAATCTGTCAGGGTATGCCCGCAGCCGGTAAAATTCGGATCGAGCGGGGCGTCGTGTACGTCGACTTTGTGCCGATATCGTCCAGCAGCATTGCACTGCCAGACTTCGACGAGCGTATGCCGTACCGGCCTTCCGTCTTCGTCGATCACTCGGCCGCTCACGACAATGCGCTCTCCCAGCGGCTCACCCGAATGCTGCTTGGTCAAGTCGAACGCCTTCACGTCGACGCGCTCGCTCCCGAACATTGGCCCGGTAATTTCGGAAAGCGTTTGCGGAATCGCCACCAGTGGCTTGGTCGGTGCCCGCTTGACCGACGAAACATAAGGTGGATGTAAATGGTTCGGCTGCGTCCCTGGGAGAGGACGCCGGAAGCCCTTAAGATTTAACATGGCAACTTCATTTTGCATCTTCGCCCGCGCGTTTGAAACAAGCAGGTTGGAGGAGACTCTTCGCGCCAGATCGCCAGGTATTCTGGGCACACGGAATGCCTTCACGGCAATAAACGGGTCGCATCGACGTTTCGGTGCTTGAGGGAAGTACTTGGCTAACGGGATCGACACCGAGCCGAGATTGTCCACAGGCCACGGGTCACCCCTCGCCCAAGCCGGGCTCTTTGCCGGAAGCGGCGAAACTCTTATGCAGGTTTCTTCCGTCCGCTTTTTTCCCTGCGCCCGGTGCTGGCGCCCCAGCCGCCCCCGCCCGGAGTTTCAATTCGCAATATGCTTCCTGCGTCGGCAAAGAATGCGCACTTGCCAGGGAGCTCTTTGATTTTACCGGAGAGCACGATTGCATTCTTGCCGGGTTTCCCGTCTTCAGCGCCAGCCAAGCCATAGGGACCGCGCTTTCGGCGGTCGCAAAGAAGGCCGACCTGGGTGTCTGCAAGGAGTTCGATTTCGCGGACAATACCGTCGCCTCCTCGGAACCGGCCTTTGCCGCCCGAATTGCGGCGAATGGAATACTGGCAGAGTCGCACCGGGTAAACCTGCTCGAAGACTTCAATGGGCGTATTCCACGAGTTGGTCATGTGCGTATGGATGGCGGACGCACCATCTTTATTTGGACGAGCGCCCATGCCTCCCGCGATCGTTTCGTAATAGGCAAAGGCGGCGCCGGAGTGGCGCGGATCCTTTCCGCCCAGCGTCAGATTATTCATGGTGCCTTGGCTTGCGGCGGGAATTCTCTGGGGCGCTGCCTTGGCGAGGGCTCGCAGCAGCGTGTCTACCATACGCTGCGAAGTCTCGACGTTGCCCCCAGCAACCGCGGCTGGCGGACGGGCATTCACAATGGTCCCGGCCGGAGTAATTACCCGAATTGGCCCCATTAGCCCAGAGGTAGCGGGGACGTCCTCTGACAGCAGGCATCGGAAGACGTAATAGACAGCGGATATAGCGATTGCTTCTACGGCGTTCACGTTGCCGGCGCATTGCGGGGAGGAGCCGG
The DNA here is from genome assembly GCA_963832615.1 of uncultured Acidobacteriota bacterium. GTDB lineage: Bacteria > Acidobacteriota > Terriglobia > Acidiferrales > UBA7541 > Acidiferrum. Next base: position 124,858 of record CAWHVA010000029.1, read on the forward strand.
TGAAGTCGACTTCGGCATGATCGGCGGCGATGCGGAGGCGCACCCGAATTCGGAGCGGCTCGTCGCCAACCCCGTCGTCGTCCAGGAAATCATCGGCTGTGTAGGTGCCCGCGCGCAGTTCTCGAAGGGCGGCGCGCATCATGGCGGCCGAATAATCGAGGAGATGTTTGCCGTAGGTGCTGACTTCCCGCTCGCCATATTTCTGCGCAATTTCGAGGAGTCTGCGTTCACCGGTGCGGCACGCGGCGATTTGCGCGGCCAGGTCGCCTTCGCGTTCTCCCGGCGTGCGCACGTTAGTGAGCAGCAGAGCCATGACATCTTGATTGACCTCGCCGCGACGCAAAATCTTGACCGGCGGAATGCGCAACCCTTCCTGAAAAATTTCGCGGGCAGGGCCCATTGACCCCGCGAGCGCCCCGCCGACGTCGGCATGATGCGCGCGATTAGCTACATAGAACGAGGGACGCCGGTTCTTCGGCAAAAATATCGGCATGACCATCGTCAGATCGGGCAAGTGCGTGCCGCCGGCGAACGGGTCGTTCAGCAGGGCGATATCGCCGGCATGCAAAGCAAACGCCGCTCGTACCGCCGAGACGGAAGCGGGCATAGAGCCAAGATGAACGGGCATGTGATCGCCCATCGCCAGGACTTGCCCGTCGGCATCATAAACCGCGCAGGAATAGTCGCGGCGCTCCTTGATGTTCGGCGAAAAAGCCGAGCGACGAAGCGCGGCTCCCATTTCTTCGGCCACCGAGTGGAAAATGTTCTTGAATATTTCGAGGCGCGTCGGATCGGCTTTCGCCGCGCGCGACGCACGTTTGCGAGCACCTCGATTAATTCTTGTGCGCATGAGTCCTCGACTTTCCTGGCTTGGTCAGCAGGATCTGGCCGTACGCATCGACTTGCGCTCGCCAACCGGCCGGAACCAACGTTGTCGCGCTGTATTCCGAAATTACCGCGGGGCCTGCGAAAGAGTCGCCCCTTCGCAATTGTTCGCGATCGATCAGTGCGGCGGTTAGCCGCTTTCCATCGATAACGCAGTCGAGGGACGCCGCGCGCCGCATTTTCTCGGTACTCGCAACCCTAGCAATCTTTTCGATGCGAGGCTTGTCCGTAATTCCGGTCGCGCGCACGCGCAAGTTCACGATTTCCACGGCGCGCTTAGCGTCATGGTAGCCATAACGCTGCTCATGCGCGCGATGGAATGCGCTCACGAAGTCACCGTCCGCCGGTACGCTCAATTCATACGCTTGCCCCGTGTAGCGCATATCCAGGCGCAGCTCGATGCGAATTTTAGACGGCAGAAATCCCTCCTGCCGCAGCGTTCGATTTCCATCGATCTCCAGGTGACTGAATAATCGGCGTAATTCGACTGGAAGACCATTCACGCCGCGTATGGCAAATAGCACCGTGCGTGAAAACTCGCGCACAACATCCGCGCGCAGGATTCCCAGTGCCGACAGTGCGCCGGGGAAGTTCGGGAGCAGCACGCCGCGCATTTCCAGTGCCGACGCCAAAGCGCAGGCGTGGAGGCCTCCAGCGCCGCCGAACGCCACCATCGTGTAGTCGTGCGGATCATGCCCGCGCTCGACGGAAATGACACGGATCGCTTTCTCCATCACGGCGTTCGCCACCGCGAGAATTCCCTCCGCGAAATTTTCGACGCTGCGAAATGCGCCGCGCGTTTTGTCCATGAAGTGACGCGCGCGCGGGACATCGAGCGTAAAGCTTCCACCCAGCAATCCGCTTGCTTCGAAATGTCCGAGCACCGCGTGCGCGTCAGTCACCGTGGCGCGCTCGCCTCGACCGTAGCAGATCGGCCCCGGCTCAGCGCCCGCACTCTCCGGTCCTACACGCAACGCTCCGCCCCGATCGAATCGCGCAAGTGATCCGCCGCCCGCGCCCACGGTGTGAATCTCCAGCATCGGCACAGCGACCGGCAATCCCGCAGCCATCGCCTCGCTCGTCGTCCGCAATTCCCCCGACAGCAGCGCGACATCGGTCGACGTTCCACCCATATCGAAGGTGATTACTCTGTCGATTCCCGCCAGTTTGGCGGCATACACTGCGCCGGTGACTCCGCCCGCGGGTCCCGACAAAATCGTCGTCACTGGCTCGCGCGCGGCTCGCTCCGCGGAAATAATTCCGCCGTTGGACTGCATCACCTGCACCCGCAAATGAGTAGTTGCCGTTCTGGGCCGCGGACCGCTGTACCACGCCGCGCGCACGCGATTTTGCGTACCACGTAAGTAACCGCTCATCACCGGCGCGAGGTAGGCGTTGATCACCGTCGCGGAGGTGCGCTCGTACTCGCGGAATTCGGGCAGGATTTCATGAGAAACCGAGACAAGATATCCAGCCCTGCGAAGACGCTCGGCGAGCTTTCTCTCATGTTGCGGATTCCGAAAGGAGAAAAGGAAACAAACGGCAACGGCATCGGGTCTGCCGCGGCGGATGATTCGCAAGATGCGTTCCACTTCTTGCTTGGACAATCCCTCGACAACCGTTCCATCCCACGCCAGCCGTTCGGTCGCGCCGATGCGGTCGCTGGCTCGAACCAGAGGTTCCGGCTTCTCCACAAAAAAATCGTAGAGCTTCGTTCGAGCCTGCCGGCCTATTTCGAGAACATCCTCAAATCCCGCTGTGGTTACCAGGGCCACGCGGCCGCCGCGGCGTTCGAGCAGGGCATTGGTGCCGACGGTCGTTCCGCAAATCAGATCAAGCCCGCGATCATCGCTGAAAACGCTCGCCGGCGGGAATTGCTTACGGGCTTGACGCACCGCCGCGGAGATCGCTTCTTCAGGCATGGAAGGCTGCGAAGGAACCTTCAGGATTTGCAGCTTCCCGTTGCGCACGAAGACGCAATCGGTGAATGTTCCTCCGGTGTCGATGGCGATCCTCATGAGCCGAACTCGGGCGTCCTACGGCACGGCGGGAGAGGGATTCTCCGGCGGCGTTTTCGGAAAATGCTTTTCGTACCAGGCGATCGAGCGGTTCAAGCTATCGACGACGTGGCCGGACTCGCGAATCCCGTGGCCCTCGCGCGGGTAGCGCACCAAGACTGTCTCGACGCCGACATCCTTCAGGGCCACAAAATACTGCTCCGCTTCCGCGATGGGAACATCGTTGTCGTTCTCGCCGTGCATTAGCATCGTGGGCGTCGCCACCCCCGCGATGTGCTTCAGCGCCGAGCGTTCCCACATGATGTTCATGAAATCGTCCTGATGCGGCAGTTGCCCGAACTCCATCTGCTCGTATTGGTTGTAGTAGGTCATATAGTTGTAGCTGATCAGGTTCGCGATTCCCGCGATGGGGATCGCCGCGCGAAACATGCGAGTCTGCGTGATCAGCCACATCGTAAGCTGCCCACCATAGCTGACGCCTTCGATGCCCATCCGCTCTCGATCGAGCCACAGGTAGCGTCGCAGCGCCGCGCTCACGCCGTAGAGCACGTCCTGCGCTTCGTTGCCGTCCTGATCGCCAAACACGGCATCGGCAAATGCCTGCCCGTAGCCGGTCGAACCGCGATAGTTTACGTGTAGCGTGGCCCAGCCGCGCGCCGCGAACGCCTGATCGCGAAAATTGAAGCCCGGCCCATTCTGCCCGTGCGGACCGCCGTGGATGTTGACGATTAGGGGATGCTTCGAGTCCGCAGTCATGCCCAGAGGTTTGACCAGGAACGCTTCGACCTCGTATTTGTTGTCGTTGCTGATGAACGTGAACGGTTCGACCTCCGCGATTTGTTTCCCGCCGAGGACATCGGCATTCAAATCGGTGAGCTGCTTCGCGCCACCTCCGCTGCGAACATAAAGCTCGCCCACGTCTCGCGGGCTCGTGAAGGTATAGGCAATCGCTCCCGATTTCGCGATCGAAAACCCTCCGACACTTCCGATCCCGTTCACAACCATATCCGCGACAGGACCGCTGGCCGAACGCATCACGCGACGCTCACCCTCCTGCATTCCCGAGGCGTTGGCGTCGACCGCTTGTCGATACAGGTGCACGCTGCCGCGTTCCTGTACCGTGAAATAGACCGCCTTGCTGTCCGGTGCCCAGGCCGGCGCGCCCTGTCGATTGTCGATCCCCGAAAGTTCTCGCCGGTTCGAACCATCCGCGTTCATCACCCAGACGTGCGTATCCTCCATGGTCGTCTCGCGGTCGGTCAGACCACGCTTGGTGGAGCGAAAAGCGATCATCTTTCCGTCGGGCGAAAACTTGGGGTCGTACTCGATATTTTCGGTGGCAGTGAGCCTGTGGATGGAGCCGTCGCTCAGTCGGAGAGAGAACAGATCGTAGTTGAAGAATTGATCGGTTTCGGGCGATTGGTCAGAGGCGAAAACAATTTCGTCGCCGCGCGGAGACCAATCGATGGAGTGCTCGTAGTTGTTGCCCTTCGTGATCTGGCGGACGGTCTTGCTCGCAACATCCACCATGAAAATGTGCAGGCGCCGGTTGTCATTGAAACGGGTGAGGCCTTCGCCCGCGTCCGGCTTGTACAGGTAGCGCGTGATCACCATGGGATCGCCCGACGCATCCGCTGTTTCCGGCCCGGCAGTCGCCGAAATAAATGCGATCTGTTTGCTGTCCGGCGACCAGGTGACCTCCGCGCCGGTTCCGGGCAAAGGCGCGTTTGTGCCGCGAGCTTCCGTCAAAAATGTCGCGTTCGATCCATCGGGATGCGCGATCGCCAGTCCCTGCTTGCCCTCGGCCGCGCCATCGTATGCGATCCAGCGTCCATCTGGCGACCAAACGGGGCTGCCCGCCACGTCATTTTCGCCACCGATCCGGGTCGATTTTCCCGAAGCCACGTCCAGCACCCACAACTGCGGCCACGGCCGTCCCGGGCGGTCGTAACGCACAACAGCGTAGGCGACGAATTTCGCGTCCGGCGAGAACTCCACCTGTGCCACCGCCCGCATCCGCTGATAGTCCGCCGGCTGCAGCCCGCCCGTGACCTGGCCATTGCATACACCCGCAGTCATGCTCGCCGCGAAAAGCGCCAGCATGCTCGCCGCAGCATTCCAACCGGAAACCCAACGTCGAACCCGCATCCCCGCTCCCCATACCCCGCAGATTTTTGCAGCCCGCATTCTACAGAAGAATCGCGCGAACACGCGGTTGAATCTCGTTCGCCATATGTCCGCGTTCTCTGTGCCCCCTTGTGTCCTCTGTGTTAGGCCTTTTGTTCTTTTCCGCTTCTTTTGTCAATCCTGCAAACCATGGCCGGATCGAGCAACGCTCTTTCCCCTGAGCCCCTTTTCAAGTACCCTGCCGACTCGGAGCGAACCCTCGAATGAAAATAATCCTCGCCGTATTCCTGACGTGCGCAATGGTCGCAGTATTTCACGCCCGCATCGTCGACGCGGAAGCGCCCACGCAACCCGCCACCGAAAAACCGCACGCCGATTGCGAAGAACTCCCCGCCGTCGCCGCAAGACTCGCAAGCGCCGAGAAAACTCTTCAGGATTGGCCCAACATCGCCCGCTATCACGACGCCAACGCCACCGTGCAACCTCCCACCAAGAACGAGAAGCGCGTCGTTTTCATGGGTGATTCCATCACCGACATGTGGGTGCAACCCCAATTTGGCGGATTCTTTCCTGGCAAGCCGTACATCGACCGCGGCATCAGCGGACAAACCACGCCGCAAATGCTGATCCGCTTCCGACCGGACGTAATTGCGCTCCAACCGAAAGTTGTGGTGATTCTAGCTGGCACGAACGATCTCGCTGGCAACACCGGTCCGATGACCGTTGCCCAAATCGAAGACAACCTCACCTCAATGTCGGAGCTCGCCCACACCAACAAAATCCGCGTCGTGCTCGCGTCCGTGCTTCCGGTCAGCAACTATGGTCACGATCGCAGCGGCAATCCAGTAGACATGCGCATCAAGCGCCAGCCGGAAAAAATCCTGGAATTAAACGCCTGGATCAAGAAATACGCCGCAGACCACGGAGACGTTTATCTCGACTACTTCGCATCCACCGTGGACGACAAAGGCCTGCTCAAAGCAGACATCAGCGAAGACGGCCTGCATCCCAACGCGAAAGGCTATGCCGTAATGTCCCCGCTAGCCGAACAAGCCATCCAAACCGCGCTGAAAAAGCGCAAGTAACCCGCAGCACAGACTTCAGTCTGTGTCCCCCCAGGCTGCCAGGTGTTGTAGCGGCCAGGGGTGGCAGGCGCCCCGGGGTCGTAGCGGCCGCTTTCCGAAGCGGGCGCTTTTGTCTGTAATCCTGACCGTGCGCTTACCCGTACCCACCAAGCCGCACAAAAATCCATAGCACAGCCATTCCTGGCGTCGCGCCTGGTGTTGCGCTTTACCTCTCGCCTGACACCAAGTTAACCACCTGTAACTTGACCCCGGCACCCTGCTGCGCTAGGGTGTTAGAAGTTCTCCGTTAGAGGAATCTACCATTCGCCAGAACCTTCCCACCGCAGGACGCTCCTCCATCTGAATGCGACGTACTGTTCACATCTCCGGACAAATTGAACCCTTCTTCGGCACGCTCGACGAAAACGTGCGCTTGCTCGAAGACGCGCTGCATGTGCGCACCCATCTGAACGACAGCCGGTTGAGCATCGAAGGCGATCAGGACAACGTCGATCACGCTGTGAAAATCGTCGAGGAATATAACCACGTCACGCGTCACGGCCGCAAACTTACCAGTGCCGAGGTGAAGTCCCTGATTCACGTCGCCACCGACGAGCCACACGAATCCCCTCGGGGGATGTTCGAGCACGGCCGCCAGCGATCCTTTGGGAAGAAGGTCGTCACACCCAAGAACGCCAGCCAGCGGCGCTATATGGAAGAGATTGAGAAACACGACATGATGTTCGGCGTCGGCCCCGGCGGCACCGGAAAAACCTACATCGCCGTGGCCATGGCGGTCAGCGCGCTGCTCACCAAGCAGGTCAACCGCATCATTCTCGCTCGTCCCGCCGTCGAAGCGGGCGAGCGTCTCGGCTTCCTTCCCGGCACGCTCCAACAGAAAATCGATCCGTACATGCGCCCGCTCTACGACGCGCTGTACGACATGCTCGAGCCCGACAAGCTGGACCGCTTTCTGGAGAAGGGAATCATCGAGGTTGCGCCGCTGGCCTTCATGCGCGGCCGCACGCTCAACGACTCGTTCGTTATTCTCGACGAAGCGCAAAACACCACCAGCGAGCAGATGAAAATGTTTCTCACGCGCCTGGGCTTTAATTCCAAGGCCGTCATCACCGGCGACATCACCCAGATCGACTTACCCGCCGGCAAGAAATCCGGTCTCATCGAGGCCCTCGAAGTCTGCGGCAAAATCGACGGCATCGGCATCGCCCACTTCACCGAAAAAGATGTGGTGCGCCACAACCTGGTCCAGCAGATCATCCGCGCCTATGAGGAGTATGATGGTACCCAGCCGCAGCGTAGCGGCAAGGCCGTCAATATCGTGAATGGTAAGCCCGAAGCGCGCGCGACCGAGCCCGGGACATCACAGATCAAAGAAATTAACTGAGCCAAGAAATCCACCGAGGATGATTCTGAATCGCCAGCGGACCGTACGCGTCGCCAGGCCCCCACTGGAGTTATTTCTGCGCCGCGTGCGCGAGCAACTCGGTCTCGCCAGCGCCGGCGTCACCATCTGCTTGGTGAGCGACGCAGAGATCGCGCGCATGAACAAGTTCTTCCGCAAGAAAAAGGGCCCCACCGATGTCCTCTCGTTTCCGGCAGTCACTCATCGCAAACCCGTCCCGCTGCCCAATCGCAATGGTCACAATGTAGCGGCCGCCTTCCGAGGCGGGCGCCCTTCGACCATCACCGCGGGCAGAGAACTCCATCGTCACGTTCTTCAGAGGGGCTCGGCTTTAGCGGTGCCGAGACGAGCACCTAAACGCACGCCTTTAGCCCCCGAAGCCAATTTTCTCGGCGACATCGCGATCTCCCCCGCCACCGCCCGTAGCAACGCAAAGAAATATGACCGCACCTTGCCCAGCGAACTCCAGATCCTGATTCTCCACGGCGTCCTGCACCTGCTCGGCTATGACCATGAAACCGACCGCGGCCAGATGACGCGCATCGAAAACCGCTTAAGGCGAAAGTTAGGTCTCTCGTGAAAGTCTATTTCTGGGCGTACACAAGCGGCACGTTGCTTCTCGCCCTGGGCCTGCCGATCTTTTCCTACCTGACCCTGATCTATCGCGAGCTCGGGCGCATGACCACCGGCCGCGTGCACGCTCACCTCGATATTTTCGAAGCGGAAATTGAGCACAAACTCAAAATCAATCGCCGCAGCGGCGGCCGGACGTTCCGCATCCTCGGACATTTCTGGCTTGCCTTTCTCGTGCTGGAGACAACGCGCGGTGTCGTTTATTTCGTCCCCGGCACCTGGGAATCGTTCATCGAGTTCTGGGTTTTTCTCACCCTCGAAGTCGTCGTCCTCATGCACTTCATTCCGGACATGTTGCTGTACCGCACCACCGGGCGCTGGCTGCTACCCCTGCTGCCGCTGATTCGCGCCGCGATCTGGTTTGCCTGGCCGGCGCGGATTTTTCTGGAGGGCGCGGAATCCTTGGCGCGCATTTCGGAGCGCGAGTTCGAGCAGACCGAAGAGCAGCGAACAGAAGAAGGCATTGAAGCACTGGTCGAACAAGCCGAAGAAGAAGGCATCATTGAGCCCGAGCAGGCCGACCTGATCGAGCAAGTCGTGGAGTTCAGCGACAAGCGCGTCCGCGAAGTCATGACCCCGCGGCCGGACATCGTGGCCATGGCCGCCGACGCCACGCTGGAAGAGCTACACGCAAAATTCATCGAAATGCGTTTCGCGCGCATGCCCGTGTATGAGAAATCGCTCGACGACATTTTCGGCGTGGTCTACGCGCAGGACTTGCTGCACATCGCCGATCAGGATTTACCCAAGCGCAAAGTCCGCGAGCTCGTGCGTCCCACCATGTTCATGCCGGAAACAAAAGCGGGTTCCGAGCTGTTGCGAGAGATGCGCCAGAAAGATCAACCGATGGCCATCATCATCGACGAGCACGGCCTGGTGGCCGGGCTGGCGACGGTGGAAGATCTTGTCGAAGAAATCGTCGGCGAAAGCGGCCGCGATGAAAAGAAGCCCGCGCCGGACGTCATGCGCGAGCCCGACGGAAGTCTGGTCCTGCGCGGCAGCATGGCCATCGACCATGTGGAAGAATTGCTTGGCGTCAAATTTGGCGACAAATCAGACGAAGCGGTCACCACCATTGCCGGTTTGCTGAGCCACGTGCTCGGCAAGGTTCCCGCACCCGGCGACACGATTGACCTGGAAGGCCACCGCTTCGAGGTGCTCGAAGCCAACCAGCGGAAGGTGCTGCGGCTGCGGGTCCGCAAGCGAGCCGTTGTTGCGTTACCGCCAGCGAAGTAGAAAAAGAATTGAGGCTGAGTTGACAGAAAAAGAGGGCGAGATGTCGTCGAAGCGCTCCGGATTTCGCGCGGGCTTCGTGGCCATCGTTGGCCGGCCGAACGCCGGAAAATCCACGTTATTGAATCGTGTTGTCGGGCAGAAGGTCGCCATCGTCACCGCGAAACCCCAGACGACGCGCAACCGCATCCAGGGTATTGTCACGACGCCGAAGGGCCAAATCGTATTCATCGACACGCCGGGATTGCATGAAGCGGACTCCGCGCTGGGCCGGCAGATGATGCATGAAGTCGCGGCAGCGCTCGAGGGAATCGACGTGCTGTTGCTGATGGTGGACGCCAGCCGCGCGCTTCCGTACGCGGATTCACTGCTGCTGGAGAAGGCGAAACGATTTCGCGGCAAGACCATCCTGGCGCTGAACAAAGTCGATCGTGTGCCGAAACCCAAATTGCTGCCATTGATCGAAGCGCTCAGCAAAGCATTCGAGTTTTCGGCAATCATTCCGATTTCCGCGCTGAAGGGCAGTGGCGTCGAACAGTTGCAGGAAGAAATCTTGAAGCACCTGCCGGAGAGCGAGCCGTACTTTCCCGAAGACCAGGTGACCGACCAGCCGGAACGGTTTCTGGCGGCGGAAATTATCCGAGAAAAAGCAATCCAGGTGATGTACCACGAAGTGCCCTACGCGCTCGCGGTGTTCGTCGACAAATTCGAGGAAAAGCTGAAGTTGCTGCGCATCGAAGCGACGCTGAACGTGGAGCGCGCTTCGCAGAAAAAAATCTTGATCGGCCACAAAGGCGAGATGCTGAAGAAGATCGGCACCGAAGCGCGCAAGGAACTCGAAGAATTATTCGGCACGAAAGTATATTTGCAGACGTTCGTCAAAGTTGTACCCGATTGGCGCGAAAGCCCCCAGAAAGTGCGCGAACTCGATTGGCATTTCCAGCTCGAAGGCCTGAGCGAGGACCAGCGGATCGAGATGCCGGATAGCTTGGTCGGCGACGCGACAGATCAATCGCCAATAGAGCCCGGAGAATATGTGCCGGAATCGGACGACCAATACGAACCGCCGGCCGATGCTAAAAAAGAGCCGGAGAGATAGTTGTGGTTGTGTGAGTTCTTGGCGGCCCACGCAGCCAGGAATGGCTGTGCCACTTAAAGCCTGAGTGGGGTTGCTGATCGAGATTGCCAGATTCATTTCTCATTTACTTTAGTCCGGGCACTTTAGACTGGGCACTTTAGTCTGGGGCGGCGATGCCCAGGTTTTTCATTTTGCGGTAGAGGTGGCTGCGTTCCAGGCCCAGGGCTGTGGCTGTTTGCGTCATGTTCCAGCGGTGTTCCTGCAGTTTCCTCAAGATAAATTCGCGTTCATAGGCGCTGCGGGCTTCGTGCAGCGTGTTGTAGGGGTGTTGCGGGCTTTCGGCCACGCCGCGGAAGAGTTCGGGCGGAAGGTGGTGCGGCTCGATGCGGGCCTGCGGGCAGACGATGACCAGGCGCTCGACGAGATTGCGGAGTTCGCGGACATTGCCGGGAAAGGGATAACGCATGAGGATATCCATGGCGGTGTCACTAAGCTCGCGCGTGCGCTTTCCATAGGCGGAGCTGAACTCATTCAGGAAATAACGCGCGAGGATGGGGATGTCTTCCTTGCGGTCGCGCAGCGGCGGAACCAGAAAGGGAATGACGTTCAAGCGATAGAAGAGGTCCTGGCGGAAGGCGCCGCGGGCGATTTCCTGTTCAAGATTCTTGTTGGTGGCGGCCAGGACACGGACGTCCACGGTTACGGTCTGATTTGAGCCGACCGGCTCGAAGCGCTGCTCTTCGAGAACACGCAACACTTTGGATTGTGTGCGCAGGCTCATGTCGCCGATTTCGTCGAGGAAAAGAGTGCCGCCGTCGGCTTTCTTGAATTTGCCGATTTTGTCTTCGGCGGCGCCGGTGAAGCTGCCTTTTACGTGGCCGAAGAGTTCGGACTCGATCAGATCCTCGGGAATGGCGGCGCAATTCACTTCGACAAATAGACCCTTATTGCGGAGGCTGGCGGCGTGCAGCGAGCGGGCCACGAGCTCCTTGCCGGTGCCGCTTTCGCCGAAGATGAGCACGCGGCCATTGGTGGGAGCGGTGACGGCAATCTGCTGGCGCAGCGCTTTCATGGGGACGCTTTCGCCGATGACTTGATAGCGATGGCCAAGCTCGCTACGCAAGAGCTGATTTTCTTCCTGGAGGCGGCGCTGCTGGATGGCGTTGCGGACCAGGACGATGATTTTTTCGAGCGAGAGCGGCTTTTCGATGAAATCGAAGGCGCCGAGCTTGGTAGCGCGCACGGCGGTTTCGATGGTGCCGTGACCGGAAATCATGATGACCGCCGGCGGCCGCGGAGAAGCCTGCAGGCGGCTCAGAGCTTCGAGGCCGTCGATACCGGGGAGCCAGACGTCGAGGAGCACGACCTCGATATCGCCGGCGGCGGCGCGCTCCAGCGCTTCTTCCGCGGAGGCGGCGGATTCGACGTCATATCCCTCGTCAGCGAGAATCGAGGAGAGGGATTCGCGGATGCCGGCTTCATCGTCGACGACGAGCAAATGCGGACGAATGGTCATCAAGTGGCTTCTACCCCGTTGCGTTCGGAGACTGTAGCAGGCGTGAGATCCGCCGCGGGCAGCTCGACGAGGAACCGCGAGCCTACCGGAAAATTATCTTCGACGTGAATGGTGCCGCCGTGTTCGGCGACGATGCGGGCGGCGATGGCGAGACCCAGGCCGGTGCCGCGGTTCTTGGTGGAGAAATGCGGCAAGAAGAGGCGGTCTTTGTCTTCGGGAGAGATACCGTGGCCGGTGTCCTGGACACAGATTTCGACGGTTTCCGCTTCGCCGTGAGCGCAGGTGGAAACGGTGATCTCGCGGAATGGCGCGGTTTCGAGAGCTTCGGCGGCATTGTCGATCAGGTTGACGACGACGCTGCGGAGAAGGCCGCCGTCGGCGCGAACCGGAGGGAGATTGTCGGCGAGCGAAGTCTTGATGGTGATGCCGTCGAGACGGCCGGAGAAGACTTCGACGGCTTCGTGGACCACGGTGTTGGCGCTGGTGGGCGCGAGCTTGGCGGTCGGGAAACGCACGAATTGAGAGAACTCGTTGACCAGGGCGGCGAGCGTGGAGACTTCGCGTTCGATCAGGCGTGAGCACTCCTGAACGAGGCGAGTGAGTTCCGCATCGCGGGGGGCGGCGATTTCCTGGGGATCGCGGCGATCGAGGAAGCGCGAAAGGCGCTGCGAGGAAAGCTGAATCGGCGTAAGCGGATTCTTGATTTCGTGAGCAATGCGGCGGGCAACTTCCTGCCAGGCGGCGGATTTTTGCGCGCGGAGGACTTCGGTCAAGTCGTCAAGAACGAGGACAAAACCAGTATTGGCGCGGCGCGGCCCGAGGGAACTCACGGTAACGGCAAAGTGCAGGACGCGACCGGAGACAACGGTTTCAATTTCGCGCGCGACGACGCCCATGCGCAGGCTGCGGCGCATCAGGAGTTGCACGGTGCGCGCGGCTTCGGCGCCGATCAAGTCTTCGAGCGATGGGAGGTCCCGAGGAGAACCGCCGAACATGCGGGTGACCGCGGCGTTCTCACGCAGGATGGCGCCGTTGGCGTCCAGTGAGATGACGCCGGTGGGGATGTTCTCGAGAATGGTTTCCATCAACTGGCGGCGGCGCTCGAGTTCCTGCACGGCTTGCTGGAGGTTGCGGGTGAACTGGTCGATCTGAGCGCGTGAATCGCGCAACTGCGTGGTCATGGCGTTGAAGGAGCGAATGAGGACGCCGAGTTCGTCTTGAGACTGTTCCGGAACCTGGTAGTCGAAATTGCCGGAGGAGACTTCGCGGGTGCCTTCGGCGAGGGCTTGAATGGGGACGGTGACCTGCTTGGAGAGGAACATGGCGATCCAAATCAGAGAAAACAAGAGAAGGACGGTGAAAAATCCCAGAATGAGAAGCATCTGGCTCTTCAAGGTTCTCAGGTTTTGCTTCGTTTTGTCGTACTCTTCGTGGTGGGCCTGGATTTCGGTGATGCGGGCGAGGAAATTGGGGCTGGTGAGATAGCCCGCAGCGACGTATCCGACGGTTTGGCCTTTGTCGATGGTAGGAACGCGGGCGACGAGATAGCTGTTTCCCTGGGAATTCCAAACCTCTACGCCGGACGGGAGAGTGCGGGTGGGAGTGCCAGCAACACCGACGCGTTCGCAAATTTGTCCGTTGCGGTCTTCCGGCTGTTCATCGCAAGCTACGCCACCCCGAATGAGTTTCCCATTCTTATCCAGAATCCACAGAGCATCAAGTCCTGATTGGAAGCTGTGCTTGAGGAGTTCGTCGGTCGGTTGAGCGGAATTCATTTGAGCCTGGCGAGCGAGATTGCGCAAACGGGGGACCGCGGTTCGTCCGAAATCGTTCATCAGAGCCTGCGTCTGTTCGGAAGCGATTTCGAGAGGGCGCGGGAACCACCGGCCCAGGGTCCGGTTTAGAAGCGAGTAGCTGACGAAGAACATGAAGACTACCGGAAGCAGAGAAAGCGCCATGGCTCCGACGACCATCTTGGTTTTGAAGCGGGCGCCCAGTTGCTCCTTACTGCGCTCGACCAGGAGGCGGATGACGGAGCGGGTGAGGATCAGTAGGAAGACGAGAGCCGCTGCGGTGATGAAGCTCGAGACCGCAAACAACGGAATGAGGGCGCGCCAACTGCCCGGCTCGAAGGGCACGTCCAGCGAACCGAAGGTGAAAACGGCGGCGAGCAGGAACGAGAGCAAGACGCCCCCGATGGCAAGGCTCCAGCGATGTTTTGGTTGGAGCGGACTCATGTGGCGGCTGCGATCCTTTCTGACGCCGGCTCGAACAAGCGATCGGACAACGACGGCTCCGACGGATACATCTTCAACGGCGCCGGCAAGGTACTGACCGCTTGAACCGGCGGCGCGGCCTGCAGCATTTCCGGCAACAACAGCTGCAGGGGACACTCGCCGCAACGCGGATTGCGCGGGCGGCAGAAGTGCTTGCCGGTATGAACGATCAGAGCGTGAAATTCATTATACAGCGCGACGTCGGGCGGGAGGGTTCGTTCAAAGAGTTGGCGGACGTCTTCGTAACGGAGTCTCGCGTGGGGATGGCCGTGACGTTCGAGGATGCGGCGGGTGTAAGCGTCGACGACGAAGACCGGGTGCTTCGCGGCGTAGAGGAGGATGGAGTCGGCGGTCTCGGGACCGATGCCGCGGACTGCGAGCAGTTGATCGCGCAACGTTTGTGTTGGTGCGCGAAACATTTTGCTGAGCGAGCCTTGGTAGTCGCGGCGGAGGAAACGGACGAAGGCTTTCAGGGTTTTTGTTTTCTGGCGGAAATAGCCTGAGGAGCGGATCAGGCGCTGGAGTCGTGGCGTGGAGACTTTTTCAATGGCGTGGGGAGTGAGGAGTCTTGCGCGGCGGAGATTTTCGACGGCGGGTGCGACGTTGCTCCACGAAGTGTTTTGGACGAGGATGGCGCCGATGATGACTTCACAGGCGGTGCGGCCGGGCCACCAGTGTTGGGGACCATGGGCGGCAAAGAGGACGTCGTAATAGCGGCGTGCATTGAATTGCGGAAACTGCGGCAAGGGATTTGTCGCGCGAAGGATTTCCTCGTCGCTCCCGATGTGCCGTGGTTGGCGGACATTGGAAATGGTGCTTCCGTCAGAGCGAGAGCTGGTTAACAGATTGTCCCCCTCCCCCGCCTTTTTTCGTAAGTGCGGATTGTAAAGGACTTAAAGCTCAGCCATTTTGTAACGGCGGATTCTAAACGAGATAACTCATCTGTCCGAACCGCTCTGGGAACTCCCCGGAAGTTCAGAGACAGCCCTCTGCGTTCCACCGGAAGCAGGATAGACGAGGAAAAAGGACGAAAGACGGATGCGTCGGGGCCGGAGACGAAGAGGCGCGAATCGGATTCGATAAACACGGGAGAGCATAACATATGAGTATCCATTGGCTAAGTTATTCTTCACGGAATGGCAAGAATGGCGGAGTGAATGGTGGATGGGATGCGTTAGAGGGCGCGGGTTGGTGATCAGGGCTCGGCGGCCCGACGGGGAGTGGCCGGTCTTAATGACCGGCCACTGCGTCTGGGAATAGCGGAAGGGGGACGGGTTGTTGGCATCGGCGGAGGAGCATTTGCGCCGGGCTAAAGCCCAGCGCCTACACGTACGCCTACACGCCAATTTGCCGAGGAAGTGGCGAATTTTTTGAGTGGGGGAAATACCTGTACTTGAGTGCAGGTATTAGCGATTTCACAACGATGTGTCAAGTTCGGGCTACCCTTGGTGGCCGCATTTGCTAAGGTGAGCGTTGGGTTCGATGTGTTCTGGGAGTGCGCGGATGTCTGTCCGGCTAGGTGAAATCTTAGTCAAGGAAAGCTTAATCACGCAGGACCAACTGCAGAAGGCGCTCGAGTTTCAGCGCTCGAATGGCGGCAAGCTGGGGTCGTGCCTGACGAAGATGGGTTATATCACCGACGACGATATCACCGGAGTGCTGTCTCGCCAGTATGGCGTTCCCTCCATCAATTTGAAGTACTACGAGATCGATCCGACGGTGATCAAGCTGATTCCGCAGGATACGGCGACGCGGTATCAGGTGATTCCACTCTCGAGGGTGGGGTCGGTTTTGACGATCGCGATGACGGACCCGACCAACGTCTTCGCCATGGACGATATCAAGTTCATGACGGGGTTCAACGTGGAACCGGTAGTGGCGTCGGAATCGGCGATCGGGGAGGCCATAACCCGGTTTTACGGCGGAGCCGAATCGAACCACGAAGAGCTGAGCAAGATGATGAAGGACCTGGCGATGGACGACCAGGAACTGGAGCTCTCGTCGGAAGAACAGGAACTGGACACGGCGACGCTGGAACGCGCAGCGGAAGAAGCGCCGATCATCAAGCTGGTGAACCTGATCTTGACGGATTCGGTGAAGCGGGGCGCGAGCGATATTCACATGGAGCCGTACGAACTGGAATTGCGGGTCAGATTCCGGATTGACGGCGTGTTGCAAACGGTGATGACTCCGCCGCTGCGATTGAAGGACGCGATTACCAGCCGCGTCAAGATCATGGCGAAACTGGATATCGCGGAAAAGCGGCTGCCGCAAGACGGCCGCATCATGATCAAGTACAAGGCCGACGGGAAGAAGAAAGAACTCGATTTTCGTGTGTCCACGGTGCCGACACTGTACGGCGAGAAGATCGTCATGCGGTTGTTGGACAAGGAAAACCTGCGGCTGGACATGACGAAGCTGGGGTTCGAGCCGGAATCGCTGAAGAAATTCGAGCGGAACATTTTGAAGCCGTACGGCATGGTGCTGGTCACCGGGCCTACCGGGTCGGGTAAGACAAACACGCTGTATTCGTCGGTGGCACGGTTGAACCAGGTAGATACGAACATCATGACCGCGGAAGATCCCGTCGAGTTTCAGCTGGCGGGGATCAACCAGGTACAGATGAAGGAACAGATCGGGTTGAACTTCGCTGCGGCGCTGCGCGCGTTCTTGCGGCAAGACCCGAACATCATCCTGGTCGGAGAGATTCGCGACTTTGAAACGGCGGAAATCGCGGTAAAGGCGGCGCTGACCGGCCACATGGTGCTGTCGACCTTGCACACAAACGATGCGCCTTCGACGATCAGCCGTTTGATGAACATGGGTATTGAGCCGTTCCTGGTGGCGACTTCGGTGAACCTGATTTGCGCGCAGCGGTTGGTGCGGCGCATTTGCGTGAATTGCAAGGTCGAACTGGAAGTGCCGGAGCAGGCACTGATCGACGCCGGGTACACGCCGGAAGAAGTGAAGACCACCAAGATTTATCACGGGAAGGGCTGCTCGACCTGCAATAAGGGCGGGTACAAAGGACGAACCGGTTTGTATGAAGTGATGGAAGTGAACGACGAATTGCGGGAATTGATCCTGGTGGGCGCGTCGGCGCTGGAGTTGAAAAAGAAAGCGATGGAGCAGGGAATGATTACGCTGCGGCGCAGTGGCCTGATCAAAGCGGCGTTGGGTCAGACGACGATGGAAGAAGTTCTGCGCGAAACGGTTCTCTAAGGAGAAGTGAGCAAATGGCCGGAATGACGCTGAGTGAGCTGCTGAAGAAGATGATCGAGATGGGCGGCAGCGACCTGCACATCACGACGAACAGCGCGCCGCGAGTGCGCGTACACGGAAAACTGCGTCCTCTGGATATGCCACCGTTGACGGCTGCGGATACGAAGTCATTGGCGTACAGCGTGCTGACGGACGCGCAGAAGCACCGGTTTGAAGAGAATCTGGAATTGGACTTTTCGTTTGGATTGAAGAACCTGGCGAGGTTCCGCGGCAACGTGTTCAATCAGCGCGGAGCGGTAGGAGCCGTGTTTCGTACGATTCCATGGGAAATCAAGGGATTCGACGCGCTGGGATTGCCCGCGGTAGTGAAGGGGATGTGCGACAAGCCGCGCGGACTGGTATTGGTGACGGGTCCGACGGGTTCGGGAAAATCGACGACGCTGGCCGCCATGCTGGACAAGATCAACAGCGAACGCGAAGAGCACATGATCACGATCGAAGACCCGATCGAGTTCCTGCACAACCACAAGAAGTGCCTGGTGAACCAGCGCGAAGTGCACGCGGACACGCATTCGTTCTCGAATTCGCTGCGGGCGGCGTTACGCGAAGACCCGGACGTGGTGCTGATCGGCGAAATGCGCGATTTAGAGACGATCGAGTCGGCGCTGCGCATCGCGGAAACCGGCCACTTGACATTCGCGACGCTGCACACGAACTCGGCGGCCTCGACGATCAACCGTATTATCGACGTGTTTCCGGCACACCAGCAGCCGCAGGTGCGGGCGCAGCTCTCGATGGTGATCGAAGGGATTCTGTGCCAGGCGCTGCTGCCGCGTTCGGATGGCCGCGGGCGGGCGATGGTCATGGAGGTGCTGGTGCCGACGCCGGCGATCCGCAACCTGATTCGCGAAGACAAGATCCACCAGATTTATTCGGCGATGCAGACGGGAACGGGAACAACCGGAATGCAGACGTTTAACCAAAGTCTGGCCAATGCGTATCTGGCGAAACTGATCACGCTGGATACGGCGCTGGCGCGCTCGTCGAACCCCGAGGAGTTGCAGGACATGATCAATCGCGGGGTGTCGGGGCCGACGGGCAAGACGCCGGTGGGCAAACGCTAGGCGCTGGCAACAAAGAGTTTCGCTGAGTCTGAGGCACAAAGAAGAGGATTCACCAGGGTCATCGGGCACGCATCAGCGAGGAGGACAAGGAAATGCCGGTCTATACGTATAAGGGCACGAACAAAGCCGGGAGCAACGTCAGCGGTGAGATGAGCGCGACGAGCAAGTCCGAAGCGCAAAACCAACTGCGCCGGCAGCAGATCACGCCCAAGAAGATGTCCGAGAAGGGCAAAGAATTCAACATGCCGACCTTCGGCGGCAGCGTCAAGTCGAAGGAGCTGGCGATTTTCACGCGGCAATTCTCGGTGATGATCGACGCCGGCTTGCCGCTGGTGCAGTGCCTTGAAATTCTGGCGGGGCAGCAAGAGAACAAGATGTTTCAGAAGGTGCTGGCGGCGACGCGTGCATCGGTGGAAGGTGGAGCCACACTGTCAGCGGCGATGCGGCAGCACCCGAAGGTATTCGACGCACTGTACGTCAATATGGTGGAAGCGGGCGAGACGGGCGGTATTCTGGACACCATTTTGCAGCGGCTGTCGACGTACATCGAAAAGAACGTCAAGTTGAAGCGCGCCGTGCAGTCGGCGTCGATCTATCCGATCGGCGTTATGACCATCGCGGGTAGCGTAGTCACACTCCTCTTGTGGAAGGTGGTGCCGATTTTCGCGACCTTGTTCGCTGGTCTTGGCGTGGATTTGCCGCTGCCGACGAAGATCGTGATTGGTTTGAGCAACTTCATCGGGAGCATATTTGGATTGTTGATCGTGATGGCATTCGTGGGCGCGATAGTCGGCATCAAAGTATGGTATGGAACCGAACAAGGGCGCTTCGTGATCGATTCCATTGTCCTGAAGCTGCCGGTGATCGGCATTCTGATGAGGAAAATCGCCGTGGCCCGGTTTACGCGCACCCTGGGCACGCTGATCGCCAGCGGCGTTCCTATTTTGGAGGGGTTGGACATCACGGCGAGGACGGCCGGGAACGCGGTCGTCGAGCGGGCATTGCAGCAGGTGAGAAAGTCGCTGGAAGAAGGCAAGAGCCTCACCGAGCCATTGAAGGACTCAGAAGTTTTCCCGGGCATGGTGACGCAGATGATCAGCGTTGGCGAACAGACCGGCGCGATGGATGCCATGTTGCAGAAGATCGCCGACTTCTACGAAGAAGAAGTGGACGCGGCGGTGAAGGACCTGTTGACGGCTCTCGAGCCCATCATGATCGTGTTCCTGGGCGTGGTGGTCGGCGGCGTGGTCATTTCGATGTACATGCCGTTGTTCTCGCTGATCGGCAAGTTGAGCGGGAAGTGATCGAAGCCGTATTGGGGGCCATTTCGGGGGAGTGTTAATCTGTTGACCGGGGCAGGGAGGCTTCCTGCCCCGGTTGTTTCTGGCGAGCGAGTGAAATGCCTGAAAATCAAGCCAGGACGGGGCCTGGTCGAACAGTCGACCAGAACCTGACCACGAGGGAATGGCTGGATTGGCTGACGCGTGTCCGCTTGCTGCTGATCGCGTTAATCCTGGCGCTGGGTGTGGTCTGGCCGAAGCACGTCCTCCCGGGCCCTACGGCGATGCGGTATTTTCTTCCGCTGATCGTCTTCTGGATAACGTTAGCCACGATTCACATCATACTGCTGCGCTGGCTGCCGTTTGCGCGATGGCACGGCGCGGTGCAGGTAATCAGCGACGTGATCATGGTGTCGGCGCTGGTGTATGCGACGGGTCTCCAAGACAGCTACTTCGTTTCACTGTATCTGCTGGTGATCATCGTAGCGAGCATCCTATTTTCGCGTGGACTTGCGTTTACGACCGCGGCGGTGTGCGTCGCAGTGATCGGAGGGCTAACGGCACTGGCGCACGCGGGAAACATCCCGCGGACCTATAGCAGCGTGTACACGGCGGAAGGGCTGCGATTCTGGTTTCTGAACAATACCTTTGGCTTCTTCGCGATCGCGTATCTGGCGAGCCTGCTGGCGCAGTCGCTGCGTCGAAAAGGCCAGGAACTCGAGAAGAAACGCGAAGAACTGCTGGACCTGCAGGATTTTACCGAAGACATCATTCACTCCATGCGTGGGGGTTTAATCACCACCGACATGGCCGGGCGCATCGTGCTGCTGAATCGCACCGGCGAGGACATTCTGGGCTACCGTTTCGCGGACATTCGAGGACGAAAACTCTCGGAATTGAGTGATGCCTTCTGGCCGCCGGGCATGCCGGAGATGAATGACAAGTTGTCGCTGCGGCGGGAAATTGAATTTCGCACCTCCGATGGCGGGCAACGGTACCTGGGCATCAGCATTTCTCCCCTGCGTTCCCGCGACAACCAGCGCAACGGATTCGTGTTCAATTTTCAGGATCTTACGGATTTCCGGCGACTGGAGCAGGAAGTGGCCACGAAGGAACGCATGGCGGCGCTGGGAAGGCTGTCGGCGGCCATCGCCCACGAAATCCGGCAACCCTTGACGGCCATGGCTGGCGCGGTGAAGGAACTGGCGAGGCTGGCTCCTCTGGAAGAGGACCAGGTGCACCTGGTGAACATCGTCAGCCGGGAATCGGAGCGGCTGAACCACATCATCACCGATTTCCTGAACTATTCCCGCGAGAAAACTTACGAATTTCAGGAAGCAGACGTGGCCGCCTTGCTGGACGAAACCATTACGTTGATGGAGAAGAAGCCGGAAATCGGGGCGAAATATCAGATCGCCCGGGCGTTCAACGGGCATGCCATGCGAGCGCGCGTGGATTCGAGCAAGATCAAACAGGTATTCTGGAACTTGTGCGAAAACGCCATGCGGGCCATGCCGGAGGGCGGCACGCTAACCGTGGGTCTGGAAGAGCGGCCGTTTTGGCTGCGCATTGCCTTCCGAGACACGGGCATCGGGCTGGATGCGAAGCAGCGGTCCAAGATTTTTGAACCTTGGCAATCGGGGTTTGCAGGAGGCACTGGTCTGGGGTTGTCGATCGTCTATCAGATCGTGCAGGCGCACAGCGGACGAATCAGTGTGATTTCGCAAAAAGACCGCGGGGCGGAATTCATCGTAGAGCTGCCGCGAGTGGCTTGAGGTGTCATGCAGGCAACAAAAGCAGCGGTGAAAGATCACAGCAGGGAAATGCCGAACATCCTTGTAGTGGATGACGAGCGCTCGATCTGCGAGCTGCTGGAGATTACTTTTCGCAAGGAAGGCTATCGTATTGAGGTGGCGCACAACGTGGAGGCGGCCAAGCGCAAGCTGGAATCGCAGATCTTCGACATCGTGATTTCGGATGTACGCATGCCGGGGGAGAGCGGCGTCGATCTGCTGAAGCTGACCAAGGAAATCGCGCCCGACTGTTTCTTCCTGTTAATCACCGGGGTGCCGACGGTGGAGACGGCCATCGCGGCGATCAACTCCGGTGCCGACCGCTATGTGATCAAGGACCACGAACTGGTCGATCAACTGCGGCGAGCAGTTCGCGAGGTGTCCGAAAGCCTGAAGTGGAAGAAGGAGGCGGGCTACCTTCGACGGGAATTGCGGCGATTGACGGGGCTGGACAATATCATCGGGCAGAGCCCGAACATGCGGGCGATCTTCGAGTTGATCCAGACGATTGCACCGCAAACGAGCCGGGTACTGATCACCGGGGAGAGCGGAACCGGAAAAGAGCTGGTGGCGCGGGCCATTCACGAAAACAGCCAGCGTGCCCAGGCGCCGTTTATCACCATCAATTGTGGAGCGTTTCCCGAGACGCTGCTGGAGTCGGAATTGTTCGGCTATATGAAAGGATCGTTCACCGGAGCGACGGAAAACCGGCAGGGACTGTTTCAGGCGGCGCACGGAGGGACGTTGTTCATGGATGAGATCGGCAACATGAGCCTGACCATGCAGGTGAAGCTGTACCGGGTGTTGCAGGAAGGGAAGGTGCGCCCGATCGGGAGCACGGAAGAGAGCGACGTGGACGTGCGCATTATCGCGGCGACGAACAGGAATTTCGAGAAAGAGATCGCCGAAGGAAGATTTCGCGAAGATCTGTATTACCGCCTGAGCGTTATACCGATCCAATTGCCTCCCTTACGGGAGCGCCGCGAGGATATACCCCTGCTGGCTCGACACTTTCTGGAAACGTTCCGCAAAGTGATGGAGAAGCCGGTGGAGAGCATTTCGCCTGAGGCCATGAGCCGGCTGGAGTCGTACGACTGGCCGGGCAATGTGCGCGAATTGGAAAATACGATGGAGCGGGCAGTGGCGTTGGAAACGACCGGGGAGGTCACGTTGCGGGTTCTGCCCGACCGGATTGCGGGATACTCGGGGACCCCTGTGATTGCAGGAGATGGGGCGGCTTTCCCAGCGGAGGGTGTCGATTTCGAAAAGGAAATTGCGCAGGCGGAGCGGCGGTATCTGCAAGCCGCGCTGGAAAAGACTCACGGGGTACGTACCCAAGCGGCGGATTTGCTGAAGATCAGCTACAGGTCGTTCCGGCACTACGCGAAGAAGCACAATCTCTAAAATCTGTGTGGCCCGCTTGGCTGAAAGCAGCTGTCGGAATTTGACGTCACTCGATTTTTGGCAAGCTTGCCGGTTTAAGTCGTTCTGGCGGTGACAGAAAAGGTCATTTCGCGGGCGGTGCGGCCCAAAGGCTCATTCCGTGGCAGAGCTCACACCGGGTAAATTGTTGTAAGCTTCCTTTTATCATATACTTAGAATGATTCTAGTCCCCTAGTACCACTGGTTTGACGAATGGCCTCTGCCTTGCCCTAGTGTAAGGCGTGCTCTGGCACTTAAAATAACTTCTCAAGGAGATGTGCATGAAGAAGCAGAAGGGTTTCTCTCTTATCGAGCTTTTGATCGTCGTGGCGATCATTCTGATCATCGCGGCTATCGCGATCCCCAACCTCATCAAGTCGAAGATGGCGGCTAACGAAGCGTCGGCCGTGGGTTCGGTTCGTACGATCAACACGGGTGAAGTGAACTACGCGGCGTCTTGCCCGGCGATCGGTTTCTCGGCAACGCTTCTGGAGTTGAACACGGGAGCAGCGTGCGCAGGTGGTAAGGGCATCATCGACCCGATTCTTGGCGCAGGCGCCAAGAGCGGCTACGTGTTTGCTTATACCCCGGTTGCGGGCGGCGACCTGTTGAATGACACCTACACCTCGACGGCCACCCCGGCGACCGTGGGCACGACTGGACAGCGCATGTTCTGCTCGAGCCAATCCGGCGTCATTCAGTACACCCTGAACGGTGCTGGTTGCACGGCTGGTCCTGGCGGCAGCCCGGCGCTGTAGTCAGTACTTGTAATCGCGGTTGTCATACAAGGGGAAGTCTGTCGACTTCCCCTTTTTTTTAAAGATTTAAAGAAAAGAAGGGAGGGAGATCCAATGAATCTGGCGCCACAAGTAAAAAAAGAAGCAAAGCGCACGGCGATCCACAGGAGAGGAAACGGATTCTCCCTGATTGAACTACTGATCGTGGTAGCCATCATTCTGATTATCGCGGCGATTGCCCTTCCGAACCTGGCGAAGTCGCGGATGGCGGCGCACGAAGCCTCAGCAGTAAACTCGATTCGGACGTATACGAGCGCGAACGTAACGTACTCAGCGTTGTGCCCGGCGGTTGGATATCCCGCGACTCTCGCGGACTTGGGGCCCGGAGGCGGAGCGTGCGCTGGTGGCGCAAATCTTGTGGATCCGATTCTTGGCGTCGCGGCTCCAACGAAGGCCGGCTACTCGTTCACTTATGTTCCGACATCTGGAGACGGGATGACAAACACGAACTACACAGTGAACGCAAACCCGGTCGCGGTGGGAGTTACGGGGCAACGATTCTTCTTCTGCAACGAGACTGGCGTCATTCGATACAACAATGCTGCGGTCGCTACAGTCGCGGACTCGCCGCTGTAAACAGGTTCGGTGTCGTCGGCGTCCGATTTACGGCCTTTGCTCCTGATGGTTTGAAGATTCCGCGCGACAAATCCACACCTTCCTGGAACTGAAGCACTCGCAGGCATCCCGGCCCGTCCCGACTTGGCGATCAAAGGCGGAGCCGCATGTCACGCCTATTCCGGATGCTGATGAGCGCTGGCTTTTGCCACGTATTACGTCTCCAAGGCGGGAGCAGAACTCCCGCACTCCGAGTTCAGCACCTACCAGTGGGTTCGCGGTAGTCGACACGATGATGCGTAGTATTCTTGTCTCTGCGACCCCATGCTGGCCACCCTTTCCCGCGTTGCCCGACAGTTCTTCAGTATGGTGATAGCGGGATGCTTGTGTCTTGGACTGGCATGCATGGCCGCCGCGCCGAAGCTGCAGGACGGCGAGGTCAAACGATTCGTCGGGTTGTTCGAGGCGCGGTATCGTTCCGCGCGGACGCTGCAGGCGACCTTCCTGGAACGCTACACCGAAAACGAGCAAACGGTCCGAACCGAAGCGGGAACCGCCTATTTCCGGCGACCCGGGAAGATGCGTTGGGAGTATGAGGCACCCGAGAGGGATCTCTTCCTCGTGGACGGCAAGACCGCATGGTTTTACGTGCCGGGCGACCATACCGTGACCAGGGTGCCTGCCAAGCAGAGTGCCGACTGGCGTACGCCGCTGGCGCTGCTCGCGGGCGAAATGAAGGTATCGCGAGTGTGCGCTCGCGTGGGACTGGCGGAGCGCGAACGAGCCACGGGCGAAGGGAACGTGGTGCTCCGCTGTCAGGTTCGCGGTGCATCTGCTGACGGAGCGGAGCCGCACAACGACCGCCAGGATGCGGATGTCCCCACCGCTCCGAACGGGGGACAGGGCGATACGGTATTCTTCGAAATCGTGCGTGGTACGGGGGAGCTGGCACGCTTGCTGGTGCGCCAGAGCGGCGGCGTCCAGGTGGAATTCCGCTTTGAGAATTGGCGCATGAATCCGCCGGTGCCGGACTCTCTGTTCCGATTCGATGTTCCACTGGGTGTTGCCATTGTGAACGGAGAATTACCCACGGAAGACGCCCCCGTAAAATGACGCTGATTACGCGCGCTAGAGGGGCGCAAACAGGAGTGTTACGTACAAGCTACGGCCAACCCTTCACCGCTTCCCTGCATATCACTTACTTGAGGTAAACTGAGGCCTATGGGGGAGTTTGTCTGCCGCGTTGCGGATGGTAACGGGCGGGTTTTCTCGCACGTCGAGGCTGCCGGCACACTGGCGGAAGCACGCCAGAAGCTGGTCGACCGGGGGCTGTTTGTTTATTCGGTTAAGTCCCGAACAGGGTTGCTCTCAGGGATGCGCCGGCAGAGCGGGCGTGCGATCGGCGGCACGGATTTCCTGATCCTTAACCAGCAATTCAACACTTTGATCAAAGCCGGGCTGCCGATTCTGCGAGCGCTCGACCTGCTCGCAGATCGCGCTTCCTCACCCAAACTCAGGCCGGTAATCTCGCAAATTCGCGACCGTGTGCGCGAAGGGAAGTCGCTTTCGGAGTCGGTGGCCGAGGCGGGGGTTTTCTCGAAAGTCTATTCGACGGCGATTCTGGCTGGGGAAAAGAGCGGCAACCTTTCGGGCGTGTTGGATTATTACATCGCGTACCAGAAGGTGAGCACCGGCGTCCGAAAAAAGATTCTGGCGACGCTGATGTATCCCGCGCTCCTGATCATCGTAGCGGTAGTGATCGTCAGCTACCTGGTGACCGCGGTGATCCCGAAATTCGC
Organism: uncultured Acidobacteriota bacterium; assembly: GCA_963832615.1. Lineage (GTDB taxonomy): Bacteria > Acidobacteriota > Terriglobia > Acidiferrales > UBA7541 > Acidiferrum. The sequence goes on from CAWHVA010000029.1 coordinate 151,103, forward strand.
GCTGCTGTACCGCGACCTGCACGTGGACTTGCCAGGACCCACGCGACTGCTGATTGCGCTGACGGTTGATTATCGTTACGTGTTCCTGGGAGCCGCTGCCGTCTTTGTGCTCTGCATTGTGGGGATATACTTCTGGTCGCGGACCGAGAATGGCGGGGTGGCCTTCGACCGGTTGAAGTTCCGCGTACCGGTCGTTGGTGATACATTGTTAAAGTTTCAAGTAGCGCAATTTTCGCGGACGTTGGCGACGCTCTTGACGGGTGGAACGCCGCTGGTCGCGGGGTTGGCGACGGCGTCGGACGCGATCAGCAGCAAGCTGGTGAGGGGCACGGTGTCGCAGGCGACGCAGATGGTTCGTGAAGGAGAGTCGCTGCACGGTGCTTTGGCGGCGACTCGGGTGATGCCGGTCATGGCGCTGGACATGATCGAGGTTGGAGAATCGAGTGGAGCGCTGGCGCCCATGCTCACCAGCGTTGCGGAGTTTTACGAAGACGAAGTGAACCTGAAACTTGGCGCGATGGTTTCGCTGATTGAACCCGTCATGCTGATTTTCATGGGCATGTTAGTTGCTTTCATTCTGATTTCGCTCTATCTGCCGATTTTCTCGTTGTCGTCGGGGATGAGCAAGTAAGGGACCCATGGCGCTAACGGATCAACATTCGAACGTGATGACCGGGCTGGCATTGCCGACCGACGAACTGGCGGAGCGCGAGCAGTCGCGAAAACTCGCCGAGAGATATCGCTGCGGGTTTGTGGACCTTCGAGAGCAAAGAATCGATCCCGAACTGTTCCGAACGATTCCGGCGGATCTGATGTTCCGGTACAACTTCGTTCCCCTGGAGCTGCACGGCAATTTGCTATCGATCGCGGTGGCCGACCCGAGTCAGGTGTTGCTGAGCGATGAGCTTCCGCTGCTGCTGGGTAAGAAGCTGGCGATCAAGGTGGCCACGCCGAGGCAGATCAGCGACCTGTTGAAGCGCACGGAACAGTCGCAGCGCGTATTGGAACAAGCGACTGAAGCGTTCACGTTGCAGGTTGGGAAAGACGAAGAAGAAAGCGACGAGACGATTTCCGGCGATCGCCTGACGCGGGACACTGCGGTCAGCCCAGTTGTCCGCCTGGTGGAAACGATCATATTTACGGCACTTGAGCGCCGTGCAAGTGACATCCACATTGAGGCACGGGATGCCGAGGTAGCGGTCAAGTACCGCATCGACGGCGTTCTGCAGCACGCCATGCAGCCCATCGCCAAGGAATGGCACTCCACGGTGATCTCGCGCATTAAAGTGCTCAGCGATCTGGATATCGCGGAACGTCGTGTGCCGCAGGATGGCCGCTTCCGCGTGAAGTACAAAGGCCGCTTCATCGATTTACGTGTCTCGATTATGCCGGCAAGTCACGGAGAAGACGCGGTGCTGCGCGTTCTGGACAAAGAGACGCTGTCCGAAAAATTTCAGAGTCTTAGCCTGGATGTAGTGGGTTTCTCGGGCGAGGAGATGCGGAAGTTTCGGCGGTATATCCGCGAGCCGTACGGCATGGTGCTGGTTACCGGTCCGACCGGCTCGGGCAAAACGACGACGCTGTACGCCGCTATCAACGAGATCAAGAGCGACGAAGACAAGATCATCACCATCGAAGACCCGGTCGAATATCAGCTTCGCGGCATCACGCAAATCCCGGTAAACGAGAAAAAGGGACTGACGTTCGCGCGCGGGTTGCGTTCGATTTTGCGGCATGACCCGGACAAGATCATGGTTGGCGAAATTCGCGATCAGGAAACCGCGCAGATCGCCATCCAATCGGCGCTTACCGGCCACCTGGTTTTCACTACCGTGCACGCGAACAACGTCACCGACGTGATCGGGCGTTTCATCAATATGGGCGTCGAACCGTACAATTTCGTGTCGGCGCTCAACTGCATCATGGCACAGCGCCTGGTGCGCGTGGTTTGCTCCAATTGCAAACGGCCAAAAAAATACTCGACCGCGGAGCTCCAGGAAGCTGGACTCGATCCGGCGGCGTGGATCGGCGCGCAACTTGTGGAGGGCGTGGGATGCCTGGAATGCTCGGGAACCGGGTACCACGGCCGCACCGCGATCTGTGAACTGCTCGACCTGACCGACCGCATTCGCGAAATGATCGTGGATCGAAGGCCGACGTCGGAAATCAAGCGCATCGCGCGCGAAGAGGGCATGGTCACGCTGCGCGAAAGCGGCCTCGCGAAAATCCGCGAGGGCATCACCAGCGTGAAAGAAATCAACAAGGTGACCTTCGTTGAGCAGTAGCGCGACATTCCGGCAGGGGATTTATCAAAGCGAATTCGCACGCAAGGTGGCGCGCTGGCTGGAAGCGATGCCGCATCCACCCCTGGCCATCGAGATCTCGCAGGATCGCGTTGCCGCCGCTCGCTGGACCAGAACTGGAGGCCTGGACAGCTACGCCATCGAGGCCCTTCCCAACGGCGCGCTAATGCCGTCGGCTGTGGAGAGCAACATTGTGGACTCCACGGCCGTACGGGGAGCGATTGCCGGGCTGATGTCGCGTTTGCGGGCGAAGGACGAAGACGTGGCGTTGCTGGTGCCGGATCCGGTCATCCGCGTATTTGTGCAGCATTTCGAACAGTTCCCCAGGTCGCCGCAGGAAGCCGAGCCCATGCTCCGCTGGAAGCTGAAGAAGAGCGTACCTTTCGAGGCCGACGAAACCGTGATTTCCTACATGCGCCAGGCGCCGCGCGAGGATGGCGTGGACGTCGTAACCGCGTTGGCGCGGCTGCGCATCGTGCGTGAATATGAGGCCTTGGCCGAAGGCGTGGGCTTGTATCCTGGCGTGGTGATGAGTAGTTCGCTGGCCGCGATTACGCTGTTGGACGACCGCCAACCAACATTGCTGGCTCGTGTTTCGGGTTTGGCGCTCACGACCGCCATCGTCCGGGAAGGCGTTCTCTGCGGATACCGCTGCACGGAACTTCCGGCGCAAAACATCGGGCTTACCCCGCCGATGTTGCTGGAAGAGATTTTTCCGGTGGCGGCGTATTATCAGGACACCTGGCGAGAAGGCATCCAATCGGTGCGTGTCGCGGGATTGGGCCCCCGGCTGCCCGATTTTGTGGGACCGCTGGAGGAAGAATTCAAATGCGAGGTACGCTCGTTGCTGCATTCTGCGGTTTCCGAGGGACGCATTCCTGAAGACGCGCAGGCGCTGGCCGACCGCGAAGCCGACGGTCTGGTCGGCTGGATGTTGCATCGCAGTTAGTACGAATCCGAATCAAAGAAGGGAACCAAGGCGCAGGGAATGAAGGCCCGACTAAATTTATCGACCAAGCCCATCCAGACGCACCGCCGATTTCTGGCCGCCTCCGGCGTCGTCGGAGCGATTGCTGCGCTGATCTTCCTGGGACTTGGATGGCATGTGTACTCCATCCGAAGAGGGGACGCGGCGCTGCGCCAAAGAGTGGAGGAGATCCGGCTGGAGATGGTTTCGCTCGAACAGCAACGAAAGGATCTGGAGCAGTTTTTTGACCGCCCGGAGAATGCCCGACTGCATGAGCGCTCCGCGTTTCTGAACACGCTTATTGACGAGCAGAGTTTGAATTGGACGCAGATGTTCATGGATCTGGAGAAGATACTTCCGGCAGGCGTGCGGGTTTTGAGTATTCAGCCGAAGCTCGAAAAGGGCCGGGTGCAGGTCAAGCTGGTCATCGGCGCGATGAGCGATGAAGCAAAACTGAAATTCATTCACGCACTGGAACAATCGCGTTCGTTCACCCAAGTGCAACTTCTTAATGAAAAGGTGGCCGATCCCGGCTCGCCGGGCAACGATCGAGTCAATGTGGAATTGAACGTGGTGTATTCGAGGACCTAATGCGACACGACTTCGCACTGGAGCGACGCGCGATCCTGTTCGGTGTGGTGGCCCTGGTGGCCGCGGACATCGCTCTTGTCGTGTATGGGTGGAATCTTTCTTCGGCGCGGCGTCCCCAACAGGACCTCGTCGTGCTGACGCGCAACCGCGACCTGCTGCGGGCGGACATCGCGCGCGCGCAAGACATCCGGCAAAAGATGCCCGCCATCCAGAAAGACTGCGACCAGTTCGAGCAGTCTTTGTATCCGGCGAGCACCGGGTATTCGTCAGTAAGCGCCGAAATTGGCGCGCTCGCCACCAAGGCAGGTTTGCAGCTGGAGAGCCGCAGTTTCCAGCAGAATGAGGTCAAGGGGCGCAACCTGGAGCAGGTGGATATCGAAGCGGTGGTCACCGGCAGCTATTCCGGGGTGGTGCGCTTCCTGAATAGTTTGCAGCGTTCGAACAACGTGTACGCCGTGGGATCGCTGCAAGCCAAAGGCGATGAAGGGCAACAGCCCGGACGCGGCGAAGTGCGCGTCTCCATGCATATCCAGACGTACTTCCGGACGACCTGATGAGCGAAAAGACCAAAGGAATTCTCCTGGCAGGGCTGATCGCAGTTGCCGCCCTTGTGTGGTATCTCGAGAGGAGAAGCGATTCGGTGACGATCACCACGTCGCAGTTTGGCGATATGACGTACCGGCCTTTGGCGGTCGAAAACCCGGCTCTGCAGCGCGAGAAACAGGAAGCCAGCCGCAAGACCGAATATAAGGGTGGCGGGCGCGATTTGTTCAGCGCCATCGCGCCGCCTCCCGTGGTGGTCGCGCAAAGAGAGGAACGTCGTGGGCCGCAGGGACCCGTCGCGCTGCCTCCTCCGCCACCGCCCTCGCTGCCGGGAAACGTGAAGTTTTTCGGATACGGCACCGTACCCAACGGAACCGCGAAGCGCGCGTTCCTGAGCGATGGGGACCAAATCTTCATCGTCGCCGAGGGCGACACGCTGCTGGGAAAATATCGCGTCGTGAAAATCGGAAACGCCAATCTCGATTTTGAAGAAATTGCCAGCGGCCGGCGTGGTTCGGCAGCGCTGAGCGAAGAGCCCATCGCGGCCCCTGCCTCATGAGGAAACGCTCCTGCAACCTGCCCGGTAAGCGCGGTGAAGAGGGCTACGCTCTGATGCTGGTGGTGTTTCTGACGACGCTCATGCTCCTCGCAACCATCGTGGCGGCGCCGTCGGTGCGTACCGAGCGCAAGCGCGAAAAAGAAGAAGAGATGATCTGGCGGGGCAAGCAGTATATACGCGGGATCAAGTTGTACTACCGCAAGAACGGACACTTCCCGACATCGCTGGATGATTTAACCAAGCCGAAGATGGGCTCGCTGCGCTACTTGCGGCAGGCTTACAAAGACCCGATGAACAAGGAGGACGGTTCCTGGCGGCTCATTTATGTGGGACCTGCGGGCCAACTCATCGGCAGCCTCAAACCGCCGCAAACGCTGCAGATGCAGGGAGCTGGACAGCCGGGCACGCCGGTGTCGGCGCTTGCTGGCCAAGGGACTGCGCAAGGTGCCGGAGCGTCGCAGAGCGCATTCGGAACGTCACAAAGCGCGTTTGGATCATCGCAAAGTGCGTTCGGACCCCAAAGCGGACCGGGAGCAACCGGCACCGCAGGTACCACCGGCACAACGCAAGGCAACCCAGCGGCACCGGGCAGCAGTGACTCGACGTCAAACCCGACATCGCCGGCGCCGACCGACACATCGAGCATCATTGGCGGCAATATCATCGGAATTGGAAGCAAGGTTGATCGCAAGTCGGTGATCGTTTACGAAAAGGCCACGAACTATCATTTATTTGAATTTATCTGGGATCCCTCCAAAGACGTGATGGGTATTGGGGGAGCGGCCGGGACGCAGGTCGGCACGCCAGTTCCTCCAGGTCAGGGATTCGGACAAGGCTTCGGCCAGCCCATCCAGAATCCGGCGGGATCGCAGCCCACCAACAATCCAAGCAGCCCCAACAGTCCTAACAATCCAACGCAGGGAATGCCGCCTCTGACGCCAAACAGCCCTCCACCGCAGTAAACGTACCGCCGCTGCAAGCAAGCTTTCAAAACGAGGCTGCTTTCGAAGTCGCAGTGAAATTTTCTTCTTGACGGTAAGTCAATACTTATATAAGTTGACACTTATGGATGCACTTTCGAATCTCAATGCCGCCTTCTCCGCCATGGCCGATCCGACGCGGCGCGCAATTCTTGCCCGCCTCGCCAAGGGGGAAGCGACCGTGATGGAGCTAGCTGCGCCCTTCGAGATGACCCAACCGGCAATCTCCCAACACTTGAAGGTGCTCGAAGACGCAGGACTTGTTGTGCGTCGCGTCGATGGTACGAAGCGCCCTCGTCGGCTCGCCAAAGCGGGCGTCGAAGCAATGGAACAATGGCTGGCCATGCTGCGAAAGGCGCTGGAGAAAAACTATGACCGGCTGGACGAGGTACTCGCCAGCATGGAAAAACAGAAAAGAGGAGAAAAACGATGAGCAAGATGACGCTGCAGAACGAAGGAGATGCCCACGTAGTCGTCACCAGGCGCTTCGCCGCGCCTCCCGAGGCCGTGTACCGCGCCCACACCGATCCGAAGCTGGTCCAGAAATGGATGCTCGGCCCGGAAGGTTGGACGATGCCTGTATGCATCAGTGAGGCAAAGCCTGGCGGCAAGATCCGTTACGAGTGGAGCAATGGCAAAGGTGCAGGATTCCACCTCACGGGCGAATATCTGGAACTTGAGCCCTATAGCAGACTCGTTCATGTGGAGCGCATGCACCTGCCAGATACTACGCCCGACAACCATGTTGAAACGAGATTTGATGCAGACGGTACGGGCACTTTGATGACGGTGCGAATGACATTGCCCGATGCTCAGACGCGGGCGGCGATGCTTGCAACCGGAATGGAACGTGGAATGGAAGCGAGTTTCGTGCGGCTGGACGGGATGATTTAGCCCGCTTAAGGAGAATTGCCATGTCGAGGGCAACACTAGAAGGGATGTCGGGAGTGTCTTCAATTAGCGGCGTGGCTCGCGATAGTCGCCGGGCGCCCGCACGGCGCATTCTACTCTGGACCGCTGGGTTACCATTGTTTGGTTTTTTAAGCTTTGCGGTTTACTCCGCTATTTTTGTGTTCCCCTTGGGACCGAGCGCATATCGCCCCGGAGTTAAGACCGGCTGGCCCCCGAGATTCGCATTTCTCACGTACATGCTGTGGGTCGTAATCTTAGGTTGGCAAGCGACTAGGTGCAGCCGGAGAGCCTCTACCGAAATCCAGGCAAAAGGATGAAGTCACCATGCGAAAAGCCGATTTCACAAACGTGGATGAATACATTTCCGCGCAGCCCGAGACCGCGCAAGTCGTACTACAGCGTGTGAGAAGCACGCTTCGCAAAGCCCTCCCAGGAGCGGAAGAGGTGATCTCCTACAAGATTCCTGCTTACAGACTGCATGGTGGAATCGTGCTGTACTTCGCTGGCTGGAAGCAACACTACTCGTTGTACCCTGCGGGCGAGCGTCTGGTCGCGGCGTTAAGGGACCAACTCACCTCCTACAAGGTCAGCAAGGGCACCATCCGTTTTCAACTCTGCGAGCCCATCCCCGTGAAGTTGATCGAACGCATCGCGAAGTTCCGCGCTGAGGAGGGTGCTCAGCGCGAGAAGTCAAAACGGGCCTCGTCGAAGAAGCGCTAGGCCGGCGCTTTGCCACCGGCCTCCTGCCGCTGGGGCAGTCACGATGCAAGACAGATGTGAGCATCGCTAGCAGAGACTGGGCCTTCGAGTGCCCTCACTCTTTGTATCGGTCCTACTCCTCGTCTCGGTGTTAACCTCCCGAGCAATGTGATGTCGGCTCATCGGAGGTGAGCTCCGCACCTGAAGTCGATTCCGGGCGGATTACAGGCAGCCCGGAAACTATCAGTCATGCACTGCACATCATGCTAAGCAGACCCTTGACTCCAACTTTCTCACGTCTTCATTGCGGCATACAAATTCGGATGGTTGCAGAGTTCGTGGAAGAGACTTTGGTTGCGGGGGGGGGCAGATTTGAACTGACGACCCTCGAGTTACGAGCCCGAAGGGGTAGCACTCGCAGACGCCGCCGGCGCGGTCGTCGTAGAAGGCTTAGCATCCGGCGGACCCGACTTGCGCTTGGCGTAAGCGCTCCCGACGCGCTTTACGTAGGACTGTGTTTCGGCGAATGGCGGAACCCGGCCGTACTGCTGAACCCGCTGTGGTCCGGCATTGTACGCCGCCAAGGTGAGCGCTAGATCGTTCTTGTAGAGGAGCAACAAATCGCGTAAGTAACGCGTTCCCGCGTCGATGTTTTCGCGTGGATCGAAAATGTTTTGCACGCCCAAGCGCGCCGCGGTTGGTGGCAGAAGCTGCATCAGGCCGCGCGCGTTACGCCGCGAAATAGCCCTGGGATTGAAATTCGATTCCGCCGCGATCACGCTGGTGATGAGATCCGCGTCAACGTGGTATCGGGCGGCCGCGCTTTCAATCAAGTCGCGAAAGGGCGCCTTCGCCGCGGTAACGGGCGGAGCCGAGGTAAAGACGTCCTCCGGCTCGATGCCCGCAACGTCCGGCGCTGCCAGTTCCACAAAGCCTCCCGCCATCTGCAAGCGGTACTTGTCGCCGAGAAGCTGATAGCCGGTAACATGGAGCCGTTGCCCGCTTTGCAGCACAAAATATTCCGCACGCGCCTGGGGCGCCAACCCGGAAAGCACCGGCAACAACAATGCCAGGTACTTCACGCGCATGAGGCCGCCTCGCGCAGTGCGAACTGTTCGATGGCTAGAGCCACGCCGTTTTCGTCATTGGTGCCGGTCTCATGCCATCCGAAATTCTTCAACTCCGGCACACCGTTGCCCATCACCACAGGGATTCCCGCGAACGACAGCATTTCCAGATCATTATGGTTGTCCCCGATGGCCATGACTTCCTCGCGCTCAAATCCGCGCAGGGCCGCCCATTCCGCCAGAGCAGAGCCTTTCGAGCAGTCCGGATGAATCGCGTCGATCATCGCAAAATCCCGGCTTTCGTAGACGGTGACCGCAAGGCGGAACCCCGCCGCGAAAGGCACCGCTCGTAGAGATGCTTCCGCATCTCGCATAGGTTGGACTTTGCCGGACAACATTACTTGGAGCGGATCTTCGGTTAAGCAGCTTTCCAGTGGCCGGGCGCAGCCCAGAAACTCCTTGTTGCGGGCGTAATAAGCCTGACGGATGGGATCGTCGGTTTCCAGGAACTCCAGCATGACTTGATTTTCGCGGGGACGGTCGAAAACTACGCCGGTACCCTCCCGCCACGGCTTGGTGGCGTGCAGGATCCGCCGGGCAGTGTCGAGCGGGAGCAAGTGGCGCACGTGCGTTTCACCGTCCACAGTTCGGACGAGCGCACCGTTGCTGACGATCATCGTCAGCCGGGAATCGAGTTCGCGAGCGATGGGCATGGCGAAGTCGTATCGGCGGCCGGTGACCAGGGCTACCTCGATGCCGCGACGGGTCGCTTCGGCGATGGCGTAGCGGTTCGCTTCCGGCAATTTCCACCGGCTATCGAGCAGCGTGCCATCAATATCCAGGGCGATCAGGCGCACAGCCATGGCCTCTATTGTAGCGTGAAACACTGCATGTTTCGGGATTTGACCTCGCAGGCGTTGCCAGGAATAGTCAAAAAAGGTGTGTGTTAAACTCATCGGCTTATGATCACCGCGACCAATGTTCTGGAGCTGAAGTGCACAAATTGCGGCAAAATATTTGATGCCAGCGTCGAACAGCATGTCTGTATTTGCGGCAAGCCATTGTTCGCGCACTACGATTTGAAGCAGGCGGCCGAGACTTTAAACCTCAAAAATCTATCGAGCCGCGCACGTACGCTGTGGCGCTACGCCGAAGTTCTGCCGGCGGGCGAGCCGGTTACCCTTGGCGAGGGCATGACCGCGCTGCTGGCCGCGCCTCGCTTGGGCGCGTCGATGGGACTGCAGTATCTGTACGTGAAGGACGAAGGGCTGAACCCGACCGGTTCGTTCAAAGCGCGCGGAATGACCACCGCGGTGACGCGAGCTAAACAGCTGGGGGCCAAGACCCTAGCGGCGCCGACGGCAGGCAACGCTGGAGGCGCTTTGGCGGCATATTCTGCTGCCGCAGGCCTTGCGGCGGTGATCGTGATGCCTTCAGACACGCCCGTGGCTAACGTGATGGAATGCCAGGCATTCGGCGCCAAGGTCATCAAGATCGACGGGCTGATTTCGGATTGCGGCAAGTACGTCGCTGAGAACAAGGATCGTGAGCGCTGGTACGACGTGTCCACGCTGAAGGAGCCCTATCGCGTCGAAGGCAAGAAGACGATGGGATACGAGCTCTGGGAGCAGTTCGGAGGCAAGCTGCCCGACGTGATTCTATATCCGACCGGGGGCGGCGTTGGCTTGATCGGGATGTGCAAAGCGTTCGATGAAATGCAGGAAATGGGTTGGATCGGCGCAGAACGTCCCCGCATGGTGGCGGTGCAAGCGGAAGGATGCGCGCCGATCGTGAAAGCCTGGGAGGCGCATCGTGACAAAGCGGACTTTTTCCCAAATGCCGCAACCCTGGCATCCGGTTTGCGCGTGCCCGGACCTCTGGGCGACCTGTTGATTCTGCACATGCTGAAGCAGACGCAGGGGATCGCGCTGACCGTGACCGACGACGAGATGTTGCAGGCGGGAAAGGAACTGGCATCGCAAGAGGGAATCTTCGCAGCCCCGGAAGGAGCGGCGACGGTCAGTGCAGCACGAAATCTTGCGGATAAAGGTTGGATCAAGTCGCACGAAACGGTGGTGCTGTTCAATACCGGTACGGGTTACAAGTATGCCGAGGCGTGGCAACGCGCGCTGCAGAGCTGAAAATATGACCACGCGAAGACTCTATTACGATGACTCGTTCGCGCGCGAATTCACCGCACGGGTGCTTAGCTGCGAACCGATCGTTCACGAAACCCTGGCGGCGTGGGAAGTCGTCCTCGACGCGACCGCGCTTTACCCGACGTCGGGCGGGCAACCGCATGATCTCGGCAAGCTCGGGGAAGCGAACATTCTCGATGTGCGCGACGCCGGAGAAGAAATCGAGCACATCGTGGACCGCGAGATTGACCTGGACGAGGTGCACGGGTGCGTCGATTGGGCCAGGCGGTTCGATCATATGCAGCAGCACACTGGGCAGCACTTGCTTTCGGCCATGTTCCAGGAGCGTTTCGGGAGGCCGACGGTTTCGTTTCACTTGGGCAGCGAAATCAACACGATCGATCTACGCGGGACTGAGCCTACGGAGGAGATTCTGGAAGGCGCGGAGCGTGCGGCGAATCAGGTGATCTTCGACGACCGGCCGGTCAATGTGCGCTACGGAACGGCCAAAGAGCTCGGGGAGCTTGGAGTGCGAAAGGAAGTGGAGCGCCAGGGGATTCTGCGGGCCATCGAAATTGAAGGAGCGGACCTGCAGCCGTGTGGCGGAACCCACGTCAAGCGCACTGCGCAGATTGGAATGATGCTGGTGCGCCGCTGCACAAAGATACGCCAGGATTGGCGGGTCGAGTTTGTCTGCGGAAGCCGCGCGGAACGCGTCGCACGGCACGATTTTCTGTTGCTGAGGCGAGCGGCCGAACAGCTGGGATGCGCCCACGATGAAGTCGCCGAGACGGCGGGCCGCGTGGTGTCCGAACGAGACGCGCGTTTTAAGGATTTTCGCGGGATGCTGCAGCGACTTGCGGAAGCGGAAGCTACCTTAACGCTGCAGCGGATACCTGCGGACACTGACGGTCGACGGATCGTCTCAAGGTTGTTCCCGGAAGACGCGCAGCCGGAGTATCTGGGTCATTTTGCGACACAGCTTGCCAAATCCGATAAGACGATCGCGCTACTGGCAAGATTCCCCTGCGGCCATTTGATCTTTGCGCAACACCCCGAAGCGGGGAGCGACATGAATGCCTTGCTGAAACAAATCCTTCAGCAGCTCGGAGGCAAAGGCGGTGGCACGCGGGATTTTGCGCGCGGGAGGCTCAGCGAAGCCGCCAAGGGAGAAATGGCGTTGAAGATTGGCAGGGAATTGCTGGCCGTGAAATAAACGATCTGCTAGAAGAATCGGGCACGCACACGGTCGGGCAGATGTCGCAAATCCATTAGGGTGAGGAAGTCGATGGTCTTGAATTCCCGGTCGATGGCTGGGGGGCCGCAAAGGCGCGCGGAGTTATCGAGATAGGCGCGAAAGAGCCTTGGGGGCCGTGGGGGTTCCGTGAGGGTTCCCGAGTCTTTGCACCGAGAATCAGTCTTAGGTTCGGTGCGGAGTAAAGGTTCGGCGAGATATTTTTCACTTAGGGAGTGATAGAGGGCCATGCCCTCATTTTCGTCCTGCGAAGTGATCGAGCTGCACCCGACCAGATAGCGCGCGTTGCAGAGCACGGCATACGACGCGATGCCTTTCCAAAGCATGGAGAGCGCGGTGGTATTGCGGTAGTCGCGGTGAACGCACGCGCGGCCCAGCTCCAGGAGTTCGCCGCGGATCGGCTCGAAAGGGCTGAAGTCGAAAAGCTGCTCGCTGTAATAGCCGAGATTGCCCTTGGCGCGATAGCCGGTTTGCATACGGTAGGTGCCGACCAACCTGCCGGAGGTAATGTCGCGGACCATCAGGTGATCGCAGACCCAGTCAAACCGGTCGCGGTCCAGGCCACTGTGGTCGGAAGCTTCAAGACCTTCACCCATCTCGCGATTAAACACCAGGTATCGCATGCGCTGGCATTCCGTCAGATCCGTCATCGTTTGCGCCAGCGACACATGAAACAGGGGACTGGACGTAATCGGCCCGTCGCAGTCCTGAACCAAAACCGCTGTGGTAGGCATGCCGACAGTGTGGAACGCGCCGGATTACAGTTACGTTGCTCGGATGTGATTTGCATGTTTCGTTGCCGAAAGCAGCACATGGGTGCCCTACCCCGTGTTTTTGGTGCAACGACTTGAAAGCAAAGGGGATCGGTATGAGAATGACACAACGAGTTGATTCTGAAGCAGTTAGTGGATCATAGAGGGCGAGGCGCCAGCCAGCCAAGCCGATGCATCGATAAGGCGAGCGCCGGGCGTTCGTGAGAAATGAGTGATCGGCGCTCTTAGGCGGCGGTGCTTCGGCTGCGATTGCGGCGAATGTCGACGATAGTCAACCCGATACCGAAACCCGTTCCAACGAGGATCATTGCCAACGTGCTCGGCTCGGGAACTCGGGCGGGGGTGGGCGTGGGCTTGTGATACCACGGTGGTGGTGGGGGCGGCGGCGGAGTACGGTGACCGGCAAATACAGCTGCGGGTGCTACCAGCACGCCAAACAGACACGCAACGACCGCGAATTTTGGATTGATGAGCTTCATTGAAAGATCTCCACGTGAATCTCTCGAATCGGGAACCAATCCAAAACTGCCGGGATGCGCCCTGAAACGGATAACCACACGTCTGGAGGGTAATATCCATTTCACCGGTAGCCGCAATCAGGCATTGGTCTCCTTGACTGACCTACTCTCGCACCGCTGGATACCCAGCTCGCTGCGCGGCGGTCTTCCATCAATTAGTACTGCCCCTTTAGTACCATCCAAAAACAGCATTACGAATATTTTTGTACTACCAAAGGCATAGACCTGACGTAGCAACAAAGCTGGGCTGACGTACTGTTGTTGGAATTGTCGGAACCCTTAAAATTGCAGAGATGCAACTACTTTGGGTGTCGCTAGTTTGGGTGTTACTGGAAGGGTCGGGGCGACAGACCACCGCGGTGAGGAGAAGCTATGTTTTATGGAGGATGGTATCTCTCGGGTCCTAGTTCGATCGTGCATCTGTGTGCCAAGTACGTACTTCCGATCTGGCGTAAATTTCGATGAAAAGTGGCCACACTCGAGATTCCGGATTCTACCGAACTATTGCGACGCCAGGATGCGCGCTTCCGCGTCTTCGACTCCTTTCGCGCTCGATCATAGGTCCGCTATAACGTGACGTCCATTATGCGTACTCACCGAGTCCTGGGAATATCCTTTATCGCGTTGGTCATTTTTATCTGCGGTTGCGCCGGAGGGCCGGGCACCTCGACGAAACTGACACCCACGCCTACAGCTCCGACTGCGGCCCCTGCCCCAACCCCCGCTCCCGCGCCAACCCCGACTCCAACTCCGACCCCGACCCCAACTCCTGTCCCAACTCCTGTCCCAACTCCTACCCCAACTCCGACTCCAACCCCCGCCCCGGTCCCTACCCCGGCGCCGCCCCCCACCCCCGCGCCTTCTCATCTGGACCATATCTCCGTTTCGCCATCATCATTGACGATTGCTCCGGGAGCATGGTTCACGTTCACTGCCACCGCGTTCGATCAGTACAATAATGTATTTATCGCTCCTATCACCTGGTCTTCGGACAGCAACCCGGTAACCGGCGGCGCAGGAACCGGCGTCAACACAACACAGAACCCCATCAACTCGAATATCGTGGCTTCCTCGGGCGGTGTGAGCAGCAACCCGGCGACTCTAACGGTAACGGGCGCTCCCTCGGTCCTAGTTTCCGCGGTGCTAAGACCTCACAAGCCAACCCCGATTCTTACAGGTCAGACGCAACAGTTCTCTGCGATGGGATTCGACCAGTTCGGTAATCCGATGACGGGCCTCACCTTCACCTATTCTTCGAGTGATATGAGTGTCGCCACGATTGACGCGACTGGTAAAGCAGTAGCTTCGTTCACGCATCCCGGCACCACCGTTATCAGCGCGACGGTGAACGGCATGCCCACGAACACGGTTACCCTGGTAACGAACGCCGCGCCCTCCGTGCTCTATTCGGTGATCATCACACCGAACGCCACAACCACTCCTGCGATCCCCATAATCCCGGCATTGACGGCCTTCAAGTTCGTCGCTACCGAGCTTGACCAGTTTAACCAACCCCTCGCAATTCCATTGTCCTGGGCAACCGACAACGGGAACGCTACGGTGACCGCCAACAATTCCGAAGGAGAATTGAGCGGCACGGTCAACGGTGTGACGCCCGGCGTGGTTCACATCAGCGTCACCGTACCAACGGTCCCTTCCTTTGCCATCCCGTCATTCCCGGTGACCATTGCGAACCCGCCTCCTCCGGTGTTGACCTCGGTCAGCGTTACGCCTTCGAACGCCAGTTTCAACGTTGGTGCGACTCAGCAATTCACGGTCGCCGGAGTCGACCAATACGGCAATCCGTTCCCTATTTCGAGCGCTACCTGGGCGCCCCCGGCGGATGGCTCATCCTCAGTGTCTTCCACGGGTCTCGTCACGGGCAATGTCGCAGGTCCTTCGAGCGTAACCGCAACGGTGGCGGGAATTACAGGGTCGGTCTTCTTCACGCTGACGACGCCTCCGCCTCCGCCGCCAACGCCTCCGTCACTCTCATCTCTTTCGCCGCCTATCGCCATCACGGGAAGCGCGGACTTACAGTACCTGACCATTGCCGGCGCGAACTTCGCTTCGAACTCGGTGGTCAATTTTGGCTCTAACATTTTAAGTCCGGCCAACATCACAGCCACGTCGATCACGGTACAGGTTCCAGCTGCTGATTTGGCTTCACCAGCGACGGTGGCAGTCACAGTGACCAACCCCGGCGCGGTCTCAACTACGTCCAATCCGCTGAATTTCGTTGTCAGCCAGTACGGCTTCGTTTCGATCGATTTTGACGATGGTTATCAGTCGATGTATGACAACGGCTTACCCATACTGGACGCGGCGGGTATCCAGACCACCCAATACATCATCACCGGGAGTCCCAATAACGCTATCGTGAATCCAGGGTTGGGTCCTGTAGGTATCGTAGACGTCTCCGGAAACCCGGACTTCTTGACGTGGGCTGAAGTACAAACCATGGCCGCCAATGGTCATGAGATTGGCGCTCACACACGCACTCACCAAGGCCTATCTACGCTGTGCGGAGTCACCCAGACCGGAGGAGCTACCAAGACTCCCTGTGTCGACGTGTACGGAAACCCGACCACCGCGGACGACTCCCTTAGCCTCGAGATCTCCGGCTCTAAATCCGACCTGATTGCTCAGGGATTGAATCCGCTCACCATGGCCTATCCTTACGGAGACTACGGCTATCCCAACGCCACGGTGGGACAGGCCGTTCAGGCTGCCGGGTATCTTGGGGCGCGCGACTCTGACCTTGGCTACAATGGCCTCACGGAATGTAGTGCTGGCAGGACAATTGCCGACTGTAATCACCTCTATCCCTACTATTTGTGGAGCCAGAGCGCTGAAAACGATATGAACACTACGCAGAGTCAGGCCAACGCGTGGATTCAGTATGCTCATGACAACAAGGTCTGGCTCATTATTCTGCTTCATCGTGTTGATGACAATAGTCCAGGAAACTCTGCAATCAGCATTGACTCGACTCCGGCAGCCGCTGCCGCAGCAGGTCACCCCGACGGTGTGGTGACACTACAAGGTATCGTGGATTACATCCAGCAGAGTGGCATTACGACGGTCACGAACTCGCAGGGTCTAGTGATTGAAAATCTCAATGGCCAGAACGCGACAACGTTCCAGTTCCCACAGTAAGTTCTAAAATTAAAATTCATAGTTAGCTCGGAGAGATGCGAAGGCATCGTGCCTCCAAATGGGAGGAGACGCCTTTGAAAGCTTGGGACCCGCGCAGATCAGTGCGGCTATGGTGGTTTATTGCAAGGCGTTCCAGGAATCGCTGCGCTTCACGCGGATGGCAGACTCCTCGCCTTGACTGACACGACCAATGCACCCGACGCGGTCCTTCAACGAGACGAAGCGACAAAACCTCGGACCAATCCGGCAATCTCATCCGCAGCCGTGTCCAACGCGAAATGGCCGCCGTCGACAATGTGAATTTGGGCTCGCGGCACATCCCGGCGATAGGCTTCCGGCTCCGATGGGTCGAACGAGGCTTCATACTTACCCCAGATCACCAGTAAGCGCGGCTGCTTCTCGCGCATCCAGACCTGCCACTTCGGGTAGTTCTCGACGTTCGTGCGGTAGTCGTAGAAGAGGTCGCTTTGAATGTCGGCCTGGCCGGGCTGGTTGAGAAAGTAAAATTCATCGGTCCACAGATCCGGGTCATGGCGTTCTATGTTTGGATCGTCCCCGACGTGACGCGTACGCGTCGTCGCCAGCGACAGGAGATTTACGCGAAGCGCGCTTTCGCTGGCAGCGCGATCGGCCCAAAAGGCCCGCCGCGTCTTCCAATTCGCCCCCAGGCCTTCGTTGTGCGCCACAGCGTCCTGGACGATAAGCGCCTCGACGCGATCCGAATGGGCCAAGATCATGCGAAAACCCACGGGGCCGCCGTAATCCTGCATGTAAAGCGTGTAGCGCGAGAGCCCGAGCGCTTCGGTAAAATGGTTCATGATTTCGGCGATGTGATCGAACGTGTACGCAAATTTTTTCGCGTCCGGCCAATCGCTGTGTCCGAAGCCTGGGTAATCGGGGGCAACCAGGTGATAGCGATCGGAAAGCCGGGCGAAGAGAGGCTCGAACATCCGCGATGAAGAGGGAAGTCCGTGCAGCAGGAGAATTATCGGGGCGTCTTTCGGGCCGGCCTCTCTGTAAAAGATCGAGAGCCCATCGACCTGCGCCGTACGATAAAAAGTCGGGTGTTCCACGGGGCGGTCCTTTCCTTGGGTGTTGGCACGCAATGGGACGGATGCGACCGTCACACCAAGCACCAACGCCTGTAAGCATCGGGTCCAACGGGACGAGATGAAAAGATGCATGGTTTATCTCCGCTTTCGCAAGTTCGCACACCAGCAGGTGTCCTCTCCAAAGGAGAGTTCGTAGACCAGTGCTCGCAGTGTTTCTTGAGGGTTCCTTAGCAGCTTCACATTGTCAGAACGACGCGGAATTGTGCCTTGCCGCTCATCATGCGCACGTAAGCCTCGACCGCCTTTTCCAGCGGATACGTCTCAATCATGGGACGCACGCCGGTCAGTTCGGCGAAGTGCAGCGTATCCTCGGAATCCGCCGCTGTTCCCGCGGCCCAACCCTGAATCGTGCGACTTCCGGTAATGAGTTGCACCGGCGTGACCTCAATGGGATCCGTTGTCGCACCAATCACGACGAGCTTGCCGTTCGGCCCCAGACCATCGACCAGCGCGGACATCGCTTTCGAGCTTGGCGCTGTCGCTAGAATGACTTGCGCGCCGCCAAGCTTTTGCAATTCTTCGGCTGCGTTCGTCGATTTGTTGTCGATGTACACATTCGCTCCGAGTTTCTTTGCCAGCGGCGCGTTTTCCGACCCCTGACCAATCGCCGCGACCTTATAGCCAAACTTATTCGCGAATTGAATTCCGAGATGACCCAGACCGCCGATACCCTGCACCGCAACAAGGTCGCCGGGGTACGCACCACTGTGCCGCAGCGCGTTGTAGGTCGTAATTCCGGCGCAGAGCAGTGGTGCTGCTTCGACGTCACTTAGACTTTCCGGTATCGGCACCAGCGCCTCTACCGGAGCCACCATATATTCCTGGTATCCGCCGTCATAGCTGATTCCCGGAATTTTCAGGTTGCGGCAATTGCGAAAATCTCCCCGCCGGCACGCGCGACACGTGTTGTCCTGGCCGCCGTGCCAGCCCACGCCCACGCGCTGCCCCTTCTTCCACTCCGTAACACCCGCTCCAATCTCATCAACGACGCCGGCGACTTCGTGTCCGGGCACGCGGGGATATTGAATGCCCGGCCACAAGCCTTCTTTGGTGAACACGTCACTGTGACAGACACCGCAGGCCTGCACCTTGATGCGTACTTGCCCGGCGGTCGGCTGCGGCACCTCTCGCTCGACGATTTCGAAATCCGCTCCCGGTTTGGGAATCTGGGCCGCCTTCATTGGTGCTATTGCGACTCTTGTCGTTGCCATGGATCCTCCTATGAATTATCAGGATTGTTGAAAAGCACTTACCAAGCTGGCGAGGTGACCGAATATGGCTCGGAATTCTCTCCCATCCTTGATGATGGATGCGGGTTACTCGCCCAAAGTCGCAATGAAAAAACAGCCCCGCCGCATCGACGCCGTTAGGCTAGATCCATCCGCGGCGCGGAATTGCTTTTGGCGACAGATTTTTCAGTTATTGCAGTAGGCTGTCGCTTCTGAGAGGAGTTCCTCCATGCCACAGACGCCACACATTGAACGTCATTTTACCGGTAGCGAGAGCGTGCGGGACGTTGTGATTGGGATGTCTGACGGGTTGACGGTTCCCTTCGCCTTGGCCGCGGGGCTATCGGGGGCCGTCGCCTCGGCCCATGTGGTTGTTGTGGCGGGTTTAGCCGAAATTGCGGCGGGGTCCATCGCTATGGGACTTGGGGGTTTTCTGGCGGCGAAGAGTGACGCCGAACACTACGAACAAGAATTGGCCCGCGAAAGGAAGGAGGTTGAAACTATACCTGAAGCGGAAGCCTCGGAGGTTTCTGAGATCTTTGAATCCTATGGCTTGAGCAAAGAAGAAAGCTATCCGATCGTTGCTGCCCTCCGGCAAAAGCCCCAAGCATGGGTCAGCTTCATGATGCGCTTTGAACTTGGATTAGAGGAACCGCTTCGCGGCCGGGCACTCCGGAGCGCGCTGACGATTGCTGGTGCATACGCCATGGGAGGTTTTGTCCCACTCTTCCCCTATATGTTGCTGACCCGGATGAATTCCGCCTTTTTGCTGTCGGTGACTCTTACTCTCTTGGCTTTGTTCATCTTCGGGTACATCAAGGGGCGCTTCACCGGTTCTGCCCCTCTGCGCGGAGCAGTACAGACGTTGGTCATTGGAGCACTCGCAGCAGCGGCCGCATTCTTTATCGCAAAGTTGATTTCCTGAGTGTGGGCAACAAAAGAGCCTCTAGTGGCCACTTTTCCGGTTACCACCTTAGCAAGGTCCTTATGGGTTCGTCCTGGTGGCTAATTTCGACTTGCGCCTTTTCGACTCAACGATCAAAGGCTCGCGGCTGCGTTGTGTGCTGAAGTGCTATCTTTGCTATACCTTAGCTCTCAAAGGCGGGAAGCGGGCTACCTCACTTCACTTAGGTGGAGCCCAGGCCTAGAACAGGTGAAAGTGGTTTGGTCCGAACTTCTTTGTGACTCGCGTGATGCCGAGCAGGATGAGCGCCAAGGCTGCGAGCGTGGCCAATCCGAAATAAATGTCGATGTCGGAAAGTAGTCTGCTTTGAGTAATCACATTGTTCTGCAGGATCTGCAGTGCTCCCTGTGAGGGATTGCTCCCTGCGCCGGCGTTGCGATGAATCAGATTTGCGTACTGTGTCAGCGTGGACGTAGTAATGGGGTCCAGCCGGTTTGCCACATCCCAAAAGGCGGGAGGAATGAAACGTCATGCGGTGGTCGAATATGACGGTCGCCGCGGTGACTCCAAAAGTATTTCCGAGTTGCCTGACGAAGAAGTAGGTTGTCGAGATGTCATTGAGGTCGGGTAGGGGCGCGTTAGCCGTGGCGATATTGGCCGCTCCAATAAGCACGCAGATTCACGAGCGTTTGCGAATAACTGGGACCTGCCTCGATGTCCTGATAGGGCCCCGCGGCCCTCTGCGGCGGGTGGGCCTCAACACTCTGCAGGTTGTACTGGCTATAGGCTGCTTTACCCTCGATTTGCGCCTGGGGCAGTAGCGCCGATCGGGCTATCTGGCTGTTGCGGTCGCTTTCGGAAACCGTCAGCTGCGCGATGATTCGCTCCGGGTTTTGCTTGAGTGCCAGCCGGACGGCATCCTTTAGAGTCAGGTTCAGTGTTCCAGGAGAGCCCGCTGATGGCTGCTGCGCCACGGAATCATCCGGATATGACGCCTGCAGAAACATCAGCAACAGGAAGGACATCCACCGGAAACTCGCAGCCATAGGGAAACCTCCAAAGCGTGAACAGAAAGAGAGTGGGCAGGTATTGTAGGGGAAAATCCGGCCATTCTGACACGCAGATCGCTACCGTCGACGACGGGTCGTCCAGCAGCAGGCACGTGGTAGGGATTCGGCGCAAGACCACACGGTGGCGCGACCAGGGCGCTAATCGCTAATCATGAAAGGTAGGAGTCGGCTGACTTTGGCGGTGGTGAGCGAGCGGGCGAACCGATGCACGGGGTGATATCGCCGTCCAGTCAAGACCAGGTCGTGCGCGTGGCTCAACTCGTTGCGGCTGTGCTCCGTGGGACGAAGGCAGTATCGCCCGTTATGCCGAATGCTTCGAATAGGCGGGTTTGCATTTGTTCGCAGAGAGCGTTGATTTCGTCGACACCGAGATTCGCAACACTGATGCGATAACGCAACTTTCTCTGGCCCGCGGGAGTCTCCACTATGCGCAATACAGCATCGGCGACTTCCTGCGGATTTCCGGCCGTGGTCGTGAGGATGCCGTTGATTTTGGCTGGGATCTGATTGGCGACGCCGTAGGTGTCGGTGCGGACCTGGTCGGCGGCCATTACGATGTTGCCGAAGACGGCGGTCTGATAGGCCCCCGGCTGAACGATGCATGATTCAATTCCCTGGGGCGCCAGTTCGTAATGGTAGGCTTCCGCGAGCGACTCCAGTGCGAATTTGCTGGCACAGTAAAAACCAAAGGAAGGGATGACCAGACGGCCGGCGCCACTACTGATGTGCAGGAGCAGACCGCTCCGCTGGCGTCGCATGTACGGGAGTACAGCACGGTTCACACGAACACAGCCGAAGAAATTCGTGTTCATAATCTGCTGGGCTTGTTCCGTGGTGACGGCTTCCGCCAAACCGATCAGGCCGTAGCCGGCATTGTTGATGGCGACATCAAGGCGACCCGCCTGCTTCACCGCGGTCTGCACTGCCTGCTCCACGGAAACGTCATTGGTGACATCAAGCTCCAGGACACGCAGAGGAAGTGATTCTTTTGCGGCGAGAACCCGAATCTCCGAGGCGTTTATGGCGTTGCGTCCCTCGGGATCGCGCATCGTTGCGAAGACGGTGTGACCGTCGCGCGCAAGGGTCTCGGCAATCATTCTGCCGAACCCAGTGCTCGAACCCGTGATGAGAACCACTTGTTTCGAATCCATGAAATCTCCTATGGTGCGGAAGGGTTTCTAGGCAGCCATTCCAGTTCGTACTTGACCAGGAACCGGCCAACTTCGGCCCAATTCGTCAGGGCCGAAACTTGGATTTGCTATTCATACCGCAGCGATACGACTGGGTCCACTTGTGATGCTCGTCGCGCCGGGAGGTACGTTGCAGCGAGAGCGACTCCGGTAAGCAGCAACGCTACCGATGCCATCGCAATCGGGTCTCTCGGCGTGACTCCGTACAGCAGGCTTGCCATCAACCGCGTGAGCCCAAGCGCCGCCGCTACACCGATGAAGACCCCAGCCAATGCCGGCACCATGCCTTGTCTCACTACCATCGTACGCACATCCCGCGCGCTCGCGCCCAGGGCCATTCGGATGCCAATCTCCTGAGTCCGCTGCTGCACAGAATACGCCATCAGGCCGTAGATACCGATCGCAGCGAGCAGCAACGCGAGGCCGGCAAAGATCACCAGCAGCGTCATGTTGAAGTCCGTGCGCGACGTGGATTCTCCCCTAACCTGCTTCATCGACCGGATATGTGCCACAGGCAATCCCCCGCTCGCCGTTCGCAACTCCTCCTGAATCTCCTTGCTCACCGAATAGGGTTCCACGCTGGTGCGAATCGTCCAAGTAATCGGAATGATCCCGTTGTTGAGCGCGGTCACTCCATCGGTTACCTGGGCCACCGGTACATACATAATTGGATCAGGCTTGTTATCGAGCCCTTGATCCCGCACGTCGCCTACGATCCCGATAATCTCGCGGGGCGGT
Organism: uncultured Acidobacteriota bacterium; assembly: GCA_963832615.1. Taxonomy (GTDB): domain Bacteria; phylum Acidobacteriota; class Terriglobia; order Acidiferrales; family UBA7541; genus Acidiferrum. Next base: position 173,810 of record CAWHVA010000029.1, read on the forward strand.
TCATCGAACTCGCCGCCGACGCCTTTGCCGATTGTGATGCGCTGTCCTACCGGATCACTGTTTGGCCAGAATTGTTTCGCCAGGCCCTCGTTGATCAATACCACCGGCGCTCCGCTTCCGTCGTCCCGGTCCGTGAACACTCGCCCGCGAACCAAGGGAATCTTAAACACTTCAAAATACCGAGGCGAAACGGTTCGCCAGCTTGCGCCGCCATGAGCTGGACCGTCGGTTAGCGGGCGCCCTTCAATCGTGAGCGGCAAGCCGAATCCTCCCTCCAGAGGAAGGCAACACGTGGATGCCAGCGCGGTGACGCCCGGTAAACTCTCTACGCGACGCTGCGCTTCACGCACCAGCTGGTTCACTCCGGCGGCTTCATTGAACCGTGCCCCGGTGATCGACATTTGCATGGTAAGTACGTTGTGTGCGTCGAAGCCCGGATCGACGCTGCGCAGCACGCTGAATGTGCGAATCAGCAAGGCTGCACCCACGAGGAGAACGAGTGCCAGGGCCATCTCGGTTACCACGAGAATGGACCGCGCCTTATTCTGCCGCAGCCCGCTCCCCGAGCGCAGGCCGCTCTCCTTGAGCGTGACGTTCAGATCTGTGCGCGAGGCGTTGAACGCGGGGATCAGCCCGAACAAGACTCCGGTAAATAGCGAGACGCCCAGCGTGAACGCCAATACCCTCCAGTCCATAACGATGCCTGATCCCTGATCGCCGATTCGCGGGATATTCCCGGGATTGATAGAGAGCAGACTGCGCACGCCGAAATATCCAAGACCGAGGCCAAGCAAGCCTCCGGCCAGCGACAACAAAATGCTTTCCGTCAGCAGCTGCCGAATCAGTCGTCCGCGGCCCGCGCCGATCGCTGAGCGAATGGCGATCTCACGCCTCCGGATGGTCGCCTGCGCCAGCAGGAGGTTCGCTACATTGGCGCACGCGATCAGCAGCACGAAGCTGACCGCGCCGAGCAAGACTAGCAACGCTTTCCGGACGTCCCCAACGACGGTATCCCTCAGGGGTTCCGCGGTAAAGCTGTCCTGCGGACCCAAAGCGGCGGGAAACCTTCGCTTGTACTGCTCGGCGGAGAGCGTCATCGAAGCTTTCGCCTGCTCCAGCGTAACGCCGGGCTTCAGACGCGCCGCGGCGCGCAAGTAGTGCGCCTGGTCAGTGCTATTCGGATCTGCTTTCAGTGGCAGGTAGACATCCGCAGGCGGATCGGACGTGAAAGCCGGGTCCAGAATTCCGGTCACCGTGAACGGTTCGCCGCCCAGGTCTACGCTCTTGCCTACCAGATTCGAATCGGAGCCGAATCGGCGTCGCCATAGACCGCCCGCGATCACCGCCACGGGAGGCCCTCCCGGGCGATCCTCTTCCGCCGAAAACGTCCGCCCGGCTACCACTCGCGCTCCGAACAAGGGGAAGAACGCCGCTGAAACGTGAATACCCTTAAGCTGTTCTGGACGATCTCCGCCAGTCAGATTTACACCCGGCCCGCCGAGATCGTAGGCCGCCACATCCTGAAATACTTGCGTCTGTTCCCGCCAAACCATGAATTTAGGAATCGACGTAATGTTCCCATTTCCCTGGGGTGAACTCAGTTCCAGTTGCACAAGACGATCGGGTTCGGGATACGCCAGGGGCTGCAGGAGCACAGTATTGACCACCGTGAAGATTGCCGTGTTCGCGCCGATCCCCAGCGCAAGCGCAGCAACTGCGGTGGCTGTAAAACCGGGGCTGCGGCGCAGCATGCGGCCCGCGTAACGAACATCCTGCAGCAAAACTTCAAGGAATTGCGGGATCTTCATCGCTCATCCTCTCCAATGGTTGGGAAGAGAAAGTACTTCTACCATAAGCGTTAGAAAAGGGCCCGTTCCGCGAAAAACGAGGATGACACAAATGTACTGACGGTCGATCTTGAGATTAGTTAGAGCCCACTTCAGGTTGTATTCGAGGCGACCTGGACTTGGAGATAGATACTGCGGTTACTGCTCACCAGCGAGCATCTCGCAGGTGTTTTGGACCGGAAGCGGGACATGACGCTTACGCTAGAACCAAATCCAGACGGAGTGGTGTTCCTCTCTTTGATCTAGTGAGGCGCATGGATGCGAAAGAGAGGTACTGGGTCCACGGAAACGGAAAAGCGCCACTACTTTGGAAATAAACGCGAGTGAAAGGCCAATGACGCGGGAAGATGCGCGGCGAAGTAAGTGGCGTCATGGCGGCCAGGATAGATGTGGAATTCATGCGGGATGTGGCGTGACGTAAGGACTTTGTCGAGAGCGTTGGCGCCGGAATCAAACCCGAAGTCGTCCTGGTCTCCGCAGTCGAAATAGATTTTGAGGCCTGCAAGATTTGCGCTCCGGGCCATGGCAATCGGACTGTTCTGGTCCCAGAAGGACGGATCGGGCGGATTGCCGAAGACGCCCCCGAGCACGCGCGAGCGCGGCGAATTGGGCGCCGTACCACTGAGAAAAATGGGCAGCCTGTCGATCAGCGCGCCGCTGTGGGCGCTGACGGACGAAAACAATTGCGGGTGGCGGAACGCGAGATGCAGAGCTCCATAGCCGCCCATGGAAATGCCGGAGACAGCCCGATTGGCACGGCCTTGCGCGGCGCGGTAGCGGCTTTCGATGTACGGGAAAAACTCCTGCATCAGGAAGTCTTCGTAGCGTTCTTTTCCGTCGCGGGAATTGATATAAAAGGTGGACCAGGCATCCGGCGTTGCGATCAGGAAATCCTTGAGCTCCCCTGTGTCGCGCATGTCTTCTATGAGATTCCATGCACCGGAATGGACGAAAAACTGTTCGTTGTCCCCCAAGCCATGGAAGAAATACAGAACCGGGAAGTGCCGCGCCTTGTCCTGATCGAACGAGGGCGGAAGAACGATACAGTAGGGGACGCCGCGGCTCAGGATTTTGCTGGGAATGGTGTTGCACTCGACCCGGCCGGTGGCGAGCAGAGGACTCGGGAGGGAAGAAAAGGAGATGAGTAAAAGGAAAGGGAAGAACAAACGCGTAAACCTACTCATAGCGCAGCGCGTCGACAGGATTGAGCTTGGCGGCACGAGAAGCAGGATAGAAGCCGGCGGCGAGACTCACAAGTACAGCAAACGCGAGAGCGGACAGCACAAGCCACCAAGGCACGGAAGAAAGCTCGATGGAATTGAGATTTTGGCGGTGGAGATAGACGTTGGTGCCAAACGTGAGCGCCCGACCCAGGAGCCAGCCGAATAACACGCCAAGAATTCCGCCCAAGAAACCCATGACCCCGGCTTCCACAAAGAAAAGCTGCTGGACGTCGGAATCGGCCGCGCCAAGAGCCTTTAATACACCAATCTCGCGACGGCGCTCAAGGATAGCCATAACCAGTGTGTTGACGATCCCGAGCGTAGCGACGGCCAGTGCGAGGCTGCCAAATATACCTAGAAGCAAGTCGAAGACTGAGAAAAATGTGCGGAGGGATTTGGACGCGTCCAGAAGAGAGAAGGTGTTGAAGCCGAGAGCCTTGATGGAAGACTCAAGGGCGTCGACCTGCGAAGGAGATTTCGCGCGAACAGAAAGCGATGGATAGGTGGTTTTGTTGGCGCTTGTATCGCGAACGATGTCACGCAAGTCGTTGACCTGGGCGGCGCGAAGGGTCGCGGCGGTTTCCAGCGGCATGAGCAGGCGAGCATTGCCATAGCCGCCGTAGCCTGCAGCAGGTTCGGTTTCCACCACACCGACGATTTTCAACCGCAGCTCTTTGGGTACGACGGAAAAGCCCCCCGATGGTTCACCCGGGACTGCTGGGAGGATCGGTCGCACTCGCGGCGAGAGCTTGGCGCTCTGCGTACCGGAGGATGAGGTCCTGGCCAAGGAGGGAATCCGGTTTCTCGGAGAGATCCTTCGCGAATTCGACCTGCAGGATGGCTTCGTTTGCGGTAGGCGAAGAGAAAAAACGGCCTTGCATACCATCGAACGAACCTGAATTTTTGGAGGAGTCCGGCATGCCGGCGACGACCGTGGCGTAAGGCTTATTGTTGAACCGCACTTCCGTGAAGAACCGGACCTGAGGGTAGACTTCAATGATATTGGGAAGTTTCTCGATCTCCTTGCGGGCGTCCGCGTCGAGCGCACGGGGAGGTTTGTCGGGTTGGACTTCACGTTGCGGGCGGCCCATGCCGCGAAAGCTGTTCTTGGGCGTCACAAAAATGGTGTCGAAGAGGCCGCTTTGTGAGAGGCGCTTGGAGGCCAGCTGCTGGAGTCCGACACCTAGGGATAGCATGGCAACCAGAGATGCCACACCTACCGCAACGCCGAGGGTGGTGAGAGCGTTGCGAAACACGGCTTCCCGGAGGTTGCGTAGAGCGAGGTCGGTGAGGTCGCGAGCCTTCATTGCGCCAGGCCTTTCGCCGAAGCAACGGAGAGGAGCTTGCCGTCTCCCATGATCGCGATGCGGTCCGCAAACTCTTCAGCGATCGAACGCTCATGAGTGACCATGACGATGGTCATGCCGAGTTGCGATTGTTCACGGAGGAGCGCCAGGATGGTTTCCCCAGTGACGGAATCGAGATTGCCGGTGGGCTCATCCGCGAGAAGAATCTTCGGACGATTGACGAGTGCACGTGCGATCGCGACGCGCTGCTGCTCGCCCCCGGAAAGTTCCGTGGGGCGGTGGCCCATGCGGTGCGTGAGACGCACCCGTTCCAGGGCTTCGCGCACGCGGGAGGGGCGTTCCACGCGGTCGATTTCGGCCAGTCGAAGAGGCAATTCGATATTTTCCTCAAGAGTCATGCGCGGGAGGAGATTGAAAGACTGGAAGATCATGCCGATGGTGTTACGGCGATAGCGAGCCAGGTCGAGCGAGGAGAGCGCCGCCAGATTTTGGCCGTCGACGACGATTGATCCGGAGGTGGGACGATCGAGGCCGCCGATGAGATTCAGAAGCGTGGACTTGCCGGAGCCGGAAGAGCCGAGGAGGGCGAGGAACTCGTTTTGGTTGACGAAGAGGGAAAGATCGTCGACAGCCCGGACGGTGGCAAGCCCCATGGAGTAGTGACGGGAGGTGTGGTCAAGATGGATGGCGGGGTCGGATGCGGGCATGGAATCTTAGTGTCAATCAATGATACGCGGTAGCGCGTCGAATCATTTCAGCTATTTGGGCTAGAAGTCTCGCGGGTCGGATCGACCCCCGAGACCAACTCTCGTGGCGGAGCATTGCCACCGCGGACAATCGGACCTTGATACCGCGTACCACCACTACTTGAACGCGAAGCACGGGTCGGGCGGATACTGAGCGCGCTGATCTGTCAAAGCGCCGGAGTTCGCGAGGAGCTGCGGTTGGCAACGGCGGATCGGACGTCGCGGAAGTTATTGAAAATATGGTGGACGAGAGGGGATTCGAACCCCCGGCCTCCTCGTTGCGAAAACAGCCTGGCGAATTGGACGGAGGGAAGCCGGATGAGAAGGAGTAGCAAGTCCCACAGAATCAGGCGTCGATTGGCTACCAACAGAACTTCGCTGTGTTTGTATGGAATTGTCGTGAATTGCCCCCGCTAGCATCGTAGGGTTATGGCACAATTCACGTCACAAATTTCCGTTAGGGCTTAAGGGCCACGTCCTTACTGCCAGCATCGGCCCTACACTATCCAGATGGGTCGAAAGACGCTCAAGGCTCTGGAAACGTTACCCGCCACAAATGCGGCATTCATTGAGCCGATGGAGTGCCTGGCGACGGCGAAGCTGCCAAAGGGCCCACAATGGGTCTGGGAGATCAAGCTCGACGGCTACCGAGCGTTGACTGTGAAGTCGGGCGGGAAAGTGATGCTTTTCTCTCGAAATCACAAGCCGCTAAACAAAAGGTTTCCACTCATAGTTGAGGGTCTTGCGGACCTGCCCGACGAAACAGTGATTGACGGTGAAATCGTCGCGCTAGACGTGGCGGGTCGTCCCGATTTTAACCTGCTTCAAAATTTCCGCGAGGCCGCTTCTCAGATCGTCTACTACGTTTTCGACCTGCTTGTTTATCAAAATCGTGATCTTACCCAATTGGCGCTAAAGGAGCGCCGAGAGCTAATGTTCTCCGCCCTCAAGCTCCGGTCAAACCGAGTATTCGCTTCTGAGTTTTTCGAGGTCTCAGGTCAGATCATGCTCCAATCTGCGAGAGAGCAGGGTCTCGAGGGAATTGTCGGCAAGCGAAAAGACAGCACATACGAACCCGGGAAGCGGACCGGAGCGTGGATCAAACATCGTGTGAATCTCGGGCAGGAGTTTGTTATCGGCGGGTACTTTCCGGGACCCCATGGGATCGACTCCCTGATCGTCGGATACTACGACGGAAATAAGCTCATGTATGTGGCTAGGACTCGGAACGGATTCGTCCCGGCCTCCCGGAGGCAAGTTTTCTCGAAGCTGAAGCATCTGGTGACACCCATCTGTCCATTCGTAAATCTTCCCGAGACCAAACGCTCACGATTCGGAGAAGAACTCAGCGCGGAGAAGATGAAGAAAGCGGTGTGGTTAAGGCCAGAAGCTGTCGCGCAGATCGAATTCCTCGAATGGACCGACGGAGACAGGCTGCGACACTCCAAGTTCGTCGCGCTCGCGTGCGAGAAAATTTGCAAGCATCAGATATGACTCAATCGACAAAGTCGAGGGTCATGCCTTCGTGGCGGTAGATAAGTCCGACGAACTTGCCAAAGTCGGGAGAGGCCACGTTGTTGTAGACCGTGCTGAAATTCCCATGATTGGTAAGGTTCAGCGAGTAGGCTCCGAGGCGGAAGTGATGGTCTTTCCCGTTCTTGCTTTTCCAGAACGGTATCCGAAATGTGCGATACGCCTTGAAGTCGAGTGAGAAAAACGTCGGGAATCGCTGCCCGTTCGGTGTGCCCACATACTGCTGCGCGACGTCGATCGACGAGTAGGGAAAGCCGGAGTGAACGTCGAGCAGCGGACTGAAAATAAACTTCCATGGCAGGGCGAAAATTCCCCAAGTGATAAGGCGATTTGGAATATCGGAAGCCAGAATGCCGTACACGTTGGGGCGGAAAACAGGCGCGGCGAAGGGGATCATGACGTTGGAAAGATTGTTGAGATCGCCGCGAGCGTGGCTCCAGATGTAGGAAGCTTTGAACTGATCGCTTTCGCGAAAGGTATACTGCACGGAAGCTTCCAGTTCGTGATAGTTGGAGGAGCCGGTGTTGGTAAGTCCTATGAAAGACTCGTTCGTTGGCGCTGCCGCGGTAAACGGCTCCACCACGAAAAGATCGCTTGTGCGGCTGTTGAGGTAGCTCACATCGAGCTTCATATTCTTGCGCAATTCCCGAACCGCGCCAACATTCCAGGTAGCGTTGCGTGGTGTGGTATTCGGTTGCGCAGGCATGACCGGGGAATCCAGCGGATTCAGGCCTGCCGTGTAGACGTTGATATAGGTGACGGGAGGCCCAATCGGCACGCCGGAGGTATCGAATTGAGTGATCGTTCGAGCGGGGTTGGCCGCCCAATCGGCAGCGAGCAGCGGAAGCACGCCATAAAACAGACCTGCGCCGGCGCGAATGACGGTCTTTTCATCCTTGCCGGGCGCGTAGGCCAACCCCACCCGCGGAGCCGCGCCCGCTGGCCGGCCGGTAGTCTCCGTGCTCAGACGGAATCCCAGATCGGCGCTCATATGCGAATTCAACAGCCAATGGTCCTGCACGAACTCGGCAAAGATGCTATCGGAAGGCGTTTGTGCAGGGACCGAGCTAAAATTGACCGTTTCCGCGAGCGAATTATCCCCTCTCAGAATTTGAATGGGATGCGATACCGTGGTTCCAAAAAAACTCCGCCAGTCGATATCTACGCCCACGCGGATTTCATGGGAGCCGTGCCACTCTTTCTTCGAGAACTCGTACGTTGAGAGAAACTGAAACTCCTTGCCGCGACGGGACCACGTGTTGAAGTAATTCCCGCCATAGCCTTGCGGAGTGATCAGCATGTCCTCCGGGCCATAGCCGTGGGCATTGCTGTCGAATCGCGTGTATTGCCCCACGGTGGAAAGGACGGCGTGGGACTCGAACTCGTATCGATCCGACAGGGCGATTGCCACGCCGCTCTGATTCAAGCTGTTGGAGGCGGGCTGCGGAATCAGTGCGCTGATGTCGATATGCTCCGTTCGCAACGGAAATGCATTCACGGTCAACGTCAGCAGGTGGTTCGTTCCGAGAATCGCCTCCACTGTAGAATACGAATTAAACCCTTGCTTCTTGCTGATGTCATAAGGCCAGGGCAAACCTTCCACGGTGGTTTTCTTCATCTCATATTGGAAGGCTTCCGAGAAGAGTAATTTGTGAGCGATCAAAGGGACGTCGAAAGAGATGGAGGGATTTGCGCCGCCCAGTCCAGACATGTGCCCATTTTTTCCCAAAACTGTGATTCCGAGCTTAGTGATATTGAAGTCCAATCTATCGGGGGGAGATTTCGTTGCGATGGTCGTCAACCCACCGGAAAAACTCCCGAGGCTTGAGTCGTAAGGTGTCTTGTAGACCGCAAAAGATTCGACCGCATCGGTTGGCACAGTGATGCCAAAGCTGCCGGTGACCGGGTCGGTATTCCTCGTCGAATTGATAATCAGCAGGCTTTGATTCTCGTCCGAGCCTTTGAATACGAGTTTGCTGTCGAGCGTCCGCACCACGCCCGGAGTTACGGGAATTACTTCCTTTACTTGTTCCTGTTGAGTGGGCAGCGTAACCAACTGGGTATTGGTAACAACAGAGACTGGGGCGGAGGAGCTCTCGGTGGACATGATCGTCGCCATTCCGGTCACCTGCACGGTCTCCACGACGGTCGCGACATCGAGACTGAAATTCTGAACGCTCTGTTCTCCGTCTTTCAGGAGCACCGCTTTTTCGGCTCTTTTGAAGCCCGTGCCCTGGACCGAAATCGAGTAGTTTCCCGACTGCAGATTGTCGAATTCGTAGTGTCCATTCTCGTCGGTTTCGGCGGTCGCCGGAACGCCTATGGGTGGAATCGTGGCGAGCTTTACGGTAGCTCCCGCCAGTACGTCACCATTTTGTGTAGTGACTGTGCCTTTCAGAGAGGTGCCAGGACGGTTCGCGGCGTTGGACGCCTTCTGGGCAAACGCGACAAACGGTGTGAGGAGAAAGAAAAGTGCGCCCGCCAATGGCAAGAACCATTGCCGAGGCCGAGCCGAAACGCCATCGCGGTCGTACCTAAGCTTTGTGAGGCGCCGGACATCCGGAGACTGATTCATTCTTTGGGCTCAACTAGGAAATCAGGATAAGCGTGCATATAGCCAGAGGCTAATTCCCAACTATCTCGCGAGTAGTTCCGTCCGATTCACCACTATCGCAGGCACCTTTATCCAGCCAGTGAACATGCCCTTCTTTGTCAATTTCCAGCTCTGAGATAGGGGGACCCGCTAAATCCGGGTGTGCCTCCACCTCCATCTCGACGAATCGATGGGCGAGCTTGACGTAATCTCCCTTCGCCCAATCCGGATGAGACTTGACGTGAGCGCGGATGTGACCATTGAGGCCCAGAAAATATCCGGTCCGCGCGTAGGACGGAGCAGTGCTCTCGGACCGCTCCACACTTATTCTCCCTGCGGAATTGACCACCAGACCTCTGACGATCAGCGCAATCTGTCCATTTTGGATGCCCGCGAAAATCACTTCGGTTGCCTTGTTTTCCACCGTTCGGCCAAAGTCGCTTGGATCCGCATCGCGAATATGACGAATCGCTCGTTCGTATGGAATTCTTGAAAGACGAAGAAACGCTTCCGCCTTCGCTCGAAGGTCACCTGGGTACCGGCAGGCGGCCTCGGCAAGTTGCCGCAAATGGAACGCCGTTGTCTTCTCTTCGAAGAGACCCGCTATTGCAACTGTACAACCAGGTTCAGCGATGATCTTGCACTCGGAAACCGAAGCAAGTTGGCGATTCACGCGACAATCGGCTGCGATCACCAAGCGGTGATTCGTGTTATCGATTAACGCGACCACGCTGGTAGCAGTTGCCATGGCGGGCAAGAACAATGTTCCGGTTGTGAGAAGAACAAGAAGACGAACCACATCAGCAGGATTCCGTGCCGTCCGCGGAGTTGCCGCGTCAGGGACTTTCGACAGAGGCTGAAACGCGTGTTTCATTTGAAAACCAATTCCTTGTGTTCTTCTGCAAGCTTTCCCGGGGTGGTATTTTCTTCGTTGCTTTGCTCGTGCCGGATCAGCTCACTTTCATGACCTTCCTGTTCAATAAGAACCATGTTGGCCGCGTGCCCTCTAGGGGACGGCGTCAAAATGTCCGCCGCGATTTGATGTGTACTTGTCTGCTCGCTGTCTGTTTTCAACTCGTGCTTCCAATCCGTTTACGTCCCCGCGGTGCGTCGCACTTTTGTTCAGATCCAATACGGACCGCATTCTTGTGCAGCTGTGGGAGGATTTTGCCTAACCGAAGGACGTCACTTTCCAATATTCCTGCGAAGAGTTCTTCTCGAATGCTGTCGAAGAGAGAGCCCAGGCCCTGAGCTACGTGCTTCCCCATTGCTGTAGGTTTGAGGATCGAAAACCTCCGATCGCGCGGATCGATATCGCGCGTGAGCAAACGGCTTGACTCCAGACGGTCGACAAACCGTGTGATCTTGCCTTTGTCTCTCCCGAGAGCCATCGCGAGTCGTCCGGGCGTTGTTCTTCGGGCTTCCACGCAGCGAAGAAGCACGCTTGCTTCTTGCACGGTTATCCCAAATCTCAGGAAGCGGCGGTCGAGTGACGTCTGCAGCTTTATGCACGTTTGGAACAGCCAGGACGTCAAGAGATCCCTTCGCCATTCCTGACTTCGCAACGGCTTGAACAGGCCCCTAGGCGAGGTTGCGACAAGCGCGCCCGCCGCCTTTCGACCCTGTTCTATTTGGGCGACCTTGCCCATTTCCCAAGCCTCTCGAATCAGCTCTTCTGACCTGTTCGACCGGATCCAACGCCAGCATGAAGGCCGAGAAATTTGCACTCAGCATACTCGTGAAGGGCTACAAGCCATCCTTCGATGGATCTTTCACGACGCCGTCAGGCGATCCCGAATTCCCCATCTGGGCACGACTGCGGATTGCACCAAACAAGAAGCTGAGACTCAAAACGAAAAATGCAAACTTTCTAAAAACCCATTGAATTTCTCTTCAGACCCTAAGTTGGGCGAACGTTGTGTTCGCTTTTGTTGGAGTGGCCGCCTGGAAATATGGCGGTTGCGCCAACCCGGTGATGGTGCTGGCGCGATTAAGAACGGAAGAGATGCGGTATTTCTGAATTAAGCAGATGGCGGAGCGCGGGAGGGTGCATCGTGGAAGAAATACTCTTGGTAAATCCTTACAACAAACGGGTGAATGTACCCGATCGCGAGAAGAGGACTAAACAGCGACGGGGTCAGCGCTTTCGGACCAGACCCAATGTGCGCAGCTTGGCAGACCTGGCAAGCTGCTTCATTCTGTCCTCTTGCGTGGAAGTGGTTCAGGGCCTGCCCAACGAACAGAAAGAAAAGGACCGCCATGGATAGGGCTAACACCCTAACCAAGTCTAGCCTCGTATTGTGCTTGCCAAGCACCTAGATTCTTAGACTACCCCAATGTTCCCTTTGGCCCCAAGGCTGTTCCATAGTGAGCACCCCCGGGTCTTGTGGAATCCGCACGAGCGTTTATTACTGTACTCCGGGATAGTATCATTGAACCATGAGGGCGTGAAGGGGATGGCACATACCACCAAGGACAAAGAGAAACTCCTTAACCGCGTCAGGAGAATTAAGGGCCAGATAGAGGCGATTGAAAAGGCGTTGGACGAAGATCAAGAGTGCTCGAAAGTTCTACAAACCATTGCAGCCAGCCGCGGGGCGATTAACGGGCTCATGGCCGAATTAGTGGAAGGGCACGTGCGGTATCATGTCCTCGACCCAAATGGCAAGCAAACGTCAGAGCAAGCTGAGGCTGCAGAGGAACTGATCGACATCGTGAATCGATACCTAAAGTAGATGGAGTCAGCTTTCAGAGCGCCCCCCTTCACGCTTAGCAAGGGTCACATCGCCACTGTTTCCGTCGGATGAGTCACTCATCCGACGTAAGGCTAACGAAGTCAGTCGAGGTGTCCGATTGACGCTTGACTGAGATCGTTCGCGAATGGCAAAGCACCCCACGCGTTCATCAAGACGTCAACCTCATCGGAATCAGGAATCCAAAATCCCTTGGCAGCGCATCATAATGAACTTGAGGGGATAACCATGCCTAGATGCAAGCCTTGGAGAGTCTGGCTATGCCTAAGTCTTCTGACTTGCGGCGTTCCAGCCGCGGCTCAGTCTCAGCAGCCCCCTCTTGTTCCGGACGTGAAGAGTGGTCTGCCTTACCCACAGGGAACGGGGGCATCAGCCGGCGAGCAGCCGACCGATCAGCGATCGTCCGGAAGCATCAGCGGAATAGTCGTCGACCAAACGGGAGCCGCTGTCGCCGGAGCCCAGGTGAAACTTTCACGTGAAGATCAATCGCCAGACCACGAGGTGATGACTGGCGACGATGGGCAGTTCTCCTTTGCAAACGTCGCTCCCGGGCCCTTCCATCTCACCATCTCGTCGGCGGGCTTCGCGACGCAAGCTTCGTCTGGAATACTGCGGTCGGGGGAGACCTACACTGTCCCGCAGTTCGCGTTGGCTCTAGCTACCGCTCTCACTGAGGTGCGTGTCCTCCCCACACGGACCGAAGTGGCAGAAGATCAGATCAAGGTTCAAGAAAAGCAGCGGGTGCTAGGCGTCGTTCCAAATTTCTATGTCAGCTACGACCACCACGCAGTTTCTCTCACCTCCAAGCAAAAGTTCGAGCTTGCCTGGAAGACCACAGTGGATCCGGTTAGCTTTGGAGTGACCGGCGTCATTGCGGGAATTCAGCAGGCGCAAAACGATTTCAGTGGATATGGACAAGGCGCTGAGGGTTATGCAAAGCGGTACGGCGCCTCCTACGCTGACTTTGTTGCGGGCACCTACATCGGAGGCGCCATCCTGCCGTCGATCCTGAAGCAAGATCCACGGTATTTCTACAAGGGAACCGGTAGTAAGCGATCGCGGGTTCTGTATGCGATCGCCACTTCCGTGATTTGCAAGGGCGACAACGGACACTGGCAGGCAAATTACTCTGGTATCCTCGGAGGCTTAGCTGCGGGCGGAATCTCAAATCTCTACTACCCAGCCAAAAATCGCGATGGAGCAGAGTTAACGTTCGAAAACGCGCTGGTCGGCATTGGCGAATCTGCTGGCGTCAATCTCCTTCAAGAATTTGTCATCCGCAAACTGACACGGAACGTTCCTAGCCAGAGACCAGCCAGCCCCTGAAGCACGATCAATGGACTGCACTCTTGAAATGAGAGGGTTTCAGATGGGCACAGTTCGCAGGGAGAGGGCTGCAAAAGTGAAGCGGAAGTGATACTCCCGTAAGGCTCGGCGAATGGCCGTCGACCGGATGCGCACATGTGACGATGTTGGCGAATTAGCGTGGGAACTCGGTGTCGCGTCCGTGCAGTCAACGATCCCGGCTTCACACCTTCCCGCATGTTCGTTTCTTACTATTGCGGCTTGGTATGGAACAACGTCGAGCGCAAGACTTTGGCAGCGTCTGGACTGACGTGCTGCACCAGAGAGGTAGCCGGAGCCGCGGCCGCGAACACCAGCGGATCGCTGCTGGCCACGGTATTGATGTTGACAAGCGGGATGGAAGTCCCGCGAGTTTGGTTCAGCGTAGTAATGAATCGGTTAGCGATAACGGCGTAGCCCGTGTTCGTGGGGTGAACTCCGTCGAGAGAGAATAGGCCTCCAAGAAATGCAGTAGTCAGGTGTTGGCCGTTTGCCTCCACACCCTGCGAACGGAGTTGATTGGCGAGCGAGTGGATATCCGCCAGCACGGCTCCGTGCTCGAAGGCTTGCACCGCGATAATCAAATTGTAGGCATCGATCAGCGCACGAACTTCTACCACCTGAAGATCAGGTCCGTGAAATCGTCGATCGGCAGTGTCGGCTGGGTTGTGAGCACGTCCTGAAGTACGGCGTCCGGCACAGCAAGGTCGGTCGCTTGCTCTATGGGAAGGTCGCGCCCCGGAGATGCGGGACCCGGAAATGGCGCTACTATCGGTGGAAAGGTCGCGCTGATCAACTCGAGATGGTTAGGAATTCCCGGCGACGCGATTAAAAGGCAGCACTAAAGGCACTTGCGCCTGGTCGGCCAGGACACTCGCCCATCCGTGCACCTGCTGTGCGTCCCACAAGGAGTCGTTTTCAAAGCCGGCGGAAAGCGAGTCGCCGACGACCACCATCCGCGAGAGATCCACGTTTTGATTGCTGAGGACGTTTTGGCGCGTCTCTTGGGCGCGGGCTGGCGACGAGAATGCGCCGCTCAAGCCTGCGAGAAACAGCGCAGCGATGACTTGTTGCAGTTTCTTCGCGCGGAAAAAATACTTGATCTCATTCCGGGTAGTTTCCGATGTGCTCGCCATGGGACACCCCTGAAGGGTTGCGTTGCGGGGTCGCCTACCTTGCGGGCGGATGGTATACCCGCCGATATTCAGGCGTCAATCCGGGATTGCGGTGGTTCCACTTTTCCAATAAGCGCAGGACTTTGGGGACTGGTTCCGAATTGCTGACAATCCCTGCGGAATTGATCTACCTTTCCACGAGTGATCTGCGGTTGACGCTAAAGGGTGATGGGTTTATGGTCTTTCGACAACTCAAAATGCCCGATGAAATTGTGTCAACAACGTCGGAGCTGGCAATTGGAGCGTATACCGTTTCCGATGACCCGATGGAGCGAGGCGAAGCGGCTCGCGCAGCTCTGGTGCCACCGAGCGCAGCGGTCTACGCGTTAGCGATTGCTGCGTTCGCTCTCCACGTGGGGTTCAGCGGCCGGTTTGGATTCTTTCGCGATGAACTTTACTATGCCGCTTGTGGGCAGCATCTGGCTTGGGGCTATGTCGACCACGCGCCTCTCGCTCCGTTTCTCGCCCGCCTCTGCCGTACCTTCCTGGGCGATTCACTCTTGGCCTTGCGTTTTCTTCCGGCCCTAGCGGCTGCGGCCAAGGTATCGCTCGGTGGGTGGCTGGCTCGGGAGCTGAACGGCGACAAATACGCGCAGTTTCTCACCGCATTTTGCGTGTTGCTTGCTCCGATCTACCTGACGTTTGACAGCTTCTTCTCAATGAATGCGTTTGAACCGGTGTTTTGGATGACGTGCGCGGCGATTGTGCTGCGCATTCTGAATGGCGGAAATCCAAAGCTGTGGATTCTAGTCGGCCTCAGTGCTGGCCTTGGAATTTTGAACAAACACTCAATGCTTTTTTTCGTTTCGGGGATTGCGCTCGGACTGCTGGCTACCTCCGCGAGGAAGCATTTTGGGCAGCCGTGGATTTGGCTGGGGGGCGGAATCGTGTTCCTTTGCTTCCTTCCTAATTTACTTTGGGAAATTCACAATGGCTGGCCAACGTTGGCGCTTTTTCACGCGGTGATGGGTACGAAGTATGTAATCGTTTCACCGTGGGAATACATCTGGCAACAAACCTTGCTGACCCATCCCCTGGCTACGCCCATTTGGGTGGCCGGTTTGTATTTTTTGCTGCGAGATCCGCTCGGAAAAAAGTATGCCGTGCTGGCCTGGGCGTATTTCACTGTTCTGGCGGAGATGCTCGTGCTGCACGGGAAGATCTACTACCTTGCGCCGGCGTACATAATGCTGCTCGCAGCTGGCTCAGTCTGGATTGAACTGCGGTTGGTTCCACGAGTAGGAGCGTGGTTGCGACCCACAGTGCCAGGGCTATTATTGATCGGCGGACTGATTGCGGCCCCGCTAGCGATGCCGATGCTTCCAGTCGAAACTACCGTTCGCTACACGCGTTTCTGGGATGTGCAGGCGATTCACGTGGAAAACGTGCCCCAGGGCGAGTTGCCGCAATTGTTCGCGGATATGTTTGGCTGGCAGGAGCAGGTGCGCGCCGTGGCTGGCGTATACCAGGCACTACCCAAGTCCGAGCGCACTCAAGCGGTTGTGCTGGCTTACAACTATGGGGAAGCCTCCGCGATAAACTACTTCGGCTCGAAGCTGGGATTGCCGCCAGCCATTAGCGGTCACAACCAGTATGGATTGTGGGGGCCCGGCGCGATGAGCGGCCAGGTAGCCGTTGCAATCGGGTTTAGCGAACGTCAGTTACGCCAGTTTTACGACGAAGTCACGCCCGAAGCGAGCGTCTCGCCCCACTACGCAATCCCGGAAGAGTCCCAGCTTACGATCTTCGTCTGCCGGCGCCCCCACAAGAGCCTGCAGGAATCATGGGCGGAGTGGAAGTACCTGAGTTAGGGCTCCGGCAGTGATGGACATGGACGCGTACTTGATTTCTGGTTAGTCGAAACCGAAATCTGGAAACACTAGTCCGGTAACCGCGTTTTACCGGGACTCAGCTAAATTCAGCACGGGATTTGAGCTGCTCACCACCTCTGTTAATTGACTCGCCTACGGCGGGCAAACTAACATGGCCGCCACATGGCTGATCCTCAGTCTCTTCTTGGCCAAACCGTCTCTCACTACCGCATCCTCGAGAAACTGGGCGGCGGCGGCATGGGCGTTGTGTATAAGGCCGAAGACACACGCCTTCACCGCTTCGTCGCTTTGAAGTTTCTGCCGGATGACGTATTCGGAGATCCGCAGGCGTTAGCCCGATTCCAGCGCGAAGCGCAAGCTGCCTCCGCACTGAATCACCCGAATATCTGCACGATTCACGACATCGGGGAAGATGGGGGCAAAGCCTTCATCGCCATGGAATACCTCGACGGGCAGACGCTGAAGCACCTTATCGGGGACCGCCCGATGGAACTGGAACATCTCCTCGAGGTGGCCATCGAGATTGCCGACGCGCTGGATGCGGCTCATTCCAAAGGCATCATCCACCGTGACATCAAACCCGCGAATCTGTTCGTGACCGAGCGCGGGCACGCCAAGATCCTAGACTTCGGACTCGCCAAGGTCATTTTCCCTGATGCTTTCTCCGGCTCCGCCGCTCGGGGCCCCACCATGGACTACCAGCTCCTTACCAGCCCTGGCACCGCTCTCGGCACCGCCGCCTACATGTCTCCCGAGCAAGCCCGCGGCAAGGAGCTGGACTCGCGCACAGACCTCTTCTCCTTTGGCGCGGTTCTGTACCAAATGGCGACAGGCACATTGCCCTTCCGCGGCGACACTTCGGCTAACCTATTCGACGCCATTCTGCACCAAGCCCCCGTCGCGCCCGTCCGCCTCAACCCCGACTTGCCTGCGAAACTCGAAGAAGTCATCAACAAAGCTCTAGAAAAAGAGCGCAAGCTCCGCTATCAGGGCGCGGCAGAGATGCGGGCAGACCTCCAACGGCTGAAGCGGGATTCCGAGTCCACCCGCCACGTTTCGAGGAGCGGTAGCGATGCGGCGTCCCTCGCCAGTGCGAGCGCCTCGGCCGGGAGAAGTTCAACACAGCCCGCCTACACCAGCGGTTCAGTGGTGGTGGCTGCCGCTAAAGAACACAAGTTCGGGTTTGCGGGTGGGGCGATTGCGGCGCTGGCCGTTCTGGCTACGGCAGGCTATGGCGTTTACTCGCTCACTCATCGTCCTGCATCTGCGCCCTTCCAGAACTTCAGCATCACGCAGGCCACCAATTCCAACAAAGCAGTAGGCACGGCGATATCCCCGGACGGGAAATACGTGCTGACAGTGATGAACGATAACGGACTGAACAGCCTGTGGCTGCGCAACGTTCCGACTGGCAGCGACACGCAAGTCGTTCCCCCATCGGCCGCCACAATCCGCAGCGTCTCGTTCTCACCCGACGGAAACTACGTTTATTTCCGCCAAGCCGAAAATGGACTCAACACCGATTTCAACCTCCTTCGGGCACCGATATTGGGAGGTACTCCCCAAGTGGTGGTCCGCGACGTGGATAGCTCCATCAGCTTCTCTCCCGACGGCCGCCGCATGGCCTACATCCGTGGCAACGATCCGGAAGCCGGCAAGTATCGATTGCTCAGCGCGAACCTCGATGGTACGGATCAAAAGGTGCTGTACATTGCGCCGCTGACCATTCTGGCGCGTTGGCTGGCGTGGTCGCCCGATGGCAAGAAAATCGCCTATCCGCAGTTTCAACCGGAAAATGCGCTCGGCGGAATTAATCTGTTCGACTTGGATACTGGAAAATTACAAACCCTGGCCTTTGCTGACCACACCATTTGGGAAATGGTTTGGTCTTCGGCGGCCGATGGCCTATTTGTTATCTACCAGCAAAAAGGCCCCAACTACGGCAACCGCCAAATCGGGTTCGTCTCTATTTCCGACGGCCAATTGCGTCCCATTTCTCGTGATACCAACAGCCATGCGACTTTGACGCTATCGGCCGATGGAAAGGCCTTGGCCACGGTACAACAGAAAGCGGTCAGCAATTTTTATGTTTTGCCCGGTGGAGGTGGTACGACGCCCAACGTCAGTCCGTTCATTTCTGACGGAGAGCAGATCCGGCATTTTCATTGGACGCCTGATGGTGGTCTGCTCACGACAGACGGGACCCGGCTGGTGCGACGCGATGCCCACGGGAAAAACCCAAGCCAGCTTGTCGGCGATCCAGCAGCCGGTATTCTCAGTGTCTCTCCGTGCGGCCCGCAATATGTCGTCTTTCCCTGGGCATTTCCTGGAGGCACGAACTCTATTGGTATTTGGCGCGTGAACGCGGACGGCTCCGGTGCCGCAAAGCTGGCGGATGAGCAATTTGAGGAGATTCCGGTGTGCTCGCCCGATCAGAATTGGGTCTATTACGGGCCCCACGCAAAACAGATTTGGCGTGTCCCCTTGGATGGATCTGGCAAACCCGAACCGATTCCTGGCAGCGCTGTTCCTGGTGCGATCTTAATAGGCCAGGGGATGGGCATCTCGCCCGATGGGAAGACTTTGGCTTATCTGGTCGAAGTTCTGACTTCAGAGCAGCAAAGCGGGATCGAGAAAGTCGCATTGCTGGACCTGGCCACTCTTAATTCACCGCAGTTGATGGATGTAAATCTTCGAATCTCCAGTGGCGCGCAATTCACCACAGATGGAAAGGCACTAGCCTATTGCGTGCGCGAGAATGGTGTGGACAACATCTGGATTCAGCCAATTGACGGTTCTCCGGGCCGCCAGATCACGAAATTCGATGCAGAGCAGATCCTCTCGTTTCACTGGTCGCCGGATGGCAAGAGTCTCGGCATCCTGCGTGGCCAAACCGATTCCGACGTCGTCCTTCTGCAAGAATCCAAACCCTAGACTTCCCCTTCACACTCGTTGTCTGATTGGCGCCGTTACGGCCTGACATTCCCATCCTGAAAGAAGCCAAATCCGAATACGCTAAATCCTAGTAGTTCCTTGCGGATTTGCCGGTTGAGCTCCGGTCGGGAATCTTTCGCTCCACTCACGCCAGAATCTATGTACTCGCCAGCGACTATCCAACCTCGTGCTTCAGCAAATTGCCTCAACTCCCGCGTTTGGAGCGAAACGTCTTGACCGTGGTTGACGGTGGACACCCTCGCATAAATTGCGACTCTTGTTGGCATCGGCATCGCCTCACAACGCCATCAGCTCGATTTCGAGGCGCATTAGGCAGTCCCTTACGTTATTTCGGCTGTCCTTCGCTAAACGTGCGAGGTCGGGCGCATTGCCGTTTCCGCCCTCTGCGTGCCAAACCTTATCGGATAACTGGCGATCTCCCCGGCCAGACCGTAGCTGGAAAACTCCAGCACTTTGCAACGCGAGAGGAATCGGCGCTCCAATCGCTCTGTGTCGGTTGCCGTGAATATCCAGATTGTGTTTGGTGCTGGGTCAGTTGAGTCGAGTTTTGAGAGCAGGCTTAGTTGCGCCGCATTGGTCATCTGGTCTGCTTTGTCGGCAAGCACAACATGGAATCCACCGGGAGTCATCGGCGCATACCAGCATTGGCGGACGGTATCCTCAATGGTCTGAGCGTTGCACTTCTGGCTAGGAATCTTGTGCAATTCGGCTGCTAATTCGGATGCGAGTGCCAAAGCCATCGTGCTTTTACCAACTCCAGACGGCCCTACAAATAGCCATGCGCCAGCCGCGGGACGCTTGCAGAATGCCGAGAGAATTTTCTTCGGACGTTCCAAGCCGATGAAGTCTGCGATGCGAATTGGCCGATACTTTTCCGCGAGAGACTGAGGGAATAATAGGTCAGTTTGCATACGCGACCGCCTCGACGACTGGGGAGTCTTTTGCAGACTCCCCCCGGATGTAGTCGGCTGCTTTCTGCGCGGCGCTGGCGGCTTGAACGATCAGCTTGGAATCGCTCTTGAGTCGGGCAATCCACGTTTTGAGATACGACGCGGAGTTTTCCAGCGTCTGCGTCTGGATGCCAGTGACGCCACAGAGCATGGCCGCCGTGCACTCCGCTATTAGTTCCTCTTTGGAGTAGGACTCGGAACCGAATTGAACAGGCTTGTCGAAGCCTGCGCGGCCAAGACGCGAAGCATGGCCTGTTGAATGTGCCAACTCATGAAAGAGCGTGCTGTAATACTCCGCCGACGAATGGAACGCATTCCGATGCGGCATACCTACTGCGTCTGTGGTCGGCCGATACCATGCGGCGTCAGACTGCTCCAGCGTTGGGCGGTTCAGCATGGCGGAAACGATTGCCTCGCAATCGGCAATGGGATCATTCTCACGTTGCTCGCCGAGGAGTTTTGCAGGTATGTCGATGCCTTCTGCTTGAAACAGATTGAATACCGTGGAATATCTCAGCAAGAATGGCGTCTGAGTTTTTGCGCTGCCATCGGGCCCTATGACTTCTCGTTCCTCGCCAATGTTCCAGTAGACGACAAGCGAACCCTTCGCGCCTCGCTTGATATGGCCACCTAGCTTGTTCGCCTGATTGAACGTGAGCCAGAAACGGGAAGGGAAGCCTTGAGAGGCCAACATCAAGACGTTGAGTCCGCGATATTCCTTAGTGGAGCAGAGATTAGCGGGTGCCTTGGAGGTCCAAGGCTTTCTCCACGGCGCCACTCCAGCCTCCAGTTGTTCGATGATGCGCTGGGTAACGATCTCGTAGACGGAAGCATGAGGCTTTGGGAGATTTACGTCGGGTAGTACAGGTGAATGGACAGCCTGATTTACAATTAATGTAGCCACGTTGCACCTCCATTGTGCAATTCGGTCAGGGCTTGTCGGCTGCTGAAACAGACGGCAGGCCCGTTTTTATTTCTCGTCTACTTCTGGCGTTTGAGATAAGCCTCTACAGCTCGCCGAAACAACTCCGCCATTGGCGCTCCAGTCTTGCGCGACAATTTCTTGAGTCGTTCGACGAGTTCTTGAGGCAGCCAAACAGTAGTGCGTTTCTTCATGCGGCAAATATGGTGAGTATGTCAATGTATGTCAATAGAAAAATGCAATGACCATAAAAATAAATATGCCGATGTGGCGAGCGTGTTGCAATGACACGAGCCATGTTGCAAGGAAATGCAGTGGAGTTGCACTCGATTCGCAGCGGATTTGTGAGCGATCTTCAAAGCGTGGTTCTTGCCAATAAAGACGCCGAAAATGCCGCCACACTAAATAAGGTTGATGTCTTGGTTTTGATCCGTGTGTAACCAACCCTTCTGGACCGGGAGTTTTTGAAATTTGAAACTTTGAGACTAAGTGTTTTTGTTTCTTCCGATGCAAGAGGAATCCAAACTGGCATCCGGGACACTAACTTGGGGCGGATTCCACTTAATGGGATGGTCCTCCGCAGATCTCTAGAAATTGTAGAGTGCGGGGCAAGGAGGCGTCTCATGAAACTACACGTGCTCGGAATCGATTTGGGTAAGGCGGTCTTTCATTTGGTTGGGCTTGCGCAGGGCAAGCACTTGCTTACTCAACTGGCGGAAACGCCTCGCGCGAGGGGACGGGAGTTTAGGCTTACTGCTCTAGGGGGTGGTAATGGCGACGAAGTTGGGTCCCCCGGCACGGATTATAAAATTTGGAATTTTCCGTAAGTCGTTGGAAACACTTGAGGGAAGCAGTTCAACTGGGTGGGCAGTCGATGCCGAGTTCTCTGAGTTGTTTGGCGAGTTCGTAGGTCACAACACGTGGAAAAGTTTTGCCAAAGCGGCGGCCACAAGTAGAAAGAGAACGCCC
The DNA here is from genome assembly GCA_963832615.1 of uncultured Acidobacteriota bacterium. GTDB lineage: Bacteria > Acidobacteriota > Terriglobia > Acidiferrales > UBA7541 > Acidiferrum. Next base: position 195,959 of record CAWHVA010000029.1, read on the forward strand.
GCTAGGGTCCATTCGACAACCGCGGCGCGCCGCATTCGACGATCCTCTTGCTGACTGGTGATGAGGTATTTCAAGTGCTTCACTGGGGGACGGTGGGGGCAGGGGACGTTTATACTCCCAGCACTCGCAATTTGTCCACAGGCACACCTTCGAGTAGGGCGACTGAGCAAAATGCGCTGGAGTGCTAGGATGCGTCGAGAGGATCCAATGCCATTTGTTGACACGAAGAGTCTCAACGTCATCGAGCGCCTACCCGGCTGGTATGGACGTTATTTCCATTCGGCGAACATGACGTTCGCGCATTACGATTTCAAATGCGGCTCGTCCATTCACGAACACTTCCATCCTCAGGAAGAGGTCTATACCGTGATCGAGGGAGAACTTGAGATGACCATTGACGGTGCAAGCCAGGTCGCCAGACCTGGTTTAGTTGCGATTGTGCCAAGTCATGTTCGCCATTCCGTCAAGGCTCTCACAGACGGTCGGGTCATCATCGTCGACTATCCAACAAGGCCCGATTTCGGCTAGCGCAACGCCAAATGAGTTGCCCTGCTAGCCTGGTTAATTCATCACAAGCTGAAATCGCTGCTCAAAAAGTCCGCGGCTAACGCAAGATGGGTTGGCGTCTCGGTTGGCGATCCTCATACCGGTTTGCAAGCGGCCCCATTGGCATCACCAATCGTTTTTCGTGATAGCTCCGCCTTGTCGTTTCGGGAAGGTGTTGTCGAACAGGCGAGACCAGCTACGAGGAGTTGCAGAGCGAGGCGGCTAGGAAGAGATCTTGAAAAGGCCAGCCGCTGGCCATGTGCACGTGGATACAGCGAGCTGTTTCGCGGATGCGTGCGCCGATCTTGAACAACTGAATACGCAGAGTTTCGATTTGCGCTGAGCGCATCGAGGAAGGCAATTGCAGGCGAAACAGGTTGACCAGGTTATAGGCGAAACTATGGAGCAACAGGCGAAACGCATTGGCCCGAAAGCGGTGGCAGCTCAAGCGGTCAGCGGCAAAACCATTTTTGAACTCTTCAATGCGGTTCTCGCATTCCCCGCGATCGTTATAAAAGGAAAAAACGGAACGGCTGCGGCCTAGCAGGTTGGTGACCAGGAAACGCAGGTTGCTACCAGCAGCGGTGTGTTCGGCTTTGTAGGCGATGCGCCGTTGATGAGACCAGGGGTGAGCGCGGTAGCGAAAGCTGGAGAAGGAGCGCTGCGGCTCGCCAGTTCGACGATATCGTTTCGCGAGACGATGCTGCAGCCGCTGCGCAGCACTTTGCAACCGCGAGTTGGTGCCTATGCCGATGGCATACTGCAAGCCGAAAAACTCGCAGAATTCATAGAGCATCGGCGTGGCGAAACCAGCGTCTGCACGTAACTTGATTCGGACCTTAGGAAATTCACGCTGGAGTCGCGGAACGATGCGCAACAGCAAAGAGATGATGCGGGCGTGACTAGCAACCGTGCCCGCACGTAATCGGGCGGCCAACAAACAACCGGTGTGCCGCTCAAAGATCAGCAAGGGGTGATACATGTGCTGGTCATAACCACCATTGAAGAAGCTCAGCTGCTGCTGCCCGTACGTGGGATCGTCGGTGGAATCGACATCGAGCAGAATCTCTCCTCGTTTCCGGACTTGTTTCCCACAGATCTTCACAAACCCATCGAGAAGGGCATCCTGCAGCTTGAGAAGGTCGCGAGGTGAGGGTGAATTCTCCCAGCGACTGAGAGTCGGTTGTGATCCGAGCGGTTCCCCCAGCGGGTGATCGGCAAGAATCTGAAAAGCCGGATCGTGTCGCAGTCGGTCCGCGTCGTTGGCATCTTCGTAGCCAGCGATGATCTGGTAAAGGCGCTGGCGGAACAACGACAATACCGAATGGCGAATACGTTCCTCTTCGCGAGGATCACAGAGGCGTTCGGCTAGCCCGCGAGTAAGCCCATGCCGCTGATCATAGGCCCGCAACGGAAGAAGACCAGCGTCAGAACTGATCTGCCCGCCGGAAAAATCAGCTCGAATGGGTCGGTGTCGGTAGAAGGAAAAGGAAAGCTGTGGTATACAACAAAATGTCATTTCTGGGTGCTCCGAAAGAGAACGCCGGGTTCTGCTAAAACCCAGTGTTCATCAATCTTTTAGAGCACCTTTTCTTTTTCCGCCAGCAAAATCGTGAATAATCCAGGCTAGACAGGCTATCTGACGTCTTAAATCCACACATTATAAAAGGGCGCCCCTTTTGGAGTAGGTTTTTGAGTGTTCGCTCGAACCAACCTCCAGAAAGGAGCACCCTGTATGGATAGCGTGAAGTATATCGGCATGGATGTTCACAAGGAAGCGATCTCCATCGCGGTCTTAAATTCCTCCGGCAAGCTGGTGATGGAATGCATCATCGAAACCAAGGCCAGCACCATTCTTCAGTTTTTCCAAGGGCTAAGCGGAAGTCTGCACGTCACCTTTGAAGAAGGCACTTGGGCCGCCTGGTTGTACGATCTGCTGAAGCCGCACGTCACGAAGCTCGTGGTGTGCAATCCACGAAAGAATGCCTTGCTGAAAGAAGGCAGCAAGAGCGACCGCATCGATGCCAGGAAATTAGCCGAACTGCTGCGCAATGGAGCGCTTTCCGCGGTCTACCATGGAGAGAACGGCCTGCGCATGTTGAAGGAATTGTCCCGAAGCTATTTGACGATTAGCAAGGATCTGGTGCGGGTGATGAATCGGCTCAAGGCCTTGTATCGAAGCTGGGCTATTCCCTGTGCCGGGACGCAAGTTTACGCACCGCGTTACCGCTCGGAATGGTTGAGCAAGATCATGGAACCTGGCGTGCGCCGGCGGGCCGAGCTTTACTACCAACAACTCGACGCCCTGCGTTTTTTGCGCCAACAAGCCCGGAAAGAGCTGCTGGCTGAGGCTAGGAAGCACAGCGCAACGAAGTTGCTACGCCAGATTCCTGGTATTGGTTCGCTTCGGGCGGCTCACTTGGTGGCGTTGATGCAGACGCCCCACCGCTTCCGCACCAAGCGCCAACTGTGGACCTACAGCGGACTTGCGTTGGAGACTCACGACAGCGCGCAATACCGCTCTGTCCAGGGACAGCTGCAACGTTCCAAGAAACCACCGCAACTTCGTGGGCTGAATGCGAACCATAACCACGATCTCAAGGATGTCTTCAAGGGTGCGGCCATGAGGGCGAGCACCTGCGACGGACCGCTCCGCGATTTTTACCAGAACTTGCTCGCCAAAGGGATGCGACCAACGATGGCTCGTCTCACCTTGGCGCGGAAGATTGCCGCGATCACTCTGATCGTCTGGAAGAAAGGAGCAAGTTTCGACGCCAACTATTTAAAACAAGCAGCTTGAGCGCCTCTGACAGAGAGTCTGTTCCATCGTGGGGATCATCCTTGGCGGTTGCTGTCGGATTCTTGAGACGCTTGGTTCGAGGGAGAGTATCAACCGTACAAGTCAGGCCACCGTGTTGTCAAAACACGAGAGTCTCCGATTCCACCCTATGCCCCCTCGGATAACCAAAGAAAGTCATAGGCCACGAGTCTCCGATAGGACCATGAGTTACCGCTTATCTGAGCGGATAACTGCTTAGCTTGTTTGATTCAAGAAACGAATGGCGCCGTCACAAAAGTGAAATGGAACCACAGGAAGGAAGAAGGATCTCAGCGTTTCGTGCGACGAAACGAAGCAACGACTCCCTGAGGAAGACCACTCGCCGATCACGAGTGCACGTTCAAACGATTGGGCTGAATGCCGAAACAAAAAAGTGTTGGCACCGAGCCAACGGAGAGATATGTCTCTTGACATTTCCTTTTATAGGACTTGTACGGTAACCGCTGCCAGCTCAACCGGTCGATGCAACACCATCTAAGCAGTTGATCCGACGCTACTTCCCCTGGAGAACCGATCTGTTTGGCTCTATCCGGTCAAAACCTAGCCAGGGTAACGTTCCGGCTGATCTAATCTAGCGAGCGATTTTAGTTTTTGTTTTCAATACAAGGTGGGTTCGAGCTGAGTGTTGCGTCGACCCATTGAGACCACCGCGTTCTATCAGGACCTGAGTGCAGCATGGCTTGTGATAAATTTCCGTCTCAGTGGTACGGGAGGCGACAAAATGACCATTCAACGGATTGGTTCAACCGAGGGTCTGAAGGACGTATTTGGCGTGAAAGTGGTCCCGGTCATTAGCTTAGTCGTGGTGCACAACGGAATTGTCAGCACTTGCGGCGTTACGGCTGAGCCGACTGGAGATGTAAAAGTACAGACCAAGAAGGTGCTTGCGAGCATCGATGGGCTTCTGGAGAAAGCTGGCACAGACAAATCGAAACTCTTGACCGCCCAAGTATGGCTGGCGGATATGCAGGACTTTGAAGAACACAATTCCGTCTGGAACGAATGGGTTGACCGACAAAATCCACCGGTACGCGCCTGCGTTCAAACTCCACTTTGGCGGCCCGATATACTGGTTGAAATTATGGTGACTGCTGCGCAATAGCTGGAAGACAACCTATACCGGTAGTGGCCTCTGGGTTCTGGGGCCAAGTCCCGGTAAGTTCGGGTTACCGGACATTTGGGACGCAGTCTCCGATTGATGCCATAACGTTAATCGGGACCTTGATTTGCTTTCGCCTAATTTGTGTTTGTAACTCGGCTAACAGCTTGTCTCCATGATCGGACGGGCCCCCTTGCAAAAGGCGGTCAAAACGTTACATGATCTCGTTGCCTTGCCGCTCGTGAGATTCTCACGTGCAGATGACCCAGCCAAAGCAGTTAATCCGCTTCGGAGTCTTCGAAGTCAATCCCCGATCTGGTGAACTGCGCAAAAAGGGCACCCGAGTCAAACTACAAGACCAGCCGCTGCAGATCCTCCTGGCTGTTCTGGAAAAGCCGGGAGAGATGGTCACCCGCGAAGAGCTGCGCGCCAAGCTCTGGCCTGCCGACACCTTTGTGGATTTCGACCATGGGCTCAACGCGGCCGTGAAGCGCTTGCGAGAAGCCCTGGGTGATACAGCTGAAAATCCCCGGTACATCGAAACACTGCCCCGGCATGGATATCGGTTCATCGCGGCAACGGTGCCGGAGGAGATCCCCGCGCAACAGAAAAAGTCACTGCTAGAACGATGGCACTGGCTGATTGGGACCGCCGCAGTATTGCTGATTGCGATAGTTCTGTTCGCCCTGGATGCGGGTGGTCTGCGTAGCAAGATATTATTCCGCTCTACCGCTCCACCGCAGATCCGCTCGCTCGCCGTGCTTCCACTCACGAACCTGTCAGGTGACCCAGAGCAGGAATACTTTGCCGACGGGATGACCGACGAGTTGATTGGGGAGCTTTCGCGGATTGGTTCGCTGAGGGTTATTTCGCGAACTTCGGCCATGCAGTACAAGGGGGAGAAGAAGAAGCCGCTCGCGCAGATTGGCCGAGAACTCAATGCGGATGCCGTGATGGAAGGTTCGGTGCTGCGCTCAGGGAATCGGGTGCGCATCGCGGCGCACATGATTTATGCGCCGACCGATCAAAGCCTCCTGACAGAAACGTATGAAAGTGATCTCAGCGATGTCCTGAAGTTGCAGCGGGAAGTCGCGGAAGCAATGGCGCAGAAGGTTAAGCTAAAGCTGACCTCCGGGGAGAAAGCTCGGCTCCACGATGCCCCGGAGGTAAATCCGCAAGCGTGGCACCGAACGCTTGCAACTCACCTACCAGCCAATGGAAGTCTTGTGGCCCCACATCTCCCCAGACGCAAAGCAAGCGCAATTCTTAGGTTTTCTTCCAAAGCGAGGTTGGGAACTTACATCGTGGACATGACGGGGGGAGACGCAAAGTTTGTGAAGGAGGGTAGCCAATCCTCCGCCTGGTCACTCGATGGCAAGTCCCTTCTAATCAATGTTCAGCTTCCTGGTAAAAAAACCTGGGATTTGGACTCTGTGGAACTGGCGACCTTCGACATCGAATCAGGAAAAATCTCGACGATTCCGAACTCGCACAGGAAAAGCGGGGCGTTTCAGCCAACGCCGCAGATGATCGTTGCCGCGGGAGAGCAGGATAAGCTGTATTGGTTTGACCGAACAACTGCCAAATGGTCGCTACTCGCCGATGGCCCAATCCAGAACTACATGATCTCGCCGGATTCGAAATACTTGTACTTCGTCCGAGAGACCCCGGAAAATCCGCAGGCGATGCGAGTTCGCTTCGCCGATCGCAGAATCGAGGTTGTCGCGTCTCTGAAAGGCGTGCGGCGCGTGGCCGACCCGGAAATCGGTGGCCAATCCTGGGTGGGCGTTGCACCAGATGGCTCCCTGCTACTGACGCGTGATACTGGCGCGCAGGAAGTATATGCCCTCAACGTGCGCTGGCCGTGAGGCTCGTTGCACACGTCAAGAACTCTCCCTCCCACTTGGACGTCAAGTTGGGAACACAACGAAGTGGGTCCTGGTCCACAAACGGGGTTATGGGAAGTTTGGGCGGATTGGTAATGGGAAGTCGGCTTATCGCCAGCGATCATTTACTGACAACAAGCGCGTTTCTCGGTACTAATCCACACCTGACCTTAACTCCGAGGGAGGAATCCGCCGCGCCGGCTTGTTCAGGGTTCGATTCGTGTGAAATCGTTTGCCGATTAGGATTGCAGATTTGTCCGGCGGAGAAGATCGGCGAAGCGCGCGTCCGCGCGTAGCGTATCGAACATGGGGTTCGTTTTTATATATCCGACGCTTACAATGGAGCGATCCTCATACGCTTTTTCCAGCCACTCAAATGCCTTGTCCTTGTCCTCAAGGCCCGCGTAGATTTTCGCTCTCCATACTGCTGAAACATATTGTTGCTTCGACAGCGCGTTCAATTTATCAAGCACTTTCCGCGCCTCCACTCTTTTGCCCGTCACAGCATAGCCGTATCCAAGCCCCGTTAGTGCCACCATGTCGCTAGGAGAGATCGCCACCGCTTTTTCAAACTCCCGCATGCTTTCCTTATGCATGGATTCTTTGAGATAGGCGACGCCGCGAAAGTAGTAGGCAACAATATAGTTAGGGTCGAGCTCCAGCACTTTTCCTTCCTGCTCGATGGCCTGGTCATACTGGCGTGCCAGGAAGAATTCCAGGCCCAAATCGTTGTTGGCATCGAGGGAGAGTGGATCAAGCTCCAGGGTTAGCTTGGTTTCGGCGATAGCGTCGTCAAGCCGTCCAGTCTGCCATAAAACCTCGGCATGCAATCGGTGGGCGTCCGTATAGCTGGGATTGAGTTCGATGGCTCGTCGAAACTCCTTTTCGGCGCCGGTCCAATCCCAGTCATAGCTTGATTTGATTGCTGCCAGCGAACTGTGAGCTTCTGCGAGGGTGTCATCAAGCTCAAGCGCCTTCAGCGCCGCGTCCTTGGCTCTCAAATAACCCTCCTTCGCGGGAACAACGCCAAAGTCTGCAAGCGAGCTGTAACAATCAGACAAACCGGAATAAGCCAGCGCGTAAATGGGATCTTTTGCGATCGCCTGCTGAAAGTATTCGGTGGCTTTGTTAAATCCCTCCTCGGTGCCCTTGTTCAGCCAATAGCGGCCTTTCAGATAGTCTTGGTAGGCTTCGGGATTCGCTGTGTAGCTCTTGGTCAGGCGCTTCTCTTCTGCGCCCGTTAAACGCCTACGCAGCACGCTGGCCATTTCTCTGGCGAGATCTTCCCGGAGAGCAACCATTTCGGCGAGCTTACGGTCGTAGTGTTGTCCCCAAAGATGGCTGTTGTCGCGTGCATCGATCAGCTCGGCGCTGATGTTCAGAGTGTCTCCTCGCTGCGTGACTCTGCCCTTGAAGATTGCGCGCACGCCCAGCTCGTGGCCAACCGTTTGAGCATCGGTTTCTTTTCCCTTGTAGCGAAAAACAGAGTCGCGAGACATCACCTTCATATGCGGCAATTGCGATAGGCTGTTGATGAGGCTCTCGGTAATGCCATCGCTCAGGTATTCGGTGTTTGGATCAGCATTGGCGTTCACGAAGGGCAAGACCGCCAGCGAGTCAATGGCTTCGCCCCGCGCCGCGAACTTGTAAAACCAGCCCGCAGCGACCAGTGCGGCAAGCACGGCAGTCGCAGCGATCCCTAGCCTAGCCCGACCGCCCCACGACCGTCGTGCTTTCTCGGGGAGGGGGGCGATGCCCGGGGCGCCCGCCTCGGGGATCGTTTCGAGGGCTGTCGGCGTGGCAGGCGGGAACTGTCGCACGGCACCAACGAAGCGGTATCCTCGGCGAGGAACCGTTTCAATGAACGCTGGTTCCTCACACAAGGCCTTTCGCAACAAAAAGATGTGGTTGGACAGGCTGCCCTCTTCGACGAACGTGTCGGGCCAAAGCATGCTGATCAACTCGTCCTTCTCCAGCACGCGTCCACTGTTTCGGACCAGCAGATGCAAGGTGTCGAATGCTTTCGGGGTGAGAGCTACTATCTCGTTACCGCGCAACAACTTGCGTTCGGCGGGATCTAGACGGAAGGGGCCAAATTCGTAAAGCCGCATTGGCTCTTGGCTTGGCGACTCTTTCGCAGCGGACGACGAATCGCGGAAACCTTCAGAGACAGATCGCCGTCGTGTTTCCTCGCTCACGGTCCCTCCAGCAATCCCTGTGAGAACTCCTGAGAATTTGTGAGCTTGCCCAAGAGGACTTCCGGTATAGCCGCAGGCTACGTTTACGCACAGAAACAGGCGGAAGACCGGGCCTTTGGTTGATGCTACTCCCGATTTCCGCTTCGTTCAACCTCGGTCTAAGGAGAGTGAAAAATGTTGCGAAACCCAGTTTTGAAGAGAAGAGTTATCTCGATTTCGTTGGGACTGCTAGCCCTGGCGGTGCTGGTAGCCGTGATCCTTCCGCTAATGCCCAGACTGGCCCAAGCTGACGAGCGAAACGGAGAACTCCACGTGACAAAGGATTGCTCGGCGTACACGAACGACGCCGGCACCTACTGCACAATCGAGTCCTCGAACCTCGGGGAGTTGGTCGGTGCGAAGATCTTCTATACCCAGGCCGTTGTAGGCTGTGATACCGGTGCTACCACCTACCCGTGCCCGCTTGTCCCCCCCGCTACCCCCGAAGGTGCCTACATTTCTCTGGACAGTAACGCCGTCCTCTACGTCGCGACCGGCGACTGGGCCGTCGGCCGTTGCACGCTCGATTCGACGGGCAATTCCGGACTGTGCACGTTCTCGGACGGGATCGGGCGGTTGACCGGATTCCGGGCCCGTGTCGATGTATCGTACACTCCTACAGCGACGAATCCGTATCTTTTCACCTGGGACGGGACGTACAGCTTCAGTCGGGACCATTAGTGATAGCGCTAAAGAGGCCGGCGGCCGCCGCTCGCATCCGTAATGAAGTAGCGGCCGCCGGATGTGGCTCGTGGCGTTCTCCGACCCGCGAATCACCTAGGAGAGGCGCAGGCATGGCAATTGGGAATGTTCCCAATTCTGGACCAATGGCCGGCAAACCGGAAGTTGCCTGGGTTGTTGGGCCGATCGGTAACGATAAGTCCTAGTGTTGTATCGGAAGCGCGAGCGGGCAAGGCGCAGGCACGAGCACGGTGTGTTTGCGCGCTTTCGATACAACGACTTGAAGGAAGCCGCCCGCGGTTGCGGCGGACGCGGGCCCTATGCAAATTCAATGGTGGGATAGAGCGGTGTGGAGGTGCGCGGAGACTGTGCCACAGCGCGCCATACAAGGCCGCATGTGCCAATAAGTTGGCTATCGCGAAAAAGTATCTCGAAGACCTTGGTTGAAGAGGCTGAAGAAATTCACAGACGGAATTTGGGGAGACGCAACTCCAGCGAGCGGATACGCTGGCTGGCAATGTTTTGCGAGTGGATGCCCTTGGAGGCGTAGTTCCGTTGGGAGTGATGAGCGAATTGGCTTTCGCAGGGCCGTTTTCAGATCAGTTTCAAGACGCCAACATTAGCTTGGAACTCAGACAAGACACGGTACTCCTTTCCATTTATACGTGGTGTGTCCTCCCGGGCCTATATGCCCACGTTTGGAAGGGCTTGCTCGATCAGAAACCATGGGCACCCTGTGCAAAGTGCGAGAAATATTTCATCGTCACCAGACCCGGTAGGAATCACTGCTCGTTCGCTTGCAAGAATGCAGCGAAACAACATCGGTATCGCCAACGGCAACAGGAATCGCTACGAAGCCCACAAGAACGGAAAGGAACACAGTAATGGCAATCTTCAAGCGCGGCAAAACTTGGTGGACGGACTTCAGTGAAAACGGACAGCGTTTGCGGCAGTCGCTTGGGACAACGGACTGGCGGGAAGCACAAAAACGAGAGAAGCAGCTTATTTCAGAGGCGCGCACTGGGCGGGTCACGAATCCAGGCCGTGCTCTCGCCCGCTTGGCATTTACCGTGGCCATCGAGCGCTATCTGATTCTCCGAACGCCACGGCTCGCACGCCGAACTATTCAGACTGAGCGCGAGCGCAGTAAGCCGCTAGTCGCTTACTTTGGCTGTACAACAGTGCAGAGCATCACTACTGACGGCGTGCTCGAATATATAGCGAGCCGTAAGAGGTCTGGGGTATCCAACGCCACTGTTAACCGTGAGCGCGATCTCCTGCGAGGCGTTTTGGTGAAGGCCCAGCGTTGGCATTTGCTCAGCACTGAGGAACTGCGGCCGTTGAAGGTCGAAGAGGGAAGTGGGCGAGCGCTCTCTCTTGACGAGAAGGCCCACCTGCTCATGATGGCCGAGTCTCGACCCGAGTGGCAGATAGCACGCCTCGCTGCGAGGCTCGCACTTAACACGACTATGCGCGCGGGAGAGATACGTGAGCTTCGGTGGCGCGACGTGGACCTGATTGGCAGAGTATTGACCGTGCGACGAAGCAAGACAGAAGCAGGAAGGCGAGTTATACCGCTCAACTCGGATGCTTGGGAGACGGTGATCGAACTGCGCGAGCGTTCTAAGCTGCTGTTTAACCGTGCCCCTGAGCCCGAGTGGTATGTTCTGCCGCACGCTGAAGGCCTACGTAATCCCGATCCGACGACACCTATGTCCGGGTGGCGAACCGCTTGGCGTAATCTCACCCGGGCAATCCGCTGCCCGGCATGTGGCAAACTCCAAAAGCCCGTAGCGATCTGCATCAATGATAAATGCGAGGCCGATCTCGGCAAGGTCACAAGCCCACCGCAGGCCTACGGTTCCATGACTTACGCCATCATGCGATAACCGAGTTGGCGGAAGGCCAAGCGAGCGAGCAGACCATTCGCAGCATCGCAGGGCACGTCTCGCAGAAGATGCTGGAGCACTACTCGCACATTCGACTAGAGGCAAAGCGTACGGCCTTGGACGCACTTTCACAGCGCAGAGGCAGCGCTGGTTATGGCACAAACAACGCCACAAACGAGCTAACCGCAGCAATAACCTATCCGCAAGTGATTGAAAATATGGTGGACGAGAGGGGATTCGAACCCCCGGCCTCCTCGTTGCGAACGAGGTAGGAAATTTCATAAGACGCGGTGCTGCAACCACTTACGTCTCTTGAGAGCCGCTCCAAATGGGCAACTTGGGCAACCGCTTTTGAACTGACAATATTCAGGGATATGAGCTGGAGCAAAGAGTTGCCGTAGCGTTGTACGCCAGTTCGATTCGGGGGCCCGGCATGCACGGTTCTGCCACGCGCTGACTTCCTGGTGGAGGTGGCTGCTTGAATTGAATCGGAGTGCCCGCCGTCGGCACGGTCGCGGAGTAAGCGAACGGCTCAGAGCCGTATTTCCCAATTCCATATAGTCCTGAAAACGTCCAAGGTGATAACGCGAGTGAAACATTGAAAATGGTCTATCTTTAAGTAAAAGCACCTCTTAGTGTGAAAACCTCGCGAGCCGAAATAGGAATTTGAAATACGGCTGAGGGAGCGGGACACGATGCAAGACAAGGTCACTGGCCACCGCTGAGGATTGTGAATCCGAATTGCCAGCAACTGCGGACTGCAACTCGGCCATCCCAATAGGTACGGGAAGTCCACACTGCGACCAACCGAGAAGGGAATTAGGAATTGGGCATGCGAAAACCCAAGCAAGAAAAAACGGCCTGGACTATTTCCCGCCTTCGAACCATGCCGCCGGAACTCTTCTATAGGGCGATCGCTTCGGTCTATTCTGGCCACCGCTCCGTGTCCTCCACGGCCAGGATGCTGCTTGCACAGACTGACCGGGGCGGATTGCAATCAGCCACGTTCCACACGTTGCGGACCTACCTAACACCACTACACAAACTCCTAAAGGACTGGCTCAGGGCTTTTCCAAATGTGGGTCCGCTGCCCTGCATTCTCCAAGAGGCAGTGGACTGGCTCAAAGATGAAGACAAGAGCGAAGGAACCCTGTTCGGGACGCCGGTTGGGCCGACGCCGTCACCGGCATGGCGAACGGCAGCAGAAAACCGGCGGTCTTGAAACGTGCCGGACGAAATCGGGTTGAGTGTTCTCAGTCGCTTGCATAGGTACTGGCCGGGGCGACTTGGCCTGATTCGGGCGGCGTCGGCGCGAAATTGGGCAACGACTTGCGCAACAAGAAAAGCCAATCAATTGTTTACGGTACTTACCTCCTGAAAAGGGCAGGCGCAAGTCAAGGCGGCGGCCGCTGGGCAATCTCAGGCTGCCAAAAACACCACGTGTTGTAGGCGCGACGACCTCCTCGCGAGATTTTTTAGCTCCCTTTAGAACGGCCTTCGAAGTCCACGTGGTTGCAATGTTGGATTGAACATTTCCACAGGCGTGTCTTGCCCTCGTCCCGCAATTCCCCCAAGTAAAGGAAAAAATGGCCTGGTGTTGGGCAGCGCCTGCCCTCGATACCAAACTGAAAAGTCTGCTGCGTCGTAGCTGTCTTGAAGTAGCCGAGTCTGCGTTCCCAATTCAAGTCGCAGTCAGCTGTCGGGCAATGGTATGAATTGGACTGCAGGGCCGGTTCGGTCTGGGTCTCTTCCGCGCAGTCCTCCACCATGCGCACGTGATGCGTGATACACAGCGGGGGAACATCGAGTCGCGTGGCAACTATGCGCGAGTCCATGGTGACCTCTACGTGGCGTCGTTCAGGTTGTACGTGTGCGGATGGCAGACGTTCAATGCCTAAGTGCTGGGAGGGTGCCAGGAAAGTTACGGCTTAACTGCTGGCGACGTTACGTGCAAGGCTAGGCTAAGAATTTCGGCCCGTATTTGGTTCCGTCCGAAAGCTTTCGCCGAATACAGGGCATGGTCGGCCCGGGTGAGCAGCTCCTGTAGCGTCGGCTCTCCGGTTCCGTCAAACCCCGCAATTCCGAAGCTTGCGGTGACGAGAACCTCCTGGCCATTCAAGATACAGACTTCATTGGCGAAATCCGCCCGCAGGCGCTCAACGGTTTGAATGATGGACTTCCTGTCTCCGTGCGTCATGATGAGCAGAAATTCGTCCCCACCCAGTCTTCCGCATATATCGGAAGCCCGCGTGTTGGCTTTCAGAACTGCCGCGAAACGCTTGATCGCTTCGTCTCCAGCGAAATGACCATAGGTGTCATTCACGAGTTTAAATTTATCTAGATCGGTGACAACGACCCAGAAGCCAAATTTGTGACGCACTGCTGCCTGGAGTTGTTTGGAAGCGAACTTTTCAACCGCCATACGGTTGGGTAAGCCGGTCAAATGGTCCGTCCTGGCAGTTTTCTCCAGAAGAGCGTTCTTCTCCTCAATCTCACGGCGCATTTGGACGGTCCTGCAGCCGACTCGGATGCGCGCCAGGAGTTCGCCGGTGGCAAACGGCTTGGCAAGGTAATCATCCGCACCGGCATCGAGCCCTTCGACAAGATGCTCCGTGTCCGCATTCTGCGTCACGAAAACGATGTATGTGTAGGGGTTGTACGAGGTGCGAATGTGACGGCAGAGTTCGAGGCCAGACAACCCCGGCATCCACCAGTCGCAGATCAGGATGTCGGGTTGAAACTCGACGAGTTGATTTAACGCTTCGACGCCATCACCGACGAAACGAAGCTCGTACGGTTGGCTCGCAAGGACGACTTCAAGGAGCTTTCTACACACAGGCGAATCTTCAGCGATGAGCACGCGTGCGGCGATTTGTTGGTTAGCAATCATCTGGGCCAAGGAACCTGTCCCTTGACGAGCAAAGGGGGAGACTCAGTCCAATGTAGGAAACCGAGCATTTCGCCAGAATGGAACCATCTCTTGGAAAAGGCGGGGTGGCAAGGCATCGATTTGGCGCTGATGGACCTTCAGATGCCTGAATTGGATGGATCGAAGCGACAGCGATTATTCGGGAGCGGGAAAAAACCTCGGGAGCAGCTGTGCTCAGGCTGCAATCGAACAAGCGCGTGCAGACGAAACCTAAGAAGTCGGACCCGGTGCGCTTGGGCCTAGTCTCGGGCCGATGCCCAGGGTATCCGGCGCCTCCAGCGCGGTGCTGAACATGTCCACAAGACTGCAATTGATGATGCACTTACCCCTGTGATTCCAGTTCATTTATCTACAACTTTGGGCGGGGCAGTTCTTTGGGAATTCGGTTGCTTTGCGGCCCTTCGACTCGCGTCATACCGCCAAATGGAAGTGCGCCGTTCGGCATCGGCTATCTGAATAGGCGTCATTCGTGATCGTATTGTTTGCAACTGCCCCTTGTCATTTCTTTCTAATTCTGCAGCGATATTGGCCCAAGTATATGCACGCACGTAGTCTCTCGGAACCTCTCGGCCGCTCAAGTACATCTCGCTGAGAGCCCTCTGGGCTCGAGTATCACCGTTGTTTGCAGCTCGCTTGAGCCACACTATTGCCTGGCGCTCATCACGTGGCACTCCGATTCCCTCCAGGTAGCCTAGGGCGAGCTTCCATTGCGCTTTGGCATTGCCAGCGTCCGACGCCTTCGCAAACCACGTCATGGCATCCTGATAGTTCTGCGGCACGCCTTCACCATTGGCATATCGCAGACCCATTTCGTATTGAGCAGTAACGGCGCCAGCATTGGCTTGGTTGAGTGTACGATTCACATCAGTGTCCTGAACTGGTTCCTGGATTGCTGAAATAACCTCTTCCCTGCTGGCCGTTACTACGTTTTCCGGTGCTCTAAATTGCCGATCTGTGTTGCTGCCTTGTTCAGGGGCTGCGTCCTGCTCCGATAAAACCGGCTCGTGCTTCGCGACTGTAGCCGGAGGCGTCAGATGTGGCTCGATCCCTAGGTAATGGCGCGCATATCGGTTAACGATTAGCGCCAGGATAAGGATCGCAGACATCCCTGTTAGGATCTTCATCCTCAGTATTAATCTTTGTAATAGTATTGATCTTTGTAATTTTGCGTCGTGCGCATTCGCTTGCGCCTCCATGTACTTGCGCCGCAGCTGACTAACAAATCCGTCCGGTTCCGAGGCGAGCTCAGAGAGCAGCGGTGCCGCCGCATCGGCCAACTCATTCATGGCGGCGATATTCCGGTGCGCATTCGCTTGCGCCTCCATGTACTTGCGGTACTTGCGCCGCAGCTGACTAACAAATTCATCCGGTTCCGAGGCGAGCAGCGGTGCCGCCGCATCGGCCAACTCATTCATGGCGGCGATATTCCGCTGACTGAAGGCATTTAGCTTGTCGGATACAAGTTCGAGCACTCCGACAATTCCTGGAGCTTCCTTAATGGGCAACGCCAATATGGATCGAATATCTGCCTGCTTGCACAGTTGAGAATCAAGCCGCCGATCGGTATGCGTGTCGTCGGAGATCAGGGTTTCGGACGTCGCAAGGCAGAGCGCGCTGAGGCTGATGCCCGGCTGCAGACGGCCTCCAACGTCTGGAGCGGAGCCTATAGACGCTTGGCAACGAGCGACATTGTTAGTGCTGATCACAATGGCAGCTCCAGTTGCCGCCGTTTTCTCCATTGTCAGCTGCAAAATGGCCTGAAGTTGCGATTCAGGATCTGCCGAAGAGGGAAAGCCTGCCATACTCAACTCCTTCCCGATCGTGCTCTCGACGGCCAGCCAAAGCCGGGTGAAAGGACTACCAGAAGTAAGGTCTTGACGTACAGCTGATTGCCGATAATCTACTCCTTGGTCCTACTCTGGTCAAATCAGCACCGGTCAAGCGGCAGGTACGAACGGAAAACGGGATCGATTTGTGCATGATTGTGATAGGTGCTTCGACGAAGTAGAGCGAGCTGAACGACGTTGTCGACCCTCCATTTGAGAATAATCCGCTTATCCCCGATCAGCTCCATCGGGGCAAATATGTATTTGCTCAAAACTTTTTGCCGACGGGAGCGGGGAATAATCCGAGATGAATCGAAGCTGTAGGCCGTATCCTAGCGCTTTCGTTACTATCGGCAAAAAGGCATTGCTGATGTCTGTGGTTGTCAGCGCAATTGGGAGCGCCTCCCAGGCTCAGCATGCCGAATTGGGCAGAGCAGCTAGCGTCCTCGAGGGAATTTCCGCGAAATCTCGGAACGGTGTCCCCGATGCGGTGTTGAACAGCACTAAATGCGTCGTGGTGATTCCCTCGGCCAAGCGCGAAGCGCCAAATGTCAGCGCGCGCGGAGTGTTTACGTGCCGCGATACTCGCGATAGCTGGAGCGCTCCTGCATACGTCAAGTTCAGCGGCCGCGGTGTTCGAGCTCGCAGCCCTGATCTGCTCGTCTTTGTTTTGAGTGACAAGGGAGTCCGGGCGTTACGGTCCGGGAAACTTCAGATCGGAGGCCAGAACCACGCACCCGCGCCTCTTGTGAATTCAAACCCCCTACCCACCCAAGTGGAGCTGACCGCGGAGTTGTTTACCTACGAACGAGCAGGGGGCGTGCTGTCCAGTAGTGAGGCCACTGGTGTCATTCTGGGGGGCGCAGACACTTCGAATCTCGACGGCAACCAAGTATCGAAAAAAAACACCGACAAATATGTGTCATCGGTTGTTTCCTTCTTTAACACCATCACAGCAACCGGGATCGTGTTTCACCACACGGCTTTAATTCCCGGCGAGAACAAGCCGCCGCGCAGCGAGCGCGATGTCGACAAGTACCATCAAGAGCGTGGTTTTGAAATCCTATGTTCCGGCCGCATCTATCATCTGGCTTATCACTACCTGATTATGCCCAACGGTAAAGTGAAAGCCGGCAGACCCGAGAGGTGCGAGGGAGCACATGCAGTTGGGTACAACTCCTACCTGGGGATTTCACTGGTAGGCGATTTCAGCAGCGAGGACAACCCAACCGGGGAAAAGGGGCCGACTAAACCAAGCGCGGCGCAGATCGCCTCGCTTCTGCAACTTTGCCGGCGGCTGAAAACACGGTACAACATTCCGCTGCAGCACATCGTTCGGCACAGTGATATTTCCAACACAAAATGCCCTGGCGACCGGTTCCCCTTCAGGATGATTCTGGATGAACTGCAACGTGGACCACGTGGATAAAGCTGGGCGTCGGTGCGAAATTGGGCAACGATTTGGGCAACCTGAAAATTCGCTGATTGTCCACGTTCGTACTCTCCAAAACGGCAGATGTAGCCTGACCCTCCTGAAAACCGAGCCCACTTTCCACGCTCGTCGAAAAAGCGAACGAACTACCGGACAATGCCTCTTGGCAAGCGAACAAGGATGCTCCACTTAGCGTGACGCGGCCTGTAGCAAGCTTTGAAACCAACTGCGCATAGTGCCAAGGTGTGGTTCACGGTGTCGTCGTACATCGTGAATAAAACAATCGGTAGTATGGGGCATCATTGCTCGCTCCGATGCGGCTTCCGCTCCGTTCATCCGAGGCATCGCTAGGTCTAGAAATCCAAGGTCGGGCTGCGCCGCCCACCCGACAGCGATTGTTATCAAGTTTTCCACAGGCTACAAACTTCATCTTATAGACGCCTAAGAAACCGTCGAGCAATGTTCGTTCAAGGAGTGTCCCATGGGTCTCATGAACAGAGAATGGTATCTAAAAGACTCGCACGAGGTTATTCCACCCGTGCCGTTCGTCGCTTTAGACTATGCGCTGTGCGCGGTTGTGTTTTTACTGGTCGGCGTTGCGTCCAACGCACAAATCGCCAGCCTAATCGCTTCTGTCGGCAGGGCGCATTAGCCGATGTCGATACCCTACGATGGGAGTGGTTCGGGTTTCTTCGGCTCCGACTGACCACGCGGCTCTTTCCATTCATGTCCGCAAATCTCGCTTTCTGAAGCAACGCCTCTTGCTGAAGACCGTTGGATTCTTCCGCCTTCAAATTGTACGCGGCATGGATTTTTTCGCGATGCAACCCTACCGTTGCTGAGCGGAGCCCCGCTAGTACCCGCCAAGATACCAACGAGGCTCCTGGCAGTCGTCCGATCACGCTGTCAACAATGGCCGTTACTTTGGCTTCGACGAGGCGGCCATCGTAGAGGCGGACGATGACGGTGGAACCGATTTGAAGTTGCTTAGGCAATATTGTTAGCTTCGGTTCCCAGTCGCATAGCCCCGATATATCCATACGCCAACGACTGCGATAACCCGGACCAGCACGTAGAACAATAGCGGCCCCCCGATTAGCGCCAGCAAGATAAACGGCCACAATGTTGTGTAGTACCGCTTGAGCTGCCACTCCCGTTGGCCATCGTCAAAAATCACCTCGGCTAAGCGCACGCAGCCTTTGAATGCCTCCTCGCGTCCAAGTTCCTTGGTGTAGCAAGATTCCAACTGCTGGTTATAGGCCGTTTGCGATTTTGCGCGTTCTCTAAACGGATACCAAACAAGGCAGTAGAGTGCCCACAATACCGTCAGGACAATGAACAGGCGATTGAAGCCGCGTTTCAGGTTTCGGGGCACGGCGGCATCTTATCGAATAATTTTCGGTTGTGCCTTGATAACTTCAACCGGGGAAAGAGGCGGTCCGGGATGGCGATAACCTAGATGACGATCTGCGATGCATCTACCTTCAACGCAGAGGGCCCGAAACGAACGTGAACTTTTCGTCCGATCACGCTGTCAACGAATCGCCGTTACCTTCGCTTCGACCATGCGACCGTCATAGAGTTTGACAATGTCGAGGGAGCCGACTTGGATGTTTTTGACCACGCTTTTAGAGGACAGATTCCTGCAATGCGGGGCGTTCAGAGCCGCGTCATAACGTGCGGAAGAGCACAGACACGCACATGCGGTTGCCCTACGATGTTTCTATCTCTCAAAGACTCGTAGGAGGCGACCATGTTTGGATACGGGCTACTCGGCACGCTATTGGTTATCGTTTTGATCGTTTGGATCATTCGGAGAGTGTAAGGGAAATTGGTCGACGGCCGGTCGGAACCAAAGTGACGACTGTTGTCGAAACCGCGACAGTGCGGTTGGGACATTTTTAGTACTTGCCACAATTTATCAAACGGCACTAGATGTTTGAGCCGCAAGAGATCACTCCTGTTGAGGGAGCGAAGTTCCATGGCGAAGTGCCCTCAGAATTTCTTGGAGGAGTTCCTGAATGCTCGCTCGGAAAGCAGACGAAGTAGGTCGTGTACAAGGTTTTTTCCTGATTGCGTCTATGTTCGGTGTCCTTTGTTTGCTTGTTGCTGTTGTGACGTGGATGTGGGGCCACCCGTAAAGGATTCACGCCGTTTGGGACCTCGGTCTGTGGCATTCTCGCGTCACAGTTCCTCTCGCCCTGCCTGATGCGAAGATTTGTACTGCTCATAACAGAAAGAATCCCCTAAATCTGAAACAAGCCGCCTGGAACGGAATATTTGCGGCTCGCTCAACTCCTGATAAACGCGCAAACAAGTGAAGTCCCGGAAATGCTGGCACACCAAGACAGGTAAGCGTTCGCTTGAGAGTGTGCCGTAAAGGGCAGCTTTGCAGCCGCGCAATGTGCACAATGATGCCTACCGTGATTTCAAAATTGAGAGTTCAGAATTGCGGTCTGGAGAACAATCTATGCGCCGAGCACATCTATACGTGACAGCACTTTTCTTGACGGCGGCCTTTGCGGCAAGCGGCTCGACTGTCGCTGCTGCAGCGCCAAACGATGATCGTGTGCAGGTCCGTGTCTACGACTCATGGCACCATGATTACCACGACTGGAATGAGCACGAGGACCGCGCCTACCGGGCGTACCGTCACGAACGCCACGAGTCTTATGTCTCGTACGAGCGGGAGAAACATAGCTATCAACACCACTATTGGAATTGGCGGCACAGCCACCCAGATCACGATTAGGGTGCTCACGTTGGGGTGATCGTTACAGCCGAAATACCAACCTGAAAATACTCCCGAACGCGGTGGTATTACATCATGCAGAAGCAGGGAAGATGTCCCGTGCGTTTTTGTTGCAGGTCACCATTTTTTGATACCGCACAAAGATGTGAAGCTTTTGGACTTCAACACGCTGCTTCCCGACGTTGTAACGATTGCGGACGAGGTGGATGCGCGATTGACGCTGGCCGGATGACGCCTGCGACCCATCCCGACGACGTAAAAGGGGTATCACGATGCATAAAGCTTCACGAACCTTGCCGCAACCGACCTCGCTGATTCCGCCCGATGACCTCAAGCGTAATCTAACGCTTGCACAACCGGACAAGAACGAAAGCCTTCCCCACATCGGTTTAGTAGGCGACACCTACACGATTCTTTTGGCGGGGTCCAACACCGCGGGCCGCTTTTGTCTCATCGATATGTATATTCCTCCCGGCGGCGGCCCACCTCCTCATCGTCACGATTTCGAGGAGACGTTCATCATTCTGGAAGGCGAAATCGAGGCTACGTTCCGCGGCGCTAAATCGGTGGCGCGGGCGGGCGAGGCCATTCATATTCCGGCCAACGCACCGCACCAGTTCCGCAACTCATCTGCAAAACCGGTGCGGCTGCTATGCATTTGCTCGGCAGCCGGCCAAGAGAACTTCTTCGCGGAGGTCGGCGTTGCCGTCGCGACTCGGACCACGGCGCCGCCCATGCTCGACGAGACGGCGCAGGCGGAGTTCAGAGCGAAGGCCGAGGCACTCGCCCCAACGTATCGGACGGAGATGCTTCAACACGCGTGAAGTCTCCGGCAGCTTTTGGGTTCGGCTATGTGACTTACCTGGGCGCTCGGACAGCCTTAATTCGACAATCTCAGTCAATCAGATACCGACGTGGTATAGTCGCCTGGTTGGTTGCTTTCCGAAGAGACAGGAACCGTGGTTATGAACCAGACCCTTGTGTTTAGCGCTTTGCTCCTGGTTGTCTTCACAGCCAGCGCTAATGATAGGCCGGCCGCGAACAAGGCACAGACCGAAACGGCTGCAGTGGCGTCCGGTAAGCAGACATATGTGGAATATTGCGCCGTGTGTCATGGTCCTGACGGAAGGGGGCCCCACGTGGCTGAAACTCCTATGCATGGTGCTCGTTTGTGAGGTTGAATCGCAAATTATGAGCGACAAAACATAAGTGTTGGTAGATGCGTTCGCGTCAAAGTTGAAAGCACAGGGCTTGGCGATCTTCAGTTGTTCGGCGAGCTGATTCAAGGAAAATCACAGCGACATTGTTTAAGCACGGTCACGGTTTATCTGGCGCGTCCAATTGGTCGAGCGCGGGTTTGGCCGCCACCGTGGAGTCCAAGGCCATTAGGGGGTCTGCTTCTACAATTTTGTAGTCCCTGTACTCAATAGAGAGAACTGCGAGCCCGCTAAGCCGGACTGCGGTTTCAGTGCGACTGCCGGCAGGAAGCCAGAAACTATCCACCTTCACATACGTTTGCTCGATCACGCTTTTTTTAATCCAGAAGGAAGGGCTTTTCGCGGGCTCTGCAACTATTCGAACAATCGCAAAGTCCACTGCGTCTACCCAAATTTTTCCACGGTAAAGGAATTTATTCTTGGACCTGGGAAGCACGGAAAGAATGTATCTCGCCCCCTCAGAGGTCTCTTCATATCCCTTTAGTTCAAAAGCGTAATTATCAGTGTTCAGAGCAGTGGCTTCTTGATTCTCCAATTGGAACGCTTCTTGCTCGCCTTCCAATAATTTCTTGAAAATGCGGTCATTGATGAATTTGGAGCCGCTTTGTGAAATCACGGTAAATTGTTTTTTCGCGGGCGCTTGATATGCGACTTTCACTACCATTTCCGCATCGCGGTCACCCAAGGGACCGTGATACTGTAGCCGATAAACGCGCATTCCTTCTACGCGGTGGAGTGCGCGAGACCGCCCTCGGTTACTCTGTTCCACGTTCTTGACGACCTGTTCCACCGTGAGAGGAACATGGGCTGTACCGGTGTCCTGCTGTGCATGCGTCGACGGTTCGCCTATGAAAACGAGAGATACGCATAGCAATCCTAAGGACCGAACCGCGATGCTCCAGGGTGTACTCGCCATGCCAAGACCTTCCCACGCGCTCGGCAGAGCCAGCCCTCGATTTTCAAGAGGAAACGCTGCCCTTCGGGGTCGCGTGACGATACCTTCACCTTACCAACAAGTTCGCCGCAAGGAGTGTGCCGAAGGGAACAGCACCTGTAACCAGTTCGTTTGACTTACGTAACCCGACAACTGGAGCAAGTCAAACATCTCATTTTCCGGAGAGCTTGGGGAAGGTGCTATTCCACTGCGCGATCTGTTCTTGCGTTGTCCGTCCCAGCGGTTCACGTGTCTAGGTGGAACCGTTGCCGCTGAATCACAAACATGTCCGCAAAAGGACAGATATCCGGCGTTCTCTCTTCTAATATGTAGTTCGTGGGGGAAGTAAAAAGACCGAAGCGCGGCATAAGTCCCCAAGTTTCAGCCTGAACCACAGCAGACATTCCCGGTTCCACTCCGCTCCACACCGTCGCATAGGAATCTTTGATCAATACACTATGACCCTGACGCCGGCGACCTGCGTTAGGCGCGAAATCGCTGCTATGGAGGCAGCGCCTATGAAACTACTTGGAGCTATCGGTATATCAGGTCTCCTATTGCTTATCGGAAGCACCGCTGCCGCCTACGCACCGCAGGAACAGAGCGACAAGCCCGAAAAGCAGGAAGAAAAGGCCAAACCTGAAAAGCAGGACAAACAAGACAAGCCTGCCAAACAGGATGCCAAACAGGCGAAGCAGGAACCACAGGACAAGCCCGCGCAGCAACAGAACCAGAAGAGTGCGCAGCAGTCACAGCCTGACGGTAGAAACCCTGGTAGCGGCGATCATGGTCGTATTTCTGACGACCACTACCGCGCCAGTTTTGGCAGCGGGCACAATTTCCATGTCAACCAAGGCGAATACGATCATCGGCGCTTCGATTACGGCGGGTATTCATTCGGGTTCATTGACCCATGGCCGGTAGGTTGGGGTTACACGGATAACGTTTACGTCGTTTACGACGACGGCGCTTACTACATGTATGACGTTGTCCATCCAGGCATCCGAATTTCCGTCAACATCCTTTAGTGATCTCTACAGACGGGTTGTGGCACGGCTCCGCTTGAGGAGAGCTTGACTCGGCACTCACCTTTGTAGTCGTGGGTGCTTAGCACGGAAAGAAATCCTGACGGTATTCGTACTCTGAAAGGTGGCTTTTATGTTGCTGCTCATTATTCTTCTAGTGCTGTTGTTCGGCGGTGGTGGCGGATACTACGGCTATTCCAGGTGGGGCACCGGAGGGGGCCTTGGGATCGTCGGGACTGTGCTGATGATTCTGCTAGTAGTGTATTTGCTCGGCGGATTGCGTCTCTGACTTGGGCCGGCTGCGCGCTTGTTCGGTTACGCGACTAGTCAGGCACTGAAGAAATTTTCCGCGGGTTCGCACTCGACTCCTTCAATTCCGCGGCAGCGAACGCTCGCTTCAAAGTGTGCTGTAAGGAGCAGCGTTGCACCCGCGCAATGTGCACAATGATGTCTACCGTGATTCGCAGTTTCTGGAGGTCAGTAATGAAGAAATACTTAGTAGCCGCAGCATGTCTCACCCTTGGTGCAGCAGTACTCTCTGCCCAGGATTTGAATAAAGAGCAAAAACGCCTCGAAGAAAGTGGCGTTGTCATGCAGGAGGTCCTCAACATCCCGGACAACATTCCTCATGAACTCCTCGAGAAAGCGCAATGTGTCATCGTGTTTCCTTCCTTGATGAAAGCAGCCTTTGTCGTCGGAGCCGAATACGGTCGCGGAGCCATGGTTTGCCGCACTGGCGATAAGTTCCGCGGCGCTTGGGGAGCTCCAGCCATGTACGCGCTCGAAGGCGCTAGCTTCGGCTTCCAAATCGGCGGCGAAGCGACCGACTTGATCTTGCTGGTCATGAACGATCGAGGCATGGAGTCGATTCTCAATAGCAAGGTGAAGTTGGGCGCCGATGCCTCCGTAGCCGCCGGACCCAAGGGTCGTGATGCTTCCGCGGATACCGACGCCTGGATGCGCGCCGAAATCCTCAGTTACTCGCGTTCCCGAGGTTTGTTTGCCGGCGTTTCAGTTGAAGGCACTACCCTTCGTCCCGATGACGATGCCAGCGAACAGGTCTATGGCCGCCCCGTCAAAGCCAAGGAAATCGTCAAAAGCGGACACATGGTCGTGCCTACAACGGGTCGTCACTTTGTCGACGTCCTTGAGAAGAGCGCGCCGCACAACGAATCGAAGGAAGCCGCTTCGAATCAGCATCAGAAGTAGAATGTGTCACTATTAGCCCATGAAAGATGCACGACTAATCGCCCTGATTGAACCGTCGCAAATGCGAACTTTGAAGGCAGCCGCCGAGCGCAAAAAGGTGTCACTAGCTGAAGTCGTTCGGCAAGCGATTGCCGCCCACCTGGAGACGTTGCGGGAGAAAGCGTAGGGCAAATAAGGAGCGAGCAGAAACAGCAAGCTCTCACGGAGTTACTGGCGATGCTGTCGGCGCATCACGCCGGTCTGAGGACTAGCGAGCTAATTAACGCTAGTAAGCTATTTCGCAATCGTCGAAAACTGACAGCAAAACAGGTGTTTCAACTCCTTGCGGGTGCTGATGGAGTGCATGGTGAGACGGTAATAATGAGCGCTAACCTCGTCGATTGGATTCATAAGCGTGCGCAGCCTATCTCCCCTCGCGGGGGCGCTTGGAGTGGCGACATTTTGTGGAAGTTGGATACGGTGGCGAAGCCATGAAGCTAGTCTAATGACTGAAATTGGCTGCGAAATAGCGAAAATCGAACTCATCAAAGCATTTCCCAAACTGAAACAAGATGAAGGGCGACGCATCATACGCGCCTCGACGGTCCTACGGGCTGCCATCTAAAAAGCCCTTGGCAAGGTCTAACCTAAAAAGTGCCAGGACCTGAAACCGGCGGTCTTGAAACGTGCCGGAAACAATCGGGTTAAATGTTTTCAATCGCTTGCATAGGTATCGGCCGGGGCGACTTGGCCTGATTCGGGCGGCGTCGGCGCGGAATTGGGCAACCAGAAAAGCCACTAGCACCACTTTTGTAGGCGCGACTACCTCGTCGCGAGATTCTTTAGGTCCCTTCAGAACGCCCTTCGAAGTGCACGTGGTTGCAATGTTGGATAGAACATCTCCAGAGGCGTGTATTGCCCTCGTCCCGCAATTCCCCCAAGTACAGGAAAAAATGGCCTGGTGTTGAACAGCGCCTGCCCTCGATACCAAACTGAAAGGTCTGTTTCGTGGTAGCTGTCTTGAAGTAGCCGAGCCGGCGTTCCCAATTCAAATCGCAGTCGGCTGACGGGCAATGGTACGAATTGGATTGCAGGTACGAATTGGATTGCAGGTCCGGTTCGGTTTGGGTCTCTTCCACGCAGTCCTCCACCATGCGCACGTGATGCGTGATACACAGCGGGGGTACATCGAGTCGCCTGGCAACTATGCGCGAGTCCATGGTGACCTCTACGTGGCGTCGTTCAGGTTGTATGTGTGCGGATGGCAGACGAACGTCTAGTTCGCAGTGGCGAATTGCAAGTAGGGCTTCGACATTTTGACGATGATGTCCCGGTTGTCCTCAACCGAAGTCGCAAATGAAGGGTTGCCGTCGTCTGGTCCAGCAACCGAGTTGAACTCAACGTCAATTCTAAACTGCGGACAGTCCCTGCTGACAAATGTGCGTGGCAATCTTGCGGATGGTAATCCTCTGCGTCGCCCGCCTTCCGCCTGATAAATTTGTAGGAGTTCCGCTCGTGTCATACCCGGTTTAATCGAGTCCATTTTCTCCAAGACTTGGGCCAACCAAGCTTCGTGGTCTTGCGTGCACGGCTGTGGGGTGGCTGACTGCGTCGGTCGAAAGGAAGCCGAAACCCCAATAACGATGATTGAAAGCGCCACGAGCACCATGAGTCGTCGAGTCATCGATTGCTCTCCTTGTTGCAGATAACACATCTCGGTTTGGCAGCTCTACTTCTAAGGCGCTAACCTTTAGAAGGCGGCTCTTGTAAAATTATAAGCCCGATTTCAATCGCCAATGCCTGATTAACGCAAACCCGACATGTGGCCTCATTGTCCGGTAACGCGACTAACCGGGAGTTGGCGGGCAACCTTCACTTAGATGGCACCAGGGTTGGCATTCATTCCCGCGTGCTGTTAATCGCCGTCACTCCTGTCCGATTGCTTGACGCCTATCCGCCGTCAAGTCCACAATTCGCATCCGGGAGGAAAGCTCATGAAGCACACAATCAGCGTTTTGCTGCTAGCCATGGCTGTTCTGACGCCCGCGCACACTAAGAAAAACGGGCCTGCTCAAGGAACCGACGCAACCACGGAGACGCTTATAAACCTTGAGAACAGGTGGGTTGGTGCGCTGATGAAGTCTGACGCGGCGGCTTTGGACTCCATCTTCGCCGACACTTACGTGGACACCGATGAGCACAGCCACCGAAGCGACAAACATGGAGTGCTTTCCGTTATGAAATCGGGCGAACTGAAGATTGAGTCTATAAAACTTTCAGACATGCAGGTATACGATTACGGTGATGCAGCAGTGGTCACCGGGAGTGCCTCTCAGGTGGGAAACTTCAAAGGGCATCCGCTTACCACCGCGATAATTTTCACCGACACTTTCGTTAGACAGAATGGGAAGTGGAGGGCCGTTGCGTCGCATCGCTCTGCCGGGTGAAAGCTGCGTGTCTTGCGTAATCGGTGCATCCTTAGGTGAACGAGCGGTGGGCTTGGGGAGCCGCAGTCTGTTCCCAAGAGGTGGTGGCCCAGGGCAGTTGTGGGGTTCACTTTGAAATTTAGACGCAGCGACCCGGTCGGTGGGGTCGCTGTTTTCGGGCCTAGAGGGATTTTTCTTTGAAGAGGAACCGCTAAACTCCCCAACTCTGCTCCCTGATTACAGGCAATAACTGTCTCGTTTTGCACAGTTTTCGAATATACGCTTACGTACCCTCTTGTTGGCTAAGAAGGCTGGCCTACATGGGGGAGCCTCCTTGGTGTTCTGAATCAGCGTCCGCTGAGTTCAGCTTTTCTACACCAAGCGCTCCTCCCTTGACCGTAAGCGTCTGGTCTGAACCGTGTGGACGAAGTGTGAGTAATTAAGGATGCTGCCGGTTGTGGGCACATCGCTAAGTGTCCACGAGGGATAAGTGGACACTGCCGGGCAGATGGCCGTTGAGGTTGCGAGCCAGGTAAAGAGGCAGAAAAGATCAGTCGAAGAGAAACGACAAATCGTCGAAGAGACGTTAGAAGCTGGGGCGTCGGTGGCCCGCGTGGCGCGGCGGCATGCCGTCAACGCCAATCAGGTTTTTTACTGGCGCAAGAAGTATCGCGAAGGGCGGCTTGGTAAGGGCCCGTCCAGCAGGCTCCTGCCTGTAACCTGGTCAGATAGCACGTGCGGTAAATCCGCGTCTTCGTCACCCGCGGTCGGGTCGCTGGAGATCAAGCTCAGCAAAGGGACGGTTCGTGTAGCAGGGCACGTGGACTTGGTGGTGTTGCGTACGGCCATCGAGTGTTTGCTGGGATGATCGGGCTGCCCGCAGGAACGCGCATCTGGATTGCCGCAGGAGTTACGGATCTACGTCGAGGATTTACTGGTTTGAGCGGGATGGTACAGACGGCCCTTCAGGAGAATCCATTCGCAGGTCACGTTTTCGTTTTTCGTGGTCGGCGCGGTGACCTGATCAAAGTGCTGTGGTTCGATGGTGACGGGTTATGTCTGTTCGCGAAGAGACTGGAGCGCGGAAGATTCATCTGGCCGCAGGCCACGAGCGGAACGGTCGCACTGACACCCGCACAGCTATCGATGTTGCTCGAAGGCATCGATTGGCGACGTCCAGTGCGCAGCCACGATCCGCAGATGGCCGTGTGAAGAAAAGATTTTGCTATTTTTCTGATGTGTTTTAATCAAGCTGTAAAAGAGATGTGCTAGGTTCGCGGCAATGGATGCCGCCACCCTTCCTGATCTCGATCAACTCGATTCCCAAGCACTGAAGTCCCTGATCCTGGCGCAGCATGAGCAAGTCCTCGCGCAGCGCGAGCAGCTCGCTTCGCGCGATGTGGAAATCGAACACTTGAAGTTGCTGATCGCAAAACTACGCCGCATGCAGTTCGGCCGGTCGTCGGAGAAGCGGGAAAATCAGATCGAACAACTGGAACTGCGGCTGGAAGAGCTAGAGGTGCGGCGAAGAAGAGAAACAACTGCAACTCCAGGGTCAACGGGAAGTGCTACCGTGGCGCGCCCTGCGCGGCGGCCATTGCCCGATCACTTGCCACGGGAAGTGCGAAAGTGTCTTCCGAAGCAAGAAGCTTGTCCGGACTGTGGAGGAAAGCTGAAGCATCTTGGCGAGGATATTTCGGAGATCTTGGAATATGTGCCGGCCAGTCTCAAAGTCATCCAATACGTTCGCCCCAAGCTGGCTTGTGCCGGTTGCGATCGTATCGTGCAGGCGGAAGCCCCGAGCCGGCCCATCGATCGCGGTATTGCAGGTCCTGGGCTGCTGGCGCACGTGCTGGTATCGAAATATTGTGACCACCTACCGCTGTATCGTCAGTCGCAGATCTATGCGCGTTCCGGTGTGGAGTTGGATCGTTCCACCCTGGCGGAGTGGGTAGGCGGATCGAGTGAGCTGCTGGCGCCGCTCGTGGAAGTGTTGCGCCGGCACGTTCTGTCTGCCGGGAAACTACACGCAGATGACATTCCGGTGCCGGTGTTGGCCCCCGGACTCGGCAAGACCAAAACCGGGCGGTTGTGGACTTACGTGCGCGATGATCGCCCTGCAGGAGACCGTACACCCGCTGCAGTGTGGTTCGCGTATTCACCGGATCGCAAGGGTCAACACCCGCAAGCGCACCTGAGCAACTTTACCGGCACACTGCAGGCCGATGGTTACGCCGGCTTTGATCAAATCTATGCAGCAGGCCGCGTTCAGGAAGCGGCGTGCTGGGCGCACGTACGGAGGAAGTTTTACGATCTCGAGGTGGCGCACAAATCTCCCGTTGCAGCTGAGGCGCTAGAACGCATCGCGGAGTTGTATGCCATCGAAAAAGAGATCCGAGGGCGTCCGCCCGACGAGCGGCACGAGGTTCGCAACACGCGCAGCAGGCCGTTGCTGCAATCGCTGAAGCAATGGTTCGAGGAGACCTTAGGGAAACTCTCGAGAAAATCCGATACAGCCATGGCGGTTCGTTACGCACTGGGACGGTGGGAAGCGCTGCTGCGCTTCGCTGATGACGGCCGCATCGAAATCGATAATAATGCAGCCGAACGAGCGTTGCGGGTCGTAGCTCTGGGCAGAAAGAATTTTCTTTTTGCAGGCTCCGATGGCGGTGGAGAAAGTGCCGCCGCGATTTACAGCCTGCTCGGTACGGCCAAGCTGAACGGAATCGATCCTGAAAGCTATCTGCGGAACGTGTTGTCCCGTATTGCGGATCATCCGATCAAGCGCATCGAGGAGTTGCTACCTTGGAACGTCGCCACAAATCTGTCACCCGGAATAGACGAAGCGGCGTAAACAAAGACGCAACCGGGAAAGTCGGTCTCTGCAGTTCCTCGGAGTTACCGCACATCGCAGAGCTGATCAGCGATGGCGAAATCACGGTGGGAACGCTCGTACCGGTCGGGTGTGTGGCCATAGCTACTGATGGGCACAATACTTTAGCGATGCTGGTACGCCGAGAAGGCGAAACCCTAGCCCAGTTGCTCACACGTCTCGATCTGGCGATTGGCAAAGCGTTCACCGAAGACGTCTTCACCGACGAGATCAACACGCCACTATAAAACTCGCACCGCCGATAGCATCTTGAGTGGACGGTAAGAAACGAACGCTTACCCTTGACCTATACATTCAAACTTATCAGGAGTTGGCGGGCAACCTTCACTTAGATGGCACCAGGGGTGGCATTCATTCCCGCGTGCTGTTGGGCGTTCTATACTCTGCTTGAAGATCACGGGAGTGGACCGGCGAGGGCTCCAAACCGACACCTTCCGGTTTGCCCCTATTTAGCGTACGTGCGGGATTAAACAGACTCTCGACGGAGGAGGAGTTTCTTTGTCGAAACAGCGATCTGGAAGCTGCGACAATCTGTAAATCGTTGTTAGTTCTGCATCAACCGCTTGCGCGTGAAAACAAACACCGCGCCGAAGCACACCAACAAACCAGTGGACAGCAGCACCAAGGTCGTCGGCTCCGGAACCCTTGTCCAGTTTTGTTTGTCCCCAGAGCAGCCCTTAGCTTTTCCATCGCTGTGCTCACAACCCTTGTTGCTGGCATCGGCGTAAGCCCTCACACCAGGCAGGGAAACCAAGGCAACTGCTAAAGCTGCAATCATCGAAAGTTTTCTCATAATTACAATTCCCCGCTTTTTAGGCCTGCAGTTAGACTTCCAACTCTATTTCACTGAAAAGAAACGGGTTACGCCTACCTCAGGGAACGGTTTCGTCAAAAACATCCAATTCGTTGCACATATTCTCCTTAACTTTGCAACCTACAACTATTCGCCTGCTTCCTTCCCGAGTTCTCGCCCCTCATAAACCGGGAGTGGGTAATCTTCTTCTCGTAGCCAAATCTCCCGCCTTCGAACCATGCCTCCAGAACTCTTCTATGGAGCGATTGCTTCGGTATATTCTGGCCATCGCTCCGTGTCCTCCACGGCTCGGATGCTGCTGGCGTAGCGTGATCGGGGCGGCTTGCAATCAGCCACGTTTCACACGTTGCGGACCTACCTAACACCGCTACACAAACTCCTAAAGGAGTGGCTCAGGGATTTTCCAAATGTGGGTCCGCTGCCCTGCATTCTCCAAGAGGCAGTGGACTGGCTCAAAGATGAAGACAAGAGCGAAGGAACCCTGTTCGGGACGCCGGTTGGGCCGACGCCGTCACCGGCATGGCGAACGGCGGCAGAAAACCGGCGGTCTTGAAAACGTGCCGGAAATAATCGGGTTGAATGTTTTCAATCGCTTGCATAGGTATTGGACGGGGCGACTTGGCCTGATTCGGGCGGCGTCGGCGCGAAATTGGGCAACGATTTGGGCAACGAGTTACGGCAAGATTGACCGATAGACCAATAAGGTGGATTCCCCGCGAAGTGAAGTCAGGATTCTTGCCACAACCTTGCCACAATCTTCAGTTCGCAATTATCTCAACTGCGAGTATTCAGATTTGTCTTTAACGTCCAAACTTCTCAAAATCTCCCGCTCTTCAGCCGAAAAGTGGCTATACCGACCTGTCTCGATTTCCCGCTGCCGTGCAAACGGTGGCATCTCGCGCAAGGCTTGCATCGCTCTCCGCACTTCAGGGCGGACCTGCGGGTTTTGTTGCGTGCTGGAGTTTGCGACTTGGTAGTTGCTAGACGTGGCGGTTATCCGGTCAATTGAGAGAATCGGACCACGCGACGAAAGGGCGGCCACATTACTGGTCGCGTAGTTTGTGTTAGGAGTGCTCACTGGCGGTCTCCAAGGATTTGCTGGGTTGCTCCCGGATTTTGGGCTGGGATTCGGAGGCGGAGGGTCATCGTTCCCGTTGGGAGGACATGTGTATCCCGGAGGACAATCATACGGGTAGTAGTCAGGGTAGGGAGCGGAATACGAAGGGCTGTAGCCGTAGCCATACGGATATCCCCATCCCCAATACGGCCACCCGAAGCCAAAACCCCATCCCCAGCCCCATCCATAACCGTAGTGTGGATAGCCCCAATATCCGCCGTGCCAACCGTGTCCACCGTAGTAGCCACCTCCGTGGTGACCGGAATAGGAATGTCCGCCGCTGTAGCCATAGTGACCTCCGCCGCCACCATGGAAACCACCTGCCGCGCCACCGTGGAATCCGCCTCCACCGCCGCCGTGAAATCCTCCGCCGCCACCATGACCACCGTGCTGGGCAAAGGCAGTCTGTGGCGAAAAGCCAAGCGCGACACATGCGACGATTACGCAAAGAACATTTAGCAATGTGGATTTGTTCATTTCAGTTCCCTCCGTTGACCGTCCGCTTGACTACTCGACCAATCACAATCTATATACGCCGAGGGCCTAGCCGCCGCAAGTGCAGCCGCCACTAGGCGTATGACTCGGACATATAATCGCCAGAGAAAGGTTTCATGGACTTTTCCTTCGAGAAACTCTGGTCGATGTCTGGCGGCAAGCCCTCGTCGAGAACGCTAAGGTCATTGTGGTACCGCCATTCTCCCCGACTGAAGAAGGAACCGCCGGGCACTCTCGGTGACTTGCCGCGATTCGCCTGAAGGTTGGTGGGCACGTCCCGTCGGATGCGTCGTGCGGTTCTATTGGGATATGGTCGGCATAAAACCAGAGTGGGCCATCACCAGGCTCGAAACGCTTCCTGAACCCGTATTCAAACTGACTGTTTTGCACTTACTGGGTGGAGGTTCGGTCACGGCCTTAGCCAATTACCTTTATGCTGCCGGTCGCGTCAACGGTTACCCACTGAGCGATTGCAGCCAAAAAACGTTGCGCAGGTATTTGACCGCCATGAACCTTCGGTTGCAAGAATGGCTTCGCAGACCTGAGATTGAAACAGCACCGCCCTGGTTAGAAAACGTCTTGGATGCTGCCAAGAGCGATTCAGACGGCAAGAGCCCGACCATGGCAATGGAAGTCGATGAATTAACAAGACTGGCCGCATTGACGAAGCACGCGGACGCAGTCACTCTGCTGAAGGAGACCTTTGCAGTGGCGTTCCAACGTCTAGAATCGTTGCGTGCGATGGAGTCCAGGTATGGCGTTCTCTTACCGGTGGCGACAGAAATCATTAGTCTAATGACCGAAATTGGCCGCGAAATAGGGGAAATTGAACTCATCAAAGCATTTCCCAAACTCAAACAAAATGAAGGGCGACGCCTCATTCGCGCTGCGACGGTCCTCCACGCTGCAACTCTACAAAGCCCTCGACAAGGTCTAGGGGCCATTTAAGACAAACCCAAAAAGTTGTAGGACCTGGGACCGGCGGACTTGAAAACGTGCCGAAAATAATCGAGTTGAATGTTTTCAATCGCCTGCATAGGTATTGAACGGGGCGAATTGGCATGATTCGGGCGGTGTTGCCCGTACGGTGTCAGGTGACGCACGGGCCACGCCCGGAGACATAATCCAGAGGCACGGCGCTGAAATTGGAATACCTAGACCGTTGGACACCGCTATTGAAAGAATGTGGGGCTGCGCTTCGGAGATGGCTAGGCATGTTTATCCCGCGAAACTGAGCATTAGGGAACTGGCCTATTCAGAATTGCGGCCTCTTGGACCAAAAGTCGCCGGAAGTCATCACCGGAACGATCTCAAAATCGATCAGGTCCTCCCAGCGGTTGAGCCAAGGTCTTAGTAATTCCAGGTGTGGCGCTTCCACGATCTGGAAGCAGCGAGCGCCCGTCGCATCTAACCAGCTCGCGTGGTACGCAATGTCGTCCGGCATCATTCGGCCGTTGCGCCTGAAGCGCTCTCCCACAAGCTCGGGATCGCCATGTTTGAAGTGTTCGATGACCATGAACAGCGGCATGGGCAGAAGTTTACACGAAAAGCTCGCGCCCAGAGTATCCATAGCGCCGAGCAATCAAGCAATCCCGCAACGCCCGATCGTGATGATCATGGAGTCCCTTGTCGTCGCCGGGATAAACGTCAGGCTCGGTATAGCAGATTGGTTCGAAAGTAGGTCGCACTATAGCCGCACTTGGCGCATACGCATTCGTTGCCAATCGGCGCAAACGCGGGTTTGGCAGGCTCAAGTAGACTGCCCATGCCTACGTCTACTATCCGTGAATGTTCAAACTCGGCTTTGCATTTCGAGCAAATAAGAATCCAGGTGGGCATCTGTCACCTCGAACGGGTGACAGCCAAAAAGCTGGAGAGCATCCATACGACTGACGCTACCGTACACGTGGACGGTGCAAAGCTCAATCAAGTGTTATGTGTAGGTGAACTGAGAGCGCTTTAAGGGTCCCCTTCTTGCCCAAAGGAAAAATATTGGAAGGGATTTCCCCCAAATGCCTCCTCCGATTTCGTTGAAAAGCCGCTGCGCCGCGTTGCACTTCAATTGGAGGTCATCCCAGTCGATTTTTTGCGCAATTTCAATGCTCTATTACGGCAATCGCCGCAGATGTACCGCCCGACTGCGTATTTCCATAATCCTTCCACTTGCGGGAAACTCTTGCGGCAGAATCGGCATGAGTGATCTGTCAAGCCGCGTTTCAAACCTTTCCCTCTCGCTCCTTTCCTACTTACCGGTTGCGGCGGCGGCTCGACTATCCGGCAATCCGATCGACGTAGTCTCTCGCAACTACGCGTACGATTCGTGTTAATCTCGCCACGCAGTTGGGCGCCGGACCATGGAAGAGCATCGTTACGACAAGGCCAGCCTTTGTTCTGAGTACGAGAATATTACGGCCAGATGGATGAGTGCAGTCGATATTTGGCTTGAACACCGCGCACAAAATAGGCGTATGAATTCGAGCCACAGTGGCTTAGAGGAAGCAAAGAGACTTGCGCGAGAGGCCGCCGACATTTATACCGAACGGTTGGAGCACACTCTCTCTTGCAAACGCTGTCAATCGCGGCGCTCGCATGCGGAACTGCATGAAGGCCAGGAAACATAGGGACAACGCGGCATTTGCGCATCATTGCGGGAGTTCACGGGCTATTGTTATCGTCGCATTCCCGCCCGCGCCTGTTTAGGGAGACACACAGATAATGGCGGGACTATTGCAGCGATTCTTTCCCCGCGATGATGATTATTTCGCCCTCTTCGTCAAGCAAGCTGAGAATATTTATACGGGCGCAAGAGTTCTTTGTGACATGCTCGCGCGCTACACGGCTGTGCCGGAGCAGGTACAAAATATTAAGGCTATCGAACACGCTGGTGATGAAATCGCTCACACCATCATCATGAAGCTCAATCAGACCTTCATCACACCCTTCGATCGTGAGGACATTCACGAACTGTGTTCCACGCTGGATGATGTCATAGATTTAATTGACGCGGCCGCAAGTCGGTTCGTCCTGTATCGCGTGCATGAAATCCGTCCAGGCACCGCAGACCTTGCCAAAGTCTTGCTCTCTGCGTGCGCCGAAGTTACCGCGGTGGTTCATGCGATTGAAACCCGAGACGAAGCCCTCAAGCATTGCATCGAAATCAACCGTTTGGAGAATGAAAGCGATCGCCTATGCCGCACGCTCATCGCTCAGCTGTTTGACGAGGAGCGGGACCCCGTTCAGATTATTAAGTGGAAGGAAATCTTCGAAGTTATCGAAACTGCCGTTGATAAGTGCGAAGATGTAGCCAACGTCGTAGAAGGCGTCGTCTTAAAGAGCGCCTGACGTGAATGCATTTCATCTCCTTCTCACCGTTGTCGCACTAACTCTCACTTTTGAATTTTCCAATGGCTGGCACGACGCCGCAAATTCCATCGCTACCGTTGTTTCAACTCGTGTTCTGACTCCCTTCCGCGCCGTATTGTGGGCCGCTTTCTGGAACTTCGTCGCAGCCTTCATCTTCGGAACAGCCGTAGCTAAGACCATTGGCAAAGGTCTCGTCCATATCGAAATGGTAGATGAAAAAGTTCTACTGGCTGGACTCTTGGGAGCGATCGCTTGGAACCTAATTACTCTCGTTCTGGGCCTTCCGAGCAGCTCTTCGCACGCGCTCATGGGCGGCTATGGCGGCGCTGCTGTTGCTAAAGCTGGTTTTGGTGCGCTGGTTCTCAGTGGCTGGACTGCACCTGTGCTTTTCATTTTTCTTTCTCCCATCATTGGTATGGTGGTAGGCATTGCCATCAGTGCCGTGACAAGTTGGATAGTTCGCAGACAGCGGCCGTTCAAAGTTGATCGGTGGTTCCGACGTCTGCAATTATTGTCCGCGGCAGCTTATAGTCTTGGGCACGGCACAAACGACGCTCAAAAAGGCATGGGCATCATCACAACAGCTCTGGTCGCCGGCGGTCTCCTCACATCCTACGAGGTTCCTTATTGGGTCATTATTTGTTGTCACTTGGCTATGGGCGGCGGCACCATGGCGGGCGGATGGCGAATTATTAGAACCATGGGACAGCGCATCACGAAATTGACGCCCTTCGGGGGATTCGCGGCCGAGACTGCCGGTGCGATCACGCTCATGAGTACGGCGCATTTCGGCATACCCGTCAGTACCACGCATACGATCACCGGCGCGATTGTGGGTGTAGGCGCTTCACGCAGGCTCACGGCAGTACGATGGGGGATCACCCGCCGAATCGTGTTTGCCTGGATAGCGACGATTCCTGGCGCCGCCGTGATCGGGGCGCTGCTATTTCACATTTCTCAATTCTGGCTGAAATAGTTCTACCATCAATCCAGAAATTGAAACATATAGCCAGTTCCGCGTACCGTTGTGATGAAGGCAGGGGCTTGGGGATTCTCTTCCAGCTTTTGCCGCAATCTCCAAACGTAGGTGTCCACACTCTGGTGCGAGAGCTCTCGTTCCATTCCCCAGACCGCTTCAACCAACTCGCCTCGCGTGAAGACACGGTTTGGATGTTTCACAAGAAAATGGAGCAACCGAAATTCGATCGTGCTGGTTGGCACAGCCTTTTTCCCTCTGGTCACGCAATAAGATGCAGGATCGATTCGTACGCCTCCGACTTCGATCACTTTCTGTGCGGCAAAATCCGGATCGGTTCTCCAAACGAGTGTTCTAACGCGTGCCATTAGCTCTCTCAATTCAAATGGTTTTGTGACGTAGGCATCCGCGCCGAGTTCGAGGCCAATGATACGATCAGCCTCTTCACTCTTTCCGGTGAGGATTAGAATGGGAAGCCGATTGAGCCCGAGATTGACGCGAACCTGTTTGCAAATTTCAAGGCCAGAAAGACTAGGCAGAACAAGGTCCAAGACTAGCAAGTCTAATGGCGTTTCGCGCATCCGCGCGAGGCCCTTAGCACCGTCAAAGCACGCAACTACCTGAAATCCTTCTTTGAAAAAATTGTATTCTAGTAGCTCGACAAGATGCGGGTCGTCTTCTACCACCAGAATGCGTTTCATAGACTCTGCCGTCGTCGAACATCATGATAATTGGCACATACGCTCAAAACAACCATGCCCAAGTCCTGATTGAACAACGCGCAAACCGGAGAAGCAAAGTATGGCGAGCCCGCCAGGCCCGCCCAAATAACATCCAATTTATCGGCAATCATCTTCGATTTTGGAATAGTGCAGACAAACAGCTTATCAGAGAGACTTAGGGGCGAAAGTCGCAAGGGATTTTTTGGCATGGCGAGCGTCATGGATAGAAAAAGACGCGGGGTGGGCGAGCGTGATTAAGCGACACGAGCCCTACCGTGGGGTGTAACAAGGCGTTTTCAGGGAAAGGGCACAAAGTCGCGGTCCACGTGCTGCCTGAGTCCCCGCAGCAAATCCAAATCCAAATCTCTTGGCACTAAAGATTGTGAACTGCTGTCACGACCGTTGCAGCTTCTTGCGCTGTTAAGCCGCCAACTCGATTGACACTCGCGATTTGCATCTCGTTCAGGAATTGGGACCTCGGGAGTCGAACTTGCGGAACTTGGCGCAAACGAAAAGCACTCGCTCCTGTATGAAGGGCTGCGTGGCTAATAACGCAGGCAGCTTTAGCGCGTGTAACCGAAACATAGAAGAGTCGTCGGTGCTCTATTAATAGTCCCGCCGCTTGAATATTTCTTTGGCTAGGCATAATGCCTTGCTCAACGGATGGAATGAAGACAACTTTTCCACTTAGACCCTTGGCTCCGTGCATCGTCATTATCCGTACTCTTCTTTGCTGGGGCGCGGCTGGATTAACAGGTACGCCTAATCTTTGATTTACACGGTCGAATACGAGACGCCGGTCGGCATCGTTATCTGTACCGAAGAAAACGAGCAATTCCTCAAGGGTCATTCCTCCCGGTAGCGTTGCGACTAGGGCATTCCAAGCGGCGACGGCCGCGACGTTACCTGCACCCTGAAACACAGCCCCAAGCAATTGGTCAATTTGCACGGTCCTCGTTGCAAGGGTGTCCGCCAAAGCCCATCCATTTAGTCCTTGAGCTACAGCACTCACGCGGGTTACGGCTGCGGTCTGCCGTGCATTTAGCCAATGGGGTTGCGCCGCAAGGTAGAACAAATCCCTGAAGTTCTGATGGTTTTGCACGCACGCATCAGCCACACCCTTGGCAGTCGTGATTCCTACTCCAGAAAGTAAACCTAAGAGGGCACGGTGACATATGTAATCTCTTTGGCCAGTCGAGAGGTCACGAACAATCCGAAGAAAACAAAAATCAGCTCGAATTCCATCATCCGTAGTTAAAGCATCGCCGGGTGGCGGGTCATATGGCAGGCCAAGATTCCCCAGTGCTTGGGCGATTGGCCCCAGCTGCAACCCCCTGTCGGAGATAAGAATTAATATCTCATCCTCTCTCCCAGCCATCCCTCCGTTTATGAGTTGCTGGCACGAGGTCGCCAGTGCGTCCACTTCGGATTGCTCGGATGGGAAAGACCATACCTCAGTCGTGCCCGCTACTGGAGGAGCCGAACCGAGATACAAAGAGGTAGGATTTTTCGCCAGCCGCGTAGGGTTATAAGCAATCATGGTTGCAGCTGGGTTCAAAACGTTCGGAGTGCACCGGAAGCAATCGTTGAGCACATGCGTTGTTGAGTGCGGATAGGAATTCTGGAAACTCACAAGACCGGTTGGGTCAGCGTGCCGAAACGAATAGATACTTTGGTCGTCGTCTCCCGCCACGAACAAGACTGCGCCCTGTGCCGAAAGCCGTGCAATAAGCTCCTGGTCGCAAGCATTTAAGTCTTGGAACTCGTCAACGATTAGATGCTGGATGTTAGGTAGCTGGGCGGGTTGAATTTGGCCCATTCGGAGGGCCTCCACACAGCGATAGACCAGTTCGCCGGGCAAAACGGAACAGTACAAATTTGCTCGCGTCGCATGAAACGCGGTAAAGGCAGTTCTTTCAGCAGCCGTAATAGCGGGCATGTTGATAAACGCCGGATTGAGAGTTTGCCAAGCAGCATCATGAGCTAGCCGCACTTCACCTGCGCGAGTGGGCGTGCATCCCAATGTGTTGGCAAGTTCGAGGTCAAAGATGCTCTTTCTTTCCCAGTCATCTAGCAGTTCGTTGAAAAACTCCGTTCCACTGCAACTTTAATGTAAGAGAACTCGTCTGAGTGAAGGAAGGCGAAGGAGGCGAGTGAATGCGCGGCGACGATGACCTGCAAGAAGGGATGTTCAGCTACATTTCTCCAGAGAAGCGTGTTCCCGCGGATCATCCGTTGCGACCGATCCGCAAGATGGTGGACGAGATTCTGAAGGAGATGTCGCCGAAGTTCGCGAAGCTGTACTCCGATGTGGGGCGTCCGTCGATTGCCCCGGAGCGACTGTTGAGGTCACTGCTGTTGCAG
The DNA here is from genome assembly GCA_963832615.1 of uncultured Acidobacteriota bacterium. Taxonomy (GTDB): domain Bacteria; phylum Acidobacteriota; class Terriglobia; order Acidiferrales; family UBA7541; genus Acidiferrum. The sequence continues at coordinate 235,609 of CAWHVA010000029.1, forward strand.
GTTTTCTATTCGGTGCGCAGTGAGCGCATGCTGATCGAGCAACTACAGTACAACATGCTGTTCCGGTGGTTTGTGGGGATGGAGATGGACGAGGTGGTATGGAATCACGCGGTGTACAGTAAGAATCGGGAGCGTTTGCTGAACGAAGAGATCGCGGAGTCGTTTTTTCAACGGGTGCTGGAACGTGCGCGGCCGTACATGTCGGATGAACATTTCACGGTGGATGGGACGTTGATCGAGGCTTGGGCCAGTCAAAAGAGCTTTCGACGGAAGGACGGAAAGGGGAAGCCACCCGGACCAGGAGGAGAGGTCGACTTTCACAAGGAGAAGCGGACGAACCAGACCCATGAATCGACCACGGATCCCGACGCTAGACTGTTCAAGAAATCCAAAGGGAGCGAAGCAAAGCTCGGCTACCTGGGGCATGTATTGATGGAGAACCGTAACGGGCTTCTGGTGCAGACTTTTCTGACCGAGGCTAATGGAAGAGCGGAGCGAGATGCAGCGATGCTCATGGCCGAGGCCATCCCCAGCGGAAAGCGGGTCACCTTGGGAGGAGACAAAAACTACGACACGCAGGAATTCGTACGAGAACTCCGCGGGATGAACATTACCCCACATGTGGCGCAGAACGATACGAACCGCAGGAGCGCGGTGGACGAGCGGACTACGCGACATGTCGGGTATGAGGTGAGTCAGCGGAAGCGAAAACGAGTGGAGCAATCGTTCGGGTGGATGAAAATGGTGGGGATGGTCAGGAAAGTGAAGCTGCGAGGGATCGACAAGGTTGGGTGGCTGTTCACCTTTACCGGCGCTGCTTACAACCTCTGCCGATTGCGAAACCTGATAGCGGAAGCATGACAGCGGGTTCCGCTTAGGGCCAGCTGAGCGGATAGAACGACCAAACGGTCCTATGCAATTCAGTGATAACCCTTGAAATTCAGAACCGAGGTCTCACAAAACTCAATTCTTCAACGAGCTGTTAGGCATTCAAGTCTTTTATCCAACCACGGCAGCGCCGGAAACAATTGACCCGGCAATGACAGAGTTCGAGGAGAACGCAAGAATTCAAGCTCATCTTCTCGCGCAACACGAGAGGGTCTTCGGTAGTCCCCAGCAGATTCCGCAATATCAACCAGACAATCTAGAACCTGAAGCAAGGCACGCCTTGTACGGGACTCTCGGTCGCTACGGAATGACAAGGATGGCCCGCTAATGTTCGCCTGTAAATTGTGTGGGCTTCAGATCGAAGAAATTCCAGCCGATGCAATCTTGGTTGGTCGACTATATCGCTTCACCAACGGTGAGTATCACTTTCTCCGTAAAGTGCTAGCCCCGCGAACCGCTTTACGTCCACGGAGACGTCACCCTGACCAAGAAGCACCAGAAACGAAGGAGAACAAATGACAGACCTAGAACTCAAGAAAGAACTGATACAAAGAATTATTCAGTACGAACCCGTCTCGGACGGGTTAATCAATAACTTGCTCCGGAAGTCGGTCGCGCACTTGGAGGACATGCTGGGGAGACTCGTCCAAGATGATGCGGACGAGAGGGTGGAAGCGCACCGCCAGCAAGCCCAGCGCGAATCCCAATTGGAAGCTGCGTACGTTCAAGCGCTGCGTCAAATCTCACTCAATGGGCGAAGGCTCACAGATTCTGAGGCCACGAGAAATATGCTTGAATCCCTTTTGAACCCGGGGGAGACGCCGACTCTAGCGATCTATCAGACGCTGGCGACACAATTCTGTACGAAATTTTCGTGGGAGACCCCGCCCCCGGTGAAGACTGCGGCGGATCAAGAGGCCGAATTCGTCAAAATGTGCCACGAGAACCTTCTCAGCCTCTGCGATGCCAACCGGCAGATGTTCAAGGATGGAGTCGCACTGGAAAACTGGGCCGGCTGAAGCTGGGATTCGAGCGTGCTGCACTCCAAGCGCAGGCAGCGCAGGAACGCCAGACGTACCTCATTAAAACGGCGACCCCATCCAATAACTCAACGAAGCGAAGTCGATTCCAGAGCGCAACCGAGACGGGAGATCGCGCTCAAAGCGGAATCCGACCGTCAGCACGCGTTTGTTTCGCAGGCGCAAGCTGGATTGTACAGCCCACTTCCGAGTCACAACCAAGCGGGCGAGGCTATGGATGCTAAGTATTTCCGCCGTTTGTCCACTCTGGACTATCCATTGTTCCGCCAACTTGTGAAGAAGTTTGGCACATCACAAATTACGGAAAGACTACGCCAGCCAGCAGCCCCAACAGTTTAATTCGCACCAACAACAACAGAAGTTAGACGGCACCGCCGTCTTTAGGAGAATCAGAATCATGAGAACATCAGCACCTACAGCAGTTGAAGTTGCAGCATTCAATAAGTTCGCCCAAGACTTCGACATCATCGCTGATGGTGAAGTCGGGGTGGAGAACGCGAACACCCTATGCAACCCCATCATCAATAATGATTCTAATCCCACCATCACCGCTCAGACGTTGGCAGCGTCGCTCTTCAATGTGAAGAATCAGATCAAGTTCAAGAGTGCCGCGTACAAGAAGGGCGACGAACTCGCCCGACAGATGACCGCAGAAGAACAACAGATTTATCGCATCTGGTCGAAGAGCCAGAAGTTTCTCGTGGGAATCGACGGTAGCGAAGAGGGTTATCAAAACGTTGCCACGCTCCTTGGATGGTTCAGGGGCAACGCTGTTACCGCCCACCATCTGGACTTGGCGCTGGGCAACATCGTGAACAACGCCAAGTTCGGAAGAATTCACTTTCATCCGCAGCCTAAGGCAGACCGCAGCATCGTCGGAGGGCTCATCAACCATTCAATCGTCAACAAAACTGAGGAGGGCTTCATGCCCAGAAGCCAGACGAACCGCAGCGCTCGCCAGATCGCGGAAGACAACCGACCGAAGGTGGAGACGCCGGTCGCTCCAGTCTCGATCAACGTCGAGTACCAAGCAAAGGCCGAAGCACTACAAGGAAGATCGCACGGACAGACCGCTCAAGCTGGAAGACTCTTCGTCATGGTTCCGGGTACTTCCGACATCGATTGGGCACAGACGTATCGGGCCCGAGAGAAGTTCTTGACGGCGCAGACTCCGTTAATTAGGAGATGATGTGGACACCTGTTACGGCGTTAGAATCCACACCACCAAAACTATGCGGGAGGGCGAACGATCTTGGAGCGTGCCCTCCTCCAATTTTTACGCCGGTCGTAAGCACGGCCAGCTTCAAACGACCGTCAACCACTACGCTGCGACACCGATGACGAAAGGTCTCGCGGAACAACTCGCCGCGAAGTTGAATTTATCCGGCATGGCGCATCTTTGTCTCCACTAAGGTAAGCGATGCCTCGGACGCGGCTAGAACGCAAACTTCAGCGCCACCTGTCCGACGCGAGCATTTACAGCCGTGCTGCTGATTACGCCGAACGTCGGTGAGGTGAAGTTGCTATCCGGATTGGCAAACTGGGGATGATTCAGCGTATTGAAGAACTCGGCACGAAATTGAACGCTACTTTTCTCGATCGGCCAATTGACCATTACAGTTTTTGAAATTGCGAGATCCAGGTTTGCTTGACCGGGACCGTCTACAATCCGGTCCCGCTGTCCCCAAACGCCGTTCCGATGCCATCCGCACCAATAATTGGGGGACTCGTAAAACAGGCAGAATCGAAATAGCCTCCCAATTTCGACTCCACGGACCCTCCTTTGACCAGTTGGCTTTTCGAGCAGGTCCCGCTCAGCTGCGCTCGGTCTTCGCTTATCCCAAACACGTTGTTGGCATTGGTGTCGGAGATGGTGAGAGCACTGCCAGATTGAATCGTGACTACCAGCTCCCTCCCACCCTCCTAGAACCACCCGTTCGAGTCCCGCTGATGGGTTGGGGAGACTCCATGTTGCACTAAAGACGAATCGATGAGTCCGGTCGAAGCTGGCGTCCCCATCGCTGTCTGGGGGAAATCTTGGTCTCCGAGTGTTAGTGCATTATTCGCGGAGGTCGAGTTAATGTCGGCGCCATCGGTGTCCAGAGTCTTCGAGAAGGTGTAGGAGGCGAGGAATTGAAGGCCGTGACCCAAGCGCTTGGTCATGCTCACTTCCAGCCCGTTGTACCAGGAACTGCCCTCCGACTCCATTTCGCGAAGAGAGTCGGGGCGAATTCCAGGAATGGGAACCCTCAACCCGATGTTAGCCAATGTGTTTGAGGTCACGCCATTGATCTGGTGGCCGGCGATGCATCAAGCGCCTGATTCAGCGAACGAAGCGCTGCAGGTGTGTTCCCCGGGCACCCACATATCCGATCTCTAACAGCCAACCTTGATGGACTTCGACCTGGGTGTTCAATGAGAACTGTTGGACCATTGCTGGCCAAAAGTTAGGGGCTAGGGCATTGACCGAGGAGTCCGTGGTCGAGAGAACGCAGGGAAACATTGGAAATGAATCGGGAGTGGGGAATGGCTGGGAAAACGGTTCTTGAAATGTAGCGGCCGCATTCGTCAGTCCGGTATTGATTCGGGTCAAGGCGAAAGGCGCACCAAGCACGGATAGCGTAGAGGTCTGGCCAGTTGGTCTGGAGTAGTAATACGTGCTACCCTCCTCTCAGCACCAGCCGACTTGTTTTCGGGCAAGATTTGCCACGCAAAACCTATTCGAGGAGCAATCGTGTTTTGTCCCTCGCCATAATTTCCAAAGGTGTTGTTTGCACGCGTTACTCCCGGCGGAACAGCAGACGGAAAGTTGGAAGCTACGATGTAGCCATCGAGACTTCCACTTGGCGGTGGGCTTGTATCAGCCTTGTTGATATCGAAGCTCGAGTTCCTGCCGAGGTTGTCGCCGAATTGCCCCAGTCGCTCGTAACGCACCCCAAGATTTAGGGTCAACGACCGCCTGATCCGATAATCATCCTGCGCAAATCCAGAGGCCTCCCACACTCTAAACTCACGATTCAATAGGCCAAAGATATCCGAGGAGGAAAAAACATTACTAAACATTTTACTGCCGTTGCTGATGCCATCGAGGCCAAGTAGAAAATCCGGCCAGCTGAGAAACTGCACAAACGAACCAACCCCAGCAAAGTCAAGATTATCTTGCAGTCGGGTAAGCGAGCCTCCGAATTTCAGGGCATGGGAACCCTTGATAAAACTAAGAACATCGTTGAACACGAAGCTATTTTGCGTATAAGTTCGAGGAAGTACACTCGCCATGCTGACGGAACCCTGAATATTCAGGCTGGGCAGTTCGTTATTTTCATTCATGTCGCTTTCCGATACGCCGACATCAGACCACTTGAACGGGGCATCGGCAGACATTGTGGCACTTGTCCGAACGAATCCAATCCTAGCCTCATTGAGCGAGGCATTACTCAGTACGTATGTATGCGCAAGAGAAAAAACAACGAACTCGGAATCACCTGGGCTGTTGAATCCGCGAATGTTACCCACTGGGTTCAAGGCGCCGCCCGGGAAAGTAACCAACTGATTGCTTTCTGCGATGAAGAATCGCGCGGCCAGTTGGCTCCTTGGCGAAATCACGTAGTCGAGATTCCCTAATCCCTGATCTTCCTTGAAGTCGCAAGGTTCGCTGAAGGCTGAGAAGCCGCTGCTTGCAAAGGGCTTCGAGGGGGCTACGGTTTGAGGTGTGGGAATCAGAAAGCTGCCGTCGGGCAGCTTGAAATTCAAGAGCGCCAGAGCAACGGGGTTGATGTTCGACCCGTCGGGCGCAATCGCGACACCCCCTAACGCGCCCTTCATGCCACCAAATAGCTTTCCAAGCGCCGCCGCAGATCTATCATTGGTGAGCGGAGGCTCGATCAAGGTAGCTGTGCAAGCAATCCCGGCTTGACCAGCAGCGGTTCCGTTCACCTGTCTCGTCCCCTGATAAGAGCCAAAGAAAAGCAATTTGTCCTTTTTTATCGGTCCTCCGAGCGCAAATCCGAACTGGTTCTGCTTCAGGTTCGGCCGCCGTTGGCCGGTCGCGTTCAAAAAGAAATCGTTGGCATTGAGAATGTCGTTGCGCAAAAACTCGAAAACCGTCCCGTGGTATTCGTTGGTCCCTGACTTCGTGATCACGCTGACATTGGCGCCTGCGGCCCGTCCGAACGCTGCATCGTAGAGTCCGGTTTGCACCTTGAACTCTTCCAGTGTGTCGGGATTGGGAATGGGGATCCCCCCGCTGATTGAGCCTGAACCCTGCACGTCACTGACGCTAATTCCGTCCAATTGCCAGTTATTGTTGTAGGATCGCGCTCCATGCACGAAAATTCCATCATTGGACTTCCGAATTTGTGAAAGTGCTGTTGCCCCAGTCCCAAGCTCTCCTGCATTGTAAACACCGACAGTCACCCCAGGAGACAGTCCTGCCAGTTGCGCGAAGTTCCTGGTGGCCAATGGTAAACCGCTGATCGTGTCTTGATTGGCAATTCTACCGAGCGCTGCTGTGTCTAGTTGAACCATCAGTGGCCGGGACGAAACCTGCGTTTGTTCGACTCGGGTTGCGAGCTCAAGATGAAGTTCGAGTCGAAGCGTCTCGGCGACGTGAACATGAATATCCCGTTGACTCACGGATTTGAAGTCAACCTTGCTTGCCTGCAACTCATAAGTCCCAGGACGCAGCAAGAAGAATCCGAATCGGCCACTGTCGTCCGAGGTGGCAGACCTTGCTCCCGAACCATCCTCTGTTGTGAGATGAAGAAGGACGCCCGGCAGAACTGCTCCGGAAGGGTCCAGGGTGAGTCCTGTCAATGCTCCGGTGGAGGCTGTCTGGGCGGACGTCTTTCTGGGGGACAATATTGCAACAGTCAAGGCCAGCAGCAAAACAGGACGCCAGTGGCTACGGTATAGCGGATGGCGTTCATGCAAGCCATTGCTCATACAGGACTTTCGGGGCGCAATTTATTGAGTGCGCGGACGTGTTACCAGGTCGAAGAGTGCTCTCGACTTCTCTGATTTCACCGTTGTAGCCAAGAAGGTGAAGCTCTGCATCTTCATAATCAAGTAAAATCCCAGCGGGAATCTTCGTGCGACCGGTACCAGTCCCGCACCTGTCAGTTCTACCAGTAATCCGATATATCGATTTGTGAGCAACTGTTGAATCCGGTCCGCCATCGGAGTAGTCTCACCCACGGATAGAGATCTTCGTCTTCTCAATCTTTTACATTATAAACATGGCATCACTGCTATACGATCGTCGGCCCGCAGCTGGACAACAAGGCCTCGGAGGAACACGTCACCTCTGGGTTGCGGTTGCGGCTCTCGCAGCTATTTTTCTGTCACACCCGATTGGGGCGGAACCTCCGAAGGAAATCCGGCGCATTCTGATTCTGAATGAAGCGGGCACTTCCTATCCCGCGGTCTCCATCATCAATCAGGGAATCCAAACTGCGCTGAATGATTCACCCTATCGCCTTGAGTTCTACTCCGAGTACATGGATACCCTGTTGTTTCCCGATCCGGCCGACCAGCAGGAGTTTCGTGATTTCTACCTTCGCAAATATCAGAATCGCAAACCAGACGTGATTATCACGGTCGGGCCATCCCCGCTCAAATTTATGCAAGAGGTTCACCAGAGAGCGTTTCCCGGCGTGCCGATTGTTTTTTGCCTGCCTAACAGAGGAGATGCCTGGCGCTCCCGCGCTAGATTCTGGTTTTACGGGTGTCGAAACTGATCTGGCCCCGGCAGAAGACTCTGGAATTAGCGTTGCGGCTCCAGCCCGGCACAGAGCACGTGGTTGTGGTAGGGGGCGTATCGGATATCGACAGACAGCAGGTAGCCAGCGTGAAGGCGGAACTGAACGCATTCACGGACCATCTCGACATTACCTATATGACGGATCTGGCTATGCCTGATCTGCTCGAGCGTCTGAGGCACCTGCCACCTCACACTCTCGTTCTCTTCACCGCAGTATCGCTGGATGCCGCAGGGACCCGGTTCAAATCAAGCGAAACAGGTCCGATGGTCGCTGCCGCAGCGAATGCGCCGGTTTTTAGCTTGTTCGATGTTTACATAAATCATGGCGAGGTGGGGGGTTATCTTTCGAGCCTTAGCGAGCAAGGGAAGATTGCCGGAGGCATCGCGCTGAGGATCCTCAAGGGGGAGAAGCCGCAGGACATACCCAGGGTAGAAGGCGTAAACACCTACATGTTCGATTGGCGAGCCCTGCAGCGTTGGGGAATCAAGGAGAGCGATCTTCCTCCGCACAGTATCGTCCTCAACCACCAGCTCACCGTCTGGGAGTCTTACAAGTCTTACATCATTGGCGGCATTTCTCTGGTCCTGGTGGAGGCGCTGCTGATTTTCGGGCTGGTATGGCAGCGGGCGAGACGAAGAGAGGCGGAAAACCAGCTAGTCACTACTTTCGAGTCGGTACGGGAGAGCGAGCGTCGTTTCCGGCTGGTCGCCAACACAGCCCCGGTGATGATCTGGATGTCGGGGCCTGACAAGCTGTGCAACTATTTCAATCAGCCTTGGCTGGATTTCACAGGCCGTTCACTTGAAGCGGAGCTGGGCAACGGCTGGTCGGAGGGGATACATCCGGACGACTTGAAGGATTGCCTCGGTACCTACACGCTGGCATTTGATCTTCGCGAATCATTCAGAATGGAGTATCGGCTGCGAAGGCACGATGCAGAATACCGCTGGGTGCTCGCTATAGGTGTACCTAGACTGAGTCTAGACGGCTCTTTTGCTGGCTACATTGGGTCTAGCCTAGACATAACGGAGCACAAGCTCGCGGAGAAAGCTCTGGCCGATGTGGGGCGCAAGTTGATTGAGGCGCATGAAGAGGAGCGTACTTGGATCGCGAGGGAGCTCCACGACGACATCAATCAGCGAATAGCGTTGTTGTCGGTGAATTTGGAACAATGGGCCCAACATCCGCCCAGCTCCAGCGTTGATGTCACAAATCACATTGGTAATGTCCTTCAGGACCTCGCCGATTTAGCCAAGGACATCCAGGCCCTATCGCACCGTTTGCACTCCTCAAAACTCGAATACTTGGGCCTTGTGGCAGCAGCCAAAGGCTTCTGCAGAGAATTGTCCGAGCAAAAACACGTAGAGATCGACTTCATCCATGAGGGGATACCGGGCAGCCTTCCCAAGGAAATCTCTCTTTGTCTGTTCCGAGTTTTACAGGAAGCTCTGCAGAATGGAGTCAAGCACAGCGGTGCGCGGCAGTTCAGAGTCGAACTGCGCGCAGCGTCGGGAGAGATACAACTGATCGTGAATGACCAGGGAGTTGGCTTTGACCGGCAAAACGCTGTCAATCGGCACGGCCTGGGGCTCGTCAGCATGCAGGAAAGAACGCACTTGGTGGGCGGCGAGTTTTCCATCCAATCCGAGGCGGGCCGTGGCACCACGATCTCCGCTCGGGTGCCTCTTGAGGTTAAAAAAACAAAAGCCAGCGTTGCCAGCGCAGGTGGATGAGAGGAAAGATTTGCTTTTGCAAACGCGCGAGTTGCGGGAGTACGCCGGACGCCGCCCGGCTCGGGCGCGACGTTAGTGGTACCGACCTGCGAGATGACAGGAAGTGAAGATATGCCCCGCCAGCGCCTCGCGAATGGCTGGTGCGAGCTCAGTGATCATCCGGGACTTCACAACGTATCCTAGAGCACCCGCAGCAAGGCATTCACGCACGAAATCAGGGTCCGAATGAACCGTCAAGAACACGATCCGCGACTGGCAGCCTGATTCTTTCAATTGATCGGCAGCCTCTATGCCGTTCAGCAGGGGCATAGAGATGTCGCTGACGATAACATCAGGCTTCAATCTCATGGCTTCCTCAAGCAACTGTTGACCATCGAGGACCTTCCCGACAACCTCGAACTCCGGTTCCAGGTGACGTTCTACCGTCTTCAATAAGTCCGGGTGGTCGTCCGCGAGGAGTATTCTTGTTCTGCCCAAGTGGCCTCCTGTTGAATGCGCGTGCGTAAGAGAGTACGCCGAGGGAGGGCCCAATTTGTCGCCGGTGGAATGACACCAATCTATAACCACCAGACTGGTCGCAAAGACTTATTAATGCCTACTGGCAATACTGCCAGTGGGCGTAGACGACCGTTGATTCTTCGGAACGTCAGGAATTATGAAGCTAAGTCTGGTTAACGCTTACCGGACATCAAGTGGAGTCCTAGTACGGGCACTCGCCCGGTTAGCGACTACTCAGGCAGAGGGAGCGAAGGGCCTTATCCGGTCGCGCCCGTCTCGTGCCGCAAGCGCTGATCGGCTCGTGGTCCGCGTAATTTCACACCCGGGCGTGTTTGACAGCGCAAGGGAAAGCTACAACACTTGGGCTTCCCTCCCGAGGAACCGTATGAAGGCGAAGTTGTCTTCAAGATCGGTCTCGGAATGCCCAAGAGATTTGTCCCGCCTAGCTTAATCACGCCACTTCTCTCAAGGAAGGGGCGCGATCTCCAAATATTCCTGTACCGCAAGTCCCACCAGAAGAAGAACGCCCCGCGCCACGCCAACGTCGGAAGCGGCACGTCCCGAGGGCTGAAACTGGACGGCGTACGGTCGACCTGCTAGCGTCGAATGACCGCCGTTTCCAGCGGAGAAGACATGAAATCACGGAAGAATGCTGTTAGGAAGTTGGCTCTAAGGAAGCTTATTCAGGCAGCGAAGCACGCCATGGAGCAACCGGAATTCAGCACGCCGCGAGCGGATGGCATCGGGTGGAGACGCGCCCCAGCATGGACAGAACTCGATGAAGCTGTTCGCGATGCCGAACAATTCACGAGACTGCGGGGCAGGCGATGAGCGAGGAAGAAAAGTCACTGCTCTTGACCACCAAACAAGCGGCGGTGGCGCTTAATTGTTCGGTGAGGACCGTGGGCAGGATGATGGCTCGTGGCGAATTAGTCGTTCGTAAGAATGGGAGTTTGACCCGCATTCCGCGTACTTCGGTTGAGGCATGGGTAAAAAGAGGTCCCAAGCGGAGCAAAGAGTAAGCTTGACCACCATTGTTTATTATGGTACAAGTATTACCAGAGGTAGATATGCCAAAGCAAGGGCGACCGAAGGTACTGGCAAGCCGGAAGCGAACCGAAATTTTAAGGTTCTTCGTCACCAAGTCCGAGGATTCAAAGATTCGTGAAGCCGCGAGCTTGCGGCATCTCACGCTCTCGGAATTCTTGCGAAGCGCTGCTCTTTCCATAGCAGAAGGAGGGAAGTAATGGCGCAAACAGAAAGACTACCCCGTGGAATTCGCAGGCGTGGCGGGAGTTTGATTGTTTACTTGACGCTCGCAGACGGAAGGGAACAAAAGCGCAGCGTTGGTTGCGTCACGCTCAAGACCGCCGTGCGGCAACGTGAAATCTGGCAGCGAGAAATCGAAGAATCCAAATACATAAAGCCGAAGCCCAGAACCGATCTGGTTTCGTTCTCTGACATCTGCGACAGCGCCTCCGAGTACTACAAAAATTACACTCGCGCTTGGGACGCCGCCGAAGGCCGGATCGCTCGTTTCAAAGAGTGGTGGCCGGGTCGTGCCGCTGAGAGCATCACCACCCCGGAGATCGATGCCCAATTACTTGCCAACGTCGCCCCGCGTGGATTGAAGTGGACGAAATGCACCAGCAATGAATACCGTGTCACGTTGCTGCGTGTCTTCGCTCTGGCGGTTGACGCGGGAAGCATTGCCCTGAACCCTGTAACCAAGGCTAAACGCCATAAGCTGGAAAATGCCCGAACCCGCGAGATGTCCTTCGCGGAGGAGACATCGATCCGTGCAGCGATCCGCAAGCTTTATCCGCACAAGGAACCGGAATTCGACCTAGCCCTACATCTCGGGTGCCGCCGAAGCAATATGTACGGGCAGCACAACGCCAAGAGGGCACCGATGGAGCCATTGCAGTGGTCGGAGGTCAATCTCGACTTTCGTGTAGTTACATTCCAGCGGTCGAAATCGGGCAAGAGCTACCGAGTGCCGATCAACGACACAGCGCTGGCGGCATTCAAGAAGCTTCGGGAACGTAGCGACGGAACCGGCGCGGTGATCCGTAAACCAAGGCCGGGGCGAACCGGCGCTGAGGGCAGGGAATTGTTTTCTTCCCGTAAGTGGTTTGACAAGGTCCTCGCGGAAGCGGAAATCAAAGACCTCACGTGGCACGATTTCCGCCACACGTTTGGAACCCGTCTCCGCGCTGCCAGAGTGCAGATCGAAGATATCCGCTACCTGCTGGGCCATGGCGCGAAGTCCATCACGGAACGATACGCGCACGCGAACCTAGATGTGCTGCGTGAAGCGGTCGCTACGCTGGACCGCAAGACTGGAAACCAAACCGGAACAAAAACCGGAACACCCCCTGTTTTCCGGTTTCGCGCAAGTTAGGCGCATCGACGATCTAATTGAATTATATGAAGATATTTGGTGGACGAGAGGGGATTCGAACCCCCGGCCTCCTCGTTGCGAACGAGGCGCTCTCCCAGCTGAGCTACTCGCCCACGAGCAGCAAAGAAATTTTAACAGAGGCTAACAGGCTTGCCAACCAAGTTGCCACGACAATTGATGTCAGGTAACGGCGAGGAGCAGCACGTACGCTTGATTCGTGCTCGCCTGCATGGATGGCTATAGCGACGCCTTCAGAGTAAGAACGTCGGACATGTTCGTCCGTTGTTCTAATTTGTGTAACTGGCTACGTGACCGCCGCTACGGCTGGTCTGGAGTATTTCCCATGCGCTGCGCAACGACCTTCCGTGCGTTCTCATACAAAGCGCGCGCCTGCGGAATCGAATCGACGGCTTTCTGAACCTGCGGATCGGCCTCCAGCTCTACTTTGAAGCCCTCTTGCTGGCCGTAAGCCGACATGAAGACCTCTTGTTTGATTTTTCGTTTGATCCAATCGAGATTCTCGGCGATTTCCGGTTCGGTGTAGCGGACGTTCTTCTTGGCCAGATATTCGCGGAAATCCTTCATCACTGTGTCGTCCGCAGTGAACTCCTTGGTCACGTTGGGCCGCGTGCCGAGATAGTAGCGCGTGAAACCCCCAACGCCGGCTTCGTAGGGAAAGAACACGTCGGCGCGGATTAGCGCTTCCTGGAATTTTGTGAGCTTCGGCGCCGCCACCATCACGTCCGGAGTGATGCCGCCGCCGCCGGTTACCTGGCGGCCGCTGTCGGTGAGTTTCACCTCCGTCGGATGCTCGGGTACCTTGCGCTCGTAGTGATACTCGTACAGTGAGATGGACTTGTAATCGCGCTGAATCAGACGGCCGCTCGGCGTGTAGTAACGTGCGGTGGTCAGCGCCAGACCGGTGTTTTCGCTCAGCGGAGTCACGGTCTGGACCAGGCCTTTGCCGAAGGTGGTCTCGCCCACGATGATTCCACGATCGTGATCTTGCACGGCGCCGGAAACGATCTCGGTCGCTGACGCGGAGTTGCCATTTACCAGAATCACCAGCGGCACGGTGACGCCTTGGTTCCCTCGCACCGTCATATATTTGCGCTCGGCGGACGCGCGCCCGTGGTGCGACACGATGAGCTGATTCCGATCGAGAAACATGTCGCTCACCGCCACCGCTTCATTCAACAGGCCGCCGGGATTCCCGCGCATATCCAGAATCAAGCCATCCAGCGAGGAGGCGTTGAGCTTCTTCAGTGCGTCGGCGATCTCGCGGTCGGTTGTTTCGTTGAATCCGGAAAGGCGAACGTACCCGATCCCAGGCTTCAACATGAATGCAATGTCCACGGAGTGGCGAGGAATCTCGTCGCGCGTGACCGTAAACACCAGGGGATCAGCGTAACCTTCACGCGTGATCGTAATCTTGACGATCGTGCCCTTGGCTCCTTTCAGCATGTCGGCCACGTCGCTCGTTGTCAGGCCCTCGGTGGACTTCTCATCGACCTTGACGATTACGTCTCCGGGCCGAATTCCCGCGTTGTACGCTGGCGCGCCCACATAGGGCGCCATAACGACGGTGTGGTTCTCTCGCGGCGCGACGACCATGCCGACGCCGTAATACTTTCCGCGTTGGTCTTCGCGCAAGAGGGCAAATTGCCGCGCATCAAAGAAATTGGAGTGTGGATCGAGCATGCGCAGCATGCCCGGGATGGCGCCTTGATACACCGCTTTGTCGACATCTACCGGCTCGGCGTACTGCGTCTGGACCACGTCCAGTACTTTTGTGAAGTCCTTAACCGCCGTCTGATAATCGTCGGCGGACGCGGTGGTTGCCCGGACGTTCGGGCCGTAAATACCGCCCAGAACGGCAGATACGAGCAATACGGCTACGACTAAGAACAGCCCGCGGCGTTCAGCTTTCATTCGGACCTCTCATGGAGCTTCAAACCACTTATTATATCACACGAAAAAACTGGCGTTTGACACTTCGGAACGCCCTTCTCTATGATGCCAACAGGCCGCCATTGGGTCATCCTGAGCCATGCTGAGCATCCCCCACATGATTGTGGTTTTTGTAATTGTACTGGTCGTATTTGGCCCGCAGAAGCTTCCGGAATTGGCTCGTGGTTTGGGCAAGCTCATGGCCGAGTTTCGCAAAGCCTCAACGGACTTCAAGTCCGCCTTCGAGAACGAGATGCGCGACCTGGAACGTCAGGCTGCGGAGATAGAGCGCAAGAAGCGGGATTTACTGGCAACCACGGCAACCACCCCGCTTCAGCCGGCGACCCTAGCGACGCCCTCTGGTGCTGAGACGCAGCCTGGACCTGCGGCGTTAGCATCTGGTGACGCAGAAAAAGGGGCGAGCGAGGCGCTGGTGATTGCGCCGGTCGCCGAATCGGTTGCCCGTTCTACCGAGCCCGCCGAATCCGCGCTGTCGGAAGCCACTTCGCCCGAAGCCAACATGGTGGAGGCGACAGCCGTTCCACATTCCCTCGAAATTGCGCCCGAAAACGGAAAAAGGCCCGCAATCGACGCTTCGCCCCACGACCTTGACGCCCCTCATGACTACAAGCAGCCAGCCTGATTCGCTTGCTACGATACCGGTCCCGGAGCCTGAGGAAGGAGGTCAGATGACCTTCTTCGAGCACCTGGTTGAGCTGCGCAAACGGCTGATCAATTCGCTAATCGCCATCGGGATTGGAGCCTTCGTTGGCGTATACATATCGAAGTATGTAATCAGGTTCATTAACGAGCCAATGCTCGGGGCATTGAAAGCATCGGGTCTTCCTCAACATTTGATCTACACCCACCCGGCAGGCGGATTTAATCTCCTAATCACTTTGGGGGTCTACATCGGCGTGGTGCTTGCCTCGCCTGTGGTGCTTTATCAGATCTGGCTGTTCGTGGCGCCCGCGTTGTACAAGCATGAGCGTGGCGCGATCAGCGGATTTCTGTTTTCGACAGTGTTTCTCTTCCTGGCCGGGATCGCTTTCGGATATTTCGTCACCCTGCCTTACATGCTCAAGTTTCTGGTCAAATTTACGGTGGTAAGCCTTCCGGGCATCGAGCCCATGATTACCGTCACGGAATATTTTGATCTGACATTGATGGTGCTGCTGGGTTTCGGGCTGGTGTTCGAATTGCCTGTGCTGATCTTTTTTCTATCGATCTTTGGAATCGTGACGCCGCAATTTCTTTGGAAGAATATTCGCTACGCGATTCTGGTGATCGCGATTGTGGCGGCGATCATTACGCCGACGCCCGACGCCACGACCATGCTCATCTTCATGGCTCCGATGGTAGGGCTGTATTTCATCGGGATCGCAGTTTCCGCGGTAGCGGTGCGAAGAAAGAATCGGCAGGTAGCTGCCGAGGCGGCAGGGAAGGCCTGAATGAAGAAGGTTTCGGCAAGACGCGTACCGCTGCTTTGCGCCATTCTCGCGGTTGTTGCCCTGGCGAGTTGTAAGTCCAACGATGCTGTCAGTTCCGCCGCAAATGCGCCGGTCGTCAGTGCCGCCGCAAAAGCCACGGCGCAAATGCCGGATGAGGACACGCCCGCGCCCGAGAAAACCGGCGGTTTCGATGGCAAGCGCGCGTTCGCCGATGTCGCCAAGCAGGTCGGTATTGGGCCGCGTCCCTCGGGGTCGCAAGCGATTGCGCAGGCCCAGGATTATATCCTCGCGGAACTCTCCAGCGCCGGTTGCACTGCAGAAGTGGATGCCTTTAACGGGCAGACTCCTGCCGGCGAGATTGCGATGAAAAATATTCTCGTCAAGATCCCGGGCGAGCGTCCCGGCATCATCCTGCTTGCGACGCACTATGACACCAAGAGGTTGGACAGTTTTGTCGGTGCGGACGACGGCGGGTCCTCGACGGCGGTAATGCTTGAACTTGCGCGCCAGCTATGCCCTCAGCACGGCCGCTATCAAGTGTGGATCGCGTTCTTCGACGGCGAGGAAGCTGTCAATCGCGAATGGAAGGATCCCGACAACCGTTACGGCAGCCGCCAGATGGCGGCTAAGTTAGCCATGAGCGGCGACCTGCCAAAGATTCGGGCGTTTCTGCTCGCCGACATCGTCGGCAGCCGGGAATTGCGCATCAAGCGCGACGCCAATTCCGACAAGGCGCTCACCGATCTCGTCTGGACGACGGCGAAAAACCTGGGTTACTCGGGAGTCTTCGTGAATGATCCGACCGCGATCGAAGACGATCACCAGTCCTTCTCAACCCGCGGCACCCATACGGTAGACATCATCGACCTCGAGATTCCCTACTGGCACACGCCACAAGACACTCTCGACAAGATCAGCTCCAAGAGTCTTGCGGTAGTCGGACATGTTTTCATCGAAAGCGTCAAGCAGCTTCAAACGAAATAGGGATGTCGTCCTCGCCACATCCAACGCCATTCGCCCATTCTCGCGATCGGCTCTGCCGCGATCGGCTTGTAGGCGCTGGGCTTTAGCCCGGCGAACCGCACCGCGTGTCAAGCCTCAAAGCCCAGATCTTTGCCTTTTTGCACGATCGAGTGTCTGCCGAATTTGTCATCGTCCCGGTAAGGGAAGTCCGAGCGGTAGTGGCTGCCGCGGCTTTCTTCGCGTGCCACCGCGGAACGCGCCATCAGCAGAGCTAGAGAATGCAGGTTGCGCACTTCGCATTCGGCCCGGCCTGGCTTTTCGCATTTCGGCAGCTCAATCGCCTGAAGCTGCGTGATCGACCCGGCCAACTCTTTTCCGTCACGCATAATTCCCACTTGCCGCCACATTAAGTCCCGAATCTTGTCGAATTCCGCCGGATACTGTCGGCTGCCGACTGCTTTTGTGTTCGCCTGCGTATGGATTGAATTGGCTGGCTTCGGCGCGGGGCTTCCAGGTAAGCCTACGGCTTGGCGTTTCGTCACCGGCGCATCTTTCATCATCGCTTGGCCGCTGCGGGCTCCGAACACCAACCCTTCGAGAAGGGAATTGCTGGCTAATCGGTTGGCGCCATGCACGCCGGTATTCGCGGTTTCGCCTGCGGCGTACAAACCCGGCAGCGAGGTGCGCCCCCAAAGGTCGGTTTTGACGCCGCCCATCATGTAGTGCGCGGCGGGACACACCGGAGCCATGTCGGTTGCCAGGTCCAGACCGTAACTCAGACATGTCTCGTAGATGCGCGGGAATCGCTTCTTCAGAAATTCCTCAGTTTTTTTGGTCATGTCCAGGTAGACATATCCCGTGCTGGTGCGGTGCATCTCGCTGACGATGGCGCGTGCCACGATGTCGCGTGGGGCAAGTTCTTGCGCTTCGTTGTACTTCTTCATGAAGCGATCGAGATTCACGTTTCGCAGGATTCCGCCTTCGCCACGCAACGCTTCCGACAAAAGGAAGCGCGGAGCCCCCTTCACGGCCAATGCAGTGGGATGAAACTGCATGAACTCCATATCGGAAAGCACAACTCCGGCGTCGTATGCGATCGCCATACCATCGCCCGTTGCCACGTCGGGATTGGTCGTCTCCCGATAAAGCCGTCCCAGGCCGCCGGTCGCAAGCAAAACCGCTCCAGCACGCACCTCGTGAATCGAGCCGTCCAACTCATCAACGAAGCGAATGCCCACGACTGCCCCGGATTCCACGATCAGCGATGTGGTGAACGCGTGCGCGCGAAGGTGTAAATGTGGGATAGAGTGTGCGCGCGAAAGGAGCGCCCGGCTGATCTCGCGTCCCGTGGAATCGCCATGCGCATGCAGGATGCGCGACCTGCTGTGCGCGGCCTCGCGCGTAAATGCCAGTTTCGTTCCTGCGCGATCGAACTCCGTGCCCCACTCGATCAACTGCGTGATGTACTTCGGCCCTTCTTCCACCAGCAGCGCAACCGCGTCGGCGCGGCATAGACCATCCCCCGCAGCGATGGTGTCCTGTTCGTGCAAGCTGATTTCATCTTCGTCGCTGAGCGCCACCGCGATCCCGCCCTGCGCCCAGGACGTTGCGGAATCGCTCAGATCCGACTTGGCCAGCACCAGCACGCTGCCCTTCTCGCTAAGCTCAATCGCAGCGCGCAGGCCGGCAACTCCAGATCCGACGACAACATAATCAGCGCGATGGGATTTCGGAGGATGCATCATGGAAGCGATCAGATTTGCCACAATATCCGTAGCACGAACGGAATTGCCCAAGGTAGCACAGGCACTCTTGCCTGTGCCAACGCAAACCCCCGCCAAGGTGTATCCCGACTCGACGGTCCGTGCGACAGATCTTCTTCGGTGCCACACGCACAAAATCCCAGAGGTCGCTGCTGTGTAGGCCAACAGAGGCAAAATCAGGTGGTGGGTCAGTTTCCGCTAACGCAACCAGGACCTGAGCTGGCACCCTAGAATCGGGTCAAAAGTTGTTTCAGCGATGCCAGCAACTGGTGCCAAAACGGCGTAGCGGACAAGGGGATGGCAATCAGAGGAACCACGAAAAGCGTCGCTGTGCCTACCCATGTGGCGCGATGGACTCGTCGCGTTGTCGACAGGTCGAAGATGATCGTAGCCAAAGCGAACAATTGCAGCACCAGTCCGACGAGCGGGGGTTTGGAAGCGATAAATTCAAAGGGCCAGCGAGCGATGGCCGGGCCGACCATTCCCACGGTTCCGAAAAGCATCAGCCGCTTGTGAGACGCCGGATTCCGGCGAAGCAGCAAGCCCGCTGCGAACATCCCAAACGAGACGTTGATTCCGATCACGTCAAGCGCAAGAACCTGCGCCTCATCCTGCCCGGGAAGCGCGAAACCCCTGTGCAGTCCCTCGAGCATGACGGCGTATGCCATGATGAACACTAACCCCACCAGGACGGCGCCAAAGGCACCGAGCTTCCTGTGCAGGTCCACTCGCCCCGCAGCCACCAGCGAGGTCTGTAGGGCAAACAGTGCGATCCATGAGGCAAACACTACTCCGTGAACAGCTACCAGCAGGTTGGGCAGATGATAGTGGTACATTGGCGCCAGGAAGAAGGTGCGCGCGAATCCGAGGAACACTGCCGCGATGATCAGCAGTGCCATAGATGGGAAGAAGATCTCTTCCAACCGCAGACGCGCCGATCTTGCTGCAAACGCTGTCGAACTCGCTTCGCTAGCTGCCATAGTCCGCTGCCCTCTCCTGGTCTGTTGGGGTGACCGCGGGCGAATCTTAGGTACGGTTGAGAGGAAGTGTCAACCCGTGAAATCGCTGACTTCACTCAAGTCCTGACTAACGCGGCAATCGGAAACTGACTCACCACCTAGAGTCACCGTCTAACCTGGCCAATTCAAAGCACTGTGTTACATTTCTAAGATCCGCTCAATGAAACCAAAACGAATTTCTGTAAACTCTTCCGCCGGCAAGTACACCATAGTGTGCGGCACCGGCGTCCTCCGTCATGCTCCGAAAGAAATCACGCACCTCGGAAAGTTTTCCAGCGTCCAGATCGTATCTTCTCCCAAGGTCTGGCACGCTGTCGGAAAAGGTGTCCATCGCAATTTCGATTCGCACCATCGGAGCGCCGTGCACTTAATGGACGATGCCGAAACGCGAAAGAATGTACGCACGGTGGAATTGATTTGCCGCAAACTCGTCCATTCGGGAGCCGATAGAAAGTCGCTGCTGGTTGCCGTCGGCGGAGGAGTAGTAGGTGACGTAGCAGGATTTGTCGCGGCTTCCTATCTCCGCGGAATAGCGTTGCTGCACGTGCCCACAACTCTTGTCGCTCAGGTCGACAGTTCGATCGGCGGCAAAACCGGAGTGAATCTGCCCGAGGGAAAAAACCTCGTCGGCGCCTTCTATCCGCCGAGGCTCATCCTGACCGACCCCACGGTCCTTCGCACCCTGCCCGACCGCGAATTTCGCGGCGGCCTCGCCGAGGTGATCAAGCACAGCATCATCGCCGACCCGGAAATGTTCGCGTATCTCGAAAAGAATATGACGAAAGTGTTGCGCCGCGATCGCAGCGCACTGGAATACTTAATCCCCCGTAACGCTGCCATCAAAGCGCGCGTGGTTACCAAAGACGAGCACGAGTCCGGCCTGCGCGAAATCCTGAATTTCGGGCACACCTTCGCCCACGCCCTCGAAAGCACCACGAGGTACCGCCGCTATCAACACGGCGAAGCGGTCGCCTGGGGAATGATGGCTGCAGCTTTGTTGGCTCACGAAACCGGTGTGTGTGGCGCGGATTACGTCTCGCGCATCGTCGCGCTCGTCCGCCGCATCGGCCCGCTTCCGCCATGGCCGCGCGTGTCCACGAAATCGCTGGTCGACGCTATGCGATCGGACAAGAAATCGCGTTACGGCAAGCTGCGTTTCGTCCTTTCTCCGCGAGTCGGCAAAGCCGCCTCATACGACGACATTCCGCGCGACGTCGTCCAGCGCGTCCTGCATTTCGCGCCCCAATTCTTCACCAAATCGCTCTCGAAATGAACCGGACGCCCATGCCCGAAGCCATCGCCACCTCGCCAAAAGGAACCCGACCCGAGGGCGCGCATTCGGAGGACGACGCCTCTCGCCAAGTCCGCGAGATGTTCACACAGATCGCACCCCGATACGATCTGCTGAATCACCTGCTTTCGATGCAGCTCGACCGCCTCTGGCGCGCCCGCGTCGCCCGCCGGCTTCGCCCAATTCTCGAGCGGCCTGACGCATGGGTCCTCGATCTCTGCTGCGGTACGGGAGACCTGGCGTTCTCGCTCCGTCGTTCCGCTCGCGCGCAAATCATCGGCGCCGATTTTTCTCACGCGATGCTGGTCCGTGCGCGCGCAAAGAGCCAGTCGCTCCCAGGCCGATCGGACGCAGTCACCGCCGCACCAATGCCGTTCTTCGAAGCCGACGCCCTGCACCTACCCTTCGCCGACGCATCCTTCGATCTGATCACCACGGCCTTTGGCTTCCGCAATCTGGCCAACTATGAGGCCGGCCTGCGCGAAATCCATCGGCTGCTGAAACCCGGCGGCACGCTAGCCATCCTGGAATTCACGGAGCCGCCGGCCGGATTGCTAGGGGATCTCTATCGCTGGTATTTCCGAAGCGTGCTACCCCGCATCGGCAGCCTTCTCTCCGGCGACCGCGCGGCCTACACCTACCTACCCGCCTCCGTCTCCCGCTTCTTCCGCCCCGCAGAGCTAGCGTCGCTGATGACAGCGGTGGGTTATCGATCCGTCGAGTACCGCGTATGGACGGTCGGCACCGTAGCCCTCCACACCGCCGTTAAGACCCTGTAGCCGCCGTCTCCGAGACGGCGGGATTTAGACGCAACTGAACCCAAGCGCAAACACCCAAGCACAAACCAATACCGCGGGTCGACACCTTGGAATGTCCTCAATCAAAGCGATACCCGATTGAGGTTGGTAGCCGGGGGATCGCGGCTGAAAGGCGGCGAGCCGCCGCACTCCAAAAAGCCTTCGCTTCCTTCGTTACTCTTCCAAACCCACAGCCCGCAACTTCGCCAGCAGCGTCTTGGGCGAAACCCCAAGCTTTTCCGCCGCCCGAGTCTTATTCCACTTCGACTCGCGCAAAGCTCCTTCCAGCACCACTCGCTCGACGTGCGCCACAGCCCGCCCGCTAATTTCTTCCAGCGATCCTTCCCAACTGAAACTCTCCGGCAACATCCCGGCTGGCAAACTCGCTGCATCCGGCCGCGCCGACGGCAATTGCAACTCGTCCGCATGAATGCTCAGCCCATCCGCCAAAATCACAGCCCGCTCCAGCGTGTTCTGCAACTCGCGCACGTTTCCGGGCCAACGGTAACCCAACAGCCGCTCTTTCGCGCCATCCGAAAGCTCCAACCCGGGCTTCGCAAACTCGCGGCTAAATTTTTCCAAAAAGTGCAGAGCAAGCATCAACACGTCCTCGCCGCGCTCGCGTAGCGGCGGAATGGTCATCGGAACCGCCGAAATTCGAAAATACAAATCTTCGCGAAATAACTTCTCCTCAATTAGTTTTCGTAAATCGCGATTGGTGGCCACCACGATCCGCACATCTACGTCGATCGACTGGGTGCCCCCAACGCGCTCAAACCGCCGCTCTTCCAACACGCGCAATAACTTCGCCTGGATCGCCAGCGGCAACTCGCCAATCTCATCCAGAAACAGCGTCCCGCGATGCGCCAGGTCCATCTTCCCGACCTTGCGCGCGCCCGCCCCCGTGAACGCCCCCTTCTCGTGCCCGAAAAGCTCGTTCTCAACCAATCCCTCCGGAATCGCCGCGCAATTCAGCGCCACAAACGGCTGTTCCCGCCGCGGCGACAAATGATGAATTGCCCGCGCAAAAAGCTCCTTGCCCGTTCCGCTCTCCCCGAGCAGCAGCGCCGTTGAATCCGTAGCCGCAACGCGCTGAATCTGCTGGCTGACTTCGCGAATGGAACTGTGCTCTCCGACGATCCGCGGAAATCCGTACCGCGCCGCATACTCCTCGCGCAGCAAAATATTCTCGCGCATCATTTCCTGCTGCTGCGCTGCCCGCTGCACCAAAAGCTTCAGATGATCTAGGTCCACCGGTTTCTGCAGGAAGTCAAACGCGCCTTCTTTCATCGCTGTCACGGCTTCTTCCACCGACCCAAATGCCGTCAGCAGAATCACCGGAATCGTCGCGTCCGCACTTTTCGATGCCCGCAAAACGTCCAATCCGGACGCCCCGGGAAGCTTCAGATCCGTAACCACCAGCAAATATCGCCGCGCGCGGATCTTCTGGATCGCCGCGGTGCCGTCCGGCGCCTCGTCTATGCTGTAGCCCGCTCGTTCCAGCGCCTTGCGCAGCATCGCGCGCAATTCATTCTTATCTTCAACAAGCAGCAGGGATTCCATGTGTTCCGTTTTTACCACGAATCCATTGATCGCTGGCGGGAACCCGCACAGCCTGTGCGGAGAAGGGAAGCAGCAGATGGGAAGAAATCAGAAGGAACGAAGTAGAGAGCTAACGAAATGAAACAGCAAGAGCACCCGCGAGCACACCATCTCCCGGTCTTTACTTCGTTACTTCACTACTTCCTCTATTTCGTCTTGTTATCTCGCCCAGCCCGGATCGCCACCCGACTTTCGCAACTGATCTTCCAGGTCCGCAATGCGCTGCTTCATTTGGGCTACTTCCTGCTTCTTTGCCTCGATCTTCGTGTCTTTCTCGCTGATATCCTTGCGGCTGTACTGCTCACTCAGCGCCTTTTGTGGGTCGGTGTAGTACTGCACCTGCGACTTCTGCGCTTCTCGCTGCAAAATGTCGAGTTCCTGCTCCGCCTGAGCTAATTTGTCCCGCGCCTCCCGGAAGCGCTTTCGCCAGGCTTCTTCGCCATTCTTTCCGCCCCCGCCAGTCTTCTCGGCCTCCGCACCCTGATCCGCATTTGCCGCCCCGGCGGCGTTTTCCTTTGTCTCCGCGCCCTCTGGCGCGGCTGCTGTAGTTGAGGCAGGAGTCGCTGCCGCGGGAGCGGGTGTCCCCGCCCCCAAATCCTCATTCGTATAGACTTTCTTAGGCTTGGGCTCAGCCTTCTTCTGCTGCCGAGCCTTGCGAGCCGCCTCTGCCACAGGATCCGTGGCGCCTTCCTGCGACGTGCTCTGCTGCGAGCTATCTTGCTGCGCAATCGCTGCGATCCCAGCCAGACCCAATACTGGCAGCACCACCAGCACGTACACTCCAGTTTTTCGCCAAGTTATTGCACGCATAAGACCTGCCTTCCCGGCGCCCGAGCTGACCCGCAATCACGCAACCCTAAATCTGCATAACGTGTTTCTTTGATTCTACCGCTTCCACGCTACCAATGCGCCGCTCCGGTAGCGTAACGATAAAGGCGGCCCCGCCCTCCGGCCGGTTCCGCGCCTCCACTTGCCCTCCATGCTGCACGATGATTTTCTGAACCACCGCCAGGCCCAATCCGGTCCCCTGTGGCTTGGTTGTGAAGAACGGGTGAAACAAATTGGGGAGCGCATCGCCGGCGATCCCCGGCCCATTGTCGGAAATCGTAATCCGCTGAAAACCCGTCTCTCCGCCGCGCACGATCTCACCTCGCATCGTGACCCGACCACTCTTTACTTCCGCGCAAGCTTCAGCGCCGTTCCGCGCTAGATTCAGCATGGCCTGGCGCAGCAGACTTTCGTCCCCCGCGACGCTGCCAAACTCTCCCTCGCAACTCACCGCCACATTCGCTGCCGCTCCCCCAATCTCCGCCACCACCCGCTGCACCACCCCTTCCAACTCCACCACTTCGTCCGAGATTTCCAGCGGCCGCGCATATTTCAGGAATTCGGTCACCACATGTGTGATGTTCCGCGTCTGTTCCAGGATGCGTTCGGCATGATCTAAAATTTCTCCGTCCGCGGACTCCGCCCGAATCATTTGCGCGTAGCCTGAAATCGTCGCCAGCGCATTCTTGAATTCGTGCGCAATCCCCGCCGAAAGCTCGCCAAGAGCCGCTAGGTGCTTCTTCAGTTCGATCTGTTGCTGCAACCCCGCGAGTTCCGTCAAGTCGCTCAGCAGGCAGATCGCCCCACTGATTTTCTCGTTGCCGCGGCGCACCGGCGAAATCGTTACACCCAGCCGCCGCTCGTCTCCAGCGGGCGACCTGTGGTTTACCTGCTCGCGCCGGAAAATCTTCCCTTCCGCCAGACACTCCGTCACCAACTTGGTCAGCTCGGAGCCTTCTTTCAGCACCTCGCTATACCGTCGGTAGTTCAGTCCGTGAATACCCAGCGCTTGCTCCGCCGCGGGGTTCGCACCGGAAATAATTCCCGTCGCATTCACCATCAGAAAACCCGCCGGCATGTTTCGGGTAACCTCTTCGCTCAGTCGCTCGGTGTGTTCCGCGCGTTCCTTCTCGATGCGATGCAGCCTCTCCAGCTCTTTTTCCTGATCGCGCAATTTCTGGATTACGCCCTGCATCGACGCAGTCATGAACGCCGCCGTGTTTTCCACCCGGGGCGCCGCGTCCATCCGCTCTTTGGCCGCGTCGCGCGTGTCCTTGAAGAACCGCCTCACCAGCGACAGGATCAGCCACGCAACCGCCGCAAGCAGCAACACCAACCCAACAACCAACGCGCGCGGGTTCGGGAAGGCTCCGCCTTGCAGCATCGCCAGCATCAAATGAAAATCCCTCTGGATAGATAGCGCATCGCCAGCGGGCCAAGATAGATCACTAGCAAGGCGGCGATGCCCAGAAATGTTCCGAGTGGCAATTGGTATTGGCTGGCAAGCATCCAGCGCAATCCGGCAGCGGTCCCTAGATTGCGGCGGCTGGCGCGTTCAGCCAGGGCGCGTTGCCAGCCCGAAACATACAGTCCAAGAATGACCGCACCGCCTACCACGCTCCCCAACAAGGTTCCCAGCAAAATGGTCAGAAACGTCCCGCGGAGTCCCATAAACGCCCCGACCATGGCCATCATCTTCACGTCGCCCATCCCCATCCCATCGCGGTGGCGCACCGCCTTATACAGCGCGGCCACTCCCCAAAGCAGCAAGCTGCCGAACGCCGCTCCAATCAATCCGTCCAGCAGACCAAGCAAATAGGGAGAAGGCTCTCGATGGAAAACGTACACGCTAAGCCAAAATGCTGTGCCATCGTTCGACGGCACCCAAGCGGAGAAAAACAATCCTGCGACAAAGCCCGGCCAGTTGATAACATCGGGAAGCAAACGCACACGCAGATCGGTGATCGTCAAGACGATGATCAAACACGTGAAAAAAAGCCACTTTATAGTCTGCGGCGTTAACCCGAAATCCATGTAACACGCCACAAAAAACAGTCCAGTGAGCAATTCCACCAGCGGATACATCGGCGAAATCGGATACCCGCAAGATCGGCACTTCCCACGCAGCCATAACCACGCAAACACCGGCACGTTGTCATACGTCTTAATCGGCGTCGCGCATTGCGGGCACCGCGAACGCGGTGCAACAATCGACACTCCTTCCGGAATCCGCGTGATGCAGACGTTCAGGAAGCTGCCGATCACCATCCCAAAGACAAAAAAGAACGCGATGACCACATCTCGAATTTGCCACACAAACCCTGTCGATCCAACAAACTGCCCGGCTCCCGTGTCGCATTAGGTAGTACAGATCTCGGTCCACCTCATAAACCCGCGCGGGAGTAGTCGGTACGACGCGTGATCATCCATCGGAAGCAATCCTCCGCGTAACTCTGCGACCTCTGCGTCTCTGCGTTATCCCTTTCCGTCGCTTGTTCCGCGCTCGGCTCTGCACCCTCCTCCCCGGATCTTCACTCTGCCTGTTACCGTCCAGGCGACTCATCCATTCCCCGAATTTGTCCCCGCCGACCTTGAACGGTAGACTGTCAACGGTCGACTTCCTCCATGCACTGGTTCGAACGCCGCATCCGCCGCTACGAGCACCGCCGCTGGACCACCGACGACAACCGTCGCGTCCAACCCTTCCACTGGGGCCTCGAGCACATCGGCGGCGACCCCGCCGACTCCGATCCCGCCGACTACGTCCGTCAATTCGCCAAACAAGCCATCGAAAACAGCGCGGCCTGGTTCGCCACCACCCCAGCCACCGATTACAACCTCGACGCCGAAAATGTCCTGACCTTCACCAGTTCCATCGTGTCGCCCTGGCCGGAAAACAACACGGTCTGCGCCCAATTCTTCCCCTCAAAATCCGCTGCCGCCGCCGGCTCGGCGCGCAAGGCAATGCCCGCCGTCGTCCTTCTCCCCAACTGGAATGCCAAATGGCACGGCCAGCGGGGCCTCTGTGAGTGGCTCCAGCGCATAGGCATTACCGTGCTCCGCCTCAGTCTCCCCTACCACGACCGCCGCATGGCCAAAGGTCACGAGCGCGCCGACCAACTGGTAGGCCCGAACATAGGCCTAACCCTCCAAGCCAACCGCCAAGCCGTCCAGGATACCCGCCGCTGCCTACGCTGGCTGGAACAACAAGGCTTCACCCGCTTAGGCATACTGGGCACCAGCATCGGCTCCTCGGTCGGCTATATCACCATGGTTCACGACGAAGCCCTCCGCGCCGGCGGCTTCTTCCACGTCTCCACCTATTTCGCCGACGTAGTAAGCCAAGGCATGACCACCACCCACGTCTGGGAGAGCCTCCGCCACCACGTCACGGTAGACGAACTCCGCGACTACTGGGCCCCCGTAAGCCCCATGCCCTACGTACAGCGCGGCCTGGGCGCAAACAAAAACGCCTTCATGGTCTACGGCAAATACGACCCCACCTTCCTCCCCGAACTGACCGCCCAAATGCTAGCCGCCCTCCGCCAACACCACGCGAATCTCCGCACGCTGGAGCTCCACTGCGGCCACTACTCCCTCGAACTCCCCCCCTTCAGCCATATAGCCGGCTACCGCATGCTAACCTTCCTCCGCTCCGCTCTCGCCTAGTAACCCTCAAACTCCTGTCTGCGTCCGCCCTGAGCCAAACTCCCCTACCGTCCGTTATCGCCGCCGCCGCAACTGCAGCCGTACATTTTGTTGACAGTCCTGCGGTAGATGGGTAGAATACAATCTACCACGGTGGAACACATGAGCCTTAACATTAAAAACCCCGACGCACACAAACTCGCCCAGCTTCTAGCAAGAGAAACCGGCGAGACCATGACCGCCGCTGTCACCCAAGCCCTGCGCGAGCGGCTGGACCGCGTCCGTCAGCGCCGTAAGAGCGACGCGACTCTCGCATCCCTTCGCGCGATCAGCGCCCGATCAGCGGAAATTCTCAAAGGGCCTCCGATTGATCATGCGGAATTGCTCTATGACGAGCATGGGCTTCCCAAGTGATCCTAGACTCTTCAGCGCTTTTAACTATTCTGTTTCGCGAACCGGGTTTTGAAGCATATGACACCGCAATTGTTCACGCTCAACGGTGCGGCATTTCGGCCGCGAGTTTTCTCGAAGTCTCCATCGTGGTGGAGTCCCGGGGCGGCGATCAAGCCGCACGAGAATACGACTCGTTCCTTCGGCAGGCCCGTATTTCGATCGAACCAGTCACTGAGGAGCAAGCGCACATCGCCCGGCAGGCTTATTCCATTTATGGCAAAGGCCGGCATCCAGCAGGCCTCAACTTCGGCGACTGCTTCTCCTATGCTCTCGCCAAATCGAGCGGCGAACCGCTCCTCTTCAAGGGCGACGAGTTCCGCAAGACCGACATAGTGCCTGCCCTCCCATAGCCGTATGCCGTTGCGTGCCGATCGCTAGCCCGAAATACTCGTTGACGAGTGATGTCCGAGTGGTAAGATACTAGTCAGGTAATACCACGTCGACTTTCAACCTGCGGCAGCCGTTCCAACTAAACTAAGGTCCGCAGCGGTGTAAACAATTCCGTCAAACAGCTGTAACCCATTTAGAATCCGCACTTATACGAAATTCACCTGTAACTGCTTTAGAATCCGCACTTCCAAAATGTTGGACTTAAAGTTCTTTAGAATCCGCAGTTACGAAAAACGGTGGGGGAGGGCAGTGGATTGTTAACCAGCCGAGTGGCGCAAATGCTCCTCTTCAGTACTTGGTCGAAGGCTTCCGTCGCTCAATTCAGGCCGGACTGCGTCACCTTGATTGCGCATCCTACGCCGACTAGCGCCCCCGACCCACAAGGAACGCCAGCGGTGCTGTTACCCTGTCGCGAGAAATAGAGACTCGAGGCTTGCGAACCAGTTCCGTTGTTATCCACGATGATCCCGCTCGGCCCGTTCACTTCCTCGATCGAGCTCAGAATCGCCAATGTCGCCGGTGTTCCCGTCACGTTGATCGACAGCACGCAGCCAGCCCCTCCGCAGGCGGCTCCACTGCCCAGGTTCTGCACGCCAAAGAAAATCAGATCCTGAGAAGCGGCGGGAGCGTTGGCGTTGAAAAACTCGGTCACCGGCGCACACTCCGCGGAACCCGAAGCCACGGTCAGCGTCGCCGCGTCCACCGCCGCGTTCATGGTGCCTGTCTTATTGGCGAAAGTCGTCGCTGTGTTATTGAAGCCGATGCGTTGGATCGTGGGTGTGCTGCTCGCGGACGATCCGCACATGTACAGGTGTCCCGCGTTGCCGGTGCCTGAGAGATAGGTATTGTCAAACGCGCCCGAATGCAGATGGTGGCCCGTACCCGTGCCCAAGCTGGCCCTGATCGAAGCCGCTAGAGTGATGTCTGACTGAATCACTGATGCGCTGCCTCCACCGTCGTTCCCAAAAAACACGAAAACCTTCTCGGTGACCGGATCCACAATCGGCGCGTCCGCAATGACGTGGGCCGCAGCAGGAACGATGGTCGTCGAGCCGAGGCAAGGTACCGCACCCGCGGCGCACGTCCCCGCGGTGCTGAAGGTTTCCCGCACGTAGCTCAGCTTCCCACCCGAATCTGCCAGGAAAATGTTGCCCGATACCGAGTCCACCGTGGGCGAAGTCAGAATCGTGCCGGTATCCACCGTGATCGGCCAATTGCCGGTCACTACTTCGCTTGGCGTCGTGCCGCTTACACCAAAGATATTGATGAATTTATGCAGCACGCCGTTGTCATCGCCAACATACAAGGCATCGCGGAGATAGTCATAAAAAGGCGAAGAGCCGGTGTCGGATTGGGCGCCGTTGAAGGCCAGGCTAATCATGCATGCCCCGGTTGTGGGGCAGTGTCCCGCGGCCCCATCGGCAGTCCAGACCGTGGCAGTTTTCGGCGCTGCCGCGGTGCCGATCGCCCCTCCATCCGTGGCATGCCACTTCAAAAGATGCAGAATAGAGCCACCATTCGCATTCGTTCTGGTCTCGACGAACGCTAGCTTGCTGCCGTCCAACGATATGACCGGAGAAGTCGCTACGGTTCCCGTTGTGGCTGCGCCGGCCGCATTGAAATTTGTGTTGTACGACCAATAGATCGAGGGATTGACAGCACCGCAGAGAGGCGCTCCAGCTCCCGCGTACAGATTGTTATAGCCGATGACGCTGGCTTGCCCGCCGGTGACCCCCGCCAGATTTGTTGGGAAAACCACGAAATCGTTGCCGCAGCTGGGAGCAGCGGTTACGTTGAACGAGTATTTCGCAGGAAACACCGGGTACCAATTCACGCCGTTAAGTGGCGCTCCCGTTGTCCCACCGGCTCCTAACGATTCACCCCAATCTCTCTCGAGAGGCTCCTCCCGTTGTGGCGGGTGCCAGTCGAAACCTGAAAAACCAAATCTCCACCTCTCCAATTCAGGCTCAGCCGGGACACGCCCTCTGCCGTTGCGGCGGAGAATTTGTTGCCAATAGCGAGGTTCCCCTTGGAGCTTCCACGCCGTCACCCAAGAGGCCGGCTGCGAGAAGACGACGTGCCGATGGCTCCAGTCGGAAATCATCGAAATGCGAGCACCCGGGCCTTGCGCACCTACTGCACGAACCAACACGAACGCCACTAGAGCCACCACCGCGGCCGCGAGCACCAGTTTCTCGGCTCTCGCCCAAAGCAGCTTCATATTCGATCGCTCCAATTCCGTGCGCCCGAGAACGCAGGCCTCTACCTCTGCCCGCGGAGTTCACCAACACTCGGTTCTTGCTTTGCTTTCAGGAATTCCCGCCAAGTCTAGCCGAACGCGAGGGCTCAGCACGAGAGAAGTCGACACTAATTTCTAGAATAGTTACTCACGCAGGATTGAGGAGATCTTGTGCGTACGAGGCGGGAAGCACCAGCAGACGCATTCGGCGCATCCGTCGCGCTATCGGATCAATGCAGGATCGCGGAAAAAGTGCCGCCGGCGACCAGCGCGGACACCGCTTCAATATCGGCCGCCAGCGGGCGATCCTCGGTAACTTTCGCCGACGCTCCCCGCACCGCCGCGAAGCTTTCTTCGCCAGCGTCCCGGTCTGCAGCGGAGCCAGTAAATCAATCCCTTGGCAGGCGCAAAGCAACTCAATCGCGATCGTATGCCGCAGATTAACGAGCATGCGCTCCAGCCGCCGCGCCCCGCTCATCCCCATGGAGACGTAATCTTCCTGATTGCCCGAAGTCGAAATCGAATCCACCGAGTGCGGAGCCGCCAGCGTCTTGTTCTCGCTGGTCAGCGCCGCCGCCGTCACCTGCGCGATCATGAATCCCGAATTCAGCCCCGGCTCCGGCGTTAAGAACGCCGGCAGCAAGCTCGTCAGCGGATTGGTCATCTGCTCGATGCGCCGCTCGACAATTCCGCCGAGCGTCGCAATCGCAATCGCCGCCTGGTCCGCGGCCATCGCCAGCGGTTGCCCGTGAAAATTTCCCCCGCTGATGATGTCGCCAGAATTGCATCTCGCACAAAAACCAGCGGGTTATCCGTGGCGCTATTCAATTCCACCGCCGCCATCTCACGCGCCTGCGCCAGCGAATCCCGCACCGCGCCGTGTACCTGTGGCGTGCACCGTAAACTGTACGCATCCTGCACACGCTGATCTTTCTCTGCCGAGCGGTGTGACTCGCGAATTTGGCTGCCCTCGTTCAAATGTGCCAGATTCCGCGCCGTCGTCGCCGCGCCCGCATACGCGCGCGCATGCATAATCCGCGCGTCAAACGCGCCCGGACTGCCGCGCAACGCATCCAGCGAAAGGGAAGCGGCAACATCCGCCGTGTCCGCAAGAACATCAGCTTCTCGCAACGCCAGGCTCAATAGCGCGAGCATTCCCTGCGTGCCATTCAGCAGCGAAAGACCTTCCTTAGCCTCCAGCGCAATCGGCGTGATTCCCGCGCGCTGCATCGCTTCGCCGCCGGCCAGAACCTCTCCGTGAAAGTTCGCGCGGCCTTCACCAATCACCACTTGCGCCAGATGCGCCAGCGGCGCCAAATCACCCGAAGCGCCCACGGATCCTTGCGATGGAATCACCGGATGCACTTTCGCGTTTAGCATCTGGCAAAGCGTCTCAACTACACGTGGACGAATGCCGCTCAGTCCTTTCGCGAGCGCATTGGCGCGCAACAGCATCATCGCGCGCGTCTCTGCTTCGCGGAGCGGAGCGCCGACGCCGCACGAGTGAGAGCGCACCAGATTCACTTGAAGCTGGCGCACTTGCTCTGCCGAAATGCGGACGGACGCGAGCTTGCCGAAGCCGGTATTGATGCCATACGCGGTTTCGCCCGACGCGACGACCCGCTCCACGACCGCGCGCGAAGCTTTCATGCGCTCGATCGCATCGGGAGCCAGCGAAACTTTTTCGCCGCGAAACGCTACGTCGTACAGTTGCGGGAATGTCAGATCGTTGCCGGTCAGTTCGATGGGATGGCGAGAATTTGGGGCCGCGGTCATGCTTCGCTCCGGTCAGGATTGGGAACATTCAAATGCAACAGCACGTCGCGATATTTTGGAGGAAGCGCCTTCGGCCGGCCGTTGCTGCCGCAGATTACGTGCGTCGTGTAGCCCGTCGTCAGTAGCGTGTCGTCGGCTTCGCGAAATATTTCATACGAGAATTTCACGATGCGATTGCGCCATTCCATAATTCGCGTGCGCACCCGCAGCACTTCGTCGTAGCGCGCCGATTTTTCATACCGGCAATGCGCTTCGGCCACAACGATGTGGCAGTCGTCTTCCGTTTCCATGGTCTTGTACTCGAAACCCATCGCGCGCATCAGCTCCACCCGGCCAACCTCGAACCAGATCAAATAATTTGCGTGGTAGACCACGCCCATCTGATCGGTTTCGGCGTAACGCACCCGTACTGTCGTGTCGTGAAATTCGATTGTTCGCATGTCGTCGGTTAATCCGGCTTACTCTGCCACACGGGCTTGCGCTTCTCCAGGAAGGAAGCGACACCTTCTTTGAAATCGGGGGTACAGCGGATGCGCGCATTTTCCAGGATGGCGCGCTCGAGGTCGTGGTCGAGTCCTGGGGCGGCAGAGGAAGTTAGCAGGTGTTTTGCGCGCGTCAGGCTGCTGGGACTTGCGGCGATAAGATCAGCCGCGAGTTCGTGCGCGCGATCGAGCAAATGGTCGGGTGCGACCACCTCGGTCACCAGGCCAAATTCCTTGGCTTCGTGAGCGTCGATGATGCGTCCCGTCAGAAGAAGATCGCGGCAGCGCTTCTCTCCGATCTGGCGCGTCAGAAAAACGGAAACGATCGCGGGAAGGAAGCCGATCTTCACTTCGGTGTAGCCGAATTTCGCTTCCGTTGACGCAAGCGTGAAATCGCACAGCGTGGCGATACCGCAGCCTCCTGCGTAAGCAGCTCCGTTTACGGCGGCGATCATCGGCCTGGGGAAACTCCAGATGCGGCGCAGCATTTTCGCGATGCGGCGGGAATCTTCCTGGTTCTCCGTGGGAGATTGCTTCGCGATGGCGGAGAGCATCTCCAGGTCCATGCCGGCGCAAAATGCTTTGCCCGCGCCGGTCAGTATCACCACGCGCGTCGTATGATTTTTCTCGATGGCATCAAGAGCAGTTTGTAGATCCGCGATCATCGCGGTGGTGACGGCGTTGCGTTTGTCCGGGCGGTTCAGCGTGATCGTGGCGATGGCGTCGCGGCATTCGAGAAGAAGTGTGGAGTACATGTCGAAGACACCTCCTCAATTTAAAAGTGGTGCATGGGCGTACTTGGCCCGAATTTCGTTGGTCATGGCAAGAATCTTGGTCAGGCGCTCGGGTTCGATTCCCGGATCCGCGCCTGCTTTTTTCAGCGCCGCAAGAACCTGTTCGGTGGCGATGTTGCCGACCAGGCTGTCTCCGGCAAATGGACAGCCTCCGAGTCCGGTAAGGGCGCTGTCAAAGCGGCGGCATCCCGCCTCATACGCCGCCATAATTTTCTCTTCCGCATTTTCTGGCCGGCTGTGCAGGTGCACGCCGAGTTCGATTCCCGCCACGTGATCCTTCACCTCGCGGTAGAGATCGCCGACGAGTTTAGCGTCGGCGGTTCCGACGGTGTCGGCGAGCGACACAGTGCGCACGCGAATATCCTTCAGCCATTCCAGCGTTTCGTGCACAAGCTCCGGCCCCCAAGGCTCATCATACGGGTTCCCGAAAGCCATGGAGATGTAAATTACGAGATCGCGGCTCGCCGCGGCGGCGTCTTTCTTCAGTTTTTCGACAAGCTTGCGCGATTCGTCGCGACTCATATTGGCATTCGCACGGCGGAAATAGGCGGAGATCGAGTAGGGATAGCCGATGGTGGTAACGCCGGGAGTCGCCAGCGCTCGCTCAAGACCTTTCTCGTTCACTACGATTCCGATGATTTCCGGTCGATCAATATCGATCGAAAGGGAATCGTTGAATTTGGCCATCACCTCTTCGCTGTCCGCCATCTGCTTTACATGCTTCGGCGACACGAAGCTGACCGCGTCGATGTGCGTGAATCCGGCGAGCACAAGTTCCTGGAGATATGCCGCCTTGAGCTCCGTGGGAATGAAATCCGGCAGGCCTTGCCAGGCGTCGCGAGGACATTCAATCAATTTTACGGACGTCATTGTCCTCTGGCCTTCAAGATTTTCTTCACGAGCATGCCAATTCCTCGAATTCCCGACACCACCAAGAGCGCAATCGCCGCCAGCAACAGCGTGGGAATGCGAACTTGCTTCACGTCTGCAGCACTCCGGTCTTGAACTCGCGGATCTCGGGATTGAGCGAGGCGGCTTCGAGGGCGGTGATCAGGACGTCCCGGGTGTGGGCTGGGTCGATGATGGCGTCGACCCAGAGGCGGGCGGCCGCGTAGCGCGGGTCGGTCTGTTTCTCGTAGGTGGCTTTCACGGATGCCAGCATTTCTTGCTTGGCCTTCTCGTCGACTTTTTTTCCTTCGCGTTCCATCTGCTTGAGCTTGATTTCTGCGAGCGTGCTGGCGGCGGCGTCTCCACTCATTACCGCGTAGCGCGCGGTGGGCCAGGCGAAGAGGAAGCGCGGATCGTAGGCTTTGCCGCACATCGCGTAGTGGCCGGCGCCGAAGCTGCCTCCGCAGATGACCGCGATCTTGGGCACCACACTGTTGGACACCGCGTTCACCATTTTTGCGCCCGCACGGATGATGCCGCTCCATTCGGCGTCTCTGCCGACCATGAAACCGTTCACGTCGTGCAGGAAAATCAGCGGGATGCGGTCCTGGTTGCAGTCCATGATGAAGCGGGCGGCTTTCTCGGCGGACTCGGTGTAAATCACGCCGCCGAATTCGATGCGTTTTTGATCGGAGCCGGGCGCGGTAGTTTGCACATGCTTCTTTTGGTTGGCGACGATGCCGACGGCCCATCCGCCGATGCGCGCATAGCCGCACAGCAGCGTTTCGCCGTACTCGGCCCGGTATTCCTCGAACTCGCTGCCGTCCACGAGGCGCGCGATGATTTCGCGCATGTCGTATTGCTTGCCGGGATCGTTGGAAAAGACGCCGTAGATTTCGCTGCCAGGGTAAAGCGGTTCGCGAGACGCGACGTGACTGAAGGGCGTGGGATTCGGAGCGCCCATCTTGTCGGCCAGCGCCCGAATGCGGGCGATGCACGCGTCATCGTCGGGTTCACGAAAATCGACCGTGCCGCTAATCTGGGAATGCATTTTCGCGCCGCCGAGATCTTCAGCAGACGTTACCTGGCCAATGGCCGCTTGCACCAGCGCGGGACCCGCGAGAAACAAGCCGGAGCCTTCCGTCATCAGGATGTGATCGCACATCAAAGGAAGGTAAGCGCCGCCTGCCACACACATGCCCATGATCGCTGCGAGTTGCGGAATGCCCATGGCGCTCATCACCGCATTGTTGCGGAAAACGCGGCCGAAATCGTCGGTGTCCGGGAACACGTCTTCCTGCAACGGAAGAAAGACGCCCGCGGAGTCCACCAGATAGATTGTCGGGATGTGATTTTCGATGGCGATATTCTGCGCGCGAATCACTTTCTTCGCGGTCATCGGAAAGAACGCGCCCGCTTTTACCGTGGCGTCGTTGGCGATGATCATGAATGTCCGGCCGCAGACGCGCGCCAGGCCGGTGATCGTTCCTGCCGCTGGGGCCCCACCCCATTCTTCGTACATTTCATAAGCCGCAAAAATGCCGAGCTCAGTAAAATGCGTTCCGGGATCGACGAGCTTTTTGAGGCGTTCGCGCGCCGTGAGCCGCCCCTTTTTGTGCTGCGACTCGATGGCTTTGGCGCCGCCGCCCCGGCTGATCTGCTCTTCTTCGTTCTTGACTTGGGTGACGAGGTCGATGACCTTGCGGGTGTTTTTCGCGAACTCAGGGGATTTGCTGTTGACGCTGGTTTTCAGGACGGATGCCGACACTCGCAAACCTCGCACGAAATCGTACAACGCACATCGAAGGATAGCGTGACGCAACGACCGGGCAACAAGCGAACAGTATACGGTCTCTCGACCGATAGTGCGAGAACACGCGGGCGTGGGCAGTGGTCAGTTTCCGGCTACCGCGTTTATCAAGACCTGCGTTATTAATTCGTAGCGAATCGACACAACCGCTCCACGGAGCGACTAAAACCGAACTACACTTCAAATGCCCATGACGACGTCCACTCCATTCAATGCCTTTTCTCCCGAATTGCTGCCTGGTGAAACGGTCCAGTGGACTGGCCGTGCGAATGCTGCCGTGATTTTTCACAAAGAGGACGGGGCAATGATCCCGTTCAGCTTGTTATGGGGAGGATTTGCAATTTTTTGGCTTCTCGGCGCGTCTGGCATCGCTAATTTTTGGACGAACCGGCCCGACAAAACTTTTCAATGGTTCGGCGTGATCTGGGGTACTCCATTCGTTCTGGTCGGTCAATACATGATTTGGGGCCGATTTGTTTATAACTACTGGAAGAAGCAACGAACGTATTACGCGCTCACTAATCGTCGCGCGCTCATTGTTGAAAATGGTCTAAGGGGCCGCAGAACATCTAGTGCCTACTTCGAGAAAATGACGATCGTTGATAAGTGGGTTCGCCGCGATGGTATTGGCAGTATCAGTTTCGGCGGCCCTGTAACAGGTGAATGGAGATCGGGCAGAAATAACCCGCCGCGGCCGCCAACTTTTGATGACATCGACGGTGTTGATTCCGTATACCAGATTGCTGCACGACTACGTGAACAAGCTCAAAAACCAGGAGCGTCGACCTCATCGCGTTGGCCATCTTGAAACAAGTCAGTTTGTGCAGCGTCCCTATGACGTTCAGAGTCTCGCCAATCGGATGCCTTTCTCCCAAGGCATTGACGTGCGTCAGTGCTAAGTACCCGGCAAGTCGCGTAGTCGGAAACGGACCCACTACCCGGGCGTGTTGGTATGTTGACGGAGGCGTTCGCGCTCGATACTATGCAAAGCATTGGTGCTGTTGCTGCAAGCACCACATCCTCACTCTGGAGGCGCCTGTGACCACCTTGGTCGAAGTTCCCATGGGCGGGTGTGCCTTCAGCGTTTCCGCTGGCTTGAGGTAGCACGCCCTTCTTGTAGTTTTCCCGTTTGAGTTGTCGAGTCTGCGTCCGGAATCGTGTTGTGTCTACTGGACATTCCGGCGCGCAACCGCGTCACGTCCATTGTGGACGAGCACGCTGTGCTGCTTGCGAGCAGCGGGAGGGTGCGCAAGTGCTTCTTACGGAATTGGGTTGGAACTCTTATTTCGCGGCGATGTGGGCCGAGCAAGACAACTGTGGCTGGGCGCCGGCAAGAGTGGTGTCGCAACAGCGTGGCCTATGGAGGATCGCCGGCGATTTCGGCGAATGCTGGGCGGAGCCTTCAAGCAAACTGCGTGTGGCGGCGGAAGCACAGGGAGATTGGCCGGCCGTCGGAGACTGGATTGCCGCGGAGTTGTCCGGCGAGGAGCGTGCGTTTATTCAGGGAGTTTTGCCGCGGCGGGGACGTTTCGCTCGCAAGGCACCTGGAAAACGCATCGAGCAGCAGGTGATCGCCGCCAACATCGACACCGCGTTTCTGGTGGTGTCGCTCGACAGCGATTTTAGTCCACGACGACTGGAACGTTATCTGGCACAGTGTTGGGAATCCGAAGTGAATCCGGTCATCGTATTGAACAAGGCCGACGAGTGTAGCGACGCTGCTGCGTTTGTGGCGGATGCGGAGCGCGTAGCGGCAAGCGCTCCGGTGCTGTCAGTCAGCGCACGAACCGGCCGGGGAATGGACGAACTCGATCGCTTTCTCACACCCGGCCAGACGATCGTGCTGCTCGGTTCGTCTGGCGTGGGAAAGTCGACGCTCGTCAATCGTTTGCTGCGGCAGGATGTCCAGGCGGTGCAGGCGACGCGCGAAACGGATGGCAAAGGGCGGCACACGACGACATCCCGGCAACTGCTGCGACTGCCGGGCGGTGCGCTAATTATTGATACACCGGGATTGCGCGAAATCGCTCTATGGGATGCAGAGACCGGCGTCGCGCAGGCGTTCGCGGACATCGAGGAGTTTGCAGCGAATTGCCGCTTCCGGGATTGCAGGCACGAGAGCGAGCCGGGTTGTGCGGTTCGCTCGGCGTTGGCGGCGGGCAGGCTCGATGAAGAACGAGTCGAGAGCCTGAAGAAGCTGGAACGCGAACAAGAATTTCAGCGGCGCAAAGTCGATCCCGCAGCGATGCACGAATACAAAAGCAAAATCACGCGTTTGCATCGAGGCGCGCGAGAGAAATATCAGCAGCGCGAACGCGATGGAGGCAAGCGATGACGCCGCTGATTCTGGATTTGGCGTTGGCACGCAGGATTGAGCTGGCGGAGGCGCAGGCGGCCGTCGATTGCGCAGAGGCGCTGGAGCGGATGCAAACGGGTGGCGTCGGCGCGATAGAGCGGATTGCCGGAGGATTCGCGATTTATTGCGGCGCGGGATCGCCGGTTACGCAGGCGGTAGGATTGGGGCTGGATGGCGCCGTCAGCGAGGAAGAGTTCGATCGGTTGGAGGAGTTTTATCGCAGCCGCAACGAGGCGGTGCGTGTGGAGACATGCCCACTGGTGGACGCGTCGCTGATCCGCCACTTCGGCGAGCGCGCGTATCGCGTGACGGAATTTTCCAACGTAATGGCGCTGCCACTGTGTGGAGTGAGTTCACCGGTAGTGGAGGGGCCGAGTCCGCCGGCAGGCCTGACCATGGAGCGCATCGGAAAAGAGCAGATAGACTTGTGGACACTGACGGTGTCGCAGGGCTTCTCGGAGAATTTTCCGGTGACGCAGGAGATTCTGGACGTCATGAAAATGTTTGCGCTTGGCGCTAGCGTGGAGTGCTACCTGGCGTGGGTGGACGGAGCGGTTGCGGGAGGCGCGACCCTTGCCCTGCGCGCAGGCGTGGCCGGATTGTTTGGTGCGAGCACGCTGCCGGCATTTCGCAATCGCGGAGTGCAGACGGCGCTTCTGAGGGAGCGGCTGAGGCGCGCGATGACGGAGAACTGCGACTTGGCGGTGTGTATCGCTCAGCCGGGAAGCAGTTCGGAGCGCAATGTGGTGCGGCAGGGCTTTTCGGTGCTGTATACGCGGGTGAAATTCGAGCGGGCTTGGTCTTAAGAGCTTTGCGGGACCCGCTTGTGGATGAAGTCGACGATGTCTTGGGTGGAAGTGCCGGGGAGGAATATTTCGGCGATACCGGCTTTTTTGAGGTCGGCAACATCGGCTTCGGGAATAATGCCGCCGAGAAGTACGGTCACATCGGTCATGCCTTTGTCGTGCAGCAACTTCATGAGCTGGGGACAGATGGTGTTGTGCGCGCCGGACAGGATGGAGAGACCGATGACGTCGACGTCCTCCTGCACGGCGGCGGTCGCGATCATCTCCGGCGTCTGGCGCAGTCCGGTGTAAATCACTTCCATGCCGGCGTCGCGCAACGCGCGGGCAATCACTTTCGCCCCGCGGTCGTGACCATCAAGCCCCGGTTTCGCAATCAAAACTCGAATTTTCTTCTCCGCCATTCTTCTCCGTGACCTCTGTGTCCGACCTTTGTGTACTCTGTGT
This sequence comes from uncultured Acidobacteriota bacterium, assembly GCA_963832615.1. GTDB lineage: Bacteria > Acidobacteriota > Terriglobia > Acidiferrales > UBA7541 > Acidiferrum. Next base: position 275,681 of record CAWHVA010000029.1, read on the forward strand.
TGAGCTCTGATCTAGGCTCTAGCGCTAGATGATGTAACGCCTAATTCCATCCTTTAGCGCACTAACGTTGAAGTTGATCAAGAGTCCCAGACGCCGACCGGAGAGGCGCAGATACGTCAGAATGATCGCCTCGTGAATTGCCGCAAAGTTCTCGATCGACTTGAGCTCGACGACAACTCTACTCTCTACGAGTAAGTCAATTCTATAGCCACATTCGAGTTTCACATCCTTGTAAACAACAGGAATGGGCTTCTGGCGTTCAATTTGGAGGGCACGCAGGGCCATCTCTTTTGAGAGGCATTCTTGGCGGACTCCAGTAAACCAGGACCAAGATGACGGTGCACCTCGATCGCAACGCCGATGATCTCATGCGAGATCTCGTTGTCAGTCATAGAAAGGATAGATTAACACAGAGTACACAAAGGTCGGACACGGAGGACGCAGAGGAGACCTAAGTGATGGCGACTTCTTCGTAGGTGCCGAAGGTTTCGCGCATGGCGTCGCAGATTTCGCCGAGGGTGGCGTAGGATTTTACGGCTTCGAGGATGAACGGCATCAGGTTAGCGTTGCCTTGAGTGGCTTTGCGGAGGGCGGCCAGGCGGCGGGCTACTTCTTCGCTGGAGCGTTCGGCGCGGAGTTTGCTGAGGCGTTCGGCTTGGCGGTGCGCTACGGTCTCGTCGATTTGCAGGGTCTCCAGCGGCTTTTCGTCGGATACGAAGTCGTTGACGCCGACCATGATTTTTTCTTTTTTGTCGAGGGCGACCTGATAGCGGTAGGAGGCCTCGGCGATTTCGCGCTGCGGGTAGCCGCGTTCGATGGCCGCGACCATCCCGCCGAGCGCATCGATCTTTTCGATGTAATCCCAGGCGCCGCGTTCGACTTCGTTGGTGAGCGCCTCGACAAAGTAGGAGCCGCCCAGCGGATCGACGGTGTTGGTGACGCCAGTCTCGTGCGCGATGATTTGCTGCGTGCGCAGAGCGATCGTGGCAGCGAATTCCGTGGGTAGCGCCCACGCTTCATCGAGCGAATTGGTGTGCAGTGACTGCGTGCCGCCCAGCACGGCGGCGAGGGCCTGAATCGCGGTGCGCACCACGTTGTTGTACGGCTGCTGCGCGGTCAGCGAGCATCCAGCGGTCTGCGTGTGAAAACGCAGCGCCCACGTCCGCGGATTCTTGGCTTTGTACCGCTCGACCATCGCCTTATGCCAGATACGGCGCGCAGCGCGGTATTTGGCAATTTCCTCGAAGAAATCACTATGCGCGTTAAAGAAAAAGGAAAGCTGCGGCACGAATTCATCGACATCCAGGCCCCGGCGCATACCCCATTCGACGTATTCGAGGCCGTCGCGCAGGGTGAACGCCAATTCCTGAATCGCGGTCGAGCCCGCTTCGCGAATGTGATAGCCGCTGATCGAGATCGTGTTGAACTTGGGCGTATTTTGCACGCCGAACTCGAACGTGTCGATAACCAGCCGCATCGAGGGTTCCGGCGGGTAGATGTATTCCTTTTGCGCGATGTATTCCTTCAAGATGTCGTTTTGCAGCGTGCCGGAAATTTTCTTCCAGTCGGCGCCTTGCTTTTCGGCGACCGCAAGATACATCGCCCAGATCACGGCCGCGGGCGAGTTGATGGTCATCGACGTAGTCACATCGGCTAGCGGGATTTGATCGAACAGAACTTCCATATCGGCGAGCGAACTGATGGCCACGCCGCACTTTCCGACTTCCCCTTCGGAGAGCGGGTGGTCGGAGTCATATCCCATCAACGTGGGTAGATCGAACGCGGTAGAGAGGCCCGTCTGACCCTGCGCGAGAAGATAGCGGAAGCGCTGATTGGTGTCTTCAGCCGTGCCGAAGCCCGCGAACTGGCGCATGGTCCAAAGCCGCCCGCGGTGCATCGTAGAGTGAATGCCGCGCGTGTAGGGCGGTTCGCCGGGATAGCCGAGGTCACGTTCTGGACTCCAGCCCGCAAGATCGGCGGGTGTGTACAGCCGGCGGACCGGATAGTTGGAAATCGTAGTGAATTCCACTTGTCGTTCAGGGCTTTTTTCGAGCGTAGGAGCGAGCGTTTTCTCTTCCCATGCTTTCTCTTTGGTGGAACGCTCGCGGCGGGATGAAGAAAGTTCCGCGGGAACGACGGTTTGGCTGGCGCCCTTGGAAGAATCGCTCATAGAAATTTCCGTCCCGCTCGAGGCGTCCGGTAAATGGCTGTGCTCGAAAGGCCCGCTAAAATCAATGCTATGCCAATCGCCCGCTCGGGGCAATAGCGGCGCCATCGCCAGGCGCGGCGATCAAACTAGGACTTGCGACCAATCGAGGGAATGTTCGCGATGCACAATTCCGACCGCCGGGGGGCGAATCGCGGGAGCATGGGATACCGAGAGAAGGGGCCCCCAAAGAAAAGCAGGCACTGCAAAATGCAGTGCCTGCTCGGTGGAAGTGTTAGCGTTGGCCTTCGTTGGCGAAGATTTTGTCCGTGCCAACGACCTGGCCGTTGATCGTGCCGGGAATCAGAGTGTCGCGCTCGATCTGGCCGTGTTTGGCGTCTGCGATGGTGACGCGGTTGACTTCGAGGGTGCGTCCCACGGCGCGCTCATAGTTTGCCTTGGCTTCGACGAGGTTAGCCAACGCGCGAAGTTCGGTACCCTGCGCGGTGATTAGGTCGCGCTGGGTGAGAATGACGTTGTAAACGGTCGACGCGCCGAGTTGATATTTCTTCTGTTCGGCGTCGAAGGTCTGCTGTTGCAGCTCGCGGGCTTTGCTGGCGGCTTGTACCTGCGCGCGATCTTGCGTCAAGGCAATGTAGGCGTTGCGCACGTCGAGCAGGGCAGCGTTTTTCAATTGCTGCATTTGCGCTTCGATCTGGCGCTGGACGAGAACGGCGTGCTGGTACGCTGCCTGGGCCTGCCGGTTGCGGATGGGAATCTGCAAATTCACGCCGACCAGATAGTCGGGAAACTGGTTGTGAAAGATCTGGCTTTGCGCGGTGCCGAAGCCCTGGTGGTTGATTCCGTTGCTGGTTGCTACCGCATTAGGTTCGAAGATCTCAACCGGCACTCCATTCATGTCCAGCACCGTCACTGGCTGACCATTGGCGCCCACAACAGCAGCACCCGCCGTGGTGGTGGACCCAGTGATAATCGCACTATTCCCAGCGAGTCCCTGGCTCAAGTATTGCGCGGTCAGCGTGGCCGTCGGAAGCAACGCTCTTCGATTCGCCTTAGAGTCTACGCCGGCGTTCGTCACGTTGATTTGTTGCTCCAGCAGGTCCGGTCGCTTGGCGAAGGCTTCTTTTACAGCGTCTTCAAAGTTGGCCGCTTCCACTGCTTCTGGAGGATCAGGGTGGTCGAGGGGCACGATCTCAACATTCGCGAGCGCCGGCGCAAGGGGATCTCGCGAGATTGCGTTCTTCAGGGTTTGCTCATCCGTTAGCTTAACGGTCTGGGCTACGATCAGGTTCTGGCGGTCCGTGGCCAATTCAGACTCTGCGCGAGTCACATCCAGCGGCGCCATGGTGCCGATTTCGAGCTGCTTCTTGTTGTCTCCATAAAGTTTGTTGGAAACGGTAACGGCTTGCTCTTGGACTTTCACGTTCTCGCGCGCGTAGACGAGCTCCCAATACGCGTTAATCGTGTTGGTAACCGTCGTAATCGCCTGCTGCTCGAAGGCGTAGTCCGCCAGCTTCCTGTTGTTCTTCGCGATGATGATGTTGCGCTGATTCTGGAACCGACCGAATCCATTCAATAGCTGCTGTTGGAATGAGATCGTTAACGACGATGAGACCGATGGATTGAAAAAGTTAGCGGCGGTCGATGAACTTCGCGTATTGTCCCAACTTGCGGTCAGCGTCGTACCGGTGGCGAACCCCTGGACGTATTGCGTGTTGTACTGGGAGGTGTGCGATATCAGGCCGGTGGCAGCGGTGCCAGTGCCTGCAGTTCCAGAAATAAACGGGTTGTTGACCGGCGTCGAGCGGTCGTCGAAGAAGGTGCTTGCGGTCAGCGTCGGGTCGTAAGTCAGTACGGGAACGAACGCGGTTGAGAAGCGAATTTCGGCGGCATTGATGCCCTGAGGCAGTCCTCCGCCTTCTGCCGTCAGAATATCAGTGTCGGCGAACCACGGGTTATAACGTGCGACGGCGATGTCCATACTGTTTTGGAGCGCGAGTTCCACCGCGTCTTGCAAGGTGATTTCCAGCTTGCCGTCGTGGATCAGTTGCTCGATGCGCGGCGAGTTGGCGGCGCCGAATTCTGGAATTTGGATTGGTGAATAGGGAGCAAACAGATTTGGAAACGGTCGCGGGGCGTGCCTATAGTTGTATTTCGAGACGCCCAGTGACACCGGAATCGGCGGGTTCGTCGGCCCAGGTCCGTACACCGGCTTGGGCGCTTGCGTAGGGGCATTCGGATCCTGCCCGGGTCGATTCTGTTCCGGCGACTGCGGAGTTGGCAATTCCGGATGGTCCGTTTGCTGCGACGGCGGCGGGCTTTGGCCGGGATCCTGCGCAAAAACGGGCGACCCTGATCCAGCCAGCAGGACCGTGAGCACGGCGGCCGTCAGCGAGCGCGCCAATTGCGATGGTCGCGTGGCACGGTCTCGAAGCGGCGTACGTCGCCAAGCAGACGCACGTGGAGTTGACGGCTTTGCGGTCAACCGTAGCAAGTTCATGATGTCGTTCACTCCTTGAATTTTATCCACGACCTACGCGGGTCATTATTGTCTGACTCTCTGTACAACGTTCATCGGAGGCACTTTGTTTCATCAAATCGACGACAGCAGGGCATTGGCAAGCGAGAAACTGACCGGAAACACGAATTTGGCAGTCTAGCAGGGGCTACGTTCCTTGACAACGCAACACGCGGCGGCTAGGCTGCTGACGATTCGACGGTTACCGGCGGTTTGGGGTCAGCTAGCACCGCGGGTTTTCACCGGAACCAGCGTGGGGCCCGGTGCGGCAGCGAGCTGACACTACCCCAATCGTCGATTTGGAGAGACATGCTGAAGCGCGAAGAACTGTTGCGGATGTTCGAGAGCGCCGGCGCCATTCGCCATGGACACTTTGAATTGTCCAGCGGTCTCCACAGCGCTACGTACGTGCAATGCGCACGGGTTTTGCAATATCCGCGCTTTGCGGAGAAATTAGGGCAGGCACTGGCCGCGCTTTTTTCCGACGCGACCATTGAGGCGGTGGTCTCCCCGGCGATGGGAGGCCTCATCATTGGGCAAGAAGTCGCGCGCGCGCTTCCGGAAGTAAAGGTGGACGTTCCTGGCGGCGGGATTCCAGCGATTTTCGTCGAGCGTGACGCCAGCGGTACGATGACGCTGCGTCGGGGTTTCAGCTTGCGCGCGGACCAGCACGTGCTCGTCGTAGAAGACGTCTGGACCACCGGAGGTTCCACCCTGGAGACGATCCAGGTGGTGGAAGAAGCGGGAGGACGAGTTGTCGCCGCGGGCGCTCTGATCGACCGAAGCAGCGGTCAAGTGGAGTTTCCGGTCGAATCGCAAGCGTTGCTCGACTTGCCAATCGCCAGCTATGCGCCCGAAGATTGCCCGCAGTGTCGAGAGGGCAGCGCCGCCATGAAACCGGGGAGCCGCTTTGTGCGCTCCGCGACGTGATGCGACCCGCGCGGCGTAACCTCCTCTAACTCTCCCGGCATGCGCTATTTCAAGCTGACGATCGCCTACGACGGCACCGATTTTCACGGCTGGCAAGCTCAGTCCAGCAAACCTACCATTCAGGGCGAGATTGTCGGCGTTCTTCGCCAGTTGACCCAGGAGAAAATCCTGCTACAAGGGACAGGCCGCACGGACGCAGGCGTCCACGCACTCGGCCAGGTTGCCAGCTTTCGCACGCATTCTGGACTCTCCGCAGAGGATTTTCATCGCGCGCTGAACGCCTTGTTGCCGCCGACGATTCGCATTGTGAAGGCCGAAGAGGTCGGGCCGAACTTCAGCGCGCGCTTTTCCTCTCGCGGCAAGGTGTACCGCTATCGGATGTATCGCGGCCGGGTCTGTCCCCCGATGCTGTGGAGATATGTTTTGCACTATCCGTTCCCGCTCGATGAAGACGCCATGCGCGATGCCGCCGCCCGTTTCGTCGGCGTTCACGACTTCACGTCGTTCGCAGCCTCCACCGGCTCCGAGGAAGACGACAAGGAACGCGTAATGGACCGCGAAATCTTCTCCACGGAACTCGTGCGCTCGGCGGACAACGAAGAGCTGGTTTTCACCGTGCATGGTCGCTCGTTTCTGCGCTACATGGTTCGCAAGATGGTCGGCACGTTGCTCGACGTGGGCCGCGGCAAACTCCAACCCGAAGACATCGAACGCCTCTACGAGCTGCGCGACCGGTCGAAATCCGGCCCCACCGTCCCCGCGCACGGCCTCTGGATGGTCAGCGCCGAGCACGAAGAGCCTTATCGTGTCGGCTGACTTCGATTCCAATCGTCTCTGGTTTCGTGCAGAATACGGTCGCAAAATCTGGAGCCCACATGATTCGCAGCACGATACTTGCGTCTTGTTTCCTGGCTGTTGTTTCGCTCGCGCCTCTCGGCAATCATCTGATCGCGGACGAAACCCCGCTCGCGGGCTACTCCACCGAGTCTTCTCGCACAGAACGTCAGTGGGAAGACAAATTTCGCGCCGCTCCAAGCCCCGCGAATCTTCGTGCCTACATGCAGCGGTTGACCGCGCACCCGCATCACGTCGGCTCGCTCTACGACAAAGACAACGCCGAATGGATTCTGTCCAAGTACAAGGAATTTGGTCTCGACGCCCACATCGAATCATTCAGCGTGCTCTTTCCCACGCCGAAAGAACGCCTCGTTGAACTCGTGGAGGGCGGCCCACACTTCGTGGCCAAGTTGCAGGAGCCTCCCGTACCGCAGGATCCGACTTCCAATCAGCAATCGGAGCAACTCCCAACCTACAACGCGTTCTCCGCAGACGGCGACGTCACCGGTCCGCTCGTCTATGTGAACTACGGAATCCCCGAAGACTACGAAACGCTCGCCCGCCACGGCATCTCCGTGAAGGGCGCCATCGTAATCGCGCGCTACGGCCACGCATGGCGGGGCATCAAGCCTAAAGTTGCCGCCGAGCACGGCGCGGTCGGCTGCATCATTTACTCGGATCCGCGCGACGACGGCTACTCCGCAGGCCTAACGTTCCCCAACGGCGGATTGCGTCCGCGCGAAGGTGTGCAGCGCGGCAGCGTGCAAGACAGCACGGAATTCATGGGTGATCCGCTGACCCCCAACGTCGGCGCGACCCCCGACGCCAAGCGCCTCGACATCAAGAATGCCCCGACGCTGACGAAAATTCCCGTGTTGCCGATTTCTTATGCGGATGCTACACCGCTCATGTCGGCCATCACCGGACCAGTCGTGCCGGAAGCCTGGCGCGGCGGCCTGCCGATCACCTACCGGATCGGCCCGGGACCCGCGAAAGTTCACTTGAAAGTTTTTTCGAATTGGCAGCTGCAACCGCTCTACGACGTGATCGCGAAAATTCCCGGCTCGCAATTTCCCGACGAGTGGGTGCTACGCGGCAACCATCACGACGCCTGGGTAAACGGCGCGGAAGATCCCATCTCGGGCCAGGTAGCGGTCTTGGAGGAGGCGCGTTCGCCTTGGCGAGCTCGTGAAAGCCGGATGGAAGCCCAAGCGCACCATCATTTATTGTGCCTGGGACGGCGAAGAGCCCGGCTTGCTCGGTTCCGTCGAATGGTTGGAGACGCACGCTGCGGAACTTCGCCAGCACGCCGTAGCCTATATCAACTCGGACACGAATGGACGCGGCTTTTTCGGCGCCGAGGGCGCGCATTCCCTGGAAAAGCTAGCCAACGATGTGGCCCGCGACGTTCAGGACCCCGAAACGAAACTATCCGTCTGGAAGCGCTGGCAACTCCACAACATTACGCAAGCAGATTCTGACGAAGCGCGCCAGGAACTCCGCCAGCGGCCGGACCTGCGCATCGATATCTCGGGCGGCGGTTCCGATCACGCCGGATTCCAGAATTTCCTCGGCATTGCTGTATTGAATTTTGGCTTCTATGGAGAAGACGAGGGCGGCATCTACCACTCGATCTATGACGATTTTTACTGGTACACGCACTTCAGCGACACCGACTTCGCCTATGGCCGCGCACTCTCCGAAGTTGCCGGCACAACCGTGATGCGCCTTGCCGACGCCGACTTGCTGCCCTTCGATTTTTCCAATTTAGCCGACACCGTCCAGACTTACGTTCGTGGTCTACAAACCTTCTCGACAAAGCAGCAGGATGAGATTCGCGAGCGCAACCTCGAGATCGAAGAAGGCGCATTCACGGCCAGCGCTGATCCGAAACAAACGTACATTCCGCCAGTGAAACAGGAAATCCCGCCGCATCTGAATTTCGCGCCGCTGCAAAACGGCGCCGACGCTCTGACGCGGAGCGCCGAGGAGTACAAGAAAGCGCTGGCGCGTGCGACGGAAAACGGCGGCGCCACGCTATCTTCAGCGTCGGTTGCCGAAGTCAATCGCATGCTCATCGACAGCGAGCGCAAACTCACCAACCCCGAAGGTCTCCCCGGAAGAGCGTGGTACAAGCACCAGATCTACGCGCCGGGTGTCTACACCGGCTACGAAGCCAAAGCTATCCCCGCGGTCCGCGAAGCCATGGAGCAGAAACAGTGGAAGCAGGCCGAAGAAGCCATCGCCCGCGCCGCGTCCGTTCTACAAGACGAAGCAACTCTAGTGTCGTCCGCGGCCGCCAAACTCGCCGCCGCGAGGTAGCACAGACACTCCTGCTTGCCCTGAGCCTCGAAGGGCTTGTCCTGAGTTGCGAAGGGCTTGCCCTGAGTCTCGAAGGGTCTGTGCCGCGTCGACAAGTTTCGAGCAGATAACAAATCGCCTCCAAAGCCGACCTGTTGCTCGATAAGAAAAACTCGACACAAGGGTTGCCGTCCACTCCGCCCACGAACTATCATTGTCATTCGATCTAGTTGGCCGTATTTCCACCCCAGCCTTGCGAATCGGCCCAAAACAAACACGCCTCCCGTTGGCGGCACGCGGGAAGCGCACCGCATCAAAGAAACTGACGGAGTTCGCCTCGGATCTCAAACTGAGATTCGTTCGCTGCTGCGGCACTTCTGAAGTGTTCGTAGCCGCAGACTTTCGACAGCCCAAGGGACGGTAGCAACAATGGTTTTTCCGAGCACCCGCATTTCCCCCGCGCATGATTTACGGCGAAGGACCATCCGCTATTTGTGTGTTCTCGCCGCTCTCTTAGCGGGTCCCGCATTCGCCTGGGCCGACAACAACAATTTCGATCTACTAGGTCCTCGCATCGAGATGAAGGTCACGCGCAACGGAAAGCCGCTGCCCATCTCCGACGTCGCCAATTTGCAGCCCGGCGACCGCCTATGGCTCCATCCCGACTTTCCCGACGATCAATCCGCCCGCTATTTGCTCATCGTCGCCTTCCTTCGCGGCGCCACCAATCCGCCACCCGAGAATTGGTTCATAAAAGCCGAGACGTGGACCAAGCAGGTCCGCGAAGAGGGAATCGTCGTCACTGTTCCGCAGGATGCGCAGCAGGCTCTCCTATTTTTAGCTCCCGAAACTGGCGGTGACTTCAGCAGCCTGCGCAGCGCGGTCCGCGGCCGGCCCGGCGTGTTCGTTCGCGCCTCGCAGGATTTGAATCAAGCCAGCCTCGACCGCTCGCGCCTGGAAAAATATCTCGCCGACGTGAAATCTGTCTCGGACGTTGATCCCAAAGCGTTGCACGAGCATTCCATTCTGATGGCGCGCACCCTCGGTATTCGCATCGACGAACAGTGCTTCAACAAGCCCGTCGAAGAGCAGAGTTCGTGCCTGACGCGCAACACCGACAATCTCGTGATGGATGACGGCCATAGCCAATCGATGGTAACGGCCTTAACGTCGGGTCCGAACTCCGACCTGGTCGGCGCGGTCAGTGCCACGTCGCTCGCGGGCGGCGGATTTTACAGCGCGTACGTTGGCGCGGTCGTAGATCTCGCGCGCGTTCTCGGCAACTTGCACACCGCTTCCTACGTGTACATTCCTGCTCTGGCGCTGCCCAAAGGCGAGCAGATGAATCTGAAGCTCAACAATCCACCATCTTTCCGCAAGCCGATGTCGGTGATCGTCATCGGTCTGCCCGCCGTCGAAGCTGCCCAGCTGCCTCCGTTGCGCGCCATCAATGACGATCAGGTTTTCTGCCTGCAAAAATCTTCCCTGGTTCTGCCGGTGGAGGGCGCGCCACTCGTTTTTTCCTCCGACATCGGCCACGATTTCTTCCTCCACATTCCCGGTAAGGATGGCAAAGAAATCAAGCTTCCGGCACGCGCCGACGCTATTAGCGGCGGATTTGTCATCGACACGCACAGCGTCGAAGGCGCGAAACTCGACGCCCAACTCACGGGAACTCTGCATGGGTTTTGGGGCTTCGAGCCTTACGAAGGGCCCAGCTTCCATCTTCGGACCTCGCGCACCGCCCAGTGGGTGATCCCCGCTTCCGAACAAAGCGCGCTCATCGTCGGCCGCGAGGATACCCTCCACTTGCAATCCGACTCTGCCGTCTGCGTCGATGAAATAAGGATTCAGGATGCGCAAGGTAAGGAGGTCAAGGCCGCCTGGAAGGTCGCCAAGCCCGAAGAAATCGAACTGAAGGTTGCGCTAAAAGATCAACCCGCGGGGCCCATGAAGGTGAAGGTGCGTCAATTCGGTTTGGCCAAGTCCGATGAGCTCTCGCTCCAGGCCTACTCCGAAGGTGCCCATCTGGACGGCTTCACGATCAATGCGGGAGACCAGCAGGGTGTTTTGAAGGGAACTCGCCTCGATGAGGTGGATCACTTCGAGCTCAATGGCATTCACTTCCTGCCCGCGAAGTTGACGCGCAGCAACGAAAAGGATGAACTCACCTGGCCGCCACGCAGCCCGACTCCGCGGCGCTCCGTCCCGATCAAACTGTGGTAGCGAGAGTCGCTCTCAAAGATGGCCGCGTGCTCGAGCTTCCGACGAAGGTGGAAGCCCCTCGCCCAAAGGTCACCCTCGTCAGCAAGAATATCCGCCTTGGAGATACGCCTTCGACAATCAGTCTGGGCAGCCAGGACGAGTTACCCTTGGATGGGCAAATTTCGTTTCTCTTGAAAACCGAAATTCCCGATCGATTCTCGCGCACCGAACGCATCGAAGTCGCCACTACGGACGAATCGTTCAGCACGCTTCTCAACATGACGGACGGTAGCTTGATCTTGCGCGATTCCGGAAGCGTGCTCGCCGTTTTTGATCCTCATAAGGCATTCGGACCTTCCGCGTTCGGCCCGCTGCAATTTCGCCCGGTCGCACCCGACGGCACAAAAGGAGATTGGCAGCCGTTAGCGATTCTGGTGCGCGTCCCCGCACTGAAAGAAATTCGCTGCCCGGACAGCGCCGACAAACCGTGCCAGCTGACCGGCACAAATTTATTTCTGATCGACTCGATCGCCTCCGATCAGCAATTCGCCCACAACGCGCCGGTGCCGACCGATTTCATCGACGCCACGCTAGCCGTCCCCCACCCCAGCGAAACCGGCCTATACATCAAGCTGCGCGACGATCCCTCAGCGATCAACACGGTCGTGTTGCCGATTTCAAGCGAAGAGAGTAACCCACAGAATTAATCGCCCAGCAGCAACGACTTTGTAGCGGCACAGCACGGTGCGCCCCAATTTAGAATGACCATTCCGCGATAGTGTCGGTGTGCCAAAATGAACAGCGCCGCCCGTCAACTCCCATTTTCGGTTAGAATCCGCTCATGGCCGCCACCGTGATTTCGGTCGGCACGATTCCTTCGATCAACCCGGCCACGGGCGAAGCCCTCGGCTGTTTCGAGAGAGCTTCGCCGTCTCGGATGCGCGAGATTGTCGCTCGCGCCCGTGCAACACAGTTGAAGTGGTCGAAGACTCCGATTGCCGATCGAGCCCATCGCTTGCACGTTCTCCGCGAACGCATTCTCTCTTCGCGCGATGCCTTGGCCGACGCGATCGTTCGCGAATCCGGCAAGCCCCGCGCCGAAGCGCTGTTCGCGGATATTTTTGTAGCACTCGATACCGCGCAATATTTCGCCGTCAATGCGGAACGCATGCTGCAGCCCGAATCCGTCCCGCATCACAATCTCGCAGCCAAAGCCAAGAGTGGCACGCTCACCTACGAACCGCTCGGCGTAATCGGCATCATCAGTTCCTGGAACTATCCCCTGGCAATTCCAGTCAGCCAGATCATTCCGGCCATCGTGGTCGGCAATGCGGTCGTCTGCAAGACCAGCGATTTCACTCCGCACTGCGGCGCCTTGATCGAAAGACTTTTCGCCAGCGCTGGTTTTCCAGAAGGCTTGGTAACGATCGTTCAGGGCGCCGGGGATGTGGGTCAAGCGCTCATCGACGCGGCCTGCGACAAAATCCTGTTTACCGGGAGCGTGGAGACCGGACGTCGTGTCGCCGAAGCCTGCGGCAAGCGCCTGATTCCCACGGTTCTCGAACTCGGCGGCAAGGACGCCATGATCGTCCTCGCCGACGCTGATCTCGATGTCGCCGCCAGCGGCGCCGTTTGGGGCAGCTACACAAATTGCGGACAAGTCTGTCTCTCCGTCGAAAGAATTTTCGTCGAGCGCCCCGTCAGCGAAGCCTTCGCCGCCCGCTGCGTCGAAAAAACAAAAAAGCTGCGGCTCGGCCCCGGAAGCGATCCCGCCACCGATGTCGGCCCGCTGATCCGACCCCAACACGTCCAGCGGATGATCGCGCTGATTGAAGACGCCGTCAGCCGCGGTGCGAAAGTCCTCTGCGGCGGCCACGCACGCCCCGATCTCGGCGAGAACTTCTTCGAGCCCACGGTAATCGTAGATGTGGATTCCGCCGCGCGCCTCTTTCAAGAGGAAACGTTCGGCCCGATCCTGGCCATCCAGACCGTCTCCAACTCCGACGAAGCGATCCTGCGCGCGAACGATTCACCGTTTGCACTGTCTGCAAGCGTCTGGACGCGCAACGCCGCGCGCGGTAAAGCCATCGCAGCGCAACTCCGCGCCGGCGCCGTCATGGTAAACGACGCCATCAGTTACTTTGCCATCGCCGAAGCTCCCCACGGCGGCTGCGGCCTAAGCGGCTGGGGCCGCACCCACGGCAAAGCGGGCCTGCTCGAAATGGTCCAGACCAAATACATCGACGTCGATCGCCTGCCTCGCCGCGAAAAGCCCTGGTGGTATCGCTACGGCGCCGACCTCGAGCAAGCCGCCGATGCCTTCCTGCAATTTGAATTCGCCAACAAACTAAGCGCCCGCGTAGCGCAGTGCCCGCGCCGCCCTAAGAACCATGTTCCGCGACCACGGCTTATAATGTTCCTGTAGGCGCCTCTCTTTAGAGAGGCGCGGTTCAGACGCAAATGATGCCGAAAAAAATCAAAAGCAGCGTTAACCGCGTCGCGCATCCAAACTGAAATGACCGAATCGACAAACCACCACGAATACATCTACGACTGGAACCAAGCCTCCCCTCCGGCCATCCCTCCCGGCACGCTGCGTACTCCTAAACGACGAAACCCTCCGCGACGGCCTGCAAAATCCCTCCGTCTACGACCCCAGCATCGAAGAAAAAATCGAAATCCTCCACCTGATGGAATCGCTCGGCATCGATTCCGTGAACATCGGCCTCCCCGGCGCAGGCCCCCGCGCCGCAGCCCACACCGAAGCCCTAGCCCGCGAAATCGCCACCCACCGCATGAAGATCCGCCCCAACTGCGCCGCCCGAACCGTGGAAGCCGACATCCGCCCCATCGTTGAAATTTCCCAACGCGTCGGAATCGCTCTCGAAGCCGCCACCTTTCTCGGCTCCAGCCCCATCCGCCGCCTGGTCGAAGACTGGACCGTCGATCACCTCGAGCGCACCACAGAAAAAGCCGTGAAGATTCGCCGTCGAGCACGGCCTGCCATCGATGTACGTAACCGAAGACACCACGCGCACCGATCGCGACACAGTCAAGCGCCTCTATTCCACCGCGATCCGCAACGGCGCCCGCGCTGTCGTCTTCTGCGATACGGTCGGCCACGCCACGCCGCAAGGCGCCTACAACCTCATCAAATTCGCTGTCGATGAAATCGTGAAGCCCAGCGGCGAAAAAATCCGCGTCGACTGGCACGGCCACAACGACCGCGGCTTGGCTGTTGCCAATTCGCTCGCAGCCGATCGCCGCCGGCGCCAACCAAGTCCACGCCGCCGCAAACTCTCTCGGCGAGCGCGTAGGCAACACGCCCATGGAACTGATGCTCGTCAATCTCCGCCTGATGGGCTTGATCGATCGCGATCTCTTCCGCCTCAAGGAATATTGCGAAAAAGTCGCCCGCGCCACGCACACCACCATCCCGCCGAACTATCCGGTCGTCGGCCACGACGCCTTCCGCACCGCCACCGGCGTTCACGCCGCCGCCATCGTGAAAGCTTTCCACGGCAAAAATCCCGAGCTCGCCGACATCGTCTACAGCGGCGTCCCTTCGCATCTCTTCGGCCTCGATCAAATCATCGAAATCGGCCCGATGAGCGGCAAATCCAACGTCTTGTTCTGGCTCGAACGCCACAAAATTCCCGCGAACGACGCCGTAGTGAATCGCATCCTCGAAGCCGCCAAACAATCCGCCCGAGTGCTCACCGACGACGAAATTCAAGCCCTCGCCACGGAGCCGGCACGCAATTGACCTCGCGCACGACTCCGCAATCCCTCCGGAACTCCTCGGTGAAACATCTTCTCCTTTGGGTTATCCTTTCGACCATGCCCGTTCGCTCCCTCGGCTCTCCTCATCGTTCCGGCCCCTCCCCACAGCTCGCCGACACCCCCGAACTCCGCTCCGCTTTATCCTGGTTTACTAAAAATCTCGCCTGGATCAACGATCAGCAAGTCCGCATCACCGAAATTCCCGCGCCACCGTTCCAGGAAGCCGCCCGCGCCAGCGTCGTGAAAACGCTCCTCGCCGAATCCGGACTCAACGTGCAAATCGACAAGACCGGCAACGTCATCGGCGAACTCCCGCGGCGCCAACGACAAAGAAATCGTCATGCTCACCGCGCATCTCGACACCGTCTTTCCCCCGGGCACCGACGTAAAGGTCCGCCGCGACGGCGAACGCCTGAGCGCCCCCGGCATCTCCGACAACGGCACCGGCCTGGCCGCGCTCGTCTCCATCGCCCGCGCCATCCAGGAATCCAAGATCAAGCCGCGCCGCACCATCCTCTTCGTCGCCGACGTCGGCGAAGAAGGCGAAGGCAATCTCCGCGGCATGCGCGCCCTGGTCGAAGCCTACCGCGCGCGCCTGAAAGCCGCCGTCGTCCTCGACGGCTCCGGCACCGATCACGTCACCACCAAAGCCCTCGCCTCGCGCCGGCTCGAAGTCCTCATCACCGGCCCCGGCGGCCACAGTTGGTCCGACTTCGGCATGCCCAATCCCATCAACGCCCTCGTCCGCGGCTCGATCCGTTTCATCAACACAAAAGTTCCCGCCAACCCGCGTACCACTTTCAATCTCGGTCAAATCGAAGGCGGCACCTCGGTCAATTCCATCCCCTACGACGCGAAACTCAAAGTCGACATTCGCTCCGAAAGCGAAGACGAACTCGGCAAACTCGAATCCGCCCTGCGCGAATCCATCTCCGCCGGCGTCCGCGACGAAATGGAATCCTCCCGCGACCGCACGAAAGGGAAGCTCGATTGGAAGATCGACGTCCTGGGCACGCGCCCCGGCGGCGAACTCTCCGCCAACTCCCCACTCCTCGCCGCGTTGCGCTCCGCCGATGAGTACGTCAGCAACCAATCGCGCATCGAGCGTTCCTCCACCGACGCCAACATCCCGCTAGCCAACGGCATCGACGCCATCTCCATCGGCGCAGGCGGCACCGGCGGCGGCGCCCACTCCCTGCAAGAGTGGTACGAACCCTCCGGCCGCGAAATGGGCCTGAAGCGCGCCCTCCTAACCCTGCTCGGCATTTCCGGAATCGCGGAGGAAAAATCGAAATGACCGAAGACGGGCGTCCCACAGCCGCACACGCCATCTTGTAGGGGCGGGGCTCGCCCCGCCCGAGCAACCAAGTCAAACGCAAGCAATCGCCGGTTTTTTCTGTTTTCTTGTCTCGCCGTCCTAACAACTCTGGCGCCGCTGAACCTTTCATCCCAAACCTACACACCTCCCCGCACCACGTACTATCTCCACGGCCGCATCTACACCAACGACCCGCAACATCCCTGGGCCTCCGCCATGGCTATGCGCGAAGGCAAAATCGTCTGCATCGGCGGCATCGAGCAAATCATGCTCGAATGCGGCGGCGGCGAAGAAAACGCCGAAACCATCCAGCTCGGCAACAAATTCGTCATGCCCGGCTTCAACGATGCCCACGTCCATCTGGGCAGCGCCGCCGCAGACATGCTCGCCGTCCGGCTAAACGGTGTCGCCTCCGTGGAAGAGCTGCAAAAGCGCGTAGCCGACGCCGTAGCCGCCCACAAAGAAGGCGACTGGATCACCGGCGGCGGTTGGGACCACACCCTCTGGCCCGACAAAAAATTCCCCACCAAGCAGCAACTCGACGCCGTCTCTCCAAAAAATCCCGTCCTCCTGACGCACATCTCCGGCCACGTAGCCGTCGCAAATTCCCTCGCACTTCAGCTGGCCCATATCTCTAAAGACACTCCCAATCCCAAGGGCGGCGAATTCGAACGCGACGCCAACGGCGAACTCACCGGCATGCTCGAAGAAGGCTCCGCCATCAGCCTCGTCGAGCAATACGTCCCCGACCCGTCGCCCGACGCAACGCCGCCACGGCATCGAGCTGGTCCTCGCCGACGTCGCCAAAAACGGCGTCACCTCCGTTCAGGACAATTCCGACTGGGATGATTTTCTGGTCTATCGCGACCTGAAGGACGAAAACAAACTCACCGTGCGCATCACCGAGTGGCTGCATTTCACCACCGGTCTCGGCGAACTCGCAGAACGAACGCAGCGAAGGCGGCGTAAGCGACCCCTGGCTGAAAACCGGCGCTCTAAAAATGGTCACCGACGGCGCCCTGGGCTCTCGCACCGCCGCCATGCTCGCCCCGTACTCCGACGATCCCTCCACCAGCGGCATCATGGCCATGGAGCCGGACAAACTTCGCCAGATGGCCATCGAGCGCGACCGCGCCGGCTTCCAACTGGCCTTCCACGCCATCGGCGACAAAGCCAATCGCGTAGCCCTCGACGTCTTCGAAGCCGTCGCTAAAGCCAACCCACCCCGCGACCGCCGTGATCGCATCGAGCACGCCCAAGTCGTCGCCCCCGAAGATCTCCCCCGCTTCGCCAAACTAAACGTCATCGCCTCCATGCAACCCTCCCACCAAACCACCGACATGCGCTGGGCCGAACAACGCATCGGTCCCGACCGCCTCAAAGGCGCCTACGCCTGGGCCACCATGCTGAAAAACGGCGTGCACCTGGCCTTCGGCACCGACTACGACGTCGAGCCCATCAACCCCATGCGCGGTCTCTACGCCTGCGTCACCCGCGAACTCCCCGAAGGCGGCCCCGCCGGCGGCTGGCAACCCCAGGAAAAAATCTCGCTAGACGATTGCATCCGCGCCTACACCATCGGCTCCGCCTACGCCCAATTTGATGAAACAAAGAAAGGGACCCTGAAAACAGGCCAATACGCCGACTTCATCATCCTCTCGAACGACCTGACCAAAATCCCGCCATCCGAGTACATCAAGACGGAAGTCCTGCGCACAGTAGTAGGCGGCCGCACCGTCTACCAGAAGTAGCACAGACACTCCTGTTTACCCTGAGTCTCGAAGGGTCTGTGTCCCAACAAAGCGAGCTCAATCGTTACCCGCGAAGCGCCGTCATTCCGAGAGCGTCCGACAAGGATGCGCGAAGAACCTCAACCCTCGCGTCCTATCCATCCTGCAAACGTCAATAAAAGTAAATCCGGATAATCTCCCCCAAATAATCTTTCCCCGACACCAACCGGAACCACACCTTCACGCGCCGCCCACTCCACTGCTTGCAACTCGCCAGGTCCGGCACCGACTCCGCGCTGATGCCGCTGACGCCAACGCGTCCCAAATCGGCCGCGTGAAAGTCCATCGGCCCTTTAAGCAAATTCAGAGTCATGGTCACCTCAGCGCCGTGCGAGCAATCGATCGCTCCAATGGTGCCCTCCACCGCCATCCATTCCGGCGGCCCCAGCTGACGCCGCGAAATCGCAGGATGCACAATGTCCGCGCTCAAATCGGGAGCCGCCGCCTGCGGCCCATCCGCCCGCAGCCGCCCAAGCGCTTGCTCCGCGCTCTCCTTTTCCCATTCCTCTTCTTCCTCGATGGCTCCCAGGATCGACCGCGCTGCGCGCTGCTCCTCCGGCGAGCCCGCGCTCCTCTGCAATTTCTCCACGACCTCGCGGGCCTCCTCCCCTCGCCGATTATTCAGCAGCACATACGCCAGATTCGTCTTGTACGACCGCGATTCCGGATCCAGCTTCACCGCCGTTTCCGCAGCCTCCAGCGCCTTTCCTTGTGTCTCCGCCGACCGCGAATACGCTTGCGTGAGCGCCTCAAACGTGGGCGCATACATCGGATTCAGCCGCGCCGCATTTTCCAGCGTCTCCCGCGCTTTCCCCGTGGACTCCTCCGTCTCCGACAAATCGCGCAGCAGCAACACGCCACGACAGTAAAACGCCAGGAAACTCGCGGACCCCAGGGAAATCGCTTTGCTCATCTCCTCATCCGCCGCCGCGAAATCGCCTTCCCGGAAATCGTAAAATCCCAGTGCCTCGTGCGTGGCCGCGATTTCCGGCCCCAGCGCGACCCCCTCCTCCAGCAGTGGCCCCGCCGCATCCATCCGCTTCCGTCGCACGAAGAAATCCCCTCGCAGTGCCAGAACCTCGGCCGGTGCCAGCGTTCGAACCCGAAAGTCCCCGGCAGAATTTGTTGCTCCTGGCAGCACCACGCCCTCTCGCCAGTTCGCATCGTGCACGTAGCGCTTTACCCGCTCGCCAAATTTCCCCAAATCCCCGAACGCCTCGCGTCCTGCACTTACCCGGTCCCCGGAAAGATTCCAGTTCAGCAGGTATTTCTTCAGCAGTTGTTCGCGCCGGGCCTCCGGATCGAGCAGCAGGTAATGCACCACCGCCCACGACTCCGCGTAAAACACCGACGCCGGATTCTTTTCGTTGTAATACGGCGAGCTCTCGCTCACCTCCAACAGCGTTTCGATCGGCATCCACGCGTTTTTACTCAGGATGTAAAGGTGAGTCTTATCGACGTTCCCAGTCCGGGCCTCTTGCGAACCTACCGTGGAATTCCCGAAAAACTCCGCCACCCCCTCGCTCAACCACAAGGGAATCCGGCTGAAATTCAGGTGCAGCAGCGCATGTGTATATTCGTGATAGACGGTGTGGTACGCGGTCGTGCCCTGCGCATCCAGGCGCAGAACCACGTAATCTTTGTCGCCGTCGCTGTGAAACAACCCCGAGGGCCGGATATGCCCCTCTCCACCCCACTCCTCGGGAGCCAGCATCTTCATCGTCGCTTCGTCACGCGCCGCCACGAATTACGATCGGCTGCGCCGGATCAACCCGCAGTTCCGGAAATGTAGCCGTGAAACAGAGATCGAATCTGCTCGAAGTCTTCCGCGACTCCCCGAGCGTCTTGTTCACTCGCATTGCTGGCCACCACGAAATGTGCGCTGCGCACCTCGACCCAATGTCCCTGGCCTCGTCTGCCGCGCGCAGTATTCGCCGCAGGTACCAGGACCAGCAAAGCAACGCCCGCCAGCAATGTTTGTAAGCGCTTCACGTTTTGAGAATGTGGGCCGCGAAAACGACTGTCAAGCACCCTTATGCAACCTTGTCCGGATTCTTCGGATTAAGCGCACACCCAAGCCCAGCAACGTTTTTCGCCGCTCCTCCACGCTCCGTCCTGCCATGATTTTTCCATGTTCCGAGCGGCCGAATCGTTAAGTTCGATAAACTCTATCTAAATTCTACGTACCCTTTACCTAAATTAAGTATTGACAATGCTCGCCCCTGCTCGTATAACGCGACCAATCACTCGTCGCTGTCCAGGGCTTTCCAAAATTCGGCGTGGAGGTGGTGGTCCTATGTCTTTGTTTCCAAAGATCGGGCGTCACATCGCTATTGCTGTCTTCAGTCTCTTCGTAGTGTTTTGTTTACCCTCAGCATTGCTCGGGCAGTCCATTTCAACGGGCATCATCCAAGGGGCGGTAACCGACCCCACCGGGGCCGCGGTGGTCGGTGCAACAGTTACGCTCACCAATACCGATACAAGCACGACCCGAACTGGAATCCACTAACGACGCCGGGCATTACATTTTCGCTGATATCCCCCCCGCGAAGTACGACATCTCCATCAGCAAGACCGGATTTCGCGTGACCAAGGTCACCGCGCAGGAGCTCACTGTTGGCGCGACACTCACTCTGGATCTCAAACTCGAAATTGGTTCCACTACCGAAACCGTTGAGGTCTTTGCCGCTGGCTCCACTATGGAGACCGCGACGGCCACCGTCGGGAACACCTTGACAGGCCTCCCGCTGGACAACCTCCCGGGCCTCGGCCGCGATGTCAGCACCTTCGTAACTCTGCAGCCTGGCGTGGCGATCGACGGCAGCGTCGCCGGCGCCAACCAGGACCAGAACGCCTTCATGCTGGATGGCGGCAATAACTCCAGCGACATGGATGGCACCCAGAACACCTATACCCCCAGTTTTGCAGGCGACCCTTCCGGCGGCTTGGTCAATATAGAGACCGGGACTGGTGTGAACGGTGCCCCGGGTGGCGGAGGTCCCACCGGTGTAATGCCGACGCCGGCGGACAGTATTGAAGAATTCAGAGTAGGAACGAACAACCAGACGGCCGATTTCAATGCTTCGGCCGGCGCCCAAGTACAGATGGTGACTAAAGCGGGGCACCAACCAGTGGCACGGCACCGCTTACGAGTACTACCTGAGCAACGCATGGGGTGCAAACAGCTTCAATAACAATGCTTCGGAACTCACCAAAGCCCAGCTACCACTACAACCGTTTTGGCGCTTCTGGCGGAGGTCCACTCATCTCGAAGAACATACTCGGCGGGAAGTGGTACTTTTTTGCGAATTACGAGGGCTTTCGTTGGCCGCAGACTCCACCACCGTTACAAGAGCTACTCCCTCCGCGGCTATGGACCAGGGAATTCTACAGTTCGGAGGAGTGGCCTACAACCTCAACCCCACGGCTGTGGCTTACAACGGTCCGGCCACTTCTGTTCTGACACCCGGGACAGTTGATCCCGTCTGCGGTTTGTCCTGCGGGTCCTTGTGACCCCCGTGGATTGGGAATCAGTCCAACGCAGCAGGCTATATGGACCAAGTACATGCCTCCGTCCAACATATCGACCTGCGCCGGTCTGAGCAGGTGCGATGGATTTGAACATCCTCGCGTTCCGCGGAAACATGTCCCTACCATGGGACGACAACTTCGGCGTGGTTCGCCTGGACCATGACTTTGGCCCCAAATGGCACCTCTACACTTCCTACCGCTACTATAAAATGCAACGCGCTACCGGAAATCAAATCGACATCGGCGGATTTTTCCCGGGGGACAAACTCGGAACCCCCGCATCCGTGTCGAATCGTCCCCAAGTGCCTTGGTATCTGACGGCCGGCGTGACCACCAACATAACCAATTCTCTGACCAACGACTTCCACTATAGCTATTTGCGAAATTATTGGGCCCGTGCTTCCGCCGCTCAGCCTCCTCAACTTGCGGGACTCGGCGGTGCGATCGAACCTTTAGGCGAAAGCGCCACCAACGTACTCGCACCCTATAACCTGGACACCCAGGATGTGCGAACGCGCTTCTGGGACGGCCAGGATCATATGATCCGCGATGATGTCTCGTGGTCCAAAGGGAAGCATTTCTTCCAATTCGGCGGGACCTATCAGCACAATTGGAACTATCACCAGCGCACCGACAACGGCGGCGGCATCAATTATCAACACCGTTTATTGGACCGGGGCTAGCGTCGGAAGCACAAACGGCATGAACATGACGGGTTACATACCCGATGCGATCAACACCGCGGGCGGTTCCCAACGCTCCAATTACCAGAGAGATTACTCCATGGTTCTGGGAGCTGTCGGCGTCTCCCAGATTGCTTACACGCGCGATTGGCACCAATCTGACCTTGAATCCCCCGAACACCCCGGCATTTGATCAAAGCACGATCCCTTTCTATAACCTGTATGCCAGCGATTCCTGGCGCTTGAAGCCGAGCCTCACCGTAAGTTACGGCTTGGGCTGGTCGCTGGAAATGCCACCTACCGAGGCGCAAGGGAAGCAGATTGTGCTGGTGGGTCCAGACAACAAGCCCCTCGACACCGAGACCTTCCTCAAGAACCGCGAAAATGCGGCGCTCGCCGGCCAAGTCTACAATCCCGAAATTGGTTTTTCCTTGATCCACAATGTGGCTGGCAACCCGAAGTACCCTTACAACCCCTTCTACAAGGGCTTCAGCCCGCGCATCGCTGCGGCATGGAATCCGAGCTTCGACGATGGGCTTCTCGGCTCTGTCTTTGGGCGCAACAAGACCGTTCTGCGCGGTGGGTACAGCATTCTCTACGGCCGCCTGAACGGCGTAGGCCTGGTGCTGATTCCACTCTTGGGCGACGGCCTCATCCAAGCAGTGCAGTGCGTCAGCCCGCTGATGACTGGCGCCTGCGGGGGCCCTGGTGGATCAACTCCAGCCAATGCCTTCCGCATTGGCCCCCGGATGGCTTGACAGCACCACTTCCATCGGCCGCCACGACCCTCCCCCAGCCGAATTTTCCCGGCTTCAACGCCGTTGCGGCTGGTTCCGGTACGGGACTCGACCCGAATTTCCGTCCCAGCAAGAGCCAACAGTTCGACTTCACCATCCAGCGGCAACTCAACAGTCGGTTCACCGCGGAAATCGGCTACGTCGGTCGAATACTGACCAACGAATTCATGCCTCTCCAGATCAATGCGGTGCCTTACATGATGACCCTTGGTGGCCAGAGATTCGATAAGGCCTATGGCCAGATGGTCTGGCAATACTGCGGCGGTAACGCGGGCATGGCCGGTGGAGCCTGCGCCGGAAACCTCGCCGCCGTGACGCCCCAGCCGTTCTTTGAAGCGGCCCTGAACAAGTCCTACTGTGCCGGATTCGCGAGCTGTACCCAAGCGGTCGCGGCTAACGAAGGAAACAATGGCACCGGGAACATCGCGTTGGCGAACGTCTGGAGTCTCTGGAGCGACCTCGACAACGGTGCGTTCAACTTTCCGCGGTCGATGCTGAATACTCCGATACCCGGCTCCGCCCAACGGCGCGAGCGGCCAGTTGACGCTCCGACTTCACCCAGGACACCAGTTTGGGCAGCGGAAACTACAATGGAATGTTCGTGACCCTGAAGATGAACCAGTACCACGGCGTCACTCTGCAGTCCAATTTAACCTACTCAAAGTCCTTGGGCACTGGATCGCAAGTCCAGGCTACCAGCCAGTACACCAACTCCGATCCCTTCTATCTCAACAGAAACTACGGGCTGCAGCCGTGGGATCGTAAGTTCATGTTCAACACTTGGCTCGTCTTCCAGCCGCCCTACTTCCAGCACCAGCACGGCTTCCTGGGCCACGTGCTTGGCGGATGGACCCTCGCGCCAATCGTTGACCTGGGCAGTGGTTTGCCGCTGGGCATCTATACGGCGAATGCTACCAATTCCGTTTACAATGGTGGCCAATCCTTCGGCGCAGCGGATGCCAGCAACATCGGCAGTTACGATAACGCCATCAACATTTGCGGTGGCTCAAGTGGCGGCAACCTCGCGACACAACAACCCCATAGCCTCCACCCAGTATCCGGGCATGGGATCGAGCGGTTACGGGCCGTCTTTGTACGCGGATCCGCAAGCGGTCTATAACTGCTTCCGCAACCCGATTCTGGGAATCGACGATGGTCACAACGGCGGTGTTGGCAATTACCGCGGGCAATCTTTCTGGAACGTGGACTTCAGCATCAAGAAGAACGTCATGTTCACGGAACGCATCAGCGCGGAGTTCGGTGCTGTCTTCACCAACATCTTTAACCATAATGTGTTGACCGATCCCTACAACGCCTTAACCGACACCGGCGACTTTGGCGCTCTTGGCTTTAATCAGGGCCAAGCCAACACCCCGCGGCACGTGGAGCTTGGCGTGCGCGTGCGTTTCTAACCAGCCACGCTTCGAACCTTGCATCGGCAAAACGGGAAAGCCTAATCGGCTTTCCCGTTTTTATTTCACGTCCCCGCGCCTAAATCTGCGCCGACCACAAGCGATCTTGTAGGGGCTGGGCTTGTTTATCCTGAGTCTCGAAGGGCCTGCGCGCGCTGCGTCTTGTTGCTGACTGCTGATCGGCAGAGGAAAAGACTTCCGTCTCGCGGCAGCGGTGCCCTCAATCCCGGTTGTATTACATATTCCCTCCAGCTAATCTGTCGCCCCTTGAGCCACGCGCCCGCGAACCCTACCGAAAATTCCAAGCGCGCAAAAGCCGATCTCGCGCTGGCCTTCTGCACCCTGCTCTGGGGCGCCACCTTCGTCGTCGTAAAAAGCGCGCTCGGCCACGCCTCCGTCTTCCTCTTCCTGGCCGTCCGCTTTTCCATCGCCGCAGTGCTCATGGCCGCGTTCCGCCCGCGCGTCCTCCGCAACCTGAAAAGGGAAGAGCTCCTCGCCGGCGCCGCCCTCGGTTTTTTCATGTTCGGCGGCTATGCCTTCCAGACCGCCGGCCTGCAATACACCACGCCCGCGAAATCCGGATTCGTCACCGGTTCCAGCGTCGTCCTCGTCCCACTGCTGCTAGCCATTTTCTGGCGCAAACATCTAGCCCGCTGGGCATATGCGGGAGCGTTCTGCGCACTAATCGGCTTATATTTCCTGACCGTTCCCGCCGAAGGCATTTCCCATCTCAATCACGGCGACGTGCTCACCTTCGCAGCCGCCACGCTCTACGCCGTCCACATCATCTTGGTGGGAGATTACACGCAGCAACATTCGCACGGTGCGTTAAGCGTGTTGCAGGTAGCGGCCTGCGCCGCACTCGCATGGATCGCCACAGGTTCGTTGGGCGCCCTGGGCTGGCAAGCCCCACGCTTCGCATTCCGCTGGGAACTCTACGCAGGCACTGCCGTCTGCGCCATTTTCGCCACCGCCGCAGCCTTCTCCATCCAACTCTGGGCGCAGCAATACACCACGCCAAGTCACGCCGCCATCATCTTCACGCTGGAACCAGTCGTAGCCGTAATCACATCGTACGTAATGATTGGTGAGCACCTGAGTCCGCGCTCGATCGTAGGGGCAATTTTCGTGCTGAGCGGAATCTTGCTGGCGGAATTGCTGGGTGCCCCAGCCGCTCCAGAATCTCCGGAGCCCGTCTTCGAGGGCCGCATCTATTTTGAAATGTGGTGGCGTCTCTAAGTAGCACAGACACTCTTGTCTGTGTCAGCGTCGAACCGCGCAGCTCCGTTCTAACCACCTATTCTCACCGTCCATGCGGCGTTCCGTCTTTGATGTAAGACAAACGCGCTATCGCCCGTTGGAATAATTCTTCACATCCACAGCCTCATACATCGTCGCGGTCGCCGCGTGCGCTTTTTCGTAAGAATCAATCTTCTCGGCATGTTGCAAGCTCGTCCCGATATCATCGAGTCCCTTCAACAAAATTTCCTTTCGCGAAGGAGCGATCTCAAACCGGTAAACCAATCCATGTGCATCGCTAACCGTCTGATTCGGCAAATCCACAGTAAGCGAGTAACCCTCTTCCTTCTCGGTGCGCCTGAACAATTCCTCGATCTGCTCTTCGGTCAAAGTAGCCGGCAAAATCCCATTCTTGAAACAATTGTTATAAAAAATGTCCGCATAACTAGGCGACAAAATCACCCGGAACCCATAATCCTTAACGCCCCAGGGCGCATGCTCGCGGCTCGATCCACAACCAAAATTAGCCCGCGTCAACAACACGGACGCTCCCCGATACCGCGGAAAATTCAAAACAAATTCCGGATTCGGCTTCTCCCCAGCCAAATACCGCCAGTCATAAAACAAAATCCGCCCAAAACCCTCCCGCGTAAGCGCCTTCAAAAACTGCTTCGGCACCATCTGATCGGTATCGACATTCACCCGATCCAACGGCATCACCATCCCAGTATGTTTCGTGAACGGCTGCATTCGTTCCTCGCACTTGAAGCGGCGAGTTTAGCTCGCCATCTTCGATTCGGCCTGCTAATTCAGTCTGTTACTCTCGAAACGCTCTTGCAAAAGTGCCAGGGGTCGGAGCTTCAGCTCCGACAGTAGCCCAATACCCGCGATGGGCTTCAGCCCCTGAGGAAACACTCCCAGCCGTTTCGTTCCATCACTCCACATTCGCGACGTCGAACTCCCGCACATCCACAAAATGCCCCGCAATCGCCGCTGCCGCCGCCATCACCGGGCTAACCAAATGCGTCCGCGAATCCCGTCCCTGCCGCCCCTCAAAATTCCGATTGGAAGTGCTGGCACTCCGCTCATGTGGGGGCAAAACATCGGCATTCATCCCGATACACATACTGCAACCCGCATCGCGCCACTCAAATCCAGCATCCGTAAAAATCCTGTCCAACCCTTCCTTCTCCGCCTGATTCTTAATCCCACGCGACCCAGGCACAACCAGCGCCTGCTTCACCGATCGCGCCACATGTTTCCCCGCAACCAAATGTGCCGCGGCGCGCAAATCATCAATGCGCGAATTGGTGCAAGATCCGATGAACACGCGATCGATAGGAATATCCACGATCGGCGTCCCAGCCTTCAACCCCATATAAACCAGCGCCCGCTCGGTAGCCTTCTGATCGTTCAAATCCGCAAACGACGAGGGATCCGGCACCCGCGAAGTGACCCCGCTGACCATGCCCGGGTTCGTCCCCCAGGTAACCTGTGGCGCGATATCCCTCATATTTAATTCCACGGTGGTATCGAACTTAGCGTCGTCATCGGTCCGCAACAACTTCCACCGCTCCACCGCCTCCAAAAACGCTTTCCCCCGAGGCACAAAAGGCCGCCCCTCCAGGTACGCATACGTTGTCTCGTCAGGCGCCACCATCCCCGCCCGCGCCCCACCCTCAATCGTCATATTGCAAACCGTCATCCGCCCGTCCATCGACAACCCGCGAATGGCCTCGCCGCGGTACTCCGCTACATGACCGTTGCCGCCGCTGATCCCGATCTTCCCGATGATGGCCAGCACAATGTCCTTTGCGGTCACGCCCCGAGGCCGCTTGCCATTCACCACAATATTCATAGTCTTCGAACGCGACTGCGTCAGGCATTGCGTGGCCAGCACATGCTCCACTTCACTCGTCCCAATCCCAAACGCCAAAGTCCCAAACGCCCCGTGCGTCGACGTATGACTATCCCCACAAACAATCGTCTGCCCAGGCTGCGTAATCCCCAGCTCCGGACCAATAATGTGCACGATTCCCTGATTCGCGCTGTTCATATCAAACAAGCGCACGCCATACTCGCGGCAATTCTTCTCCAAAGCCTCAAACTGCAACCGCGCGTCGGTATCCACAATCGGCAGCAACCGCTCCTTGCTGACGGTAGGCACCGAGTGATCCATCACCGCAAACGTAAGATCCGGCCGCCGCACCGTGCGCCCCTCCGCCTTCAACCCAGCAAACGCCTGCGGCGAAGTCCCCTCATGAATCAAATGCCGGTCAATATAAATAAGCGCAGGCTTCCCGTCGTGCGACTCGTGCACCACGTGGCTATCCCAAATCTTTTCGTAAAGCGTCTTAGGCGACATGGCCAATCCTCACGCCCAATTTTAACACTCGTGTAACAGTCATGCCTAGCGAACCACCGTGCTGTTCTTCGGCTCTTATGTAGGCGCCGGGCTTCAGCCCGGCGAGCCATTCCTCAAGCCGCCAGCCCCAAGCCGACGCCGTCCCGACCTCCGCGGCAGCGCCGCAACCCCGCCCAATGCCACTCCGTGAAACCTTGACTCCCGCTCGGAATGTAGGGGCGGGCTTTCTTTCCAGCCCGTCCCTCTTAGGCCTCTGCCCCTCGCTCTCTAACTCAATTCGTCGTCGTACCCGGCGCATCCACCAGCGCCTTCCAACTCCCGTCCGCCTGCTTTCCCCACACCACCACATATTTCGCCTTCGTGGTCACCGGCTTGCCCTTCTTGTCGCTAAACGTAATCTCATAATCCCCAATCTCATAAGCCAGGTCCCCCGCCTTCGACACTTCCACCTTGGTAGGCGCAAACGAAAGCGCAAATTTCGGATCCGTCATCATTCCCGCAAACGCCTTCTGGATCGCGTCCTTCCCGGTCGTGATCGGCGCGCCCGCCGCCATCAGCACCGCGCTATCCGCATAAAACGCAGCTGCCAACGCCGGATCTTTGCCTCCAGCGGCCTTCGACCATTCGACATCCGCTGCCCGAATTGCAGCCTCATCCGCCGCGCGATTATCGACCGCCGCCGGTTGTGAAGGCGTCGTATTCGTGGAGTTGCACGAACTGAGAACCATCGCGGAAGACAACAAGCACACTGCAAGAATCAAACGATGTAGGTGGGTCACAAACTATTCTCCTCTCAAATGTAGGTAGGTTTTGCCGCGGTCAAGGTACCGTCGGAACAGCGCGGTGTCAATCCTTGGAAGCTAACCTGGATTGAAAATCAATAACTCAGAAAAAGGACAGTCGAAGCCAAGAGACAAATTCTGCCTTCGGCAAGCCTGCGCAGCAGATCAGCCGTTCGCGAACGATCTACTCGTAGCGCAGCGCCTGTGTCGGCGCAATCCGCGAAGCCCTTCGCGCGGGGATGTAGGCCGCCAGCATGGTCACCAGGAACATCGATGGCACCACGATGACATAAGCCAGGACGTCGACGCCGCCGGCGTCGAACAGCATGGAATTCATGAGTTGCTCGAGGGCGAAACCCATCACCAGCCCGATCGCCGTTCCTATCCCGACCAGCACGAGGCCTTTGCCCATCATCAGCCGCAGCACGTCCGAGCTTGCCGCGCCAAGGGCCATGCGGATACCGATCTCGCGGGTTCGGCGGCTCACGTTGTAGGCCACCAGTCCATACAAACCGGCGACGGCCAGCACGAGGCCAACGACGCCCATGGCAGCCACCAGGTCGCTGGCTGTGCGTGGCGCTTTCACGGCCTTGTTCAGGTAGAACTCTTCGTAGGCCCGCGTCTCGAGCAGCGGCAGATTCGGATTGAGGGTCCGGACAACATCCTTCACCGGGCTGACCAATTGCAGGGGATCGCCGCTCGACCGCAACATCAAGGTCATTCGCGCGATCGGATGTTGGGCGAGCGGCATATACAGGAAATCCACTGGCTTTTCGGTGGTCGTCTGATACTTGATGGTCTGCGCGACGCCTACGATTTCCACCGGCGTGCCGTCGCTGCTCTCGAGCCGAATGTGCTTGCCCACCGCATCCGCTCCGGGCCAATAGTGTTTCGCGAACTGCTCATTTACGACGGCAACGCGCGGCGCGTCCGCGGTATCGGACGCCAGGAAACCGCGGCCATATAAAATCGAAATCCCCATCGTCTGGAAGTACCCTTCATCAATGGTATCCATCATCGAACTGAAATTCTCGCGATCGGCCGGCATCTGAAATCCTTCCGGCACGAAGGCCACGCCGTCAAAGTCGAAGAAGTCCTGCCCGAGCGGAACGTTTTGCGTCAGAGCCGCGGTCTGCACTCCGGGCACTTCCCGCATGCGCTGGGCCAGCAGCTTATAAAATTGCTGCGTCTGGGCTGGGCTGTACTGCACCAGACGCGGATCGAAGCTGGTCATCAGCAGATGATCTTTCGCGAAACCGGTGGTCTCCAGCGCTCCATGCTGGAAACCGCGCACCATCAGGAACGCCGCCGTGAGCAGCATCAAGGACGCGGCAACCTGTGCCACCACCAATACATTTCGGCCCCACAAGCGTTTGCGTCCGGGCACGTCCGCGTCGGCCGACTTGAGCCCATTCACCAGGTCCGGGCGGGTGCTCTGGAGCGCCGGCACCAGGCCGCACAGGAGCGCGCTCAAGACGGAGAGCGCGAGGCATGCGAGGAGCACGCGGGTGTCCATCCGGAATGGCATCGACATCGGCAAATCGGTCATAAATATGACAGCTTGATGCGTGTGGAAACCCTCCAGGAGGTTGTACCCGATAAAGGTCCCGGCCAATCCACCCAAGCCCGCCAGAATCAGGCTCTCGGTCAATAACAAACGGATGAGGCGGAAACGCCCGGCGCCAATCGCCAGCCGGACCGCGATTTCGCGGGTTCGCGAGCGAGCGCGACTCAAAAGGAGTCCGGCAACGTTGGTGCACGCCACCAGCAGGACCGCCAGCGACAGGATCACCATGATCACGGCGAATTTCCAGTTAATGTCGTCGTTTTGCGTGCGCATTTCGAACTGCGTGTGCACCGCCGCGCCGCGGTTGTGATTGAGCTTCGGATATTCACTTTCGAAATTTTTCGCCAGCACCGCGAGTTCATTTTGCGCCTGCTGCAGCGGCGTGCCTGGCTTCAAACGCGCTTTTACATTTAACTCGCGATCGTCGCGGTCTTCGAAGAAATTCTTCTGGCGGTTGGTCGAAAACACACGCGCCATCGCTAGCGGGGTATAGAAGTCGGGATGCGCGAATATTTGCATCCCTGGGAACGTTTCCGGTGCGACACCAATCACCGTGAAGTTCGCGCCGTTCAGGCGAATCTGCTTGCCGATGACGCCCGGGTTACTGGCAAATTCGTGCTTCCAGAAGTCCGGCCCGAGCACCACCACTGCATCGCGACCCGGCACCTGATCTTCGTCCTCCCGAAAACCTCGACCCAGACGCGGCTCCACGCCAAGCATGTGGAAGAAGTTGCCGGAAACCAGCATTCCGCCCTTGACCCGAGGCGTAGCCCCAGGTTCGGCGCTGAAGCCGACGGCTTCCATAACTTTGTTGGCGATCACGCCGTCGTAGCTCTTGGTCTTGTCGCGGATGTCCAGATACTCGCGATAGGAGAAATTGTCGACGCTGCTATCGTGCGTGGTGCTCACCAGCGTGACCACGCCGCTGGGATGCGGCACCGGGTACGGCCGGAAGATCACCGCATCCACCATGCTGAACGTCGACGAGACCATCCCGATTCCCAGCGCCAGCGTAAGCACCACGAATACCGCGAGTCCGGGTGTGCGTTGCAGGCTGCGGATCGCATAGCGCACGTCGTCGACGAAATCCGTCAGCCAGTGAAGTCCCCGCATGTCGCGCATCTGCTCTTTGCGTTGTTCCAGTCCGTCCATTGCGCGCATCGCCGCGTAGCGCGCCTCTTTCGGGGAAAGGTCATTGGCGATGCCTTCCTCGATTTTGCGTTCGAGGTGGAACTTGAGCTCCTCATCCAGTTCGTGCTCCGCCTTGCGACCCCGCAGGATCGCCTTCAGCTTCAACGGGACCGTGAACCACCAATGTTCCATGCGCATAACTTCTCCTAGCTCTCGAAAAGCTGGCCCTCGGTTAGCTGAATAACCTGCGAGATGGCCGTGGATAGCCGCTGCCAGTTCGCCGCTTCCGATTCGAGTTGTCGCCTTCCCAGTCGTGTGAGCGAATAAAATTTCGCACGCCGGTTATTCTCCGTCTGCTTCCACTCGGCCGTGATCCAGCCCTCCTGCTCCAATTTGTGCAGCGCAGGGTAAAGCGATCCTTCGCTGACCTGCAGCACGTCTCCGGAAATGGATTTCAGGCGAAGACTGATCGCCCATCCATGCAAAGGCTCCAGCGCCAGAATTTTCAGGAGCAGTAGATCCAGGGTGCCTTGAACGAGGTCGTTCGGTTTGCTCATATCGGTTTCCTAGGTGACTGTACGGCAGCTCCCCTCGGTAAGCAAGGGGTATTTTCCAGGGCGCACGCATCTAGCTAGCCAAGTGTGTCTTGCAGGGGCGCAGCACGGCTGCGCCCCAACTTGGCACTCAACTCAAATCTTGGTCGATCAACCGCTACGATCTCAAATCGACTCTTGCCGCCTGCTCCTGTTTCGGTGTTACCATGGCGCCATTATGGTCCTCACAAAACAAGAACTGATCTCGTCCCTCCAGAGCGAAATACGCATCCTCCTTCACCTGATCGGCAAGATAGACAAATCGAAACTCGACTACCGGCCCACGCCGAAGCAGCGCAGCATCCTCGAACTGCTGCAATACATGGCCATCATGGGTCCCACGCAACTCACCGCAGCCAAAGCCGGAGTCTTCACTCGCGAAGCGATGATGGCTCTTTGGGGCCCCGCCGACGCTGCCTCTAAAGCGATGAGCTTCGACCAAGCGGTCGCCGCGATCCAGAAACAGTCGGACGAATACGCGCAACGACTCGCCAGCTGGACCGACGCCGATTTCCGCACCGAAGTGGACATGTTTGGCAACAAGATGACGCGCGGATCGTTTCTGGTGAACGTAGTCCTCAGCGGTCACGCCGCGTACCGCATGCAACTGTTCTGCTATCTCAAAGCCACGGGTCGCGAAGAGCTGAACACCATCAACCTGTGGATGGGCATCGACGGCCAGATGTAACGGGCCACATTCGCCGGTTCGGCGAAAGAGCGAATGACGCCGAGAAACTTTTTTCGAAGCGCCGGGTTTGAT
Source organism: uncultured Acidobacteriota bacterium (assembly GCA_963832615.1). Classification (GTDB taxonomy): domain Bacteria; phylum Acidobacteriota; class Terriglobia; order Acidiferrales; family UBA7541; genus Acidiferrum. Next base: position 308,390 of record CAWHVA010000029.1, read on the forward strand.
GAATAGGTGCCAGAGGTGTATGCGCAGCCCAAAGGCAAGCTACCTGTTATGAACGAGATACATCTCCACCTCGGACGCCTGCATCGAATTGATGGAACCGCCCGGGATCCGAAGCACGGGCGGGAGTTACGGGAGTAGACACCATGTCGAGTTTCAACATCAACAAGGAAGCGATTTGGCTAGCGCGCGTTTTGTGCGCGCTTACGCTCGGTCTGTGCCTCAGCGTCGCCGCGCGAGCCCAGCAGGACCCGCAGCAACAACGACCGGATCAAGCCCAGCAACAAACCGATCCGCAGCGCCAGGACCAGTCCCAACAGCAGCAAAACCAAGCTCCACCACCGCCTCAGGCGAACCAGGCTCCGCCGCCTCCGGACCAGCAGCAAGCCCCGCCGCCCGACTCACGCCCAAAGCCCAAGTACGCGCCGCAGGACGCCGACAAGCCGCCTTACGCGAGCGACTATCCGTCGCAAGGTGGGCCGCGCGCGCATGCTCCTTCGCCGGATCAATATGACCCCGACCAGGATCTCCCGCCGCAGGACCAGAATGCCCCCGGGCCAAACGGCTACCCGCAAAACGGTCCCGCGCCAAACCAGAATCCGCCTTATCCAAACAACGGTCCATATCGCAACGCTCCAGGGCCAGGCGCTACGCCCCGCGCACCACGCGCGTCCGTGCCAGTGCAACCGCCGCCCGCGACGCTGACGATTCCCGCGGGCACGGTACTCCAAGTGCGCATCAACGATTATCTTTCCAGTGACCACAACCAGGTGGGCGACCGCGTCACCGCCACGCTGCAATCTCCCATCGTGGTGAACGGCTACGTGGTCGCGCGTCGCGGCCAAACCGTCACCGGCCAAGTGGAGGCCGCGCAAAAAGCGGGCCGCGTGAAGGGCACCTCGCAGCTCGGCATCGAGCTTACCGACCTCACTTTGGTCGACGGCCAGCAACGCCCCATTCTCACCCAATTGTGGAAGGGTTCCGGCGGCACATCGCACGGAGCCGACGCCGCCACCATTGCCGGCACGACCGCTCTGGGGGCGGCGATTGGTGCCGCCGCTGGTTGGGGCACAGGCGCCGCCATCGGCGCTGGAGCCGGCGCCGCAGCGGGCATCGGCGCAGTGCTCCTCACGCGTGGTCGTCCCACGGTCGTCGGGCCGGAGACGCCGCTCAGCTTCCGCCTCGTTGACCCGGTGACTGTCGATACCACGCCGAGTCAGCATGCGTTTCTGCCGGTTGACCAGCGCGACTATAATCCCGGGCGCGGATACCGTGCCTCTGGGCCTTACGCCGGCGGTCAGCCTGGCAACTGTGGCTCCGACGGTCCTTGCTATGCGTACCCCGGTCCGGGCTATGCGTACCCGGGTTACGCCTATCCGGCCTACGCTTATCCGCCGTATGCTTACTATCCCGGCTACTATTATCCCTACGTTGGCATCGGCTATGGCTGGGGGGGCTACTACGGCCGTGGTTACTACTATGGTCGCGGTTACTATGGCCACGGCTACTATGGCGGCTATCACCGCTAGTCGTATCAGCGCAAATGCAGGGGCGCGCTGGTGCGCGCCCCTCTTTGATGTAATGTTCTACGCAGTCGCTTGACAGCTCACGCCGCGCGAATAATCCCGCCTTTCCCCCGCCCCAACTTTCGTACTATCCATCCAGGCCAGGAAGGGAACTACCGATTGTGCCCGACGTTCCATTCCTCTAGGCGCACGCAGACTCTAATCTCACATGTGGTGGAGGACACCACGCGTTGAAAGCCTTGTACGAAATTCCCCTCTGCGTATCGCTGGTCTTTGTTACGGTGCAGACACTTCGCGTGTCCGCGTCCGCGCTGCTGGACTACGTGATTCGCAATACCCAGAACAGCCCCGAAGAACGCTGGTAACCGTCGGTCGTCTTCCCGCTCGACAGCGGCGACGTTCCTGCCTAGTAGACATCCCATCGACCCTTTGACCTCTCGTCACCTGTGCCTCCGCAAGCCTTCCCCCTCCCATATGAATATCTGAACAATTTTTCGTACGGAACCGTACCGCGTTCGCCCGATGCCCCGCGGCTAAACCTTCGAGTAGCATGGACCTCGAATTAGAACCACGCAGTAAGGAGGGCCAGCCGTGAAACGCAAGCCCAAAGTCTTGTTCTTCTCCACCGGAGACTCCACTCGCAGCCAGATGGCCGAGGGTTTTCTTCGCGCCTTCGCCGGCGATCAAGTGGTGGTCGCCAGCACCGCCGTCCAGTCCATCGAGCGAGATCCGCTGGTGCTCGAAGTCATGAACGAGGTAGGCGTAGATATCTCCTCTCAGCACCCGAAAGACATCGGGCAATTTTTCAAGGAATCCTTCTCGTTCGTAGTCACCCTCTGCGATTCGTCCACGGAAAAATTCCCGGTGTGGCCCTTCTGCCGCAACGTAAGTCATTGGAACCTGACCGATCCGGAGCAAGCCATCGGCACGCCTGAACAGAAGCGCGAAGCATTCCGCGGAGTCCGCGACAAAATCAGCCTCAACGTAAGGGAATTCCTGACCAAGAGCTTCCCGCTGTTGCACTCTGACAACGGCGCAGCAGGCATAGTAAAAAGTCGGCCCGCCGCGGCCGCATAAGCGCCGCAATAACTGGTTCTGAATCACTCCGCGCAGTGGAGGGATCCACTTCTCGGGTTGACGACTCTTCTTTAGGGGGTCGGAGCTTCAGCTCCGACATTTAGAAGCAGCCCTCACTGGGCTTTGGCCCCTGAAGAAACTCTTCGTCTTCCCTCCCGACTATCGGCCGGGTGCCCCAGGTTCGCAGTTTGAACCTGGGTCTTGAAGTTACTGTTCGCCGGGGTCCCAAGTATAGGTGTTCAATCCTGGGCTATCCCGTCCGCGTCCCGCGGACAGCCTTGGCCTTCGTCTTTGGCAGCTGGGTGAGAAAGTGCTTCGTCTTTCGCTGCAGTTCGCTCAACCACCGAAGCTGGATCTCTGAACCAGTCCTCAGTAGCTGCAGCAACTCTTCGGGATGCTTGGAGAAGTCGAGTTCACTCGCGCCCCAGTCCGGCCGCCGTCCGTCGGCGTCCGTGAATCGGTATTCACGCCCCAGTTCCCAGGAGCTGAAAAGCCGTCCCGAACGCTCTAGGATCGCCGGATCTCCGGCCAGTGCTACAACCGCGCGACCCACAAACAACGGCGACTCCGATTCCAGGAAGTTCCGGTCTTTCTTCCCGCCTTCGCGCCAAGTCTCTTCGGTGACGCCGAATCTCTCCAGCATCGTCTCCGACCTGAGAAAACCGGGGGTAACCGCAACCGCAGCTACGCCATGCGGACGTAGTTCTGCCGCCATGTTGAGAGCCAACCCTTTGAGCGCGAGCTTAATCGTTTGCGTAACAGGATTGCCTCCCGCGCTGAGCACGTCGTTTTCCGTCACTTCCACAATGAGCCCGCCCCGGTTGCGAATCATATAGGGAGCCGCATGCTTGGCGGTGATGATGTGAGACAGGAGCGACTGCCGGAGGGCTGCCTCCGCATTCTTGAGATCCGTCTTCCAAAAAAAGCACCACTGCGCCATCAAGGGGTCTTCGCCGGCGATGCTGTTCACCAGCACATCGAGGCGACCACGCTCGCGTTCCACTCGTTGGAAGAGGGCCGCGACCTCTTCCTCCACGCTGTGATCGACGCGAATTGCGACCGCGGAGCCGCCGGCCGCACTGATCATTTCGGCTGTCTCTTCAATCGTTTCAGGACGATTGTACGGGGAGCGGTTGCCACGCACGCTTCGCCCAGTGCAATAGACCGTCGCGCCCGCTTCTCCGAGCGCCCGAGCGATGCCGCGCCCCGCGCCGCGTGTCGCGCCGGCAACGACAGCGACCGCGCCGGTAAGTGGTTTTTCTCCGGTGACTGGCCGCCGGCGCGAGCTAGACATGGGAATGGACCGTCGAGGCCGTCCTGCCATCCGCGCACCTCCAGATTCGGATGATAGCTCAGTCAGGCAATGCACATCAGCATGGAATAGTCGCTGGTAGCCGCCTGGCGTTTACCGATTCCGCGACCAACTCTGAACGGCACCTTGAGTTCATTCGTCTTCCTTCTGTACACCGTACGCGTCCACTGTCGCAGCTTTGGCGTTGTGGTTGTAAGCTGTTTATGGGCTAATCACAGTCCTTAAGATGTATAGACAGTAGGATTACAATGCTGCCGGAAAACGAATAGCAATGGCGTTCATCGCGAAGTTTTTGATGGACGACTCTGCTCTCAAGACAATACTCGACAACCTCGATAGTTATCGCTCTTCGCTCGACGGATGGCTGAGTTTTTGGACACTCCTAGCGGTTATCGGTGTTGTGTTAGAAGTGGTCTTCGTAATCTGCGAATACCGCAAGGAGTTACATGAATTTAGGCAGGGGATAAACAACTTTGGGCTCGGAATAGCGCATCCGCCAGAGAAACCTAGCTTATTGTTGTTCGTGTTGGGAATGCTGGGAGCGGGGCTAGTTGCGGCTGGAGTTAGTGGCGAGCTGTACATAAGTGTCCAAGCTGGGAAGGTGGAAACTGAGATCAGGAAAGTTAATGAGCAACGTGTGTCGCTGCTCTCTAGAGAAGCTGGCGATGCTAAAGACTCCGCCAAGGGAGCAGCGTCAGCGTCTGCCAGCGCGAAAGCTTCTGCGGAGGCGGCTGGAGTGGCGGCTGGAAAGGCCCAACAGAAAGTGGTCGCTCTAGCCAAGCAAGCGGACGATGCCCAAAAGAAGCTTTCAAGGCTCCAGTTCTTAGTGTTGCCAAGAAGCGAGCGTTTAATGGAAAAGGCACACTTATTCGTTACTGCGATGGAGCCCTTCGCGGGGCAGAAAGTCGAGATTAAGACCGATCTGGCCAGCATTCATGATCCTAACGATGTGCAGGAAACGAGACTCTTCGTTAGTACTATCGGATTCTTGCTAGGGCAAGTCTCAAACTAGTCTATGTCTGAGGCGTATGGCCAGAATGGATGGGGTATAACGCTGGCAGTCCGCCGAGACTCATCACCGGGAACTCGGAAGGCCGCTGAAGCGCTGGCCGCCGCATTCGGAGATTGCGGAATAACTGATATGAATGGGAGGAAACCAGAGTTGAGAGTAGCACAAGAAGGCTCCCATCTTGATCTTGAGAATGGATCACCTGAAACAATCGTGCTGTACGTTGGCAAGCATCCCAGACGAGAAAATGCAAGTACCGGAACAATTAGAACCAAAAACAAAACGAATGCCAAACGCATGGCCTTTGGAAAACAAACGGCACCGCCATCCGGCTCCGCGGAATCCCAGGTTCGCTTTCAAATCAGCGCTTTTCCATAGATCGTTCGAATAGCAGATAAGTTATCATTTAACATTCAGTATAATTCATGCTACGCTTGCGCATGAAGATAGCAACTCACCTTCATCCTGAGCGTCTTTCCAGCAACGACCGACCCAGCAACGATCGACCTTCGGTTCACCCTCGTTCCATCAACGAGCAGACTCTCTCTGCTATCTCTTCTAAAATCAAATCACTGCGCCATTTCGCGAGGTAACTCCCATGGAATCAAATCACTACACAAAAACCACCGGGGGTGGGGTGACCCTCTCCACCGCAATCGTCCCAGAATCCCCGGCTCTCTCCCCCTGCCAGCACATCAACGGCAAAGGCCATCGCTGCCAGATGTTCACCGCCGACCCCAACTCCACCCTCTGTGCCCATCACGTTCGCAAGCAAATCAAAGCACGCCGCCTCCAGAACGAAGCCGCCGCTAACGAACTCCTCGATAACGTCGGAGATTTCACATCCGCGGGTTCCGTCAACGCCTTCCTCGGCAATCTCGTCAAGCAACTCGCCCACAAACGCATCACCCGCCGCGACGCCGTGGCCCTCGCCTACATCTCCCAACTCCTCCTCAACAGCCTCTCCGCCCTCGGTCGCGAGCAAAGGGCCGAAGAAGAGGAAGACGATGCCCAGACGAGCCGTCTCCTCCTCAGCCTGTTTCACAAACGCGATAACGAGGACAACCCCGCAACGACCGATCGCCAGCACCAAGCCCAAGACACCAACAGCAACGGCGCCAACCCCAAAGCGCAAACACACTAATGCCCGGGCCGCGGAAATCCCCGACAGACATCAGGCATTTCCGCGGCCGCAGGCGCTCGTCGTGTTAACGCAAACGCAAGAAGCGTGGGTTATGGCAGCTGAAAGCTCCAGATCGAGAGAGCGTTGACGTTGTCATCGACGAAAGCAAACCGGCCCGCATCGTCGTCCGAGCCCGTCACGTTCAGTCCAAAGGAGCCGCCGGTATTCTGATCCACCGATATTTCTCTGACAAACTTGCCCTCGGTCGTGAACTCGACAATTTCACTCGGCTGGTTCTGGTCGACGTTGAACGCGTCATTGTTGCTGACAAGAAGGTGCCCATTGGGAGCCATCGTCATCGCCAGGGCACCGTGCAGGTGCGCAGGGTCCTGGTAGATAACTTTCCCCATGCCGTTGTCGTGCGTTCGATCGCCGGCATCCGAAACTTCGAAGACGGCGTTATCGACCGTCGAAGCGACAAACAGAACATCCTTTTTCGGGTCATACACCAGTCCCGTGGGTGCGTCCACGAACGTAACCGGATCGCACTGATGCCCGTAACCGGAGGCGATCTGCGTGGCCTTCTTTAAGGACACCCCGCCGGAGTTGACGATGAGATCCAGGCGCACGATGGTGCCGCTCAATCCATTCGCGACGAAAAACTTGGCCGACTTGCCCTCGTCGAAGAGCGCGGAATCCCAGGGGCCGTCGATGGACGGATCGGCGATGCTGCCCACTTGCTTGCCGTTCTTGTTGATCACCAGGATCGAACCGGCCTGCGCCGTGGCGCAGCTGCCCGACAAATCCGGCGAGGGAAAGTTGCCTACGAGCGTGAAGCCCGCGCGCAGGATGTTCAGGGCCGTGGAAAGGCCCAAAGGCGCCGTCCCCTGGAAGAAGACGGACGCCGGTCCGCTGCCTTGGATTCTTACGATGGTAGTGCCGGTGCCCTGGAGATTGGCTTTGCTGTTGAAGTTCGACACCAGAATGTCGCCAGGGTTAACCGCTCCCCCGCTTGGAAACTTAGCAGGTACGAAGGCCACACCATAAGGGTTCAAGTCGCCATTGCCCGGGATGGTGGATAGCACTCGAACGTGCGCGGGAAGAAATGGCCGCGAATCGTCATCCTTCTCCTGAGCGCGGAGCACCGCGGCCGGCAGCACCAGCAAAGCAGCACCTGCGATGAGTGAGATCGTACCAATGCGAGTTTTGCGCGTGAAAATCCGAGACGCCTGCACGCGTTCCTTTGGCGTGATCGTGATATTGAAGCTGGGTTCCATGCGATTTCTCCTTTTCTCTTTGAGGCTTACTGGTGTGCCGGCCGCGCCGGGTAATTTCCAGAACTGTTCCGTGAAGGGGTTGTATGGCAGGGACACACCTGCACTGTGTTAGGGGTTTCCGTTGTGCGCCGTCGGCTCTGTTGTAGGACCGAGGACGGTAGTAGGGATAAGCCAGCGAAGAAACTGAATTGCCACGGAAATGTATTTTCTTTGTTTGTTTCGTGTTGGCAAGTCACAGACGGAAGTGTCGTGGGCAGGCGTGGAAGCGACCGGCATGATGTCGTTTTCGACAGCAGGGGTTGCGGATTGGTTACCTTGGTGCGGTTTCCGTGATTATGATGGGTCACTAGCGCGGCGGCTTGTCCCAGCAGGGCTGCGGCCGCGGTTGTCCCCTGGGGAATTGTGTTCCGGAGGCTGACCGATGACACGACAGATGTATGCAGCGATGCGCGCGGAAAATCGCATCGACATGAAGGTTACGGCATTGCTTGTGGGCAAGCAGGAGAAAGTAGGAGTCGAAACCGGCCTGACCGCGGATGTGAGTTCGCGCGGCGTGAAGGTGATTTCGCGAAGCGCATGGCCGCTGGGGGAGACGATTCTGGTGTCGATACCTGGATTTCATTTCACCGCTGCGGCGCGCGTGGTGTATTGCAGCGAGTTGGCGGACGGAAAATTTGGGGTTGGCCTGGAGTTTGTGGTTGCCAGCGAACCGTTGGAAATGACGGCGCTGGCTACTTCGGTGTGGTTCTCGCATGGCGCGCCGGTTACCGTCGGGTAACGCATCATTCTCGCCTGATCACCCTTCTTGATCAGCCTTCTTGATCACCCTTGTCGGTCACATTTGGTGCTTTTTACGTTTGGTAATCCGGTTCATTGGGACTTAGCGTAGAGAACAGAAATGGCCGCCGAGTACGGCGGCCATTCCATTTTTCGGCCTTCGGTTACTTGACCGGCGGTTACTTGATTGGCGACTGATGACTGGCGACGCACTGCCACTTTCCACTTGGCATCTTCACCCAGGTATCGGTCCAACGCTCATTCACGTCGAGCGGCTTACCCGACGGATCCGTGCCCTTCAATTTCTCGCCGCCGGTCGCGATGGCCGTATCGCCAAAAACAGCCACCTTCACATCGCTATACTCCGCGCTGGAATATTTGGTTGCTTTCACAATTGCCAACATCTCGGCCTTGCTGGCAACCTTGCCGTCGCTCGAGGTGGTCACGAAATTGTCGGCCAGCAGCGGTGCGACGAGATCAGGATTGTTCGTCTTTTGCGATTGCAGCCATTGTTCTTCGAGTGCGGCTACCGCCTTCTCGGTCCCGCCAGCCTTCTGGGCTTGCGACAGCGCGGCACTCACCAACAGAACGAAACCGACCAAACACAATGTCAGAGTTCTCTTCATCGATCGTCTCTCCTTAGGGGCTTTGAGATTCCGGGGGGAACTGGCCTGTGTGCGGTGTCATTGGATATCGGAAACCGACAGATGTCAATGAAGTGTCCTCGGGATTGGCGAGCTGAAACACTATTAACGTCGACCAATACGGACGCGGACCAAACGGACACGGACCAACATGCACGCGGCGTGCGGGCACTCGAACATTAGGAGACCGCTCTGAAGATCGGGTGCTAGCGGGAAATCGCTAGATAGGCCCACCGCACCAGTGTCCCTGCGACCAGAACGATCAACGCTACGGCTACCGCGTCGAGAATCCAGTCTCCTATGCCGGAGTCGAAGATGGATGGGTCTTCGGGTTGCTTGGGATCGTTCTTGTGTGAGTGAAAGAAGCTTTTTGCTGCGTTGGGGATTCGCATGATGACCTCCCTAGCAGGTCGCGGTGGAGGGGACGTTGCGGAGAATGTACTCTCATGATCTGCCTGGTGTCCAGAGGATCGTGTGGCGCTGGAGGTGCTTCGAAGCGGAGGCAAGGCGTTCGAGAGTTAGCTCGATACTCGGGCCATGCAGGGTTAGCGTGCGCCGCCGCTTTCGAAGTCTGTTCGCGGGTTTGGAGCATCAAAGCGGCAGCGTGTGGCTTGCTTGGATGGCGTTGTATTGGGCGTTGTTCGGTGTTGGCGGGGACAGTTTTGTGGCGGGTCTCACCTCGGGGTGCTTCGCGCATCCTCGCCGGATGCGCTCAGGATGACGGTTCTTAAAGAAGCGATAGCGGAAGAAATCACGGGACGGTAAGAGGGACATCGCTTGGCCTTTTCGATCAAGATTCGGTGGATCAAGATTGCTGCGATGGTGGTTGTCGCGGTGCTGGGAATTGCTGGCGTGGTGATTGCCACGCATTGGCCGTTCACTCGGGAGTCGGTCGTTCAGGCGCTGGAGCAGACGTTTGCCAGTTCGGTGGAGGTTAAGAGCTTTCGGGTCACGTACTTTGCGCCGGGGTGCGTGATGGAAGGAGTCACCTTTCGGCGGAACGGCGACCGCGATGCGCCGGCGATTGCTAGCGTCGATAGGTTGACGATTCAGGGCAGCTATGTGGGTTTCTTTACGATTCCTAAGCGCATTCCGCGGGTGAGAGTCGAGGGCTTGCATGTGTTTGCTTCGCCGCGGAGCGAACGAGCTGGGAAGGAATCGCAGGCCGGGGCGGGCGGGGGTCAGACGAAGGTAATCATTGGGGAGATCAATGCGGACGGGGCGGTGTTGGAGTTTGCTTCCGGGGATCCTGGTGCACCACCACTGAAATTCGAGATTCATAAGTTGACGCTGAATGGGGCTGGGCAGGGACGCGAGATGGCGTTTCATGCGGCTTTGCGCAATCCGACACCTCCTGGGGACATTCGCGCCGACGGGCGATTTGGGCCGTTGAGGCGGGATGATCCTGGGAAGACTCCGGCTTCCGGGAATTACGTGTTCGAGCATGCGGACTTGGGAGCGTTTGCGGCGGTCGGGGGGACATTGTCCTCCGCCGGGAAGTTTGGCGGCGTGTTGGAGCAACTGGAGGTGGAGGGCAATGCAGATGTGCCGAACTTTGAGGTGGATCGCAGCTCACGGGCACGCGGTGCATTTGAAGACGGAATTTGCGGCGACTGTGAATGGGATGGATGGGGACGTGGCGCTGAAGTCGGTGAGTTTGGAGTTTGGGAAGACGTCGCTGTCGGCGCACGGGGAGGTGGCTGATAAGGGCGGGGTGGACGGGCAAGACGGTTACGCTGACTGGGACGCAACAGCGAGGGCACGATTCAGGATTGGTTGTGGCTGCTGGCGAAGGCGGAGCATCCGGCGATGACGGGAGCGATGAACTTTCGCGCGCAGGCGCAGGTTCCGCCGGGGGAGCAGGACTTTATCCAGCGCGTGAACCTTCAGGGCGACTTTGTGATTGGGTCGGCGGATTTTACCAAGCCGACGACGCAGGAGGCGGTGGACAACCTGAGCCAGGTGGCCTTAGGCGGAAAGCCGACCGAGGCTCCGCCGGCAGAAGTGGCGGAAAATATGAAGGGACACGTCGAGATGAAGAATGCCATCGCGACGTTTACGGATTTGTATTTTGGAGTACCGGGAGCGCTGGCGCACATGCATGGCACTTACGGGATCTTGACCGAGAAAATCGATCTGCATGGAAATTTGCGCGTGGATAGCAAGCTGTCCAAGGGGTCGACAGGGATCAAGGCGGCATTGCTGAAGGTCGCGGAACCCTTTTTTAAGAAAAAGAATCAGGGAGAAATCGTACCGATCAAGATGGACGGAACGTTTGAGCATCCGTCCTATGGTCTCGAGGTGATCAAGTAGCTGTACAGGCCGGGGAGAGGACGAAACTGGAGCGGCTATAGGAATTAGACGAACACGGAAAGTAGTGGTTGGGTGCGAGGATCGTGAAGACTTTCTATAACGTCACGTTGTTCTGCTTCGCGCTGGGGATGGTGATTTTGTGTTTTTACGCGCCTTGGACGCCTACTCCCGCGGGTAGTCCTTACACTCATGTGGCTTTGGGATATGCGCCGGTTTGGTCGGCGAAGTTTGCGGGCATGCCCGGGGCTCGGGTGGATTGGGGTGGGTTCACGTTGATCGCGGGGGCGGTAGGATTTTTTTCGATTGTGATCGGGGCGGCGGCGTATTTCTTTCGGGGGAAGCGCGGGCCGGAGAAAGATTTGGACGAGTAGGGACGGGACAGGAATTCGTCGCTTCGCAGCGGACCCGACGGAGTGTTATGGGGCCGCGCGGGTTTCGGAAAAGCGAGCACGGATTTGAGTTGGTTGCCGAGATGGGGCGCAGGAGTCCTGCGCCCCTACAAGTGCCGGAAAAAAATTCAAGAAAATACTAGAGGAGCGCGCTGGGGCGAGGTTGCCACTGCTTGGATTTTTCTTTTGCGGTGGCGGTTACATCCTTCATATAGGCGGCGGTTTGCGTCAGGACGTGGTGGAGGTCGTTGCCCAGGCTGATGAAGGTGAAGCCTTTGTCCAGGAATTCGCCTACGCGGGCGGTGCCGAAGAGGAAGAGGCCCAGGATGACTTTGTTTTTGCGGGCTTCGGCGACGAGTTTGTCGGTGGCGGCGGCCAGTTCGGGCGAGGTGTACATGTCGGGGAATTTGTATTTCTCGTAGAGGCCCATGGACATGCAGAGATCGTTTTGGCCCAGGAAGAGGATGTCGACGCCTGGGACGGCGGCGATCTCGGCCATGTTTTTGATGCAGTCGGCGGTTTCGACTTGCAGTGCGACGATCAGATTGTCGTTGGCTGCGCCTGCGTAACCGAGCAGGCCGGCTTTGTTCATGCTGCGCTGCGGGAAATAGACCGAGCGCGTGCCCGCGGTGGGATATTTCGTGCAGCTTACAGCCTGGCGGGCTTCTTCGGCGGTGTTGATGTACGGGATGAGGACGCCGTCGGCGCCCATGTCGAGGGCTTGCTGGATGCCGGGGCGGTCGTCGTAGCCGCCTACGCGGACCATGGATTTGGCGCCACCGAGAGCGATGGAGGTCAGCATGGCGGAGAGGCGTTCGTAGTCCATAGGGCCGTGCTGCGTGTCGACCAGGAGCCAGTCGTAGCCGGAGTGCGCGAGTTGCTCGGCGACCGTCGGGCTGTGGGAGTTGAGGAACAGGCCGATCTTGGGGTGGCCATCGCGGAGCTGCTTTTTAAAATCGGCGCCAGTGGTGGCGGCTTCGGACATGGAAGTCTCCTTTGAGAGAATCGAAATGACAGGGAAGAGTGTACAGGAAGGAATAAAATTTTGAGAACGACATCAACTTAAGGGCGACACTCTGCGGATCCGGGGCGGACAGCGGAAGAAAGAGATAAGGATAACGCGGAGGCGCAGAGGGCGCGCGGAGTTTCGCAGTGGGAGAGAAAAGCAAGAGAGAGCAGGATTTCAACACAGAGGGCACAGAGGCAAGAGGCACAGAGGCAAGAGGCACAGAGGACACAGAGAAGACGGGGATGTCGTTCGAGAAGGGGTTGACCGCGATCTGAGAGCGATTGCGGCGATCAAAATGAAACCGGCCTGGCTGCGGGACTCGCACCCAGGCCGGTCGAATTAAATGGCAGTCACGGAACCCAGATCATGGATAGGGCAGGTAGCGCCACATGTCATTGAGGTAGCCGTTTCCGGTGGTGCTGGTGGAATCGTAGCCCGCCCCGCCGAAGAGCCAGAGCTGGTTGTTGCCGTCGACCCAGTGGGTCGAGTTGCTGCGGCCGCCAGGGGTCCAGAGTTCGTATGTCTTATATGGGATCAACTCGTCGCCATAGACGCCGTTCTGGCCGCCGGTGTTCGAACCCTTGACCCAAGCCCAGGTGCCTGGCTGGCCTGCTGTGGAGTTCGGAGTGTAGACCCACAAGTCGTTCAGGGCGCCGTTACCATTGGTCCCTGTCGAATCCAGACCCCAACCGCCAAAGAGCCAGAGATTTCCGCTGGCGTCGATCCAGCCGCTTGCGCCCCAACGCGACCCGGGGAGAGCGCCGGTAAGGGAAATAGGCGAACAGGGAATCGCGGAGTCGCCGATAGCCAGTCCACAGGTCCCTGCTGCGTCTGTCGTATTTGAAGCACCTACCACCGGTTGAGCCGGATAAGTGCCAGTCTGGTTTGCCAAGGTTGACCCGGCCACGAACGTCCATTGATTGCTGACGATGTTGTACACCCACAGATCGTTGAGGATACCGAATGCGGTACCGGCGGAGTCTTGACCTTCGCCGCCAAAGAGCCAGAGATTTCCGTTGGCATCGGCCCACCCGACAGCTTCTTGTCGTCCGCCGGGCATATTGGTCGATGCCGCGGATCCTTGCGTGCCGTAGTTCCCATTCTGGTTGGCCTTGTTCGTATTGCCGCCAGAGACGAAGACCCAGTTGCCAGCGGTGTATTCCCAGAGATCGTTGAGTGATCCAAGGACTGCGGGAGTTTGGCCGTCGTACCCGTAACCGCCGAACAGCCAGAAATTTCCAGAGGCATCCGTCCAGGTGACGGCGTTTGTGCGGGCACCTGGAAACGGTGTACCCCCAGTGTAAGTACCGGGTTGGTCTGTTAGGTTGCTCCCTCCTACCATAGACCACTGCCCTTCCGTATCCGTGTAGTTGCCGCCGTTGAACGCGGTGGTGTTGTACTTCCAGAGATCATTTCGGAAATTGTTGCCGTTGGAACCGCCAAAGAGCCAAAAATTTCCAGACTTGTCGGTCCACGTCGCCGAGCCCAATCGTCCTCCTGGGACCACTGCGGGCGGGGGACCCTGTTGCTGGGCGGCGGCGATAATTTCCTTGCCGACGGTCGTGGCGGTCGAGCCGCTGCCCACCGCAGTCGCGTCATAGCCTCCGACCAACTGCCATTCGCAAAAATCCCCCAACATCTCGCAAACCCACATGTCATTCATCGCCGAATTCAGCGTATCGGCCGGGCTCTTTCCGGACAGTTCCCAGCCGTCGCCACCGAAGAGAAAGAGATTGCCGAACTTGTCTGTCCAACCGGCAGCACCGTAGCGAGCTCCCGGCGTATTGGTAAAAGGGTTCGGGGTAACGGTTGGCGCGGTGGGAGAAAACGCACCAAATTGAGGTGTTGGAGGTGATGCCACGCCAGCCGTTTTCGTGCCATCGATCCACGTCCAATCGTTATGGGCGCAATCGACTATGATGCTCGTGATGTTCGCGGTCACCACACCTTTGTAATTCCATAACGTGCAGCCCTGAGACTGGCTGCTAGGCCCGTGAAAAACTGAGACTTCGAATTGGTCGTTCAGGGCTTCAGGAGTGGCGAAGGTAAATGGCCCGTTTTGCGGAACGATCAGGGTGTTGCCCAAGTTGTTTTGCAGTTCGAAACTGTTGTCGTTCAGTGGGAGGTTGATGGAGTTCGGAGGCGTGGGGGTCCGACCGGCAAGGCCGACGACCGTGCCGCCGACGCTGAAGGTAACCGCTTTGCAGTTGATGGCCACGCTGGTGACATTGGCGGTTGCCGTCCCGGAGCCGGTACCTTGAACTGTAGCGCAGGTCTGGGCCGGCGATGTGGGTTGGGAGAAGACCGTCACGGCGTAGGCGGTGCCGGTGGCAAGCTGGGTCTTGAATGTGAAGGCGCCGTTTGCAGTGACGGTGTAGTTGTCGCCCTTATTGTCCTGCAGAACGAGTCCGGTGCCCACGAGGCCGGTGACGTTGCCGCCGATGGTGAAGCTTGGGACGCAGCTTACCGCGATACCCGTCACGTTGGCGGTGGCAGTGCCGGAGCCGCTGGCGACGGTGCAGAGTTCGTTGGGGCTGGTGGGCTGAGTAAGAACAGTGACGTTGTAAGCGCCGTTGACGGGCGTCTTGAAAGTGAAGGGGCCGTTCGCGGGAATGGTAAGGCTGTCGCCGCCGTTGTCCTGAAGAATGAGCCCGGAGCCGGTGAGGCCGGAGACGGTGACGCCGATGGTAGCGTTGGTGGCGGCCGTGGTGCAAGCGATGGCGACGGTGGTGACGTTAGCTGTGGCTGTGCCGCTCCCACTGGTGACAGCGCAACTCTGCGCAGGATTGGTGGGCTGCGTAGCGACAGTAACCAGGTACGCGCCGCCTTTAGCGATGGAGGTCGCGAAAACGAAGGTGCCGGCCTTCGTGATGGTGAGGTTGTCGCCACCATTGTCCTGGAGAACTAGACCGGAGCCGGTCATGCCAGTCACCGTGCCGCTGATAGTGTAGGGCCCACTTCCGCCACCTGTCGGGCTGGCGTTTTGCGGCAGGCCACTGCAGGCGGTCAGCACAAGGGAAGCAAACAGTAGAGTCACAGCACATGGGAACTTCGAAGCGGCTTTCATAATGATGATGGGCTCCTTGATGTCCGCAGCTTCATGGCTGCGACGGAAAACAAGACAATTCCTGCGACCGATCGACCGAGCACACGTCCAGCACCAGTGGGCCCGGAGGGAAATCAATCGGCGGGCGCGGTACGACCCGCAACGCGATCGTACTGCAGTGTTATAGTACGTTCAGTACTTACTATACGGTGGACGTAAAACTTGTGCAATAGATTTTCGTTTCTTGAGTGTCCACCTGAGCAATAGCTGGTCGTGTCAACATCTGTTCATCGTTGCAACCGACTGGGCACACATCCAGCGCAGTGGGGGCCCGGGGGAGTAAATCGGCGGGCGCGGTACGAACCGAAACGGGAACGTGCCGCAGAGTCTTCTCGTACGTGCAGTGGCTAAGTTACGGTGAATGTAAAATTCCAGCAATAACTTATCATTCGCATTGTTCCACCTAAGCAATGGTCCGGCGTGTTAATACCTGTGCGCAGACTAAGCGACGACTATCGGCGCCGATCGGAAGTTGCCAAACGGAGATTGGACGGGGCGTAGTCGAGCAGGCTTGCTTTGTTATGCGAGTTGGGGGCGGAACAGCGGATAAACGCAGAGACGCCGAGGCTCAAAAGCGCGTCCTTATTTCAACAGAGCGCGGATGGCTGACGGTAATTCGAACATGGAATCCGGGAGGGGCTCGTAAGTTATCGACACGAGCGTGAAGCTTTGTGTGTCTTCGCCGCTGCGCGAGATGCGTTTGGTGGCGACTAGCGGACCGCCGAAGTTCTTGTACTCCTGGAACAAGGCGACCGCTGTGCCGGCGGATGAATCGTCGGATTGAAAACGGTAACCCGCGAGCAGGCCAGTCTGAACATCATAAAACTGATTGTTGTCCTTGCCCCAGTGGGTGGTTCCGTGAAGCCAATAGCAGGGCCGACCTTCGAAATCGGTGACGCCCGCGAATTCAAGTTTCTGGAAATAGTCTCGCTGGTGGAGTGGATATTGAAGGTCGGCATCGCGGCGGACGGCTTCCAGCGCGGTGTCTGTGTCTATGCTCGGCCCTTTCGGGGTGATGGACCATGATGTGCTGCCGTCAAACCCTGAAATGATCTCGTTACCGTCGGGACGTGTCACTTTAAGGAGGGTCTTAAACGGTTTGGCGTAATAGACGAAGGTCGCCTTGCCCTGCATGCCGGTGGACTCGACCTCTCCGCGTGCCGTCAGCGATTGCACTTTTTTTATGGCGTCCACACCGCCCAAGGCTTGCTGGTATTTTTCCAGAATGGCGTCGGTCGTTTTGAGTTGAACGGCCTGTGGCCAGAGCAGAGTGGTGCTGCCGAAAATGACCAGAGCCAACTTGATCAGGCGCATGTGGGTTAGTCCTCACTGGCCTAGACGAAGTATGCGGTGAAACGTTTCTTTTGATGGCGTCTCAACGAAGGTTGGTGCTAGCGGCGTTCCTTGCCGGCTGGACTGGAGGCGGGCGGCGGGGTGGTGTAGTAGCCCTGGCGAGTTTTTACGGTTACGGCGGGGCGGGATACCTGGACTTCTACTTTGTGGTAGGTGGAGGTGGAACTGGTGCCTCGAGGGACGTAGGCGAGTGTGTATTCGTGGCGGGCTTCTTCGGTGATTTGAGAATAGAGTTTTTCGATGCCGGCGCTGGTGGAGGCGTAGTAGATGTCGCCGCCCGAATCGTTCGAGTAGTTGATCAAGCGGGAGAACTTGTGCTTGGTGACGCTGTTGCCGACTGCCAGGCTATAGACAGAAATATTGTCGTGCAGGAGAGCCTGGAGAGAGTCCTGATAGGCGAAGTGATTGAACTGGGGGCCGTTCACACCGTCGGAAACGACGAGGATAATTTTGCGGCGGGCGAGGCCGCGGTCGTGGAGTAACGCGGCAGCGGAATGGATGGCGTCGTCGAGGGCTTTGGTGGGGCGGGCCCCGGACTTGATGGGAACAGTTCTGTTGGGGTTCGCCGACGCCTAGCGGATGATCGGACGGCGAACCGACGAACGGAGCGGGCGCGGCAGTGGATGGGCCGGCCTTGTCCTGGACGTTTTTCAGATCGGCCCAGAGTTTGTCGAGGTCGCCGCTAAAGGAGTCACCGGGATAGAAGTCGAGGTCAAAGCGACAGACCATGGCTTCGTCGTTGTCGCTGATGCCCGCCGTGATGGCCCGAAGCGTAGGAGCCATTTGAGCGGCCTCTTTGGATTTCAAGTCGTCGTCGATGAGGATGACGAGAGAAAGTGGGAAGGATTCTGCGGTGAAGACGTCCACGGATTGTTCCACGTTGTCGTCGAATATGCGGAAGTCGGATTCTTCGAGGTCCGGGACGAGTTCGCCAAATTGATTTTTCACGGTGACGGGAAGAATGACCAGGTCGGAGTTGACGCTGATTTTGGTTTGGGCGTCGCTGGGTCGAGAGGCGGGAGATGCCGACTGGCCCTGGGAGGGTGCCTGGCTCCGGAGATCGAGTGCGGTAGGTAGAAAGGCAACGGCCAGCAGAGGAGGAATGAGCCTTCGCAGCATGGAATGAATCCCCAGATCAGTTTACTGGAAATCGCGGGGGATGGTTCAAGCTCCTGAATCAAGGGGAGGGCGGACGTACGCTGCGCCGTGGCGGAAAAGTCCCGCGGCTGGAATGGCTTGCGAAGACACGATGCGGATCGGCACAAAGATGGCGGCGCTGCCCGGCGTAAAGGGCACCGCGACTTCGACGCGGGTACCTTCGGGATACTGGTTTCTGCTGCGAAAACTGATGCCGCCCTTCGACAAATCCTCGCAGACAGCCACTTCTTCCTGAAATCCGCGGCGGCGGATGCACGCCAAAACGCGTGCTTTGACTCGCGTGCGATTCCGTCGTGGAGCGACGCGACCGTTCGGAGCATCGGGAACGTCGGGGACGACCGGAGCTACCTCCGGCTGCGCCTCGATCCAGATGGATGGTGAATCGCAGTGCGGGCAGACGCGCGCCACACATTTTCGAATTTCAAATGATTTCAACTCCGGCTCATTGAGGTAGACGACCTCGCGCCGCTGGCAAAAACTGCACTCCATCAAGAGTCTTGCCAGTGCTTCCTGGGCTTTATGGGGAGCAGGGAAGTCGATGTCCCAGAAGTCCGCTCGCGGGTCTACGATCGCGATGGCGTAGAGAAAGCCTTCCGGCTCCTGGTCGATCTCCGCGACGATCCGTACGCGCGCAATTTTCCAACTGTCGCCTTCACGCTGCCGGCGCAGGGTTATCTCCTGGCCTGCGAAGAGCTTCTCGGGCAGCCGAACGACCGCGCCATTGCGGCTAACCAGGAGCGTTTCCGCGGATTGGGTGACCTCGAGCCCGCCGTTACCCGTCCACGAAGCTTCCACGGGCATACGAAAGCTCACACGGTCGCTTTGCCGAAGTCCTTCCGGGCGCATAGTCTCGTTTCGCTAGAGGGATAGCTACGATGGCAGCGTAACACGGGGTCTGTACGGTGCGGGCGCCGTGCGCCGCCTGCTTTGTCGTTCCCACTAATAACGCCCACTCATAACGTGATATCGGCCCCTCGCTTGTGCCCCTGGCGCTGTTAATCTTTTCGCCCTGCGACGGGACAGAAACCCTTTGTTTCAAGGCTCTTTCAGGCAAACTAAAGGCAAGGGGATTTGGCCCCCGACCATCTGTCCCTCTCATTCCGAACTGTGAAGACTTTGAGCAACGTGATTTCTATGGACGATCGCACGATCAAGGGCCAGTCACTCAAGGCTGGCGTCCGAGACCGCCGCTATGCCATTCGCTTCCCGTTTGCAGCCGACGTCGAGATTATCGACATGGAGTCAGGCTCGCGCACGAGCGGCGTCACTTCCGATTTGTCGCTCGGAGGGTGCTTTGTTTGCACCAGCAAGCCGCTTGCTATTGGCACGCGGGTGCGCATCGCTATGACTCGCAAGAGTCAAACGGTGGAAGCGCTCGCGGTGGTACGCATTCTCAAGCCGCGGATCGGCATGGGGATCGAGTTCATCGACGTGGAACGCCCGTACGCCGAAGTTCTGTGCCGGTGGATCGAGCAAGTACGGCAAAGCCGCTAGCCGATTTCGCCGCTCGCGACCGTCAAGCTCCATCAAACGTGGCAACCTGCGATAAGATCATGCGATGCCGCCGGATTTTCGCTCTTCGGAATTCGATGAAACTTTGCTGACTGTTTGGCGGCAGGTCCTGGTCGATTCCGGCAAGAGGGTCATATTGGGTGGCGACAGTTATCCCGTGCGGCGAACCGCGAAACACAAGCTGGCCCAAGTTGATTTCGAGTTTGCAGGCACGCCGATACGCGGCCTGGAACAAAACCCGCAAACGAAATCGCGGTGGGCCCAACTGGCGCGCAAAGGATCGAAGGTGATGCAGTTCCTGTCGGCCGGCCGCTACGTCGCGGTGGCGTACGACGGCAAAATCACGCACTACGGCGACAAGAAAACCTAGTCGCTTAAGCTTCCACCAGGCGTTAGCTTCGCAGCACTTGATCTAACAACTGATTTACAGCCCGCTGGGCCTCAAGGATCGAGTAACGATGGTCCATCGCGCCGGCCAGATCTGTATTCGCGAACGCGATGCGACCAAAAGGAGCGCTTCGTAGGGTTTCGCGCGGCGCGGGATTCCCGTCCTTCCCGAAGAAAAATCCCGGCTGTGGACTCAAGTACGCATGACCCCAACGGTTCAGCACGATTCCCGCGACATCACGTTTCGCGTCGAAGCCCGCAGCCCCAAACATCGCCGTGAACTGCTCGCGGATGCGCCGCTCGTAGTCGCGAAAGGAAGTAGACAACATCTCGGCTCGTCCACGATGTCCCTGGTCTTCGGTCGACATCCCCGGATAGGAATACAAGACCTTTACCGCCAACACGACTGGCGAGTCCGGGCTGATCTCCGCGTCATTGGTTCCCACGAGCCCTTGCCGGCAAACGTCCATGTAGTTGCCGACGCCCTCGAACCACCGGCAACCACTAATCCCCATCGTGTGTAAAAAGCGCCAGTTCCTCACAGCGACATTCGCCATCATGGATGGCGATCGATAGAACTGCGCATACGCCTTCCGCTGCTGCTCCGGCAAGTCCATCACGATATGCTTCGTCGTCCAGCTCCCGCCAGCCATCACCGCCGATCGCGCCTTCACGCGGAACACCTTCCCATCGCTCGCGTAAGCGATCGATAAAGTCTCAGCCTTCGCAGGATCGCCATCGTGCCGCACGGAAACCGTCGTGGACGACAGGCGAATCCTCGCCGGCGCTCCAGCCAAATCGAGCGCATCGAATTTCACGCCGCCCCGGCTTACTGCCTCGACGCCAGTGCTGCCCTCGATCGACGACGGAATCAACGTCTTCACCATCAACCGCGCAATGGTCGTATTCCCTCCGGGAAACATCTGTACCGCTTCAGCCGAGCCATCGTCAAACGGGTGCAACAAGTCTGGCGCATAGTCGCAATATGCCGACAAAGCGTCAGGCCCTAGCCCAGCCCCCCCTCCCTCCACAGGCGACAAGAACCCGCGAATCATCTCCCGGCTAACGCCGAAGTGCTCGATATAATGTTGCTCCTGGGACATCGAGTCCAGTCGGCGGGAAGCGGCATCGCCTTCGTATTTAGGCAACTCGAACTTGAACTTTGCCTCTTCGGCAGCTTTACCTGAGAACCAGCGTTGCAGCTCTTTTCGTGTACTCTCGGCCACTGGTGCGCCCTGCATTTGCTTACCGATGGGATCCAGCAGCCACAATCCATCCGCGTGACCGAACTTCGCACCGAACCAAAATCCGTATTGCCCGCGGCTCAGGCCTGCTGAATCGTAAGGCGTTCGTCCGAGCGCCATCGCCGGCCCCGGCCCAGCCCACTTCTGATATTGCAGCCTCGGCGTGTGCAGCCCGATCGAATCGTAAAAGCGAGCGAAGAAGCTGTGTGGATACGGAACGAAGTAAATCGCCGAGCCCTGGTGCCCAATCACCCGCCTTCCATCAACCTCAAACTCATTTTGCTTGGCTTCACCACCGAAGATAGGGTGGTTCTCCAAAATAAGAACCGACTTTCCAGGACCCGCATGTCGCAGGAAAAACAAAGCCGCCGCAAGCCCGCTGATTCCCCCGCCCACAATCACGCAGTCGTACACCTCCCCCGTATCGACGGCGTCCCCAGGCAACGGATCGTAAGCCCCGTCGCGCATCTTATGGCCCGCGAGCAAAACCTCCAGCGTATTGCCATTCGAACGGCTGTACTCGCCAACGCCGCCATACCCGCTGAATTCATCCCCGTCGGCCAGAAGCTCCGCGGGCGCCACGCCTTCCAGCAGAAGCGCCCCCGATGCCAGCAGTGTCGAGCCGAGGAAATCCCGGCGCGTAATCCCAGCGTTCATCCCCAGAGCGTCTTCGCCTGACCGCGATCTTCTCGAATTAGTCATTGTGTCTCAGGATTTCACGGTCGTGTGTCGAGCGGGTGCTTACTCTTCTCGTAGAACTCGTTTTGCAGCTTCAGGCTGGCATCGTCGGCCTTCACCGAGCGGATCGATTCGACGATCACCTCGATCCAATTCTTCATGTTCCACTCGCCGAGTTCCTTGGCGGCTACCGATCCGTCGCCAGAATAGTGATTCGGGAAACGCGCGTACCACCAGATTCCGGTGTATAGCCCCTGGGGCAGGTTCTGTCTTTTCTCGTCGGCGCCGGACTCGCTGCCGGCGCGGTCGATGTGTGCTAACTCCGGATGCGAATAGAGCAGATTCGAAGTTTCGTTTTCGCCCGCGTGATAGTCTATGCCCGTTGATTTCTTCGCTGGGCCGCCTGCTTTGCTGCGTTCTCCGTCCAGAACGTACACGACATAATCGTGCGGTCTATCCAACTCGGCCTGAGCGAAGTAAGGCAGCAAGTGTTCGTTGCCGCCGTGGCCGTTGACGATGATCACTTTCTTGCAGCCATTGCGCGCCATCTCGTCGGTGGTTTCCTGCAGCAGCCGAAGTTGGAGTTCCATGCTGTAGGCGACGGTGCCGGGCTCGTGCTTGGCCTCAGAAATCTGCCCGAAATAGTATTCGGGGAACACGATCGCATATTCCTGCTCGACCGCGTGCAAAGACGCATAGCGCACGTTCAACAAATCCGTCCCAAGCGGGAGGTGCGGGCCGTGCTTTTCCAGAATGCCGAAGGGCAGTAGACAGACGCCTTTCGACTGCTGGATTCCTTGACGGAAATCCGCGGCGGTGAGTTCCTCCCATTTGGGGGATAGTTTCGTTTGCGCACGCACGCCAGAACCCGCGAGAAATACCAAAGCGACCACCACAGCGCGCCGAAGAATCATTTGCAAGGCCTCCGATTTACCAGCGCATTCTAACGCTGCCCGGGCGTTTGGTCATTCTAAAATCGATTTAATAGGCGCGAACGGGAACTTGTAAGAGGGGAACTCTCTGGGTGCTGCAGGAGCAAACCAGCACATCGGACTCCTGTGGCGCGCGAAGCACGTCGCTGGGACGCGCTAAAATGCGCTCCTACATTGCTAAATTCCTGCGCGCGGAGGGACGTCGTGTACAGCTTTCCCGGTAGGTGACCACAGAACTTCATGCAGACGCTTTCCGATCTGTATCTCAGATTTGGACATTTGCATCAGAGATGCTACAAATCCAAGACCGAAACGGACGACTAACGATGGGTGCGATGACCGCTGCGAAGATGGAAATAATCAAGGACAGGCGAAATGTCGAGATTCAGGAAGGGCATTCTTTCCCGCGCGGTGCCATGTGGGACGGAAAAGGCGTTAACTTCGCGTTGTTTTCCGCAAATGCGACCAGGGTGGAACTGTGCCTGTTCGACGAGGAAGGCATTGAAGAGCGCCAGCGCATCGATATGCCAGAGTTCACCGACGAAATATGGCATGGGTATGTGCCGAGGCTTGAGCCCGGCACGGTATACGGCTATCGCGTTCACGGCCCGTACGAACCAGAAAAAGGCCATCGCTTCAATCCCAATAAGCTTTTACTCGATCCTTATGCGCGTGCGCATATCGGCTCATTGACCTGGGACGATGCTTGCTTCGGCTATACCATCGGTGCGGAAAACGCTGACCTTTCCTTTGACGAGCGTGACTCGGCCCCATTCGTCCCCAAGTGCGTTGTTGTAGATCCGACATTCGAGTGGCGGCAGGAGACGCGCCGCCATCAGGTTCCGTGGGATCAGACGATTATCTACGAGCTGCATGTTCGCGGGTACACCAAGCTTCATCCAAAAGTCCTGAAAAAGCAGCGAGGCACTTTCGCGGGGCTGTCAAACAGCGAGGTCATTTCGTACATCAAATCACTGGGGGTCACCACGGTGGAGTTGCTCCCGGTGTTCACCTTCGTGAACGATCGGCATTTACTGGACAAGGGACTTACGGACTATTGGGGCTACAACACCATCGGTTTCTTCGCTCCGGAACCACGCTACGCGTCGCAGCCGCGCGCCGCCCTGCAGGAATTCAAGGAAATGATCGCGCGTTTCCACGATGCGGGGATCGAAGTCATTCTCGATGTGGTCTACAACCACACCTCCGAAGGCAACGAGATGGGGCCGACGCTGTCCTTCAAAGGCATCGACAACGCTAGCTATTACCGCTTGATCCCCGACAAGCCGCGCT
Organism: uncultured Acidobacteriota bacterium; assembly: GCA_963832615.1. Classification (GTDB taxonomy): domain Bacteria; phylum Acidobacteriota; class Terriglobia; order Acidiferrales; family UBA7541; genus Acidiferrum. The sequence continues at coordinate 332,506 of CAWHVA010000029.1, forward strand.
ACTACATCAACGATACCGGTACCGGTAACACCGTGAATCTCTCGCACCCGCGCGTGATGCAAATGGTCACCGACAGCCTGCGCTACTGGGTCCAGGAAACCGAGGTGGATGGCTTCCGCTTTGATCTGGGCACTATTCTTGCCCGTGAGCCCAACGGCTTCGACAACAAGAGCGGCTTTTTGAAAGCATGCAGTCAGGATCCCGTGCTCGGCACCGTCAAGCTGATCGCTGAACCCTGGGACTGCGGGCCGGGCGGCTATCAAGTCGGCGAATTTCCGCCAGGGTGGGCGGAATGGAATGACAAATACCGCGACACGATTCGTGGCTTCTGGAAAGGAGAGGACACCGCCGGCGCCGTGGCGCCTCGCTTGAGCGCCTCGGGAGACATTTTCAATCGCAGCGGCCGCAAACCGTGGTCCAGCGTGAACTTCGTTACCGCGCACGATGGCTTTACGCTCAACGACCTGGTCAGCTACAACGACAAGCACAACGAAGCCAACGGTGAAGACAACAAAGACGGCAGCTCCAACAACCACTCGTGGAATTGCGGCGTCGAAGGACCGACCCACAATCACGAAGTGTGCAAGCTGCGCGAGCGCCAGATGCGCAATCTTCTCGCCACGCTATTACTTTCCCAGGGCACGCCGATGCTCCTCGCGGGCGACGAATTCGTGCGCACCCAGCGAGGCGACAACAATGCCTACTGTCAGGACAACGAAATCAGCTGGGTCAACTGGAAGATGGCCACAAAGGGTCGCTCGCTGATCAATTTCGTTCAGCAATTGACCGAGATTCGCCATCGATACCCCATCCTGCGCCGCAACCGTTTCCTGACCGGCATCTTCAACGAAGAGTTGGGCATCAAGGACGTGACCTGGGTGCATCCCTCTGGCGAAGAAATGAAGGACGAAAATTGGAAAACCGACCGCTGCTTCGGCATGTTGATCGATGGACGCGCGCAACCGACCGGCCTGCGGCGTCGCGGTTCGGACGCCACGCTGCTCATCGTGATGAACAGTTTCCACGAGCCAGTGCCGTTCGCCATTCCCAACTCGGTAGGGAGCGAGCACTGGTCCCTCCTGCTGGACACCAATAACGCCTCTAACGTCTCAATCCAAGCGCAATCCTTCAAGTCCGGGGACAAATACCAAGTAGCAGGGCGCTCTCTCCAACTCTTCGTCCTGCTCCCGGATCCGAAAGCGTAGGCACGAACACACCAGGGCCAGACACGATACCTGCCGCAGAGCGCGGATTATATTGTGCCGATTGAGCGAAGGTTCGTGCGCGCGGAGCATTCGGGAAGGGCGCGGGTATTCACGGAGAGCCTAGTGCCAAACTATTCGCGCGCACAAGTCAAAGCGGTAAGTCATCTATCGCGCGAAACCAGAGCCCGACCCAGGATGCGTTTCCGAGTTTCGGACACGCAGAACACCACGTAGGCGCTGCCGACCGCGAACGTCGCGCACATGACCCACACTAACGCAAACGCCAACCAGGTACTGCCGCGATCGTTGTTCTGAAATACGCGCATCACCACGGCGGATAAGCTGGCTAGCGTCGACGGTATCCGGAAGGGAACGGCACCGAGAATCAGCGACAACGGCAGTACTGCCGTCAAGCCCCGAAAGCGCAACGCCTGACCATCACTTTTGTCCGTCCTATATTGTTGAGCCATGATCCGATGATAGTTTCTTGGCATGTCATGCTCAACTGCTGTGCCTTGGGCAGTGCCTTGAAGGTTATAGCGTTCTGGAAGCAAAGTCCGCGCGGAGGCATCGGGCGGGCGAAATTCCGGCGTTTACACAAGGCCGGCGGCGAATTCTTAGTCAACCTTGATATAGCGGGAGGCAAACGTCAGAAACGTCGGCCAGTTTGGCCCGGGAGTGTGTCCGCCGGCGTGCTGACGGAATGCAATATCGCCCTCGATCAGCGGGGTCTCGATCGGTGGGAACTCGGCGGTGCCGAGGTCCTTCCGGCCCAAGAGTCTGTACACTGGGCCCGCGCCGACCGCGGCAAGAAATGTGCCCTTTGCATCGACCCATCCATCTCCCTGCGTTGCTCCGCCTCCGATGAAGACGGGCCGCGGTGCGCACATCGCGATCAATTCGTGTGAGTCCACCGGCAGGTCGCTCGGCGTCAAGGGGCCCGCATACTTCAAAAAGTTTCCGTCGAACCAGTGATATTCGCCGGCACCCGCAAGATTTCCGATCTGCTCTCCGAAGTTGCGGCGGTAAAGCTCCGCTCCTCCCGCGCCGGACGAACTGATATACGCGATCGCAAAACGCGAATCGTACGCCATGGTAACCAGCGCCGTCTTTCCGTATCGCGAGTGGCCTTCGATTCCCACTTGCTTGGCATCTACGGATTTGTCGGTTTCGAAATAATCCAGTGCCCGGCTCGCGCCCCACGCCCATGCACGCAATGTGCCCCAATCCTCTAGCGCGCGCGGCTGTCCCTTGTTAACCAGCCCGATCACTCCTTCGGTCAAGCCATCGCCTTTGTCGGCCTGAAAGCTCGTGGGAATGATCACCGCGTAGCCCCAGCCCTTGGCGAGGAGCTGTTGCTGCCACGTCGGGCCCTTGGCGGCGGCCATTTGCGCGGCGACGGCCGGAAAGCGCTTGGCCATCTCCGCCATGAATTCTTTGCTGAAGCTGAGTTCCATCATCACGGGCACCGGACCGGTGGCATTCGCCGGAGTCGTGAGGGTTAGATCGATGTCCACGGTAATCTGAGGATACGAAGAGTTGTCCACGTGGCCCACGAGTGTTTTGGTGGTGACCGGGACATCAGCGTTCACATCGCGCGTAGTGCTGACGACTTGCCAATTCACTTTCGGCGTGTTGCTCGGCATGCGGCCGTAGATTTCGCGATCGAAATCCTCCACAATCTCCGGCCGGCGTTTTTCCCACCACATTTTGGCGGTGGTCACGGGCTTACCGTTTTTTAAGACGAGCGGATCAGGCAGCTTGGTGTCCGGTCCGCCTTTTGATTCGTCGTAGTTCGCCGAATTTGGTGATTTGGGATCGCTGTCGGCGCCGCGGCGCAGGGAAGTGATGTGCAGCAGATCCATCATGCGCTGATGGTCCTGCTCCGCCGTGAAGTGTACAGGCGCTATCTGAGCATCTGCATCTTGAGACTTTACCTGTCCTACACCGCTTCTCACGGGCTGCAGGCCGAACGCGAACAAAGCAGCAACCGTAAACCATTCGATTCGTCGCCGATTCAACACGATTTTCCCTCGAATCCGAAGAACTACACTTTGCCGAGCGCCAGCGAAGTTACAGTTTCCGGCGGACGGCTTCAAGTCGATTGTTGCCGCGCACCCGCGAGCCAACCGATACTTGGAATGGCCCCCGAGAAAGGATCATCGGCTCAAGAAAGTTCATGAGTGGCGACCCTCTTGTTGACCCGGTACGGAATGCGCTGAATAGCGTGCACGCGCGTTTCGCGGTCGGCCAGGCGTCAGCGCGGCGGTATCCCGCGGAAGTCGCGCCTTTCGCCGTGATTGACGATACAAGCGAACCCACGCTTTCACGGCTCGGGGCATTGCTGGTGCCGGGCGAACAGGTTTACATTTTTAACGAACCGCCGAAAGAAATGAATGGGCTCTTCTTCGGACCGCCGCTGCACACGTTCCAGATGTTGGCGCCAGAAGATGCAACCATCGAGATCGGCGAAAGCGAGGCGCATCCAGTCCTGATGACCTCCGACTGCGCCGGCGAGATGTTCGACCTGATTTCGCTCGTGTTCCCAGGATTTTACCAGCCGCGCACGTATGAAATGGGCACCTACTATGGAATTCGAGTTGAGGGGATGTTGGTGGCCATGGCCGGTGAACGGCTGTGCCTGACCGGATACCGCGAAATCAGCGGGGTGTGCACGCATCCGGCGCACGCCGGCAGGGGTTACGCCCGGACGCTGGTCAAACGCTTGGTGCAAGACCACGCAGACGCTGGGGTGAAGAGTTTCCTGCATGTGGGCAAGGCCAACACGCGCGCGGCAGCGCTTTATGAGCACATGAGATTCCGGGTGCTGAGGTCCATCGCGCTGTGGCCCATTTCGCGCATCCGCTAGGGGCGGCATTTCCCCTTGCTGGGGCGTATTTCCTCTTGTTTTAAAGACTTACATTAAGTTGAAGTCGTTTTGCTAGAATCGCCACTCCGGTATCGGCCGTTAAAAAGCACGAGCTGAGCGGCCGCGTTCGAAATTGCCGTTGAACAAGCAATGGAATTCAGAATTCCGAACCACGCAAACTGCCGCGCCCGTGCCGCTGGAGGATCGTGGCGGGACCTGGTGACGATCACCGCGGCGTGCGGCGTCCTTTCGCTCATTTTGGCTTGGAACGGCTGCGGGGATTCCCCCAAAGAGCCGGTCACGCTGACGTTTCTCGATCCGGAATGGTCCCATGATTCACGAGAGCGGCGTTCGATTTCCGAAGATGTGTTGCAGGAATTCACGCGGACCACAGGGATTCGAGTTACACACCTTCCGGCTCCCGAGAACTCGCCTGCTCAATTGGCATTGGAGGTGGACCTCCTCAAGAAGGCAGCGCCGACACCGGATGTTTACGGTATTGACGTGATCTGGCCCGGAATTCTGAACGAATATTTAGTCGACTTGAGACCCTATTTTACCGCGGAACTGGCGTCGCAGGATCGCGAGTTGGTGGCCAACTACACGGTGAAAGACAAGCTGGTGGGGGTCCCGTATCACGCGGATATAGGAATCCTGCACTATCGAAGGGATCTTCTTGAGAAGTATGGCTACCGTGAGCCGCCGCAAAGCTGGGATGAACTTGAGAAAATGGCCGCACGGATTCAGGAAGGAGAACACGCGAAAGGCGCCAAGGATTTTTGGGGCTTCGTGTGGCCAGGAACGGCCAGCGAAGGGTTGGCATGCAACGCGTTGGAGTGGCAATTCGCGGAGGGTGGCGGCCGAATTATCGAGCCTAGCGGCAAAGTCAGCGTCAATAATCCCAAGGCCATTCGCGCCTGGGAGCGCGCCGCGCATTGGGTGGGTTCGATCTCGCCCCCGAGCGTGGTCTCTTACCAGGAATGGGACGCAGCCAACGCTTTCTGGACTTCGGGGAGAGCCGCGTTTTATCGCGGTTGGACTTCGGATTATTTCATTAGCCATCCGGTGGACTATGCTTTTTCCGGACAGATTGGTCTGACCAGCGTCCCCGGGGGACGAGCTACGCGCGCGGGTATTTTGGGAGGATTCGGCCTGGCTGTTTCCCGATGGTCGGCGCACCAAGCCCAGGCTGTCGAACTGGTCCGGTTCCTGTTGCGTAAAGAGGCTGAACTGGAGGAGGCACGCGCCCATTCCGAGCCGCCCAAGAGACCTGCGCTCTACCAATTGCCGGCGATTTTGACAGCTTATGCCCGCCTGGATAACTCTGGCGGGAAGCCCGGGAGTGGCGTGGTTGCGCGCCCATCGACGATTACCGGTCAGAAATACGAAGAGGTTTCACGAGCGTACGTTCGGGCGGTGCACTCGGTACTGACGGGGGAAGTGAAAGCGCCGGTAGCGGCGGCGGCGCTCGAGAAAGAGCTTGTGAAAATAACCGGCTTTGAAACCGGTCAACTATGAGCGGCGTTTCATATCCAATGCCCGCAGCCTCGAGCGGTTGACCTCACATAGGATGGAACGGCGAGTTTAGCGGCGTCGTACCAGGACGACGCAGGTGTTGGCGGCAGCAAGGGGCACGGAGTGACCGCAGAAACTTCCCATTGGATGCGACGCGCGGCCGACCAAGCCTTGGGCCTGCACCGGACCAGGATCGGGCGGCGACTGCGGTGGTGTTTTGTCCTGATCATCTTGCTGATGTCCGCTGGGCACGCGCTCCTGCTGTGGCAATTTCATGTCGTTCACGGGCAAGCAAAGCGGTTGAAGGGTGTAGACCAGGAACTGATAGCAGTCTTGCGCTTTCAAACGGCGTTGAGGTCCTTCCACAGCCAGCTCAATGAACTGGCACTGTCGCAGAACACCAGCCGGCTCATGCGAGAATCAGCCGAGCTTCATAAGACGCTTTTGCAGGACGCCCAGCAAACGCGGGCCGCTTTCGACGGATTGCCTCCCGAGGTCCGACCAGACCCCACCGTGCTGGCCACTTTGGAAGCGATCCAAAGCGCGTTGCCAACGCACCTGGATGCGATTCAGGCGCTGGCCGCGTCGGGAGACTGGGTGGCGTTGCGCGTGCGACTAGTCAACCAGGTGGAACCGCTCGAAACTCTGAGCGCCGAATTGGTCCGGGATGTTGATCGCGATGTGGCCGCCGACCGGTCGCAGGCGGTGGCGAACATCGAAGGCGCGGAGCAGCGCATGCTCTGGTTTGTGCCCATCACCGGCGTGCTGACATTGCTGTTTGCGGGCGTTTTCGGACTAGTCATCACCAGGAGCATCACCGGTCCTCTGGCGGGCTTGATGGAGGGCTCCAAAGCTCTGGCACGCGGTGAATTTGAACACCAAATTCCGGTGATGGGCGAGGACGAACTCGCTCACCTGGGGACCGTTTTCAACGATACGGCAGGAAAGCTCCGAGACCTATACGAGAACTTGCGCAACCGGGAAGAGAAACTTCGAGAAAACGAGCAAGAGCTGCGCATCGAGATCGCCGAACGCAAACACGCCGAACAGGACCGGCAAAGACAGACCGAACATCTCAATGGATTGTTCGAACTGGCTCCTGAAGCGGTAATCGTGACCGATGAGCGTTTCAGAGTGCAGCGCGTGAACAAGCAGTTCACGCGTATTTTCGGGTACACGCCGGAAGAGGCCATAGGAAGGTTCCTTCAGGATTTAGTGGTGCCCGAGGAGTTTCGCAGCGAAGCGCAAGGCTATAGGGATGAGGTTACGTCGGGCGACCAAATCTACGTGGAGTGCGTGCGTCAACGCAAGGACGGCACGCGTCTGGACATTTCGATCTCCGCGGTGCGCATTTCGCTGGGGCCTGGGCAGGTCGCCGTTTATCTGATCTATCGGGACATTTCCGAGCGCAAGAGGGCGGAGGAAAGACTCCGTCGCAGCGAAGTATCGCTGCTGGAGGGCCAAAGATTGGGCCATAACGGAAGTTGGACGCATGATTTTCACTCAGGGTCAGTAACGGTATCGCCTGAAGTGCTCCGAATCATGGACGTCCAACCGGGCGAGGAAGCGTCCGAGGTTGAATTCCATTTCAACCGGATTCATCCCGAGGATCGAGCAATCGTGGCGCAAGACTATGAGCAGGCGCGGCTGGCGAAGGCTGACTTTGAATTTGACTATCGTGTCGTTCTTCCGGGTGGAACAGTGCGGCACGTCCGCAATATCGGCCATCCGGTCTTGAACGAGTCTGGCGATATTGTGGAATTTGTTGGGACGGTTATGGATATGACCGACCAGCACACCGCGAGAATCGCGCTGGAAAGTGCTTTTGAGGAAATCAAACTCCTGAGAGATCAGCTCTACAAAGAAAACATCGCACTGCGGGAAGAAATCGACAAGGTGTCGATGTTCGAGGAAATTGTCGGCTCCTCGGAAGCGCTTCGGAAAGTGCTGGTGCAAGTCGGGAAGGTGGCGCCAGCGGATACCACCGTTCTTATCCTGGGCGAGACGGGAACGGGCAAGGAATTGATCGCACGGGCCATTCATAAAGAGTCGCACCGTTCAGCGCGAGCCTTCATCCGCGTCAATTGCGGCGCGATTTCCCCTTCACTGATCTCTTCCGAATTATTCGGCCATGAGAAAGGCGCGTTTACGGGTGCATTTCAACGGCGGCTGGGCCGGTTCGAATCCGCCAATGGCGGGACCATTTTCTTAGACGAGATTGGTGAATTGCCTGCCGAGACGCAGGTGGCTCTCCTTCGGGTGCTTCAGGAACGCGAGTTCGAGCGGGTCGGGAGCAGCCAGTCTATTTCCGTGGACGTCCGGATTCTTGCGGCTACGAATCGCGACCTGCGGGCCGCAGTCGCAGCCGGAACGTTTCGACAGGATTTGTTCTACCGGCTGAGTGTTTTCCCCATAGAGATTCCTTCGTTGCGGGAACGCGTGGATGATATTCCGTTGCTGGTAGAGTACCTCATCGAGCGATATGCGAAGAAAGCGGGGAAGCGGATCCGCACCATTCAGAGGAAGACTCTCGAATTGTTTCAGGCGTATGACTGGCCGGGAAACGTTCGGGAATTACAGAACGTCGTTGAACGAGCGGTTCTTCTCTGCGACGGCGACACTTTTTCCGTGGAGGAGATGTGGCTGAAGCAGGACACGCGCCGCGATGCGCGGGTGCCTGGGAACCCCGCTCGAGGACTCGGGAAGCTAGAGGCGGATCAGGAGCGGCAATTGATCGAAGCGGCGCTGACCGAGAGTGGCGGTAGGATCTCCGGACCATCGGGCGCGGCCGCGAAGTTGGGAATCCCTCGGCAGACGCTGGAATCGAAAATCGTGAGTCTCGGAATCAACAAGAGCAAATTCCAGACTGGGTAAGGCGCAGACGTAGGTAGAGTGCACATCTGCATTGGCACCCTTCTTTTGCACTTTTGCAGTCCGCCACATTCTTCGACAGTTCTAGTTCTAGAACCACTCCAGGTTGCACTCAACGTCAGTTCAACAATCCTCCGTCTTCGATGAAGTTCGACTTGAATTCTGACGATTTCCCTGCGCTTCTGCATGCCGAAAATCAGCAATTGCCGAGGTTCGGCGTTGCATTGACCGAGCTAAGTGCTTGCGATGCTGCAACTTTTGCTTGGCATGGGGGGTGCACTACTGGCGGCATGAGTTCGGCAAATGACGCTTCGCATTGAAAGGAAGTCGAGGGATGGGCGCACAGTTCTCAAATTGATTGGGCAAATTCGATCCGGCGATTTGGAAGAACTGAGGGCGCAGCTGAACGGCGGCGATGTACGGGTGTTGGATTTGGACGAGTTGACGCTTGTGGATGCCGCGGTCGTGAGGTTCTTAGGGGCATATGAAGGAAGCGGGATCGAGTTTCTCAACTGCGCACCGTACATCCGGGAGTGGATAAGGCGCGAAAAGGAAAGTCAATAAGAACGCTGAAAGGACTGGGGAAAACAATGGCAAGCACTGTGACGCATTTATCTTGGGGAACATTTCCGGCGGCAGCCACTCCGATTCGCCGCGGCCGTAGAGAACGTGCAAGCCGCGCGGTCGAACTTGCCGCCGACAACGGGGACACCCACGCGTTCGACGAGCTCTACCAGCAGAGCGCTCCACGCGTCTTGAAGACGCTCTATCGCATTACACGAAATCGTGAGGATGCGGAAGACGCGCTTCAGGAGGCGTTCATGAACGCTTTCGTGCACGCTAAGGATTTTGACGGCAGGTCCAGCTTCGCCACGTGGTTTACGCGCATCGCCATCAATTCGGCGCTGATGATCCTCCGCAAGAAGCGCACGCATCCCGAGCACTCCATCGACGATGACGGCGGCGATATGGGCATGGCTCCGAAAGCCTGGATCGTTTCGGACAGTGCTGCAAATCCCGAACGGCTTTACGCGCAGACCGAACGCGAGAAGATTCTGAAGGCAGCGGTCGGCGACCTGCGGCCGACGATCCGCAAGGCGGTCGAAGTGGGTCAGCTGCAGGACCGGTCCATGCGGGAAACCGCGGATGTGCTGGGAATTTCGGTTGCCGCCGCCAAGGCGCGGTTGTTTCACGCGAGGGCGGCGCTGCGAAAGTCGAGAAGGCTTCGGTCGATGGGCAAGAATTGGTTTCCCGGACGAAGTTTCGGAGTTCGCGAGACGCGCGGTGGTGAGAGACAAGAGCACGCATGACGAGAAGGCAAGGACTGCGGTCCCAACGCTATATTTCGTTTCTATATTAAAGCTAAGGAGAAAATTGCATGGCCACAATCACAACGAAAGACGGGACACAGATTTATTACAAGGATTGGGGCAAGGGGCAGCCAGTCGTATTCAGCCATGGCTGGCCGCTTAGCAGCGACGCGTTCGAGGATCAGATGCTGTTTCTGGCCGATCGCGGCTTCCGGTGCGTGGCGCACGATCGACGCGGGCACGGCAGGTCGAGCCAGCCGTGGGATGGCAACGAGATGAATACGTACGCGGACGACCTGGCCGAACTGGTCACGACGCTGGACCTGAAGGATGCGATTCATGTCGGTCATTCGACGGGGGGCGGCGAAGTTGCGCGATACATCGGGCGACACGGCACCAAGCGCGTAGCGAAGGCCGTGCTGATCAGCGCGGTGCCGCCACTGATGCTGAAGACGGCGGCCAATCCGGCTGGGTTGCCGATCGAAGCGTTCGACCAGCTCCGCGCCGCGGTGCAGAGCGACCGAGCGCAATTCTTCCGGGATTTGAGCGCGCCGTTCTATGGGGCGAATCGCGCGGGGTCGAAGGTTTCGCAGGGATTGCGGGACTCGTTCTGGCTGCAAGGGATGATTGCCGGACATAAAGCCTGCTATGACTGCATCAAAGCGTTTTCGGAAACGGACTTCACGGAAGATCTTAAGAAGTTCGACGTACCAACGCTGGTTCTGCACGGAGACGATGACCAGATCGTGCCGATCGTGGCGGCGGGGTTGCTCTCGTCCAAGATGATCAACGGAGCTACGCTCAAAATTTATCCGGGGGCGCCGCACGGGATGTGCTCAACGTTGAAGGATCAGATCAATGCGGACCTGCTGAGTTTCTTCCAGCGTAGTGGTCGCGCGGCCGCCTAACAGCCCGGCTCGCACGGCCGATCGACTTAGCAAGCCGCGGGTTCGATCGTTCCGTGGGAGTCGGCAGGTTTCATTCGAGGCTGGGAAGCGGCAGCCGTTGCTCGCTGTCGGAGTGGCTCCACGAAAGGGAGAAAAGAAAACTAATGGGCTTATTTACGTTGTTTCACGTGGCAATCAGTTTGATCGGGATCGGGTCCGGATTTGTCGTTGCGTTTGGATTGCTTCTTGGCAAGCGACTGCCTGTTTGGACGGTGACGTTTTTATCGACCACCGTTTTGACCAGCGTCACCGGCTTCATGTTTCCCGTGCGCCATTTTATGCCATCGCACGCGATAGGCATCGTGTCGCTAATCGTGCTTGCGCTCGCGATTTACGCGCTGTACGTAAAGCGGCTGGCCGGCGCGATGCGTAGCGTTTATGCGATCGACGCGGTGATAGCGCTGTATTTGAATTGCTTCGTGTTGATCGCGTAGCTCTTCCAGAAGGTGCCGGCCTTGAAGGCGCTCGCTCCGACGCAGACTGAGGCGCCGTTTAAGGTCGCGCAGCTCACAGCGTTGATTGTTTTCGTCGTGCTCGGCATCTTTGCGACGCGCGGATTTCGGAACGAGCAACTGCGGACCGCCTGAGTTCGTCGCGTTTTGTTCGCGGAAAGGACGGCATTTCCTTCCCACCGTGAGGCGAGGTAAAGTACGTTGTCGTAAAGCAGGCGTAACGGCCCTATTCAAGAACGCCGCCGCTTGCGCAGGTTGTCCGTGTTCCCGTGTCCCAAAAGGAATGTCAATGAAATCAAGCGACTTCAATCTACATTTGGGAAAAGTGTCTCAGAGACTCTCGATTCCCCTCGCACTTACAGCTCTGTCCGTATCTATGACGCTCGCGGCTTGCCAGAGCGACAAGGCCGCTTCGCAACCCCCGCCGCCGGAGGTGAACGTCGTCGGGGTCGTCCAACAGGACGTTCCGATATACGAGGAGTGGGTAGCGACGCTGGACGGGTACGAAAACGCGCAAATCCAGCCGCAGGTAACCGGATACCTCATTACGCAGAACTACAAAGAAGGCTCACCTGTCCGCAAAGGTCAAATTCTCTTCGAGATTGACCCTCGTCCGTTTCAGGCGATTCTTGATCAATCCAAGGCGCAGCTCGCTCAAGCGCAGGCCGTGTTCGGCAAGACAAAGCTCGACGTGGACCGGGATACTCCGCTGGCGAAAGAACGCGCCATCGCTCAGAGCCAGTTGGACAATGACGTCCAGGCAAACCTGGCGGCCGACGCCGCGGTGAAGTCCGCGGCGGCCCAGGTCGAACAGGCGCAGCTGAACCTGGACTTCACGCACGTTACTTCGCTCCTGGACGGAATAGCGGGTATCGTGCAGGTGCAAATCGGAAATCTGGTCACTCCCACGTCGACGCTGACGTCGGTTTCGCGCGTAAATCCCATCAAAGCGTACTTTCCAATCGCCGAGCAGACCTATATGCGCTTCGCGAAACAAATTAACGCTAGCAGCCAGCGGGATGCTCCACCCGATGCGCCGCCTCTCCAACTGATTCTGGCGGATGGCACCGTCTATCCGGAGAAGGGGAAAATACTTTACACGGACCGCCAGGTAGACATCACCACCGGGAGTATTCGTATCGTTGCCGCTTTTTCGAATCCCAACAGCATCCTGAGGCCAGGCCAGTTCGGGCGCGTGCGGGCCGCCACCGAAACCGTGAAGGATGCGCTGCTGGTTCCCCAAAGAGCGGTTACCGAGCTTCAAGGAACGTATCAGTTGGCGGTGGTGGGTGACGGCAACAAGGTAAACGTACGCTCGGTCAAAGTGGGTGACCGTGTCGGCTCCATGTGGATCATTCAAAGCGGCGTGAAGCCTGGTGAACTCGTCATCGTGGAGGGTCTGCAGAAAGTTCGGGATGGGTCCGTCGTAAAGCCCAAACAGAGCAGCGCGGTCGCGAGAGGGAACTGACCCATGTCCAAGTTTTTCATCAACCGCCCCATCGTGGCCATGGTGATCTCGATTGTCATGGTGATCATCGGCGCCATTACCATCACCAGTTTGCCGGTCGCCTTATTTCCTAATATCGTGCCGCCCGAAGTGCAGGTTGTCGCCACCTACGTCGGAGCGGACGCGCAGACGATCGAGCAATCCGTAGCCACTCCGGTCGAGCAGCAGATGAGCGGCGTGGACAACATGAATTACATGTATTCACTGAATTCCACGGCGGACGGGGTGATGCGCCTGATCGTCGACTACGACGTAAAGACCGACCCCAATACCGATCTGATTCTGACGCAGGTGCGCGAAACGCAAGCGCAGTCGCAGCTTCCGGCCGACGTCATCAATTACGGGATCAACGTGCAAAAAACGGTGACCGCCCCGCTGATGCTGATGACCTTGTATTCGCCCAATGGCACCTACGACGCCCAGTTTCTTTCCAACTATGCCTACATCAATCTCGCCGACCAGCTCACCCGCCTTTACGGCATCGGCAGCGTGCAGATCTTCGGGGCCGGTCAGTACGCGATGCGCCTCTGGGTCAGGCCCGACGTGTTGGCCAAACTTGCCATCACTGTTCCCGAAATTGTCACGGCGATTCAGTCGCAGAACGCCGTAAATCCTGCGGGCCAGGTGGGGAGTGAGCCTTCGCCCAAGGGGCAGGAGTTCACCTACACCGTTCGTGCACAGGGCCGCCTTACTTCTCCCGAAGAATTTGGGCAAATCGTGGTTCGCGAAAATCCGGGGGGAGCGGTTGTCCGACTCAGGGATGTTGCTCGCATCGAACTCGGCGCCCAGAACTACAGCGTCGTGGGCCGCCTCAATGGGAAGCCTGGCGCCGTAGTTGCGGTGTATCAGCTGCCCGGCTCGAACGCGGTACAAGCGGCCGACGCCGTCAAGAAACTCATGATCGAAGCCAAGGTGCGCTTCCCACACGACATCGACTACGTCACATCCCTGGACACCACGAAGGCCGTCACGCAGGGCATGAAGGAAATCGTTATTACGCTGGTCATCGCCATCGTATTGGTGATCATCGTGGTGTACATCTTTCTTCAGGGCTGGCGCGCCACCTTGATTCCGCTGCTGGCCGTGCCAGTGTCCCTGGTCGGGACATTTGTGTTTTTCCCGATCTTCGGGTTTTCCATCAACACACTTTCGCTGTTCGGACTCGTTCTCGCCATCGGCTTGGTGGTGGATGACGCCATCGTTGTCGTCGAGGCGGTGGAACGCCACATCGAAGACGGCCTCGCTCCGAAGGCTGCGGCGTTGAAGGCCATGGAAGAAATTTCCGGTCCGGTCGTGGGTATCGCCCTAGTTCTTTCCGCGGTCTTCGTCCCGACGGCATTCATTCCCGGAATTACCGGGCGCCTCTACCAGCAGTTCGCGGTGACCATCGCGATTTCCGTGTTCCTGTCTGCATTCAACGCGCTCACGCTGAGCCCCGCCCTCTCGGCTCTGCTGCTCAAACCCAAAAAGAGCAGCGGAGGACTCCTGAAGCGTTTCTTCGACTGGTTCAACCGCGTCTTCGCGAGGGGCACGGATGCATACGTCCACGTTTGCGGTGCATTAATTCGTAAGAGCGCGGTCGCACTCATCCTGCTGGTCGCGTTTGCCGCCGGCGCCGGCTTTTTCGCCAGCAAAATTCCATCGAGTTTCTTGCCGGACGAGGACCAGGGCTACCTCTACATTAATCTTCAGCTTCCGAACGCCTCTTCACTGCAACGCACCGACGAAGTGGCCAGAAAAGTCGAAGCCGTGCTGGCCAAAACTCCCGGAGTTCAATACACCACCAGCGTCATCGGGTTCAGCCTGTTGAGTTTCGTTCGAACCAGTTACAACGGCTTCTTTTTCGTGACCCTGAAACCCTGGGACGAACGCAAATCGCGCGCCGAGCAACTCCAGGAGATTAAGCAGCGCATCAACATTTCACTTAGCCAGATCCCCGAAGCCATCGCGTTCTCCTTTTCACCGCCCTCGATTCCCGGTGTCGGGACCTCCGGCGGATTCACATTCGCCCTTGAGGATCGAGCAGGAAACGATGTCCAGTTTCTCGCCGATAATCTGCAGAAGTTCATGGCCGCTGCGAGGAAACGCCCCGAAATCGCGGGCGTGAGCACCACCTTCCTCCCCAGCGTGCCGCAGCAGTTTGTCGATGTCGACCGCGATAAAGTCTACAAGCAAGGCGTCGCGGTCAACGATGTCTACAGAACCCTGCAGGCGTTCATGGGCGGCCTGTTCATCAACTACTTCAACCGTTTCGGGCGGCAATGGCAGGTTTACATTGAGGCCGAGGGGGATTTCCGCACGCGCGCGGAGAACGTCGGCCAATTCTACGTACGGAATACCAATGGCGGGATGGTGCCACTGGCGGCGCTCACGCGATTCGAGTCGCGGCCCGGGCCGGAGTTCACCATGCGCTTCAACGAGTATCGCGCCGCGCAAATCAACGGCGCCTCCGCTCCCGGATACAGCGCCAACCAGGCCATGGCTGCGCTGGAGGAAGTTTTCAAGGAAACGATGCCGGCAGAGATGGGCTACGACTACCTGGGCATGTCCTTCCAGGAGAAGAAGGCGGAAGAAGCTGTACCTGCGTGGGTGATCTTCGCATTCTCTCTCCTCTTCGTGTTCCTGATTCTGGCAGCTTTGTATGAGAGCTGGACGCTGCCCTTCAGCGTTCTTCTCAGCACCCCGATCGCAGTTTTCGGGGCGTTCGCCATGTTGTGGCTGCGCCGCACCGTTCTCAATGCCTATCTGCCCAGCTACATGGTGCAGATCGAAAGCGACGTCTATGCGCAAATTGGGTTGGTGATGCTCATCGGCTTGGCGGCCAAGAACGCGATCTTGATCGTCGAATTCGCAAAGGACCAATACGAGGAAGGGAAGCCTCTCGTAGACGCCGCTCTGGAAGGGGCGCGCTTGCGCTTGCGGCCGATTCTGATGACCTCGTTCGCATTCATTCTAGGCACGGTGCCGCTGTGGACGGCCACGGGCGCCGGTTCGGTTTCGCGCCAGATCATGGGCACGACCGTTATAGGAGGAATGGTAGGCGCGAGCCTCATTGGAATCTTCTTCATCCCGGTGGTTTTCTACATCGTTGAGAAGTGGTCGGGCGCGGGCAAGCAGCGCCAGCAAGGCGTATTGCCGCAGGCAGCCGCTCCCGCCGAGGGCAACTGAGATGAACAAGTCGATCGCGTTCGCGGTCATCCCGGTCCTCGGCTGCGCGATCCTTAGCTGCGGATGTACCGTGGGGCCGAATTACAAGAAACCTGTTGCGAGTGTACCGCCGACCTATCGGGGATTGGCGCCGGATGCAACCGGGAGCAACGGTTCCGGTGTTTCCTTGGGCGACGAAAAATGGTGGGATGTTTTTCAAGATGAACAGCTGCGCGCTCTGATTCGAACGGCACTTCAACAAAACTACGATGTGCGTATCGCTGGAACGCGCATTCTGGCGGCCCAGGCTCAGCTGGGCATCACTCGCGCCGACCAGTTTCCCAGAGTCGCCGGCGGAGCGAGCTTCGGCGACGAGCGAACCGCGAGGACTGGCGCATTCCCGGCTTTCGAATCGGGGGTGGGACAGCTGAATATAACGGCCGCCTGGGAGCTGGACTTTTGGGGAAAATTTCGCCGCGCCACCGAAGCCGCGCGCGCCAACCTTCTTGCCAGCGAAGCGGCTCGGCAAGAAGTCATTGTGACCCTCGTGGCCAGCGTTTCCGCAGCGTACTTTCAGCTTCGCGCGCTGGACCTGGAGCTCGAAATCTCCCAGCGCACCCTGGGATCCCGCCGGGAATCGCTGCGGCTCACGCAACTCTTGGCCGACGGCGGCTCGACTTCCATGCTCGACGTACGTCAGGCCGAACAGTTGGTGTTCACAGCCGCTGCGGAAATCCCCGCGCTTGAGCAGCAAATCGAGCAGCAGGAAAACCTGATCAGCATTCTGCTGGGGAAAAATCCAGACTCGGTCGCAAGGGGCCAGAGGCTGACGGAGCAGACCCGTCCTCCGGACGTGCCGCCCGGTCTTACGTCTGCCCTGCTGGAGCGTCGCCCGGATATCCGTGAGGCGGAACAGCAATTGATCGCAGCGAATGCCGAAATCGGAGTTGCGCGGGCTGCCTATTTTCCGCAAATCTCATTGAGTGGGACCGCCGGGTTTGAGAGTGACGCGCTTACCAATCTTTTCACCGGCCCCGCTGGTGCCTGGACCTACGGAGCTTCGCTGACACAGCCTATTTTCACGGCCGGGCGAATCCGTTCCAACGTGCGTTTCGCGGAAGCTCAGCAGCAAGGCGCGCTGCTCTTCTACGAGCAGACCATTCAGGGTGCGTTCCGCAACGTGTCGGATGCGTTGATCGCCAACCGCAAGTCAAAAGAGTTTCGCATCCAGCAGGAACTCCTGTTTCAGTCCGCGCAGGATGCGGCGCGCCTTTCGCACATGCGTTATAACGGCGGCGTCACTGGTTATCTCGAAGTGCTGACCAACGAAACCAACGCATTTGCCGCCGAACTCGAACTCGTGCAGGCTCAGCTCAACGAATCACTGGCACTGGTTCCCCAAAGAGCGGTTACCGAGCTCCAAGGAATGTTTCAGGTGGCGGTGGTCGGAGACGGCAACAAGGTAAGCGTACGCTCGGTCAAAGTGGGTGAGCGTTTCGGCACCATGTGGATCATTCAAAGCGGCGTGAAGCCCGGTGAACTCGTGATTGTCGAGGGCCTCCAGAAAGTTCGGGATGGGTCCGTCGTAAAGCCCAAACAGAGTAGCGCGGTCGCGAGAGGGAACTGACTCATGTCCAAGTTTTTCATCAACCGTCCCATCGTGGCCATGGTGATCTCGATTGTCATGGTGATCATCGGCGCCGTTACCATCACCAGTCTACCCGTCGCCTTGTTTCCCAATATCGTGCCGCCGGAAGTGCAGGTTGTGGCCACCTACGTCGGCGCGGACGCGCAGACCATCGAGCAATCCGTAGCCACTCCGATCGAGCAGCAGATGAGCGGCGTGGACAACATGAATTACATGTATTCGCTGAATTCCACGGCCGACGGGGTGATGCGCCTGATCGTCGACTACGACGTAAAGACCGACCCCAATACTGATCTGATTCTGACGCAGGTGCGCGAAACGCAAGCGCAGTCGCAGCTTCCGGCCGACGTCATCAATTACGGGATCACCGTGCAAAAAACGGTGACCGCCCCGCTGATGCTGATGACCTTGTATTCGCCCAATGGCACCTACGACGCCCAGTTTCTTTCCAACTACGCCTACATCAATCTCGCCGACCAGCTCACCCGGCTTTACGGCATCGGCAGCGTGCAGATTTTCGGGGCCGGTCAGTACGCGATGCGCCTCTGGGTCCGGCCCGACGTGTTGGCCAAACTTGCCATCACTGTTCCCGATATCATTACGGCAATTCAGTCGCAGAACACCGTAAATCCTGCGGGCCAAGTGGGCAGTGAGCCTTCGCCCAAGGGGCAGGAGTTCACCTACACCGTTCGTGCACAGGGTCGCCTTACTTCTCCCGAAGAATTCGGGCAAATCGTTGTCCGCGAAAATCCGGGTGGAGCGGTCGTCCGCCTCAGGGATGTTGCTCGCATCGAACTCGGCGCCCAGAACTACAGCGTCGTGGGCCGCCTGAATGGGAAGCCCGGCGCCGTCATTGCGGTGTATCAGCTGCCCGGCTCGAACGCGGTACAAGCGGCCGACGCCGTCAGGAAACTCATGGTCGACGCCAAGCCGCGCTTCCCGCACGACATCGACTACGTTACATCCCTGGACACCACACTGGCCGTGACGCAGGGCATGAAGGAGATCGTTCTTACGCTGGTCATCGCCATCGTCTTGGTGATCATCGTGGTGTACATCTTTCTTCAGGGCTGGCGCGCCACTTTGATTCCGCTGCTGGCGGTGCCAGTCTCCCTGGTCGGCACCTTCGTGTTTTTCCCGATCTTCGGATTCTCGATCAACACACTTTCGCTGTTCGGACTCGTTCTCGCCATCGGCTTGGTGGTCGATGACGCCATCGTCGTCGTCGAGGCGGTGGAACGCCACATCGAAGACGGCTTGGATCCGAAGGCTGCGGCCTTGAAGGCCATGGAAGAGATTTCCGGCCCGGTCGTGGGTATCGCTCTGGTTCTGTCCGCGGTCTTCGTCCCGACGGCATTCATTCCCGGAATTACCGGGCGCCTTTACCAGCAGTTCGCGGTGACCATCGCGATTTCCGTGATCCTGTCTGCATTCAACGCTCTCACGCTGAGCCCCGCCCTCTCGGCTCTGCTGCTCAAACCCAAAAAGTCCAGCGGAGGACTCCTGAAACGTTTCTTCGACTGGTTCAACCGCATCTTCGAGAGGGGAACGGATGCGTACGTCCGCGCTTGCGGTTCTTTGATTCGTAAGAGCGCAGTCGCACTCATCCTGCTGGTCGCGTTTGCCGCCGCCGCCGGCTTTTTCGCCAGCAAGGTTCCATCGAGTTTCTTGCCGGACGAGGACCAGGGCTACCTCTACATCAATCTTCAGCTTCCGAACGCCTCTTCACTGCAACGCACCGACGAAGTGGCCAGAAAAGTCGAAGCCGTGCTGGCCAAAACTCCCGGAGTTCAATACACCACCAGCGTCGTCGGCTTCAGCCTGCTTAGTTTCGTTCGAACCAGTTACAATGGCTTCTTTTTCGTGACCCTGAAACCCTGGGATGACCGCAAATCGCGCGCCGAGCAACTCCAGGAGATTAAGCAGAGCATCAATCGTTCACTTAGCCAGATCCCCGAAGCTATCGCGTTCTCCTTTTCACCGCCGTCGATTCCCGGTGTCGGGACCTCCGGCGGATTCACATTCGTCCTTGAGGATCGAGCTGGAAACGATGTCCAGTTTCTTGCCGACAATCTGCAGAAATTCATGGCGGCTGCCAGCAAGCGCCCCGAAATCGCGGGCGTAAGCACCACCTTCCTCCCCAGCGTTCCTCAGCAGTTTGTCGATGTCGACCGCGATAAAGTCTACAAGCAAGGTGTGGCGGTCAACGATGTCTACAGGACGCTGCAGGCGTTCATGGGCGGCCTGTTCATCAACTACTTCAACCGCTTCGGGCGGCAATGGCAGGTTTACATTGAGGCGGAGGGGGATTTTCGCACGCGCGCGGAGAACGTCGGCCAATTCTACGTACGAAATACCAATGGCGGCATGGTGCCACTTGCGGCCCTCACGCGATTCGAGCCGCGGCCCGGGCCGGAGTTCACCATGCGCTTCAACGAGTATCGCGCCGCGCAAATCAACGGCGCCTCCGCTCCCGGATACAGCGCCAACCAGGCCACGGCTGCGCTCGAGGAAGTGTTCAAGGAAACGATGCCGGCTGACATGGGCTACGACTACCTGGGCATGTCCTTCCAGGAGAAGAAGGCGGAGCAAGCTGTACCCGCGTGGGTGATCTTCGCATTCTCTCTCCTCTTCGTGTTCCTGATTCTGGCGGCTTTGTATGAGAGCTGGTCGCTGCCCTTCAGCGTTCTTCTCAGCACCCCGATCGCAATTTTCGGAGCGTTCGCCATGTTGTGGCTGCGTCGCACCGTTATCAGTACTTATCTCCCGAGCTACATGGTGCAGATTGAAAGCGACGTCTATGCGCAAATTGGGTTGGTGATGCTCATCGGCTTGGCGGCCAAGAACGCGATCTTGATCGTCGAATTCGCAAAAGACCAGTTCGAGGAAGGGAAGCCTCTAGTCGACGCCGCTCTGGAAGGGGCGCGCTTGCGCTTGCGCCCAATTCTGATGACCTCGTTCGCATTCATTCTGGGCACCGTGCCGCTGTGGACAGCCACGGGCGCCGGTTCGGTTTCGCGCCAAATCATGGGCACGACGGTTATAGGAGGAATGGTAGGAGCGAGCCTCATTGGAATCTTCTTCATTCCGGTGGTTTTCTACGTCGTTGAGAAGTGGTCGGGCGCGGGCAAGGAGCGCCAGCCAGGCTCATTGCCGCAGGCAGCCGCTCCTGCCGAGGGCAACTGAGATGTACAAGTCGATCGCGCTCATGGTCATCGCGGTCCTCGGCTGCGCGATCTTCATCTCCGGATGTACCGTGGGGCCGAATTATAAGAAACCTGTTGCGAGTGTGCCGCCCACCTATCGCGGGTTGGCGCCGGATGCAAACGGTAACAACGCTAACGTCGCTTCCTTGGGCGACCAGAAATGGTGGGACGTCTTTCAAGATGAACAGCTGCGCGCGCTGATTCGAACAGCACTAGAGCAAAACTACGATGTGCGTATCGCGGGAACGCGCATCTTGGCGGCCCAGGCGCAGCTTGGTATCACTCGCGCCGACCAGTTCCCCAATGTCTCGGGCGGGGCGAGCCTGGTGGACCAGCGGAGCGCCAAGACTGTGTTCCCGGCTTTCGAATCGGGGGTGGGACAGCTGAATATATCCGCCGCCTGGGAGCTCGACTTCTGGGGAAAATTTCGCCGCGCCACCGAAGCCGCGCGCGCCAACCTTCTTGCCAGCGAAGCGGCTCGGCAGGAAGTCATAGTCACCCTCGTGGCCAACGTTGCCGCAGCGTACCTTCAGCTTCGCGCGCTGGACCTGGAGCTCGAAATCTCGCAGCGCACCCTGGGATCCCGCCGGGAATCACTGCGGCTCACGCAAATTCTGGCCGATGGCGGCTCGACCTCTTTGCTCGACGTACGTCAGGCCGAACAGTTGGTGTTCACAGCCGCTGCGGAAATCCCATCGCTTGAGCAGCAAATCGAGCAGCAGGAAAACTTGATCAGCATTCTGCTGGGGAAAAATCCAGACTCGGTCGCAAGGGGCCAGAAGCTGACGGAGCAGACCCGTCCTCCGGACGTTCCACCCGGTCTTACGTCTTCTCTGCTGGAGCGTCGCCCGGATATCCGTGAGGCGGAACAGCAATTGATCGCAGCGAATGCCGAAATCGGAGTTGCGCGGGCGGCCTATTTTCCGCAAATCTCGTTGAGTGGGACCGCGGGGTTTCAGAGTGACGCGCTTACCAATCTTTTCAGCGGCCCCGCTGGTGCCTGGACCTACGGAGCTTCGCTGACACAGCCTATTTTCACGGCGGGGCGAATCCGTTCCAATGTGCGTCTCGCTGAAGCTCAGCAGCAACAGGCGCTTCTCTTCTATGCGCAGACCATTCAGGGCGCCTTCCGCGACGTGTCGGATGCGTTGATCGCCAACCGTAAATCAAAAGAGTTTCGCATCCAGCAGGAACTCCTGTTTCAGTCCGCCCAGGATGCCGCGCGCCTTTCGCACATGCGCTATAACGGCGGCGTCACGGGCTACCTCGAAGTGCTGACCAACGAAACCAACGCATTTGCCGCCGAACTCGAACTCGTGCAGGCTCAGCTGAATGAGACACTCGCGTTGGTGCAGCTATACCAATCCCTAGGCGGCGGCTGGCAATAACCGCCTGCAGGCGCCGGGCTTCAGCCCGGCGTAACCTTGAACACTGTAGCCGCGGTCTCCGAGACCGCGGGGTTTAGACCAAAATGACACCCATTCCTAGGCGACGTGCGCGGCCTTAATGCGTCGACTCGCCCGCTCCTTCAGTCAAAATGCCTTGTGATATCGCACATCGAACCCATATCCCCCAAATTCGTCGCGCAGAACCGAAACGGAAACGTTGCGCTTGACTTGGTACTGCACCTGGATGGTCTGGTTCTGAGCGTCCGTCACGTCGGTTCCAAAGGTTAAGAGAATATTCCCAGAGACGCGCTGCTGTATGGCCACTTGCGAGCCCGGATTCTGGTTGTTGCCGGCCAGAGGGTTTAAGGTCAGTTGAGATATGCCGGTCAATTTTTGAACCTGTGACGCCACCTGACTGCCAGCGGCGCTCGCGACCGCTGATTCCGCACCAAGTGAAGCTGGGCTTGCGGCGCTAGACGCCGCGTCGGCAGTGGTCTGCCCGAATGCCAGAAGGTTGATGATATCCGCGGTCGAAAGCGCTGGGTCCGAAGTGTAGGAAGTCTTCAGGTGGTCCACCGGACCGCTTAAATTGATCGTGATGGTGTATTGATCGACGACCGTATTGACGTAGAGGCTCACCACCGGTTCCGTTCGCACGGTATTGGCAAAGGCAATCGTGCCGTTCTGGATCTCGAAGCGCTTGCCCAGGAAAAACACTTCGCCGCTCGTCAACGCGACCCTGCCGAGAATTATGGGGTCAGCTAGGTTGCCCACCACGTTGAGATTAGCCGATCCACCAATACTGAGCTGGCTGCTGGCGAGATTCAGGTTATTGGACGACTGCACGGCAACATTCAGTTTGACGCTGTGCGTCGAACTGGAAGAATCGCTGACGGTATTGTCGCCTGAGAGTTGGCTGATGATCTCCGCCAAATCGGAGCCCTGATTGAAAGACAACTTGTCCACCGTAACGCGACCTCCCAAATTAGAGGCAGTGGTCGTCCCGTTCCAGGAAAGATTGGCATCCACGACGGCCCGCACCCCATTCTGACGAACGCGCACCGACGTTGCGCCAAGCGCCAAATTGAAAGTCGTATTATTTCCGTAGATGGCCGAGCCGCTCACCGAAACCGTGCCTCCGCCCGCGGTCCCCGACAGGTTGGCGATTTGTAAGCGGTTGCCCTCGATGGAAATGTCGCCGTTGAGCGATTCGATCCCCACGGGCAAGGTATCCGAGGTATACACCGCGTTAGCGATGCGCACGCGCCCTTGAATCGATGGGCTCGGTTTTCTTTCCCTTCGCAGTGAGTTCGACCTCTACCTGGCCTGAGGAATGCCCGCCTCCGGTCCAGTCCTGCAGAAGGCCTGAGATCCAGCGTGCCATTCGCCGCGAGATTCATATCTCCCGCGCCTTGCACCGGCAACGAGCCGCTTAAGCGTATATCCGTACCGTTGCCTTTCAACTCGGCGCTGTCCACCTGCAGCACGCCGGCACGGTAGTCAAGCTTGATGGGCTTTGCACTCGCAAGGTCTATGGATTTCGTTCGCAGACGGATGCTTGGAATCTCCGCGTGCGCTTGAATCTGCGCCGGTTCCTTTAACGGGCCGTTGAGCGTCGCATGTATTTCCATTTCGCCAGTCGTGCCTTGCTGCGCCGCCTGGCGCAAATCTGCCCAACAACGGTCCGATCTCCACGTTGCCGGTGTCCAGCGCAATTGTGGCGGGATACACGCCGCTCAATTCCACGCCGCCTTTCACTTGCAGTGAATTCTGGTTGATGGCGGAACGCAGCGACACGTCGGCGTGCTTGTTCCGCACAGTGACCTGCGCGTCTACTCCCGTGAAGGTTTCTCCGCGTATCCCGAGCGAAGGAATTTGCGCGCGCCCACTGACCTGCGGATCGTCAAGCGTCCCGCTTCCCGAGACTTCGGCGGTCAATTGTCCGCCAATGGAATCCTGGCGTTGCTGCAGGATGTGGATCTGTTCCAGTTTTAGATTCTGCGTTTGGCCCTGCACTTGGTAACGTCGCGACCCCAGATCGTAAGTAGCTTTCACGGTCAGAAGCGCCCGCCGGCGCGCGCACCGTGGAGTTCGCGTGCACCGTTTGCTTGTCTGCGTCGAAATCCACAGTCAACGCATTCACCGGCTCATCCCAGACACTTCCCTGTACAAGCTCGACATGGCCTCGGCCTACGGGAGACCGTTCCGATCCGCTCAGCGACAATTCTCCGTTAAGAAGCCCTGCGACGGGATAAGAGGTCTTTCCCAATCGTTGGAGTTCGGCCGCGGACACGTTCTGGATACTCGCATGCAGCGATAGAGGCGCCGCGGGATCGACGGACCAGTTGGCGAGTTTTACGCCCCCATCAAAGTGAACGCGTTCCTTCGCTTGGCCCAACAGCGATCCATCATGGATCTGAAAGGAGTGAGCATCGACGCCCACGCGCGCTTGCACTGTCCGCCATGACGTGCCTTCGATCTGCAAATTGCTGGCTGCCAGTAGCCCCTCGAAATGAGGATCTTTCACCGCGCCCGAAACCTTGCCTGTAAATTCGCCGCTCCCGTGCAGATCGTACGCTCCAATGCCATCCGCTCTCTCGGATGCCGTTACGCTGTCAATCAGCGCACCGAGTTCATGAAGATCGCTGCTCGCAAAATGTACGTTCAAGCTCGAATTCCTGCTCAACACCCCGGTGACACTCAGTTGCTCGTTGACGGTTCGCAGGTTCGTCGGCCCGAATGTCGCTCGATCGTGAGCCGCGTCGTACTCGACGTTCACGACTCCTTCCAACGGGATCACGCCCTTCGCAGCTGCACTTCGCCTGCACTTGTTCCGGCCGCCGAATCACGGCATGCGCCTCTACCGTCGCGTCGCCAATATTTTTCTTCCATTTGCCGCTGACATCCACATCAGCGATGCCGACGACTTCCATGCCGCGTGCAGCGATCCCCAGCTCATTGCCGGCCTGCTGAATCGCCGCCCCACCGATCACAACGCGGAACTCACCCCCACTGGATTTCAGGTTGATGACGTTGGAGTCCGAAGTGACGTGCCCTCCAAAGGCTCCCGCTCGCACGCCCTCAACATACAGCTTGCCGCCTTCCAGCCGATAACCCGCGTGTACCTGCTTGAGAAGCACCTTCGATCTATTCGCCGCGGGCACGATCAACGCGCCGCTCTCGAAATTCCCGTGAAGCTCCGCGCGATCCAGCAGCGTCTGTCCCTGAGCAGTTCGGTACGCGACTTCTCCCTGCAACGACATATCTCCCACTGGCACGGAAGCATTTCTCGTGATCCAGCGAAGATCTTCCCCGGACACCGTCCCTAGATATGCCCCAATGAAAACTGGGCTCTTATAGTTCGTCAAATCGCCATGAGCCCGCAGATGAGAATGCAACATCGCCACATCGAGGCTCTCAATCACGCAGTGCGCCGCATTCGCGACAAAATGAAGCTCGGCGGAATGCTCAAACGTGCGCACTTCCGGCGTCTCGATGCGCCCGGCGTCGTAGGCAATCTGTCCTTTATAAGAGTCGGTCCCGCGATCGAAGGCCACCTGGCCGTGAAAATTGCGCAGTTCGGCAGACAACGGGATTTGGCGGTCGTCATAAGAAATCAGCCCGTTGCGAATAACCAGCAGCGCAATCTGTGTCTGGAACCGGGAACCAGAGACAGAATCACTCGGCATCGCCGGCAGATTGGTCTGGCCATTGGCAGCTGTCCGGATGTAGATGGCGGGCCGCTCGATGTCCACCTCTTCGACGTCGATGCTCCGATGGAGTAGCGGAAGCAATTTCAGATTCACGCGCACGCGGGCGGCCGTGAAAAGAGGATCCCTGCCACTCGCGTCTCGGCCCTGCGCAGAGATGCCGTCGAACTCGATGGCCAGCGGACGCCATGTCAGCATCATGTCCTTGACCGCGATTCGCGTCCCCGTGCTCTGCTGCGCTGCTTCTACGATTTGTTCGAGCGCGTAATTGCGAAACGCCTGAGAGTGCAGGATTGCACCCGCGCAGATGAACAGGAGCGCAACGCCCGCCACGCCAATATAAAAAGCCAGCCGCATTGTTTTATGTCCGCGCATCAAAATGCCTGACCTAACGTCACGAAATACTGCGTCGCCTTCAACCCCGGCAGGGGACTCAGGTTGCGCCCCACATCCACGCGAATCGGACCCACCCGCGTGTTGTACCGAAGACCCACGCCAATCGAATTCGAGTAGTTCGAGATAAACTGATGGGCGTTGATGTTCGAGTACACGTTACCACCGTCGTAGAAGATCACCCCACCCAGATCTTTCTTCAGCGGGATCGGAAACCGTCCTTCGGAATTGAAAATCGCCAGCATCAACCCGCCGTCCGCCACGCTGATCAAGCTGCAGGTTGACGTATCGGCTGGATTGCTGCAAACAGGAACCGACCTCTGCGGCCCAGCGGCATTGATAGCGAAGCCGCGCAACGAATCCAGCCCTCCCGAAAAGAACCGCTCGCTCAGCGGAACATAACCGTTCGCACCGAATGGCGCCGCCAGCCCAAGCCTGAAATTATTCGCCCACGTCAACCACGGCCGCACCGGTTTATAAAATGAAGTCTGCCCAAAAAAGCGGACGAAGCTGCTGCTCGACCCAAATGCCTCCGGAGTGACGCCGAAATTCAGCGCCTGATACTGGCCGCGATGGGCATCCAGCGGGTTGTCACGGGTATCGCGCACGAACCGCGTGAACACCGTGGAAAGTTTGACTCGTTGATCTTGCGGCAGAACCAGTTCAGGAATGAGGATATTGCTCAGGTCGGTTCGCTGATAACTATATCCGCCGACAACCTTCGTCGTACGTTTTCGGTCCAGAGATTTCTCGACCTGAAACGAAGCCAGCTGCAGAAACGCGGTATAAATCGGATTCTGCGTCGTTCGTTCCGTGGAAAGACTAAGCAGGGAAGACCACGAACTGCCATGCAGGTCTGGATCAGCGTAGGTAAAGGTAGCACGTTGATCCAAACGCGAGGCCACCAATGCAAGCGTCGCGGTTTCCGCGCGGCCCCGAATGTTGTGCCTGGCGAGCTGCAGCGATCCACGCGGTCCAATGAAACTCTTCTGGCTGACCGTAAATTTGTCTCCCAGGCTCACAGGTGGAATCCCTGGTACCGCCACCGAACCCACCGGAATGTTTCCGCTTCGTGGGACCACCTCTAGGCCCCCACCAACATCCATGGTATTGCGTTTCGACTCGTGCACCCGTACCAGCACCTGCTGCGCATTTTGGCTGTCGGGAATTCCCACCGGCGCCACACTCGCCCAATCAAATATTCCCAGATTGTAGAGATCACTTTCCGATTGCAGCAGCTTTCCCTCACCAAGTGGTTTTCCTTCACTGACGTTCGGGTCCGTGTTGGCCCTCACAAACGCGGGCGCGTGTGCTCATCACCCAGCAGCACCACTTGCCCGATTTTCACCAGCGTCCCTTCATCCACTTTGTAAACAACGTCGAAACTATTCGGGTCTCCCTCCGCCGCCGCAACACTCGAATCGAATTGGACGTTAGGATAGCCACGATTCAGATATTGGGCCAGGATGTAGTTGCGATCTCCCTGGAGAAGGTGCGGTGAATAAGGCTTTCCTACCGCCAGCTGCAGCGGGCGCTTGCCGATTTTCAGGTGAACTGGCTGATTGTCGCGGTCAACGATTTTCAGGTCATGTACCCGGTCTTGAGGTCCTTCGTCGATGTGAAACATCACCTCAATATTGACGTCATGTTCGGCCACTTCGGGGGCGACCTTCGCTTTCGTGAAGCCCTCATTGCCGTACAGCGCGGTCAGGGAAGCGACACTCTTCTTCAACAAGTCCTGGCTGAACTTGCCACGATTGAAATATCTGCCCTTTTCGACGATCACGTGGGCCGCGAGCTGCTCCTGGGTGAAAAATTTGTTGCCCGCAAACCGCACCTCCGACACCCGGTGTCGGCTCCCACGGTCAACTTTGTAGACGACGGTAACCCGATCCGCTTGTTT
Source organism: uncultured Acidobacteriota bacterium (assembly GCA_963832615.1). Lineage (GTDB taxonomy): Bacteria > Acidobacteriota > Terriglobia > Acidiferrales > UBA7541 > Acidiferrum. The sequence goes on from CAWHVA010000029.1 coordinate 360,577, forward strand.
GTCGAGCTCCGAAGCGACCTTAACGTCGAAATAGCTCTTGGCTTGAAAATACGACACTAGGTTGCGCGCCCCCTCATCCACAAGATCCTGATCCACGGCGGTTTCCTGGTACATGGGTATGAGCTTGCGTTCCGTACGTTTCCACAGCCGGGCGCCTTCAACGCGAATGCTAACAATCGGTCCGGGGTTGACCAGCAGCGTGAGTTGCGCCCGATTTGTTTCCGAGTCATAGGTTGGCTCGGCGCGAACGTTCGGCGCGAGGCGCCCTTGTTTGCGGAAGTATGTTCGTAAATGCTCTAGCGACTTTTCGATGCGGCCGCGGGAATAGGTCGTTCCGGGCTTCAGCGACACGCCCTCAAGCGTCGCCCAGAACCTGCTCAATCTCTTCTGCACCTCCGCGGCTTGGTCCGCGGACACTCCCTGCACTCTCACGTCGCTGATTTTCGCCCTCGCATGCAAGTCGCAATCAAAGATGATGTTCACAAGCCGGTGAATATCGTCGGTTTGCGTGCGCGCGTGTATGCTCGCTGCGAAAAATCCTTCGGAAACGAAGAACGCCAAAAGGCGTTGCTCTTCGTCGGAAACATAATCGGGCACGAACGACGAAATCGATGGAACATTCGCAGCCTGCAGCAGGCGCGTGTACGGAAAAGTCTTCGTGGCTCCCGGAAAGGAAATGAGTCCCACGTTGTAAACGGGTTGCAGGATAAACAGCACGCGAAGCCCGGTGGCCTGCGGCTCCAGGCTCACCTGCACCTGCGTAAACTTGCCAGTCTGCCGCAGCGCGGCCACGCTGTGGCGGATCGCGTCCATCGAAAGCGGTTTGCCTGGCTCTTGACGAATCAGCGCCCGTATTTGCGCGGGGTCTTCACTTGGTCGCACAGCAATATCGATCCGCGACACCGGGCTGCCCTCAAAGCCAACATTCGAGCTGGATTGCAGGTCCTGGGAATCAGACGACAAATCTTGCGCCGCTGCGAGGGTCCCTGAAAGCATAAGTGCCATCAAGCCCATCAAGTCAACGATCAACCGGCGCAGGCCAGAGTTCACGCGCCCGCTCCGTCGCGCAACTCGCGCAGCGCCGTGTCGGTTTCAGCGCCTATTAAAACGATCAGGTTCACCGCGTAAATCCACAGCATCAGCACAATGAAGCCGCCCAGCGCCCCGTAAATCTTCGGTATGTTCGAGCCGTACACGACGTAGAAGTTAAATCCCAGCGTCGCTATCGCAAGACCCAACGCTTCGAAAATCGTCCCCGGCGTGACCCATCTCCACGGACGCGCCCGCGCCGGCAAGAAGTAATTAATGAGGTCGATACCCAGTAATAGCAGCACAAAACTCACGATCCATCGCGCGAATTTCCATTGCGTCTGGAACAACACAAAATAGCGAAGGTCCTTGGTGATCAGTTCCTCGATCACGTGACCCAGGTTCCACAAAGCAAAACTCGAAACAACGAACACCGCCGCCACCAGCGTCGCGCACGCAGCGATGGTTCTCTTTCTCAGATAACTGCGACCATCCTTGACTCCATACGCGATGCTCAAGGCCTCCATCAAGCTCATGAATCCCGACGAAGCGCTCCAAATCGTCGCCAGCAGCCCAATCGACAGAAAACTCGCATACCCGTGTGACAATTCCAGCATATTGCTTAGCACCATAAGCTTCGCTTGATTTGGAAAATATGTGGTCAACCAGCGAGCAAATGCGTCCCAGCGCTCTGTCGTCGGTATCCAGCCTAGCAGGGAAGCCACAACCAGAAGAAACGGAAAAAGCGAAAGCACGAAATAGAACGAAACCTGCGCGGCCAGGTCCGCGCAGCCATCTGAATCCAGTCGCTTCCAAATCTTGCGAAGTAAAAACACAAATCTTTGCGCCGGTGACCAAGTGCGCAGATCTCGGCCTCATCCGCCTGGGCGGACCCCGGCCCCTCGAGTGGCTATGTTATGGAGGGTTGTACTGTCCAGCTATCCCGCGAACACTGTAGAGAACACGCTGCCGTCAGTTACGACCACCCGCGACGCGACGAACGCGCCACCCCGGGGATCGGAGCTTTCTTGCCGTGAGGCACGAAGGGAGCTCCGACATTTAAGGACACGCAAAGTCGGGGCTCTTAGAGTCCGTGTGAGAACTCCGGTTTTCGTCAGGGCACGGCTTCAGCCGTGCCGTAACTGAAGCCGAATCAACAAGGCTTTAGCCGCTGAGGGCTTCTTCTCTCAGTTCTCACACAGATTCTTCAGCCCCTGAAGGAAGGTCTTCCTCCTTTGTTGCATTTTTCCGCCGCCTGTAGAACCGATGCCTACTGTTATCAACTCTTAATCCCGCACATCGCCGTTCGCTCCCCAATTCTGACCGTTCCCTGCAAATCCCTTAGCCATGTCCTCTTCGCGTGCTATTCTCTCCCGTGTATACCGAATTACATTCCGGCCCGATTCGCTTCCATTCCTCCACAAGCAGCCGTTCCAATCCGCTCGGTTTTCCCGCCGCCATCAAGTCATTTAGAATCAATACTTGCAGAAGTCTATCAAAACAAACACTTTTAACTCCCATTAGAATGAATACTTACAAAAAACCCAGGGGAGGGGTCATTATGGTTAACCAGCCCAAGGAGCCGATTCCTGAATGAATGAATCCCGCCTGCTCCAAGACATCAGGAACCAGGAGCAGTCCCTCGCTCGCGTGCTGGCGCATCAATCAGGCAAAGGACACGCCGCACTGACGGAGTCCGCCCGCCTCTTGCAAAACGCAAAGAAGATCGTTGTTACCGGCATCGGCGCATCGTTACACGCCGCCTTTCCTCTGCACTACGAACTGGCCGCGCATGGCTTTGACTCGGTCATCGTGGAAAGTGGGGAATTGCTGCACTATCAGGAGCGGCTCTGTTCCGGCGCCGTGGTCGTCGTAGTTTCGCGATCCGGCGAATCGGTGGAGATCGTGAAGTTACTCTCCGGCGTGAAGGAAATCTCGCAACACACCATCGGCGTCACCAACGAGCCCGAAAGCACCTTCGCGAAAGCGGCGAGCGTCGCTCTGACCGTCGGCAGTCTCCCCGATGAGATGGTCGCCATACAAAGCTACACCGGTACGGTTGCGGCTCTAATGCTGCTGGCAGCCACGGTCACCGGAGACCTCGACAAAACACACGCCGAGATGACCGCCCTTTTGCCGC
>CAWHVA010000030.1:0-110333 GCA_963832615.1 uncultured Acidobacteriota bacterium
GCTAAGGGAATGAGCGCAATCCCTAAACTCGCGGCCGTACAAGCCAATCACTCACGGCTAGAGCCCGTGGGACATCCTCACGCCCGCGAAGTAGCCGAGCGCCTCAAAGTGCCGCTGTCCTGGGTCTATAAGCAGACAGCAAAAGGAAACGCAGGCTCCATACCGGTTCTCAGGGTAGGGAACTACTTGCGCTTCGACTGGAATACTGTCTCGCAATGGCTCAGAACGAATCGTAGGTGGGGGGGGGGGGGGGGGGGGGGGGGGGGGGGGGGGGGGGGGGGTAAATCAGAACACGGACAATTCACGGACGCGCAAAAATAAAGGGACCCGGTCAGAAAGAAGACCCGGGTCCCTGAGTCGGAGAGGAGAGTAAAGCTTGCAGGTGACTGTGACACGAAAGCCAAATGCCGCACAACTGGCAATTCTCACAGGTACCAACGCCGGCGCTCAATAAAAGTGGGAAGCAGACCAAAACACGGGTTTGCCGTCAAGCTACGCATTCTCTTGGGCTTGTCGCGCGGTGCGGGTTTCGCTGACTTGTCGTTAGTCAATCGACTGTTCAGGTTTTAGGCTTGTAGAATCAGTGGGTTAGAGGCGAGTTGCACGCTTGTTGCACATTGAAGGTTATTCCAAGGAATGAGGACATGGGACGTGGCGGACGACGGGTTGGAGCGGGACGCAAGCCGAATCGTGTAAGGCGCCTCGTGATACGCGCTGGCGATCTACCCTCAGGCTCTCGCCGGAAGAACTACAGGCGCTCGACGGCATTGCCAGGAAGCTCGCGGTACCCTCGCCAGATGCCTCTGTAAATCAAACAGAATCAAAGCCAGCCATCGAAGCGACGAATGCATTAGAATCCCCATCGCAGCCATACACGAAGCGCCCTTAAGCCAGACCGAAGGAAGGTGCAGCCATGCCGGAATACGAAGCTAGCGGTAGACGTCCCTTCAGCCGCATAGGGGCAAACGAGGCTAAGGGTAAAGTAGAGTCAGCTGTTGCGGAGCTTCGTAAGCGCAGAGTAAAAATGACTATTGCCCGCGGTGCGAGACGAACGATTGGAACATTGACCTTGTAGAGATACCTGCGGATTCTCCGTTTTCTACGTCATCTGCCGCAAATCGCGGGTTACGCGGGTCTGCCTGGGAATCTGCCGTGGATAATAAGAGATGCCCGCCGTGGAGCGGTACTTCTGGCCATTTGTCGCTGTTAACCTTTGTTTGTAAGAACTGCGGCAACACAATCTTTCACGATGTGGGAATCCTTGGGCTCCGTGAGGGTGAGCCATGAGCGAACCTCGCCGGCCTCGAAGAAAAACAGCCACTTAAGTTTCAGGTGCGGTCCACGGTTGTACCAACCATCCCAGACGACGTGGCATACCCACTCCGCGAAGACCAGTATCGAACGCTCTGCGACGGGGCAAGTGGGGCAGACCGCGCGAGTAGGGACCTCTACATTGGTCTGTTTGTTGGTACTTTGGTTGGAATCATCGGCGTAGTAGCAACGGCTGATTGGCAGACCTTCTGGACGCAGAAACATATTGGCCTTTTAAAATTGGTGGGAGTGTTGCTGATCATAGCGGCCGGGGCAGCGGCGGGGTGTTGGTTCTACTGGAGACAGATCAGCAGGAAAGACACCCCTGATTCACGATTAAAAGACCATCGGTGAATTTTTTAAAACTAGTCCAGATGGTTAGCCATGGCCTTGACACACGGATTAGGCCCACCAAGACACCGCACACCGCGGCAACCCTACAAACACTTCGCAGAGTGTCAGCCGCGCTAGGAAACTCGCGGTACCCGCGCCTTCAGTTGGAGCGTCGCGGGACGTTTCAATCCGTCAGGCACTCGCCCCCTGGGACTTTGCCGCGGGCTTTTCGTAGTAGGCTTTGCAAGACTCCGCGAACGCTTGCCGCGTCGCTTTCTCCTCGGCCTCGTCGTGCTCGATCAAGACACTGTGCTTACGATGGTTGTCCGCTATTTCTCTTGCAGTCCGATACAAACAGGCCTTCTCGAAAAGCGCATCAAGCTCGGGTGTTTTGAACTGTCCCGCCCTGTTTGCGGGCCGCCCATAGATTTACGACACCTTGCGCGAGTTTGTCGGCCTGCTCTAAGTATTCCTCAAGTGGAAGTATCATGCGAATCTCCCCGGTTGAATGCAGGCAGCATAGCACTTGAGCGGTCTTCCGTCTAAGTTCTCCTCGGCTTCGCGAAATACAGGAAAGGGCTCCCGCTCCCGCCTATTACGCCTCGTTGGATCGCGCCAGTCCGCAAGCAATTGCCTGAGGGCCTTTAGCCCGGTCGTGCGCGTGGTAATCACGGCGGCTTGGAACAGAGCATCCGTTGTGGCTGCGTTCTTTTATGCGTCGGAATGCACTTCAATAGAGCCTCTTTCGCCGCTTTCAGGCTCACCGCTGCGCTCTCCGCAGATATGCCCATTTCGGCCAGGAGCGCTCGCGTCCGTTTTTCGCGGTGCATCTCTAGCGAAGCCAAGGTGCCGGGTTGCCGTCCGTGCGTGCTCTCGGCAGTTTCGCCGTATAACCAACCGACGTTGCCCGGCTTTCCTTTGCTGGGCGTCATGCGAAACGTGCTGCGGTTAGGTGCTTTTCGCAGAAGCGCACGGAGTTGCGGGCGAGCGGTTGTGGACAGAGCGCACACTTTCCTTCCGCGATGTTCCTTTCCTGGTAGCGCATATTGCGCCGCAAGGTGAGCCGCGCCGGGAGGCAACGAGGGAATCGGTATGAGTTCCTCCTCCTCGTCGCTCCGTTGCCCGTCGCGAACCATTCGCGCAGCCATCTGCAGCGGTGTCTCTTCGTTTTCAATGGCATACCGGATGGCTTGGCGGTCGCTATCACGAAACCATTGCGCGAGAGCGGCCTGGGACATTTGGTCAATCAGCCGGTCAAGAACAACGTGGAGTTCCTTTCGTAGGTCGGCTACTTCTGCCAACCTTGCCAGTTCAAAACTGCCGAGCGCGCTTTCGGCACAGCCGAGCAGGAAGTTCACCGGGAAAGGCTTGTATAGAGCCTTCGCTTTGCGGGCCTTGAGGTTGCGGGCTTTCGGGTTCATGGCCGCACCTTCCCCGGAAACCGGAATCCGTTGCGGATCCAGTCCAGAGCGGTGTACTTCGGTTCTTCGGGAACGGGTTTTGCTTGTGGAACGGAATGAATTACAGTTTTTGAAGCCTTCATCGCGGGTACCTCCAGCTTTGTGGTTAGGGGCGTGTCGGTATTTAGAGTCCGGGCGCGTCCCGCTTTTATGCTTTCTTGGGTTTCCTTCCCGGCTTCGTGGCTGCCAGGACTTTTCTCGCTTTCTCAATATCGCGTGCGGTCCACAGCCGGACGGAAACGCCGCCGACTTTGACAAGCGCCGGAGCCGCGATAGTTTCCGCCGCCACATGACGTTGCAGAGTCTTGAGCGTGACGCCCAGTTTGTTCGCCGCCTCGCGGGTTGAGAGACGATCATTCATGGGTTAGACCTATAACACATATCAGCGTCCGAGGCAAGGCGCTCCGCGTTGCACAACTCGTTGCACACTACGCCGGAGAAGGGGTAGAAACACGGAGAAAGAGAGAGAATCGCGTCGATAGAAAACAAAAGAGATAGAGCAAAAGCGCTCATTTCGTAATCGACAGGTCGTGGGTTCAACTCCCACTCTCGGCTCCACTCTTTTGCCGCATAAACGCGGACGATCTGAGCGTTGGATTCTAATCCCGCAATCACTTACCGCTTTTTGCTGTGCGTCGTGAGCGGGTTCCTAAGCGGATGCAGCACGCCGCCGGGCAACGGCGGCGAACTCCAGTTGGACTCCCAGCGTAGGTTCCCGTCCGAGAAGTTGGCGCTACGTTTCGATCATCCGCTGGTAGATGCGGTCTCCCTTGACGTGATTTCGTACTTGAAGCTATCCGGATCGAGGCAGTCGAGCCGTCCCTCGGCGGTTTCCGCCTGCGGATACATCAAGAATCCGAGCGACGCGCCGCTCGAACCCGGTAGCGCTACGTCGTGCGCGAAGTTATAAGCCATCCAGTTCATCTCCCACGAACCGAACAGCCGCGCGCGGGCTTTCTTCACCATGTCGTCGTCCAGCGGGCGATTCCCGGGTGGCTCTTCGAGCACCACCTTGCGTACATCTGCGGGATCGACCGGAACCCAGCCGTAGCCGCTGAGATGCACCTCTGCACGGCAATGCTGTGCTTTGGTCACGATCTCCGACGAAGGTCCCGAGGCTTTTGTATCCCAATTCCGACTTGGCGATGCGGATGCCGTAGACGTCCCGCGCTGGGAGGCCGACCGCCCGCGCGAGCCCAACGTAGAGCGCGTTGAGGTCGGCGCATTTGCCGCCCAAATCCTTGGTCTCGAGCATGAAACGAATATCCCCGAGCCCGCAGCCTCGCGTCTTCGGATTCCGGAACGTGTTCTCCACGATCCATTCGTAGATCGCGCGCGCTTTCTCGACATCCGTCTTTGAGCTCTTGGTGATCTCCGTCGCCGTCGTTTTCACGATGCCGTCGGTAGGAATCAGCTTCGTCGGCCGGAGAAAATGTTGCAGTTCCGCCTGGTCCTCCGTTTGGCGCCGTGCCCGGTGCAGGATAGATCCACCGCAAAATTCCTGGTCGTGATTCGGCTCGTCACCGTGAGCACCGGCACCACGCCCGCGGGAAATTCCGCGGCGATAATTCCCATCGAGTCGGAACTGCTTTCGATCAGCTTGGCGGTACCGCCCTCGGCCTGGAAGTCATTCGCAAGCGTCTTCTGGAAGGGTGTCGGACTGACGAGTGCTGCCGGTATCCATATCCGTGTCATCCCAGAGGGTTTCAGGACTTGTACGCTGGTGGTCACGTCGAACGTACGCCACGCCTCCGGCGCTGTTCCCTGTGCAAACAGCCGCCCCGCTTTCGGGAACGCTATCGCTGCTGAAGCCACCCCTGCGGAGCGCAGGAAATCGCGACGTTTCATCGAGTCACCTCTTCGAACAGATTTCTTTTTAAATTCTTAGCCAACCGAGAATTTACTCCTGACTCTGCCGGTATGCAACGCACGTGCCCGGTCACATCATTCGCTTCCACGCGCGGACTAGGCGGAGGGTTGATTCAAGCGAAACACCCATCCTGGCCAGATGCGATTGGTTACAGCCGAACATTTCGGTTCTTTACGAGGAAGCGTTTTGAAGGGACATGGGGCTATAATCCCTCGTAGCAGACTCTTAGCCCTCGATGATCGAACTGCACAGAGGAGGTGTTGTGGGCCTTCAAATCTCGGTCCGAGAATCGCGCGATGTCGTCATACTGGACCTTCAGGGAAGATTGACCACTGGCGAGGACGGTGAGCTACTCAGCAAGCAACTGCGCGAATTGACTGGCAACGGCAAGAATAAGCTGCTGCTCAACCTGGTGAACCTAGCACAGATTGACAGTTCGGGCGTCAGCATCATCGCCAGGACACATGGTTCCCTCAAGCGTCAGGGTGGCAACCTGGGATTGCTGTGTCCGGGCGGTCATGTGCTGGACGTTTTCAGAGTACTGCACCTCCTGGAAATGATCCCGAACTTTGAGAATGAATCCCAGGCCCTGGCCCGCTTCCAGTCACTGAGTTCTTCGCAAAGCCCTGAAGCTCCTGAGAGTGCAACTTTGTTTGGTTAAAGACCGTTATCGCCCGGTCTGGAAGCTGCGCAATCGCGCACGAGTGGAGGCAGCTTTTTTGTGGCGACGGCCGAACGGCGAGAATTCTGCAGCGCGCGACTTGGAGGGTGGCCGACCCTCAATCGTAAGGATGTCGTAAATCCCGGTAAACGCGGCGGCCGGACCCTTGGCAGCATGAACCATTTGTCCGGTGATGCAACTCATCGGGGCCTATGTCAATCCCGCCCAAACGATTATTCTGAAGTGTGATTGAAAATCCAGAAATACCGCCGAATACCCCGCCGAGACGCTGCCTCGCAAACGGACTCCCTCTCCGATCCTTCTTCCTATGGTTTCTCACTCGGGCTGGCGCTGCTTTGGTCGCTTGCTGTGCTGATCCTTGTGGCTGCCCGGTGGATCGATCCACCGACCACCGCGGTGCACATGGAGCGCCGCTTGCAGGCGTGGATTCACCGCACGCCGTATCACGAACGATACGAATTCGTTCCGCTGAGCCAAATCTCGCCCGATTTCCAGCATGCCGTCATCGCCGCGGAAGACGCGCGCTTCTACCAGCATCATGGATTCGATTGGCACGCCATGGAAATCGCCGCTGAAGACGACATGGAAGGCGGCCGCATTCGCGGAGGGTCCACCCTTACGCAGCAACTGGTAAAAAACCTGTTCTTCGGAACCGGCCGCTCCATCCTCCGCAAGGGCGCCGAGTTCACGCTGGTGCCGGTGGCCGAATTGGTCCTCGGCAAGCGCCGCATTCTGGAACTCTACCTCAACGTGGTCGAATGGGGCCCTGGCGTTTATGGTGCGGAGTCGGCGTGCCGTTACTACTACCGAACCTCGGCCCGGAGTATCGACCGGGAACAAGCGGCCCGACTCGCCGCAATTCTGCCGTTGCCGCTGAAGCGACGGCCCGATCACATGAATCGCTATAGCGGACTAATCCTGGAGCGAATGCGCCAAATGGGTTGGTAATCGCGCATCGCTAACCGATCAAGATGTCCGGTTATGCGACTGCCCAGGCAGGTGGAATTGATCGTTGGAGGGCTACTTCCGAGCGGCCCGTCATCCACCCGTAATTCGTTGCAGAGTTTCCGACTAGCTGACTTCCAGCTACTGACTTCTTTTAGGGATCCTTGTAAGAGTGTCCCATTCCGGACAGACATTCGCTGTTTGGTTCGTTAGTGTCCTAGCCGTTGCGGGCCTGAGAGCCCTAAGGCGGTCCATCGACGACATCTGAAACGGAAGTCGAAGCGATGACGAACCATCCATTTGCACTGAAATCCCCAGCGTCGCTGCGGACAATCTCAGGTAGAGCCTTGCTCGCCTGTATCGCGGCCGTGATCCTAGCGTCCACGATCGCCCACGCCGAATTACCTGTGGCAGTGCCTGAAACAACGGCGGTCGCGGTCGCCCGGATTCGGGATTGGAACATTGGCTGGGCAGCCTTCCAACTTCTCGCACTGGCAATTCCCCTCTTGATTCTGTTCACCGGTCTCGGCGCACGCCTGCGGCAGATGTGCGAATCTATTTCCGGTCGGCGTTGGTTCTGGACGGTCACCCTCTTCGCGTGCGCCTATCTGGCCCTGGCCGCGCTCATCGCTCTGCCCTTCGACTTTTATCTCGACTACGTCCGGGGGCATGCCAGTGGATGGTCGAACCAGACTTTGCCGAATTGGGTGAAGGGCGAAGGCGTCCAACTCCTCGTCAGATTGGTCGTCGCAGCGATACTAATCTGGCTCCCCTATCGATTGATCTCCAAAAGTCCGCGCCGCTGGTGGCTCTATTGTGCCCTCGCGCTGATTCCAGTCGCGTTTCTGGCTCTGGTCGCTTTGCCGGTATGGGTCAAACCGCTGACGACCACCTACAAGCCTCTCGACGATCGCCCGCTCGAAACGCGGATCAAAACGCTCGCCGCGCGTTGCGGCGTCGCGAACATCCCCGTCTTAGTCGGCGGCAGCAACACGGGAGTAGACGGCCTCGGCCCGACCAATCGCATCATTCTGCAGAGTGACCTAGCATCGGTTGAATCGCCGGACCAAATCGAATTCACCATCGGCCACGAATTGAAGCATTACGTTATGGGTGACAACTGGAAAGCGCTGGCCATTATCGCTGTCTTCTTGTTGGCTGGGTTTTGGCTTACAGACCGCCTCGGCCGCGCCGCCATCCGGCGATTCTCGCGGCGCTGGGGGTTCTCCGAACTTTCGGACCCAGCGTCACTTCCGCTTATCGTGTTCATGTTGATCTTCCTATGGCTCGCGATCCTGCCGTTTTTCAATCTGTTTGCCCGCCATATCGAGCTCGAAGCCGACCGGTTTGGACTTGAATTGACTCATCAAAATCACGCCGCGGCGATGATCTTCGTCAGGGATGCTCAAACAAGTCTCGCCCCTGATTGGGGGACTTTCTTCACGATCTTCCAGGCAACGCATCCTTCGATCAGAGAACGCATCGAATTCGCCAACGGCTATAAGCCCTGGGAGCAGGGGACCCCGTTGGTCTACGGCAGTGTGTGCAAATCGGAGTGATTGGAGCGAGCGATTTTAGAAATTGGCGCTGCAGAAAAGGATTAGACGCATTCGAAGTAAGCAGAGACTAGCGTCAGCCCAGAAAACACCTTGCCACATGTCTGACAAATCGTTGCATACCCAACCTCATCGTCATCCCACCGGGCAGTTTCACGGGGTTGCGTCTCGCCGCAAAACGGGCACTCTATCTCCAGTTGTTGTAGGTGGTCCATGTGAGCCTCCACAACTAAATAGATGATGGCTGGCGGCAAAAGGACTGCGCGCCGGTGGGATGCTCGGCGCAAAGCATTCGGAGTCCGAAGAACTCTTTGACAGGACGCTGGATTCGAGCCTGTGATCACTGCGCCGACACGGATGATGCACGGCATTCCGACCACGAACGCAGACCAAATCAATATTGACCTGCTGGCATTCTTCAAGGGTGCTGCGAGTGCAGCCTCGTCTTGATGCGGAGCCAGGGCATGCCACGATAGGAATCCGCCACCACCCAGGCGGCGGCCGTCAGCGCAAAAGAGATGACGGTCTCGCTCCAGAGGAAGGGGTTTTTGGTGCCTGCCGCTACGATAGGCACCCACACCAGCAGAGTGAACATGCCGAGCTGTAAAGCTGAGAGCGTGGCTGCCAGCCGTGCACATACACCGATTAGCATCGCTATGCCCGCCGCGATGAAGGAACAGCCGAAAAAATACGCCCAGCCCACATGCCATGGCAGCCAGCCAGGCACCAGCGCGGCGGTCTGTTTGACATAGGCGAAATGCGCCACGCCGAAGGGGATCATGGCCAAGCCATAGGGCACCCTCGCAATGCGCAGACCCTTGTCGCCGGTGGCGAAACCGAAGTGCTGCTTGTCCCAGTCAGCGGCGAACCAGGCATACAGTACCCAGGTGCCCGCCACCATCACCGCGGTCTCGCCGCAGCCGGACCAGGAATCTTGGGCTGTGGGTGCGAGGAAGATGTCGCGTACTCTAAACAACAGCAACCAAAGCAGGAGATAGGCGAGCAGCACGCGGGCGGCGTGGGCGGCTGTGCGCTGGAAGAGCAAGCCTATGCCCGATGCCAGGGAGACGCAGGCGGAGAGATAGGTCAGTACCTCGCGTGCGAGCAGCCCCTTGGGCACCGGCTGCCATACCCCGGCGAAATCGCCTTTGATCAGGCCCAGGATTCCGAGGGCGATCATGATTACTGCAAAGACGGCATGACCCACGCTTGCGATGCGCATCGCCCCATCCTCCGGTAATGCCGTGCGTTGCCACCCTGGCGTCACCGCTACACAGCGGCTGCACGGCGCCGGTGACCGCTAGCGAGGTAGAGCGAAGCTCGCGGGTCTAGCAACGGATCGCCCGACGACTCGATGCCATCTACTCGCGGAATCGGATCGAAGATAATTTGGCGCTGGGCGGCTTCTTCGTCCGGAACCAGGGCGTTTAACTCGATGACGCCAAATTCCACGAGGGGGTGCTGATCATCCCAATGGACGGTGGAATCGTCGACAATCTCTCCCTTCGAAGCCAGTTGTACCAGAATGCGCATCTTCACGGGACCGCGCGCGATTCGGTCCCTGATTTCGTCAAAAAGAAAATTCGGCTGGCGCTTGGCGGCTTCCGCTGGCTCAAGGTGCTCGCTGCTTTCCATTGGAACGATGCGGTAGCGCCCGAAGTTGCTGACGCCTTCGCCGTTGGTGAATTTGTACGCGCTTACGGAGTAGAACAATTCTTTCGCGAAGCTCGTGGGGATGGGCTTGGGTGCCTGAACGAACGCCAGCGCCGCGGGATGCGAACTGAGAAAGGAATCAACCGGAGTGGGTTTCGGCGTGCCAGGACCGCTGGCGTGAATGGCGCGGAGGAATTCCAAAAACTCTTCGGCGGTGCGGGTAGGGAATGCGTTCACGGAGTGCGCAATGATGTCCGTATGTTCATGTTCGGCGAGATAGAAACGAATGGCGATACCGCGCGGGCTGGCGTTTTCATCGTAGTCTGGGACGGTGGGAATACCGCCGAAGTCGGAGAACCGAACGCCGATTCGTATCGAGGGCCTGTTCACGTGAGGCGCCTTGGTCAGCGCTCCCACGCCGGCGGACGGCGTAAAGGTGCCTGACAGGAGAGTCCCCTTTGCGTGTGTGGGACGAAAGCCCGGGTGAAGCCCGAACAAATCGTCGAACGCCTGAAGGGTGTCACGGCTCAGGGGGTCCACTTGCTCCATTTTCGTCTGCGGTTTTGTCATTTGCGGCTTCCTTTCTCAAAGAGTGGAGGGCATTACTTGAGGTAGCCGGGCATGGGCGTCGTAGCTTCCCCGAGAGTTGAATCCGTGAGTGTACTACCGAAATGTTGCCGAGGGGTAAAAGGCGCTCGCGGGTCGATCGCCGGGTTAGGCACTTAGCGGGCACTGCTGACTGCCAACCAATACAGGTAAGCGGACGTCTGGGCTAGAGGTGAACATTAAACGTCTGAGTGAAATGTTTTATCTGGAAATCTGGCATAACACTTCGCCAGGGCTCTCTTCGTTATAATTGTTGGGCAGCTCCACATTTGTTAACTGGAAGACAGAAACCCCAATTCTAGAAAGCGCAGTGCATAGCAGAAAGCAGCGATATTGCGGGGCGGTCGATGAGGAGGCGCTTTGATGGTCGGGAAAGTTGTAATGACTGCGATTAAGATCCTCGCGGCATGTCTTGCGTTCGCCGTGTGTTTCGTCGCTGGGGGAGCGCTCTCAGGTCTAAGCAAAAGTTCACAACAAGCCATTCCTGCTACAACAACCCTGCAGGCTCCTTCGCGACAACAGGTAACGTCATCCCCGCCGGAGGCTCCGGCAAATCAAAGTCCTTCGCAGCGGCCCGATAATCTCCTATACCCTCTTCTGATTTTTTCCGTCTCTGTGGGAGTCGTTCTCGCGTATCTCATCTTGCGTTCGAGCTGGCATGGTTGGCTTCTGACAGGCGCGATCTTCGTGGGCATGTATGGCATCTCGACCGTGGCTACTCAAGTCGAGACGCTGTTTTTTCTGTCGAACAAGTTGCCTCATGCAATGATTCGGGCCATCTTTTTGCAGGGAGCAATCACAGCGGCATTGTTTGCGCCATTAGCGGTCTTGCTGCTGGGCAAGTGGCGTAAATCTTCGCCGGCGCGAACGATTTCCTCACCTGGCCGCTGGCACGCCTCATCCGTCGCCACGCGACTTGCGATCATTGTGGTGGCCTTCGTGTTTCTCTACATGTTCTTCGGCTATTACGTGGCCTGGCAGAGCCCAGCGGTTCGGCAGTATTACGGTGGCCCGGAACAGCCAAGTTTCTTCGCCGCGCTGAAGGTCAACTGGACACACAACCCTTGGATCTACGCGCTTCAGATATTCCGCGCCCTGCTGTATGCCGCCTGTATGTATCCGCTCATTCGCATGCTCCGCGTGGCTCGATGGGAAACGGCCCTCGCCATGGCGCTTTTCCTCTCTGTTTGGACGACGATACTGCTTCTCCCCAACCCGCTTATGCCTCCCGACGTGGCTTACGCGCATTTGCGGGAAACCTTAGGGTTCAGCATCGTCTTCGGTGGCATCGCCGGCTGGCTCTTGAGCAAACCGCCAATCCCTGCTGGGAGCACTACTGCGTCCTGACTGGCTTGCACCTCTTGGCTCCACTTATCTCTGCTGCAGAATTTTCCGGTCTCTCCCCGCCCATTCCCCGGCCTATTTTGGCGGGCGCCGCGAAAGTGTGCCAGTCTGGTCCTCCTCCCGCTTGCCTTGCCATTCTGGCATCGGCTCCCAGTCTCCGGATCTCACGACGCCGTGCCGGATGCGCTCAAGCGCACTTGACGCGGGGAAGTGTCCGACAGCCGCGACACAGTGAGCGCGAAAGTCTTATTGATTTGCACCCCGAGTGCGAAACCACCCGCCGATTCTTTTAAGCCGTATTCACGCTGGGACAGACCCGCGTTTTCCTCTGGCACCTTGCATGCTCACTCTCTCCGCGATGGATTGCCTTCGTGGAAATCATTAGGCACCGCTAATGGCTCGCGTAGCTTTCACGGCACGTCGGTGTTTCTCAGAGGGTGTGACTTCGTATGAGCGATGAAATTGTTCGCGAGTTTCTCGTCGAGAGTGCCGAGAATCTTGATTTGCTCGACCGGGAGCTGGTCCGGCTCGAAAAGGATCCCCGCAACCGGGACACGCTGGCCAGCGTCTTCCGGACCATCCACACCATCAAGGGCACCTGCGGATTTCTCGGCTTCACCAAGTTGGAATCCGTAGCGCACGTGGGCGAAAACCTGCTCAGCAAATTGCGCGACGGAGAATTAGCGCTCAGTCCTGACATTACCACCGCATTGCTCCAGATGGTGGACGCCATCCGCCAGATGCTCGCCAGCGTCGAAGCCGCCGGCAACGAGGGTGAGCGCAATGACCAGGCACTGATCGAGACGTTAACGCGACTGCTGCAAGGCGCGGCGCAAAGCACACCTAAGACCATCAGCGCCGACGCCACGCCTGCCGACGCCAAGGAAGCCACCGAAAAACCTCCCATCGCGAAAGTGCCGGATGAAACTACGTCCGCACCAGTCCCCAACGCACTTCCGGAGGTCGCCATCAAGGCGGAACTCGAAGCGAATGTCCACGACGCCGGCATGGATCTCGGCGATCCGAGTCCACAAGCAGCCGCGGAGGCGCCGCAACCGAATCGCGGAGCGGCGAGTGAGAGTTCCATCCGCGTCGACGTCGTGCTGCTCGACAAGCTGATGAATCTGGTCGGCGAACTAGTGCTCGCCCGCAATCAGATCCTGCAGTTCTCCAACGGTAAGGAAGATGCCGGGCTGCATCGCGCCGAGCCAGCGGCTCAACCTGATCACCACCGAGCTGCAGGAAGGCGTGATGAAGACGCGCATGCAGCCCATCGGCAACATCTGGAGCAAGTTTCCACGCACCGTCCGCGACGTCGCCACCATGTGCGGCAAACAGGTGCGCATCGAGATGGAAGGGAAGGAAACCGAGCTCGACAAAACGATCATCGAAGCCATCAAAGATCCGCTCACTCACATCGTGCGCAATTCCGTGGATCACGGCATCGAGACGCCGCCCAAGCGTGTCGCCGCGGGCAAGTCCGCCGAAGGCCGGCTGTCGCTGCGCGCGTATCACGAGGGCGGGCAGGTAATCATCGAGATTTCTGACGACGGCGCGGGCCTGGACTCCGGAAAAACTTCGCCGCAAAGCTGTCGAAAAAGGACTGATCACCGCCGAGCAAGCTGCCAGAATGTCGCGAGCGCGAGGCCACCAATCTGATTTTCCTTCCGGGGTTTTCGACCGCGGAAAAAGTCACCAACGTTTCCGGCCGGGGCGTTGGCATGGACGTGGTGAAGACCAACATCGACAAGATTGGCGGCACCGTCGATGTGCAGTCCAAGCCCGGCACGGGCACCACCGTGCGCATGAAAATCCCTCTGACGCTGGCCATCATTCCGGCGCTCATCGTCACCAACGGCGGCGAGCGCTACGCCATCCCGCAGATCAGCCTGCTGGAACTGGTTCGCCTCGAAGGCGAAGACGCGAAAAAGCGCATCGAGCTGATCCAGGGCGTCCCGGTCTACCGGCTGCGCGGCCGACTGCTGCCGCTCGTGCATCTCGATCGTGAACTGCGCCTCGAGTCATCGACCAAAGATGCGTCCGAAGCCGACGCGGTGAACATCGTGATCCTGCAAGCCGATGAGCGGCAGTTTGGTCTGGTGGTGGATCACATCAACGACACCGAAGAGATCGTCGTCAAACCGCTGAGCAAGCATCTCAAGGGCATTCGCACCTTTGCCGGGTCCACCATCATGGGCGATGGCCGGGTGGCGCTGATTCTCGACGTGCTGGGAATCGCGCAGGCCTCCAACGTGGTCAACGAGGTTCGCGCCCGCGCCCTGGCCGAAAAGGAAAAAGAATCGGCCACCGCGCAAGGCGACAAGCAAACCCTGCTCTTGTTTACCGGTCCCGGCGACTCGCACATGGCCGTGCCCTTGGACCGCGTCGGGCGCCTGGAGGAGTTTCCCATCTCCTCGGTCGAACGTGCCGGCACCGTCGAGGTCGTGCAATACCGCGGGGAGATCCTGCCGCTGATGTTTCTCTCCGAAATGCTGGAAGAGCGCCGAAGCCGCGCCAGCATTGCTGCAACTACCATCAAAACCGCAAACCCCGACCAGTTGCAGGGCATTGTGTACTCGGCGGAAGGCAAACGCGTGGGCTTGATCATCGATCGCATCCTCGACATCGTCGACGAATGCATCCAGGCCAAAACCCCGGCCACCCGCGCCGGAGTCCTCTACTCCACAATCATCCAGGGCCGAGTAACCGAATTGCTGGACATGCCCGCGCTGTTGCAAGCCTTTGGTCGCAACCGCACGGTCAAGTCCCAGCAAGAAGGCGTGGAGGTCTAATCCATGGCCGCCAGCAAACAACTCTGTACCTTCTTCGTGGGCGACGGCTACTTCGGTATCCCCGTCCAGCAAGTGCAGGAGGTCGTGCGGCCCCAGCCCATCACGCCGGTGCCATTGGCGCCCAAAGTCATCCGCGGCCTCATCAATTTGCGCGGACAAATCCTGACCGCCATCGATCTGCGATATCGGCTCGGCCTCGGCGAACCCGGCGATCCCGCCAAGCTGACGAACGTAGTGGTGCGCACCGACGACTCTCCCGTGAGTTTTCTCGTCGACGAGATCGGGGAAGTTGTCGACGTGGACGAAGCTTCCTTCGAGCACCCCCCGGAGACGCTGCAAGGCGACACGCGGGAGCTGATCGGCGGCGCGTACAAGCTCGAAGGCCGCCTGCTACTCGTCCTCAGCACCGAGCGCACTGTGAATTTGGGCGGCGTCTCGACGCAGACCAGGGACCCGGTCTAGTCGGGCTATGCAGGTTAGCGCAACGAAATGCCGAGCGAAATGATGGTCCTTATGCCCACGTCTACGGACCGCGAGGTTTCAGGGAAGCCTCGAACAGTGTTGATGCGAGCAGGTGATTTCCCACTGACGGGTATCGAGCAGCGCCGTCCGGTTTTGTGAATTTTTAGCGGCTGGAGGAGAAAGAATGAAACTCAAGATTGGAACAAAACTCGGCTTGGCTTTTGCGGTCGTACTCGCTCTGATGATCGTCAGCGGACTGCTCACTTGGTTAAGACTCGCCGACATCCGGCAAAACGTAGATCGCATGACGATAATCCGCGTACCCTCGATGGAAGCCGCGCGAGTCTTCCAGGACGACCTCGACTACGCGTCGAGAGCAAGTGCCGCCAAGCCATCCTGGCGGGAACAGATCCAGCCAGGAAGGTGGCGGCGCAAGAAGCATTCGCAGAAGGGTGGGCCAGAGTCGATAAATCAATAGAGTCCCTCAGCGCGATCGCCTCACGCTGGACGGTACCGCAAAATCGCGACAGGCTGGCTGCGATCAAGGAGGAGTTGCCTAAAATTCGCCAAGCCCAGCAAGCCGCGATCGACACCGCAGCGAGTGGTGGACACGACGCCGTTGTCACTGCCGGGAACACCTATACCGACAAGATCACGCCGGTGGTAAATGGCGCGATAAAAGTGCTGGGGGAACTGGCGCAATCCTTCGACGACCTGATCGAACAAAACAAGAAGGAGATTGCCGGCGAATGTCTTCGGCCCTTTGGACCATGGCCATCAGCCTGACCCTTGCCGTTGCCATCGGCGCAATTCTGGCAGCTCCTGATCAGCAGGCAAATCTCAAACGCCACGAATTGTGTGCTCCATCAGGCGGAGGCCATCGCCTCCGGCAACCTAACCGGTGAGGATGTTAAGGTAGCCAGCCGGGACGAACTCGGCGACGTCGCCACGGCCATGAACAAAATGAAGAACAATCTGCGCAAACTCATCCAATCGATGGCCAACAACGCGCAGAGTCGTGGCCAGCTCCAGCGAAGAGCTTTCCAGCACCAGCCAGCAGATGAGCGCCAACGCGGAGGAGACTTCCAGCCAGGCCAATGTTGTCGCTGCTGCGGGTGAGCAGGTCAACCGCAACCTCCAGACCGTCGCGACCGGTAGCGAGGAGATGAGCGTCTCCATCAAAGAAATCGCCAAGAACGCCACCGAAGCCGCCAAAGTCGCCACCGAAGCCGTTCGCGTCGCGGAAACCACTACCACCACGGTAGGCAAGCTGGGCGATATCCAGCGCCGAAATCGGCCAAGTCGTCAAAGTCATCACTTCCATCGCGCAGCAAACCAATCTCCTGGCGCTCAATGCCACCATCGAGGCCGCGCGGGCAGGCGAAGCAGGCAAGGGCTTCGCGGTGGTCGCCAACGAAGTTAAAGAACTTGCCAAGCAGACCGCCAAGGCCACCGAGGACATCAGCCGCAAGATCGAAGCCATTCAGGGAGACACCAAGAGCGCCGTCGATGCCATCGGCATCATCAGTTCGGTGATCGTGCAGATCAACGACATCTCCGACGACGATCGCCACAGCCGTCGAAGAGCAGAACGCGACCACGAACGAAATGTCCCGCAACGTCACCGAAGCTGCCCGCGGCGCCGGTGAAATCTCGAAGAACATCGCTGGAGTTGCGGAGGCAGCGCAAAGCACCTCGCACGGCGCCGGCGATTCCCAGAAAGCAGCAGCGCAGCTCGCGCATATGTCCACCGAGCTTCGCGAACTCGTGGGCCAGTTCAAGTACTGAGTCTCGACGGACGTAGCCGTTCCTCTGGCCGCGTCGCAACGCCCACGGAGCTCCACTGAACGACGCTGCGATCCTCAATGCACCCAAAGCACAGGAACATACCCACCGCCCCATGCCGCCCATTCGCATTCTCGTCGTTGATGACTCCGTGGTCATTCGCAAGGTGCTTGTGCGATGTCCTCAAGTCCGACCCGGACATCGAAGTGGCTGGCACCGCTTCCGATGGCCGCATCGCCCTGGCCAAAATCACCCAGCTAAGTCCCGACCTCATCACCCTCGACGTGGAAATGCCGAACATGTCCGGCCTGGAGACCATCGCCGAGATTCGCAAGCTCCATCCAAAGTTGCCCATCATCATGTTCAGCACGCTGACCGAGCGCGGCGCCAGCACCACCCTGGACGCCTTGGCGCTCGGCGCCAGCGACTACGTCACCAAGCCCAGCAACACCGGCAGCTTGGACGTGACCATGGAGCGGATCAAGCGAGACCTTCTTCCCAAGATTAAGGCTCTCTGCGGCCGCCGCCTCTCCGACAAACTCCACGTCAAACCGCCTTTCAAAGAGTCATCGTTCCAGCGCTCCGTGGGCCGCCACCCCGCCGTCGCGCATCGAAATCCTCGCCATTGGCACTTCCACCGGCGGTCCCAATGCCCTCGCCGAGGTGATACCCGCCATTCCTGCGGACTTCCCGGTTCCTATCGTGATCGTGCAGCACATGCCGCCTCTGTTCACGCGCTTGCTCGCCGAACGCCTAAACAAACAGAGCCTCATCCGGGTGCACGAAGGCGAGGCCGGAAAAACGCTCGAGCCAGGCCATGCCTGGATTGCTCCCGGCGACCACCACATGGTCGTGGAGCGCCGCGGCGCGAGCGTTCAACTCGCCATCAACCAGGCGCCACCGGAAAACTCCTGCCGTCCGGCCGTCGACGTTCTGTTTCGCTCCGTTGCCGACACCTTCGGCGCGAATACCCTCGCCGTGGTCTTGACCGGAATGGGCTCCGACGGCGTCCTCGGTTCGCAAGTGGTTCGCGAGCGCGGCGGGCGCGTCTACGTGCAGGATGAAGCAACCTCGGTCGTTTGGGGCATGCCCGGGCAGACCGCCGCCGCAGGATGGGCGGACAACGTCTACCCGATCCAATCCATGGCCGCGGAGATTGACCGCCACGTGCGCGCGAGCCGCCAGGAGCCTGCGTTTCCTCCGAGGCTGGTACCCAGTAATTCGGGTTGATAGGTACCTTTTCCATCCTGCTCAAAGGCCGTGCGTGACGTACAGTCAGCTGTCGAGGGGCAAGGTCCCCAACGATGCCCGCAGAAGCCCAAACACAAAACTTTGTCTCGGGTCAGTCCAAAGAACTGGACGAGCGCGATCCGATCTATCTCAAGATCCGCGACCTCGTCTATCAGGCCTGCGGGATCTACCACTCCGAGGAAAAACTTTATTTGCTGGCTGGAGCCTGCCAGACGCCGCATGGCCCTTTCCAAGGCCAAGGAGTCGCGCCAATATCTCGATCTTCATCAGCAACCCTTCGACCCGGTCCATCGAGATTCGCGAGCTGCTGAACGAGATCACCATCGGCGAAACCTGCTTGTTTCGCAGCCCGCCGCAACTCGCCGCCCTGCAAAATGTGATCCTGCCGGAAATCGTCGCCACGCGCTCGAAAATCGGCTTGCGCAAGCTTCGCGTCTGGAGCGCAGGCTGCTCCACAGGTGAAGAACCCCACACGCTCTCCATGTTTCTCCTGGAGCAATCCCAAAAGGTTCTCAAGGGCTGGACCTTCGAAATCTCCGCCACCGACCTCAACGACCGCTCCATTGAGACCGCTAAGGCTGGCGTCTACGGCACCTACGCGCTGCGCAACACCTCGACCTATTCAAGCGCAAGTACTTCACGCCCGCTGCCGGCGACACGCTGCAGGTCAAGGACGAAGTCCGCGCCCTCATCACCTTCTCCCGCCTCAATCTCAGCGACGACACCAAGATGGTCTTCATGAAGGGCATGGACCTCATCTTCTGCTGCAACGTGCTCATCTATTTCGACCTCGCCTCCAAGCGCAAGGTCGTCCAGCATTTCTTCTCCAGTCTCCAGGCCCCCGGCTACTTCTTCCTGGGCCATGCCGAATCTCTCTACCAGATCACCGACCAGTTCCGCCTCGTGCATCTCCCGGGCGCCACCACCTATTGCAAAGCGGTTCCCGGTCTCCCACGGGCGCCCAGGCCATGACCACCACCACTTCGACGTCGGCAAATCCCGAACTTCGCAAGCGCGTCGAGAGTCTCCGCTCGCTACCTTCCTCGCCGGCCGTGCTCAAGCCGTTGCTCGATCTGCTTCGTCGGCCGCCGGACGAAATCGAGCTGAGCCAGGTCGTGCAACTGGTCTCCTACGAGAAGACCATCGCCGCGCAACTCCTGCGCATCGCGAATTCGCCGCTCTACGCCCGCGCTCGCCCGGCCGAGTCCATTCAGTCCGCCATCTTCACTCTCGGCATCCAGCGCATCGAAGACATCCTGCTCAGCAACTGTTTCAGCAATCTGGTCCCGAAGGACAAATGGGTCGTCGATCCCGCGGTCTTCTGGCGCCATTCTTTTGGTTGCGCCCTGGTCTGCCGCGAATTTGCCGAACGCATCGAATACTACGATCCAGAAAAAGCCTACCTCGCTGGCTTGCTGCACGACCTCGGCATCATCGTTAATTCGCTGGCCTACACCGACGAGTTCCGCAAAGTGCTCGCCGCGCGGTTCAAAGCGGCCGCCCGCTCGACGAGCAGGAAAGGGAATCGCTCGGCTTCACGCACGCGGACAGCGGCGTCATCCTGGGTAAGACCTGGAAGCTTCCCGACGCGATCTGCGAAGTCATCGAGTGGCACCACGACATTGAGCATGCCCCTTCGGGAAACCCGCTCATCGCCCTCACCCACCTGGGCGAT
This sequence comes from uncultured Acidobacteriota bacterium, assembly GCA_963832615.1. GTDB lineage: Bacteria > Acidobacteriota > Terriglobia > Acidiferrales > UBA7541 > Acidiferrum. Next base: position 19,726 of record CAWHVA010000030.1, read on the forward strand.
CTCTCTGCCGCGTGCGCAACCTCGGTTACGGCTACGAAGAATGGCGCGCGCTCGATCTGGCCGTCGATCCAGCGGGGTCCGAACTTTCGAAGCATCGACCCAAGCTGGCTACCCTCGACCTCGCCCGCTTCACCCTCGACATGGACGCCTACATCGCCCGCACCACCAAATTGGTTGACACCATTTTTTCACCGCACTAGCGCTAGACGAGGCGGCCCGGCGAAGACGAAACTCAGGTAGGCCAAGTGCTCCAAGAGATTCCAGGAGAGCAAATGTGAAGAAACTTAAAGTTCTGATCGTCGATGACTCCGCGGTGATGCGCAAAATCGTCGAGCGCGCCCTTCGCCAAGCGGGTCTCGAGCTCACTGAAGTTCTCGAGGCCAGCAACGGCGCCGAAGCGCTCACCCAAGTTCAGAAGGGCGGCTTGGACATGATCTTGAGCGACATCAATATGCCGGTAATGGACGGCCTGGAATTCCTTAAAAGTCTCGCAGGCGTCGAAGCCGCCAAGGGCGTTCCCGTCATCATGATCACCACCGAAGGCAGCGAGGCTCGCGTTGTCGAGGCGCTCTCCGCGGGCGCAAAGGGCTACCTCCGTAAGCCGTTTACTCCCGAACAAGTCAAGGAAAGAGTCGCGCCGCTCCTCGGAGGTGGCCAGTGAGCTCCATCACGAAATCATCGCCATCGCGAACGCGCGTAGCCTTCGACCCCGCCTGGAAGACCATTTTGGAATGTGCCGCCGTCGAAGTCTTCGAAATGATGGCTGGTGTCCGCCCGGAGCTCAATCCGCCAGCACCGGAGACCCGCCGGAGAGCAAACCGCCATGGTTGGCATGGCCGGCGCACTCTGCGGCATGACCACACATCCGTTGCGCCAAAGCGACCTCCGCCAGATTTGCCGCCCTCATGCTCGGCGAATCTGCTGCCTCCGATCCCTCCGTCGTCCGGCGACGCCCTCGGCGAGCTTTGCAACATGGTCGCGGGAAACTTCAAATCGAAAATCAGCACTCTTGGCCGACCACTGCATGCTCTCCGTTCCCACCGTTATCACCGGCGCGGACTACTGCCATGGAAACCTCGGAACCCACCGAAGTCGTCATCGTACCTCTCCTGTTCGAGGGCCTGCCGGTGTGGGTTTCCCTCGTCATCCACACCTAGCCGCAACATCCGTCCCGCTGCCTCGGCACGTAATTCCTCTGTAGGGGCGGGGCTTGTTTACCCTGAGTCTCGAAGGGCCCGCCCGGCGCCGACCCATGCACGGTTCAAACTGCACGTCGCATCCCGTGCGCCATGGTTTTTCCGATACTCTTGGTACTAGTATCACAAAGCTTAATTCCACATTGTCATCACCTGTCCGTCGGGCCAACTTTCGGGCGACGTTCCCCCCACCTAGACTGGCTCCTGTGATGCTCTTGGGACGAGAGCGAGAAGAAGAATGCCCAAGCTTGACTATATCTCCTGCATTTTGACCGTAATCTCTACCGTGCTGGTTGGTAGAAAGTTGTGGCAAGGCTGGATCGTTGCTGCAGTCAACAGCGTGATCATCTGTGTGATCGGGATGCGCACCGCGCAATTCGGGTTCGTTCCCGCGAACTTGTTCTGTATGGGCCTGTACGCAAATAACCTCTGGATCTGGCGAGGTAAAAAACCGTGAATGGTGGCGCAAAGACGCTCGTGGTAGCGGTGGCACTCGTGCTCGCGATTGCGGCAAGCGGCCTGCGCGCCGGCGCGCAATCGAATGCACCCAGCGAAGTGAAGCGCCAAGTCAAGCGCTTGCTGACTCCCCAATATCCGGAGTTGGCGAAGAAACTCAATCTCTCAGGTACCGTCCGCATCGAGGTGACCATCGGCCCGGACGGCACCGTGAAACGTACCCGCGTCCTGGGTGGACACCCGCTTCTCGCGGCATCCGCCGAGGAAGCCGCTCAGAAAAGCACCTTCGAGCCCGGACCCAAAGAAACGACCGAAGTCATCGAATTTAAGTTTTAACGCCGCGCCCGCCGTCCTCGCGCCTCTGCGGTGCGTCCATCTCTCAGCGCCGTCGAACCCACCGCGGAATTCCGCTGTAAAGTACCGACACAAATAGCGGTGAACGAACCAGGAACGTGACGCGAATCAATGCTTTCCGCGCAACCGCTCTCCGCGTCCCGCCCCTATTGCGGCGCAGGCCCCCGCACCACCTGTACGAACATCTCCGGCCGGATCCATTTCGCGAAAGCCGCCCGCACTTCCGCCGCAGTCAATGAGGCATATCGGCTGGCCGCCCTGTTCAATTCGTCCAACGGCAGATTTATCTCCGCGAAACCAAGCAGACTCCCCGCCAAATCATCCTCACTCGCCGCTCGCAAAGACAACTGCCTCAGCAGCAGCGCCTTCGCCTGCTGCAATTCCGCCGGGGTCACGTCTTCCTTCTGCATCGCCACCAGATCACGCTGCACCAATTGCCTGGCCTTCGAAACGTTCACGGGATCGCAACCATAGGTCACCGTGTAATCCGCGCGCGTCTTCCGAGCGTCCAGCTTCACGTCCACGTTGTACACGTAACCATTCACCTGCCGCAGATCGTGATACAGCCGCGTCGCGTAAAACCCGCCTCCCAGCACATGATTCCCCAACTGCAGCGCATAGTAGTCCGAGTCGAATCGCGTGATGCCCACCATCTCCGCCAGGTGCACCGAATCCTGCAGTTGGCTCGGGTCCGGAACGTGCACCGCCGAAGCCGAGTTCAAAGGCACCGCCGGCAAAGTCACCTCCGGCTTCGCACCGGAACTCTTCCACCCGCCAAACCATTTCGCAATCACACCATTGGCTTCCTCCGAGGTGACATCCCCAATCACCACGATGGTCGTGAGGTCGGGCCTGACCGCCTTTTCATAATATTTCTTAACGTCGTCCAGCGTGAGAGTGGAAATCGTCTGCGGCGTCGCCTCGCGCAGGACCGGATCCTTTGCCGGAAGCAAGCCCGCGAGCACCGCCCGGTCCGTTCGATACCCGGGACTCTTCAGGTTCCCAGCGGCGAATTGTGCGATTTGCGGCTTGATATTTTCAAGTGCATCCCCGGGCAGCGCTGGGTTCATCTCGTTGTCCGCCAGCAGTTGCACCCCTCGCGAGAAATCCTGCTTCAGCACCCGCAAGGAGAAATTCAACCCCGGCGTTTCGCTTGCCGCGATATCGTCGAGCGCTTTCTGAAATGCCAGCCGGTCCAGGCTAGTCGTACCGTAGGAAAAGAGCTCATCCAGCACATCCCCGATTCCGTCTTTCCCCGGCGGGGCTTCCAGTTTTTCGTTGTGCAAAACGGTGCCCAGCACCGTAACGGTCGGACTCGTCCTGTCGGTCTTGACGATCACGCGCAGCCCGTTTGGCAGTGTCGTGTCGGTCCACGACACCGGAATGGCGAAAGTCTTCACCGCGAGCAAGTGAGACGCCGCCCACTCGGGCAACGCCACAGGTTTCGTCGGCGCAGAAGTAAGCTGCTCGCTGCCTCCGAATCCTTTTTCAGACACGGCCTCCCCCGAAGGCACCGGCTTGAGTTGCGCCGTGATCGCGCTCTGCTCCACAAGATATTGCTTGGCCACCCGGTTCACGTCGGCCAACGTCACTTTCTTCAGCGCTTCGACAATTTCATCGGGAGAATTCCGCCCCTCGGCGGCCAGCGCCTGTGACCAGCTCTCCGCCAAACCCGGAATCGAATTCCGCGCAAACTCCGCACCCGCCACTTCGCCGCGTTTGGCGGCATCCACAAGGTCCGCAGGAACTCCCTTCGCCGCATACTCGTCCAGAATCTTGCGCATCTCCTCGGTCACCGAAGCCGCGTCCGCCTCTGCGGGCAAGGCCAGCACGCCGAACGCAACGCTGGCCTCCGGAAACGTTTCGCCGATACCAAACTCCGCCGCCAGCGCCTTCCCCTGAGGCACGAGCCCATACAAATTCCCCCGCTGGCTAGCCAGCACATCACTCAAAATCCGCACCGCCGCATAATCCGGACTCTCCGTTCCCGCCATGCGATAGGCAATAAACGAAAGCGCATAGGGAAGATTGCTGTCCAAGGTAAACGATTCCGACTTTACCGGCTGCAGCTTCACCTCCGGCCGCTTCGGCAAACTCCGTCGTTCGATCTTCCCGTAAAGCTCCTTCACCTTCGCCAGCACCGCCGCCGGATCGACGTCCCCGGAAATCACCAAAATCGCGTTATTCGGCGCATACCAATCCTTGTAAAACTTTTTCAGCATCTCCCCGGTCGTCGCATCGAAGGAAGGCTTCGTCCCCAAAGCATCGTGGCTGTAAACCGTCCCCGAAAACATGTCTTCATTCAACCGCGTAAGAAACTTATAGGTAGGATTGGAGAGATCCCGCGCCACTTCCTGCTCGATCGCCCCTTTTTCCTTGTCCCACTCCGCCTGCGCGTCATCGATATCCTGCATGCAAGCCGCATCAATCCGCAGCGCCAACTCCACGTCCGCCGCCGGAACCGTCGTAAAGTACTGCGTAATATTCTGCTGCGTGTCCGCGTTGCTCAAACCGCCCAGCTGCGCATAAATCGCCGCAATCTGGTCCGCGCTGAGTTCCCGGCACCCGCGAAACGCCATATGCTCCTGCGCATGAGCCATCCCCGGAAATCCCGCTGGCGTCTCATCGCCGCCCACCAGGTAGTTCTGTTCCACAGTGACCACCGGCGCGAGCGCGTCGCGAATGATCACCACCCGCATTCCATTTTCGAGGGTAGCCCGCGTAACGTTTGCATCCTTGCGCCCGGCATCCTGCGCAAACATCGCGCACCCGCACACCAAAATCAATAACGCCACCTTAGCCATTGACCGCGCCATCATGCCTCCCAGTAATTGCGCACACTCTGCCACCCTTGGATGCTCCGCGACGACCATGCGCGGTGTCAAATCGCAGAGGCCCAAAAACACTGCGCAACGCCCTTCGATCCGTTGAAACCCGCAGAGCTAAGGCGAAACCGTAGAAACTCAAAACAGGGTGTCTGCGCTGAAAGACTAGTTAGATGCGCGAACGATTCGTTCGAGGTCGACGTAGAACTTGTGCTGCTGAACTTCAATATCGTGGTTGGCTGAGAAGACCTCAAGCGCTCTAGCAGCCAGCCTCTCCCTGTAAACGGGCGAGAACTCAATGTTCTGGATTCCGCGCGCCAACGCTGCGCTGCTGAACTCATCCACGACTTCGGCGAAGCCTTGCTCGGATGCGTACCGCACCAAGGTGGAATTCTTAGGACCGAAAACCAGAATAGGCTTGCCCGCTGCCAGATAGTCTGCCGTCTTCGAGGCAAACGCGGTTTCCACGGCCTCGCGAGCGTTTTCCGAGAACGAATAGGGCAGGAAAAGAATGTCTGCGCCGAAGAGCTCTTCATGCAGTTCCATCTGGGACACCCAGCCTCTCACCTTGATGTCGGGGTGGTTCCATCCACGCTTGTGCAACTCTTCCGGTGTCAACGCTGCGCAAAGACGTAGTCTGGCGTCTACGACCCCATACTCTGCCAATTGCCCGGTCGCAATGAGGCTAGCGAGTAAATCCAAGCAATCATTGACCGTGTACCCGAGCGTGCCAGCAAACAAGATGATTGGACCACCCGAGCGGGTCACCCCAGCATTGCGTTCGGCCTGGCGGGCGGGCCTCGTGGTTGAAGGCAATTGAATCTCTGCTTGCCGGCCACACTCGCTAAATACCAACCGCTGCATTTCCGGGCTCACGGCATAAATGTGGGCGGCACGTCGCAGAATTTTTGTCGTCAAGCGTCGTTGCAATCTCGCCAGGAAATCCCACGCCGCCGCATTCGACGAAACAAAGTTGTCATGCACAATGGCGATGAGCGGCGTCGCCGTGACCCAGCAAGCGAGACCCGCCGCAAGGTAGTAGCGCCCTTGAATGACCGTAATCACCGCGTCGACCCGTCGTCGCCGAGTCTCCAGAATTGCACGAAGCGTGATCAAGCCGAGACTCAGCCTATTACCGGCGCTCTTCAGTCTCCTGAGCCACGGAAATCGAGATTCGCTGAACACGGGGATCGCGATGTGACGGCATCCCAAAAGGTTCATGGCCTGCGAATGGCGCATCCCGGAACTCGATGTGATCACCGTCAGGCAATCCGCTGGATGTTTATCCAGCAGTCTTCTCACAAGGATAGCTCCGCCATGATGGTTCGAGGGTGGGAACTCGCCAATGTAGAGCAGTCGGGGAGGTTGCCCGGTAGCACTCCCCCGTTCGCAATCTACTGGTATGCCGTCATCCTGCGTGGCGTTCTCCTGAGCCTCGAAGCTCGCATGGTCCGACCCTTGCGCTCAAACGTTATAGACCCCCCGCATCCATTCGGCGGTAATTCGAAGGCCATCTTCGAGACTGTAAGTGTCTTGATGACCAAGATCCCTGATCGCTTTGGAGACATCGACAAGTTTGTGGCGCGTCGTCAGGACCTCCGAATCCCGATACTGGGCCAGCGCCGGCGACGCTCCAGTCACCTTCAACACCGCGTCGGAGAGTTCCTCGATGGTGTGATGGTGACTCCCTCCGATGTTGTATGTTTCCCCCGGCTTAAAATTATCGATGATGTTCGCGATGGTCCGGACGGTATCTGCCAGGAAAGTAGAAGTGCGCGAATGGCCTCGAAACACGGTCCAAGGCAACCCATTTAGGGCGCAGTAAAGAAAGCGGCAGTTCACCGAACGATAGGGGCTGTAGTATTCCCCAGGCCCGAAGGTATTAAATAGACGCACCACCACGGACTCCGTGCCGTATCGCAGGATCGAGTTGCGTATCTGCATTTCGTTGACCCATTTTGTCATGGCATAGTCATTCAATTGCTTGATCTCATGGTCGTCCGTCGCGGTTTCCACCATCAGTTCCGGCCAATCGCCATACACCTCGGAAGAAGAGAAGTGGACCAGTCGGAACCTAAACCGCTCTTGCAGGCGAACGACGTTCTTCGTGCCCACGGCGTTGGTGTGCCACAGCGTCTCGTAGAAGTCCTCTCCGTTCCACCGGCCAAACTCGGCGGCGCAGTGATACACCAAGTCAAACGGCCCCATCTGCTCCATCACGCGTTCAATCTGCCGGAACTCGCCTACATCGCACCGGGCATACAGCGGCTCAGTTACGTCGGTGCGCACGGAGAAAGCAAGCTCATCCGGCTGATGGGCTATATCGCAAGAAGCCACGTGGTGCCCCCTTCCGCGAAGATCGGAGACCAGCCCAGCCCCGACGGTGCCCAACCCTCCGGTTATCAGGATCCGCACGTTCCTACCCTCTGGAATTCGGAATCATCGGATGGATTGGGAGAGCCCTCTAGATCGACCGGATTGGACCGCCAGGCGTCTGCGCCGCTCCACTCGGGATCGAGCAGCCCTCGGTTCCGTCCCTTCTGACACGTTCTTGCTTAAGCATGCATCGCTCGCTTCTTCACTTCGAGACAACATCGATCTTTGTCGTGACGCTACCCGAGATCGTGGATCTGAAGTTTTATCACAGTTCTTGCCTAAGTCCGGGCGACAACCACCCACCCCCGCCGCTCGCTGCTTCCCGTGATACATTCGCCACCCATGCCACCCGGCAAAGAAAATCCCTCCCAGCGCTGGCTCCGCATCATCCCGGTCGCCCTGATTATGTACACCATCGCCTTCATCGACCGCACCAACATCTCCCTCGCTCTCCCGCGCATCAGCCACGACCTGCATCTCGACCCGCAGCAAGCCGGCAACGTAGCTGGCATTTTCTATTGGGGCTACCTCGCGCTCCAGATCCCCGGCGGCCACGTCGCCAAGCACTGGAGCCCGAAAAAATTCATCAGCGTCTTGCTGGTAGCCTGGGCCATCTGCGCGGTAGGCTGCGGCTTCGCCCGCACCTACCATGAAATGCTCGTCTTGCGGCTCCTGCTGGGAATTGCCGAAAGCGGCGTCTTTCCCGCCACGTTGATCCTGCTCTCGCACTGGTTTTCTCGCGCAGAACGCGCCCGCGCGAACGCCATGTGGCTTCTGTGCCTCCCAGGCGCCGTGGTTATCTCGTCGCCCTTCTCCGGCTGGGTCCTCGATCACTGGAACTGGCGCTCCATGCTGATCGCCGAAGGCTCACTCCCGTTTCTGTGGCTGATCGTCTGGCTCATAACCGTGCAAGACCACCCCGGCCAAGCCCAATGGCTGCCAGCCGCGGAACGCGAAGCAATTGTGGCCACGTTGCGCCAGGAATCCACCGACCTGGAAACCACGAAAGGCGAATCCTACCTCCACGCCCTCCTCCGACCCCAAGTCTTCCTCCTGGCCGCAGTCTATTTCTGCTTCGTAAGTGGCCAGATGGGCCTACTCTTCTGGCTCCCCAGCGCCATGGCCACCTTCAAAGGCATGAGCAGCCTCTCCACCGGCTTCCTCTTCACGCTACCTTTCATAGCCGCCTGCGTCGCCCTCATCGTAGTCGGCCGCCTCTCCGACCGCGCCCGCGAACGCCGACTCCACGCCGCCGCCGTAATGGCCTTCGGAGGCTGCTGCATCCTCGCCGCAGTAGCCACCATCCACAACTCCCTAGCCCTATCCTTCGCCTTCATCACGTTAAGCGGCATAGGAGCCTACGGCCCCATGGGCGCCTTCTGGGCCATACCCACGGAAACGTTACCCGCCAAAATCGTAGGCTCGGTAATGGGCTTCGTAAACGCCCTGGGCAACCTGGGCGCCTACTTCGCCCCCCTAATTGTAGGCGCCCTAAACAAGCGCACCGGCAACTTCTATTCCGGCTTCCTCTTCCTGGGCCTGATCACCATAGCCGCTGGAGCCCTCTGCCTCGGGCTAAAAACAAGTTCCACGGTCCGCGAAGGCCAGTCCGAGTAGCACGGGGCTCACATTCCGCGACACCATCAAACGCCTCCGTGCCCTCTGCCTGCCCTGAGCCTCGAAGGGTGCTCTTACCTCTGTGCACTCTGTGTTAAAGTTTTTTCCCACTTTCCTCCGATTTCAAGCGCCCGATTGGCAAGGAGCACGACCCCGTGACGACCCGCCAACCCAAAGTTCCCACGCCGTTCGCCCGAGCCGCCGTCCAAATCTTCGCAGTCAACGAGCGCATCAACCAACTCCTGATCGAACATCTCGACCCGCGCGCCTGGACCGCCAAACCCCCAGGCAAGGCCCGCACCATCGCCGCCATCTTCACCCACATGCACAACGTCCGCACCAAGTGGGTCCGCCTAACCGCCCCGCACCTGAAGATTCCGCGACAGCTCGGTCGCCACCACTGCACGCCGAAGCAAGCCCGCACCGGACTAACCAAAAGCGCCGCAAGCTGCCAGCAAATGCTAGCCGAAGCCCTCGGCAGCACCTGCCGTATCGGAAAATTCGTAAGAGACAGCTGGGCCCGACCCTGGCCCCCAGGCCCCGAAATGCTCTGCTACATGCTCACCCACGAAGCCCACCACCGCGGCCAAGTCTGTTTGCTAGCTCACCAACTAGGCTTCCCGTTACCAAAAGAAGTAGCCTACGGCATCTGGAACTGGGAAAAACTCTGGAAAGACTGCGGCGCAGCCAACGGCCCCGGCCACGATTCGTAAGCCAGCAGCCCACCTTTGCAAAAACCGCAAGGATGAGCCACCCGGCGACCCCGACAAGAAAGCTTGGCTCGTTGACGTCCTGGACTGACGCGAGGGCGGCAGGCGGCCCCGATATGCTATACTTGTATAGCGAGGTAGTTTATGCTGGCCATTCGACTTCCGCAGTCCATCGAAAAACGTCTGGAGAAGCTAGCGCGGCGCACTGGCCGCACCAAGACATTCTATGTCCGTGAAGCCATCCTCGAACACTTGGAGGATCTCGAGGACAGGTATCTGGCGGAAGGCGCGTTAGAAAGGATCCGCAGCGGTGAACAGCGGACCATCCCGCTGAAAGACGTCCTGAAACGTCATGGCCTACAACGTTGAGTTGTCTGCCGAGGTTGCCCGGGAACTCGGTAAACTCGACCGGCAGCAAGCCAAGCGCATTCTGAAATTCCTTCATGAGCGAGTAGCCAAGCTGGATGATCCTCGTAGCATAGGGAAGGCGCTGCATGGCTCGCGGCTGGGGGAGTTCTGGAAATATCGCGTAGGTGACTACCGGCTCATCTGCAAGATCGAAGACGACCGCCTAATCGTGCTGGTCCTGCGCGTCGGACATCGCAAGGAAATCTATCGATGAGGGAGTAACGCCGTATCAAGGCGCGCGGCCCGCGTAAGTAAGCTCCTCTCGCTCAAAATCTGAACCCACGCGGAGGGTGCCCCAGGTTCGATTTTTGAACCTGGGGCTTGGGGTTGACCTTCACTCTAACTCTCGCACGTCCATCCAAATCGACTCGCTTCACGCACTCATATCCTGACACTCCATTCCCAAAACGGTCCTTGACAGATAGTTACCAACATGTTATCCTTCTTCGTGTTGCCTCAACTAGTAATTCGAACGCATGGCACTTGGTCGGTCGCTCCGCGATTCCTACACCCAAATTCCATTCCAGCCCTAACTCCTGTAGAATCCGCAGATCCAAAAAATCGCCGCGTAACTTCTTTACAATCCGCAGATCCAAAAACATTAGGCTTAAAGTCCTTTAGAATCTGCACTTGCAAAAAAAGGTGGGGGGTGGGGGTAAACTGTTAACTGGAATTCTGCTCGCGCAAGTGGCGCCGACACGCGTGGGAACAGTTGGCTGTGCCTCGCGCGCAGTCGTCCTCCTGCAGCGGTCCTCCTTAGGAGGTGGGAGCTTTAGCTCCCACGTAAGCGCTGGCTCACAAGGGGCTTTAGCCCCTGAAGAAAGCTTTTATCTACGGACCACGGAAAATCGATGAGCATTTTCAAAATCGCAGTCATCGCCGGCGACGGCATCGGCAAAGAAGTCGTGCCGGAAGGCATCCGCGTTCTCGAAGCGGCAGGCAAGCGCTTCGGATTTCAATTCGCATGGCATCCCTTCGACTGGAGCTGCGAACGCTACGTCGCCACCGGCAAAATGATGCCCGACGATGGCCTGCAACAACTGCGCCCGTTCGACGCCATTTTCCTGGGCGCGGTAGGGCATCCCAGCGTCCCCGATCACATCTCACTCTGGGGACTGCTGATTCCCATTCGCCGCACATTCCAGCAGTACGTAAATCTCCGCCCAGTGCGCCTGTTTGAGGGCATCGAAACGCCGCTAAAAAACTGGAAGCCCGGCGACATCGATTTCGTCATCGTCCGCGAAAACTGCGAAGGCGAATACTCCAACGTCGGCGGCCGCCTTTACGAAGGCACCCCAGACGAATTGGCCCTCCAGCAAACGATCTTCACGCGCCGCGGCGTAACCCGCGTAATCCGTTACGCCTTCGAGCTAGCCCGCAAGAGCAAAAAACATCTGACGTCGGCCACAAAATCCAACGGCATCATCTTCACCATGCCGTTCTGGGATCAATGCTTCCAGGAAATCGCCGCGGACTATCCCGACGTCCGCACCGACCAATATCACATCGACATTTTGACCGCCCATTTCGTCCGGCATCCCGACTGGTTCGACGTAGTGGTGGGCTCGAACCTGTTCGGCGACATTCTCGTCCGACCTTGGTCCAGCGGTAGTAGGATCGATCGGCATCGCCCCCTCAGCGCCAATCTGAACCCCGAAAAGGAATTTCCCTCGATGTTCGAGCCGGTTCACGGCTCCGCCCCAGACATCGCCGGAAAGGGAATCGCCAACCCCATCGGCCAGATCTGGTCCGGCGCCATGATGCTACGTCACCTAGGCGTACCGGAAGCCGCCGATGCCGTAGAAAGTGCCATCACGCAAGTGCTGGCGAAAGCACAAGTCCGCACGCCAGACATTGGGGGCAACGCGTCGACGAAAGACCTAGGCGAAGCAATCGCCGCAGCGGTCAGCAACGCGAAGTGAGACCATGTAGCCGCTGGGCTTTAGCCCGGCGTTGCATGCAACATTCACAGAAGGATAAGTTCAGAATTTATTGCAGCGAGAACACGATGGTTTGATCTTTGAGCTTGTAAGTAAGCTCCAGCGGCGTTTTCTTCTTCTCCCGGATCGATGCCGGGAAGTACAGATAGCCTGCCACGGGTTTGGAGGCGGACCCTTCGGGCAAGGCCTTGTCGGCGAGTTCGGTTTCGATGTTGGCGCGATCACGGTCAGCGCCACTGGTTTGCGTCCCGGAAGGGTCAACGCCGACGCCTACGCCGGTTTCCGTGGTGACGCCATGATATTTCACCGGCCGCCCAGTAACCGGGTCGATGTAAGTCCCCGACTCGTAGCCGACTCCAACGCTCTCGGTTGTCGAGACACGACTTGTGGCCTCGGGCTTCTTATCCAGGCGCGCCGCCACAACCTGAGGGCTCATGGCCCGAGCGGCAATATCGTTTCCTTCAGGCCGAAGGGTGAAATCGTCCAGCAGGACGTCCACCGGCTTATCCTTCTCGGGATAAAAGGCCACTTCGACAACGATGCAGCAGCGATTGACGTTGGCCGAGAATTTCTTGTGGGCTTGGTCGGCGGTCAATACTTCGGCGCCGATGACGAGCCCATCGCGCTCCGCATGCGCGTGGTATTTGTCCGGCATTCTCTCGCGGCACGGTGCCCTTGGGTCCGGCGATAGCCACAGATGCAGCAGCAATCAGAGCAAGGGAGGCCCAGAGTTTTCTCGTTCATCGCGCCACCTCGGGTCTATCGCCGATACTGCTCCTGCGTAATGAGTCAGTCAAGCGCCGACTCGTTGCAGATACGCGGTTTCTCGGGGTGGTGCAATCTGACGGCCGAGCGACGAGCGGATTGCTGCGAAAACACTGGCCGCAGGTACTATTGCGCGGTATACAGTTCGCGTGTATGCTTGAAAAATGTTGGCTAACCCCCAGACGACTTTCCGCGCGACAGCTTGTTGCTGTCTCTGTTGTACTTGTGTGTTTTCTGGCGCGGGGAGGCTGGGCATCTAGCAACGCAAGTTTAGCCTCGGTTTTCTGAACCCACCGCCAGAACGAAATTGGCCGGTGGGTTTTTTGTTTTCAGTTCAGGGTTCTGGTGCGAAGAGTTTCAAACGCGAATTTGCATTATGAAAGAGGAGATCGAAAATGGCTGACTATAAACACCCCGAAGTATTGGTTTCCACCGAATGGGTCGCAAAGAACCTGAATGCGCCGAATACCCGCTTGGTGGAAGTCGATGTGGACACTAGCGCATACGATCAGGGACACATTCCTGGCGCGGTGGGCTGGAACTGGCAAACGCAACTTCAGGACAACATTCGCCGCGACCTGATCGACAAGGCTGCGCTGGAGGCTTTGCTGAGCAAGTCGGGCATCTCGAACGACACGACCATCTTGCTGTACGGCGACAACAACAATTGGTTCGCGGCGTATGCGCTCTGGCAGTTGAAATATCATGGCCATAAGAATGTGAAGCTGGTCAACGGCGGACGCAAGAAGTGGCTGGAGGAAAAGCGCCCGATTACGACCGACGCGACAAAAGTGACCGCCACGACGTATCGCGCAGGCGAACCGGATGAGTCGATTCGCGCGCGGCGCGAGGAAGTGCTGGCGATCGTGGAAAAGAAGAAGCCGGGACATCTCGTGGATGTGCGTTCGGTGGACGAGTTCAGCGGGAAAATCATTGCCCCTCCAGGAATGACCGAGACGGCGCAGCGCGCGGGGCATATTCCCGGCGCGGCGAATATTCCGTGGGCCCAAGCGGCCAATGAGGATGGAACGTTCAAGTCGGCCGATGCGTTGGCAAGCCTTTACGGCGCCAAGGGGGTGAGCGGAGCGGACGAGACCATCGCCTACTGCCGCATCGGCGAGCGAAGTTCGCACACCTGGTTCGTGCTGAAGTATCTTCTCGGCTACGACAACGTGAAGAACTACGACGGTTCATGGACGGAATGGGGTAACCTAATCGGCGCTCCGGTCACAAACGAGACGGCTTCAGCTTCAGGCTCGTTGGCCGCAGGAGCGCGTTGATCGGGTGGATTGACGAATTGATTCAGGCATTGTAGTGCACGCTTGAAGCGTTTCTTTTGGATGCGCCGGGCTAAAGCCCGGCGCCTCACACAGGTTTTTACGATTTTGCCCGGAAAGAATCGGATCGCGAGTGCCAGAGCTTGTGGGCTTGATTCTTTCCGGATCCGGTGGCGCGGTCGCCAAGTGGTAAGGCAAAGGTCTGCAAAACCTTGCGGAATATGCCTCATCTCATGGTTTTCAATGGTTTAGAAGGGAAGTAATCGACGTAAATTGGGGTTGTACGGGCAATTTGGGTACAGTTTTGGGTACAGATTCGGGTACAGATTTTTCCAAGGCGCGGTGGCCAAGTGGTAAGGCGGCAGCCTGCAAAGCTGCTATTCGCGGGTTCGATTCCCGCCCGCGCCTCCATATAATTCCACATTCATGAAGTTTTGGACGACGAACTTTTCCCACTCTTCCGGCTCTCGTAAAACGCCTCAAACGTCTCGTGTCGTCCCTCGGTCTGTGAATAAGTCGGATTTTTGATCTTCAACCATCCATGCTCGGAGTAGACGCTCGACTTCCGCTTGCACACAATACCTCCAAGTTTCTCTCACAGGCCTCTTGGAACAAGACTTACGGCAGACCGGGCTGGAGTCATTCTATTGACTGAGTATGCCTACCAGAGTTAAACGTGAGGTGGGCAGAGGCGCGATGGTATTGCGCGACCGAAAAGCCAATCGGAGAAACCTATGGCACAAGAAACGGCACAAAAAATGGCAGAGGCCCCGATCGTCAACGCTTGGTCTACGAAGTCGACAGTGCCATTCTTCCGGGTCGGAGACTATGCACCCGTCTTCGACGAGTTGACCACATTCGATCTGCCAGTTGAGGGTGCGATCCCGCCTGAGCTCAACGGCTGGTATTTGCGCAACGGCCCTAACCCGCGACACGGACACGAAACGCCACATTGGTTCACGGGTGACGGGATGATCCACGGCGTGCGGTTAAAAAACGGGCGCGCCGCCTGGTACCGCAATCGATGGGTGCGTACCGAGAGCTTTGATAAACCTTTCCTGCTTTACAACAGTGACGGCACCCGCAATCTGCACGCCAGCGTTGCCAATACTCATGTTCTTAATCACGCTGGCAAGACGCTCGCGCTGGTAGAGTCGTCTCTGCCGTACCAGATCACGAACGAGCTGGAAACGCTGGGCGCTTACGATTTCGGCGGCAAGCTAGCCGACTCGATGAGTGCACATGCGAAGATCTGCCCCCGAACCGGCGAGCTACATTTTATCGGCTATGGCAGCCTGACCAACCCGTATGTCACCTACCACCGCGCGAACGCGTCGGGGGAACTAATCATTGATCGCGGCGTCGACGTTCCCAAGTTGACCATGATGCACGACTTCGCGCTGAGCGCCGAGCACATAGTCCTGATGGACCTGCCGATCGTGTTTAGGCTCGACATCGCGCGCAACAGTGTCCGCGACCTTCCGTACCGGTGGAGCGACGACTACGGCGCCCGGCTCGGAGTATTGCGCCGCGATGACCCATACGGTCCGATCCGCTGGTTTGACATCGCTCCGTGTTACGTTTTTCACGTCCTCAACGCCTTTGATAAGACCACAGATGATGGCAACGTTGTTGTGCTGCAAGCAGCTCGGTATACCGAGTTGTGGCGCGACGACGGGGCGCCTGGTTCTGACGCCGTGATGTGGTCCTGGACGATCAATCTGACCCGCGGCACCGTTACAGAGGAGCAGATCGACGAGCGCGCTGTGGAGTTCCCGCGCATCGATGATCGGCTGGTGGGTCTGCCGGCGCGGTACGGCGTTACCGTGGGTTCGGGTAAACTCGTGCGCTATGACCTTGAACGCGGCACTGCCGAGGAGCATTCGTTCGGTACGGCCGCCAAGCCCGGTGGCCCCGGTGAGGCCGTATTCGCTCCGGCCCATTCGGAGGCGCGGCGAACTGTCCGGCTGGTATCTGTCCTATGTTTACGACCCGGTCCGGGACGGCAGCGATCTGGTAATAATCGACGCCTCGGACTTCCAAGGTAAGCCCGTCGCTCGAGTGCAACTTCCGCGGCGCGTGCCGTACGGATTCCACGGTAACTGGATCGCTGGCTGAGGCAAATAAGGCTCACCTTCAAGTAATTTTACAGCGACAAGCAACCAACGCGTGACTCTTGCCCGAGGGTCATAAGACCGGCCCTTTTGGTTGCTTGTCCCAAACTATCCGCTTAGAATTTTGGTCGAGGTCAGCGAATGAAATGGCTTAGTGCCAATTCCTCCTGAAACTGCCACTAGCCTGAAACGAGAGAAAGAAACCGGACCCGGTTACCAGATTGTCTCGGTCGTACTCAAAGACGGCACGTGTTTTGAGCAAGTCGTCGCCAGCGAAGGTTGCATCATTGCTGTTCGAGGGTTTACGGAAGTCCCGTTCAAAATCAGTGACGTCGCGACCGTCACCGTTAATCATCGGCGTTGGAATTTTAGGAAGTGGTCCGACGTTCGCCGACCCAAGAAGAGCAAGGCCGCTTCCGCATAACGCATATTCCAGCGCGTGCGGAACTGGGAGGTTGCCGTGACGAAGGCCAAAGAACTGATTGCCATCGCGAAGCAGTCGTATGATTACGAAGCCCGAGAGTGTTTGAACAGGTTAAGGAAGGGTGGAGAAGAAGACGAAGAGGAAGAAGAAGAAGAAGAAGAAGACAAGAAAGACAAAGAGGACGAAGAGGACGAAGAGGACGACGGCTGGTCCGTCTGAGATTCCGAATCGCGCCTAGCGTCGCAGGTTGTCCAGGCGGTTCCGCTGTGGCATGAGCCCCTGTGGACGCAATTCACATCCCTTTCGGAGATGCACCTAGCAATCGGAGGAAATCTATGAAACGAGAAATCATTCGGGTCGAGCCACTGGCGACCTACCTCGAAAAGTACAAGGCGCCCGCTTCGACGGTGACTAAACACGGCGACACTATTTACGTCTCGGGCTCTCCGCCGTTCGATCCGAAAACCGGAGAGATTTTCCGAGGGCCTATTGAGCGCCAGACCGAGATCGTTTTAGACCAGCTTAAGCTCTGTGTCGAAACGGCGGGTTCGTCCTTGGAAAACATCCTGAAACTGAATGTCTACGTCACTTCAGTAGATATGTTTCCTGCTGTTAACGAGGTCTATAGGCGTTACTTCCCGAAGAATTTCCCTGCTCGAATCTTTATCAACGTTCCTGCTTGGAATGGCGGGTTTGATATTGAAGTGGATTGTATTGCCGCCGTTTTATAAGACCGATCCTTTTAGTTAGGTATCGATCTCGGATAGTTGGCGAGCGTCCACGAAAGGCGCACTGTGACGGCACGGTGCGCCTATTCCGCTTCACCTGACAAGCACTGGGCGGGGTTTTTCTCGCGCGGGCGGCAACTTTCGGTGGAACCTTATTAGGAGTGCTGTGCGAAGAAATCGAGTTGCGGCCCAATGGGTTCTAGAGTGTGTGAACTGAAAATTTAAATTTGAAGATCCTCAGATTTGAAGATGCGCCGATCTTAAAGCGTCTTTCCATAGTCCAGCTGTTTATCGACGGCGCGAATTGCGCTGGGGTCGGTGCTGTCCAGAAGAAAGGGAATGTCGCTCTCTCCTACCTCCGTAGCATCAGAATAGGACTTCGATCCGTCCATGGCAGTAAAGGGCGAATTGCCGAGCAATAGGAAGTGCTCCAAGAGCTAGCAGAGCGAATCAGAGCTTAGTGAAGCCGTCGGCGCTCCACTCCGCAGACCCTACTCCATTGTGAACGATGAACAGTCCTGAAGGATCGTATTTCTTCTTGATCTCGAGCAGGCGCGGATAGTTGCTGCCCCAGTATGCTTGCTGGAAGTTCTTCTCGAAGTAGTTGCTCTCGCTCACGTAGGCTCCGCCGTTGGGCGCGACCGCGCGAAGTTCACTCATGCACTGATCGATGCGCGCGGCGGCTTTGCGCCCAGCCTCGACCGATGGCTCATGGCCGGCGATGCCGGGATACGACGGCCCTTGCCCATCGGCAACGATCGCCAGCGCAAATGCTGACAGCACCGATGGATTCGTGGCGGTGTCCTTCGCGGCCGCGATCGCATCGGGAGGTGCTCCGGCAAGACCCTTGTTGAAGTGGAGTTCGATTCCCGCATAGCGGGACGCTGCGAATAGCGCATCGGCTAGGCTGTGCTGCGAGCTAGTCTCGAGTAGTGACTCGGGCAGCCATAGCGACTGATATGCCCACCAGAAGATCGATGCCTCGCCGGTGTTTCCGACCCACCACGCGTTGTTGGGACTAGCACCGGGCCGCGGGTCGAATGTGAAAACAGGCTGATGCATCACATGCAGCAGGACGTCGTCGATGATAGCGTGCATCGCGCCGTCGCGCGGAAACGCGATCTCCGGCCAGTGCTCCTTCCACCACTGCGGATCCCACCAGTGCCGCGCCGGTATGCTCCCGATGGACGTGATGCCTTTGATTGAGCATTGTGACGAATGCTTCACCGAATCCAGAAACGGCTGCCAGATTTGCCTTGCTTGCTCGGTGCTCAAGCCCGCCGAAACCATTTTGACCTCGAGCGTGTTGTCGGGCCTCACGTGGACTTGCTCACCCCAATGCTCGTTGAAGAGATGATCGCGATAGAAGGCGACGATGTCGCGGATGAGGCCGCGGTACCCATCATCGGAGGACGCTTTGATCGTGATGTTTGCCGCGCCGAAAAACTCGGGCAGCTCGTGCGCGCGCACCGTCATCCTGCTCACGACACCGAAGGTGCCACCTCCTCCGCCTTTCAAAGCCCAGAACAGATCGGGATTGGTGCACGCATTCGCGATTCGAATCTGGCCGTCGGCGGTGACGACTTCGGCTTCGAGCAAGCTGCCCGCCCCGGTGCCATAGCGCTTGGAGTAGCTTCCAAAGCCGCCACCCTGGATCAGACCCGCGAGGCCGACGGTCAGGCATCCGCCGCCTTGGATGTATTTTCCCGCTTTGGTTGTAACCGCGTCGTAAGCCTGCGTTCCAATGATGCCGGTGCCGAACGTAACCGCCGGCTGCGGCTGCATCGTGTGCTCGCATCCCCTCGGAACGAACGCGTCATACATCGCGATATCGTTCATGTGGCGCGTCCAGATGAGAAGAGAATCGGGCGCATTGGATGTGCCCTGATAGCTATGACCGCCGCCCTTGACCACCAGGCGCAAGTCATTGTCGCGCGCAAAGTTAACTGCCGCCGCAACGTCATTGGTATTGCGCGCCGTGACCGCATAGACGCTCGGCTTGCTCGCCCACGCATCGAGCCATCCGGAGCTTTGCGTGAGCCCGGGCTGCTCGCCGATGTAGTAGGGATTTTTCAAATTCGCCGCGAGCTCCTTCGCTGCGGCGCCATCGGCATCGGTGCCAAGTACGGAGATGGGAGAGTCGACGCGAATCAAATTTCTGCCGACCGCATCGTTCAGGCGCTTCCAGTCGGCCTGCGATGGCCACGCGGCATCGGACGGACGGCGACGACGGAATCCGCTAGCGGCCGGAGCGGCATCAGCGAGGAGGCGGCGGGGCAACATCGGCAGCAGCGCCACCGATCCGATTGCTTTGAGGAATGCTCTTCTGTTCATTGGATCCGCGTTTTAGCTTAAGTCGATATCGTGGAATTTCCCAATCAAATCAGCAATTTCTCTGACGCTTTCAATCGCTCCCATTTCAAGAGACCCGGGTTCAACCGCTCGCGGTCAAGATCGACCTACGATCAATGGACTAACTCTGCCATCATTTCAACATAAATTTCCTTGAACTGAGTCTGAGAAATTTTCTCCGCCACAACTACTCCGTCATCGCAAAACACACGGATGCGGTCGCCAATACTCAATGTCTTGATGAATTCCGTGAGTGCTACGGGCTTCCCGGCAAAATCCACATGTAGGGGATGGCTGACATTCGCTACGCGCGCAACTTCCAATTGATTTTCTCGCCCGGCCATCCGAAATTGATCGGCAATTCTGCCAGCAAACCGCCGACATCTATCTGCAGTCCTTTTGCACAGGTCCAGCACCGCTGAAAGCGATACGCCGACCACCCAAATTCCACGTTTTTTCGACATCCCTTGTCTCCACTGTCGCAGTTAAGTTTCCACAAAGGGAAAACACCTTCCTACCTATGCGAGTATGTGTGAGCAGGCGGGACGCTGTCGTTGCTCTGGGACAAGGAACAATAACTAGCCGATTTTCGAGCAGGATCTCCAACGAGCGAAGATAAAAATCGCGACATGTTTGTACGCGTCAGCATGCGCTCCCGCGATGGATCAGTTTTCTATTGGGACTTCGAAGAGCCGACCGACGATCATCAACAAGCTGTGCATAATGCAATACGCACGTTCTTGTCCGGCTTGACACGTGAAGAAAAGCGGGACGCCAGATCATCCCTCGACGTTTTAGCGCATCCGCTTTTTCCGTGCGCCTACCCCTGGTTCGCGTAGTTGCCCCGTCCGGCGCGGTGTCGCTAACTCTTAGGATGCCGTCTGCGCCATTCCGCCCTCGCCTCGTCCAATTGAACCTGGAATGAGGGATTCGGTGGGCCAAAGTTCTTCCTTCGGATTGGATAGGTCTCCGGCAGCGCGACCATACTGGCGCAGTTCAAGATCGGACATCTTGCGCAGTCGGTCGCGGATTCTCTCGATGTCTTCGTGTTCCATCTGGATCATGTTTGCACCGTCTTAATAATCTGCTCTGGATCGATCTTCAGTGCAAATGCGCCAAACGCGATATGCACCTTTTGTCCTGCTGGACCATTAACGACAGCCGTAATCTTGGCTTCGACTTCGCGACCGTCAAATAGCTTGACGATTGCGGTTGCGCCGACCTGGATTTGCTTGCGCACTACGTTGCCGGAAGGACTTCGGTAATCTGCGCGGGATTGATCGACGCGGTCACGTTGCCGTAGACGATTTGAAGTTTTCGGCCGGTGGACTGGTTTGTGATGGCGGTTATTTCAGCCTCAACAACCTTGCCGCTGTAGAGGCGGACCCGGATGCGGGAGCCTACGCTGTAATCCATATTTTCAGTATACTCGCCTCTCTGTCCCTCCCAAGGCGAGGCCAGAATGATTCTCATCATCAGCGCGGCTGCGCGAGGTCGCACAGCATATCAGGATCCTCTCGCCATAAGACCGCGAACGGGACACACCAACCAAGATTAGATTCAGCGGGTCACTTGCGGACGCCCTTGACGGCGAGAGCTCGTATCTTCAACTTTACGGGCCCGTGGGGGTTCATGGTCGAGAGCAACGAAGCCTGGAGGCGGAGGCGCTGTTCATCGGTCAACAATGAAAGGTACTCGAAAGTGGAACCTTGCCGTCCGTCGAATGCATGCCAATAGGCTTCGCGCGACGGGAACTCACCCGAGTCATCGAAGACGCGAGTTTCGACACCGGTACATCCGGCAGCTATCAGCGCTTCGTGGAGGCTTTGTTCGCGACAGATTGCAGCTTTGCGGGCGGGGTCATAAGCGGCGGCGCGTGGATCAATGCTCAGCGCAGCGTCCCAAAAGCGGCGTGCGAATTCGTATTCACCGGCATAGTCCCACACATAGGCTGCGATCGTTCCTCCGGAACGAACGACGCGGTGCTGCTCGGCGAGTGCGCGATCAAATGCAATAAAATTCAGGGCAAGACCGGAGACGGCCACGTCGAAGTTCGTCGAAGGAAACGACAGGGTGTTTGCGTCGCCGGCAACGAACCGAACCCGATGGTCTTGGCAACTCCCTTGAGCGGCAGCGAGATAGTCAGCTGAGGCATCGAGGCCGACGATTTCCTCAGGGCCGCAGCGCGCGAGAATCGCTGAAGTAAGAGCACCCGTTCCGCAGGCAACATCGAGCCACTTGAGTCTGCTCGGGAGCGCCAGCCAATCAAGAAACCGGGGCGCGACAGCGCGGCTCCAATGCCCGACATATGTCTCGTAGCCGACCGCGTCATTCCACATCGCCCAACCTCAGCATCGAAAAGAATCCGGTTATAGTGTCAAGACGACGAGCGAAAGTTATCGGTCTATCGGGACGAACGCCGATATCAAGCGCTATTTCTTGGTCGTTTTTCTCCCGATCAGTGCGTCGAAGGATCCTGCCTTCTTGAACTCCGCGAAACCCCACTCGAAAATCAGGCGAGCGAATTCGTTTCGCTTTCGGTGTTCGTCCTGCGCCGCTTCCTCGACCTCTAAGTACAGAGCCTGATCGACCTTAAAACCGAGTTGTTCGGTCTTTTTCGGACGCGGTTTGCCTGTGCTCGCCATAGTGGTACTAAAAATACTAAATTTTCGCTTGCTATCGCGGATATCTTAGATTACAAAGATTACCGTGATTACGCGCCACGCGGAGGTTGAATTGACTTTGCCCAGGTCGCTTGGAGGAGTAAGGGCGAAACGCCGTGGTGGGTCGGACCACGGCGTAGCACCGTGAAGCGGTGCCTGACGAACCCAACCAAAAAAAGGAGACCGCACATGCCCGATGGAGAAAACAAGGAAATTGTTGCCCCGTTTCACTTCCTAATGAACTGTTCCGAAGTAGCGCTTGGCGCTTTTCAAAATACGAACCTCAACGAAGCCGCTAACGCCCGAACCCAACTACATGAAGATCTAGACCGCTGGTTTGATTTGTTAACGCAAGCAGCTTTAGCAAACTTGTTTAGAGCCCAGGGACGCGAACGCATTTTAAAGGCTCTGCAGGAAACCCCCGACCCAATCGCTGAGGCAAAGGCAAAAATCAAAGGGATGGGCCGCACCCCCGAAGACGTCCTGCCCATGCTCACCCTACCGCCGGGTCAAGCGCACCGTACGGCGGCGCTAACGTATCAGCGTAGGAACAGAGAGGAAGGCAAGTGTGCGATCTGTCCCCAGCCGCTAGCACACAACTCGGTCCGCTACTGTGAGACGCACCTCGCTGTGTGCCGCGATCGAGCAAGAGCACGAGGGGAGAAACTCAACAAGTCGCCGCACGGTCACGCACCGGGAACACTTGCCGCGCTAGCCGAGGGTCGAAAAAAGCAAAGGGCGAAATGAACCTTTGACCGGCACCGACTTCGAAACTAAAATTAAGGGCGCAACAGCTTAACCGCTGTTGCGCCTCTTTTAATTGAGCCGTAAACGAGCTTTCCAAGGAAGTTGCCGCATTTGCATGCTAGTAGTTCTACTACTCGCGTACTGAGTCTTTGGTTCTTTCGGTCCATCGAAAGGCATTCGGGCGCTCCGTCATTATGTAATTCACGTCCCCCCTGCGTCGGCGGTGTGTAGTTCGACTCCGCAATTTGCTCGGGTTGTATTGAGGCCCAGGGCGTTCCGACAACGGGCCTCGGGCCGATTCGGTATCCCGGCCTAAGTGCATTTGCGGCGGCGAGGAATTGTTCGAGATTCGGTCCTGTTATTCGGCGATTGGGTAAAGTGAAATTCCAGGATGAATGAACTACTTCAAGCAGTTCATACGGTCGACCTAAAAATATACAATTCCTTTGGATCTTTTGCTGGGAACCGGCTGCTCGATCATCTCGCGAGTCGCGAAGAAGGCAACAATCTGTTCAAAGGCGGAATCTTTTTCGCGATGTTCTGGTATCTGTGGTTTCGCATCGGCCCCGATCTAACCAAACGGCGCAAAGCCATTATTGCAATTGTGATTGGATCAATGCTGGCGATAATCGTTGCCCGCGCTGTTGCGTACATCACCCCGTTTCGTGTCCGACCGATGTACGATCCAACGATTGCTCGTCTCTCGTACTCGATTCCTGTGACCGCCAATTTGGAGAACTGGTCTGCATTTCCGAGCGACACGGCTGCATATTTTTTTGCTTTGGCGTTCGGGCTCGCGTACCTCCTGCGTCGCCTTGCTGTCCCAATCATGCTGTACACGGCGGTATGGGTCTGCCTCCCTCGAATGTACCTCGGACTTCACTACGCATCAGACCTCGTTGTTGGCATCGGGATAGGGATCACGATGGCCTGGCTTTCGCTTAGGAGTGATTCGCTTGAGTCGATAGTCACGCGGCCCGCCCTGGCGGCGATGGAAACCAGGCCGCAGTGGTTTTATACCATTGCATTTCTTCTTTCCTTTGAGATGGCAACTGTTTTTGACGGCCTTCGACATGTTGGGCGCGATGTGTTGAATGGTGCTCTGGTTGCTTTGCATCTCGGGCACCAGCACTCCGGCCCTAGCCGGCCAATTGATGAATGGGGAGGGCTCCTGGCGATGATTGGTTTTCTAGCGACCGCCGGCGTCCTCATGCATGTGGTGTACCGCAAGTTTTACGGCGTGCGAGTAGCCAAGAGGCTGTGACTCACCGCAGTCTCGCTTTCGATCAGGCCGCTCAGTCTCGGAGTCCAATTGAGGTCAGTGTCCATCAAAGACAGATTGTGAACAGGGCTAATCTCAACCCAGAAATTTCTGGTTGTTCGTCAATCCAAGGCAGGATGCTCCCCTTTGGAATGAGGGCATCGTAGAGCCTAAGAGATGTGTGGCATGGGTACTGTCAAAAGTAACGGTGTCAAACCGCCTAGGCCCTGATTAATGCAGCACCAACCGGACATCTCTAACAATGTCGGCTCTGTCAAACACTTTTTGAGCAGACTTATCCACTCACTTAAAAGAGTTTTTTCTTCCGCTTCCTTTAGTTGTCTTGCTTCTCGGCCTTGACGACTGCGGCTCGCTCGTAATCTTGCGGTCGGCTTCCGTCCGACCCATACATCTCGTGTGCTGAGCAGCGCGTTGTTCCGGAGGGTTAAAGTCCCTCTGGCGCTCGGATGAGGAGCGCTATATCCAAGAAAGCGGGGGTAATTCCTCGCTGGCCGGAGGAAGTGGAAGGTATGGAGACGTCTAAACGGGCACGAAGGCGAAAGCCGGATACAGCCAAGACGGACCTGGAGCCACCACTTGCCGTACTCCGGAGGGCAGGGTGTCCATCAAGTGATCATCACAAGATGGAATCTGAAGGGCCTGCGGAGAAGTACCGGGCCGCAATCAATGGGGAGACCCAAAGATGAACTGGTCGGCCAAAGGTGGGGCAAGGTCGAGTCTGCGAGATGAAGACGAAGGCGTTCTCATTCACCCACCGCACCAAGGTGATTGCGGGCGGCACGGTACAGAAGAACAGCACGTGACCTCAGGAGGTGCTGACAGAGTCTTCGGGTGGCACCGGAGTAAGCAGACCTATAAGCGGAAGCGAAGTGGCGAGTGAAGCTCTGTCAGTATACGGACGGCTGAATAGTACCTGAAGCGCGGCGAAAGCCACGGGACCGGGCAACCGGCGACGGAAGTGGGTCGGGGAAGGCCAGCCGGCGAAGGCGGTCGGGAAGAGAAAGAAAACCAGAGGAGTAAAGGCGAGAAGGAGGAACAGTTCCATGAGTGAAAAACCCGTACATTCTCGTCTGAGGAGACTGGTGGACTGGATCAACCTGACGGGTGCGAAGAAGGTCCATTCATTAATCGACAAGATGTACAAGCGGAAGAACCTGGAGATGGCCTGGGAAAGGGTGAAGGCGAATCGGGGCAGTGGAGGTGTGGATGGGGAAACTCTGGAGACTTTTGAAGCGCAGCTGGGCCAGCAGTTGGATCGGCTGGAACGGGAGTTGAAAGAGGATACCTATCAGCCTCAGCCGGTACGGCAACATCCCATCCCGAAGAGGGACAAACCAGGAGAGCATCGTTGGCTCGGCATACCCACGATTTATGACCGGGTGTGCCAGCAAGCACTGCTCAATCGGTTAGAGCCCATCTTCGAGCCGGTATTCGATGACGCCAGCTTCGGATATCGGCGAGGGCGATCGACGAAGGATGCCCTGCGCAAAATCTGGAAAGAGATACAAGGCGGGTCGGAGTGGATCGTGGACGCAGATCTCCGAGATTTCTTCGGGTCCGTGGATCACGCGAAACTTCTCACGCTGGTAGCCCAACGAGTAGCGGATGGCCGAGTACTTCGTCTCCTAGAGGCGATGCTCAAGGCAGGAAGCTACGGAAAGGGCCAGCTCTTTCCATCCGAGCGCGGGACTCCTCAGGGTGGGGTAGTTTCGCCCACGCTCAGTAACATACTTCTGACGCCGTTCGATCGGGAGATGAGGCTGAGAGGGTATCAGCTCACGAGGTATGCCGACGATTGGGTGATCACCTGTAAATCGGCAACAGAGGCACGAGCCGCAGTGGAAGCTGCTGGCCGAATCCTGAAACAATTGGGTGTGGAGTTACATCCGCAGAAGACGCGGATCGTTCATGCTCAGGATGGCTTCGAGTTCCTTGGCTACAAAATCAAACGCGGGAAGAAGAAGCTCCATCTACCCGCGAGTAAGATTCGTAGTCAGGCCCGAGAGGGTGCGCTCTATGCGTATCCCAAGGAGAAGTCGATCCGTAGTTTCCTGGACCAGGTCCGGCAGCGCACCAAGCGGAAGGTGCCCTTGCCAACCGAGGAGCTGATCGAAGAGCTAAACCCGCTCTTGCGAGGATGGGGCGAGTATTACAAGCGAGCCCATGTCCGATTGCTCTTCAACCGACTCGATCGCTGGATAGTGCATCGCATCTGGTCGCACCGCTTCAAGCATTGGCGCAATGCCGGCTGGAAATGGCTGCCCCAGACGACGCTCTACGGCGAGTTCGGGCTTGTCAACCTAGTTGGATTAATTCCTTCTATCGCAACTCAGAAGCAGTGAGTCTTCGTGAAAGCTGCATACGGGAAAACCGTCCGTGCAGTTTGAGCGGCGGACGGAGGCCAGCGCGAGAGCGCGCCTCCTCCGACCCGACTTCGATCATAAACTTCAGACCATGATTAGTTCTTCGAACTCCCTCTCGCGAGGGAGCGGGATGCCCCATCAAGTGGACGGCGCTTTACTGCACGCCATGTCCGGTACCGAGCTGTCCCGCGTACGAACCGAACTCTGGCTCCCTCCTCCTGAGCCTAACAACCAAAGACTGCTCGCGTCGAGAGGAGCCGACATTGTTATGCAATCAAGTGGCCTCATTGTCCGGTTAGCATGCAAAGAGGAGCAAGGTGCACAGGCTACTATTCTGCGGGAGGCAGATTCAGCAGATGCCGCGGGCGAAAAAAGGCTCCTACTAACCTGTCACCGAAGACCCGTTGCAGCTCGGTGAAGCCAAAAAAGGGAATAAGCACGACGAACAGCAGGACCGTGAGGAAAAGAAGTCCCTTCCATGATCCGCCAGCGAGTACGGCGATGCTGTCCTGAAACGACTTACCATGAAACAACATGCCGACCGCGGCTTCTTCGATAATCTTGAAACAAGCAAGCACAATGGTGAACGCGAAGGACTTCAACAATGTCGGATAGATGAGCGGCGCGCCTCGGAACTGCTCGGCAAAATGGAGCTCCTGGGCGACGAGGATGACCTTTCCAAGTGCCAACGCGTTGATCAGGGCCAATCCCTGCAGTTCGAAATCAATATGCTCCTCAGCGAGAATCACGGATTTATAGATGGCAAACAGACCGAACACAACAAAAAGATAAAGGGAGATGATGAGGTACTCCTTTGCTCCGCGAAAGGCTCTTTGCTTTAGAGTTAGCTTGGTTTCGCTCACAGTTTCACCTCCTTGGAACTGGTTTCGCGAGTCGTTCTCACTATAAGGCGATCCATCGGCCTGTGGTTTCGACGCGCTGCAAGGAAAGGGCTGCCTGCCATCGGTTTGCGTGGAACAAAAGCGCAAGCGACACTTCTGATGAACCGACTGACCCATGGTCCGGCGAATGAACGCGCGATGAGAAATCACGAAGCCAGGTCGGCTATTGCTTAAAAACCAAGGGAGGCCCGCTGACGCGCTTCACCTTGAGGTCGACGCTGACCTCGACGCGGTCGGCAATCTTGATGAAGGGAATGCCCTTGTTCATTCCGTAGTCCTTCCGGTCGAAGGCCATTGTCCCTTTGATTTCACCGACGCCTGACCCCTTGACGCCGGTAGCCGTAAACGTCAGCGTCTCGGGTTTAGACACTCCACGAATCGTAAAGGTCCCCGGAATATCAAAGCTGAGGGGACCGGTCTGCACAATCTTATCTGAATGAAACGTGATCATCGGATCTTGCTCCACGTCGAAGAAGTCTTTGCTCTTCAGCTTGCCGTCCTTCACGCCGCTTCCGGTATTCACGCTGTCGGCCTGAATCTTGATGTCCATAACACCTGTGGTGACGTCAGTAGAGGGATATGTCAGGGTCGCATCCCACTTGTCGAACTTACCTTCCAGGGCTACCGATGCCTTTACGCTGAAATTCACCGAGCTTTCGTTCTTCGAAAACGCGAGAACAGGAACCTCGACAGAAGTCTGTGCTCGGCTTAATGACGGGAGCACCGCGGACGCAACGAGGCAGAAGATAACTAATCGCATGGACTCTCTCCTCTGAACATGTGGTGAGGCTGCCACCAGGGGCCAGGTCGCCCAACTGTCAAAAGTTACAGGCCATTAGGCTAAACTATGCGGGCCATGAGCATCATCGACGAGGTTCTTGCTGCAAACGAACTCTACTCTCGCACGCATGAATTGCGGACACTAACGCCTCGTCCCGAACGCAAGCTTGCGGTGCTGACGTGTATGGACACCAGGCTTTCGATTCGCACCCTGGGTTTGAAAACGGGAGACGCTCACATTATTCGCAACGCCGGCGGCATCGTTACGGACGACACCCTGCGCTCCCTGCTCGTATCACACTATCTGCTCGGCACTGAGGAAATCATGGTCATCAATCACACCGATTGTGGATTGATGAATGCGAGCGAACAGGATTTGCGCACCCGAATCCAGAATCGCACCGGGACCGCTGCCATTGCTCCCGCCTTCTTCTACGCCTTTCAAAACATCGATGAAAATGTCCGCCACCAACTGCAGAAACTCCGTACCCATCCATGGATTCCCGAGAGTGTCGCTGTCCGCGGATTCGTCTACGACGTCACCAGCGGACGTCTCCGCGAAATCAAAAACGCCTGACCCGACCGAGGCAACGAAGTCTGAAGTCTCATTGAGAATTCCCCCCGTCGCGAGCGATTTTCCGCCTCGGGGATTCGCAACTGGGCAAAGGTTCGGAATTTGGTTCTAATCATGATCAAAAAGGAGCGTCTGATGCGGGCCAACAAATCTGAAGGCCAAAAACGACGTGGGTCCCGACCACGGCGTTGCTTCTTGTACCGGACACCAAATCGGGACAGTCAATATCATGACTTTCGTTGGACTGAAGGTTCCATAGTGACTGATTGTTAGGCTTTCCAATCGGCTGGCGGGAACATGGTCCTTTCGATGCAGAGCGCACAACTCAGTTTTGCGAAGCGAGCCGGGGATCATTCAATGTGACATTTCGCCGGATATCAAGCGATCTGCAGCGCTTATTCCTGATTCTACTGCTCCTTCCATGAAGCCAACGAAGCCATCGTTTTCCGCTAAATGTTCGCCTGCGAATATAACTCGCCTATGAGGTTCTTGCAGAATCGGTCGAAGCGTGAACCATTGGCCCGGCCCGTAAAAAGCATATGCTCCCTGTTTGTAAGGATTACGTTGCCATGGAACAGATTGAATCGCCAGAGCGTTTAACGATGATTTTAAGCCGGGTCGCCGACTTCCGCAAGCCTTTGTAAGTAACTTTCACCATTCGGGTTTACCTTCCAATCGTTTGATACCAACTGTACATCTGCGGGGCCATGCGTTATTTCAATCTCTTGCATTTTAACATGATCAGCCGCTTTTGAAGCAGCATCACGAAGAGCTTCAGCATCCCTTTCACTAAAGTGCCCACGGAGCTTCAAGATGCTGATTCCAGATCCGTCCGCCGTCTTTACGGGCATGAAGCCTTCAGCTTTCGGATACTCCGCGCGGAACGCATTCCAAAAAGCCCGCACCTGCTCCGGATCCTCGAGAGTCTTGCCGCCAGGTTCAAGGATCGTAAATTCATGGTCCTCCCGCAGAAACCCTTGGTCGTTCGACCAATCACGAAGTATCCCTCAAGAAACGCTCCCTATCGGCTGTAGCAGAGCGGCTATCGCGAAGGCGGCGAAGAAGCGATGGGCGAAGGCTAGGAAGCAGGCGAAGAAGGTGGTGGTTTAGTCCGATTTCAAGGTTGAAGGAGCTTTCGCAATGCCTTCTTCCGATTACTTCCGGATTGCCGACGACTCGTCCAGAATGCGGCGAAGCACAGCGTTTGAACTTCGGTCGTTAGCTAGCGTTCTCCAGACTGCCGACGAGACATCATGGCCTGCTGAATTCGCTTGCGCTCGGAAGAAGAGAAGTACATGGCGCGATGCTCGACCGCCGACAATTCCTTGCCGGACCAATTTGCTCGCATGAGGCCGAAGGCCGAGTGCGAATTCGTGGACAACAGAAGGTGGCCCAGCTCATGGGCGATTACCGTTCCCAGAAGCATTGACTGAGTTAGCTGTCTTTGTGCTGCGGCTTCCTTCACGAGATCACAGAAAATCGACGCATTGGACCCCAAGCCTCCTTCTGCGTCTTCGAGCGCGACACCAAACGCATCTATCCTCAGATGGAAGCGTTCCGACATGGATCGCGGCAGCAGGTTCAGCATCAGGTCCGTTGGGCCCATTGGAGTCTCGCACGCAGGTTCCTTGGCGGGTATGCTACCGGCCGAGCATTCGATCCAGACCACTTCCACCCCCGCCTCCTGCAAAATGTCATCGGTAGTCCGTTCAGCATTGAGCAGAACGCTGGATTCAACTTGAGCGTAATTGTGGATGCGGATTGTGATTTGTTTGTCGCCGTCCGTTCCGTCTGTAACAGAAGTTCGCGGGGCACCGTATGCTATCGTCGCCAAAATCAAGCTCAAGGCCACGCTGCCTGCCAGTTCCTTTTTCATCGTCCTCACCTCCGCGCATCGCGCTGTGAGGGCGAATTTGGGCTAGGTGGCAACGTGCCTCCATGCAGGCAGCGTCATATCCGGGTCATATTCATGTCAAAATGGCAACTGACTTGGTTTCAATAAGTTAGGAGAGAAATGGGGGAGTAGCTCCGGCGTTAGTTAGACGTTCGCTTCGCTCATTCTCTGGAAGACAAGATGGTAGACTCTCTAGTTGTTCGAGGTGGGACGTGCCGGAAGACAAGGGGTTCCGCGGTCGAGTCCACTTTGAAGGCTTCGAGTTTGACCTTCGCTCTGGAGAACTACGCCAGAACACGGGCAAGATCGTCCGCTTGCCCGAGCAGCCGTTTCAGATCCTGGTTATGTTGCTGGAGCATCCGGGCGAGGTGGTAACGCGGGACGAAGTCCGGCAACGTCTTTGGCCCAATGACACGATCGTGGAGTTCGAGCACAGCATCAGCGCAGCCATGAACCGACTACGGCAGGCGTTGGGCGATTCCGCCGACAACCCACACTATGTCGAAACTCTGGCCCGCCGGGGCTATCGCTGGATGGTGGCAGTGGAATGGGTAGAAGGCAGCCCAGCGAACACGCCTGTAGCAGCGGGGGGGAATGCGCCATCGGAAGAGGTGTCCTTCGCAAATAACTTAGGCGGCAAACGGCTTTCGCACTACCGGGTCCTTGAAAAACTCGGGGTTGGCGGCATGGGTGTGGTCTATAAGGCCGAAGACACTCGGCTTCACCGCTTCGTCGCCTTGAAGTTTCTGCCCGATGAGGTGGCCAAAGACTCTCAGGGTTTAGCGCGATTCCAGCGCGAAGCCCAAGCGGCGTCGGCTCTCAATCACCCGAACATCTGCACCTTATACGACATCGGCGAAGAAAACGGCAGGGCCTTCATCGCTATGGAGTATCTGGAGGGCCAGACGCTGAAGCACCTCATCTCCGGAAAGCCGCTGGGGCTTGACCGAGTGCTGGAGTTGGGGATTCAGATTGCGGACGCACTGGATGCAGCGCATACCAAAGGAATCGTTCATCGCGACATAAAGCCTGCCAACATTTTTGTCACAGAGCGCGGGCATGCCAAGATATTGGATTTTGGTTTGGCAAAGCTGGCATCCGCGGACAGCGCCGACAATCTTTCGACCACACCCGCTGCCAGCGAGCTGGAACAGCTCACGCGACTCGGAACACCGATGGGCACGCTCATGTACATGTCACCAGAACAGGTTCGAGGCGAGGAGCTGGATGCACGCACGGATCTGTTTTCATTTGGTGCCGTCCTGTACGAGATGGCGACTGGGGTTCAGCCGTTCCGGGGCGAGACTCCCGGGGTGATTGCGGACGCGATTTTGAACCGCAAGCCGGTTGCCCCCGTGCAATTGAATCCCGATCTTTCCGCCAACCTGGAAGAGATTATCAACAAGGCCCTGGAAAAAGACCGCAAGCTGCGGTACCAAAACGCCTCCGATCTGCGGTCGGACCTGCAGCGTCTAAAACGTGATCGAGACTCGGCTCGCGGCGTAGCAGCAAGCGAGGTTGTTCGGACCGCGAGGGCTAAGCCGTGGCCGTCGAGAAAGATTGTTATGTCGGCGGGCGGACTCGCCTTGGCGACCCTGCTGGCGATAGGCGTGTGGTTCTCTGTCTTCCGCATGCGGGGTGAAGCCATCGATTCACTGGCCGTTCTGCCTTTTGCAAATGCGAGCGCAGATGCCAACGCGGAGTACCTGAGCGACGGCATCACTGAAAGCGTAATCAACAACCTCTCCCAATTGCCGAACCTGCGCGTGATGGCACGCAACACGGTGTTCCGCTACAAGGCGAAAGAGACCGACCCGCAAAAGGTGGGAGATGATCTGCACGTACGCGCTGTGCTCTGGGGACGATTGCTGCAACGAGGCGATACGCTGATCGTCCAGGCCGAACTGATAGATGTTCGAACGGGCGCACAGCTGTGGGGTGGCCAGTTCAACCGCAAGGTGGACGACGTTTTTGCTCTCCAAGATGATCTGTCCAGAGAGATTGCCGAGAAGTTGCGGCTGCGGTTGACCGGCGATGAAAAGCAGCGACTGGCAAAACGCTACACGGAAAATCCCGAAGCTTACCGGCTCTACTTGCAAGGCCGCTACCACTGGAACAAACTCACGCCGGAAGGACTTCTAAGAGCTCTGGAATACTTTCAGCAGGCTGTCGATAAAGATCCGGTCTATGCTTTAGCTTACGCGGGCTTGGCGGACACCTACACTTCACTTTCCTTCTACAATGTGTTTCCACCTCGCGAAGTGATGCCGAAAGCAAAAGTCGAAGCGGAGAAGGCACTGCAGATTGACAATACCCTCGGCGAAGCCCACGTTTCAGTCGGCTATATAAGCTTCGCCTATGATTTTGATTGGCGGCTCGCCGGGAAGCATTTCGACGAAGCCTTGGCGCTGAATCCGGCTTACACGCGAACCCATAAATATTATTCTTTCTATTTCAGCTCTCTGGGACGCACGAGGGAAGCCATAGCCCTGGCGAACAGCGCCGCGCAGCTCGACCCGATTTCCCCGGCCCTTAGCAATAATCTGGCGGCGCAGCTTTACCTGGCGAGGGAGTTTGATCAAGCGATTGGAGAGTGCCGCAGAACCTTGGAGATGGACCCCAATTACGCCACGGCTCTAATGGTCATTGGACAGGCCTACGCAGCAAAAGGAATGTATCGGGAAGCTCTTCAAGAGTTTGATAAATACCGAACGCTAAGCCGGGGCTCCGCGGCGTCCGTTGCCCTCTCCGGGTACGCGCATGCGATGTCGGGAGACAGAAGTCAGGCCGTTAAGTTGCTCGAGGAGCTCTCGGCGGCTTCGAAGCAGCGTTATACACCGGCGTTTTACTTTGCGCTCGTCTACGCCGGTCTGGGAGATAAGGATCAGGCCTTCACATGGCTTGACAAAGCTTACGAGGAGCGCTTCACGCGTCTCGCGTATCTTAAGCAGGAAGCGTTCTGGGACCCGCTGCGTTCCGATCCCCGGTTCGCTGTAGTGCTTCGGCGCATAGGCATCCCACCGTAGCTTGTTTGATCGGCGTAGCCTATATTTAAGATCCTCCCTCGGGCGCCTGAAAGAGGTGGGTGATGAGGGTACGTCCTGGCCTTCTAATTGTTCTGGCAGGGGCCCGTTTCTTGGCGTGTGCGAGCCCGGCCTATCCGCAGGGAAGCACAGCTGTGGCGCAGTTGAACGGCACGGTGCTGGACGAAAGCGGCGGCACCGTCAAAGGGGCCGCTGTCACTGTGCGTCAGACAGACACCAATCGTACCTATACGACCACCTCAAACGATTCTGGATACTACGCGCTGGTGGACCTTCCCTTGGGGTACTACGAACTGACGACCGCAGTTAAAGGCTTCGCCACAACGGTACGCAAAAGCATCGAGCTGTCGGTCGGCCAGTCCGCTACGATCAATGTCACCCTAAAGGTGGCGACCCACGGCGAGACAGTTGTGGTCACTGACGACACTCCCGTGATCGAGCCAACCAAGACAGAAATCAGCCAGGTCATCAACGCACAGGAAATCAGCTCCCTCCCCATCAGTGGACGATTGTTTACTGACTTCGTGCTGCTGACTCCCGGCGTTGCCACGGGCCGGACGGGCCTGCAATCCACGTTCACAGAATTTGAAGTCACGCGCGTCTCTTTTGGCGGGATGCGAGACCTCAGCAATCTCGTTACGGTGGATGGCGCGGACAACATCAATACCGCCACCAGTTCGCAGCGGTCCACGCCGCCCCAGGAAGCCATCTCTGAATTTCGGGTCATAAATAGCAGCTTTGGCGCGGAGTACGGGCGCGCACTGGGCGGGATCGTTAACATCGTCACCAAGTCAGGCGGCAATGACTTTCATGGTTCGGTGTACGACTATCTGCAAAATAACGCTACCAACGCCCGCTCGCTGCTGCAGCCAGCGCCGCAATCAGACGCTCTACGCCAAAATCAATTTGGCGCAACGGCAAGTGGCCCGATCAAGAAGGACAAGACCTTCTTCTTCGTGAACTACGAGGGCCAGCGCCGCGGGGAGTCTCCTACCTATCCCACCACGCTCCTGGAACCGGTGCTGGTATTTTCAAACACGGCTCCATTTGCGCCTACCGTACCAACAACAAACCTGGCGCTCATCAATGAGGCGAAGGAAGCCCTGGGAATCGCTCCGGAAAATACCAACATCCTGAAGACCAAGGACAACGATTACGGCATTGTCAAAGTGGATGATCAGCTTAACGCGGATAACCACCTGACGGTCCGCTATAACATCGAGGATGGCCGCGACCTGAACCAACTGGTGGGCAGCACGCTGGATGGTGGCGGCATCGGCGCACCCAGTAGCGGACGCGACGTGTACCTCCGCGATCAATCGCTGGCGGGCACGGTGGCGACCACCCTGAAGCCCGATCTGGTGAACAGCGTGCTCGTTCAATATGCGCGCCGGCATTACGACTTCCCTGGCGTCACGGGCCAGCCAAACCTGGACATCCCCAACACGCTGTCGTTCGGAAACAACTTCGGCGCCCATGCAGCTATCTATGAAAGCCGCTTCCAGTTGTCGGATTCGCTGGCGTGGGTGAAAGGCAACCACGTCGCGAAATTCGGCGGTGATTTCAACTATGTGAACAATTTCGCTATTGTTCCGGCATTTACACCGATGCACATTGTACTGCCGGGGATCAACTGCCTGGTGGATTTCGCGAACTTCGTGAATCCGACTGCCGACATTCCCTCGGCACC
The DNA here is from genome assembly GCA_963832615.1 of uncultured Acidobacteriota bacterium. Taxonomy (GTDB): domain Bacteria; phylum Acidobacteriota; class Terriglobia; order Acidiferrales; family UBA7541; genus Acidiferrum. The sequence continues at coordinate 55,207 of CAWHVA010000030.1, forward strand.
GGCCGATGGTCCGTGCCCTGTTGCGAACCCGCCATTCTTCCCCGCCCAACCAGGGCCAAACCGGGTGAATGATCCATTGAGCGGCGTGCCGATCGTATTCTGGGGAGCGCCAGTCGGCACGGTCGCTCCGGGTGGCCCTGGGCTCAATCCTGGCCAGCTTCCGACCCCGCCTCCGATTCCGACGGATTGGAAGAACGCTTATCTGCAGTCCGAGGCGGCGAACTTTTCCGAGACGCTGGACCACAATTATTATGGGCTGTTTGCGCAGGATCAGTGGCGGCTGCGGCATGACCTGACCATGAACTACGGCATTCGTTACGATATTGAGTCGGGGCTCTCGAAACAGATCAACCCGGACTACAACGGCATCCAGCCCCGGATTGGCTTCGCTTATTCGCCAGATAGCAAAACCGTGATTCGCACAGGGTTTGGGATTTATGATGACCGGTACAACCTTTCGTTTCTGTTAAACACGCAGCTCAACCGTCCGGTGATCATCCCCGGCGAGACGCTCCCGGGCATTGCAGAGGGCGCGAACACCGCGACCTCGGTTCTGAACCAATTTACGCCCGGGCCGTTGGGGCTTCCTTCACAGGCGGCGGCCACGTTGGTCACCACGGGTCAAGTTCCGGAACAATACATTACCGGTCCGTGCCCTCCCTCGTGCACCGCGGGCGCTGGAATGGTGGAACACAACAGCAAGATCCCGTATTCCGAGCAGGCCAATCTCGAGATCGACCGGGAAATCGGGCATGGGCTCTCGGTGAGCGCCGGCTATATGTGGGTTGCGGCTCATCATCTGGTACGCGCCGAAAACTTGAACGTCTGCCCGCCCTTCGGGGCACCTGCAGGGACCACGGTCCCCGGAGTGACTCCTGGTACGCCAAATTGCACGCCACCGCCGGCGCCTCCTGCCGGCTGGCCTAACGGTAAAGCGTATTTTGGCGCCCCGGGTACTACGGGCGGTTCGGCATACAACAATGCCGGTTTCCTCTACTACACGGACAATTCCGGGAATTCCGTTTATAACGGCATGACCCTGCAGGTGATCGAGAGGTTCGGCAAGGTTTTTAATTTGGACGCGAATTACACTCTTTCGCACACGCTTGATGACGGAACGTTTACCACCTTCGTCAGCGCGCCGCAGGACCTCTACGATCGGTCGCTGGAGCGCGCGAATTCGAACCAGGACGTGCGTCAGCGATTCGTGACGAACTTTACAGCGACCGCGCCCAGCGATAGTTTCCTCCGCAACTTCGCGCTGAGCAGCATCGTCACATTGCAGACCGGTCGCCCCTTCACGATGTTCGTGGGATTCGACTCCAATGGCGACACGAATCCCGTGACCGACCGCGTTGGCGACTTGGGCAGGAACACTTACTACGGCGACCATCTCTACTCATGGGATCTGCGCGTCTCTCGTTATTTCCAGATTCGGGAGCGATTGAGACTTGATCTGATGGTTGATGCGTTCAACCTGCTCAACCGGCCGAACGTCGATGAGGTGACTTCCGTGTACGGCGCCGCGGTTCTATGCGGAGGCACAGCGACTCCGAAGAACTACAAGGATGCGGCCACGCTCCAGACCCAGGCGCAGGCCCTCGCTTTCGACACCAGAACCGGAGGACCCACGTGTCCTAACCTGGCGCCGATACCGAGCCCGCCGGTTCCGAATGGGCTCTTCGGCACGCCGAGGACGATGCTCAACCCGCGGCAGTTCCAGTTCGCGGCCAAGGCCTCGTTCTAAGTTTCGACCCGAGGCCGGCCATCAATTTTGCGGCCGACCCGACGAGGTGCATTCGGCACACACGGATGAGCACTATGGGAACGCTTGCGGCAACTTTTCGGCCCTCTAACACTTTTACCCCATTTCGAAAAGGAGTTTGAAAATGAGACGATTGGGGACCATCGGTGCATTCCTTCTGCTCATCAGCCTGCTCATTCCGTTCGCTAGTGGCGACCAGTCTCTTCCGCTCACCTTTAGTACCTGCGGGCCTTTGGGCACAGCTGCCGAACTATCTGCAAACCGGGGACCGAATGTCAACAACTGTCGAAAGTCAGGGATAAACATTCAGAACCTATTCACTTGTACGAGTCAATCGTCCATGTGGAGCTGCCATACTCGTTGCCAAGACTGTGATGTCAGGTATAGCGCGGCAGCAAATATAACCATGGATAATGCCTGTATAAGTGCAACTTCGCCTCTATGGCACAGGGAAATATATGTCGGCGGTAAAGGTTGGACGCCGATCTGATCGAGGAGAGACGCGGTAGTGCGGGGCAGGCGACGGAGCGTACCCGCGCCATCAAGGCTGCCCGCTCGGTAGTGGAGATGACGCCGCGAGCGTCCAAAAGGTTGAACGTAATGGGTGACTAGAATGACAAAAAGAGTCGTACCAGCTTTGTTATCACTCTTGGCTTGGTGCCTGTCCTGTGTAGCGCAAACAACCGTTGTTGACGTCAAAGACGAATCAACCGTGAAGTGCCCCGTCCGCATGTCGGGAACAATAGAACTTACAGAATCGGAAGTAGCTGGGGTAAATCATACTTCGTTCGTCGACAAACTTTCGGCAACCAACCTTTCGAACGTACCGATCGTAGCAATGGTAACTTACACCAGCATAGGAAACTCAAGAGGCCCATTGCTTGCTGACGATCGGCAGTTGGATGCTTTTTTCTCCCACGACAGGGAGATAGCACCGGGACAAACATGGACCCACACACATAACGACAGTGGCAAGTTCATTACGCCAGTTTCTAATAAGGCCGCCAAGGTCGCCCCTGCTGCTAGCAGCCAAGTCATATTCGTTCAGTTCGCGGATGGTAGCACCTGCGGGGACGCCAACGATGGACGTACCGTAAGGCTCATGGAGACGCGAGCGGACCTGCTCCTAGCCCTGAAGAAGTTGGACAACGCAGCCAAAATGGGGGAAAGTAAGTTTCTCAACGCTCTCGCCGAAAAGCAGACGGACAAAACCGGAAACGCGCAAGGGATTCTAAATGATATTAGCGAGATGCAGAAGGAAAGAGGAAGCGCTGCCGTAATCGAGCACATCCGCAGCATGTTGGATGTAGCTGCTAGTAGATGAGGCGATCTGGAACAACCAAAGCTGCGAAACTGACTCTAGAGCACGTGGTCTCGGCTCCGGGTGTGGTGTGCTTGGGAAGGGGCCAGGGGCATTATGGCTGCGAAAGCGGGAATCGTGGTGGGGGTATAGCGCAAACCTAATTTGGCGCTGCAGTTCTCGGATGAATACTGCGTCGGCTTCTTTGCTGACGTTCACGGTCATTATTCCTTTAGTTTATCTTGTTGCTATCCCCAGATGGAACTGCGCGGTGTCGGGAGTCTCAGCGGAAGTTCTTTCGGTGCTGGCCCGGACGGGTCCCTTTCGGGGCTTGTACAAAAAGCTAAGAAAAGCGTCTCCGGCGAAATCCCACGCAGCGGTCAGGCAGGTCCCGGGATCCCCTCGCCAGGGGCAAAGTAGGGTACCCATAGACCTCTCAGATACTAGCCGTGCTGCTGTAACAGTTCTAAGTCTAGCATTCTCTACTGTTTAGCTAACGAGTACGGGCATTGACCGCGCTGATTCTGTTTCCAGGGTAGGGGCTCGCAATATCCGAGGTGTAATTTGCGACGGTTTGAGGATTTGCGCCCTCGCCTGGTTTGAACACTCATCAATTAGGAAAACACAGCTAGTTAGCAGAAAATAACCCACTAGTTGGCATAAAACTGGGCTTAAACCTCCTCGAATTACTGGGATGGATTGTTTGAGTTTCTGTGTTTACAGAAATAACTGTAAGTTCTGGTACGCGGTGGCTGGAAAAGAATTGATTTTTTTTCCCTTCAAAACTTTCAGAGGCGCGGGGGGACGTTGGTGCGCGACAGTATTAAATCTCTGTTATCCACAGGGTGCCAGTATTGACAAGTCGTGCTAAGTAGCCGATAGATGGCTAACCAACTCGGCGATGGATCGAGCCTTAAGAGCTTAGAATGGCGTACCTAGGCACGAAGAAGTCTGTAAGTAGCCGATGAATATGCCTTGTCGATGCGAAATAGGCTGGTCGGCCCACCATCGGAGTAATAAACCGAAAACCAGGAGAACAACAAACATGCTACCGAAGAAAAGCCTCTCTGTCCTCGCAGCACTAATATTTCTGTGTTTTCTCGGAGTGCCTCCTGCAAATGCCGCGCCCCAATGCTTTACGCTCGAAAGTCTTGAGGGTTCCTATGCTTCAATCGGGCACTATGGAGCCAACGTGGCCATAGGAATCGGAACAAGGCATTTTGACGGAGGCGGCAACCTCACCGGAACCGTTCTGGTCAACGAGCCCACTCCTGGATCAACAACTGGAGAAAGAACCATCGTGACTGCTACGCAGATGGGAACCTACACTGTCAACTGCGACGGCACCGGTGTCTTTACCCGTATTCTTACAGTGAAGGGCGTCCAGACGAGCCAGACCGACAACTTCGTAATTACGAAAGCAATTGTGAAGAACCATCACCTACTCGCCACAGCAATTGTCGATGCTCAGACAACGCCAAGCGCGATCGTCGCGGGTGGCATCTTTCTGACTCGCTCTTTTACGCGACTGCCAGATGGTGAAGACCAAGACGATTGAAGGGCCATCGGCTGACGGCCCCGATTGAGTTTGCCCATGTTTCACGAGGGGGATGGGGCAAGTGTCAGTGTCAGTGAGGGCGTCTGCGTCCGTTGGTGTCAGTGTTGCGCTGGGGAGGAACATCTTGCATATATATAAGTCCTTTTATTTTCAATATGTGCATATTTTCTACCACCCGCTGTAAGGACGAGCATGGCAACACTGACACTGACACTTGCCCCATCCCCCCTAATCTCATAGGCTCAATTCAACTGTCTCGGAAGCCTGCCATCCTGAGCACACGTTCCCCGTAAGCCCGCAGGCCGCTTTGCGCACCACGTACACAGACGCTCTCGCCTTCGGACGTACCTGCTGCGCAGACAACGCCTGTCTTCGTGGTTCTTACACGCGACGAAGTTTTGTTCCCACACGTCGGCCCTTGTAGGTGTCATGACACTGTATTCCTCTCCTTTGCGATCTGTGGGTTGATATCCCAACGCTTTGTTGGCCAACCACCGGACTTTGACGCGACTGCGCGAGCCCGCACCCAGCCTTTTTCCTCGAGGACTTCTAACGCCAACTCGATAACGTCCTTTTCCTTTAGTCCTGTCCACTGTTTGCGTTGAACATCCCGCAGGTAGAAGCCATCTTTCAAGTCACCAACTTTCAAGTGTTCGACGAGACTAAACTCGGCGGCACGTAGCGGTGTACGCGTGCAGCTATAGGCACGAGTCATGTGTGCCTCGAGATAGAGCATCAAACTCTCGGCCATCTTGAAGTGAGCCAAGTCGATGCGGTGACTGCCGGAAAGATCCGGAGTCTTGCCGTTCGCAACAAGATCCACTAGTTGAAGAAGGCCGGCAATCTTAGGCAGTGCTCCGCTGTATTTGGATAAGTGTGACGCTTTTCCTGAATTTTTCTCCTTGCTGATTTTCTCCTCAAGCAACTCGCTCCATTCGTTGTAAGCCACTTGCGCCGCATCATCGAAGTGCAAGTTTATAGACTCAGCGGTCAAATCTGCCAGCTTGTGAAGTATCTGACGAAGCTTCTGATCGGCTTCTTCATTTGTCGCGCGGTCGACAAGCATGCGTTTCTGTTTGTCCGGCCAAATCAAAAATGCAAAGCGTGGAATCATTCCGCTACTTACGTTGCGACTATTGCTCAGAAATTCCTTGAACATCTCCGGCTGAAAGCCGCCAAACAAACTCGCCGACATAGTCGCGAAGACGTGTCCCCGACCGATACGGTCGACCGGATACATATCGTTTCCGTTCATCGCCGCTAGGAACAGGCCGCGCTGCACTTCGTATCCTTTCTTTTCCATTTCCATGACCCATGAACTCATCTCGTCGCGGTAATACAAGAGACCCTCGGGGTTGTCTTCCATAATTTGGTGCATCGCTTCGGGTGTGCTGTCACCCAAGATGCAACGGCGAGCAGGGGGCGGCTCGGGCGGTGCTGCCTGTGGAACGTACGTCCTTTTGTCCCTCTCCCATTTCTCATGATCGCTCTTGTACTTCTGCCATTTCGGGTCGCTAGTTAAGACTTCGTTTCCAGGCGACTGCGGCTCAGGATGCTCCTCCGCGTAAAGCGCATCCTTCGGTTTCCTCTTGTTCTTTTCCCATCTTTCTTGTTCGGCCCGGTATTCCTCCGTCTCTTCGCTGTGTTTTTCACGCCATTTGATGTCCACCTCGAAGACTGGATTTATGAAAGTCTTCCAGCACGGAGTTTTTTTCGACCCCGATGGAGCAATGACTAGGCCGGAAAGCGCGATGGCTTCCTTCCACGTCTTGTCGAATGCTTTCGGATAGACGAACGCACGGCGTCCGATAACCCCGGCGATCGTGACGAGTGCGCACGGTCCGGTAAAGTCCAGAGGCAAGGACATGCGTTCGGCTACATCCCTTACCCATGGCCGAATAGCTGCAGGGAGGAAGTTTTCGTCGAAAGGCAACACGGGCAGCAACTCGTCTTCTACGGGTTGGGGCGTGCCCCATTCATCGGTGAAATTGAACTTCGTATCTTTTTTCTGAAAAGTTTCAGTCGATGCAGCAGCGTGAGGAGAACTCATCGACGACCCCCTGCATTCCACTGTTCAAACGCTTCGAGGACGCGCGAAGTTAGTTCACGTGTGAGAGATGTCGTCAGTTCGATGGTAGGTAGGTAGGAATAATCTTTGCCTCCTTTGGAAACAGCGTAGCTTGGGAGTGCAACCCACTGCTGACCCTGATATGTCCGCTTTGCATCGGCTGCCTCCTGACTGTACCCAACATAGTCCTGCCAGCTTCCTTTTTGAGTTTACCTTCCAAAGTTTCGTCTTAGCGTTCCTGTTTCTCTCCTTTGATCTGGCTTGCGAAATTGCAGGCCTATGCTTTGGCCTGGGCAAGCTGGGGCGCAGCGGTGCTGCGCCCCTACAGCAGGGGGATCGCTCGAAGATTGTGCGCATGTTGGTAGGATCCTGTGCGCAGCGCGATCCCCGAGCGGGCGTGTCAGCGGCTTGTCAACGTCATGTCAAACGACGCTACGTTTTTGGTCGGTGCCCTTAGTTCTTTGTTAGTCCTGCCTGCGGTGCGTTTTTGGGCCTGTTGATTCCTTCGCGTTCTCGAATACTTACAACAGATTTCAGGAGACGGGAATGGACAAGGTCATTCGCATTCTTGTGGCGAACCGACCGCGGGTGATGCGCGAGTTGTTGCTGGCTACGCTTGCGGACCGCCCGGACATAGAAATTGTGGGGGAAGTATCCAGCGAAGCAGAGATTCCCGCGTCGGTGAAAAGGACTGCGCCGGATTTGCTGGTGATCTCTTTGGATGAACTCGGCCAGCGTCCGAAGATTTGCGACACGGTGCTGCGCGCGCATCCGGACATGCGGATTGTCGCTGTGGCTACCGAACACAATCGAAGCGTGTGCTATTGGGCGTCGCTGCAGCTCGACATTCACTGCAGCGACATTGAGCCATCGCAGGAGGGAATCCTGGGCGTGATGCGAAATATCGCGGGAGCGGGAGGAGTGGCGTGATGCGGAATCGCCGGATACGGGAAGGGGTGACGGCCCTGGCAAGTTGGGGCGCAGCGTGCTGCGGCCCTACAGGGACGTTGCGCGTCTCGATGGTCGCCGGGCTTCTTTGCGTGTTCTTGCACGGCGTTCCGGTGTTGGCGCAGGACGGCGGCCGGCCTAGTACGCGTGAGCGGGAAACATCCGAGCAGAGGCGTCCGGCGGAAAGCTCCGATCTGGTGAAGGAAAATTTGGAGCGCGTGGCAGCGTCGGCGGTGCAGATCAAGGCGGTACTGATCAAGGATCAGGGGCTGCTCGTGGAGTTGAAGAGGTGGGTGGCGAAAGAGGCGGGCGATAACGGGCAGGTGGTGGAGGATTCGGCGGTCAGCGACCAGGGGATTTTTGAGCGGCTGGATCAGGACCTGGCGTTTCGTTCGGTGGCGACGCGGTTGGTGCAGCGATATGGCTATCTGCTGCCCAGTGTGAATCCGGATTCCGACGCGGCGAAGGAGCAGGACCTGATTCTGAAAGAGCGGGCGCGGCGATTGGTGCAAATCGAAGGGCAGGAGGATGCGCAGTCACTGCAGCCGCGTTCTGAAGAGAAAGTGGAACGGACATCGTCGTGCGATCCGCGGCGCGACGCTGACTGTGACGAGGCTCCAGCAGGCCGCCGGAAGTCGCGAACACCGCGCCGCCAAGCGGCGCCAGATACGGACTCGAACTTACCGGTGTTGCCGGACTTGATGTCACCGGGAACGGTGTCGCCTGCCGATCTTGCGCGGACGTTGCGGACCGCGTCGGGCGGTGAGGATGGAGGCGCGCCGTCTTCACTGGGAGCTGATGCGAGTTTCAGTCTGGCTTCTAACCCGATGAAGCGGCCGCAGGATGGCAACGGTATTGGGCTCGCGACGAGGCCGGAGATGGATGGCGGCGGCAACGGGCGCAATCCGCTGCTCGATTTGTTTCCGGTCTCGCCGGGCGTAGACACGGCGCGTGGCGGGGTCGCGACCGGCAAAGATACCAAGAACATGGTGAGGCTGCCCGGAAGCCGAGGCGGAACGGATACGAAGGATCTGGCGCCGGTGGTGATGGAGCGGAAGCTGAATCCGTATTCGGATGTTCCGTCTCTTTACGACTTGTACGTGCAGGCTTCGCCTCGCGAACGGAATCTCGACCGCTTCGGATTGGAGATGTTTCGCAACGGGACGCGCGACCTCGATGCGATTCCGATGGATCTGCCTGTGGGGCCGGATTACGTGGTGGGGCCGGGCGACGGGCTGGCGATTGATCTGTGGGGTGGATTCTCTCAGCGATTCACGCGGACTGTGGATCGCGAAGGGCGCATTGCATTGCCAGAGGCCGGGCCGTTGTTGGTGAGCGGGCGGACACTGGGAGATGTGCAGCAGGCGGTGCAGCAGGCGCTGCGCTCGCAGTATCAGGATGCTTCGGCGGATGTTTCTTTATCGAGGTTGCGGACGGTTCGCGTGTATGTGGTGGGAGAGGTGGCGGAGCCGGGGGCTTACGACATCAGTTCGCTTTCGACGCCGTTGAATGCGTTGTTTGCCGCGGGCGGCGTAACGCAGCGCGGATCGTTGCGCGCTTTGAAGCATTACCGCGGAAAACAACTGATTGAGGAAGTGGACGCGTACGACTTATTGCTGCGAGGAGTGGGATCGGACGCGAAACGACTGGAGAACGGCGACTCGCTGATGGTGCCAACAGTGGGCGCGCAGGTGACCGTGAGCGGGATGGTGCGGCGTCCGGCGATCTACGAGTTGCATGAGGAATCCTCGCTTGCCGATGCGATCAACCTGGCGGGCGGTATTTTGCCGGCGGCGGCGCTGCAGCACATCGAATTGCAACGATTGCAGGCGCATGAGAAGCGAACGATGCAGACGATTGAGATTTCTTCCAGCGGCGATCCGGCGGCGATCGAAAAAGAGTTGAGCGCGGTGAAGATCGAGGATGGGGACGAAATTCATATTTTCCCGATCGCAGCTTACAACGAGAGCGCGATTTATCTGCAAGGACACGTGCAGCGGCCGGGGCGTTATTCGTATCGCGACGGAATGAAGCTCACAGATGTTGTGGCGTCGTATGGCGATTTGCTGCCTGAGCCGGCGGGGCATTACGCGGAGATCGTGCGATTGAACGCGCCGGATTTCCGGCCAAGCGTCGAGAGCTTCGACCTTGCGGCGGCGCTGGCCAATCCTGCGGAAAGTCCCAAGTTGCAGGCTCTGGACACCGTGCGAATTTTCAGCCGATACGATTTCGAACAAGCGCCAACGGTGTGGGTCGGCGGAGAAGTGCGCGCGCCGGGGAAGTATCGGACGTCCGGGCAGGCGCATGTGCGGGATGCGATTTATCTCGCAGGTGGAGTCTCGCCGGATGCGGCTTTGGATGCGGCGCAGTTGTTCCGAACGCAAGCCGACGGAACGATGAAGATCGTGAGTGTGAATCTGAATGCGGCGCTGGCGGGAAATCCGGCCGACAACTTGATTCTGCAACCGCGCGACCGATTGATGATTCATCGGAGTGCAGCGAGGGTCGAGCCGGCGACGGTGTACATCAAGGGAGAAGTGGCGAAACCGGGGCGATATCCGCTGACGAGCAACATGCACGTTGAGGATTTGATCGGCGTCGCCGGGGGATTGAAACGCAGTGCGGATAGTTCGAGAGCAGACCTGACGAGCTACGCGGTGGGTGACAAGCAGCACGCGGCTACACAGAGCCAGACGGTGGAACTGTCGGCGGCGCTGACCGGGGAGGAGACTGCGAACGTGCCGTTGCGCGACGGCGACGTCCTGACGATTCGACAGAATCCTGGGTGGAATGATCTCGCGGCGTCTGCAACGGTCAAAGGTGAAGTTGAACACGCCGGTTCGTACGGCATCAAGCCGGGCGAACGGCTGAGCTCTTTGCTAGCGCGCGCTGGAGGATTTAGTCCGCAGGCGTATCCCTATGGAGCGGTGTTGATGAGGCGAGAAGTGCGCGACCTCGAAATGAAATCGCGTAGCGAGCTGGTGGAGCGGATGAAATTCGAGCAGGCCAACTTGAAAGCGCTGCCAGAGAACACGGCGGATGAGAAGAACGCGAAGCTGACGGCGCTGGCGCAAACACAGACGGCGCTCAATCAATTGCAGGAAAACCAGCCGATTGGGCGAGTGGTGATCCACATACAGCCGGAAGTGAATGCGTGGAGGAATACCGAAGCAGATGTGCCGGTACGGGACGGGGACGTGTTGTTGATTCCCAAGAAGGCGGACTACGTGGCGGTTACCGGACAGGTATTCAACCCGACAGCGATCGGATACAAGGCGGGACGAAGCGCCAAGTGGTACTTGAGTCAGGCGGGGGGATTGACGCAACTGGCCGACAAGAAAGCCGCGTTTGTGATACGCGCGGACGGGTCGGTGATTGGGTCGAAAAACAATTCCGGATTGTGGAGCGGAGATCCGATGGACGCGGCGCTGAAGCCGGGAGATTCCATCGTGGTTCCGGAGAAGGCGGTAGGTGTGGGCGGCCGAAACTGGTCGACGATTTTCCAGGCGGCACAGGTGGCGTCTTCGGTGGCGTTCGCGGTCGCGTACTTCAAGCCGTGAGACTGTGACGATGGATGCGAGCGTGAAAGGGAAAGCCGTGTTGCGACGAGGAGAAGGAGTTCGATTCTTGCTGATGGGATTTCACGTCGTCGATCGAGCAGGTCTGTGAATGACTGTGAACGTCAATGGCAACGAGGTGAGTTCGCGCGCCGGAACAGCACGTTTCGGGGAATGGCAATTTGCGAAAGGTGAATGTGGTGAACTCCCAGCGAGTGCGGGAGGAACGGATTGCGCGCGCGCGGATTCTTTGGGAGAGCCGGCGGACGCTGGGGTGGTCGCTTGTTTGGGGCTTCGTTGTGAGCCTGGTGGTCGTGCTGCTTTTGCCTAAGGGGTACGAGGCGACGGCGAAATTAATGCCGCCTGAAACGGGCTCTGGGGGCGGGGCGGCGTTGATGGCAGCTTTGGCGACGCGCGGGGCCGGAATGCTGGGGGGACTTGCGGGCGATCTGCTCGGGGTAAAGGGAAACGGGCCCGTGTTCGTGGAGATTTTGGAGAGCCGAACCGTTGCCGACCGATTGATCGATGAGTTTCAGCTGAGTCGCGAATACCACACTACGAAGATCGAGTACACGCGAAAGCAGTTGGAGGCGCATACGAAGATCAGCGAGGACCGGAAAAGCGGCGTGATCACGATCACGGTGACGAGTCGCGATCCGGGCCGCGCGGCTGCGATGGCACAGGCCTACGTGGGTGAACTGGACCGCCTGGTGTCGCAACTCAGCACTTCGTCTGCGCGGCGGGAGCGCATTTTTCTGGAAGACCGGTTGAAGACGGTAAAGAGCGATCTGGACAATGCCGCCACACAATTCAGCGAATTTGCGAGCAAGAACACGGCGATTGATATTCCCGCGCAGGGCAAGGCGATGGTGGAGGCTGCGGCGGTGTTGCAGGGGCAGTTGATCGCGGCGGAGGCGGAAGCGAGCGGGCTTGAGAAAATTTATACCGTCAACAACGTGCGAGTGAAGGCGCTGCAGGCGCGCATCGGGGAGCTGCGGGAACAACTGCAAAAGCTGGGTGGCAGCTCTTCGCCCGCCGAGGTTCGAAGCGATAACTCGCTCTATCCATCGATACGAAAACTGCCGCTGCTGGGTGTGACGTATGCGGATCTTTTTCGCCGGACGAGAATTGAAGAGACAGTGTACGAACTGCTGACGCAGCAGTACGAGTTGGCGAAGGTGCAGGAAGCGAAAGAGATTCCGAGCGTGAAGGTTCTTGGATAGCGCGGTGGTGCCGACGGTGAAGTCTTCGCCACATCGTGTGGCGCTTACCTGGTGCGGGACCTTTTTAGCGCTTTGCGGAACGGCGGCGTGGATTTTGCTGCGGAAGAGATGGACGGAGATCGATCCGACGGATCCTGGGCGATTGCTGGCAGAGGAAATGGCCACATCTGTGGCGATAACCGCGCGGCGATTTGCGGCTGTTGGGTCGGCTGCGCGGAGTGCGGTGGCACGTCGTTGGGGCCCGAAAAATTGGCGCGGGGCGCCGGAAGCAGTGGAGGGGAAGCGTGATGTCGCTTCGGGTGTCACGCAAACCTTGCTATGACCGGAATCGAAGCGCGGACGGTAGTCAACATAGAACGGGATCTTCGGAGATGAACGGAACGGCGGCACGACAGGCGCATTCCACCGCGGCACGAGATTTTGCGGCGCCGAAGGAATTCAGCGGTGGATTCGTAGCGAGTGAGGAAATCAGCGCGCGAGGCTCGTCCGGACGGCTGCGGGTTGGGCTGGTCCGGCAGATCGTTTACGTGGCGATTGATGTGGCGATGGTATGGCTGGGCGGCGTGCTGGTGTTTTGGTTGAGTTTTGATTTTCACATTGAGCGTGGATTTTCCGTCGCGCCCGCTGGGGGATTTGTTGCGCACATGTTGTCCCCCGCGTATCCAGGCTTTCTGACGCTCTATGCGGCACTGATCGTGCTGGCGTGCAAGAGCCAGCACTTGTATCGGACTCCGAAGGAAGTGTCGGCAATCGGGGAAAGCACGACGGTGTTGAAAGCGGTTGGATTAGCGACGGCACTATTTGTGATGTTTGTATTCGCTTCGGGGAATAAGGAAATTTCGCGCGTTACCGTGGCTTACGCCGGAGTGTTAAACGCGTGCACGCTGGCGGGATGGCGATACGCGAAGCGCTGGTACGTTTTGCGGCGAGTGAATCGAGGCGAATGCTCTTCGCGCGTGTTGATTGTGGGCGCAGGGCCGACCGGCCGGGCGCTCGCGGCATGGTTAGAGGCAAACCGGCAACTTGGGTACTCCGTGTGCGGATTTGTGGATCCGCATCGGAACGGTGAAGCGCGGGTGTTGGGTTCGCTGAACGATTTTCGGCGTGTGGCGTTGGAGCAATTTGTCGATCAGGTGTTTGTGGCGTTGCCGGCCGACCGCGAAGTGGTGAAGGAGATTTTCGTGGAGGCGCGGCGCTTGCGTTTGGACATGAACGTTGTGCCGGACTTGTATGACGGATTGGGATGGCATGCGCCGATGCATGCGATCGGAGGATTCCCGGTGCTGGAACTGCACGGGCAGCCGATTCCGGCGTTCGGCTTGGCGGCGAAGCGGGTGCTGGATGTGTTGCTTGGAATTGTGGGCTTTGGGCTGAGTTTGCCGATTGTGGGGCTCGCGGCTCTTTGGATTGTGGTGGATTCGCCGGGGCCGGTGTTTTATTCGGCGTTGCGTATCGGAAGGAAGGGAAAGAAGTTTCGCTGTTACAAGTTGCGGACGATGGTGGCGGGCGCGGATCTGGCGAAAGAGGAATTGCGCCAGTCAAACGAGCGGAATGGACCTTTCTTCAAAATGGAGAAGGATCCGCGGATTACTCAGAGCGGGAGTTTGGCTGCGGAGATTCAGCGTTGATGAGTTGCCGCAATTCATCAACGTCATTCGAGGAGATATGAGTTTGGTCGGGCCTCGGCCGCACCCGTTGGACGATGTCGAGCTTTACCGGGCGGAGGATTTGCGGCGGTTGGATGTGAAGCCGGGAGTGACGGGATTGTGGCAAGTGACCGCGCGGCGTGATCCATCGTTCGAAACGAATATGGCGCTGGATCTGGAATACATCGAGAGGTGGAGCCTGGCGCTGGATTTCAGGATTTTGTTGAAGACTCTGCCGGTGGTGCTGCGGGCGGAAGGGCATTGAGGACGCGGCGATGAGTGCGGTGCCTGCGCCTGCCGTGCCAGAGGTTCGGCAAGCGGCACCGCGCTTTGCGATTGCTTCTGATGGGCCAGTTGGGGATTTATTTGCTCCGGGTAGGTTGCGGGCTTTGGGAGTTAAGTCGGCGTGGTCTTTGGTGGATCAGGGGCTGACGGCGCTCACTGGTTTTTGCGTCACGTTTCTTTTGGCACGATGGCTGGCGCCGGAAATGTACGGAGCATACGCGATTGCGTTTGCGGGGTATCTGTTTGTGGGCGGGTTGCACAACGTGATCGTGCTGGAGCCAATGAGCGTGATTGGTCCGTCGCGGCATGCGGCTCGACTGCAGGAGTATTTCCGTGCGCAACTCGTCGATCCACGGGGTGTTGGTGGGTATTTGCTCCGCGGTGGCGGCTTGCATTGCGGCGTTGGTGTGGCTCCTGGCGCCCGAGAGCGCGCTGGCCGGGGCGATTGCGGGCAGCGCGTTGGCTCTTCCGTTTTTGCTGTCTCTGTTTCTCGCGCGGCGCATGTGTTACGTGAGGCAGCGGCCGTTTACGGCGACGCTCGGTAGTGGATGTTGTCTTGTGTTGGCGCTTGTCGGCTTGTATATGCTTCGCCATTTTGAGCAGGTTAGCCCGTTTTCGGTGTTTGTACTTGTGGGAGCGGCGAGCTTTGTCGGTTCGTGCTTAGTTTTTCGAGAGGTCGGCGTGGGCACGTTTCATGCGGCTGGGGTTTCCGACGAGCGGACGGCGTGGGCTTCGGCGTTGAGAGAGAACTGGGAGTACGGGCGGTGGTTGGTCGGCAGCACGATTTTGTATTCGGTGTCGGGGCAAGTGCAGATGTTTTTGGCGGCAGCGTTTCTGGGATTGGGAGCGGCAGGAATATTGCGAGCGATGATGTTACCGGCGTCGGCGATGACGCAGGTCGTCACAGCGGCGGGCCTGCTGGTGCTGCCGGGATTTTCTTACGACTTTGGGCGCGGGCTGGCAGGTCGTATACGGCAAAGAGCGATGATTTTGAGCGGCGCGTTGTGCGGAGCGGGGATCTGTTTTTCGGTGATGTTGTGGATGGTTGCGGAGCGGGCGGAGCATATTTTGTTCGCGGGCAAGTACGCGGCGTACGCGTGGCTCATGCCCATACTTTCGCTGGTTCCCGCGGTCAATGGCTTGACGATGGGTTTCTCGTTAGCTTTGCGGGCATCGCAGAGACCGCACTTGGATTTGCTGGCGAACGCGATTGCTGCGCCGATCGCGGTTGTTTCGGCGGTGAGCTTTATTCATTGGTGGGGGCTTGCGGGCGCGGCCGCGAGTATGGTGACTGGCTTTGTCGTGTATATGGGCGTGAATTGGTGGGCGTTTTATGCGGCGCCAGGGTTGGAAAGCAGACCTGAAATTGGCGGCCGCGGTGCGGCTCGATGAGAACCACGGAGGCGATTCAACGGGAATACTACGAGCGCACGGCGCATCTGTACGATGCCTCGCACGTGCGTGATGGAGACGAACACTACGTTGCTTTGCGGCATATCGGCGGATTCTTCGATGTTTTAGGGATATCGAGTGTTTTGGATGTTGGATGCGGAACCGGTAGAGGCGTGAAGTATTTCCTGGAAAGTAGACCTGGAGTCCTGGTGCAGGGGGTCGAACCCGTTGCCGCGCTGATTGATCAGGCAGTCCAGGTGAATTCCGTGCCTCCGGGCTTGATTATGAAGGGGGCCGGCGAGGCTCTGCCTTTCGCGGACCAGACTTTCGACGCGGTGTTCGAGTGCGGAATTCTGCATCACGTGAAGGAACCGAACCAAATTGTGCGGGAGATGATGCGGGTTTCGCGTAAGGCTGTTTTTTTGTCGGACGAGAATCGATTCGCTCATGGGAGCACGTTTGCACGTTGGGCGAAGTTGCTGCTGTGCAAGACAGGAATCTTCCGAGCGGCTTATCGCTTGAAGACTTTGGGCAAGGGCTACCGCTATTCGGAGGGCGACGGACTGGCGTACTCGTACAGCGTGTTCGACTCGATGCAAGTGCTATCAGAGTGGGCCGACCGAGTGATTGTGATTCCGACGGATGAGGTCAAGACGAAGAGCGTGTTTCATCCCTTGCTGACCTCGTTTCACGTATTGCTGTGTGCTGTTCGAGATGGCGGTGACTAGCGTTCGGCGTTGAACGCAGTGAAGGGTTCGAACGATGAGTTTAACGAGATTCGCGCATGAGGTGTCGCAGGCTTCGCACTACCGGCGAAGGCCGATCGCGGCATTGCGCTATGCGTATGCGAAATGGGTCTTCCGAAGATTTCGTCAGGCGAGCCCTCTGAAATTTCTTCAGGGGCTGGGAATTGATGTTGACCTCGCATTTCTGGGATTTTCCAAATGGCGTTCGCGATTGGAGAGCGTGATTTCGGTGGTACAAAGCGCAAATCGCGGGCAAGGCGGGATTAGCCTGGATGACGGGAGGATTCTCTACGGGTTGGCGCGGGCGCTTAAGCCGGATTATGTCATTGAGACGGGAGTTGCTGCAGGCGTATCGACGTCGTTCTTCGGTGCGGCGCTGATTGAGAATGGCCGGGGCAGGTTGTTTTCAATCGAGCTACCGCCGGAAGTGGCTGGCCAGGGGACGCTGGCCGATGGTTCTGTGTATGCGTGGCACGAGCACGGGGTAGGTTGGGCAATCCCCGATGAGATAAAGCACGCTCTCGGAGACCGCCACCGATTGATCCTTCAAGACGTGCGCACGGCGCTCCCTTCGCTGCTGAACGAGCTTCCTTACGTCGACATCTTTTTTCACGACGATCTGCATACGCCGGACCACATGTATTGGGAGTACGACGCTGTATGGCCGACGCTGAGCCCGCAAGGCGTGCTTATTTCGGACGACGCAAATCATGGCTGGATCAAGTTTTGCGTCGAGCGGGGGCTGAACGAGACGGCGTTCTACAACATCGATCGGCTGTGTGCGCTTCGCAAAGGGTCCAGAGAACTGGCGTCATGAGAATCGCACTGTTCGACTACATCGTGACGTCTGACAACGCGATCGGGAAGTGCGATTTAGCCATTCTCGCGGCTCTTTGCGAGGAGCACGAGTTCACGGTTTTTTCGACGCGATTCGAAAACCCACGGCCGGAAAGAATTCGCTGGGTGCGGGTTCCGGCTCCCCGGCGACCCATGGTGTTGCTCTACATCGTGTTCCATTTATTCGCTCCTCTCTGCTACGGGTGGCATCGTCTTCGCCATCGAATGCGCTTCGACGTCGTGCAGGTGATCGAGAGCAATCTGCTGTTTGGGGACATTGCCTATTCGCATTTCTGCCATAAGGCATTTCTCGAGCGGTATTGGAAGGGAATTGGCGCCGGCGGCCTGCGAGGAACTCTGCGGTGGTTGGATCATCGATTGCGCGCGCTGTTCGAGCCTTGGGTGTACCGGCGAGTCACGCGGATTGTTGCGCCTTCACACGGCTTGCGCCGGGAGCTTACGAGTGCCTATCCACAGGCGAGCACCAAAATCCGCGTGTTGGCAAATCCTGTCGATCTTGAGAGCCTTCGGCCACCCGCAGGTTTCGATCGGTGCGCGTTCCGGCAAAGTCTGGGCTGGAAGTGCGAGGACATCGTGTTGGCCTTTGTGGCCCTGGGGCACTTCGAGCGCAAAGGGCTGCCGCTGTTGTTAGAGGCGCTTCGAGCCGCAAACAATTCGAAATTGAAAGCGATCGTAGTAGGCGGATCGAGCGGAGGCATCGCTGCGTACCGCGAACGCGCGAACAAGAGCGGGTTGAACGGAGACGTAAAATTCATCAAAACGCAAAAGGACGTCCGACCTTATCTGTGGGCAGCTGACGCGCTTGCGCTCCCTTCTCACTACGAGGTGTTTCCGCTCGTAGCACTCGAGGCTGCAGCAGCAGGACTGCCTCTCCTGGTTACCCCGTTGAACGGCGTGGAGGAATTTCTGCGCGATGGCGAGAACGGGTTATTGATGCAACGCAACGCGTCCGGAGCATCGGATTGCATTGCGCGATTTGCCGGGATGCCGATCGAGGCGAGAAGAAGCATGGGGAGGCGCGCACAGGTCGATGTGAAACGTTACGGCGTCCCTGAATTTGTGGCGGGATGGTCGAGATTGTACGCGGAGGCCGGGTCCCATGCCGGATGAAGCGCTGCTGGTGGCTCGAGCGCTGTTCTGGGTGTTCGCGGCGGGCGTGTTTGTGCTGCCGATGCGATGGTCGTTGTTCTGTTTCATTCTGGCCGCGCATATGGACATTACGTCCTTGACGTTCAATTCCGCGACTGCGGTTGGGTTTGAGAACACGATCCGGATTGTGGGCCTGCCTGCCTTGCTTCTGTTGCGCACGGGTTTCGCGCCGCTGAAAGACATGACATGGACGTTGCCGCAGAAGATTTGGCTGGGACTCATCGTTTATGCGGCGATTGCGGGATTCTGGGGTGGTTTTCCCCTGGCGGCGATCAAGATGGTGGCTTACCTGGTCGCCTATTTTGTGCTGTACCTGGTTTTCTGCAGCGCATGGTGTGAGCGCTGGCTGGACATCGGCTTGGTAAGGCTGGTGGCCTGGTCTGTCATCGCGCTAGCGGTACTGCAAACCTTCGTCCTCGGCGATGAGTGGGGCGGGCTCGAAGAGCGTTTCACATCTTTTTCGGCACCTCAATATTTTGCGGCATTTCTTGTGGCGGTGCTGGCGATCCTGATGTTTTCCGGAGAGCGAGGGTGGTCTCATTACGCGACGTGCGGCGGTCTGATGGCCGCCATTGTCTTGTCTGGCAGCCGCTACGTGTTTGTCAGCATGGTTGCGCTTGCCGTTATTGGATGCTTTCAACTCGGGTCTGGAAGACATGGATCTTTGAGATGGCGGCCGAACCTTCGAAAGATGCTCCTGACGCTGGGGATTGCCGCCGCGGGGATCGGGATCCTCGTAGCCTACTTTCCCTATAACCGAATCGATGAACTGGTCGGTGCGGTGTCGGAGGACGACGCGACCGTCGAGGACGTCGGAACGTTCGCGTGGCGCCTTGGCATCTACGAGGACGTCCTTGAGCACCTGGAAAAGAGGACGGGGCCGGAGTTGTTCCTTGGTTCGGGGACCAGCAGCGGCGCCGCTTTGATGTTGAATCACGATCCTGACCACTACGATCGCGAGGGCATCGACGCCAATCGCGTACTCCACAGTGAATTTCTGCGGGCGCTGTATGAATGGGGTATTCCGGGATTCGGACTCCTGCTTGCCTTTGTAATCGTCGCGACTGTGGGCTTCGTACAAAAGATAGTCGCGGAGGGACGCGGCCCGGCACTTGCATTTGCGGGCGCGTTCCCGTCGATCGTCCTCGGGCTCGCGATCGAAAACATGCTCGCCAGCGCGGCGTCGGCTGGAGGAGTGGGCATCCTGCTGGCTATGACATTCGCGTGGAAGGGCGAGCCTGCCAGTGGGTGGGATAACGCGGGGGATGAGGTTCCTGAAGAGGTTCCTGACGGCGGGTTTGATGTTAGCAGCGCGGCCCTGCCGGCTGGATCGTGACGCATGCGCATTCTTCTCATTCACGAACGTTACCAGCAGCGCGGCGGAGAAGATGCCGTGGCGGAAGCGGAGGCGGATCTCCTGGAGCGGAACGGCCACAGCGTCATCCATTACTCGCGTTATAACAGCGAACTCGCGAACGCTGGCTTGCTGAAGACAATCTCGGTTGGGGTCAGTGCGGTGTGGGCATCGAAAGCTTTCCACGGCATAGATGAGTTAATCGAGAGACATAAACCCCAAGTCGCGCACTTTCACAACACGCTTCCCTTGATCTCTCCTTCCGCGTACTACGCGTGCTCCCGGCGAGGGGTTCCCGTAGTGCAGACGCTTCACAACTATCGATTGGTGTGCCCTGGCGCGACGTTACTTCGAGAGGGACGCGTGTGCGAGGCGTGCCTGGGCAAGACGCTGGCGTGGAGGGCGGTGGCCCATGGTTGTTACCGTGGCAGCCGGCCGGCATCCGCGGCGGTGGCCGCCATGCTGACGACTCACAGAGCGCTGCGGACCTGGCAGACAAAGGTAGACGCGTACATTGCGCTTTCCGAGTTCGCTCGCGGGAAGTTTGCGTCCGGAGGATTACCCCGACAGCGCATCGCTGTTAAGCCCAACTTTGTGCATCCGGACCCGGGACCTGCGCAAAAACAGCAGTCTGGACAATACGGGTTGTTCGTTGGACGACTCTCCGAGGAGAAAGGTGTTCGAGTTTTGCTGGCGGCGTGGAAACGCCTGAAGCCCGAGATTCCGTTGTTCATCCTGGGCGATGGGCCCATGCGGCAGGGAATTGCGTCCGAGATTGCCGAGCGCGGCTTGGCGGGCGTGCGGCTCGTTGGGAGCGCCTCGCGGGAAGAGGTGTTCCGCTGGATGCGAGGGGCTTGTTTCGTGGTCTGTCCGAGTTATTGGTTTGAGGCTCCGTTGGTCATTGTGGAGGCATTCGCGTGCGGCATCCCGGTGATCGCGACAGGCCAAGACCCAACCGCGGAGATGGTCGCTCATATGCGCACCGGGCTGCACTTCGCACCGGGAGATGACGTGGACCTGGCTGCGAAGGTGGAATGGGCGTGGACGCACCCGGCCGAGATGGAAACGATGGGGGTGTCTGCCAGGGCGGAATTTGAGAGGAAGTACACTGCCGAACGGAATTACGTGCAGCTGGTGAGTTTGTATGAAACGTTGGTAGCGAGTAGGGCGTTTGGTTCGCCGGCTGCTGAGTTAAGCGCAGTCACCAGCGGTGGTGCGTGATGGCGCTTCACGCGGAAAATTGTTCGCCGGCAGCGCCGGTCGTTGCGCCCGCAATGTCCCCAACAATGAGGGACGAGGTGAGCTTCGATCGAGAGGTTACGCCGCCAGAGCGCTTCTCGGTCCTGGGCGTTACGTTTAACGCCGTGCAGATTCCGGATGTGATTCTCCAGATGCGGCAGTGGATCTCGCTGCGTCAGAGTTGCCGCTACATCGCGGTCGCCGGGATGCACGGGATCACGGAGGCCAGACACAAGGCTGAATTCCGGCGAGCTGTCAGCGATGCCGCCCTTGTGGTTCCGGACGGAATGCCGGTGGTTTGGATTGGGCGATTCCGCGGATACCATCTGCCGCGGCGGGTTTACGGCCCTGAACTGATGCTGCGATTTTGCCAGGAAACAGCGTCGGCGGGTTACCGTCATTACTTATTGGGGGGAGCGCCAGGTGTGCCGGAACAACTAGCGCAATCTCTTAAGAAGTCGTGCCCCGGCATCGTGATTGCCGGCATGTACTCGCCGCCGTTCCGGCCGAATACCGCGAAAGAAGATGCAGCGATCGTCGAAAATATCAACCGACCGCGCCTGACGTGCTGTGGGTAGGGCTAGGCACGCCAAAGCAGGAGCTGTGGATGCACCAGCATCGGGATCAATTGCGCGTGCCGGTGATCCTCGGAGTGGGGGCTGCGTTTGATTTTCTATCGTTCCGAAAGAGGCAAGCGCCAGTATGGATGCGGGAGCGGGGGCTCGAATGGATGTTTCGATTGCTGCAGGAACCTCTGCGGCTATGGAAACGCTATCTCGTTTATGGTTCCGAGTTTGTGTTTCTCGCTGCGCTGGAGCTTCTGGGATTGCGGCGTTTTGAGTAATGTTCTTCAGGTGCCGCCGATGATCCTTTGGAAGGCCCCCTAAGACAGGAGGTCGGCGCTGAAGCCGCCTTCGCAGACGGTTTGAACCGCAGCGTAGCGGCTCTCGGCGTTCAATTGGCGCATGATTCGGTGGACATGATTCTTGACAGTGAACTCGGAAAGATTCAGGTTCACGGCAATTTCTTTGTTTGTCAGACCCCTGGCAAGGAACGAGACGAGTTGCTGTTGCCGGGGAGTAAGGCCTAGTTTTGCGCAGACGCGCTGATTCAATACCAGTGAACCCTTCTGGGCTTCTCGGGCCACGAATTGAAACAGGTGAAGGCAGAGTCGGGGAGGGCACACCGCCTCGCCTTGAGCGACGCGGCGAACGGCGGCGAGCGTTTCTTCGGCGCTTGCGTCACCTAGCAGATAGCCACAAACGCCCGCTCGGATTGCTTGCAGGAAGATTTCGGGATCATCCTCCATGCCCAAGAGGATGATCTTCATGCTGGGAACAAGGGCAAGCGAATCGGCGACGAAAGTCGTGGGGAAAGTCGTTGCGCTGGCATGATCTGCGACAAGGATGTCGCACGCGGACTCACCAAATTGTTTTTCGATCGAGGGCGCGTAACGGTCGACTCCTACTACGCAGAAATCCGGCTGCTTGCGGACAATGCCTGCTAGCGCCTCACGAAGGAGACGGTTTTCGACGAGTAGGAAAAGCTTGAGATGGCGGGCCGAGCTGTTGTCCTTCGCTTGTTTCATTCAGCGTCCAAATCAAGTGGGAGTGCGCGATCACGGCTCCCGCTGCGGCCTAAGCGCATATCCCCGGAGACAGTACGACCTTACGTCCGGTCCGTGAGCGGGTCAATCCACGCGATGTCAACAGGCTGTCATCTTTGTGTCGACCGCGCGGAAAGTCGATGATGTAGGGTAGAAGTGCGATCACAATCTGGAATGAGGCGGTCTGCGTGTTGCGTGAGACGCGGTCGCGGTCGATGAATTTCCTGCCAGCAAGGAGGGAGCGATGGAGGAAGACCCGCTGGTGAGCTCGTTGGCGGAAAAAGTGATGGAGACGATCGAGCGCACCGAACACCTGGTCTCGCTCGTGCCGGGGGATTTGCTTGAATGGCGTCCCGAGCTGCCTGCAAAAATGCCGGAGACGAATGATCTCGGTCACGTCTTAGCTCATCTGCTGGTGTGCTTATCGGGATTTTGCGCGGCTTTCTACCGTGCATTTCCCGTTGAGCTCGCCGATTTTCTGGAGCTCCGAGTGATGATCGTCAACGAATCATGTTCGCCCGTCGAGACGAGGGAGAAAATCAAACTATATGAGGCGCAGATTCAGCGAGGCTTCTATTGCTGCGCCGACGATGACCTTGCGAGGAGAATCCCGACGTTGTTCGTTCCAGAGGGGCAGACGCTGTTGACGGTTCTTCTGGGGAACCTCGAACACCTGATCAATCACAAGTATCAGCTATTTTTTCACCTGAAGCTGGCGGGTCTGAAAGTGGGAAGCCAAGATATTTATAGATGGAGACGCATTCCGGAACCGGACGCTCAGGCTACGGTGGAACCCGAATGAGAAGCCACCGGCCGAGGTGAGCGAGGAAGCTTGACCAAAACCGCGGTTCCGGTCTCCGAAGTACGCTCGATGCTTACCGAGCCGCCGTGGTCCTGGACGATCTTGCTGACAATGGCCAGGCCAAGACCCGTTCCGTTGGGCTTGCCGGAACTTACGAACGGGTCGAACACGGTATCGCGGATGCTTTCGGGAACCCCGCAACCCTCATCGATCACGCGCACTTCGAAAGAATCCTTTCGACCTTGGACATCGATAATGACTCTACTCTCGCCATCAAGAGTGGCTTCACACGCATTTAGCACCAGATTGAAGAATGCGCGTTCGAGCTTCTTGGGGTCAAATATGCCTTCGGTGGTATCGCGCGTGAGCACGCTGATCGTTCGGTGGCGGAACTCAGGCCTAACCTTGACGGCTTCGATGGCGCGTCGAATGATTTGATCGAGGTCGGTGGGCTCGGGCGAGATGGCAGTGCGCTGATAGGCGAGCTCGCGCAGAGAATCGATCAGATCGGTCATCTGTGTTGAGGCCGTTTGGATTTCTTTGTAGATTTCGCTCTTGTCGAGCTTGAGCTCGTCTGCTTCATACAAGAATTCGGCGTTGGCAACGACGGCGGCCAGATAGTGGCGCAGATCGTGGGAGAGGGAACTCGCGGCACGGCCGAGCGCGGCGATTCTCTCCGTTTCGATTTGGCGTTGTTGCGAGGCCAGCAGTTCGCCTCGCATTTTTGCGAAAGCCGTGCTCAGCTCGGCGACTTCACTGGTTCCTTCCGGGGTGATGGAAAAAGTGTAGTCGCCTCCGGCGAGCGCGCGAACTCCGGCGACGAGATTGTCGAGCGGCTTCGTGATGGTACGAGAGACAAATCCGAAAAGAAGCGCGCCGAAAATGACCGCCGAGGCACCGAGGATATAAATCGTGCGCGTGAGGTGCTGCATGAACGAATCGACGGGCGCCATCGGCATCATTACATAGCAGCGTACCGGCGAAGGCAGAGCGCCGTGCAACAGCACGGAAGAGAAAGCGTAGTGGTCGGTGGCAAGGGCAATTTCGGTGGACCCCGGGGCCGTCTGCGGATCACCGCGGCGGATTAATCGCTGAAGTTCGGCCTCGTCGGCCGGTGGCAGGGTCGATGCGATCAGATCTTTGTCGGTGGCGAGAGCGATTTGATTGTTGGCAACGAGCGCTAGCTGCTCGGCGATGCTGGAGTTGACCTGGTAGCCGATTGCGAGCAGTCCCAGCTCTTGAGAATCGCTTCCAGCTCCCGCCGTGATGGGGCGCAGGAACACCCAATAGAGACGCCCATTGTCGTACCACCAGGAGGAGTCGTCGCCTTGGTCGACGGAGCGCTTCAAGTCACGCTCTGCAGCTTCCTGGGGCCAGCCGGGGTTAGTCATATGCAGAGCTACGATCTGACGATCCGGCTTGGCCAGTACGAAAAGGTCGCTGCCCGCGAGTTTCCAAAATGTTGTCGAGGCGTCCTGGATCGTGAGCGCATGCTCGGTGGTCATCATGCCCTTCAATGGGGGCAGGTCGGCGACCATCGCCGCGGTGCTGGAAAGTTGACGTTCGCGTTGGCGTTGGACGCCCTCGAACGCGCGAACGGAAGTTTCCGTGCCCTCGCGGACCTGCTTGTCGGTTTCGACGCTGACGGTATGCCGAATGATAAGCAGAAGTCCGCCCGTCAGCGCGCAAATGGTGAGTAGTGTCGCGATAAACAGCTGCGTTCGTAAGCGGAGATGCGTCATGGCGCCTCCACGAGCCATCATTGCGAGAGTGCACCGCCGTTAGAGTTGCCAGGGACAAACTTGTAGCCCGCGCCATGAATGGTCAGAAAATAGCGGGGATTGGCGGAATCGGGCTCGAGCTTCTGGCGAAGACGCAGGATGTGATTGTCGACCGTGCGTGTCGATGGGTAGTTTTGATAACCCCACACTTCGTTGAGTAATTCGTCGCGCGTAAGAACCCGTCCGGGAGAAGAGGCGAAGAATTTCAAGAGCTTGAACTCCTGGGCGGTGAGCGTGACGGGCTTGCCAGCCTGTACCGCCTCCATGCTGGTGAAGTCGATTCGCGCGTCGCCGAAGGTGAGTACTTCGTGACTCACCGCTTTGACCGGAACGTTAGCGACAGGCTGGCTCTTGGCCGCTCCACGCCGCATCGCGCGGCGAACACGCGCGAGGAGTTCTCGCGGGCTGAAAGGCTTGGTTACATAGTCGTCGGCGCCAAGCTCCAGCAAGAGAACTTTGTCTTCTACTTCCGCATTGGCACTCAACACGACAATCGGCACGGATGCCGCGATGGTCTTGAATTCACGACAGAGTTCCTTTCCGGAGAGGCCCGGAAGCTTCAGGTCCAGGAGAACCGCGCTCGGCAGTTGCTTGCGGAAACTCTCCAAGCCAGAGATTCCGTCCGACGCGATCTCTACATTGAGAGAATCCGCTTCCAGGAGGCGCTGCAGAGTTCTCTGCATTGCCCGGCTATCTTCCACCACCAAAACTGTATCCATTTTTTTCATCCTTATACGATTCTTTCACGCTGCCCGTGATTTGAATTGCAATAGTGCGCGAAACTGTCAACCTGGGTTCTGCCACTTCTACAAACGAGTATTCGTAACGTTCGGATCTCAATAATCCAACTTGAGTGCATCGGGGTCGTAGTCCTGACCATATTTATTTTTATGTTCCTCCTGCTGCTGCTTTGCAACCGGTACAGAGATTGTTGGGATCGAGTAGCTTCCACCTTCGATCGTCACGGATCGTTGCAAACTCTTCAGCGCTTCCGGTGTCGCGTTCTCGTACCAGACGTGAACTGTGTATCTGCCCGGGGGAACACCGGTGATCGAATAGCGCCCGGCCTTGTCGGATATGCCGAAGAAGTCCGTATCCACAACTAGCACGACCCCGGTCATTTCTGGGTGAATATTGCAGAACAGATACGAAGGGCCGATACGGTCGAATTTTACGGACCTCTGCGCACCCGCTTGATACAGGCCGAGGTCGAAACGCTTTCCGCGGTAGAGCGAGAAAACATTGTGGAACCAAGGGTCTGCGTTCGGAAAGTCCACAACGCTGCCCACGGGAATAACCAGTAAGTTGGGCTCAAATCGTTTATTCCGCTGCAGAAGTCGATAGTGAGTTTTTTGCGTGGCCACCGAGACTTTTTGCACGGAAGCGGCTGGCACGAGCCATACTACGACCGCGGACGCATCGGCGTAATGCCCGGATGACGCTTGGCGTAGTTCGACTTGCCCGGTTATGTCGACTCCTTTACGTTCGGCGTTCGGCGATTGGCAGAAATCCGGCGCTGCGAGGAACGCCAGCCAAAACAGAGCTATAACATGTCGAGTGAAACTCATTTGACCTCTAGAAAAGAAACCCAATCGCCAGGCCGATCTGCCCGGCGGTGTTCGGCGATCCCGTAACTTGATAGGTGCGCAAACGGCGGTACTCCGCGGAAAACAGGAGATCGGAGCGCGGCCTGAAAATATAGTTCGCAAACAGCATCTCGTTTCGGGCTGGTACAGACATCAGAAACGAATTCGATGCGGCAGCCTCCCGGAGGTCTGTGGAGTTTCGACCGCCGGTGCCCGCCGCGATGTTAAATTCGTTCCGTGCGTCCACCTTAATCTTGAATTGCGACCAGCCGCCGATGACCCCGAGGTTTGCGAGTTCCGGAGCCGTAACGGCTGCATAGTAGGCGGGATCCACGGGCTTGAGGGGGCTGAGCGGCAGCCCGCCAAATCCGTCGAGGCCCCTACCCGTAAAAAACTCACCCATCAATTGGGTTCGAGGGAAGAGAGGAATTTTCCAGTCCAACGTTCCAGCCCAGCCTGCGACCTCATAGTTTCCGATGAACTTCTGCGGGGAGTACACGCCCGATATTCCTATGACTGCGGGGTTATCTTCCGATTTCGTGCTTGCGGATAACCTCAGCGCGTAGGTAGGCTGCCGGGAGTTCTCGGTCCCGGAAGGTATCCGGACGTTGGAGTTCGCGGCGTAGTCAGTTGTGGACGAGGGGTCCAAAAATCCAGCTTCGATTTTGAAAGGTGAAAGCACTCCGGTTAGTCGTTGCTCGACGCGGATCGTCGGCGTCCAAGTCCAGAGGTTCCCTGCAGAGGCAAAACCCGGAACGACGAATGTCATATAGGTGGTCGGCATATTAGGCGAGAAGAACGGATAGTCGAGCCCAGCAACGGCCGAAGTGTTTTTCCAATCAAAACGGATTCGTGCCAACCGAACTTCCGCGAGTCCGGAGCTGTTAGCCCCGTAACCACTCGGCAGTCCGCCGAAGAAGTCCATTTGCAGGTCCGCACTGGTGCGCGCGCCGAAAAGCTCCGGCCCAATGCCCGTCAAGCCGACGATGGACTGCCGCACAGAGGCTCCGGCACTTCCGCCGGAATAGGCTGTAACCTTGGGAATCGCGATGCTCGGTAAGTCGGGATTGTCGACCTGGCCGAAGTTGCCGAAGGCATTGAATAGCGCGATTCCCGAAAGCTTCAGGCGATATTTTGACCCGCTTTCCACTTTGGTCTGCCGCTGCTCTTCCACTCTCGCATTGAGAATGTCCCAATCATCCTGAGAGATTTGCGCTGTTCCGCCGTGGGCCTCTTCGGCTTGAGGTGGCGGACCGCCAGCCTGGGCCGTCGCGGCTTCACTTCCCAGGCGAGCCGCCGCATCGGTGGGTTGTGGCGCCATGGCATTCATGCGCGTTAGCACTTCCTGTAGAGCCGCACGCAATTGTTCGATTTCTGTTCGGGACTCCGCAAGCTCGACCTGAGTCTGTTCCAGAGACTTTGTCAAGCGATCGATCTTGGAAACGATCTCGGGCTGGTCTGCGGGCATAGCTGTAGTCGTTTGGGACTGAGCAAGAGCAGCGGGGCAAGCCAGTAGTAGGACGCACAATAAACCACGACCCTTTCGACGGTCGGGGTACAAAGGGGACTTCATGACGAAAGACCCTCCTTCAATTCCAAAAAGGCTTCAACCCATCAGGGACCCTTGGGGCAAGCGCCGGTAAGCTACCTAGTCAGAGCCTCCGCCACTAGAACACGTTGCCTTTCGATCGATCGCAGTGCATATCTAAAACGGATCGCTTCTACCGGCAATGAGAATAGGGACCGGGCATGAAAGATGGACCGGCGCATGGTGTGGCGCCATTGTGACACTTTTGCCTTAATTCTGGTCCGGGTGTCGGTAATTGCGACCCTACCAATGCTAGACCGCCGGCCAATCGGAAAAATTCTGTCCTTTACATACGATGTCCAGAAGGCTCGATCGTCAACAAACTCCCGGTGGACGAAAAGGGTAAATTTTGCACCGTCAAGGTCAGCGATGGCGGTCTTCACACCAAAGTGCGCCACCCAGGTTTCGATGCGGGGCGGCAATGATTGTAGACACCACTCAGCCAAAGGTTCGGGAATTGGTCGGGGGAAGAGGGCCCTGGTCAACGAAATAACCAGTCCAAATGCATTTCGCGTCCTGGCGTCATGCCCCATTCGGTCGACAATCGCCCGCCACAGATCCGCGTCGCCGCAGTGCCGGTCAATGAAGTAGCCGATCTCAAAGAGCCAGGAGACCCGGACCCATGATCCTAGCAAATGCCTGAATGCGTGCATCACTTGGAAGCAAAACATCTCTTCTGACTGAAGAACTGGGAAAGCGATGTCCAACAAACTTTTGGCCTTGAAGTCATTGAAATCAGGTGTCGGCATAGGAATCGAGACGCCATGGGCGGAAAGGCGAAGCGTCGTCAGCAGGTCAACCTCGCGATGTCGAGGGATCGCGTAGATATCGTCGTTGGAAGTAGGAATATGTCGAAGCGGGGTAGTGAAGGTCACTTGGCCGAATTCGGTCACTTCTCCTTGTTCATACCCGCACGATTGCATGGCGCGTTTCGCGTTCTCGAGCGAATCCAGAGTCACGAGGAAATCGAAATCAGTCTGATGCCTCAGATCGACCTCGCGGCAAAACTCCGGAGTCAATGTAAAGCCTTTCAGCGCGGAGAACTGAACGCCATTTCTACGGAACGAATCGACGAGCCTCGCGAACTCGGAGAGCATCGCCGCGGTACGCACCTGGTTTGCCGCCAATCGGGATTCGAGGGCCGCGCTAAAATCCTTGGGAACCTGCCCCAGACCTTCGTGGTCTTGCAATTGAGTCAACAGATACAGCGCCAACCCGCTTTCGTCGAGCCAGCGCAAAAGTTTACGAATTTGCGACGCGCTGGAGTGGCGAAGCAAAGACAATCGCGAAAAATCGGGAACCGGGTGCAACGCCGCGAGCGTGAGTACCCGGAGGTCGCGCTCACGCATTACAAGGGCCTCCCATCGCGACCTCCGAACGAATCATGATCGGCGCTTCCTGCTGGCGCGTAACAAATTCTGTGAGCCGGCAAAGTGCAGGGAGGATCGCTTCCTGAAAGGAATGCGTATCGACGTCGCGGCCGATGAATGCGAGGATCTCACTGCGTTCCCGGTCGGCTCCGATAAGGCAGGCCGGTCCCATCGAGTACACGATCAAATTCCCGGCCATAACAATTGATGCTTCTATCGTCGTGCCGCGCACATCGACGTCGCGAACTATTTTCCAGATGCAAGACTTCGTAGAGATCTCTGCTGTACCCAGGCGAGCCAATGATGGGAGAAAACTCAAATCGTTCGTTTCCAGCACGACATTTGCCATTTCAAGATTGACCTCTGCCTTCAAAGGTGTCGGAGCGAAGCGACGCAACAAATCCAGCGAATCTTTGTAGAAGACAGGCATGAGAGTAGACATTTCAGTTTCTCTCACAAAATTGACGAATGGCGTCGGCGGTCACTTGCGGAGACTCTCCCGTCCGCAGGCGCCAGCATCGGCAGTTCGCAATGGATCGAATTACCGCGGAACGCGCGACCGACGCTTCGGGAACCTGGTCAGGGAGTCGCTCCGCGCTTCTCTCGAAGAACGCCTGAGCATCTTGGGCGCTGCAGGGAACGAAAAAGCAACCGGACTCGGAACTACGCTCAAGAAACAGGAGCCAATGGGGGCGCGACCTCAACGCCGCAGAGCCTCGACAAAATTCTTCGTGTTCAATTTCAAAAGCCAGTTCGCCGTTGAACCACATTTTCGGCGTTCTCCCGCTGAGTTCAGGAAAATATTGAATGGCGTCCGGTAGCAACTTCACGGGCGCGTCGATTCCATGCGCCGTCAGCGCAGCGGCTTCCTGAGAGACGTAGGTCCAATCGTCAGAAATTAGCGAAAACCCGCAATGCGCTAGCGCCACGGAAAGCGTAGATTTTCCGGCCCCCGAGGCGCCCGCAATCAGCAGGGCCTTCCCGTCGAGATCGAGACACGCACTATGCACCGGAACGACCCCCACCGTGGTTCCCATAACGCCCACGGTGATCGGCAGCCAATGCGAGTTCCAAAAAGTTGGGTCGCTGGCAGAGGCTCGTGAGACAGCACCGGCGACCTGTTTGCGGAAGAGGTCGAAGACAAAAAGCTCGTGGGTTCCAATCGTTGCAAAAACAAGATGGTGAAGGCCCCGAAAATGTGTCTGGGTCTTCACATCGCGGTCGGCGGGCAGCGACGTGTCGAGGAGCACATTCATCTCGAATGTACGGTTTGATCGAGAGCGGCTAGTGCATCGCCAACTGTCGACCGAGGCGAGAATCTGCTCAGAGTTTGTCGCGAAGGCGCAGTGTGCGCCCGCTAGCAGAAGATCCGTCTGCAGGGGCAGCGCGCCGCGATTAACAATGTGCAACTTCGCCATGTTGATTGACTGTAGCGCGAAAGCAACAGTTGTGGACGCAGCCAGCGAACAAATGACAGGTCCGTGACACGCCCGTGACAAGGATTCAGAGGCCAAACCTTAATTTCAAATTGTCAGTGAGGATGCGGAACGCGCGAATGTCGAAGAAGGTTGTCTTTTTCTTTCCGTCGTTTGCCAGTAGCGATGCCACAGCACCGCTAGGGTTGCTGGCCGTCGCCACTCCTCTGTTACGGGCAGGATACACCATCCGCTTGATCGACTCCACGATCGCGCCGAACTATAAGAAGCGCGTTCTTGAAGAAGTGAAAGATGCTGTCTGCCTTGGCATTTCCCTTGTAACAGGTCCGATGATCCGCGAGACCGTGGAGATTGCTCGGGCCGTGAAAGCTTGGAACCCCGATTTCCCCGTGATTCTCGGCGGCTGGCATCCCTCGCTGCTGCCCAAACAAACGCTGGAAGCCGATTACATCGACATCGTCGTCAAGGGGCAGGGCGAAGACTCGCTGTTGGACGTCGTACAACACTTGGAAAATCGCGCGCCCCTCGATCTGGTTCCCGGCATCGGCTTCAAGCGTGACGGAAAGTTGATCTTTACGACGGAGCGGCCCCTGCGGCCGATTGTCGATTCGCCACCGAAGGCGTACCACATTGCGGATTTCGATGCCTACCAGCGTGTCTGCGGCCGTCGATGGGCGATGTATATCTCCAGCCTGGCGTGCCCATACAACTGCTCCTATTGCACCAATGCCGGCGTCTACGGCCGTAAATGGAACGCACTTTCTGCCGATCAGTTTGTGGAAGAGACCGTGGATTTAACCCGGCGTTATGGCCTCGAATTGCTCTGGGTCGTTGACGACAACTTTCTGGTGGACTTGGATCGCGCCCGTTCGATCGCGGATGGCTTGGCTAGCGCGGGAGCGAATTTCCGGTGGAGCATCCAGGCGACCACCAACCTTACCTCACGTCTCAGCGTTGACGATCTCAAATTGCTCCGCCGGGCCGGACTTCAACAAATCTGTCACGGTGCGGAATCTGGTTCCCCAAAAATGCTGAAGCTGATGAACAAAGGCTTCCAGAATTTCGACACGATTTACGAGACCGCGCGTCGATGTCTCGCCGCGGACATACGTCCTTCCTTCAATATCATCTTCGCGTACCCGGGCGAAGGCCCAAGCGAGCGCCGGCAAACCATCGATTTCATCATGGACATGTGCCGGCGGCATCCCGGCGCGGAATTTTGGACCAACATCTTCACGCCATACCCTGGCGCACCCGTAATGCAACACGCGGAGGAGTATGGGATCGAAGTCCCAACTTCATTCGAAGGCTGGGCGGATTTTTTTCCTCGCTACACGCAGCTGCCTTGGTTGCGGGGCGGTGAGCATCGGCGCCTCCAGGTCATGCGCGACTATCTGAGGCTCGCATTCGACCGGATACCCATCAGCGCAGATACGCGTAGCCGCTCGACGCGACTGATCCAGAAGTCGTTTTCGTTTCCGGCCCGTTGGAGACTTGACCACGACGTCTACGCACTGCCAGTTGAACTGTGGCTGAATGAAAAATTGAAGCGCCGAACGGCGGCTGCGAAGCCAGCCGTCGACGCCAAGCGCCTTGAGCCAGCGACCTCGGGGGCCGCGTGCTAGCCAAGCGCAAAGTCGTCCTTTTTTATCCCCCTTACGATGGTGAGCCGTTGGGCGCGCCTCTATGCCTGCTCAGTTTGGCCGCGCCCCTTGAGGCGGCGGGATTCGAAGTCTGTATCGTCGATGCTGCCATTGCCCCTGACTGGGAAGAACGTATCTTGCGCGAAGTTCAGGACGCACTGTGCCTTGGCATCTCCGTGCTCACGGGTCCGATGATTCGCGGCGCCATGCGGATCGCCAAGCGCGTGAAGCAAACGAAGCCCGGCGTCCCGGTGATCTTCGGCGGTTGGCATCCGAGTCTGGTTCCCGGCCAAACGCTGAACGAGCGCTATGTAGACGCCGTCGTTCGCGGCCAAGGTGAACTCACGCTATTGGAAATTGCGCAGCGGCTCGCCGACGGAAAAGCTTTCAACGATGTTGCAGGTGTTTCCTCGAAGCCATTCGGTTTGACGCAACACTCGCCCGAGCGGCGCACCGCATTGCTCGACGATCTTCCCATGCCGGCCTTTCACTTGACGGATTTTGACGCCTACGAGCGCACCTGTGGAGTCCGGAAGCTGGCGTACGCGACGAGCGTCGGTTGTCCCTACGCCTGCAACTATTGCACGGACATGGTTTTTTACAAACGCAAGTTCAATGCGCTATCAGCCGAGCGCGTGGTAAGGGAAGTCACGGATCTCGTCGAACGGTACAGAATCGATGAAGTCGCCATGCTGGATTCGAACCTTCCAGTTGATTGGCGGCGAGCGGTCGAGATCGCCCAGGGCTTTCTCGACTCCAAACTTCACTTCAACTGGACGTTCCAGGCCTCCACGGATTTCCTTTGCCGCATGAGTGATGACGACGTCCGCATGCTCGGGGAGAGCGGCGTTTCACATATGGGCTTCGGAACGGAGTCCACGTCGGCTGATGTTCTGAAGCTCATGAACAAGCGGCATCAGCATCTCAACGAAATGTACGAAACGGCTCGTAAGGCGGCCCTCGGCGGCATTCACGTGACGTTTAACCTTATTTTCGGATACCCGGGCGAGACCGAGGCCAACCGCGTCGAAACTCTTCGCACCATGAGCGATATTGCTCGGCAGTTCTGGAACGTTAGTTTCTCTCCGAATATTTTCACGCCATATCCCGGAATTCCGATTTGGCCGCAACTTCGCGAATTGGGCATGCGTGAGCCGCAGTCGCTGGCAGAATGGGTCGATTTGCCGCTGGGCAAGAAGGCTCTGCCATGGCTGCAGGGAGAGGAGCTTGCGCGCTTGCGCAAGATGCTCAAATTCTTCTTGCTCAACAACCAATTGCGCAAAGTCACGAAGAATCATCCGACATCTGCGGCAGGGCCTGCGGCGCGCGCTCGGTGCTCCACTGCGCTGGCGGATTCGCTCCAACAAATATTCGTTTCCTTGGGAACTCTGGGTCGCGCGCTCCCTTGAGCGCATTGTCACGCGCCGATCCTTGCTTACAGGTCAGCCACTAAGCACGGAGGTCAGCGAACTGTGCTGAGATTCGTCCGCTCTCGAAACGCCGCATTTCTGGGAAGATGCCGTGGCTGATGTCCTTCTAACGCATTCCTATCACTTGCTCTACGATCGGAAGCAACTGCGCAAAATGCAGCCGTATCCGCCGCTGGGAACACTGTATGCGGCCAGCGTGCTGCGCCAGAACGGAATTTCCGTCGCGGTCTTCGATTCCATGCTGGAGGAGCCTGAGTCAGGATTTCGGAAGGCCTTGCGCGCGCACCACCCAAAGATCGTCGCGATCTACGAAGACGATTTCAACTTCTTGACCAAGATGTGCTTGACGCGCATGCGGGAAGTGGCTTTTCACATGATTTGCGAGGCCCGCAAAGCGGGTGCGCGCGTCATTGTCCACGGGTCAGACGCTACGGACCACGCCATCGAATATCTACAGCAAGGGTGCGAATTTGTTTTGATCGGCGAAGCGGAGCACACCTTGCTGCAAGTAATTCAGGAGATCCGCAATAACGGCGACGGTCGGCACGTCCCGGGCGCGGCTACGTTGCAGCGCGTGGGCTCCAAAGAAATGCTTCAGAAGCAGAACCCCTCACCGTCTCGTCAGTTCGCGGGCTTTCCACTTCCTGCCCGCGACTTGATCGAGATCAGCAAGTACCGCGACGTTTGGAGCGCCGCACACGGTACGTTTTCGCTAAACCTGATCGCCAGCCGCGGATGCCCGTTCCGGTGCAACTGGTGCGCCAAACCAATCTTCGGCGACACCTTCCATGCCCGACCCGCCTCCGAAGTCGCTGAGGAAATGCGCCACCTTAAGGAAGTCTACGGCGCAGAACATCTCTGGTTCGCAGACGATATTTTTGCCCTGAACCGGCACTGGACCAGGCAATTCGCCGTTGAAGTCAGAAAGAGAGACGCCGCCGTCCCATTCAAGATTCAAGCTCGCGCCGATCTACTCACTTCCGAAACTGCGCAATCACTGGCGCGCGCTGGATGTGCCGAAGTCTGGATGGGCGTGGAGTCCGGCTCGCAGAAGGTCCTCGACGCGATGGACAAAGGTCTTGAGGTCGACGAAGTTTTCTCCGCGCGCCAACATTTGCACGACGAAGGAATCCGCGCGTGCTATTTCATTCAATTCGGATATCCCGGCGAGAACTGGGGCGATGTTCAAAAGACCATTGCTCTCGTTCGCGAAACGCGTCCCGACGACATCGGCGTTTCTTTCTCTTACCCTCTTCCAAATACTCGGTTTTACGAGCGTGTCCGACAGCAGCTCGGATCGAAGCAAAATTGGTCCGACAGCGACGACCTCTGCGTGATGTTCAAGGGCGCCTACACCGATAGCTTCTATCGAGCGATTCGCGATGCCCTTCATGCCGAGGTGGACTCCTGGAAGCACGTCACATCTCCCAGCGAAATTCACGAGCTTGAGCAATTGTGGCAGCGGGTAGACGCCCTCGAACCAATCAGTCGCAACGCGGATGCAACGGAGCTTATTCACGCGGGCGGGGCCACCCACTGTGAATCAGAGTCCAGATCCCGACTCATCCCGCTGCAGGGTCTTCTGACATCCGTAGGAGATGCGTAGCAATGGCTGATCTCCTGCTCACGCACGGCTATTTTCTCTACGATGATCCAAAAGAATTGAAGATCATGAAGCCCTACGTGCCGCTCGGCATTCTCTACATCTGCTCACATCTGCGGAAAAAAGGGTTCGACGTCGAAGTGTTCGACACAACTTTCTCCAGCCTTCAAGACCTGACGAATCATCTACAAACGGAAACCCCTTCGGTTCTCGGGGTCTACGCGAATTTAATGACGCGCACAAAGGTTCTTGCGATTGTGCGCATTGCCCACGACGCCGGCTGGAAGACGATCGTTGGTGGCCCGGAACCTGGAGCCTATGTACGCGAATATCTCGAATGGGGCGCCGATGTTGTGGTGCTTGGCGAAGGCGAGATCACCGTGGAAGAACTTCTCGCCGCCCTCCAGCGAAACTCGCATGCGGAGTTGAGTAAAGTGAACGGCGTCGCTTTTCTCGGGGAAGACGGTCAAGTCCACCAAACGGCTCCGCGTGTACAGATTGCCGACCTCGACTCCCAACCTTGGCCTGCAAGAGATGCCATCGATGTGATGCGCTACGTACAAACGTGGCGCGAGGCGCACGGCCAAGGTTCGCTTTCCTTCATTACCGCTCGCGGCTGTCCGTACCGTTGCCGCTGGTGCAGCCATCAGGTTTTCGGGATGACCCACCGCCGCCGCAAGGCCCTCGCAGTGGTCGACGAAGTTGAGTGGCTGCTCTCCACTTATCACCCCGATATGGTCTGGATTGCCGACGACGTCTTCACCATTCACCACGGCTGGCTGCGTCAATACACCGCGGAAATGCGGCGCCGCGGCCTCCATATCCCATTCGAATGCATTTCCCGAGCCGACCGCTTGAACGACGAAGTCGTCGACTTGCTTGCCGAGCTTGGCTGTTTCCGCGTATGGATCGGCTCCGAAAGCGGCTCGCAGAGAATCCTGGACGCGATGGAACGCGGTGTGACCGTCGAACAAGTGCAGTCCGCTGTCTCCGCATGCAAAACGCGAGGCATCCAGACCGGTATGTTCCTGATGTGGGGCTACCAGGGAGAAGAGTTGCAGGATATCGAGCAAACCATCGAGCACGTCAAGCGTTCGGATCCCGACATTTTCTTCACGACCATCGCCTATCCCATCAAAGGCACGCCGTACTACAAGAGTGTTGCGGACTCGCTTGTTCAACTCAAGCCGTGGAACGAGACCTCCGACCGCGAAGTCACCGTGCGGGGCCGCCGTCCCGCTCGCTTTTACGAGTACGCCGACCGCCTTCTTCGCGATGAAGTCGAACTCGCGCGCCTGAAACGCAGCGGAAGCAAATCCGAGGCGGAAGTCGAGTTGCGCGGACGGATTCAGTCCGTGCGCGAAAGTCTGTACGCCACGGTCGGGACGCCGGAACTATGATTCAGGCCTCAATCATTGGTGCACAGGGAGCTTCGGCCGCATTCGACCTTATGGCGGATACCTACGACGCGACCTTCACGGAATCCTTGATCGGAAGAGCGCAGCGCAACGTTGTTTGGAACGCGCTCCAGAAAACATTCCGTCCTGGGGATCATGTTCTCGAGCTGAACTGTGGTACCGGTGAAGACGCGCTTTTCCTGGCGAAACGAGGCGTCTCCGTCGTCGCCTGCGATGCCGCCGCGCGCATGATTGAAATCGCCGAACGTCGTAAGTCTCTCGAAGCACCGGACGCGTCGCTCGAATTTCGCGTGATGCGAAATGAGGTCGTGGATACCCTGACGCCTGCGGATCATTTCGATGGCGTGGTATCGAATTTTTCGGGTCTGAACTGTGTCGAGGATCTGTCACAAGTAGTCCGGAAACTGACTCATCTGGTAAAGCCCGGAGCAGCCGCGCTGATCTGCATCTCCACGCGAGTATGTCTGTGGGAAATAGCTTGGTATGCGGTTCGTGGCAATTTCAAGAAGGCATCTAGACGCCTCCGTGGCACGACGATCGCCCAGCTCGGTGAAATCGCCGTGCCGGTTTGGTACCCAACCATCGCCGACACGCGGCGGTCATTCGCTCCATGGTTTCGGTTGCGCTCTGTTCGAGCCGTTGGATTGTTCGTACCGCCGTCGTACGTAGAATCGATAGCCCGCAAGCACAAATTCGCTTTAGCGTGGCTCGAAGGGTTGGACCGCGTTTTTGCGTCTTGGCCGATCCTTCGCGGCCTGGGCGATCACGTTCTCCTGGAATTTGAGAGAACGGGCTAACCGAGTTGAAAGACCACGGATCGTGCGCGGAAAGTTCGCGATCAGGAAAACACTGTCGAGGATAAGATGATCATTTTATACAACCCACGCTCCACAAGACCTCGTAACAGGCGCCTGCCGCTTTCCGTGCTCGCTCTCGGCGCAGTCCTGGAGGGCAGGGAAGAGTACGAGATAGTGGACGGAAATCTGGAAGACAACCCAACGGAAACCGTTCTCCGGCTGATTCAAGAACGCGAAGTCGAAATGTTGGGCGTATCGGTGATGCCAGGCCCGCAAATGGCCGCCGCAGTCGAAAGTTGCCGCGAGATTCGACGCCTGCACCCCAAAATTCCCATCGTCTGGGGCGGCTATTTCCCTTCGATCTACAGCGACGCAACACTGAATGCACGCTACGTGGACTACGCCGTGCGCGGCCAGGGTGAAGACACGCTGCTGGAATTGCTTGACGCTCTACGAGGCAAAAGAAAGCTCGAAGGGATCGCTGGCCTTTCGTTCAAAGACATCTTCGGCCTCCATCGGCACAATCCGGAGCGCCCCATGAAGGGCCCGGACGCATTCCCGTGGGCACCGTTCCACAAAGTTCCAGTCGAGAAATATCTACGCCCGTCCTTTTTCGGCAAACGCACCGCGGTGCACCACGCCAGCATCGGTTGCCCATTCCGTTGCAGTTTCTGCGGCATCCACGCAGCCTATGGCAATCGCGAGCGCATGGAAAGCCCTAAGCGCACGGAAGCCGTACTGCGTCACCTGGTGACGCAATACGGCGCCGACTCCGTCCAGTTCTACGACATGAACTTCTTCCTCCGCGAAGACCACGCGATGGAGCTTTCCGAGCGCATCGCGCCACTAAACTTGCAATGGTGGTGCGAAGCACGCATCGATATCGTCAACAAGTATTCCGACGCAGCACTCTCCGCAATCCGCCGTGCCGGCTGCACCATGATCTTCTTCGGTGCCGAGTCCGGCTCGGACTGGGTTCTCAAGGAGATGCAGAAGGACATCACCACCGAAGAGACGCTGAACCTCGCCAGGCGCATCCGCCAGTTCGACATCATTCCGGAGTTTTCCTTCGTCATCGGCAATCCTCGCGACCCGGAACGCGATACGCACGAAACGCTCGGCTTCATCCGCACCATCAAGCGCATTAATCCAAAATCCGAAATCATCATGTACCACTACACGCCAGTTCCGCAGCGCACCGCCATGTACGGCAACATCGATGGCCAAATCGCTTTCCCCACTACTCCCGACGAGTGGGCCACGAAGCGCTGGATGGACTACACGCTCCGCGTCGACCCGAACACGCCGTGGCTCGCCCGCAAGACCAAGAACCTGATCGACAACTTTGAAACCGTGGTGAGCTCGCGCTGGCCCACGGTGCAAGACATCCGCGCCCCGCGCTGGAGCCGCACTCTGCTCAAGACTCTTAGCGCGTGGCGCTATTCCACGCGAATTTACGCCTATCCAAAGGAACTCCAGTGGGCGCACCAATTCATCAATCTGCGCAAACCCAAGGCCGAAAGCCTGTAGCCGGCTCGAGGGTCAAAGTTTCGCACGCGCTTTCCTCCTCGGGAGTCTCTCCAAAGGACGGTTATCGTCAGGTCTCGCATCTCTATGACGCCGAACCTAACCCGATACTTTCTCTCGAGCAGCGTTTCCTTGAGCGACTTCTGCCTCCCGTCAACGACCTCGATGTCATCGACCTGGGCTGCGGAACCGGCCGCTGGCTCGCTAGGCTCGCGGAAAAATCACCTCGTTCTCTAGTCGGCATGGATTTTTCCGCCGAAATGTTATTGCAGGCGAAGCGAAAGCTCGGCGGTGCCGCGAATCTCGTCCTCGCAGATTGCAGCAATGTTCCATTCCCACGAGCCTCGGCTGACTTGATTCTCTGTTCATTCGTAACGAGTTATCTCGAAGACCTTGACGTCTTTGCCCAACAAGCCCGAAGACTTCTGCGCTCCGACGGATCCATCTTCCTCACGGATCTTCACCCGGAGACCTCCGCGGCCTTGGGCTGGCGCCGCGGTTTCCACGCCAACGGATCTTTCGTTTCGATTGCAACCCGCGCGGTCCCGATCGACAAAATGTTGCGTTCTTTCGAATTGGTCGGAATGGAGGCCAAAGTTCTCCTTGAACCACCCTTTGGTGATCCAGAGTCTGAGGTATTTAGGAGAGCAGGGAAGTTGGATGCATTCCAGTCCGCTTCTGGATTACCCGCCATCTATATATTGCAGCTCCGCTTGAAGCCTCGCCGGTCCGCGTCGTCAAGAAAGACGGCGGCCGCGAGAACGCTCGTCAATGTTCGATGTGTTTGCATAGCTCTTGGTCCGCACGAAAGCACGCGCGCCGACATCACGATCGAAGACGGCAGGATAGCGCTGCTTAAGTCCAACGGCCCACAATTGTCACCACCCACCACACACCGCAAGCGCGACATCGATCTAAGTGGTTTCCTGCTGCTTCCAGGCCTTGTAAACGCCCACGATCACCTGGAATTCGCTTTGTTTCCGCGGCTCGGCAAGGGCGGATACCGCAACTTTGTCGAGTGGGCCGATGACATTCATCAGCCCGAAACCTCCCCGGTCCGCGAGCATCGAGCCATCAGGAAAAATACCCGACTCTGGTGGGGCGGGATTCGAAATCTGCTGTGCGGTGTCACGACCGTGTGCCATCACAACCCTTACGTTCCGGAACTCTTCGACGACGGGTTCGTTGTCCGCGTCCTTCGCGACTTCTCGTGGGCCCATTCAGTCCCTCTGGATCATAATCTAGCGCGCAAACAAAAGTCCGCGCCTTCCGATCAGCCGTTCATCGTGCATCTCGCGGAAGGTGTCGATTCCCAAAGCGCCGCCGAGATATTTCGGCTCGCCGAGCAGAACGCCCTCAATGACCGCACCGTCATCGTCCACGGCCTCGGCCTTGATGAATCCGGGCTTCATCGGATGCGCTCCGCTGAAGCCGCGCTCATCTGGTGCCCAACGTCGAACGTGTTCCTGTTTGGCCGCACCCACGATCGCAAAACGCTAAAGGCTTTGCCGCGCCTCGCCCTGGGTAACGACTCGCCGCTTACTGCCGCTGGCGATCTCTTGGACGAAATTCGCTTCGCCGCCAGCACCGTCGGTCTTCCCTCAGACGACGTCTACTCCCTCGTCACCACTCTAGCCGCCGACGTGCTGCGATTAAATTCTGGCGAAGGAACGTTACGCCCTGGCGCTCGCGCCGATTTCTTCGCCGTCCGAGACACCGGCGAATCGCCAGCCCATCGACTTGCCGCCCTCAACTACCGCGACGTGGAACTCGTCGTCATCGGCGGCCAGGTTCAGCTCGCTTCGGCCAACGTGCTTACTCGCCTTCCGCGGCTCGTCACAACGGGCTTGCGTCCTCTCGATATTGAAGGCGAACGTCGTTGGATTCGCGCGCCGTTAAATCGTCTTTTCACCGAAACACGAACTCATCTTCCCGGCGAGATCCAGCTGGGCGGCAGAACGGTGCGCCATGGCCGCCCGGCATGATCTGATTACCATAGAAGCCCCGGCCGGCGGCATCGAGCAGCACCGGCTGACTCAGCTTCCTGTGCTCGTCCTCCACGCACACACATCCTGCAACTGCCGTTGCGTCATGTGCGATATCTGGAAGGCCAAGGATTCCCGTGCCTTCCGCCCCGCCGATTTGGAGTCCCAACTCGACTCCATCCGGCGCCTGGGCGTCCGTTGGGTGGTTCTTTCCGGGGGAGAACCGTTGCTCAACATCGAATGGCCGCAACTCTGCGCGATCCTGCGGCAAGAGGGGATTCGCCTAACCTTATTGACCACAGGATTGTTGCTTGGCAAGTATGCGGGTCAGGTCGCCGAACGATTTGACGATGTAATTGTTTCTTTAGATGGGCCCGAACGAATTCACGACGCAATTCGCCGCGTCGAAAAAGCGTTCCTTCTATTGCAGCGCGGAGTGGATGCCGTCAGGCACCAGCGCCCGTCACTCACGATCACCGCCCGCACCACCATACAAAAAGCGAACCACGCCCACCTTCGTGAAACGCACGCCTCTGCAAAACAACTGAATCTGAGCGGCATCTCTTTCTTGGCAGCCGATCTCACATCCGAAGCCTTCAATCGCCCTCTGGGTTGGTCAGCAACTCGTCAGAGCGAGGTTGCCCTCTCCGCAGACGAAGTGGCTGTCCTCGAAGTCGAAATCGAGTCGCTCATCGCCGAGAACTCGGAAGATATCCGTTCGGGATACATCGCCGAATCCTCCGAAAAACTTCGCCGCATCGCCAGACATTTTCGTGCTCACCTCGGTCTGGATCGCACCGAGTCACCTCGCTGCAATGCACCGTGGACTTCCGCCGTGATTGAAGCAGATGGCACGGTTCGACCCTGCTTCTTCCACCCGCCCATCGGAAACATCCACCGATCATCGTTGGAGGAAGTCATCAATGGGAATGAAGCTCTAGCCTTCCGTTCGAGGCTGGACATTCCCAACAACTCGATCTGCGAACGCTGCGTCTGTTCTCTGAACTATCGCTCGTGACGCGCGCCCTGAGCGGGCGGGCCACCATCTTCACCGCTGTCTTCACCGCCGTACATCGCCGGCTCACCGAGACTTCCCGCAGGTGGCAGGTGCCGTATGTACGCAACGATCGACCAGATTTCTTCGTCGGTCAGAATTCCCTTCGATGCTGGCATGCCGGAAGGAAAGATGCCATTGTCGATTACCCACTTCAATTGCCCGTCCGTATACGACTGCACATCCTTCGAGGCCAGCGAGGGCACCGGCGGCGCCATACTATCGGCAAATGGCACGCCGGTATTCTGTCCGTCCAAGCCATGGCACGCAACGCAGTAATGCGAAAAGTTCGTCTTCCCGTCCGCGATATTTTCGGGCGTGGGCGACAACGGATTCTTCGTATCTTTATTCCTCACGAAGACCCAGTGCTTCGCCTTCGTCACCACAGCCGTTTCCCATCTGCCGCGGGGTGTGGCTCTACAGCCGACCGCAAGAAACACCACTCCTAATACCGCGATGACGTTAGCTCGGAAACGCACCGGGCTATTCGACAACATGGACCGTGAAAACCATCGAGCCGTGACCTTTGCCGCAGAAGTGCGCGCACTTACCTTGAAACGTTCCACTCTCTTACGGCGTCAATGTCAGATCTTCCGGCTGACCCTTCTTAATGTGGTTTGTTCGAATACCCAACGCGTCGATCACCAGGCCGTGGGTGACGTCCGTCGATTGCACCGTAATGGTCACCGGCTCGCCTTTCTTCACCGTGATTTCGTTGGGCACAAACGAAAATCGGCTAGCGACAATTTCGATGTGCTTCGTTTCCGGCGCACTTTTGGGCTGGCTGCCAAGCCCAGTCGCGGTTAACGCCATAGCTGCTGCCGTAATCGCAGCCATTCTCAAATGCAGATTCATGTTCCCATACTCCCTTTTTTGGTCTATTTCAGTTTGGCAGGCCGTGTCTTGACGACGAGTTCCTGATCTTGGTTCACGATCGCTGTTCCAGTGCCTCGCGCCCGTTGTCTAGAGCGTCTCGCTCGTAAGTGAACGTCCATACCTAACCAGTCTGGCGGCTGGCGGCGCGCGGAATGTCACGTTGAGGTTAAATACGAGTCACCTTTATGCGCCGCAAGCTCGACCATTCCTGAGCAGATTCAAACCGTTACAACTCCCTGACACTTCGATGACACCGCCACCGCGTTGGGCGTATAACGTCCCACTACGCTGAGGCCTTTTGTGGCGACTTCGTCGCTGAAAAACAGCGTCGATGCGGCCTCCGGCCAGCACGCTTGCTTCCAGATTCATTTTATGGCGACTAAGATCGACGACGAAACGCTAGTCGTGACGGTTCAGCGCAAACGCGAGATCCGGCGACGGCCGCGTTCGCTAGTGCGAATTCGGCGAGCCATCATAGAGGGCAGCGTCCCGCATTGTGGTTAGTCGCCGGAAGCTTTTTATTTCTGTACCTTCAACTCTTCATTCCTCTGTATACCCCCATCTGGACCGGCGGCGACGCCATGATTTGGCTGGACGACGCCCGCAGGATGCTTGATGGCGACGTCCTCTATCGCGACTTCGTCCAAATTACTTTCCCGGGCACCGACCTTCTTTACTTCATCGCCTTCAAGATTTTCGGACCGCAGATGTGGATCGCCAACGTGATGCTGATCGGCGTCGGCGTAACGCTAGCTTGGC
The DNA here is from genome assembly GCA_963832615.1 of uncultured Acidobacteriota bacterium. GTDB lineage: Bacteria > Acidobacteriota > Terriglobia > Acidiferrales > UBA7541 > Acidiferrum. The sequence goes on from CAWHVA010000030.1 coordinate 99,556, forward strand.
TGGGCTACCGCATCGCCACGTGCCGTCAATCTCGGTAAAGCAGCCCTCCTACCCCCATTGTTGTTTCTGACGCTAGTTTATCGGGATCGCTTCGATGCTACACATCATTGGTATAGCACCCTCGCCATCATCGCAGCGGTCGCAGTCGCGATCGACCGGCGCAGTCCGCGGCGCGTAGCGCTCGCCGGCGCTTTATGTGGCCTCTCGGCTTGCTTCACCCAGAGCGCCGGATTCACGGCACTCTTAGCATTCGCCATCTTCCTTTACTGGGAGCAGCGCAATACCTCGACGGCGTTGCGCTCGCTGATCCAACAGGAAGCGCTGCTCGTTGCTTCCTCGGCTGTTTCCGTGCTGGCCCTTGGCAGCTACTTCGTTTGGCGCGCTGGCCTCGCGAGGTTTATCTACTGCACTCTCATTTTCAATCTCCGCTATTACGGTAGCTTCGAAGGCGGAAGCACCTGGAGCGGCTACATGGCCGGCTTGTCGGGCTTCTTACACTGGCAACGCATTCCGGGCGTATTCGGCTTTCTGCTCGTTCACGCCTTGCTCCCGTTGGTATACGTCATCTTTTTCGTCAGATACCATCGTCGCTCGAAAGGAGTCCCTGCAGCACATTGGGACCGTCTGATGTTGGTCAATATCGTCGGCCTCGCTTCTTTCTTAAGCATAGCCGCCGCCCCCACCTGGGCGCGCTTATATTACGTTTCCTTGCCCGCTCTCATCCTGCTTGTCTGGATTTTGCAATCAGAAGGAAGACCCGGCCGGTTCCTGTCAAATGCGCTCTACGCTTTAGCACTCGTTCTAATGGTCGTCTTCCCAGTGGAGAAGCAGCTGCATTCGCGCGCTTACCTCAACCTTCCCAGCGGTCACATGGCTTTCCTGAACCAGGACGCGTACGACCGATACGCATGGGCAGCGTCGCAAACCCACCCGTCGGACTTCTTTTTTGGAGGTCTCTACCCCGATTTTTATTTCCTGCTGGATCTGCGAAATCCCGGTCCCGTTCCATTCATTACTCCGTACGAATACACGCGTCCTGGCGAAGTCCAAGCGGTCCTCGATGGGTTGGAGCAACACCGAGTCAAAATCGTCCTTTGGACGCCGTCGCTCGACTCGCCCGAAAATCCGCTAGGCGACCATCTCGCCCCACTTCGTGCCTACATCCGAAGGCACTATCACGTTGCGAAGAGTCTCCCAGAGTTCGAAGCGTGGTTTCGGAACGATTGATTCCGTCGCGCAGGCATTCTCTCCAAGCACAAACATGACTCTCAATTGACGTTCATGTGACAAGGCCCATCAGCCTCGTCGCTAACATCAGTTGTCTTTGCTTTGCGCCCTGCCGATTTCCGATCGGCACGAGGAAGTGGGCGGCGGGTACCAACTTAGCGCCGCCCAAAATGTTTGGCGATTGAGGAAACGATGTTTGTAAAAGTTTTGTCTCTTTTGTTACTGCTCTTGTCTAGCGCCGTCATTCTCTCTGCGCAGACCCCCATCATCTCCGGCGGCGTGCAGTACCTGAGCACCACGTCGGGCGGCGCCACTGTCTTCCAGCCCGTCATCGCTCCCGTCGTTGCCGCTCCCATCGGAGACCGTTGGCTCATCGAGTCTCGCGCGACGTTTGACGAGGTCATCTTCCGCGAGAACGGCACGACCGGGCCCTACCACGCCCTCACATTTTCAAGCGTCGACTATCTGCAACTCGACTTCATCGCGAACTCCCACTTGACCGTCGTCGTGGGCGAATTTCTCACTCCGTTCAATATCTACAACGAACGTCTAGGTCCGGTCTGGATCCACAATCTCGCCGACGCTCCGCTGATCGCCGGCATCGGCACCCGTACCTCCGGCTCCAGTGACGGCGGTATGGTTCGAGGCGTCGCTGTGTCCCGCAAAGATTGGCAACTGACCTACACCGCCTATTTCTCCGCGCTCGTCAACGCTTCTCATTTCGGCGCCGGACGAACCGCCGGTGGACGCGCTGCCATCTTTGTTCCTTCCAGGCGCCTTGAAGTCGGGATGTCTTATCAGCGCTTTCTTCAGGACCAGCACCTCAACTCCTGGGGCAGCTATCTCGTTTGGCAGCCCGCCAGCGCTCCGCTCGATTTGCGAGCAGAATACGCTCACACGCGCGGTGGGCAGGGCTACTGGATCGAGGGCGCCTACCGGCTCTCGCGTTACCGCGGAGCTGAAAGCTGGTTAGGCCGTCTGCAAGTGGTTGGCCGCATGCAACAATTCTATCGAGGCACGCCGTCTCCCGACGACGTTCTTCCTGGCGCCGACACGCAAAAAGTCGATTTCGGATTGAACTACTATCTGCCGCACAATTTTCGTCTGAATACCAGTTACGGTCGTCAGTTCAGCTCTCTCGGCAACGCCAATATCTGGAATTGCCAGATCACCTACCGCTTCCTCTTCCCATTGATTCCCGGAGGTTCCAAGTGAATCGATCACTCGTATTTCGTGTAGCCCTTATTATTCTCTTGCTGTCCGCTCTCGGCGCAGCCGCAAAAAATCCCGCCCCGCAGCAGCAAGCTACACCGGCAAAGCCTTCCTCCGCTAAGGCTGCAACCACGGATAGCCAGGAGGGCGAGAAACGCTTCGAACTGCAATGCGGCCGCTGCCATACGCCCCCGGAAGACCTCTCGCCTCGTGAAGCCAAAGCCGTCCTGCGTCAGATGCGAGTACGAGCCAATCTCACCGCCGAAGACGAACGCCTCATCCTCAAGTACCTGGCACCGTAAACGGGTGCAGAGACGGTGGAGTGCGCCTCTGTAGAGGCCGCTTTCCGAAGCGGGCGCTGTTGTCCGCTCCGGCCTAGCGATCGAGCGAGGCCCCCGGCCTCGGTATTCAGTCGCTCGCAACTTTTGCGCGATACAGTGACGGCAAGCCGATACCTCTTCCGCAATCGCTCGCGAAGATAATCGCGCTCGAATCCAACTCCCATACCGGAGAGCTGCTGTTGCAATTTCCTCCCGTCACACGCCGTTCTGTTCCACTCGCCGTATCGCGCAGCCAAATCTGCTTGGCTCCATCTCGCTCCGACTCAAACGCAATCCATCGTCCATCCGGCGACGCCACACCCAAGCCGGCGCTTGCCGGTCCTGAAGCCAATGCCTCGGTCGACGCCGCCACAACGTCCGGCGTTACATGCCGCGTCGCGGGATCAAACGCCATCATCCTCGACGTTCCATGCGCTACGAGTTCGAAATAGATTGGTCCGTCCGGCGAGAGTGCTTTTGGACCGAAAGCATGTCCATCGAAGACGAGCTCTTCATTTACGCCGCCGTGCAGCCATCTCAGCACATAGCGATCCCGTCCGATCGATTGATAAAACAGCCCGGCTGGTTGACACCGCGGGCGCGCCGGAAAAAATCGCATCCTTCTGCACGGCGACCCGCTCGTATCGTTGTCCAGGCTCCGCGGCGTAACTCGCCGCGTGCCGCCGCGCATCCAAGCCTGCAAGTACCGCGGCAACGATCACCCCCGCAATCACGAGATTCCGGTTAATCACTGAGAAGTACGTTCGCCCGACCACAACGAAAACTGCGAGCAGCACCCACAATTTCGGAAATACCGCACTCCAGCCCGGCCATAAAGGAAAGCACAACGCAAAGAAAGCTCCGACTAGGAAAATTCGCTCCGGCAGCCCGGCATCGACGAGCAGCAAGCTGATCGGGAGCAAGAGCAAGATGAACGTGTAGGAAGCCGTATTCGCGGATAGCAACAGAATCGCAATCAGAAACCACGCGAAATCCCGCCGTTCGTTCCCGGCGCGTTCTGTCGCTAATCCCAACAATGTGGCGATCAGAATCAGTGCGCTGACAAATGGCCTTAGGAAAAAGAATGCTGTCGGCGCATTCCACAAGGGATGGGAATTCAATTCCGGTTCTGGGACGAACAATCGTCGAAGCAGCGTAGCAAACGTTCCATTGCCACTGTTGTAAGGGTCGATGATCTCGCCTTCCAACGCCCGCGGCAGAATCTGGCTGACGTAGTAGTGAAAGTCCTGCCAACCGAACAAAACGACCACCACCGCAACGCCGCAAACGGCTGCCGCGACGAAGCCCGCCGCCGCCTTCCAGTTTCGCCGGATCAAAAAATACAAAAGCAGCGGTCCACCGTAAAGCTTCAACGCAAATGCCATTCCGGAAACAAATCCGCTCGCTCCGAATTTGCGCAAATGTAGGCAATAGAAGGCTACGGTGAGCAAAAAAAGTAGGAAAACGTAGTATTGCCCGTAAAGGAAGTTACTATACAGCGACCCAAATCCCAAAAAACCGAGCAGGGTCATTTGCTCCAGTCGAAATCCTGTAATCTGCGCCAGCATCCAAATCGTGGCCCCCAAGAAGCAAAAGTTGGCCACCAGCCAGATCTGTTTCGCCGTCTGCACCGGGAAATGGGCCAACCCGATCAATGGCAGCGCCGTCAGTGGGGTCTGCGGCTGGTACCCGCCAAGTTGCCGTTCGACGCCCAGGAAATTCATCTGCCGCTGAAACCACGTCCAGTCGTAATACTCACGTACCGGCATCCCTTTGTGCATCAACACCGCTGCCGTGTAGTAGTTCGGAAAATCGGTTTCCGTCCGACTCCAACCCGATCGGAAAGCCGTAGCCAGGAAGAAAATGATCGCGGCCATCGCCGCCAGCCGCGTCACTGTCGACACCATTCCGTCGCGACTCGTCGCCTTCTTCTCGGCTTCAAGCACCTCCGCTCCCAAGGTTGAACTCTCCGCGCCCATACTGGCACACCCGACCCGATTCATTCGCACCGCAGTTCCGCTTCACCCGCGGAGCTAAACGTACCCGCCCCGCCCGAGCGCTTTGTCACTACGGGGTCAAGACGCAGTCATCTCTAGATGAAATAGCAACGCTGAACTGACGAGGAAAGAATCAATCTGCCCTGCGGATACTAGATAGAGGAGCTTCTGAAGACAGAACGCGGACCGTCAAGCCACCGTCCTAAATGGGGACTCGCCGAGCGCGAACTTCACGCACGCACCCCGCCCGTGGGGCATTTACTGCAGTCATTTCGAGTACAGACCAAAGCTACCCGGCCAACCTACGCGTACAGATTGACCTTACCACCCTGGCCACCATTTTTCTGACCGCCACCTTGTTCATGGCCGGCGTTATTCTGCGCGGTTGCCGCTGCCTGCGTTTCCTCGGCCTGTTGAGCTCGCGACGCGTTTGCGGTGGCTTGGGCCGTGTTCGCCTTTGACCCGCCATTCTGCGCCTTCTGCGATGCTTGAGTGAGCGCGTTTTCGGTTGGGGCTGCATGCGACTGGCTAATTGCACTAACGGCCATGGGCTCTCCTTCTTGCCTGCGGCAAGATGAACTACAACTCACTTACGTTATCGGCAGGAACCCGCCAGACTTTAGCCGGAATCGCCTTATTTTCTTGAACGATTAGAGGAATCTAATGGAAGCGCCTATCGTATGTTGATGAAAAAGCCCAATTTACAGCGCACTAGTCCGCCGGTTCCCGCCCCACCACCGGATGCATCGACCGACTCGGCACCAAACTCCGCACCAGCACATACAGCACCGGAATAAACAGCAGGTTCAACGTAGTAGCCGCAATCATCCCGCCGAATACAGTCGTTCCCACCGACACTCTCCCAGCCCGACCGGCCCCCTGCGCAAACACCAGCGGCACAACGCCCAAAATGAACGCCAGCGAGGTCATCAAGATCGGCCGCAATCGGATCCGCGCCGCCTCAATCGCTGCCTCCACAATGGTCATCCCTTGCTCCCGCAATTGTTCAGCAAACTCCACAATCAAAATTGCGTTCTTGCTCGACAACCCAATCAACATCACCAATCCGATCTGGCAGAACACATCGTTCTGCAACCCGCGCAAAGCCTGCGATCCAATCGCACCCAGCAAAGCGACGGGCACCGCCAGCAGCACGATGAAAGGCAACACAAAGCTCTCGTACTGCGCGGCTAGCGTCAAATACACCACCACCAATCCTAATCCAAACAACAACGTCGCCTTGCCGCCAGACTCCAATTCCTCCAGCGACAAGCCGCTCCACTCGAACGTCATCCCGTTCGGCAAAGTCTTTCTCGCCAGCATTTCCATGTCCGCGATTCCTTGGCCCGAACTTCGTCCCGGCGCGGAATTCCCGTCGATTTCCGCCGACCGGAACAAATTGTAGTGCGTGATCACCTGTGGATTCGCCGTCTGCTCGATGCTCACCACGTTATCCAGAGGAATCATCTTGCCGGTGTCCGACCGCAAGTAATACTGCTTGATGTCTTTAGCCTGCGCCCGGAAGACCTGGTCGGCCTGCACGTACACCCGATACGATCGATTGTTGAAATCAAAATCGTTTACGTACACCGAGCCCATATAAACCTGCAGCGCATCTGTAATCTGGCTGAAGGGAACCTGCAAGCTCTTGGCTTTTTCGCGGTCGATTCGCACCAGGTATTGGGGATCGTTCGCGGTAAAGCTGGTGAACAACCCGGTTAGATCCTTTCCAGCGTTGCCCTGTCCAACCAGCGTATTTGCTGTATTCGCGATGGTCTGGAGCGAATTCCGCCCCAGATCTTCCAGCTCAAACTGAAACCCTCCGAATTGCCCGAGTCCCTGCACCGCAGGCGGATTGAAGGGCACAACGAGCCCGCCTGGAATCCCGAACAACGGTCCACGCAATCGTTGAATGATCGCGGCGGCTCCATGTGCTTCACCCTTTCTCTGATCGAACGGCAACAGGTTCGCATAAATAATGGCGCGGTTAGGAGCATTCCCAGCCTGGCTGAATCCCGCCACCGTAAACGCTCCGTTGATCTCGGGAACCTTCGCCAGCACTTCCTCCACCTTGGCGCAAACATCGCGCGTGTACGTCAGTGAGGCACCCTGAGGCGCCTGGATGATGAACATGATGTAGCCCTGATCATCTTCTGGAATGAACGCCCGCGGCACCAGCTGATAGACCCAATACGTCGCGCCCAACACGCAAACAAACAACACCAGCGCCGCGAATCGCCAACCGATGACATGCCGCACCGTGGACCGATACGCGTTCGTCAACCCCTCAATCCCACGATTGAACGCCCTAAAAAATCGGCCTTGCGCCCGTTCCCGATGATGTCCCAGAAATATCGCCGAAAGAGCAGGCGTCAGCGTAAGCGCATTGAAAGCCGAAATCGAAACCGAAAACGCAATCGTCAGCGCAAATTGCCGGAACAAGATACCCGTCGTCCCTGGAAACAAGGCTACCGGCACGAAAACCGCAACCAGTACCAAGGATGTAGCGATGACTGCCCCCGCCACTTCCTTCATCGCCACCGACGCCGCGTTATGCGGCTCCGTGATTCCTTCGGTGATATGCCGCTCCACGTTCTCGATCACCACGATCGCGTCATCCACCACCAGCCCGGTAGCCAGCGTAATCCCAAACAGCGTCAACGTATTGATCGAAAATCCAAACAACTTCACGAAAATAAACGTCCCGATCAGGGAAACCGGAATCGTAATCGCCGGAATAAACGTGCTTCGCCAATCCTGCAAGAACAAATAAATGACGATGATCACCAGGCACACCGCCTCGATCAACGTCACCAGCACATCCTTGATCGACTCGCCCACCACCGTCGTCGAATCGAACGCAACCGCGTACTTTATCCCAGGCGGAAAGTTCTTCGACAAGCGCAATAACTCCGCCTTCGCCGCCTTGTCCACGTCCAACGCGTTCGCACCAGGAAGCTGCGTGACCGCAATCCCCACCGCGTCGTGCCCGTTGAACCGCAGCAGCGAGTCGTAGCTTTCCGCGCCCAACTCCGCGTGGCCCACATCTTTCAAGCGCACCAGCGTCCCGTCGGTCCCCGACTTCAATACAATGTTGTCGAATTCCGACGGCTCCGTAAGCCGCCCGATCGCCCGCACGCTGATCTCATACGCCTGACCTTCATTCGAAGGAGGCTGTCCCACCTCGCCTGCCGCCACCAGCACATTTTGTTCGTTAAGCGCCGCAAGCACCCCGGTCGCCGTCAAACCCCGCTGCGCCATCCGCGCCGGGTCCAGCCACAAGCGCATGGCGTATTTCCGCTCGCCGAATACGATCGCGTCCCCGACGCCCTTCACGCGCTTCAGCGCATCCTTGACGTAAATGTCCAGGTAATTGCTCAGAAACAAGCTGTCGTATTGCCCGTTTTCGGTATACACCCCGCCGCCAAAGACGAATCCGCCCAGCTGCTTGGTAATAATCACGCCGGTGTTTTTCACCGTATTGGGCAGCCGCCCCAGCGCTTGGTTAACGCGGTTCTGGACGTCCACCGAAGCCAGGTCCACGTCCCGCGTAACATCAAACGTCACGGTGATCTGACTGGTCCCATCATTCCCGCTGCTTGAAGTGATGTATTTCATCCCCTGCACGCCGTTGATGGCCTGCTCCAAAGGAATAGTCACCGCCGACTCCACGGTCTGCGCATTAGCCCCAATGTAAGCGCTGGAGACCACGACTTGCGGCGGAGCCAAATCAGGAAACTGCGCAATAGGCAGGGAAGGAATAGAGATTGCGCCGCCAAGAATAATCAGCAGCGCGCAAACGGTAGCAAACACCGGCCGTCGTATAAAAAAATCAACAAACAATCTTCAATCCGCCTTTTTCCGCAATTACTCAGCCGCTCAGGGGTCGGAGCTTTAGCTCCGACATTGATGACTCATCAGACGAGGGCTTTAGCCCCTGAGGAAATCTCTTGGCGTTCTCATTTCGCGCTACCCAGGTTTCTCCGTGTCCTCTGTGCTCCGACCTCTGTGCGCTCTGCGTTAAATCTTTTGACCTTTCCGTCCGACTTCCAGGGAAAATCCTACTTGGCAACTCCACCCTTGTCCCCGCCGCCATCCCCACTCAAAACCTGCTCCACAACCGGCGCCCCATCCCGCAAAAACTGCAACCCCGAAACAATAATGTGATCGCCCGGCTTGAGCCCGTCCAACACCGCATAATCATTCGCAACGGTATCCCCAACCTTCAGCAATTTCTGCCGCGCCACTACTCCGTTCCCCTCTTTCACCGCCAAAAACGCAAAAACCTCTCCATTAATCCGCGTCACCGCCAAAATCGGAATCACGGTCCCTTCATGCGAGCCCCACACCAATTGCGCCCGCACCTGCTGCGCCGTCCGCAAATTCGTCTGCACATTTTGAATGATCGCCTTCGCCAACACCGTCTGCGTCTCCGTATCCACCTGCGACGATATAAACGAAATCCGCGACTCCGCCAGATCCCGCCCCGCCGCATCGATCAGGTGCACCGGCACGCCCATTTTCAAATCCCTCGCGCGATCCGCCGGAACGTATATGTACGCTTCCACCGCCCCAGGCTCATCGACAGTAGTCAGCAACGTAGTCACCGCCACGCGATCTCCAACACGCACCGGTATATCCCCGACAATCCCACTCGACGGCGCTGCCACCGTGTAGTAGTGCAACTCTACCTGCTGCGTCGTCACCTGCTGTTCCAGCGACCTCAGTTGCGCTTCAGCGGCGTCGTAGTTCGTCTGCGCGTTATCGAGTTCCTGCTTCGCCACCACCCCCGCCTCAAACAATTTCTTCTCGCGGTCCAACTGCACCTTCGCGTAGCGCAGGTTCGCCTCCTGCGCCAACCGCGTCGCGTCTTGGCTGCTAACGGTAGCCTGCTGCTTCAAAGGATCAATCTGCAAGAGTGGCGTTCCAGCCGCCACGCGATCACCCGACTTCACAAATATCTTGGTGATCTGTCCCTCAACCTGAGGATTGATGGTCGCCGAATGACGCGACTTCAGGATCGATAAGTATTCGGTAGCGTCCGGAATTTTCTGCGACTTCGCAATCTGCACCTGCACCGGCATAGCCTGCATCGCCCCGGCGCCAGCACCGTCGCCAGCCGAAGTCTTCCCACACCCCGCCGCCAAAGCCGCCAAGCCGAATAGCCCCGCTGCGTACACAAAACCGTTGAACCTTTTATGTTGGTTCCACCCTGGACGAGACATTCCGAGTACTTCTCCCTGGAGCCGCATCCCAATGACCGTTGCGTTTCCGCTTCAAGCCGCTATCTATCTTCGGCCGCAGAATCGAACGCCGTCTTTGGACCCCGCTATCTTCAAATGTTACGCGAACTTAGCCTCGCTGCCTAGGCACACCGACAGTGACTAAGTTAGACGCCAGGAAGGGAATTCCGTTACTTCCAAGATGCAGATCGAGGCACCCTGTAGCCGCCCTCGCCGCAAGGGTGGGATTTAGGTGAATGACCAACCGAGGCCATTCGCGACATCTCAATTCTCATTTCCGACGCGGTCGCCTTCAAAATCCGCTAATACATATCCCGCGGATCAATCGGCTTCCCGGAAAGCCCCAACTGCAAAACTTCCATCTGCGCCGGCCGATCAAAAACCTTCCCAGGAAACAATCTCTTCGTAATGATCCGCACCCCGCCGAACGCGATCCCCAAAACCAGAGCCATCACCATGAGCACCATAGTCGCAATAATGATCTTCACCAAAGTGCTGGTAATCGGCGGGTCGGTAGCCGTAGTGCTCGGCTCATTCCACGTAACCTCAGTCTCGTAGTTAACAGCCCCGCGCAATTTCTCCGCGTACTCTGCCGAAGTAGGCGCCAAGACAATCGACAGCAGCGACCCCTTCCGCTCCACGCTGCTCCCGTTCTTCAGCGCGGAAAGCGCCCGCCCCAAATGCCGCAAATGCATCTCCGCCAACTGCGGCGTCGGATACTCAATCAGCAGCAAGGTGCTCTCGTCCCGACCCTGCTTATACTTCGCGAACATCGCCTC
>CAWHVA010000031.1:0-243815 GCA_963832615.1 uncultured Acidobacteriota bacterium
GCTACGCAAGGCCGTGGACCGCGACAGCCACGATCCCACCATTCACTCGCACCTCGGCGATGTGTATTCCAAGCTTGGGCGACGAGTTCGCCGCGGCGGAGTGGGAAAAATCGCTGTCCGAGTGGCGCCGCTCGCTGCCTGCGGACATCGAAACCGACAAGATCGCGGAGCTTGAAAAGAAGGTCGGCCAGACGAAGCATCGCGTGGCGCAAAAATCCGTGCCGCAAGACGCCAAGCACCAATAGAATCGCGCAGGGCATGTAGAATAGTCCGCATGCGCGAAGTCCGAATCCCAGCGTTCGCCAAAATCAATTTGCGGCTGGACATCCTCGGAAAGCGCCCCGACGGCTATCACGAACTCCGCACCATCTTTCAGACCATTTCCCTGCACGACAAATTGCGGCTGCGAAGTTCGCGGAAGCCCGGCATATCCCTTGCGATTCCGGCAACCAAAGCCTTTCGCAGGAGCCGGTGGAGCAAGAACCTCGTCTACCGGGCGGTGGACGCTTTGCAGCGCGAACTTGAAGATTCGCGCCGGCGTCGAGATTGAACTACGCAAGAAGATTCCGGCCGGCGGCGGACTGGGCGGCGGATCGAGCGATGCCGCGGCCGCATTGCTCGGGTACTTGCGACTGACCGCGAAAAAAGCTCCCGCTGCAGCGGTTGATCGAGATTGCGGCTTCTCTGGGCGCCGACGTGCCTTTTTCCTATTCGGCGGGCGGGCCCTGGGAGTAAACAGGGGGGACGAGATCTATCCCCTTGCCGACATCGCGAAGCATCATCCTTGTGATTACCCCGCCGGACATCCACGTTTCCACGCCGGAGGCATTTCGCTGGGTCAAGGCGCCTTTGCTGGCGGAAACGCAGTCGCGGCAATTGACAAAATCGGCTCGGTACCTCTAAACTTTGGAGGTTCTGTGCTCTATGCTGGAGCGCGCAGTGAAGCGGCCTCTCGAACGATTTTGAGCGGCCGGTTTTCCGGCGTCACCCTCGACCGTAAACTCAAGAGGGATTTGCTTCGAGCAGGAGCGGCAGAGGCCTCGCTGGCGGGTAGCGGTTCGGCGGTGTTTGGAGTTTTCCCGAGCCCAGCTTTGGCGCGCCGAGCCGCTGTTGGGTTTGCGAGCGACCAGACCTTCGTTTGCGAAACAATTTCGCGCGACAGGTATAAGCGTCTGGTTCCGACTGCGCTTTAAGCTGCGCGTCTCGTTTTTGTTCGACCCTCTCAGCGTCTCGTGTGCTAATTCGTTTTCCCGGGCCACTGTAGCAGAATTCGCTGTCGCCTTGATCGCGTCGCCTTGATCGAATGATGATCAAAGGCGTGGAGCCACGAACTCGTGCAGGACGAACGCTTCAAGATTTTCTCCGGGACGGCGAATCTGCCGCTCGCAGAGAACATCTGCAAGCATCTGGGCACCACGCTTGGCAAGATGAAGCTGGGTCGTTTCAGCGATGGCGAGATTTATTTCCAGATTCTCGAAAACGTGCGCGGGGCCGACGTTTTCGTCGTGCAGCCGTGCTGCTACCCGGTGGATTACCACCTGCTCGAGTTACTGTTGATGATCGATGCGTTCAAGCGCGCGTCGGCTTGGCGCATCACCGCGGTGCTGCCCTATTACTGCTATGCTCGGCAGGACCGCAAAGACAAGCCGCGCGTCCCGATCTCCGCGAAGCTCGTGGCGGACTTCCTGGAAACCGCGGGCGCCAGCCGAGCGCTGACCCTGGATCTGCACGCGCCGCAGATTCAGGGCTATTTCGACGTGCCGGTAGATCACTTTTACGGTTCTCCGGTGCTGGTCGAGCATTTCAGGAATTTGAAGCTGCCGAATTTGACGGTGGTTTCCCCGGACGCCGGTGGCGTGGAGCGCGCCCGCTTTTTCGCGAAGAGCCTGGATGCGCCTCTGGCCATCGTCGATAAACGCCGCGTCGATGTGGACGTCAGCGAAGTGATGAACTTGATCGGAGACGTCCGCGGCCGCAGCACGTTGATCGTCGACGACATCATCGACACTGCGGGCACGCTGGTGAAAACAGCGGAAGCGTTGATCCGTGAAGGCGCTTGCAGGTGTACGCCGCTTGTACCCATGCGGTGCTCTCGGGCCCGGCGATCGAGCGCATCGCGAAATCGCAGATCAAGGAAGTCGTAGCGACCGATTCCGTGCCGATGTCCGAGGCCGCGAAGAAAATGGGCAAAATAAAGGTATTGAGCGTAGCGGATCTGCTGGCCCGCGGCATCCGCTCGATCCACGAGGAAACGTCGATCAGCGAATTGTTTATTTAGCAGAGTCACTCTTGTCTAGTGCACTGGCACGGCTCGCAGGATGCCGTGTAGTGGCGGGTCTTTAGACCCGCCAACGCGATAGGGAATTGCAATGTAGGGGCGCGCTTTAGCGCGTCGCAGCAAGATGAAACGAAGGGAAAAAGCATGGCTCAAGAGAAGATTGTAGTAGAAGCAGCACCCCGCGCCACGCGCGGCAAAAACGAAGCACGCAGGCTCCGCCCCACCGGTAGAGTCCCCGCCGTCCTCTATGGCGGCAAAGGCGAAGCCATCACGCTCGCGTTGAACGCCAAACAGGTCGGCGCCATCCTGCGTTCCGAGAGCGGCCATAACACTCTTTTTCAGGTCGACCTCAATGGCAAGCATGAACCCGCCATCCTCAAGGACTGGCTCAACGACCCGTCAGCGGCAATTTGCTCCACGTCGATCTTCTCCGCGTAGCCATGGACGTCCGTATGCGCGTCAAGTTCCCGTGCACACCTTCGGCGATGCCTCCGGCGTAAAAGTCCAGGGCGGCGTTTTCGAAATGGTCACCCGCGAAGTCGAAATCGAATGCTTGCCCGCGGACATCCCCACCGAGTTCAAGGCCGATATCAGCGGCTTGGCGTTGAACCAGGCGCTGCGTGCCGGCGATCTGCAGTTCGACACCAGCAAAATAAAACTGATCACCGACCCGGAACGCGTTCTCGCGCACGTCGTCACGCTCAAGGTCGAAGAAGAGAAGCCAGTCGAAGCCGTGGCCGCCGAAGCCGCAACGCCCGCCGAGCCCGAAGTCATCAAGAAGGGCAAGAAGGAAGTGGAAGGCGAGGAAGGCGAGGAAGGCGAAGCCAAGGGCAAGGCCGAGAAGAGCGAAAAGGGCGAGAAAAAGAAGTAGTTCCATTTTGCGCCGGTCGTTTGTGCGGCGCTGTGGACCAGACTTATGCGGCTCATCGTGGGGCTTGGGAATCCAGACCCGGAGTATCAGTGGACGCCGCATAACCTGGGTTTCATGGCGGTGGACGAGCTGGCGAATCGCGGTTCGATTCGCGTCGAGCGGCCCGAAGGCAAAGCGCTCGTCGGCCGCGGGAAAATTGCCGGAGAAGAAGTCGTACTGGCAAAGCCGCAAACGTACATGAACCTCAGCGGCGTCTCGGTACGAGAGCTGCTCGGCAAGTACGAGTTGGAAGTAAGCGATTTGCTGGTGATGTGGGACGAAGTGCAATTGCCGCTGGGCACGATCCGGATTCACCCGGACGGCAGCGCCGGCAGCCACAACGGCGCGAAGTCGGTGATCGGTTCGCTGGGCACGCAGGAATTTGCGCGCCTCCGACTGGGATGCGGCGCAGATCATCCGGTCAGCAACCGCAAGGAATACGTTCTGCGGCCAATGAGGAAAGCGGAGCTGGAAGTCGCCAGCGAAATGATTGGTGAAGCAGGCGACGCAGTGGAATTGATTCTGAAGCAAGGGATCGATGCCGCGATGAACAAGTACAACCGCCGCAAGCCGATCGAGTCGCGAAGGAAATTGTAGTGGCGGGTCTTTAGACCGGCGCAACGCCGAAGCCGTCAAAACAATTTACCGGGCCATGCGCCCGGCCGAAGAGAAGGAAAGAGGCAATCATGGAAGAACGTCTGTACGATCTGATCTTCATCGCCCGTCCGGCCACGCCGGAAGACGAAATCAAGAAAGTAATCGCCGGCATCGAGCACACCTGCGCCGAAAAGGGCGGCAAGATCGAGAAGACCGAGCACTGGGGCACGCGCAAGCTGGCCTATCGCGTCGCGAAGCATCGCGAAGGCATGTACGTCTATCAGCAGATCCGCACGTCGCATCGCGGACCTGATCGCTGAGCTGGAACGCCGCCTCCGCGTGCAAGACGTCGTCATCAAGTATCTGACCGTGCGCCTCGACGAAGACCTGAAGCGCCAGAAGAAATACGTGCACAAGCGCGAAGTGCGCGCAGCGCGCCGTCCGCGCCGCACGCCGGCTCCGCATCCGCTCCTCCGCCGCCAGCACCTGCGGCTCCGGAGCAAGCCCCGGCGAGCTAGTCGGAGACGAATGTAGCGGCCGCCGACCGTTTAGCCTGAGCTTCGAAGGGTGGCGGGCGCTTTGGGTTTTGGTTTCTGAGTTTGGATTTTTGATTTTTTGGGATTTTTTCTTCAGGAGGTCGGGGCTTCAGCCCCGACGAAAACTCGCCGAACGAGCGGGCTTTAGCCCCTGAAGAACAACGCAATCAATAGCAGTGATCCGAAAGGTAGGCAGGTATGGCAGAGGAACAAAAGCAATCAGCAGGACCCAGCGGTCCACGAGGTGGCGGACACGGTCCAGGCGGCGGTCATGGTGGCCCCGGTGGCGGACACGGCGGTCCACGCCGTGAAGGTGGTCCAGGCGGAGGTCCCGGCGGACCGGGCGGGCCGCGCCGCGGCAAGCGCCAGTACTTCCGCAAGAAGAAAGTCTGCAAGTTCTGCGTCGAGAAGATGGACTTCATCGACTACAAGCGCGCCGACATCCTGTCGCAGTTCGTGCAGGAACGCGGCAAGATTCTCCCGCGGCGCATGACCGGCGTCTGCTCGCGCCACCAGCGGTGGCTCGGCGAAGCGATCAAGCGCGCGCGCAACATCGCGCTGCTGCCATTCGCTGGCAGCGCCGCGGGCACGCACGCCCCGCGCGTAGCGCCTCCGGCGGGCACGCACGTCCGCGCGCAGCCGCGGCGCCGCCACCAGTTGCGGCTCCGGCCGCGACTCCGGCCGCAACTCCGGCTGCGCACGCACCAATAGCGGAAGCCCCCAAGAGCTGAGCGCCGGCGTGCACGAAGGATTTTAGGTTCGCCCGAGCAGAAAGACAAGGCGGCTTTAGCCGCTGAGGTCCGCAAGTAACTGGGCTCACCGTATCGAAATTAGGAGCAAAGGGAAACGCAATGCAAAAAGTAATTCTTCAGGAAGACATCGAAAAGCTTGGCCACCGCGGCGACGTCGTCTCCGTCAAGCCCGGCTACGCCCGCAATTTCTTGCTGCCGCATAAGCTGGCCATCGAAGCCACCACCGGCAACATGAAAGCGCTGGAGCGCATCCGCACCTCGCTGGCGAAGAAAACCGCCACCGAGATGGATGCCGCGCAAAAGCAAGCCGCCGCGCTCAACGGCATCGAAGTCCACTTCACCCGCAAGACCGGTGAGAACGACCAGCTCTTCGGCTCGGTCAACTCCGGCGACATCGCCGGCGCGCTCGAAGCGCAAGGCTTCAAGATCGACAAGCGCCAGGTCCAGCTGGCCGAACCCTTCAAGGCGCTCGGCGAATATCCCGTAAAGGTGAAAGTTTTCCGCGACGTCATCGCCGAAATTAAAGTCTTCGTCGAAAAAGAATCGTAGTCGTTGTTCCCATCCTGAAGAGGCGCAAGCAACGCACCTCTTTTTTTCGCGCTGAAAAAAGTTTTGCAACGTTTTCCGCAGCGATGCACAGCGATGCGCAATACTTCTGTTGACGCTCGCATGCGTTCCGCGCACAATGCGCTCACCAGTCTTCATGCGGTGCTCAACAGGGAATGGTCGAGGCCCCAAGAAATTTTCCCCGACGCAGTTGAAAATTTTGATGCTTGAAGCGCGCGCATAGGCCGTGTTAGCCTAGGCGAACAGAAAGCGAATATTGCAGACCATCCATGCCTGTTGAAGCCACTCTCGAACGCCCGCTGCCCAATAATCTCGACGCCGAACGCTCCGTCCTCGGCGCCGTTCTGCTCGATAATAACGCGCTCAACGCCGCCATCGAGAATCTGCGCCCCGAAGATTTCTTTCTCGATCAGCACCGCCGCGTCTTCCTGCAGATGATCGCGCTCAGCGAAGCGCAGCAGGCCATCGACCTCATCACGCTCACCGAAGAGCTGCACCGCCACGGCGAGCTGGAATCCGCCGGCGGCGCGCCGTATCTCGCCTCGCTTGCCGACGGCATGCCGAAGGTCTCGAACATCGAGCACTACGCGCGCATCGTCAAGGAAAAGGCCCTCCTACGCAATCTGATCCACGCGACGCACAACATCCAGCAGCGCGCCTTCGAAGGTGAAGACGGCGCCGACGCCGTCCTCGACAACGCCGAATCCTCGATCTTCGCGCTCGCCGAAGACCGCGTAAAAATCGGCCTCATCCCCATCAAAGACATCGTCCGCGACAATTTCGAGCGCCTCGAAAAAATCTTCCGCGAAGGCAAAAGCATCACCGGCATCCCCACGGGCTACACCGAGCTCGACAAACTAACCTCAGGCCTGCAACCAAGCGAGCTCTTGATCCTAGCCGCGCGCCCGTCGCAAGGAAAAACCGCGCTAGCCCTGAATCTCGCCGAAAACATTGGCATCCGCGCAGGCCAACCGGTAGCCGTCTTCAGCCTCGAAATGTCGAAGGAATCCCTGCTTCAGCGCCTGGTCGCCTCGGTCGCCCAGATCGACGCTCACAAATTCCGCACCGGCCACCTCAGCCGCGAAGACTGGCGCCGCATGACCGAAGCCCTCGGCACCATCGCCGCCGCTCCCATCTGGATCGACGACGCCGGCTCCATCAGCGTCCTCGAAATCGGCGCAAAGGCCCGCCGCCTCAAGCGCGACAAAGGTCTCTCCCTGCTGATCGTCGACTACCTCCAGCTCATCACCGCCCGCGGCCGCTTCGGCAACCGTCAGGAAGAGGTCTCCAGCATCTCCCGCGGCCTCAAAGGCCTGGCCAAAGAACTGCAGATTCCCGTCCTGGTCCTGAGCCAGCTAACCCGCGCCCCTGAGCGCGACGAGCGCGGCCCCCAACTCTCCGATCTCCGCGAATCCGGCGCCATCGAACAAGACGCCGACGTAGTGATGTTCATCTACCGCCCGAATTTTTTTAAAGCCGGCGCCACCCAGGAAGAACGCGAAGAAACCGAACTCCGCATCGCCAAGCAACGCAACGGCCCCACAGAAAACGTAAAATTCGTCTTCCGCAGCCGCCTAACCCGGTTCGAAGAAGCCGCCCCCGACGCCTTCAGCAACCTAGGCCCGGATGACCTGTAAGTAGCCGCCTTGAAGGAGATATCGATGGAAAACATGGCATTCGATACTAACGACTATAGTTCTGAGATTGCGGTGCGCGAACTCAGTCGAACGATCGAATTCGCGAGCCTCCGGTGCTTGTCGCCCACGGAGATCATGAATGAGCTTGCTGACCTGGATGAAACGGATGATCACTCGGATTACATAGCTCGCCTCCTCGATCTAAAACTGAACCAAGCAGAGTTGGGTCTTCTTGAGATGACAATGCAAACTCTCGTTCAACGCGCCGGCAAGGTGCCGCCGAGATTAAAGAAAAAGATCCACCATGCGTTGCTACGCCTTGTGCGAGCGCTGTCCTCTGACGCCGCGTGCCGCTTTGCCGAGCCCTTTGTCGATCACCGGCTAAAGAGCACGCGCGAACGGGCTTTCTCGGCCCTTCGCAATAAGCAGATTTCTGAAAGCATCGCGGAAAAACTAACCAATACATTTCGGGAGTCAGGTGATCAAGAAGCGCTTGAATTGATTGTTCGAAATCCAGAACGGGTCCCGAGGGTCGGGGGCGAATTTCTCATGACCAACCTCAAAGAAAAGTACTGGCGTGCGCGCGTGCTTGAGGCGCTGTTAATTCACGATCGCGATACAGCGCTTCATCTAGCATGTCGGTTTCCCTTTGAGTTCGCACACGCCGTTGGTCGAACTCAAGACCAGACGCTGCTTGAGCCGTTGCTGAAGTTATTTGACGAAAACTCAAAAGATATCGAGTTCCTATCGATATATGCATATGCTCTTGGGAAACTCGCTGCCAAAACAGAACTTGAATCGCTCAAGAGATACCTTGAACCTGCGGGTGTACTGTGACTATCAGAGTGATCATTCCCCCTACTGGACGGTAAATTCAGAAACTGGGCGGGTGGCCCATCCTGCCGGTTTTTGACTTGTTCTTCCGCGCCTCTTTCGCGATCTGGCCCTAGGGTGATTTGAACTTCGGACTCGACCAACCATGATGGATGCCGCCTTCAGAGATACCTCAGTCGCTCTTCTCCCTAGCCAGCTTCTTTACGTTTGCAGCTTGCGGAGCCTTCGGTCCCGGCACAATATCGAACTCCACTGTGTCTCCTTCCTGTAGAGTGCGATAGCCGTCACCAGTGATTGCGGAATAATGGACGAAAACATCGGGACCATCGTCGCGCCCGATAAAACCATATCCTTTCGCATTATTAAACCATTTTACGTTACCGATCAACGCGTTCTCCTCCCCGGAATTATCCGAGCGCTCTGCGAGGGATGTACAAACAGTCTCCGACGACTTTCGCGAAATCTGTTTTGATGATGATCTTAGTATTCCGGACAGCTGGATGTCGTTGCTCCAGAGCAAGTTCGTGATTAGCCCGGGACAATTGCGACTCAACCGGACATGTCAAGTACGGGAGCAACTTGTCGAGTTATGCGACTAACCAGGAGTTGGCCCCGCTCCGTGTGTCGTGCGCCAACTTTGCCGGAGACTGGGGTTTTGGCAATTTCGTTGTCTCCGGAACGGAGGAGGCGATGCTTGCTGGAGCACGCTGTTCGATAACGATCACTCCGTATACCTTGTACCGAATGTCTACACCGTTGCAGCCTGCGCCGAGGGAGGAAATACTGTGAGTCGCGAAACGACCTTAGAGCTGAGAATTGGACTGCTGGAACATGAAGTTGAACGCCTTAGACTTCAATTGATTGTGGTTACAAACGGCTTCTCTTTAGTTTGGTCAGTTATCCAGTTCGTTTCCCAGGTTTTTCCCCCATCCCCCGACTATAAGGATGGGGGTTGATGGCTACGACCCTGTAACAAAACAGGATCCCCTTCAGCTCGAAGCTGGTTTCAGGCACGATCAATGGCATGAACCATCATCGGAGAATTGCCCGGCCGCTGCCATTGCTCCGAGCGCACGGCCGCAAGCTATGATCCGCTTGTTTAGGTCGTCGTTCTGGATAGCGTCCGGCGCAATGTAAGTCAGGCTGGCTCGCAGGTTGACGTATTTGTCAGTAAGTTTCGCCATGTTCTGATATTCGTTGCTTAAAAGCTGGTAGGCATTCCGATCGGATGGCGTACTGGCAGCAATCGAAGCGAAGTGCAAATTTGTGGTCGCTTTCGCTCGATACGGCGCGAGCAAACCTGCAGATAGAGGAATTCCATTTTGGATAGCAGTCTCCAGTGCGGTGTGCCATTCGCGAAGAATAGACATTTGCTCTATCCCCGCGTTCAAAAAATCCTTCGAAAATGCTGGACTCAATGACGCGGCATGGTCCGACGCAGCCTGGGACGCTTGCGGGGGAGTTGTGACAGTTGCGGCCGGAACGTTATCCGCCGAACCGATAGGCACGCTGAGAGCGATCATCTTCCCAGAAGAGCTAAGCGAGCCCTTGAGGGCTTCCGCTAGCGCTTCCAGGCCAACGTAGGCGTGACCGTGCACCTGAATCAGGGGGACCTCCGTCGATCGGCCATTGATAATAAGCGTGTGTTTTTGGGCGGAGCTCTGCGAAAGCAAGACCGCGGGAGTAATTAGAAGGAGTACTGCCAGACATGAGGCGAAGGATGGTTTTCCAATCATGGGTCGGCTCCTCAGAATAAACATCCCCAATTCTAGACAGAATCATTCTTGTACGATGGACCAACGAACTCTAGATACGAGCGTTTAAAGAACCACAGCTCTAGAAGCGGAAGGTCAAGCCGGCGGTGCCGTCGATTTCGTTGAGAAAAACGCTGGCCCCTTTAGTCCAGCAGCCACCCCAGTACGGATCACACCAGACACCTGTGGTAGTTGTATTGATATAGGTGGGCGACCACTTTGCCTGAACACGCACGCCAAGATGCTTGCTGAGAGTATATTTTACGCCGCCACCAAATACCCATGCGAATCGCGTGGTGGTATTTGCGTGGCCTCGGTCGGCAGCAAGAGTGGTGACGCCGGCGCCCAAGAGGACGTACGGCCGCAGACGGCTTTCGCGGTTCTTGAGGTGGATCACGAAGTCTCCCAGATATTGATTGGTATTGAGATCGAACACCTTCAGGTCAGGGCCTCCGTTTACGGGCCGGGCAAGAGTACTGGCCTGGTTGTGATTCCAGATGAAGTCGACGCCGGTGTACTCGCCGAGCAAGTAGGTTGCGCTAACGCCGTAGTTCAGCCCATTCTGCACGTTGAGATTGTTGTAAAGGCTAGTCGATAGACTGACGCCACTATTGATTTGCCCGCCAACGAAGGGCGTGACTTCGATGCCCTTTTGGGCCCATACCGCCGGTGCCGTCAAAACAGTCCAAGCAATTGCGGCCAATAGGAGATTCGTTTTCAAATTCGTCCCTTCTTCCGCACTCTTATTCCGGCCAAAGACGGTGGCTCGGTCTGCGATTGTCACCGACCCATTAACTCAATCCAGCCTATCGCTGGGGGTAGGGACTCGGGAGTTACTGGGGGGCAATGAAGGTCCCCGAGTCCCCTGTGGGTTTCCGGTCGGAGGAGTTATACGACCGCTTCCACGTGACCTGTGCTTAACCTTCTAGACGTGGCCCCGTTTTCCGACAACTAGGGAAACTCCTAGTTAGGTGTCTGGCAGCTGAAACTTCTAAGCCCTGAGCGACGGCGTTGTGCGGTGGAGCATGCGCGCGAAAAGTACGGCGTCACCGCGCGACCAGAAGCAACCACGGGGTTCCCACCACCAGGAACACGAGCAGACAGAAAACCGTGGTCAGTAAGCCAAGCCGGTAGAGTTCACCTTGAGTGAGATACCCACTCCCGACGAAGATTACGTTTTGGCTCCCTCCCTGTGGGGTAATCGTTGAGAAATAGCTGCTGGCGAAGAGCAATGCAAAAGCCATTAAGGGTGCGGGAACGCCAGTCTTCACGCCGACACCCAGGAAGACGTCGAAGAGAGCCAAAATCTGCGCCGACTGACTAACGAACATGTAGTGCATCAATACGTAGAGCAAGAGGAGAACGACGTAAGCAACAGGCCAAGGGATGCCTCCGAGCAGCGCCGTCAATCGCGCTCCGACATAGCCCATGAAGCCAAGCTCGTTCAACTGGCCGCTCAATGCAAAGAGCACTGCCAGCCAAATAAAAGTGACGAGGGTACCTCCCTGGAGGTTGATGTCTTCAAGCGTGAGGACATTTGTTGCGAGAAGCGCACCCAGGCCGGCGAATGCGACCGCAGCAAGACTCAATTTCAGTGTCCCCGCCATCACCCATCCGGTCACCATCAGGGCAAAGGCAACCGCCACAAACCACTCGTCCCGCGTCAATGGCCCCATACTGCGCAGTACTTCACGTGCAGCTTTCGGGGCATCCGGGGTCTCAGTCACGCCAGGTGGAAACAATTTGTAGAGGATAAAGGGAAGCAACGCGGTCATCGTCAACACTGGAATCGACGAGGCAAGCATCCATGAGCCGAAGTTGATCTTCACTCCATAGGGCTCCGCCAAAGACACTGCGATTGGATTGCCGGATGTGGCCGTGAGCCAAAGAGCGGACGACACACTGAGGCTGGCCATACCGCAAAACATAAGATACCCACCCATCCTGCGGTTCTTCTCGTCGTCTGGTAGGGATCCGGAATTCTGGGTCAAAGAAAGAATGATGGGGTAGAGCACGCCACCGCGCGCTGTATTGCTCGGAAACGCGGGTGCGATCATGGCATCAGTGAAAAAAATGCTGTAGCCCAGCCCTAGGGTGGATCGTCCGAACGCACTCACCACCAGAAGGCTGATGCGTCGTCCCAGTCCCGATTTCACAACCGCGTTCGCGACGAGAAAAGCCACTACAACGAGAAGCACGCTTTGATTGGCAAAGCCAGCGAAAGCCTTAACGGGGTCGACTGTGCGTGTAAGCACCGCCGCAGATACCGCCAGCAGCGAGGATGTCAAGAGTGGAAACGAATTTAAGATGACAGAGACGATAGCCGACGCGAATATCGCAAAGAGATGCCAGGACTCCCTCGTCAGTCCGGCTGGTATCGGCCAGAGCCAAATGCCAAGCGCCAGGACGAACGGGATGGCTCGCAGAAGCTGTCGGCGGAAAGAGGCCTTGGCTGTGGTCATTTGATTTGTTCTCCGCCAAGCGTGCCAGCGACTGAGCCAAACTTTGCGCGACCCTTAAGGTCGACGGCCCTGCCGCTCACTGCGCCATCCTCCGACTCAACAACGTACTCCCACTGAAAGGAATACTCCCCGGTGATGCCGGAGAAACGTCCGGTTCCTCCCAGGAAGGTACCTGCGATGCGATTTCTGGTTCCCACCCACTCACCTTTTAATTCGCTGTAAACGTTGTCACCGCGTTCGTCAGTCCACACACAACGGCCCTGCATGCCAACGAGATTGTCGGAAAAGCCGAGCGCCTTCGCCCGGAACCCTACACCCAATCCACGATCTCCCGTGAGTAAAAGCGATCCGGTTAAATCGAAGGTTGAAGTGCGGTGACCTGTTTCGAGGTTGAGCGTTTGTCGAGTGCCTGAAGCAGACCAACTGCCTTCGAACGTGTGCCATTCGCCTGGCGAAGCAATTGCCGGTGCGGGACTAATCGGCTTGCTGCAGGCGGCCACAAGCAACAGGGGAACCAGAGCGGCGCATTGTCGTGCGAGCAAGAAAACAGGCGCCGCCCAGATCGATCTGATCTTCTGGGTGCTGTTTGATCGCATCATTTTTGATCGGGATCAATTTTTACGAAACTGTACTTCGCGCTGAATTGAATGCGGGGCGCATTTGCCGATAGGCCGTTTTGCTCCATCGACCAGCCATACAAAAACTCTGCACCAAGATAGAGTGACCCACCGGGATTCCAAATTAGGTTGGTGCCTGTGTAGGTGGCATGATTGTAGGTTGTTGAAGCCGCCAAATCGGCATTGTTCACCGCCGCATAGGAGTAGATCGCGCTGGAACGCAATCTCTTCAACCAATAGTGCTGGTACGCTGCCTCGATCCCAACCGCCGGAGTGGCCTCCAGGTGAGGGTTCAGGGCAGATGTTGGTTCTGCATCAATCCCAAGTCCGGATGTGTCCTGGATATATCGAGAAATCCCGTGTCCGGCGGCGACTGCGAAAATTAAGTTGTCCTTGCCAACAGTCTTGAAACCGAGAGAAGTGTTTACGCCCCAGCCAAAAACGGAATCTGTTTTGCCGTTTGGAAGAAACGCGGCAATCGAACGAAATATGCCGGCGATCTGAAAGTGGCCGCGATTGAATTCCTGGCGCAGGCGAATTGCCCCATCGGGACTCGGAGAATCCGGCTGGGAAGAGAATTGCGGAGTTTTGAAAATGACATCTGAACTGGCCTTTTCCACGGAAACATAGAACGTGGTGCTGGGACTTAGCGCAAATCCATAACGAAATTGGGGATTTCGGAGGCTGACCATGCCGTTGGGTCCCTGGAAGTCCAGAGTATCCGGGAAGGCATCGGGATCCATGAAGTTTGAGAACGTCTGCCCTACCAGGAAATTTTTCGCTTGCGCATATGCGTGGCGGAGTCTCGGTGTAGTCGAATTCGTGCCAAAAAAGTCGCCCTCGACATAGAAGCGCACATCACCAACCGCTGTATACGGAACCCTGAAGTCCAAACTCAGGCGTGTTGGACGAATCGAAACCGTCGTATTGTTCAGCGCCGTGGGTTGAGGGACGGGGAATGAGGACGGGATGAACGAATCGGTGTTTCCCGCAGGCTTCAGATCGTAGATGAAATCCGTCTTAAAGTAGCCGCCGATTTTCAGCATAGTCTCTGTGCCGGGCAGTCGGAAAAATCCATGGTACTTGGGGTCAAGCGGCAAGTTATCCCAGCGAGCAGCTGCCGACGCATCTTCAGAGAACTCCTGGCGTTCGGCCGTCTGACTGCCAACCTGTTCGGAGGTAACAGCCACACGCTGAGTCGGCACAGATTCGATGCTGCCATTCTGTGGGACTGCGGGGGCGGCAGCAGGCGGAGCCTGCGCCGATTCGGGCTTTGTGCCCTTCAACTGGTCGATTTCCGCCTGCATCTTGCCCATCTGCGCGCGCATATCTTCCACCAGTTTGCGCAATTCCTGAGCATCGGTAGTGGAAGTCTGCGATTGTGGCAGCGCCCTTGCCGGCAAAATTGCTGCCATCAAGAGGGCCATTGCAAAAATATACGGCCTCCAAATTTTCATTGCAATTCTCCTCATGCTTATTCAAGCCACCAGATCGAAATCACTTTCGGCTCTGAGGCTTGAAATATCTCTGCCAGTTCAATACTTGACTACGTCATAAGAGCGACGATAATCGTGCCTCCGATCGTCAGAACAATGTGCCCAAACGCTACGGTATAGGAGTAGCCCAGCGTGGCTATGGGACTATCTGATTTCTCTTGCGCCGCAGCGACACCTGCGATCATTGTTTGCGCGCCGGCGATTCCGCCTACCAGGAGTGCCGGATTGACCCTGAGAACGTAATAGCCAAAGAAGAGACCCGTCAGGAGGGGGAACAAGGTCACCACCATACCCCCAAAGAAGAGCGCATAGCCGTAATCGCGCACTGCTGAAATAAAAATTGGACCGGCCTTCAGCCCAACCATAGCCACAAACGCCGCAAGGCCAATAGACCTCATGAACAGGATTGCCGCATCTGGAAATCTCCCGAACCAGGGGCGGACCGATCGTATCCAGCCGACCATCACGCCCGCGAGAAGAGTTCCCACACTCGTGCCCAACGCAATCTTGAGTCCCCCAATCGGGAACGTAATGACAGCACCCACCAACACTCCAATGAACACGGCGATTCCCAGAATCGAGAGATCGCTCTCTTCGGTCGGACGTATCATCGTGCCCACAATCGGAGCCAGCTTTTGAACGGTCGACTCCGAGCCCGTTACCTGGAGGGTGTCTCCGCGTTCAATGATTGTTCCCTTCCCAATCGGCAGCGATTGATCTCCGCGGATAATCCCGCGAAGCAGGACTCCGTGGGCCTCGTCTAAGTTGTCCGAAATGTCTTGAAGCGTTCGCCCGGCAATCCTCTTATCCGTGATATACAGATCGAATGAGGCAACAGGGATTTGGATCAATTCGGGATCGGCAATTTCGTGCGCAGTTGGACCCAACACTTCGACCAAGACTTCGGTGCGCCCCAAAACCGCCACGACGTCACCAGGCTGCAGGACGGTTGTTTCGAGAGGTGTGAAAATCTCCCCGCCGCGTCGAATTCTTTCCACAAAAATTCGCGCTTCTTGAACAAGTGCTTCGGCCTCCGCGACGGTCTTTCCAGCAGCGCGGCCACCTTGTGGAATCTTGTACGCGCGACAACCAATGGCTTGCCAGGCGGATTGGATTCCTGCCTTAGTCGGCTGGATTCCGAGACTCGCTTCTACTTTCTTTGATTCTTCACGCAGATCGAAGCGAAGGAGTTTTGGGGCGAGACTACTACAGCACCAAACAACGCCTAAGGTCCCAAAGATGTAGCATATAGCGTCAGCCACCGCGACGTGCCCAACCCAAAGGTCCTTTTGTTCGGCAGACACAGACAACCCTCGAATCGCCTCGCTTGCCGTGCCGATTGCGGGAGACTCCGTGAGGGACCCAGAAAGCAAGCCAGCTGCGTAGCCCGGGTCCAGGTGCAGAACTTTGGCTACTGCATAAGCAGCCAGAATCCCCATCACTGGGACAAAAACACCGAGCACGGCCCAGCGCCAGCCGTCTCCTTTGAAGCTCCGAAGAAAGCTGGGCCCAACCGAGTACCCGATTCCAAACAAGAAGAGGAGGAACAGCATGGATTTGGCCTGGTCCGATACAGCCACGTGGAAGAGATTCCCGATGAAGATTCCAGCTAAAAGTGACCCCGTGACTACACCCAGACCAACACCGCGAAACTTTAACCGCCCGATCAGATACCCAATTCCAATGGCGAGATAGACGCCCATCTCTGGATACTTCGTAAAGAGTTTTGCTAACCATTCCATGTCCAACTCCCTTTACGGCGGCATCCCGCACGAGCACCAATCAACAAGTTCTGAAATTTTGCCTTCCGAACCCTGGTTACCTGCCAACGTCACGCGACACACCACAGCTTCCAATGGTTCACCCTGATGGTTTCCACCTTTTCGCACTGACATCTTTCACGACAGCAGGATGATGAGGACCATGCCCCAGATCGTGAGCAGGGTGTTGCCGACTGCATAGGTCACGGTGTACCCGAGTGCTGGAATCTGGCTGTGGGCCCGATCGCATACCAGGCCAAGTGAAGCCGTGGTCGTGCGGGCACCGGAGAGGATGCCGAGCAAGATCGCGTCATGAAAGCGGAAGATATATTTGCCAATGTACAGACCGAAGATAAGCGGCAGGGTGGTAGCTACCGCTCCCCACAGGAACAGGCTGATGCCTTGCGTCTTCAGGCCGTTGACGAAGCCCGGGCCGGCGGAGATGCCCACGATCGCGATGAATATGTTGAGGCCGACTGAATTCATGAACCAGACGGTTGGGGATGGGATCCGCCCGAAGAATGGGCGTACCGAGCGTAGCCAGCCAAACACGAGACCCGAAATGAGTGCGCCTCCGGCAGTTGACAGGGTCAGCGGCACTCCACCAACTTTCAGCACCAGAGCGCCGATTAAGGCGCCTATCGTGATTGCACCGCCGATGAACGCCACGTCGGCGACATCCGTCGGCCGATCCGCGACACCCAGCAACTTGGCAGCGGCCGTGGTGTCCTGCGTGCGGCCAACCACGGTGACAACATCGCCGCGGTAGAGTTGGGTGTTGGGCAAGATGGGTATGTCTGTAGCGGTCGCGCCTCGTGTGATCTTCCTCAGGAAGACGCCACGTGCTGCAGGAAGCTTTGCTAGCTCGGCGAGCGTCTTACCGTCGACCTCTTTATTGGTCACGAGTGTGTCGACGCCTTCCACCGGCACACTCAATAATTCCGGGTCCTCGACTTCCTTCGCGCCTTCGCCAACAATTTTCAAAAGAACGTCGCGCGCGCCTGCGAGCGCAACCACATCGCCCTCACTAAGCAAAGTGTCCGCGGTCGCATCCTCAATTGTCCCATCGTGACGGATACGCAGGACAAAGACACGCGCATCGGGCACAAGGGCCTCGGCTTCGATTACCCGGAGGCCAACGGCTTTGCCACCGGGCTGCACACGGAATGCACGCACTTCCCAGCGGTGCCATGCCGTACCCGGTCCACCGAGTTGCTTGGTGCCGCCTTGCTTCTCTTCGTAGTCCTTGCAAGCTGCGACAAGGTCCATGCGCACGAGCGCTGGACAGATCACTGCAATCACGATTGCCGAACCGACAGTACCGAACATGTAAGTCACCGCGTAGGCGATGGGCATCGAGTTCAACAGATTCTTGGCCTGATCAGCGGCCATGCCCAGCCGGTTAATGGCGTCGGTCGAGAGTCCCATTGCGGCGGAGATCGTCTGCGACCCTGAGTACAACCCTGCTGCGTAGCCCAAATCGTAACCGGCCACCTTGGCGATGACTACGGGGACCGCCAAACAGAACGCACATTGAACTACCGCGAAGAACGCTTGCGGCAAGCCGTCCTTGGCAACACCCCGGACAAACTGTGGCCCGACGCCATAGCCGACGGCAAATAGGAACATCAGGAAGACGGTCGCCTTGAGAGGCTGGGAGATGGTGATTCCGAGCTGTCCGATCAGGACGCCCGCCAGGAGCGTGGCAGTGACCGAACCAAGCCCAATCCCCTTAAAAGTGAACTTCCCGAAGTAATACCCGAGAGCGAGCGTGAGGAAGATGGCGATCTCCGGGTATTGCCGGAGCGTTCCAAAAAACCATGTCACTATGAACATCGCATCTCTCCTTAGACCGAATCTTGATTTCTTGCCATGTAACTACGCCGGGAGCTGAGCCTTCCAGGCATTAACAGCCACTTGCACCACTGCCGTGAGCTGCTCACCGATCTTGGAGTACGCCTCATCCGGCAAATTCGCGAGCGAGACTCGGACCGACCAGTCTGGTCCGGCGAACCCGCTGCCGTTCAGGAGAACGATCGAGAATTTCTCCGCCAGCGCGACGAGCACATCGAAGGGGTGGTAATGTTTCTTCAGGAATTCCACAAATGCGGGACCGTGCATTTTTTCTGCCCAAACCATGATGTCCAGGGTCGCGTAGTAATCCGAACGCAATGGATCATCGGGAAGCGGCAGCTTCATACCCGCCCAGAGGGCCTTCAGGCGGCGTTGCACAATTTCCTTGGTGAGTTTTTTGTAGCGGTCGTCCTTATCCAAAAGGGCAAATAGCGAGAACAGCGTCATCTGGACCTGCTGGGGCAAAGACAGGCCAGCGGTATGATTGAGGGCTACGCACCGGCTGTCCGCGACCATACGGTCAATAAACTTGAGGTCTTCCGGATGCAGCGTCAGCGGGCCGTAGCGCTTATTCAATTCCCGGCGATTTTCTTCGGGCAGCTTTGCGATCGCTTTGTCGAAAATGTTGTCCTGATGGATCGCCACGACTCCAAGGCGCCATCCTGTGCAACCGAAATACTTTGAGAACGAATACACGCCAATGGTGTTTTGGGGAACTTCAGCCATCAAGGAACGGAAGCCGGGGACGAAGGTCCCGTACACATCATCGGTGATTACGATCAGGTCCGGGCGCTTGCTCTGGATCAGGGTGGACAGCCGCTGGATGGAGCTTTGGCGCATGGCCACGGAAGGAGGATTGCTTGGATTCACAAAAAAGAGCGCTTTGATGGATGGGTCGTTGAGTTTGTCAATCTCCGCATCCGGATACTGCCAAGTGTGCCGGCCGTCGACGGGAGACATTTCGTTGGCGTTGATTTCAACGATGTCGAAGTTAAACCGGTCGAGATGACAAACCTCGATGTAAGGAGTGAACATCGGAAGAGCGAGGGCTACCTTATCGCCTCGATGCAACAGGCGGTTCACCATCAAGGAGTCGAAGATGTAGCACATTGCCGCCGTGCCACCCTCGACCGCGAAGATGTCGAATTTTCCGGCCGGCGCCTTGCCCCCGCACATTTCCTTGGCCAGATATTCTTGCACCACGCGTTCGGCATGGACCAACATGCGATCTGGCCACGGGTATTGATCTCCGATGATGCTGTCGATCAACTCGTGAACGAAGGCATCAGCATCGAATTTGAATTCCTTCACGGCATACGGGATCGCCGCCTGAAGCAGGCCCACCCCGGGTGCGTTGGGATTCTTAGCCAAAAAATCGGAAAATCGTTTCGCTATCCCACTCTTTTGCGGCATTCCGCCCAGGTCGGGTGCGTCCCATACCCTTTTCGATTCCTGGACCGCGAATGTACCGAGAGTGAAAAAAGCATCGCGCGGAGTCGTTGCGATCCAGTTCGGATTACCGCGGCCGGCATTCAACATCGCTTGAGCATTTTGCCGAGCGGTGTCGCCCGCGAGTTGAATCATTTTGTCTTTCAGCTCGAAGGGACTGAGCTTTTCAAACTCTTTTTGTTGTTCGAGGGTCACCGAAAGATGAAGTCTTGTTGCACTCGCCATGACTGTCCTCCTTGGACGAAATGAATTTGTACCTTGTTCGAATTCGGGCCCCGTACCGGCTGCCGAGAGCAGCTCGACTGGCTGGCCTCAATCTTGGATTTGCCCTTGAGACCTGTATGACACCTTTCTTTGAGGAGGTCGTCCTCCGATACTTCCCTTCCAGCCTTTTCCCAAGGGGCCAACCGGCAAAGCTTAGTCGCCCGATGCGCTGCGTGCAGCCTTCGGCTTGCCTTGCTTTGTCGTTTCCGTTGAATCCTTCGTCGGCCCTTTCGCCGATTGCAGAAACGCCGGATTCAACAACTTCAATCCGAGCGTGGCGCTGAAACCATGGATCTCCTTGACGTCAAGCTTGCGCATGAATTCGATGGTCTGGGAGTTGATGACCTGTCCGGGCACCATGATCGGGAATCCCGGGGGATACGGAATGACGAAGTTAGCGGAAACCAGCGCTGGCCCTTCCTTCAAGCGCTTGTCGATTTCCGGGCTAGCTAGTTTTATGTGCTCGCATTGCTCCTCGCGGTAGGCCGCAAAGAACGCGGTGCGCATGTCGCCTTCGCTTGTACGGCTGGCGGGATCTTCGCGGAAACGGTCGAAGAAACCGCTGAAGTTGGGAAGGTCTGGCACATCGGTCATCAGGGATTTCACACGGGCCTCAAAGGCTTGCTTCGCGGCGGCGCCGCCTTCCGCGAGCTTCTTTTCGATTCCCTGTGAAATCTGCACGAGAACCTTGATGAGCTGAGCGATGTCACTGCGGGTGTTGTTGATGTTGGTTTGCAGCAACACGCTGTTGCGCGAGGTCTTGTTTAATTGAATGTCATATTCAGCGGCCAGCAGACCCTTGAATTGTGTGCCGTCAAATCCCGCCGAGCCGCAAACCAAGGTAAGGCGAGTAACATCAAGCGCAAATTCATCTTCCTTGAAGGCCTTCACCGCGGTCGCCCAGTTCGCTCCGGGAGTCAGGTAGTCCACAAATCCGGAGTTGCGGAACTCCGCAGGAATCATGTCGTCCGCGCCCAATACACGGAAGTATTTAGACACGAGCGGATGCGAATTGACTTCACGCCGGATATCCAGTGCCAGTTGAATGGCACGGTTCACCAATTCGTAGCCTTCCAACTCCATCTGGCGTCGCGCCACGTCCAAGGTGGCAATAATCTGAAGATTGGGCGAGGTGGACGCATGCGTGAAAACCGCCTCGTGAAATTGCTCTTCGACCTTGTGGTAGTCCGGATCCTTGACCAGCACCATGGAACCCTGCCGCAGGCAGGACATGGATTTGTGCGTGGAATTGGTTTGGTAAACGCGCAGGCGGACTTTGTCCGGGTTGGCCAGCAGGCGAGTTTCCAGCAGTGTTTTCTGATCCGCCTTGAGCTCCGCACCCAGCTTCTTCTCCTGCTCTTTGTATGCTGCGCGATACGCGGGATCCTTGAATTTCTTTTCCAAGGTCGCTGCGGCTCCCATCGCCGTGCGGCGGCGGTAGAAGGGACTCCACCGCGCAAATCCGAACCACGCTTCATCCCAAAGGAAAATGAGATCGGGCTTGATCGCGAGGCATTCTTCCATCACCCGTTCCGTGTTGTAGATATGCCCATCGAATGTGCAGTTGGTGAGTACGAGAAGACGAGCACGATCCAGGCGTCCCTCGGCCTTTAAATCCAGCAGCGCTTTCTTGATCGTGCGCAGAGGAACCGCTCCATACATGGAGTATTGCGTCAGCGGGTAAGCCTCGACGTAGAGGGGAAAAGCGCCGGAAATCACCGCGCCGTAGTGATGCGATTTGTGGCAATTACGATCGACCAGCATGATGTCGCCAGGCGCAAGCAGCGCTTGCTCGACCATCTTGTTCGAGGTGGAAGTTCCATTGGTCACAAAGAAAACGTGGTCGGCACCAAATGCGCGTGCAGCCTTGTCCTGGGCCACCTTGATGTTTCCCGTGGGCTCCAAAAGGCTATCGAGTCCGCCGGTGGTCGCTGAGGATTCTGCAAGGAAGAGATTTGTCCCATAGAACTTCCCCATATCGCGAATCCAGTTGGATTTGAAAATGGATTTGCCCCTGGCTATCGGCAGGGCGTGGAATGTTCCCATCGGGCGTTGCGCGTATTTTTGCAGATTGTCGAAATAGGGCGTGTCGAAACGGTCTGCTATGCCGTCGAGAATGCTGAGATGGAGTTCCAGCGGTTCTTCCACTTGATAGAAAACGCGCCGGATGCAGCCGGCAGTGACGTCGCCAGCCACTTTCTCTACTTGCCGATCACTCAGAAAATAAATGTCCAGTTCCGGGCGAATCTGTTTCAAGCCATGCGCAAGCGCGAGGCCGTACTCGCCGGTATTGGCACCGATACCGCTGGCGGCAAGGTGACTCGCTAAGAATTCGCGCAGGATAGGGCTGTTGTGGGAAGAGCCAAACGGAATTCCCTCGTAAATGATCACCGCCTCAACGCTGCCGTTCAGAATGGTCGCCAGGACGGCGTCCTCATAGGTGCCAACAAATACGGGCTCATAAACGAACTTGTCCTGGGGCCGACGCAACCTTCGGAGGTCCTGCGTCAACTCTTGCCAGGCCGTCTGACGCGCGGGGCTCACCACCAGCACTTCGAAATAAGGGCGGTGCGTCGCGGTTTCTTCCCCCGAACCGGTCGCTTGGTTTCCCAGACTGATGGCGGCCAACTCGTCGCCCTCCCAGTCACCCGCGTTGGTCCGGTAAGAATGTGTCAACAGTGCGGCGCTCATCGACTGAACAAGACGAGCGGTACCCGCTGCGTCACCCGACGCGATGCGCTCATCAAGCAATTTCAGCAAGGCGTGTCCCGGATAAGCAAAGTAATCCTCCCACTGACGCAACTCCTGGAAACAATTCGCGACGGCTGCTCGTTGCTCCGCTCGGTTTGGCGGCTGCTGGTTGCTCGACCTTTCCCAATTGCGGGCTGCCTGCAGCAGCGTCCGCCAACGATCAAATCGCGCTTCGGCTACCATGAAAAATTGGTCTACTCGCGGAGCCTCCGGCTTGGCTGGCGTACCCATGATTTCCTCCATAGTTTTTTCCGATTTCCGCTATTAAAAGGAGCTCTTTCGATTTCGCAGTGACCTGGGTCACTGGCTGCAATGAGAAACTCCCGCCAGCTAGCCGATACCGGCCCACTGCTGGCGACACAAACTTGGCATGTGTCTTTCTAACTGGATGGAACAAGCGCAACAACTAGGGAAATCCCTAGCCCGCGCAAGGTCGATTTTGTTTTAGTGCAGTTACGCGCAATAAATGCAGGGTTGAGCATCGCGGGCACACAGACACAAATCTGCGAAAAGATGAAGGCAAGAGTGAACGCAAAGAAACCGTCACGCTCGCGGGGTTGCGGGCGCAGCCAAGTAATTCGTGACCGCCAGCTCCAGATTAAAATGCATGGCTTCTCGTCCGAGAATCTCTCCCAACTCGGATTTTTGAACCATTCGCAACACTCCCGGGTTCAGTCCCACCAGCCACAATATCACCCCACGATCTCGCAATCTTTTCATTGCCTCACTAAGCATCTTTAGGGCGGTGTACTCGAGGTCGGGCACAGCAGTGAAATCAATTGCCACCACCATCGGCTTGCTTGGATCGACCAACCGCCGCATTTTTTCTGCAATATTTCCAGTGTTCGCGAAAAACAGGCGCCCCTCAATGCGCAACAGCACCAGGCCGGGAAAAGTCTCGTCTGCAGGATGCTCCTCAGAGAGTTGCCGGAAAACATTGGTGCCGGGTTTACGCCCCAGGGCGTAGACAGGCGGGTCAGCTACCTGATAAGCCAGCCCCACAATCGACATCACGATGGCGACGAGAATTCCTTTGAGTGTGCCAAGTGCAATGACTCCTGCGAAAGCCGCCAACGCCCAGGTGAACTCGGTTCGTCGGATTTTGAGAATATGCGCAAACTCTGCCGGCCGAATTAATCCGATGGAGTAGAAAATTACCACAGCGGCAAGCGTTGCGTGGGGCATGAGCGAAAGGAGCGGCGCGAGAAAAAGCATTGTGGCCAGAGTGGCCAGGGCCGTAGCGACTTCCGCCAATTGACTGCGTGCTCCCGCAAGTCGGTTCACAGCCGTTTGGCTGGTGCCGCCGCCCCCAGGCATGGCCCCAAAGAAAGCACCGCCTGCGTTCGCCAATCCGGTGGCCAGCAATTCACGATTGGCCTTGAGAGGCGGTTCCTCGCTCCGCGCAAACGCGCGGCCGGCAGCAATTGTTTCGGTAAAACTCATCAGCGCGATACCCAACGCCCCAGGCCAGAGTTCTTGTGCAAGGGTGAATTCTGGAATTGTGATCGAGGGCAGACCTTGGGGAATCCGTCCGATTAACTCCACTCCATGCAATTGGAGCCCTAGGAAACGCACCCCGATTATTCCAGCGGCCACAGCGATTAGAGGGGCCGGCGCCCGCGGCAGAAATCGTTCGAATCCCACCAGCAATGCGATCATGGCTACCCCGACGGCCACAGTAATTAATGATGCTTCAGGGATCCCTTTGACGATGGCAGAGACGTTGTGGAGAAAGGTGCCTTTAACAATATGTATGCCGAGAATCTTTGGCACCTGATCCAAAACGATGACGAATCCAATGCCGGCTTTGAAGCCCACCAACACGGGCTCAGAAATGAAATTGGCAACGGAGCCCAGCCTCAGGAGTGAAGCCAGAACGAGAATTGACCCAACCATAAAAGTCAGCATCGCTGAGGCTCTGAAAAGTGTCGCAGAATCAGCCCCGGGAACAACCTGGCCGAGCTCAGCAGCTGTCAAAATGGCAATCGTTGTGGTGGTACTAACGCTGAGCGGACGAGAACTGCCCAGCACCGCGTAGATCATCATGGGGACAAAGGCGGTGTAGAGTCCGACTTGAACGGGCAGGCCTGCAATCGTGGCGTATGCCATTGCCTTGGGAATGACGACTGCGGCTGTAGTTAGGCCCGCGATTAAATCCAGCCTTAACCAGTCCCGATGGTAGCTGAAGATCCAGTCTGCAAACGGAAGGTTTAGATGACTCTGAGGGCTTGTTGACAAGTCAGTCTCGTTGTAATCCCTGAATCGGCCACAATCCCCCAACTCGCCGCCAAGAGATCAGCGCCTGATTGGGGTAATTGTTGGCCTATGTGTGATTGCCGAACTCCAGATATAACTTTCCGGTCAGGAATGTTAACAGTTCGATTTTCCTTCCCGCACCTAGGGATTTGCCTAGTGGCGCGCCACGCCCACTCGCGATAGAGAGTGCATAAACAAGCAGGTCCGCGGGCATTTTCCAGTATGAGCGGCGCTGTGCTTTCGCAATTTTGGCGCGTTTTGTCTATGCAAGGATGACGGTATCTAAGTTAAGAAACGACTCGAGCAGTTCATCGGAATATGGCTGGAAATTCACCGAAAAGCATCAAGCGTGTGTTGGAGCCCGTGGAGAGAATCTCGGAGTTCCTCTTTGGGCTGATCACCGTTCTCACATTTACGACTACATTTGAGGCTACCGGATTCGACCGTGGCAATGTCCACAAAATGTTGCTGGCAGCGCTTGGCTGCAATCTGGCGTGGGGGATTATTGATGCATTCTTCTATCTCCTCGATTGCCTTGGCAGGCGCGGGAGAAGCGCCGCCCTTTTGAAGCAGTTGCAACGAACTTCTGATCCGGTCGCGGGAAAGGAACTGATTGGGAATGCGTTGCCCCCGTTGATAGCATCACTGCTTTCACCCAATGAATTTGAGTCGTTGAGACGTGAATTGACTCAGTTGCCTGAATCAAACTATCGGCCTCGGCTCGCATTGGAGGACTTGGTTGGAGCGATTGGAGTGTTCTTGCTGGTATTCCTGTCCATGTCCCCTATTGTGGTCCCATTTATCTTGGTGCGTGACGCGGAGTTGGCTCTTCGCGCCTCGAATGGAATCGCCCTTGTGCTGCTATTCGTGGCTGGATATTCGTTCGGACGTTGTACTAATGCTCATCCCTGGGCGCGCCGGGCTTGTTATGGTGATTCTTGGGGGCGCGGTGGTCGGTGTAGCGGTTCTCCTGGGAGGATAAGTCCTGGAACGAAGAAAGATCTTGATGCCAAGAGGTGAAAGCTGTGTCCGTATCGGGTCGTTAGAATTTCGAGCGCATCGATTTTCAAATCGGTCCCGCGAGCAGTGATCGACAATAGAAAGCCTAACAAAGTGGCGCGCAAACCGCTGGGGATGCCGTCAAAATCGCCATCAGACCGACGGCAAGGGAAATATCACCCTGACCATGGAGGTCAACGGCGGAGCAAAGGGAGCTCCGGGGGGCACAGGCAACTATCAGAAATCCTAGGCCAGGAGCTTGCCATTTTTGGCGACGCTCGCAAGGTCACGTAAGGAGACAAGCCGAGGCCACATGCTCCTGTGTCATACGGGTCGCCCGTTCCTCACAGGAGGTTTATTGGCGTGTCTTCCGGAATTGTCAGAACGAAAGAGCTCATCGCCATGCCACCCAGCGCTATTTCTGCTTCGGCGGGTAATTCTTCAGAAGCTTTGCAACCGCCTTTGCCAGGTTCTTTTGCTGCTTTTCCGGTTTTGCTTTTGGATCAATGGTCTTACTGGCGGTGCCGCGCCATACCATCTCCTTCTTTGCGGCGTCATACATGTCCACATCCAACTGACCAACGTAGATCGTCGTGGTGGAAGTTGTTGACATGGTTGAACCCATGCCCCCGTACCAACCGCCGCCCCAGCCCGGACCGTAGCCCCAGCCCGTGTTATAGGAAGTGAATTCCTTTTCCGTTCCGATAGCGGTTTGGTAAGCGATGTAAAGATCGGCATTCTCTCCGTCCGTTTTCGTGAGCCCTTTCTTCGCCAATTCCGCATCCAAGGCATCGGTGATTTGCTTTTGTACCAATTGGTTTGGACGGTCGGCCCCTTTGATCTCGACCCACTTGTAAGTCTTGTATTTCGCGAAATCGGCGTTCTTATCAAAATTGTAACGAACATCCTGAGCGTAAGCGCCAAGGACGCCACCGAAAAGTACCACTAAAATGAGAAATGCTACTTTTTTCATTTCAAAACCTCCTTTTCGAGTCAGTATTTTTCCGGGATGAAACGGTGCCCCTTGAGCGGCGCCTGATCGTCGTAATGCTGCTTATCGGATCGTTTCGGAAGCTTAACTTTATCACGTGGGGCCGCTTTGTGAGGAATTCTGCTCAGCAAGTGCGAAATACAATTGAGCCTGGCTCGACGCTTGTCGTCGGAATGAATCAGGTGCCACGGAGCATGCTTCGAATCGGTAGCTTTCAACATGTTGTCGCGGGCGCGCGAATATTCATACCAGCGACGGAAAGACCCCAGATCCATGGGGCTTAGTTTCCACTGGCGCAGGGGATCTTTCAGGCGAGCTTCGAAGCGACGTTGTTGCTCTTTCTTGCCAACCTCCAGCCAATACTTGATGAGGATGATCCCGGCGTTGACAATGTACTTTTCGAACGCCGGGCAAAGTATCAGGAATTGACGATATTGCTCTTCCGTACAGAAACCCATCACATGCTCAACGCCGGCGCGGTTATACCAGCTTCGATCAAAGATGACGATTTCGCCGGCCCCAGGAAAATGCTGCATGTAGCGCTGGATATACATCTGCGACTTTTCGCGATCCGAAGGGGCAGGCAACGCAATGAGGCGAAACACGCGAGGGCTGACACGTTCGGTAATGGCTCGAATGGTGCCACCCTTCCCCGCGGCGTCGCGTCCCTCAAAAACAATGATCACGCGCAGGCCCTTGTATTTCACCCAATCTTGCAATCTACAGAGGTCCGCTTGCAGCCGCCGCAGTTCTTTCTCATATTTTTTCCGCTTGAGGAATTTTTCTTCTTGCGATGCATCTTGTTTAGCCATTCGAATTGACTCCTTCACGACGAATAGACTCTTCGGCTCGAGCGGAACCCCGCGATCAGGGTTATTGCGGTCATCCTTAAACTCTTCCGATTATTTCGCTTAGCCTAGGGAAACTCTTATTCCCGCAACTCGCTGAATGAGACTCTACGGAGTCCGTGACTTCACCGGCGAGGATGTTCCGCCCATGCTGGTTCACTACGAATCGTTCAGATTCCATCACCCCCCAGCGCGCGGTAAAGGGCGGCACCCCAACGAATGGGTTTCGCTTGGTTCCTCACTTTCAGAAGCGATTCAATCCGTAGACGCTGCCGTATCGAACGGCCAATTGTCATCCGTTGGTTGCCAGGATTTGTCAGGGTTATAAAGCTCCATTTCCCTGAAAATCTTCAGAGTATCCGGGCCCAAATCCTTCTGATAGACAATTCCCTGGTAACTGACGATGAACGTTTTCACTCCGGTGACGCTATATTCCGCCGGAGCAGCAGCGAGAGCGAAGCCCCCGATCATCGCTCCCTCAACAACAAAATCTATCTTGCCAAGAGGAGCTGCAGGACCCTGCCCTTTCAAAATCTTGAAGTAATATCCGTGGTATGGCTTGGACTTATCCGTGTAGCCTTGCTGCAAGGCATCCGCGATGTTCTCGGCAATGGGCCCGCCGAGGGTTCCGTCCGGGTTCTTCCACACCAGACCGTCGTGTTTGCCAGGGGTGCTGATGACACGCTGTGCGTACTGGTTCACTTTCGCGTTATCGTGTTTTTCCAGAGCATATTCGTTCTGGGCATCCACATAGCCACGGCAGATTTCGATTGCATCCAGTTCGTTGCTGCCAATGCGGCGGTAGAGCACCTCCTGGCGGCCGGCAGCGCTATCAAAGATCCACCTCCCAGTTCGCTTAACAATGGGGATCGCAAAAGGCCAGTCATCATCTCCGACAACGAGGGTGGCTCGATTCGGATTCTTGTTGTCAATCACGATGGAGTTTTTCTGTTGCGCTTTTGCATAAAAAGTGGCTCCAAGATTTTTGTCTTTGACGGGGTCCTCGGAGGAGACCAGGTCTTCACCCAGTGGTCCGAGAATCTCGATCAGAGCCGGAACATCAAACGTTTTCGTCGCCTGAATGAAGGCCTCGGCCGCGTCTTTCGGTGTAGCGAAGGTCTTCTGGCTTTGCTGCGGGGCTGCCGTTTCTTTCTTTTGCGATAATGTGGACGAGGCGGAGATAAGCGCCAGCGCGCATGCGAAACCAACGATCCACAGCCTTCTGAGAGCAGTCCTTGCGTACGAATTCATCTCTTGCGATTTCATTTGCGTTTCCTTCTCCATGAATTGTCTACCTCCGCCGTCCGCCGCCACCACGCGAACCGCCACCACCCCCACCGCGAGAGCTCATGCTGGAACTGCCGCGGCTGCTACTGGCACGCGCCGAACTCGCACTCGCCCCACTCGAGCCACCACCAAGGGCACCTCCCTTAGAGCCGGCGCCGGAGGATACGCTGCGATTGCCTACGCGATCTCCCCCGCCTCCGCCGCGGTCTGCCCCGCCACCGGCACGATTGCTGGCGCCTGACTGTTGCCCGCGTGAACCGGCGTCACGCGTGCCGGCTTGTTGTCTGTTGCCCTGCTGAGAGATATTCTGGCGGGCACCGGCCTGGCGGTCGGATGCCGAAGCCCCTCGGGTTGTTCCTCCGTATTTATTGGCGGTTGCTTTATTCCCATAGGGCGTTCCGCCGCGATGTTGCGCGTTGTGTTGCCAGCTATTGCCTCCTGCGCCGCCACGGTTGCCGCCGCCGCGAGTAGGTTGGTTGTTTACGCGGTTGCCGCCGTTGACGTTGGTGTTGCGGTTGAAATTGTTGTTGTTGTTGATCGTGATGTCGTTGTTTCCGCCCCACCCGGAACCATAACCCCAACCTCCGCCGAACGCTGCCCCCATGGCAAGTCCAACTCCAAAGGAAACTGCCATTCCTGCCGCGTAATACCCCGGCGGCGGATAGGAAATGGGGGGGTAGGGGTAAGGAGGCGCGCCATAGACGACGACTGGGTCGTAGCTCGGAACATAAACGACTTGAGGATTGGCCTGTTCAATAACGATAACCTGTTTGGACTCCACCACCTTGGTTTCCACTTTCTGCTGTTCGGTGGATTTCAGGTTACCCTTCCCCTGGGCTTTCTGACGCATGCGCTGCACGGCCTCCATGACGTCACTTTGCTGCGCGAGAAACGCGTTGCCGAGGTCGGTTGACCACTGAATGTCATCCGCCAAACGCTTCACCACATCCGGCATTGCGGCCAGGCCCTGGATGCTGGGATCCCAGGGCTGCTTTTGCACAGCATCCGCCAGCGCCTTGTCCTTCAAATTCTTGTTTTTCGCAAGCCATTGCTGGAGTTGCATAATTTCCAGCGGGTAAGTCGAAGCCACGAGCACTTGCGCAAGCATCGGGTCCGGGTACAGCGCGATGGGCGCAACCAGCGAGTCAAGTTGATCCGGGGGAATTTTGGGGGCTTCTTGCTGGTCTTGCGGAGCGGTCTGCTCCTGTGACTGAGCGGCTAAAATTGCTTCTCCGGGCGCAAGCAGCGCAGAACACAGAACGGCGACAAAGCTTTGCGCGACTTTCCAGAGAAATTTAGAGCCGAGAGTTTTCATTTTCATAATTGAGCTTTCCTTCGTTACTTCCACCCCTGTACAGATCCGCCCGCACTCCTGTCTCTTCTTTACAGGAAGGGGCTTCCTTCGCCTGACTTTCTAACCAGAAGGGTCGTTCCCACAACTAGGGAAATCCCTAATGGCCCATGGATGGCGTCCTGTTCAAATTCCAACCGTTCGGCGATATCTGCGGCCTAGGTGAGCCCGGGCTGCGCCGGCAACCTAGATCGCGAGGCTCCGAGCAAATGGAGGTGTCAAACTTCGATGCTGAGCGGGGAAATGGGCCCGCGGAACAAGCACCTAGGGAGGTCTCCGAGCCCTACGGTTGTCATTCTGCAGGTGAACTCGCTATTCGGATTCTTGGGTTCCCAGGTGACGCAGTAAGAGCAAATCGCAGGTCGAACATTTTGGGTTCTTCTATGATCTGCCATTGAGAAGTCTTCCGTCGTCAATCGGTTCGTCGGGTGCTTGTGAATCAGGAGAGAAATCCGGTCGGATCGGCGGTGAGCTCAAAAAACCGCCGCCGCGACCATAGCGCAGCCTTCTTGTGCTGCCATTGTAGAGTGCGCCCGCCGACTGTTCAGCTGGCCCCCAGCCCCGAAGCCCGCTCGAGAGGCAGCCAAGCCTCCAGTTGTGTCCCTTTCCCTGGCTCCGAATGAATCTTGAACTGTCCACCCAATAAGTGGACGCGTTCTTCCATACTTAAAATGCCGAGGCCTTCTTTCATTCCCACCTTCCGGGTGTCAAATCCTGAGCCCTGGTCAATGACAACGACGATTAATTTCTTGCCGTCTTGGTAGACACGCACCTGAGCTTCATTTGCACCGCTGTGTTTGCTCACATTCCTAAGCCCTTCCTGAACGATTCGGAACAAACAGAGGGCCGCATCGGAATGGATTGCTTGCGGAATTTCATTGTGGGTGAATTCCACCCGCACACCTTGTTGTGCCTGAAATTCCTTGCAAAACGCCCTCACTCCCGGCACCAGCCCCAAGCGCTCCAGCGTGGAGGAATGCAGATGATGGGAAAGTGTGTGAAGGTCGGCCCCGAGTTCGCTGGCGGAATCCACTAGTTCGTGCAATTGGCGGGTCGCCTCCTGGGCCGAAGTCGGAATTGTCTCCGCGACGTTTTCCATTCCCAGGGCTAGCAGCGCCAGGCGTTGGCTGTAATCGTCATGGAGTTCGGAAGCTACGCGGCTCCGCTCTTGCTCCCCCGCGTTGATCAGCATGCCGCTTAGTTGTGATTGCCTTTCTTTGGCGAGTTCTAACTGCCTGCGGTTGTATTGCAAATAAACGATGATAGAAGATAGGCCGAAGACGAGGAGGAACGCCGTTATCCACATCCATCGAGTGCGCTTCCACAGACTGAGCTCACGGAACAGGACGACACTTCCTGAAGGTAGGCTGCTTACTGGAATATGCCATTGCTGCAATTCATTCCAGTCGAACATGTACACGCCAGGAAGAGTCTGCATAGGAATTTCATGGGCTTTCTTCCCGTCCAGTAGTTCCAAAACGATCTGAGCTGTAATCTTCCCTTGCTTTTCAAATGTCATCGCGTATCCGCCGACAATTCCGTGTCCGACATACGTGTCGGACATGCCAAAATCCGGGGCATTAGAGGCTGCCGCGATCATAGGGAGTGCCTCTGTTGCATTGAGAAATCTAGTTCCGGCGGAATCCTGAAAGAAGGAGGTGTACAGCTCGATGGAATTGTCGGGTAACCTCTTTAACTGCGCCAATAACATTCCCAGTTCCATTTGAGGCAGATAGTGGATGTCCACTCTGTTGTTGAAGGAACTGAGCTTTGCTTGCGCAACCGACATTACCACCTTGTCGAAGTGGGAACTGCCGCCTACCACATAAACGTGACGCGTGTCTGGGAAAAGATGCAATGCCACTTCAAGGGTTTTGTCGGGTTCAAGTGTCAACCACGTTCCCGTGAATCTGGAATCGAGCCTTGGATTGCTCAATTGAGCGGCACTTGTACCGCAAATAACGATAGGAATTTCCAAGAACATAGTCTGAGCAGGATTTGAAAGAAAATCCACCGCGCCCGGGCCCACCGCTACTACCACGTTCAATTCTTGACTGCGATATTTCTTCGTAAGCCAGTCTCGTGCTTCTTCTCCCGACGGGCCGCTTGGAAATGACATCAGATCGAGACTCTCAAAATAAAACTCGACATCGTGAGTATTTGACTTCTGCACCCAGGCGACAATTTGTTGCATCATCAAGCTGATAGCGGGGTGAGACGGACCTACTTC
Source organism: uncultured Acidobacteriota bacterium (assembly GCA_963832615.1). Classification (GTDB taxonomy): domain Bacteria; phylum Acidobacteriota; class Terriglobia; order Acidiferrales; family UBA7541; genus Acidiferrum. The sequence goes on from CAWHVA010000031.1 coordinate 32,481, forward strand.
TGTGATGACCAGCACGTTTTTCTTTTGCGGGACCTTTCCAGGTGCGACAGGAGCTAGCAAGAACACAGGGAGGATTAATGCTAGCAGCCCTGGAAGATATTTCCATGTTGAACAAGGTTGTGGAGGACCCAAGCGCCGACTGCTTTCGCCGTTCATTCGTTCGTACCTGGGTTTTAATCGCATCCAGCTATAAGCTAAGAGGGAACGCTATGCTCGGGGAGCTTATGAGGAATGCCAGCTAGCGTTCTTCTCTTTCTGTTCGAGGTTTCTTGCACTGCCGGTGAAGTAATTTCTGAAATGTTAGTATGTCTCAAGTATGGTAAAAGGGAATTTACCGGTCTGAAAGCGAATGGATCCTCCTCGCTCCCACGACCTTTTGGTCGAGAGGATTTCCTGGCTTTGCGACGCTGTTCCTCTTCCACGCCAATCAGTTTGTAAGCAACCCCCGGAACGACGGGGTCATTCAGTTCACGCCGCTAAATTCCGCTGCTTGCGTCGCCATCATCAACTCGCGTTGTTCGATGCGTTCCAAAAGAAGTCTTATACGAGCGAACAATTTGTCGATACCAGCCGCCTGCATCACATCATTCGCGGCCCACGCCGAGACCTGCTCCGTTACGAGAAATTCCCTTAGGGTAATCAATTCGCTCCGCGTTGCGTTGCCAAACACTTGGAAGAACTCGTCGAAAGGATTGTGGGTATTGGATTGCATATTTCCCTTCCTCCGTGACTGGTCATCGCCGATGAGTTGAACCCCACCGCTCGCGTGTGATCTGTGCTTAACTTTTTAGACTTGGCCCAGCTACCTATCCACTAGGGAATTCCCTAGTCGTACGGACACGAAATCAAACGTAAGGTTGAGATGCGATGTCTGTATTCGGTCAGCGGCGCAACTCGGCAAAAAAAAGTGCGCACGGCGGAATACGTTATGTTGGTCGCGGCCGCCGATGTTTCCGGCCACCATGGCGTCGGTGCCCTGCTTGAGCCTCTTGACGATGCGATGACGCGCAAGTATTGCCAGAGAGCACACCTGGGAGAATACATTGTGACTCTTGACCGACCGACACCCGATAAGTCGTATCTGAACCGAGCCGTTGAGGTCTCCATTCACATTGGGCTTATCTTTCTGCTTGCTGCTGCCTGCCTTAGTATTCTGAAACCGTTCATCATCTTGGTCGCATGGGGACTGATCATCGCTATTGCGGGTTACCCAGGATACTGCTGGCTGCAGAGACAGTTGGGCGGACGAGGCGGCTTTGCGTCTATCTTATTTACCATCCTGCTCCTCATCGTCTTGATCGTGCCGATTGCGCTCCTCACTCAAACGCTGGTCGAAGGCTTCCACGGGCTCGCGGTCCGTCTTCAGAATGAAACCCTGACGATTCCACCACCGCCGCCGACTATTGCAACCTGGCCCATCATTGGCAAACCCTTGAGTGAGCTCTGGAGCTCGGCTTCCAACAATTTCCTTGTCGCACTTCGGAGCCTGGCTCCGCAGCTTAAAGCGGCTACCAACGGACTACTCTCGGCGGCCGCCGGGGTTGGACTGGGCGTGGTGCAGTTTTTCGTGTCGATTCTGATTGCGGGATTCTTTCTCGCCAACTCTACCCAGGGCGCGGGAGTTTCGAGAAAACTTGCAATCCATCTTTTCGGCAACAAGGGCGCGGAGTATGAAGCACTCGCTGGAGCGACAGTACGCAGCGTTACCACCGGCATCCTTGGTGTAGCTTTGATCCAATCTCTACTCGCGGGTCTCGGTTTTCTGGTGGTTCGCCTCCCAGGAGCGGGCCTCTGGGCGCTGCTGTTTCTCATTGCGGCTGTGCTTCAGGTGGCGATCCTGGCGCTGATCCCCGCCGTGATCTATGTTTTTGCGACCGCGAGCACTGCCAAGGCCGTGGCCTTTTTGATTTGGTGTATTGTCGTCGCCCTCATAGACAACGTTTTGAAGCCGTTGCTGCTCGGGCGGGGCGTCCCGGTTCCCATCATTGTTGTCTTCCTAGGTGCGATCGGCGGCTTTTTGGCGATCGGCATTATCGGCCTCTTCGTCGGCCCGATTGTTTTGTCGGTTGGATACAAGCTGTTCCTTGCCTGGCTGGACGCGGACATTGAGATAGCGCCCGACGCACCGTGAGGCCATTGCCATTGGGCCAACAGTTGCCCAATTCGCAAGAGTGCGAGACTCACAGAGACTACCTTTCCGGTGATCCGAGTTTACTGGGTACTTGGCCACCGTTCTCGGCAGTTATTAGGGGTTTCCCTAGTTGTGACGGCGTCGAGTTATCGCTAGCGTCGTCTTGGGATTGTGATGCTCCCGACCCCAGCGCAGATATGTGTATGTGCGATGGATATGCGATAGCTTTGAGAGCAAAAACAAGTCCGATGACTCGATACGACAGCAGTTTCCAGGTTGTCGTCTGACTCCTTGCAAGGGCCACGGTGTCCGATGAGACTATTCTTGAAATGTATTTTCCTTTTGGTGCTCTCCTGCAACTACGTGTGCGGAATCCCGCTTTTTGCGCAAGGTCCCCCGGGTCTGGCTTTTGGACCGCCGGATGCACCCTATGCGCAATCGAAATTGCTGCGATCCATAGATCAAGAATGGTTTCTCCCATCTGCCGCGGGATTGCCAACCGAGCCTCTATCCGATGCGCCGATTGCAACCTTTCGTCCAAAATCTGACCCTCTAGATAAATCAGCCAAGGAATCCAGCAGTTCGAGCATGTTTATCAAAACGCAAGACTCGAAGACTCGCGCGGAGAGCGACACCCGGTTCCGCTGGCTCCCCGCCATCGCTGAATCAGTTCTCTACACGGGAATCATGCATACGTTTGATATCGCCCTCCAGCCAGGCACGCGTGATGCATTGAATGGACATTGGTTCGCTCACTACACAGAGTCCGTTTCCGAGCTTCGAGGCTGGAGCGACGGCGATACTTTTATGGCCCCCTACATCGGGCATCCAATCGAAGGCTCAATTTTTGGATACATCGAGCGGCAAAATGACCCCAAGTACCGTCGAGTTCAGTGGGGCGACGGCCGCGAATACTGGATCAGCATGCTGCGCTCGATGGCGTTCGGAGCAGTCTGGCACACCCAGTGGAAAATCGGTCCCGTGAGTGAGGCATCGATCGCAAATGTGATGCTGCACGCTTCGCCTGGCTTTATCACCCTGGTGGACACCCCTACGCTGGGCTTCTGCACAATGCTTGCGGAAGACGCGGCGGATCGCTATCTAATCATGGCTCTGGAGAATCGCACCGCGAATCGGGCCGCCATCATCCTGGCACGAAGCTTTCTGAATCCCGGCCGGACCTTTGCCAATATCATGGCTTTCCGAGCACCGTGGGTTCGCGATACGCGTCTCAATCTCTTCGGCAGCAATTTCGAAATTCGTAAGCAATTGCTGGAAGACTACAAGAACGGGAGCGGTGAAAAGCCATTTCAATTCGTAAAGAATAGTTGGATGCCAGCCGGGGTCGAGTTTACCCATCCGCACCCGAAAGAAGCCAGCATCGAACTTACTGCCTTTCCGTATTACGAAACGTTCCTGGGAGGAGGGACCTGCATCGGCGGCGGTGGCTCGGGAGCTGCCCGTGTGAACCCTTCCCTGCAAGTGATCACCGAAGTGAGCGGCTGCCTGATCATGAATATGCCGCATTCGAACATCAGTGCCGATTCGCTTTTCTACGGCGGAGGTTTTCGGTGGACCCCGATGGCCGCACACCGTTTCTCTCCGTTCGCGCAGTTTCAGTTCGGTGGAAGAAAAGTAACTATGGAAGTTGACAATGACACCCTCCGCGCAAAACTCATGAAGGATTGGAACGACGGAGATGGCACTCTCGCGCACTATCCGAAGCGCAGCGACTGGTCGACGGAAGTGTCGAACAACGGCCCGAGTATTGCCGTGGGCGGGGGACTGGACGTGGTGATCGCGCGACCGTTCGCCTGGCGAGTCCTAAACGTTGAATATACTCATAGTTGGATGAACGACGTGGCGCAGATCCGGCCGGAGGATGGCTTGAAAATCTCGACGCAGGCGGTCGTGCGCATTGGCACATGGTAGTGCTCAGTCAGTCCATCCTCCTGCTTTCACCCGTTCGTTGATTGACGCTGACTGTGTCACAGCGTCGTGTTTTTCCGCTGGTCGACTTGAACCTGAGAACGACAAGGTCAGGCTGCAATGCTTTCGCTTTTTTCGATGGCGTCCACGCTCAACTGCCTCGCCGCAAACCTCAAGGCCCAATTGGCTCTCTAGAAAAAGCCGAGTGACTTTCCGATAGGTCTCGTTGTCATCGACGATCAGGATGTGTTTTGACATAAAAAGTCACTCTCTATAAATCAGACTCAGCAACAATACAAAAGGTTTGCGCGGTCGAATGCCTGTTTCGGCGTAATAAGAGAACTTCACCTGACCGGTAACCGTGTTAATTCGTGTCACGACCGAATTTTCCGTCCCGGCGTTAGCATTTCCTGAAATCTTATGCTTTGTGTCAGAATAAATAGTTTGGCGATCGCGTCGTGGACGCATATGGCGGAAAACAAATATCCAATTCAACAAAAGCTGGCCGACCTCAAGAAAACTCTCGATTCCGACCCTACCAATGTCGAATTGGCACATCGTTACTGGGTCGAACTCGCTTCTCTTGGGGGACGTGACGTCAGAAGCGGCGGTTTCGTCATAGAAGCATTTCGAGGATGCGCACTGGTGTCTCTCCAAGGGGTAATCGCTTTCGCACGCGCATACCGTGAACTATTCGAGAAGAGTGGAGAGAAACCTCGCCCTGAACCCTTGGATGGGGCGCTGCTCCAAGCACTGAAAACCAGGCTTCCCGACCTATCAAACGGCGACTATGAACTCGTCCGGTGGGTGCTCACTTCAATCGAGTAAGCTGCCAAAGCTTGGGCCCCTTAGTCACAGGTTTGAGTATTTGAGGATCTTTGAATGCCGCTCCGGAAGCACTTCTAACCTCAGGGGGAACCACAGATCTGGGTTTGCTTGCCTTCAAACAAGGGCCGCTCTCGTTCCTTACCAAACCGGTCCTGGCTAATGCCGTTCGAAGAAGTGGCTAGGAGCGCATTTCGCAGCGTCACTGCGCCTAGGTATTTCCCTAGTAGCCCGGCATTCTTCCCGCGCTTAGCCTCAATGAAGCATTTTGTTCTACCCGGTTTGCCGCTCTGAGACTAAGCCGAGCCCGTCACTATGCTTGTGGGGGACACTTTGATTCGCCCACGCGTCCTACTAGCTGATGACCACCGAGCGCTGCTCGAAGCGGAGATTGCTCTCTTGTCTCCCTATTTTGATGTCGTAGGGACAGCACCCGACGGCGCAGAATTGGTCTCGGCAGCTCGCCGCCTCCTTCCTGACGTCATCGTGACTGATATCACCATGCCGATCCTGAACGGAGTTGACGCCGTTTACAAACTCCGCCAGTCTGGTTGCTCAGCAATTTTTGTTTTCCTTACCATGCATTCGGAAGGGGAGTTCGTCGAGGCGTGCATGGAAGCTGGAGGGTTGGGATACGTGCAGAAGTCCAGCATGAAACGTCATTTGGTGCCCGCGATACAAGCGGTGCTCGCTGGCCAGTCCTACGTTTCGCAGTCCGATTCTAAGAAGTAAGATGAGGAAGGCCCAATCCCCACGCTTGCTTCTTTCTTGGATTCTTCACGATGGGAGCGGCTCTTTTCACCGTCAGCACGTAGATCAAAGCGCAGAAGTGTTGGGCCTAGACTCACGCAACACCAAATAACACCCAAAGTACCAAATATGTAGCAAATGACATCGGCAACAGCGATGTGCCCGACTAAGAGATTCTCTTGTGATGCAATGGCTGGGACTGGTCAGAAAGCCCACGCTAGCAGCAAAGAGCGCGAGGAAGTCCAAGAAAAATCTTCTCCATCGGTCGCCAGCAGCCTAGGTCCGAGTTAACGCTTACTCTATATCTGGCTCCCAGCACGAACTTCTCCAGTCATCCGACCTATCGCGCACAACTCTGGTCCTTAACGCTCGATCGAGATCAATCCCTGTTTCAGGGCAAATAAGACAATGTCGGCGCTGCTCCTGAGGCTGAACGATTGCTGAATGTTGTGTTTGTGGAACTCCACAGTCTTCTCGCTTATTTCCAAAACATCGGCTATCTGCTTCACGGATCGCCCTTCGGCGTGCATCTGAACTATCTCCTTCTGTCGCTCGGTCAATTCCTTTGAGAATTGGCGCGCCCTGGCCTTGGTTGCAACCCAATCTTCCGCTCTCAGCTTGGGCGTTAAGTAGCTCTTGCCATGCAACACATGATCGATCGCCTGTAACAGTTCCTTTCCGGCCGAGTGTTTCAGTACAAACCCGATTGGGCCGAGTTCGAGAGCCGCAGCGGCAAGATTTGGGTCCTCGTGCATCGTCAGAAATATCAACTTGATATTGGGAGCCTGTAATTTGATTCTCCGGGCTGCTTCCAGCCCATTCAAGAAAGGCATACTGACGTCCACGATAATCCCGTCCGGCCGGAGTCGCATTGCTTCCGCCACCAAAGCGCGACCATCCAGCACCACCCCTACAATCGTATAAGTCTTTTCCAGATAGCCTCGTAGTGCTTCCGCGAATATCGCGTGGTCATCCGCGATCAGGAAGCGTAGAGATTTCCCATGAGTAGAAATGCGTTCCATTTGCTTCCCTCCTGTAACTTTAGCGTGGCATTCAGAGTTAAGTTAATGCGAGTGGACCCGATAACTCCGCGACATGCCAAACGTCTAGGTCGGAGACGCGCCCTTCGGCTATGTGAAAGGTTGACTGTATCTACCAGCAGGCACAACTGTCAGAAGTGGCAGGTAGTGCATTCAGATTTCTCGATTGCCTTGATAGTCGAGTGTCAAAGACCTCTGGTGTCGCGTGGCAAAGGTTGGGCTTATCGTCCACTCCCATTCATCGCTAATCAGGCTTTACCCAGATTAATGACACGTCCGGAATGCCCAAAAGGATCCCTCTTTGGGCAAGCAGATCAGCCAATTTCGAACACGCAGAATCAATCACTTGCGACCCAGGTAGAACTAGGGTTTCTGGGCAGCCTCGGGCCCGGTTGATCCACGACACCCTATCAACTTCCCCGAACGGTACTTCAAGCCTGGAATTACTTCCGGTTAGCCCGTCATCCGCCCAGAATCCGAGACCAGCCGGTCCGGGTCGTGAGCGTTATCGCTGTTTACGTCAGGAGCGCAGTGGCGGAGCAATCTCCCTGACCAATTCGCGCTTGCCGGTTGACTGATGGAGAGGCCCGATCCGTACTGGTACCTGAACGTGGCGATAAACAAGAAGGGATCGGCCATCCAAATTCCACCGGATCACAGGTGGTTTGTGGGTAATCCGCACTTACAAAAAAGGTGGGGAGGGGGGGCAAGTTGTTAGCTAGCTCACTGCTTCCGCTTCTTCAAGACATTCATCTGCGTCGCCAGGCACTGGTTGTACGCACCCGGACCCTGCGTCAACTTCGCGGTTGTGCATGCAAACTCCACGGCATCCCGATCCGCGCTGCTGAGTTTGGAAAATCCCCGCGGCCTCGGCGACCGTTTCAAGTCCTCGACCTGCCTCCGCAAGCATTCATTGTATTTGTCCGTGCCCCCGTTCAGCTTGTCAGAAGCGCAGTTAGCCTGGATCGCGTCCCGATCCGCACTTTTCAGCCCGGACAAATCAGGCTCCGCGATAGCTTCTCCTTCGGCGGGCGGTCCAACTTGTGGAGCAATTTGTGGCGCACCTTGCGGCGCTACCTGTGGCACAGCCTCCGGACTAGTCAGGGGGTTCGCGCCCATCGGCACCGTGTCCACAGGCGTCATCACGAACACGGGAATATCCTTGGTGCTGCCCTCCAGCCGCGTGTCGGAAAACTGGCTGAGCGTCGCCATCGAGTCGCGCTCACGGTCACCCTGCAAATTCTGTTCCGTGCAGATGCCCAACCAACTTGCCGCTCCGCCTCCCGCCCTATGAAATTCGCATTTGGTGATTTCGCCAGTGCTCTTTCCGCCGCTGGCGATCGCCTCCAGAGACAACAGTTCGCCATTCAAGCGCGTGCGATAGACCTGCCCATCCTTCAGGTTCGTCCACATTTTCGTCGGCAACGCTGCATCTTCCCCGCTTTCGTCAACGACGGCAATGGTGGGACCTGGCGTTGCGTGGCCCGCAGCGGCGCCGGGTTGGGCGTTCTTCATGGCGTTGCTTGGAGATGGCGAACTGCCGGCGACGCGCGAGGCGGCAAGGTCGAAGTACGACGGCGACAGTAGCAACAAGGCGAGCAGAACGATGGCAATCAAGCCCGCGGTGACAAGGAGCGGTGTGCGCCCGCTGGTAATCGGGCTGGAAATGGGCCGCATCCCATTGACGAACGACAAAATACCCAAGCCGGCCGTTATGGTCGCCAGCCAGATGGGCGGCATTCTGCCGCTCCACACCAGCGCAGCCAGAAAGAAAATAGTGGCCATGCCCAGCAGGATGAACAAAAAGCCATTCAGATTTTTAATTTCAGGCAGGTGAGGGACTGGACGAGGGCGCCGCGCCCCGCCCGCGTTCGCGGACGAAGCACCCTTGCGAAAACGCGAAGAGCTTCGTGTGCGCGAAGAGTCCCGCGGTGGCGCGTTTGCCCCGACCGAATTTTCCGGACGCGGATCGGGCGGAGTTTGTTTCGCACCGCGCGAGCTGGCCAGCTCTGCATCGTACTTTTGACGCGCGGTGGGATTGATCAGTGCGGCCTTGGCTTCCGACAAGTCCTTGAACGCCTCAGCCGCAACCTTCCGCATGTAGGCATTTTCCGCCGGAACGGTGTCCGGATGGACCTCCCGCGCCTTCGCCTTGAACGCAGCCTCGATCTCCGCCGCAGTGGCATTCTCCGCCACGCCCAGTATTTCGTAGTAGGTCTGTCCCATTACCCGATCACGACTTTTGCAAACCCGTGTTCTAACTCATTGCACCATAAGGTGAGAACGGTAGCACAGCAGGAACCAGCATCGGAGAGGCGAATCCGGCACGATGTGCAACGACGTTCTCGTCCTGGGTGCCACGATGCGAGCGATCGTTTCACCAATCCAAATCCGCCAAAATCGCGGCATACACCTCGATGCCATTCCACAAATGCCCCAGCCGCAGATTCTCATCGGAACTATGCTGGTGATTGTCGTAGTTGACGATCGGCACACCAATCCACGGTACCCCCAAATCCTCGAAGATGTACATCGGCACACTGCCGCCTAACCCCGGCGCAACCACGGTGCGGCCGCCGGTGGCGTCCTGAACCACCTGGATCAGCGCCTTCGACACTGGCAAATCCATCGGCGTCCGTGAGGCCCGGTACCCGCCCTCGTCGATTATCTTGGCGATCAGCGCATGGGCGCGCCGCTCGTCCATCGTTGGCTCGCGTTCGGTCACGACGTAGCCCTGCTTGCGGATGAAGCCGACGATCTGCTCGAACTTGTGCCGCGGATCTTCCCCCTTCACCAGCCGTGCATCGATCGAGGCTTCCGCCTTGTCGGGCACCACGTTTTGTGCATGCTCGCCAACATACGCGCTGCTCACTCCGCGAATGTTCAGCGAAGGCAGTTGCAGCAACTCCACGAGCTTTTCTCCACCGCCTTCCGGTTTCGCGATGCCCAGCTCGTGCTCGAGCTCCGCGTCATTGTCCGGCATCTTCGCCAGCCACTCTTTTTCGAGAGCGGTCAGCGGCACGACATCGTCGTAATACCCGTCGATGACCACGCGGCCGTTCGCATCCTTCATCGACGCCAGCAACCGCGACAGTTCCATCGCCGGATTCGGCGCCCAATTGCCGTAATGTCCGCTGTGCAATGCCCGCACCGGCCCGTACACGGTGATGTCCAGACCAATGTCGCCGCGATTGCCAAAGAAAACCAGCGGCCGCCCCGACGGGTGCACCGGCCCATCCGCGGTAATCAGCAGATCCGCGCCCAGCAAATTTTTGTGCAGCTCGAGGGTGCGCTGCAGGTTTGTCGAGCCTGCTTCTTCCTCGCCTTCAAAAATCACCTTAAGGTTCACATTAAGTGGGATGCGCTTTGCCCGCAGGGCGTCGAGCGCCGCCAGCAGCGCCACAATCGGCGATTTATCGTCCGAGGAAGAACGCGCGTAAACCCGCCAGTCATCCTTATAGTTCGCGGGTTGCTTCGCCGCATTTTCAGGGAAGGGAATGCGTTTCCCGCCGGCCTCGATCGCCGCGTCGCGCAGCACGGGTTCGAACGGCTTGCCGTCCGTCCACGCCGCCGCATCCACCGGCTGGCCGTCGTAGTGCGCGTAGAAAATGACAGTGCGCTTCGCTTCCGGCGTGATGAGCTTGCCGAAAACCACCGGCCCGCGCCCGGTGATCGGTAGCAGGTGAGTTTCGATTCCGCGCGCCTCCAGCATCTCCACCAAACGCGCCGCGTTCTTTTGAATATTTGGTGTATCGCTGGCCACATTGGGTATCGCCAGGAATTCCGCGAGTTCCCGCACGACGCGATCTTCATTGCTTATCCGGTAGTCGCGCACCTGCTCCACAACTTGCGCGGGCGCAACGCGGAGCTTGCCCGGTGAGTTCTGTGGACTCACGGCCGCAGGCAAGAGAGCGACCAGGAAAGTGATCAAGCAAGTTCTCAGCCAAATTTTCAAGACAGCTCCCCTTCGGCTTTCCATCTACGGGAGCCAACGCACCCTGGAGCGCGGCCCATCGAGCGATGGAAGTGCCAGATTGTATCCGACTCCACGGGCATCTGCTCGATTCGATTCTTCGCGAGGCTAGCGCGAACGGTTTCTTGCGAGCGCCGGACGGCCAGTCGCGCCGGCGCCCTTGTGTCTGTCAGCCTATTAATATATAGTAATATATAATGATATTGCGCATTAGCTACGACTGAGCCGCTGAGCGCGCAAGCGTCGCTTGCGGAGGTGTCGAAAATGAACCTTGTTCTCCGTCTGATCCCCGCGTTCCTGTTAGCTCTTTTACTACGCAGCAGTAGTGGCGTCGCCCACGCAGATGTCTTTGGTATCGTGACGCAGGCGCGCAACGCCACGGTCAGCAACGGGGTAGTCTCTGCCGGAGCGTCCTCTACGACGGCGATACGCTCGCAACCAATGTTGATGGCACGTTGACGCTCCGCGCCGCCTCATCGATGATCCACCTGGGCAGGCAAAGCCGGGTTACGTTGCGAAGCGCCTCAGGCGCCGACCAGTGCGCGCAATTCACTCTCAGCGCCGGCACCGTGATGTTCGCAACTCCGCAAGCTGCCGTCATCGAGATTCGTGCCAATCAGGCCGACACTCGTCCTGCGACGCAAGTCCCCTCGTCCGGGCAAATTACCATCATCACTCCGTCGTCGTTTGAGATTTACGCGCGCCGAGGCGCCCTGAAAATTCAGTATCGCGATGAGACCGAGATGATTACCGAAGGCAAGTCCTACCGCGTTGTTCTAGACGCTTCCAACGAGGACGCTCCTTCTACAAAAACCGCGCCGGGCGATCAACCCAAGTCGGTTAAAGCGCCCTCGCACAAGCGCAAACGTATCCTTCTATTCGCGATCTTCGGTTCGGTCGCCGCCACTGCCAACGCAGTCCCGTGGGCTCTGTCCAACGACTACGGGAGCCCGGACAATCCCTAAAACCGCCATGCGCCCTTCTGCTTGATGACGGGGCGCCCAGGCGCAACGCCGCTAAGACTTCTCAACGTTGGTGAACGCCGCCAGCGCCTGCAATTTCTCCCGAGCAGCGCCGGATGAAATTGTCGCGGCCGCTCGTCGCGCCGCCTCCAGAAAATTCTCGGCGACGCCGCAAGCCACCAGCGCGGCGGCAGCGTTGATCACCACGATATCGCGCGGCGCGCCAGTCTCGCCCGCGAAAATGCCGCGAATCGTCACGGCATTGTCAGCTGCCGACCCGCCGCGAATCGCTTCGAGTGGCGCTCGCGTCATGCCAAAATCCTCCGGCGTGACGGTATACCCGCTTACCGCGCCGCGGCGTACATCCGCGACCAGCGTCTCGCCCGCCAGCGAAATCTCGTCCAAGCCGCCCGCGCCGTGTACTACCAACGCCCGCTCGACTTCCAGTTCCGCGAGCGTCGCCGCAACCAGATCGATCGCGTCCGCCGAAAACACGCCAAGCACCTGCGATTGCGCGCCCGCAGGATTCGTCAACGGTCCCAGCAAATTAAAAACCGTGCGCGCCCCGATCTGCTTTCTCGCCGGCACCGCGTGCCGTGTAGCCGCATGCGCTGCCGGCGCAAACAAGAACCCGATCCCCAACTCGCGAATCGCGCTACCCATCCGCACCAACGGTACATCGATCCGGACGCCCAGCGCCTCCAGCACATCCGCCGACCCGCTGCGCGAACTCGCCGCGCGGTTGCCATGCTTCGCCACGCGCGCGCCAGCCGCCGCAGCCACGATCGCCGCCGCCGTGGAAACGTTAAACGCATCGAACCCATCGCCGCCGGTGCCACACGTATCGACCATCTGCAAGGGCCGCGCCTCGCCCTCGGCAAACACCGGCGCCGCGAATCGCCGCATGACAGACGCAAATCCCGCCAGCTCCGCCACGCCAACCGCCCGCTGGTTCAGAGCCGTGAGCAAACGCACGATATCGAGCGTCTCCGCGCGCCCCGAGAGCAGCTCTTCCATCACCGCTTCCGCTTCCAAGCGCGTAAAAACGTGCCCTTTTTCCGCTCGTCGAAGCAACTCCAGTGACATCCGATCCTCATCCGCCACGGCATCTGCGGCGCTCAGAAATTTCCGCTGTAGAGGCAAAGCAGTGCTGTGCCCCACCTCGGCAGGAACTGCAATTCACGCACAAGCTGTCTTTTCCCCGGTTTTCAGCGGCCGCCTTGCCCCGTCCCCGGCCTTCCGGTTACACTTTGATGTTTTGCAGGCAGATAAATTCTAACATTGGCAGACCGCTCCAAGGTCACACCGAACACGGAACCCGATGAAGATTCACGAATATCAGGCCAAAGCGATCCTGGCTCGCTACGGCGTTACGACTCCCCGCGGTGAGGTGGCATTTACCCGGGAAGAAGCACGCACCGCAGCGCAGCGCCTCCGCACGCCTATTGTTGTCGTCAAAGCACAAATCCACGCCGGCGGGCGCGGCAAAGCCGGTGGCGTAAAGCTCGCTCACTCCCCCGACGAGGCCGCGGAAATCGCCAGTCACATGCTCGGCATGAATCTCGTGACCGTTCAGACCGGGCCCAGCGGCCGCATCGTCAAGCGTTTGCTCATCGAAGAAGGTCTCGACATCAAACGTGAACTCTACCTCAGCATTCTCGTCGATCGCGCCGTGGGCAAGGTCGTCTTCATGGCCAGCACCGCGGGCGGCATGGAGATCGAGGAAGTCGCAAAAGAGAATCCCGACGCCATTCTCCGCGAGACGATTCACCCGGCCGTTGGCCTGCAACCCTATCAAGCCCGAAAACTCACCTTTGGTCTCGGTTTGTCAGGCGACGCCGCTCCGCAGGCTCCCCCATTTTTCCAGGCGCTCCACCGCGCTTTCGTCGATACCGATGCCTCCATGCTGGAAATCAACCCCTGCGTAATCACCGGCGACGGCCGTTTGGTTGCCCTCGACGCCAAGATGACCTTCGACGATAACGGTCTGTTCCGCCACAAGGAACTTCGTGAGCTCCGCGACCTCGACGAAGAAGATCCGCTCGAAGTCGAAGCTTCCAAGTACGGCCTGAACTACATCAAGCTCGATGGCAACGTCGCCTGCATGGTCAACGGCGCTGGCCTCGCCATGGCCACCATGGACATCATCAAGTACGCCGGCGGCTCGCCCGCAAACTTCCTCGACGTGGGCGGCGGCGCATCCGCGGAACAAGTGAAAAACGCCTTCCGTATTCTGATGAGTGACACCAGCGTCCGCGCGGTATTCATCAACATTTTCGGCGGCATCTTACGCTGCGATGTTCTGGCCACTGGAGTTGTCGCCGCTGCGAAAGACCTGGGTGTTAAGGTCCCCGTCGTGGTTCGTATGGAAGGTACCAACGTCGAAATGGGCCAGCAGATCCTCCGCGATTCCGGCCTGAATTTCACCATCGCGGACGGCATGAAGGACGGTGCAACCAAGGTCGTGGCTCTGGCGGGGGGTGCGCGATGAGCGTTCTCGTAGACGAAAGAACCCGCCTCATCGTCCAGGGCTTCACCGGCCGCGAAGGCACTTTCCACGCACAGCAAATGATCGAGTATGGCACCAACGTCGTGGGTGGAGTCACCCCCGGCAAAGGCGGCACCAAGCATCTCGAGCGTCCGGTATTCGACACGGTAACCGAAGCCGTAAAAACCGCGGGCGCAAATGCGACGGTAATCTTCGTTCCGCCACCCTTCGCCGCGGACGCCATCCTCGAAGCCGCCGACGCGGAAATGCCGCTAATCATCTGCATCACCGAAGGCATTCCGGTCATCGACATGGTCCGCGTAGCCGCCACCATCGACTTCAATAAAACGCGCCTGATCGGCCCCAATTGCCCCGGCGTCATCTCCCCCGGCAAATGCAAAATCGGCATCATGCCCGGCCGCATCCACAAGCAAGGCCACGTCGGCGTCGTCAGCCGCAGCGGTACGCTGACTTACGAAGCCGTCCATCAACTAACCGAACTCGGCATCGGCCAATCCACCTGCATCGGCATCGGTGGCGATCCCATCATCGGCACCTCGTTCCTGGACGCCATCAAAATGTTCAACGAAGACCCCGACACGCACGCCATCATCCTGATCGGCGAAATCGGAGGCAATGCCGAAGAGCGCGCCGCCGAATACATCAAGGCCAACGTAAAAAAGCCGGTCGTAGGCTTCATCGCAGGGCAAACCGCGCCGCCGGGCCGCCGCATGGGCCACGCAGGCGCAATCATCAGCGGCGGACAAGGCACCGCAAAAGACAAATACACATCAATGAAAGCCGCAGGGATCCACACGATCGAAACCCCAGCGGACCTAGGCTCAGCAGTAGCCGCCGCCTTAAAGTAGTTGTAGCGGCCGCCGACCGTGGCGGGCGCCTTGGGTGTGACTAGCGCCGTTGTCGTAAATGTAGGCGCCGGGCTTTAGCCCGGCGAATCTGGTTGGCAACACAGACTTCAGTCTGTGTCCGTTTCAACCTTTTGTTAAGAACCTGAACGTAAGAACTCTGGAGGAATTTTCCTTGGCTCTCGAACGCACCTTCGCAATCATCAAACCCGACGCCGTAAGCAGTAACCAGCAAGGCGAAATCCTAGCCCGCATCCACAAAGCCGGCTTCACCATCGTCGCCATAAAATCCATGCATCTCACCAAGGAAGAAGCCGGCGGCTTCTACGCCGTCCACAAAGCCCGTCCGTTCTTCGGCGAACTAACCGATTTCATGTCGTCCGGCAAAATCATCGCCATGGTCCTGGAAGCCGAAGGCGCCATAACAAAATGGCGCGACACCATGGGCGCCACCGACCCCCAAAAAGCCACCCCCGGCACCATTCGCTGCGACCTGGGCACCAGCATCGGCACCAACTGCACCCACGGCTCCGACGCCCCAGACACCGCCGCCTTCGAAATCGCCTACTTCTTCCCAGGCCTGGACCTAATCTAAAACACAAATGTACGGGCGCAGCACTGCTGCGCCCCAACTCGGCAAGTTCTCCGCCAATATCCCCGCTCCGTCTTTTCCGTCCTTTCCGTCTTTGCATTCCTTTTCTTTCTTTCTAAACTCTTGAAATGGACCCCACCCGCGACGTAGGCCGCCTCCTCCTAATCGTCGGCATTATCCTGACCACCGCCGGCGCCCTTCTCTATTTCACCGGCCGCCTCCCCTTCCGCCTGGGCCGCCTACCTGGCGACATCGTCCATCGCGGCGAGCACACCACCTTCTACTTCCCGATCGCAACCTCGATCCTCCTCAGCATCGGTCTTTCCCTCATCCTCTGGCTCGTGTCACACTTCCGCCGCTAACATGCCGATCGCACTCGTCCTTCCACAAAATCACTTCTCGTCAATCCGGAGACCCCGAATGAAATATTTGCTCCCCGTTTTCGGCGCGCTGCTCCTAACGCTGACGTCCGCGCTAGGCCAACAATCCCCTCAGCCGCAATCGTCAATTCCTCAGCAGAAACCCGCGCCCCCACAGGATCTCGCCTCCAGCGTCCCGCCCCCCAAGCCCGACGACGTAAAATCTCTCGATGCCATTCTCCGCGCTCTCTATGACGTGATCTCCGGCCCCGCTGGCGAGCGAGACTGGAACCGCCTTCGCTCCCTCTGCGTCCCCGAAGCGCGCTTCACCAGCACTACAAAAAGCGCCGCCTCCTCGGCCCCTCGCCTCCTCACCATCGACGACTACATCCAGCGCGCCGGAAAATTCTTCGCTACCCACGGCTTCTACGAATCCGCCATCGTCAATCGCGTCCAAAGATTCGGGAATATCGCCCAAGTCTTCAGCAGCTACGAATCCCGCAACGCTCCGAGCGAAAAGCCCTTCGCCCGCGGCATCAACAGCATTCAACTCTTCTACGACGGCCAGCGCTGGTGGGTCCTCAGCATCATGTGGGACGAAGAATCTTCCGCCAACCCACTACCTTCGGAAATGGGCACCAAGCCATCCGTCCCCGTATCCGAGTAACCCGGTCTTTACTCTCCGGCGCCGCGTACATTTCACCTGCGGTATCTCCCCCACTCCTGTGGGGGCGGGGCTTGTTCATCCTGAGCCTCGAAGGGCCCCGCCCGGCCGATGCGTCTTGCCACGACATTCCGCCGCGAGCAGCTATCTGACACAACCCAAACCACTTACTAGTAATATCTTGACAAACAGTACCTATATGCTATAATTTGGTTTGAACTTCAAGTTTCCATCGCGAAACGGAGCCATCCCCCAGCCGGTTAGGCATCGGGCGTTATTTTCTAGCAGCGTGCCGATTCGCACCACGAAACATAACCTCATTAGAATCAACGCTTATGCAAGTGTTCATTCTAAACGACTTTAAATCAGCTAGAATGAACACTTACAAAAAACCGGGGGGAGGGGAGTAACCCATCTATAATCTAGCCTCACGCCCCATGCGACCCGATCTTGCCCATGCAGCCCCACGACCCTGGTCCGATCGGCGGCGCCAGACCACCCCCGGTTCATCACTTTCAACTCTCAACTGTCGACTGTCGACCTCCTCACCTTCCCCCGGTCACCAATCGCCCGTCCTCGGTGTCCACCCATGAGCCAGCTTCAATTCAACCTCATGCCCGAGCGCCGCGTCTTTTCCGTCAGCGAGCTGACCGCAAGAATCCGCGACCTGCTGACGCGCAACTTCACCGACATCCTCGTCGAAGGCGAACTCTCCAACTGCCAATTCCCACAGTCCGGCCACATGTACTGCACGCTGAAAGACGATCGCGCGCAAATCAAATGCGTCTGCTTCAAGACCCAGCTGCGCCTCATGAGGTTTCGCCCCGGAAACGGCCTCCACGTCACCGTGCGCGGCTCCATCAGCGTCTACGAAATCCGCGGTGAATATCAGATCTACATCGAAAACATCGAGCCGGTAGGTCTGGGCGCGCTGCAGCTAGCCTTCGATCAGCTGAAAAAACGGCTAGAAGCCGAAGGCCTCTTCGCAGCCGAGCGAAAGAAGCCGCTGCCGCTCCTGCCGCGCTGCATCGGACTCATTACTTCTCCGACGGGCGCCGCCGTCCGCGACGTCGTCCGCATCCTTCGCCGCCGCTTTCACAACGTGCATCTCACGTTGTATCCCGTGAGGGTCCAAGGAGAGGGTGCCGCCGCCGAAATCGTCCGCGCGGTGCACTATTTCAATCGTCAGCAAACGGTGGACGTGCTGATTCTCGCCCGCGGCGGCGGCTCCCTCGAAGATCTGTGGTCGTTCAATGAAGAAATCGTGGCTCGCGCGATCGCGCAGTCGACGATCGCGGTTATCTCCGGCGTCGGCCACGAAACCGATTTCACAATCGCGGACTTCGTCGCCGACGTGCGCGCCTCCACGCCTTCCGCCGCCGCCGAGCTCGTGGTGCAAACCCGCCGCGAGTTCGACAAGCACGTAGCCGAACTCCGCGGCGCGCTTGCCGAGCAGATGCGCTATCGCATCCTGGTCCTGAGCCGCCGCGTCCACGAATTCGCCGCCCGTCGCGGCTTTCGCCGTCCACTCGATTTGCTGCGGCAACAGCGCCAGCGCGCCGACGAAATGACCTCACGCCTCGCTCACGGCTTCCGCACCAACCTCGAGCGCTCAAGGAAACGTTTCACCGCCGCCCACCTGCGTATTATTTCTTTCGATTTCCGCCAGCACATCGCCGCCTACCGCCAGCGCTCGAATAGCTTCACCGCTCGCCTGGAACTCGCGCTCCGCGCCAGGATGGAACAGGGCCGCCGCCGCCACGCCACTCAGCACCTTCGTCTGTTGTCGTTTGATTTTCGCGCAAACATTGCCAGCTTGCATCGCCAGCTCGAAAAACGCGACCACGAACTAGCCGCCCGCTGCGAACGCATCCTCCGCACTCAACGCGACCGCCTGGACCGCCTACGTCTGCAGCTTGAAGAGCGCAGCCCCGCCCGCGTCTTAGAACGCGGCTACGCCATTGCCACCGACGCCGCCGGCAACATCCTCCGCGACGCCACTCAAGTCGCCATAGGCGACACGGTAGCCCTGCAACTCCACCGTGGCCGTCTAACCACCGAAGTCAAAGGGAAAAGCGAAAAATGACCCGCGCACAAGTTCAGATCGCGATGGCCAAATGCGGGCGAGATTCAGGCCTATCCGAAGCCAGTTCATTCTGCTCAAGGGCTTCGATGAATGTAGGGGCGCATCACTGCTGCGCTCCAAACGCCCAGTCGCTATCTTCGAGAAGAAGAATGGCAGTTATTACTCTTCGTCGCCGGTGGAGGTTACTTTGAGGACGGCGAGGAAGGCTTCTTGCGGGATATCGACCTGGCCTACGCGCTTCATGCGCTTTTTGCCTTCTTTTTGTTTTTCGAGGAGTTTGCGTTTGCGCGAAATGTCGCCGCCGTAGCACTTGGCTAGCACGTTCTTGCGGATTGCCGCGACCGTTTCGCGCGCGATCACGCGGCTGCCGATCGCCGCCTGGATCGGCACCTCGAACATTTGACGCGGAATCAGTTTGCGCAGGCGATGTACTAACTCGCGTCCCCGTTCATAGGATTGCTCTCGATGACAGATCATCGACAACGCATCAACAGGCTCGCCGCCGACCAGCACGTCCAGCTTGATCAAGTCCGATTCGACGTATCCAGCGAGATGGTAATCCAGGGAAGCGTAGCCGCGCGATACGCTCTTGAGCCGGTCGTAAAAATCGAGCACGATTTCATTCAGCGGCAATTCGTAGGTCAGCATCACGCGCGTGGGCGACAAATACTCAAAGCCTTTCTGCGTTCCACGCTTATCCTGGCAAAGCTGCAGAATTCCGCCGACGGACTCGTCGTTGGTTATGATCATGGCCTTGATGATCGGCTCGGAGATTTTTTCGATGTCGCTGGGATTCGGAAATTTCGCGGGACTGTCGACTTCGATGACTTCGCCAGTTACGCGTGTAATCTGGTAGCGCACGCTCGGCGCAGTGGTGATCAGGTTCAGCCCGAACTCGCGCTCCAGCCGCTCCTGCACGATTTCCATGTGCAGCAAGCCCAGAAATCCGCAGCGAAATCCAAATCCCAGCGCCGCCGAATTTTCCGGCTCGTAAAAAAATGCGGCGTCATTCAATTTCAATTTGCCAAGAGCGTCACGCAGCGGCTCGTAATCGTCGGCAAGCACAGGAAACAGACCGGCGAAAACCATCGGCTTGATCTCTTCAAACCCAGGCAGCGCAGGCGCAGGACGGTCAGCCTCGGTCAACGTGTCGCCCATGCGCGCATCGGCGACGTCCTTGATGTTCGCCACGACGAATCCAACGTCGCCGGCTTCCAGTTCGTCCAGCGCGACCGGCTTCGGGGTCAGCGTCCCGAGCGTTTCGACCTCATACACTTCGTTGCTGTAAACCAGCCGGATCTTGGTATGTTGCGTGATGCGCCCTTCCATCACGCGCACCAAAACCACTGCGCCGCGGTAAATGTCGAACCACGAATCGAAAATCAGCGCCTGCAAAGGATTTTCAGCACTGCCTTTCGGCGGCGGCACGCGCTTCACGATCGCTTCCAGCACATCATCCACGCCGAGTCCGCTTTTCGCGCTGATCATCAAGGCGTCCGACGCCGGAATCGCCAGCACGTTTTCGATCTGCTCTTTCACAAAATCCGGTTGCGCCGCGGGAAGATCGATCTTGTTGATCACCGGAAGAATCGTAAGGTTGTGTCCGGCCGCAAGAAAAGTATTCGCGACCGTCTGTGCTTCGACGCCTTGGCTCGCGTCGACGACCAGCAGCGCGCCTTCGCATGCCGACAGCGCGCGCGATACTTCGTAGGAAAAGTCCACATGTCCCGGCGTGTCGATCAGGTTCAGTCGATACGTGTTTCCATCCTTCGCTGTGTAGTGGAGACGAATGCTTTTTGCTTTGATGGTGATGCCGCGCTCTCGCTCCAGGTCCATGGAGTCGAGGACCTGCTCATGCATCTCGCGAGACGTCAGTGCGCCGGTCATTTCCAGCAAGCGGTCCGCCAGCGTGGATTTGCCATGATCAATGTGCGCGATGATACAAAAATTGCGTATGAACTTTGGATCCATGAGTGTTCAATACCGGCAGGAGCTTCCCACGCGCGAGACCTGCGCCGCACGCAGCGCAAAACCGCGCCGTGTAATCATTCAGTTTGCCACAAGACGAAGTAAAGAAGTAAGGAAGTAGGGAAGCAAAGAAAGCATCGAGCGACGAGGCGATGAGCCAGTTAACGGGTGGGTGGTAACGCGCAGGGAATCACCGCCCGAAAGGCCATTCCACGGAGCCTTGGCATTTTCCGCATCGCCGCTCGGCGTGTGTTTTGCCCCTCTTCGGCCAGCGGTATATAGTTACAAAGGACAGTCGAAACAGGAGCCCGCGTTCGGTAGCGCATGGCTCGTGTCCACTTCGCGCGGAATACGGCAGAAATACGGTACAGAGATACAGCGCGGAAACACGGCGCTGGAGCAAGCAGGGAAATCGCAAGCCCTTCGGAACTCAGGGTAACCCTTCGTAGCTCAGGGTAAAAGGCAAGCCGCACGGATGGCCGCAGACATCAGCAAGCACCTGGACCGCGCCAAGCGCTTCCTCGAGAAGAATCGCGTCGAGGATGCGATCGAAGCGTATTTGGCGGTCATCGACGCGGCGCCGCAGCATCAGGAAGCGACGCAGGCTTTGGGCGATTTGTACGCGCGCATGGAGCAGCCCGACCGCGCCGCGGTTTACTACGGGCTGCTGTTCGATTTGCTGATTGAGCCGCGCGACGAAATCAAAGCGCTGGCGATCTACAACCGCTTCCTGAGACCAGCAGCGGGTCACCAGCCGCCGGAACGCATCGCGCGTTACGCTTTCTTGCAGCAGAAGCAGAACCGCTTCGACGAAGCCATCGAGCAATACAGCAAAGCCGCTGAAATTTTTAACGAGGCGGGCCGCGCAGAGGATGCGCTGTTTTGCTGGGAGCGCACCGCGCAGCTGGCCCCCGAAAATATTGCCCGCCAGCTTCGACTGGCGGAGGCGGCCGAGCGCCTCGGGAAGAACGCGCTGGCGGCCCGGGCGTTTCTGCGGACCGGACAGCTCGCGTCCGCAGGCGGAGCGAAAACGGAAGCGCTGGAGTTTCTGGGCCGCGCGTATAAGCTGGCGCCGCAGGAACGCAGCGTCGCGCTGCTGTACGCCGATGCCACGCTGAAATCGGGTGATGCCGCGCGGGCCGCCGATCTCCTGGAGCCTTTTGCGGCCGCGGAAAAAGACGCCAGCTTTCTGGACACGTACGCCGACGCGCTGATGGCGTCGGGACAACTCGATCGCGCCCGCGAAGTTCTGGAAGGGCTGCTACGCGAAAAAAATGAGGGCGCGACGCGCCTGTTCGAACTTGCCGATTTGTATGTGAAGGCGGGGCAGGATGCGAAGGCCGTAGAAATTCTGACGGCCCTCAAGCGGCGCATGTTTGCGGACAAACGCCAGAACGATTTCGCCACGCAGATGGACAGCGTGGGCGCGAAGCATCCGACATCGCAACCAATTCTGGAATTCTGGGCGGCGCTCTACAACGAATTGAACCGTGAGTCGCAATACTTTGAAATTCTCATCAAGCTCTTTGATGTTTACCTGAACAGCGGAAATGTGGCGAAGGCCTGCGACGCGATCGAAAAACTCATAGATATCGACGCCTACGACCATCGCAATCAGGAACGTATCCAGCGCATGCGCGGGCACGTGGATGAGGGTTTCCTGAAGCGCATGGAGGCACGACTTGCCAAGTCCGGCTCCGTCGGGGCGCAGAATACCGCGCAGCCGCGGGCATCGGGCTCGGAAGGCGGCAGCGCTTCGCAAGCGGTCACCGAAGAGGGCCGCAAGATGCAGGCGCTTGAAGACCTGATCGTGCAGACGGAAATTTTCCTCCAGTATTCGCTACAAGCGAAGGCGCTAGAGCGGTTGCAGAAGATCGCGGCCATGTTTCCCGGGGAAGAAGATCGTCATCCACGGCTGAGAAATCTGTATCAGTTGGCGAATTGGTGGCCGCAAGGCGCGCCGAAAGCGAAAGTGCCCGAACCCGCGTCCGCGCCACCACCTGCTGTATCGAGGCCCGAACCCGCGGCAGAGCCTTCCACCTCAAACATGACCGGAAGAACGGGCGTATACACGGCAGAAACATTGCGTGATCTATCGAAAATTTCGGAGATCAACCAAAAAATATTTCGGCAGCAGACGCCTCGAGCCATGCTCAACACCGCTGTCAATGAGGTAGGCGGCTATCTGCGTGCTACACGCGCGCTGGCGGTTGTCGGCACGCCCGGCAGGCCGCCGGAGTTGGCCGCGGAGTATTGCGCGCAAGGGTTGCGCTCGGCGCCTGGAGCTCAGGTGGTGTTTCTGCTTGCGCATATGGAAAAGGCGCAGCCGGATGAGCTTGGCGCTCTGATGGTAGACGCAACGGAAGGCTCGATCCTCAGCGAACTGGGCTTGGCCACCGCGCTGGGCGTGATTATCACCGACAAGGAAACGCAGGTTCCTGCGGGAATGTTGATTGTGGCGCACTCGGAGCCGCACAAATGGAAGCCTAACGAAGCTTATTTTCTGCAAGCGATCGGCGATCAGATGCTGATGAGCGTGAGTCACACGCGGCTCAGGTCGCTGGTGCGGCGCATGGGTGTGTCGGATGAGCGTACCGGGCTGCTGAGCCGCAGCTCGTATCAAAGCTGTTTGCTGACCGAGGCGGATCGCTCTCGATCGCAAGGGACGCCGCTGGCGCTGGCGATTTTGCAGATCGATCGCGGGGCGGAGATTTTGCGGCAGCACGGCGAGTCGCCGGTGGAGCGTTTTCTGGAGCAACTGGCGAGGTCGTTGCAGCCGATCGTGCGACAAAATGATGTGGCGGTAAAATATACGTCGTGGTCGCTGGCGTTTATTTTGCCGGATACGACCCTGTCGGGCGCGCAGAATCTTGCGGACAAGTTGCGGCGCGCTGCTTCGGGCGTGCGTCCACCTTGGGACTCGACGCAGATCACATTGAGCGCCGGAATTGTGGAAGCGGTCGCGAAGCCGGACTATGAGAGCGAAGACATTGTTACGGACTTGATCAATCGCGCGGAAAATTCCGCGGAAGAGGCGCGCAAGGCGGGAGGAGATACGATTGTGGCCTTGGAGAGTCCGAAGATTTGAGGAAGTCGACGGTCGACAGTCAACAGTCGAACGAAGCCGCGTTGACTGAAAATCTTGCCGGGCGTTGAGGTTGAGGTCCTTCGCGCATCCTTGTCGGATGCGCTCAGGATGACACTGCTGGACACGACGGACTCGCAATAACAGGAGAGAGAGGATTTTATGTTTCCGACGGATGTGGTGATTGTGGCCGGAGCCCGCACGCCTATGGCGCGGTATACCGGCTCCTTTTCAGATGTGTCTGCGATCGAGCTGGCGGCGCACGCGTCGAAAGAGGCGATTCGCAGGTCTGGCGTGGATCCCGTGGAATTCGACCACGCGATTTTTGGCAACGTGATGCAGACGAGCGCGGATGCACTGTATGGCGCGCGGCATGTCGGATTGAAGACGGGACTCACGATGGAGACGCCGGCGGTTACCGTGAATCGCTTGTGTGGGTCGGGCATAGAAGCTATTTCGCAAGCGGCTCATCGTCTGCTGCTCGGGGAAGCGGAGATGGTGCTTGCCGGTGGCATGGAAAATATGACGCAGGCGCCGTTTGTGATTCGCGGGGCGCGTACCGGTCTTCGCCTTGGCGGCGGGGCGCTGGAAGATTCGTTGATGGCTGGGTTGACGGATTCGTATTGCGGGTTGCCGATGGCGCTGACCGCCGAGAAACTTGCGGAACAGCAGGGGATCACGCGAAAAGATGCGGATGCTTACGCTTTGCGCAGCCAGCAGTTGGCCGATGCTGCGTATAGGGCGTGCCGCATGAAAGAGGAGCTTGTGCCCGTCGAGGTGAAGCAGGGCAAGAAGACGATTGTGGTGAGCGAAGACGATCACCGACGGCCGGAGACGACCATGGAGATATTGGAAAAGCTGCCGCCGTCGTTTAAGAAAGATGGGATTGTCACGGCGGGAAATGCCAGCGGGATAGTGGATGGCGCAGCGGCGGTCGTGGCGACGCGCGAGAAGACGGCTAAGGATCGCGGGTTGAAGCCGATCGGGCGCATTGTTTCTTGGGCGGTGGCCGGCGTGGATCCGAGCATCATGGGGATTGGGCCGGTGCCGTCATCGCAGAAGGCGCTGAAGCTGGCGGGGCTGACACTGCAACAGATCGACCGCGTGGAAGTGAATGAAGCGTTTGCGGCACAGTACTTGGCGGTGGAGAAAGTGCTTGGGCTGGATCGCGATAAGACAAATGTTAACGGCGGCGCGATTGCGCTGGGGCATCCACTCGGCGCGACCGGGACTCGTTTGGTGATTACCATTCTGAATGAGCTTCGACGGAATAATTTGCGGTATGGATTGGCTACCGCGTGCATCGGTGGCGGGCAGGGAATCGCGATGGTGGTCGAAGCAATGTACAATTAGGCGGACATTGTTAACGCCCTGCTGAAATGGGGCGCGGCAGGGCTGCGCCCCTACAGATCGATTTGCGGCGGATTTTCTCCTAGGAAAACAGAGACATGGCGATTCAAAAGGTGGGAGTTGTGGGGTGTGGCCTGATGGGTTCGGGGATCGCGCAGGTGTGTGCTCAAGCGGGATTCGCGACCGTCGTGCGCGAGGTTGCGCCGCAGCTGGTTGATAAGGGATTGAAGGGCATTGAGAAGAATCTTGGGCGGCTGGTCGAAAAGGGAAATTTGACGGAGGCTCAGAAGGGCGAGATTCGTGGGCGGCTGACGGGGACGATTGCGATTGAGGATTTGAGGGATTGCGACGTGATTGTGGAAGCGATCATCGAGCAGTTGCCGGCGAAGCGGGAACTGTTTGCCAAGCTGGATGGGCTTTGTCCGGCTTCGACCATTTTTGCGAGCAATACTTCTTCTTTGACGATCACGGAAATTGCTACGGCTACGATGCGTCCGGACCGTTTTGTCGGATTGCACTTTTTCAATCCGGTTCCGGTGATGAAATTGGTGGAAGTCGTGCGGACCATCGCGACTGATCCTGCGGTGTATGAGGAGATGGTGGCGTTCGGGGCGAAGCTGGGGAAGATGCCGGTGCGGGCGCATGACAGCACTGGATTCATCGTGAACCGGCTGCTGGTGCCGTATCTACTGGATGCGATTCGGGCGCTTGAAGAAGGCGTTGGGTCGATCGAAGACGTCGACAATTCGATGAAATTGGGTTGCGGGCATCCGATGGGGCCGTTGACCTTGCTGGATTTTGTGGGTTTGGATACGACGTATTACATCGCGAATATTATGTTTGAGGAGTTTCGCGAGAGGCGTTTTGCGCCGCCGCCTTTGTTGAAGAGGATGGTTTTGGCGGGATGGAATGGGCGGAAGGCGGGGCGGGGATTTTATGATTATTCGGATCCGGCGAAACCGAAGGCGATGAAATTTTAGATTTTGCCGAGATGGGGCGCAGCAACGCTGTGCCCCTACAAGTGTTTTAGCGGCGGTGATCGCGAGATGGCTTACGAAGATTTGTTGTATGAGAAGCGGGACTCCATTGCGTTTGTCACTTTCAACCGGCCGAAGGTGCTGAATGCGCTGAACCGCAAGACCGTGGAAGAATTGCGCGATGTGCTTGTGGATGCACGCGATGACGTCTCGGTTCGTGTTGTGATTCTGACTGGAGCCGGTGAGAAGTCATTTGTGGCCGGAGCTGATATTGGCGAATTGGCGCAACAGACCGCGGTGGATGGAAAGGATTTTTCGCTTTTCGGGCAAGGTGTGTTTCATCTTCTGGAGACGTTGGGGAAGCCTTCAATTTGCGCGATCAACGGGTTTGCTCTCGGGGGAGGGTGCGAGCTGGCGCTTTCTTGCACGATTCGGATAGCAAGCAAGAACGCGAAACTTGGTCAGCCGGAAGTAAAACTGGGGATCATTCCCGGCTACGGCGGATCGCAACGGCTGGCGCGGCTCTGCGGCAAGGGTGTGGCGCACGAATTGTGTCTCACCGGCGAGATGATTACCGCGGAGGAGTCGCAGCGGATTGGGCTGGTCAATCGAATTTATGAGCCCGCGGAGCTATTGCCGGCGGCCGAGGCGATGGCGAAGAAGATTATCGCCAATGCGCCGCTGGCTGTGAAATATACGATGGAAGCGATTGAGCGGGGCATTGAAATGCCGCAGGAAGAGGGGCTTTTTCTGGAGGCGACGCTGTTTGGGCTTTCCTGTGCGACCGAGGACATGCGCGAGGGGACGAAAGCGTTCCTGGAAAAGCGCCCCGCGCAATTCAAAGGGAAATGAGCGGGGGATTGAAGTAAAGAGGTAAGGAAGTAAGGAAATAACGAAAAAGGCGAAGAGGATTTGACGGGCGAATGGACTGAAATTCTAAAATGGCGGAAAAATTACAACCCGGCAAGATCGACGGCGCACTCAGCGGTTCCGGGTTGCGCTTTGGGATCGTCGTGAGCCGGTTCAACAGTTTTATCACGGAGCGATTGCTTTCCGCGGCGGTCGATGCATTGGAACGCGCGGGCGCCGAGAGCAAGGATGTGGATGTGGTTCACGTGCCGGGGGCGTTTGAGTTGCCGCTGGCTGCGAAAAAATTGGCCGCTACTGGCCGGTATGACGCGCTGATCGCGATCGGATGCGTTTTGCGCGGCGAGACCACCCACTACGATTATGTTTGCTCGGAAACCGCGCGCGGATTGCAACTGGCGCAAATGGACAGCGGGATGCCGATTATTTTTTGCGTGCTTACGTGCGACACGCTGGACCAGGCCATCGACCGCGCCGGTCTGAAGGGCGGTAACAAGGGATTTGAGGCGGGGCTTGGCGCGATCGAGATGGGTCAGCTTTCGCGCAAATTGCGCGCAGCCAAGCCTGCGTCGAATCCGGCCGGAAAGTCGCGGCGCAAGTAACCGTGTCGTCGCTACGCACAAAATCCCGCGAGTTCGCCATGCAGATGCTTTTTCAATGGGACATGAGCCATCAGGAGCCCACTAAGCTGGAAGACAAATTCTGGCGGGCTGCCAAAGCTACCGATTCCACGCGCGATTTCGCGAATCGGTTATTCGAAGGAACCGCCAGCGATGTGGTTGCGCTCGACGAGTTGATCGTGAAGCACGCCGAGAATTGGCGCCTGGAACGGTTGGCGATCATCGACCGAGCGATTTTGCGGTTGGCGATGCACGAGTTGCGCGCGACCGATACGCCGCCGAAAGTGGTGTTGAACGAAGCGGTCGATCTGGCGAAGAAGTTTTCGTCGGAGGAGTCGGGATCGTTCGTGAATGGTATTTTGGATGCGTTCCGCAAGACGCTTGCCACGCCCCACACGTGAACAGCCTGCGGAAAAGGCCTAATCCCGAAACGTGCGTGGGTTGACGCCGGGCGGGGCCCTTCGAAGCTCAGGATAAACAAGCCCCGCTCCTGCAAGGGAAGAGAAAACGGTTACGTACCTCAGGGAAGAGTTGGATCGCTAAGCTTCGATTGTGCCCTGGAAAACTTTTACGGCGGCGCCGCTGACTCGCGGGACCAATTTCTTTCCGCTTTGCGTTACTTCTACTTCGATGTGACTTGGACGGCCCATTTCCTCGCCTTGCAGGATGCTTAGCGTGTGACCAGCGGTGAGTTTGCCCTGGCGCACGAGATATGCGCCGAGCGAGCCGGCTGCCGATCCTGTTGCGGCGTCTTCGTACTGTTCCCACGGGAGCATGCCGCGAGAAAAAACTTTGCCATTGCCGCCGGAGGTAAAGCAGTACGCCATAGTGCCATTTTTTCCGAGCAGCTTTCGCAGGTTCATCATGTTCATGGCGATTTTGCCGAGCGCGGCGCGGTTGCGGAGCGGCACCATCAAATTGAAAATGCCGGTCGAGACGAATTCGGGCTCGAGTTTGGGGTCGAAATCTTTCGGAGTCAGGCCGAGGGCGGCTGCGAGCGCTTTCTTATTGATTTTTGAGGGACGGAAGGCGGCTTCCTTTTGGGTCATGGTGACGCGCTGCGGGCGGCCTTCCTTGAAACGGATTTCGACGGGCAAAACGCCGGCGCCGGTTTGTTGTGAAACGTGGACGCCACCTTCCTGCGCGGGAACGACGCCGAGTTCGGCGAGCAGGAACCACGTGCCGATTACGGGATGCCCGGCGAGTTTCAGTTCGTCGCGCGGAGTGAAAATGCGGAGGCGAGCGAGGGCGTTGTCTTCCGTGGGCTTCTGCACGAAGACGGTTTCCGAGAGATTCATTTCGCGTGCGATGGCGAGCATGGCGTCGTCGGAGAGGCCGTCGCCGTCGGTGATGACCGCGAGGGGGTTGCCTTCAAAGCGCGTGGTGGTGAAGACGTCGAGCGTGTAGAAGCGGCGTTCCATAGTGATCGATTGTCACTGCTGAGCAGGATGAGGTCAGATGCGCTCGAGCTGGGCGACGGTCCTTTCGTTAGTGATATTACCTGTATTCAGGGTGGATTTGGGTTCGATCAAGACGATGTGGACTTCTTTGTCCGCTACCGGACAATGCTCCGTGCCTTTGGGCACGATGACAAATTCACCTGCGTTGACGACAGCTTCGCGATCGCGAAATTTCATGCGCAGTGTCCCCTTTACGACCAGGAACAATTCGTCTTCGTTGTCGTGATGGTGCCAGATGAATTCGCCTTGGAATTTTACCGCTTTGACTTGTGAATCGTTCAATTCTCCGATTACACGCGGATTGAAGTAGTCGGAGAAGCGGCTGAATTTATCGCTCAGGTTGACGGTTTCCATTGTGGTTCTCCGTGTGACGAATCGATTGCCCGCATTGAGTGCCGGCTGGCGGTCACAAAGTCTGCACGGCTTGGGTCACCGCGCCGAGAACGCGGCGCGTCGTTTCCTGCTTGTTGGTTTCGGAATAGACGCGGAGAAGGTTTTCGGTTCCGGAGGCGCGCACCATGACCCAGCCGGTTTCGTCCAGGTACAACTTGATGCCGTCCATGTCTTCGCGGCGCGCTACCGGCCAGTTGAGCAGTTTTTTGAGTTTCGCGTCGGAGAAATGCTTGATCGTTTTTTCTTTTTGGCCGGGTTTCAGATCCAGGTCGACGCGACCGTAGTGGTATTCGCCGAATTCCGCGTGGAGCGCACCCAGCAATTCGCCGAGTGATTTGCCGTGCCACGCCATTAATTCCGCCAACAACAGGGCCGAGACCGTCGCGTCGCGCTCAGGGAGGTACAGACTGGTGCCGATGCCGCCGCTCTCTTCGCCGCCGATCAGGATATTTTGCTCGAGCATCAGCTCGCAGATGTATTTGAAGCCGACGGGTACTTCGTGCAGCTTGCGGTTGAATTTTGTGGCGAGCTTGTCGATTAGTTTTGTTACGGAAAAGGTTTTGGCGATGTCTCCCGGGAGATTGCGCGTTCCGGCTAGGTGCCAGACGAGCAGCGCGAAGATTTGGTGCGGGTTGACGAAGGAGCCGTCGCGATCGATCGCGCCGATGCGGTCGCCGTCGCCGTCGGCGCAAAAGCCGGCGTCGTATTTACCTGCGAGGACTGCCTGGCGCAGGGGAGCGATGTGCGGCTCGATGGGTTCGGGATGCGCGCCTCCGAAGAGAGGGTCGCGGGTGCTGCGAATTTCGTCGCAGGCGATGCCGTTGCGCTTGAATAGGTCGGGCAGGAGTCCCGCGGCGGAGCCGTGCATGGCGTCGGAGACGAAGCGAAATTTGGCTTTGCGCAGGCGGTCCCAATCGACGAGTTTCTCGATGGTGTCCAGGTAGGGAGCGCGGGGCTCGAGCGGCTGAATCAAATCTTTGCGCGGTGGCAGCGGTGGCACGCCGTCGCGTTGGACGGCGGCGAGTTCGGCTTCGATCTGCGCGACGATGGAGGGCAACGCACTGCTGCCGTAACTGGCTTTGTACTTGATGCCATTCCAGCGATAGGGATTGTGGCTCGCGGTGACGACCAGACCACCGGCGGCTTTACGCTGGCGCACGAGCAGCGAGATCGCGGGAGTTGGGCAAGGCTTATCGGTGACCCAGACGGGCGTTCCGGTGGCGCTGATGGTATCCGCGAGGGCCGCGGCGATGTGGTCGGAAGCAAATCGGTGGTCGTAACCGATCAGCACACCCTTGCGACCATCTTCGCCGCGCACGACGTAGCGCGCGATCGCGTGCGCGACGATGCGCGCGTTGGCGAAAGTGAAATCTTCGGCGATGATGCCGCGCCAGCCATCCGTTCCAAAGCGAATGGAAGTCATAGAGGTTGAGTATACGCGACGCAATATGAGGGAACACAGGCCGTATTGGCCGCGTTACAGTAAATTTTTCCGGTGCTCATCTTCGAGTTTTTTAACAATTTTGCCGACGTCCTGGGCGCGCTCGCGTGGGCAAATCAGCAAGGCGTCAGGGGTCTCCACGACGACCAGGTCGCGGACGCCGATGGCCGCGATGTATTTCGCGGGACTCCACAAGAAGTTTCCCTCGGCGTCGATGGCGTGACCCTCGCCGGCAAAGATATTTTCTCCGGCCTTTTTCGCCAACAGTTCGTACACGGCGGTCCATGAGCCGATGTCGCTCCAGCCCACTTCGGCGGGAATTACGAAGACTCGTGGGCTGCCTTGTTCGCGTGTGGCGGGTTCGAGGATAGCGTAATCGACGGAAATATTTTCCAGGGTCGGGTACACGTCGCGCAGATCCCTGTCGTAGCTGCGCTTGCCGATGCTGGCAGCCAGCGATTCGAGCGCTGCGTGCGTTTTCGGCAAGTACTTCCTGAGATTGTCGAGAAATGTTGATGCGCGCCAGAAAAACATGCCGGCGTTCCAGTGATAATCGCCGGAACCGGCATACTCTTTCGCGAGCGCCAGCGCTGGTTTTTCGGTAAAGCGCCGAACCGCGTAAACAGGAAATCCCTTGGAATCCAGAGCATTTCCCATGCGTTCGATGTAACCGAAGCCTGTGTCCGGGCGGGTCGGGGGAATGCCGAGAACGACCATGCGGCCAGGTTCGCGCGCCATATCGAGAGCTGCCCGGACGATCACGCGGTAACGCTCGGGATTGGCGATGAAGTGGTCGGCTGGCAGCACTGCCAACAAAGCGTCGCCGCGCGCGGCGTGACGAACATGCAGCGCTGCCAGAGCGATGGCTGCGGCGGTATTGCGTCCGATAGGTTCGGTCAGCACGCGACGCCGCGCAGGGGCCGGAACTTGCTTGCGCACTTCCTGGGCCTGCTCGCTGTTGGTAACCGTCCAAATGCGTTCCGGGGGAACGAGTGGCCGCAGGCGCGCGACAGTTTGCTGAAGCATCGTTTCTTTACCGACGATATTCAGCAGCTGTTTTGGCGTGCGCGTGCGGCTCCGAGGCCAGAAGCGCGTTCCGCGCCCTCCAGCCAAAATCACGGCATGCGTGGTTAATTTATCCGCGGCCATTGGCATTCCATCTTAATCGAAGACCGTGCGGCTCGCGGCCGCGCGTTGGGTCAAATACTCCAATTCCTCGCGCAACTTGGGGAGGTGCGGAACATAGGTGCGAATGAATGTGGCTGGCCCGATGGGCACGAAATGGTACTCCGGAAGGTTTGCTGGGAGGAACCAGCACTCTCCCTGCTCGCATGGAAATGCGAAGTCTTCTGTTCGCACAACTCCCCTTCCGGAAAGCACAACGAGCAAGTCGAAGTGCCCGGGATCCATGCGGATGGTGGCAGGCGACGCAACATTCCATTGTTCGGTTGCAAAATAGCGGCAGGCGGCGAGCAGTGAGCGCTCCGCATCTTCGGCGGGGAGCGGAAGCTCGGACGTTTTGCCGGCAAGAGTCGGGCCGAATTCTGTTACTTCCAAAGCCTTTTCGATATGGAGTTCGCGCGGCTGCCCCTTGGCGTCCAGGCGGCCGAAATCGTAAACGCGGTAGGTCAAATCGGAATACTCCTGCACTTCACAGACGATCATTCCAGGACCAATCGCGTGGGGAGTTCCGGCGGGGACGAAGATGGTATCGCCGGCATGCGCCGGAATGGATTGAAATAAGGACTCCAGCGTGTGATTTCCCAAGCCGGCGAGAAATGCCTTGCGGTCCACGCCGGGTTTGAGGCCCAGGAGGATGCGCGCTTCGGGCTCCGCCGAAACGATGTGCCACATCTCGGTTTTGCCGCGCCCGCCCGCGGCGCGCTCATGGATCGAAGCGTAGGCATCGTCGGGATGGACTTGGAGCGAAAGCATATCCTTCGGGAAAATAAACTTCACCAGGAGAGGGAAGTCTGTGCTGCCTGCGAACCTTGCACCGCGCCATTCGAGGGGCATATCGCGCCAGGCTTCGGCGAGCGTTTTGCCGCGAAACGCCGAAGCAGCGATTTTGCAGTCGAGACCCGTGAGCCACGCTTCGCCTAAAGGCTCAGCGAGATCGCGTTTTTCAGGGAATAACGGCGCAAGAGACCGAGCGCCCCAGATGCGCGGACTGAAAATCGGCTCCAGCCGTAAAGGTTCGGGGCGCAGCGGTTCGGATCTCACGAATCAGGCCGCGGCCTCAACTCGAGAGAAGAAGCGGTCGAGGCGGCGAAGTCCTTCGTCGATACGCTCGATGGATGTGGCGTACGAGAGGCGCAGGTAGCCAGGCGCGCCGAAAGCGTCTCCCGGCACGAGCGCGACACGCGCTTGATCGAGCAGGATTTTGGCGAGCTCGGTGGTGTCTTTCGCGAGCGCGCGGCCGCTGCTGCCGTTGGCCAGATGCGCGGCAACGTTGGGGAACGCGTAGAAGGCGCCTCCGGGCCACTCACAGGTCACGCCGGGAATCGTGCGCAAGCCTTCGACGATACGCTTGCGGCGCTTCTCGTATTCCGCGAGCATGACGGGAACGGAATCCATCGAGCCGCGCATCGCTTCGAGAGCGGCGTGCTGCGCGATCGATGTGGGATTCGACGTGGATTGGCTTTGCAGTTTTACGGTGGCTTGAATCAGTGCTTCCGGGGCGAGGGTATAGCCGATGCGCCAGCCGGTCATGGCGAAGGTCTTGGACATGGAGCCGATGATGATGACGTGATCCTTTGAGCCCGACGCGCTCGCGATGGAATAGGGCTTGTGTGGATCGTAGGTGAAGTGCGAGTAGCATTCGTCGCCCATCAGCCAAACATTGTGCTTTTTGCAAGCCGCCAGAATGCGCTCGTACTCATCCGGCGGAATCACACCGCCGGTGGGATTATTCGGCGAGCTGAGAATGACCATGCGAGTCTTCGGCGTGATGGCTTTTTCGATGGCCGCGGCTTTCACGCTAAA
The DNA here is from genome assembly GCA_963832615.1 of uncultured Acidobacteriota bacterium. Classification (GTDB taxonomy): domain Bacteria; phylum Acidobacteriota; class Terriglobia; order Acidiferrales; family UBA7541; genus Acidiferrum. The sequence goes on from CAWHVA010000031.1 coordinate 66,292, forward strand.
ACCGTCTTCCGGCAGGCTTTCTACGTATACCGGCGTTCCACCCGCATACTTCACGATGTCGGGATAGCTCACCCAGTACGGGGCGGGGATGATGACTTCGTCGCCTTGCTGCACGAGCACGCTGACCGCGTTGAAGATGGAATGTTTGCCGCCGACGTTGACGACGCATTCCTTCGGTTCGTACTTCGATCCCAATTCGCGCTCGTGCCACACGCAGATCGCTTCGCGCAGCGGGAGGATGCCGCCGGTCGGCGTGTACTTCGTGAAGTTCTGCTCGATGGCGCGGATGGCCGCTTTCTTGATGTGATCGGGCGTGGGGAAGTCGGGTTCGCCGGGGCCGAAGTCGGCGATGTCGACGCCGCGCGATTTCAACTTCTCGGCCTCGGCGATTACCGCCGATGTCGGCGAGATTTGGATGCGATTGATGCGGTCGGTGAGGTGCACGCTTTCTCCTTCTCAGCTTTTTGCTAGGTGGCGATTGCTAAATCCTGCTTGATTCCATCTTGGTCGAAGGCGACGGCGAGCCCTTCACACCGTTCCCCGTCGCTCAGGACAATCCCTTCGCACCGCTCCTCGTCGCTCAGGGCAAGCCGCCGCACTTTGCTACGAAATCTTCGCGCGCAATCTTTCTTCGACGATTGCCGGCACCAGACCCTCGAGTGACGCGCCTAGCCGCGCGATCTCACGCACTAACTTGGAACTGAGATAGCTGTAGGATTCGCCCGGGAGCATGAACACGGTTTCGAGCCGAGGCTCCAGCTTCCGGTTCATCAGCGCCATTTGCAACTCGTATTCGTAGTCGGACACCGCGCGGATTCCGCGCAGGATTACGCCGGCGCCGCGCTTGCGAGCGTATTCCACCAGCAGGCCGTCGAAAACATCCACTTCCACTCCCGGCCATTGCCTGGTTACTTCGCGCAGCATTTCCACGCGCTCGGGGACCGTAAACAGCGGTTGCTTCTCAGCATTGCGCAGGACTCCCACGATCACCAGGTCGAACATTTTCTCGCCTCGTTCAATCAGGTCGAGATGTCCGTTGGTGACCGGGTCAAACGAGCCGGGATAAATGGCGATCGATGTTTTCATCGTGACTGCCCGCTGGCAATATTCTAACCTAGCCCGCGCGGTGGTTGCGCCGCAAACTTTTCTGCGCTACGGGCCATTTCGGCCCTATTACAGATCTGGCACGGAATTGAGTTTTATGCGCAGCTCTGTCTGTGCGAGGATGCCTGTCGCTATTGAATCGAATTAGTTGCGGGTTTCCGCGCGGGGGCACAGGGACGATGATGCAGAACAGCGGGATGCGGGGAGCGATCAGGGTGGGTATGCTGGTGTTGGCGGGATTGCTTCCGTCATTGCCAATGAAGGCGCAAACACAGCCGCAACTGAATCTGATGCCGTCGCCGTCGAACGTGCAGCCCACCGGCGGCAGGTTACGCATCGACGCTTCGTTTTCGGTGGTGCAGACGGGCCATACCGAAGCCAGGCTGGACCATGCCGTCCAACGGTTTCTGCAACAGCTCTCTCGTGAGACCGGAATTCCGGCCTTCGCAAAGGGTGCGGGTTCCAGGAAGGCAACGCTGGAAATTCGCACGGATCATGCCAGCAAAGAAATCCAGGAGTTGGGCGAGGACGAAAGCTACGTTCTCGAAATCGGTGCTGATGGGGCGAAGCTGACGGCGCCCACGCCGCTGGGAACTCTGCACGGCCTGCAAACGTTTTTGCAACTCGTGGATGCCGGGCCAGATGGATTTGCCGCCGCTACGGTGAAGATTCAGGATCAACCGCGATTTCCGTGGCGGGGCCTGATGATTGACGTAAGCCGTCATTTTGTCCCGCTTGATATTTTGAAGCGCAACATCGATGGCATGGAAGCCGTGAAGATGAATGTCTTCCACTGGCACTTATCGGAAAATCAGGGCTTCCGCATCGAAAGCAAAAAATTTCCGAAGCTGCACGAGATGGGTTCGGACGGAATGTTTTACACGCAGGACGAGGCTCGCGATCTGATCAACTATGCGCGCGAACGCGGCATTCGCGTTGTGCCGGAGTTCGACATGCCGGGGCACAGCACAGCGTGGTTCGTGGGTTATCCGGAACTCGCGAGCGCCCCGGGACCTTATGAAATCGAGCGCAAATGGGGCATTTTCGACCCGGCGATGGATCCGACCAACGAGAGAACCTATAAATTTCTCGATGAGCTAATCGCCGAAATGACGAAGTTGTTTCCCGATCGCTATTTTCACATTGGCGGCGATGAAGTGAACGGAAAGCAGTGGGCCGCAAACGGCAAGATCCAGCAATTCATGAAGTCGCACGATTTGAAAAGCAATGAGGCGCTGCAGGCGTATTTCAGTCAGCGCGTGCAGAAGTTGGTGACCAAACACGGGAAAGCGGTTGTCGGTTGGGACGAGGTTTTCATTCCAGGAGTCCCGAAAGACATAGTGATTCAGTCGTGGCGTGGCGCGGCTTCGCTGGCACAGGCTGCTTCGCAGGGCTATCAGGGGATTCTTTCGAACGGATACTATCTCGATCTTGGGTGGTCGACGGCGCGGCACTATGCCGTGGATCCTTTGGGTGGCGCGGCAGCGAACCTAACGCCCGATCAGCAGAGACTGATTTTGGGCGGGGAGTCTTGCATGTGGTCGGAGTACGTGAACGCGGAGAATATCGATTCGCGCATCTGGCCGCGGAATGCGGCTATCGCGGAGCGGTTGTGGTCTCCGCAGAGGATTACCGATCCTGTGTCCATGTATGCGCGCTTGCACGTTGTCAGTGCGCGGCTCGAGCTTTTGGGTCTTATGCTCGAGAAATATTACCGACCGATGCTGCGGCGAATTGCCGGGCCGGCGACCCCGGAGGAATTTGCGGCGCTGCAGACGCTCGCGGATGTGGTTGAGCCCGTGAAAGACTACGCCCGGGAGCAACTGGCGCCAGCGGAGCCTACGAGTGCCACGCCACTGAATCGTGTTGTCGATGCGGTACCTCTGGAGAGCGATACCGCTCGGCGTTTTGGCGATTTGGTGGACAGATACATCGCTAGCACGTGTCACGATGCGGATGTTGAAGCTCGGCTTCGCGCTCAGCTAACTCTTTGGCGCGACAATGATGCGCGGCTGCAACCTTTGGCGGAGCGATCCTTCCTGGTGAAAGAAGTTGCGCAGACGTCGCAGGATTTGTCGGCGCTGGCGAAGTTGGGACTCGCGGTTCTGGATTTGATCGCTAAGGGTGCGGGCGCTACAGATTCATGGAAGGCGGAGCAGACCGCTGCGATTCAGCAGATTCAGAAGCCTAAGGCGCAGCTGCTCCTGATGCCGGCCGCGGCGGTGCAGAAATTGGTGGACGCGGCGGGGGCGGGCGGCGGTTGTTCGGCGGCAAAATAGCGACAGGGACGGCGAAAGAAAGGAAAGGCAAAGGCAAAGGCAAAGGCAAAGGCAAAGGCTTAACACAGAGGCCACGGAGGTCGGAGCACAGAGGTCACGGAGAATTTGGCGGCGCCGCAGCGGTGTGCTTGTTGATGCTGGATTGAGAGCTCCGATCTCCTGAGGGTGCGCGAATTCTAGTGACTTGTGGCGTGGGCTTCTTGGGGAGCTTGGTTGTGGCAGACGCCTGCGCCCGAATCGCGGAAGTTCTTGCCTTCTTCGGGAATGAACTCCCAGGTGTAGCTGTGCGGCGAAAGGGTGACCTTGAGCACGCCGTACGTGTCCGAGTCGCGCACTTCGCTGTTGGGTATCGCAAACCCCAGGGGATCGTGGCTCCGGCCGCCTGTCCCGACCACGATCTCGCGAATGCCATGTTCCGGGTCGGCGACGCCGTCCGGATCCTGAGGAGCGAACCGCTCGTAGGAGTGCTCGTGTCCGACGAGCATCAAGTCTGCGTGCGCGTAGTACAGATCTTGCCAAAGAGGTTTTAGCTCGGGGCGCATCGCGTGTCGCCGGAAAATGCCGCTACTAAACAGGGCGTGGTGTCCGTAAGCTACGATGCATGCGTTGGGATGATGTCTGAGGTCGTCGCGTAACCAGAGCTCTTCGGGAGACCCCTCCCCGCAACCTCCAAAGTCGGGAGCGTCGCAATTCGTGTTTAACGCGATAATGTGCCAGCCGCCGAGATCGTAACTGTAATATCCCTTGCCCACCGGACCTGCCTGATCGCCCCAGTATTGAAAGTACGCGGAGGCGTGTGGGCCACCATATTCATGGTTTCCGGGCGCCGGACGGGTGCGGCTCTTGAATCGGCCCCAAGTGGGGCCGTAACAGTCTCGAAACTCGACGGCAGTTCCACGCTCGTAGGCCAGATCGCCGGCGGCGAAGACCGTGCCGGGGATTTTTTCGATGAGTTTGGCGGTCGCCTCAGCGCCATTAAGGGATTTGCAACCAGCGATGTCTCCGGCGCCGACGAGCGTAAATGTCTGATTCTGGTCGCTTTGCTGGCTCGGCGGAGACGCCGGTGGTGAAATCACGTGTTCGACGGGACGCTGGGACTGACCGATGGCGACTCCCTGAAGGGTTAGTCCAAGAAGGGTCAGCCCAAGGACGGCGAGGCCGAAGATGCCTCGAACCCGGCCCATCCGATTGTAACTGCGCATCCACAACCTCCATCCCTCCATCCAATGCTAGCGTATCATGTTGCGCTCTTAAACGAGGGTTCGTGACCGGTACTATAACCTACACGAAATACAGGCTTTGCCGGGCTTCCAGTCGGGATTTCATTTGACTTGCCGTGGAGGACCAGATATCATTCAAGTGCGACTATTTAAGTCGTATTTCGCCGGGGAGCGATAGGCTCGCGCATGTTCAAGCTGTCTAAAAAAGCCGACTACGGGTTGATTGCGGTCAAGCATCTGGCGATGCACCGCAACGCGCACGCTTGCAGCGCGAATGAGATTTCTGAGGAGTACGGAATTTCAACGACGTTGATGGCGAAGGTGCTGCAAAAACTCGCGCGAGAAGGCGTGGTCGCGGCCAAGCATGGTTCGAGCGGTGGCTACCAGTTGGCGAAAGAGCCGAGCCAGATTAGCGCGCTGGATGTGATTTCGGCGATCGATGGGCCGGTGCTGATTACCTCTTGTGTGACGAACCACGGAAATTGCGACGCTACCGACAGGTGTTCGGTTCGCGAACCGCTTCGCCGCGTCAACGAGAGCATTTTGCACGTGTTAAGCGCGGTAACGATTTCTCAGATGAGCGAAGATCCGCAAGAACCTGCGCTCGTCGAACTGTCGGCTGCATCGCGGCCGCTGGTGAGCACGACTTAGGAGTAGGAGACAGAAAATGGCCGTAAAGCTGCCGATTTACATGGATAATCACGCGACGACCCCGGTCGACCCGCGCGTCGTTGAGGCGATGCTGCCGTACTTCACGGAAAAGTTTGGTAACGCCGCGAGCCGCAACCACTCGTTTGGCTGGGCCGGCGAAGAAGCGATCGAGATCGCACGCGCGCAGATCGCCTCGCTGATCGGCGCGACGCCCAAGGAAATCATCTTCACCAGCGGCGCCACGGAATCCGACAACCTGATGATCAAGGGCGTTGCCGAAATGTACCGTGAAAAGGGCAACCACATCATCACACAGGCGATCGAGCACAAAGCGGTGCTGGACACCTGCAAGCGCCTGGAAAAGTACGGCTACGAAGTCACCTATCTGCCGGTGCAGAGGGACGGCCGCGTCGATCCTGAGGATGTGCGCAAGGCGATCACGCCGAAGACGATTTTGATCACCGTCATGTACGCCAATAACGAGATTGGGATCATTAACCCAATCCAGGAAATCGGCAAGATTGCCAAGGAACACGGCATTATCTTCGCCGTCGATGGTGTTCAGGCGGTAGGCAAGATTCCCGTGGACGTGCAGAAGGACAACATCGACCTGCTGGCGATCTCCGGGCACAAGATTTATGGGCCCAAGGGCGTCGGCGCTCTCTATGTTCGCCGCCGCAATCCCCGCGTGCAGCTTTCGGCCATTATCGATGGCGGCGGACACGAACGTGGCATGCGTTCCGGAACGCTGAACGTGACCGGTATCATCGGCCTGGGCAAGGCTTGCGAAATCGCTCAACAGGAGATGGCGCAGGAGGGTGAGCGCCTTCGCGGGCTCCGAGACCGCCTAAAAGCGGGTCTTGAGGCCAGGCTCGACGAGGTCTTCATCAATGGCTCGTGGGAACACCGCCTGCCGAACAACCTCAACATGAGCTTTGCCTATGTGGAGGGCGAATCGCTCCTGATGGGCATCAATGATATAGCGGTTTCCAGCGGTTCTGCATGCACCTCAGCAACCCTGGAGCCCAGTTACGTACTCAAAGCATTAGGAGTGGGCGAGGATCTGGCGCATACGTCGATTCGTTTCGGCCTCGGGCGATTCAACACCCAGGAAGAGGTCGACTACGTCATCGACAAGATGGTCCAGGTCGTCACCAAGCTCCGGGAGCTGTCGCCGCTTTACGAAATGGCCAAGGAAGGCATCGACATTTCCAAAATGAAGTGGCAGACGGCTTGAGAATTTAACTCATCGACTGAAGGACATGACATGGCAAACGAAGGGACAATTCGGATTCATCGCTTGATCGGCGGCGCGGGCGCGGCTTTTCGCGTGTCGTTTGTGCCGTACGACTCCGACGGAGAGGGCACCGCAGGTGTGCGCTCGTTCCACGAAGTGCAGCAGGTTCGCGCGTTCCTGAAGAGCATCGGCGTGAACGCGGAACTCGTGAAAGACGCTTTGCGGCAACTCGCCGCGGGCCGCTCGGCTTCCGTGCCGAACGTTGCGCTTTCGGAAGAAGTTGTAAAGAGTTCGGGTTTGGACGCAACGGCCGCCGTAGCACGGCGCTAAGACGGCGGGTGCCGCCGTCCTTCGGGGCGGCAAGATTTTGTGTCCGTAAACGACTTGGAGCGGCGAATTAGGATTAAAGGAGCAACACGCAATGGCTTATAGCGATAAAGTGGTCGAGCACTACAACAATCCTCGCAACGTCGGCAGTTTGCCGAAGGAAGATCCTAACGTGGGTACGGGTCTGGTCGGTGCGCCGGAGTGCGGCGACGTGATGAAGCTGCAGATGAAGATCAATCCCGATACCAAGGTCATCGAGGAAGCCAAGTTCAAGACCTTTGGCTGCGGCTCGGCGATTGCGAGCTCTTCGCTAGCCACGGAATGGGTGAAGGGCAAGACCGTCGAAGAGGCGCTCAACATCAAGAACACCGACATCGTGCGCGAGCTGTCGCTTCCGCCGGTTAAGATTCACTGCTCGGTGCTCGCAGAAGACGCCATCAAGGCCGCCATTGGCGACTGGAAGAAGAAGCACGGTATCGAAGTGCCCGTAGCCGAAAAGGCCGCGCACTAAATTCCGTCGGGCGAGATTCCGGCGCCACCTACTTGTAGGGGCGCAGGACTCCTGCCCCCCAGCCAGGCAAGATTGCAGGCTTTGGTAGTTGGAGCCGAGTAGCTGGAGCAAGTTATGGCCACAGAAACAATCAGCCCGAACGTAACCGCGATCCACTTGACCGAGCGCGCCGCCAAGAAAATCCGCGCGCTGCTCGAAAAAGACGGTGTGTCGCCCGAACAGGGCGGCCTGCGCGTTGGCGTCCAGGGCGGTGGCTGCTCCGGGTTGTCTTACGCCATGCGACTGGACACGCAAGCCCGCGACCGTGACAAGGTCTTTGAGGAACACGGCGCGCGCATCTTCGTCGATCCGAAAAGCTTGCTGTATCTCAACGGCACCGTGCTCGAGTACGAAGAAACGCTAATGCGCCAGGGATTCGTCTTCCAGAATCCACACGCCGCGCGAAGCTGCGGCTGCGGTAGTTCGTTCACCGCTTAATTAGCATAGGCTTCAGCCTGTGCACGGTGTAAGCCAATCACATGCTGATCCGACAAGTGGTTGGCACCCGCACCCGCACTCGCCAGCCACTTTTTTTGTGCTTATGCAAGTTTGCGATACGTGCTACGCGCGGTTCGGAGCAAAATGAGCACCCCTTCGACAGCATCGACCCCGCCTCTGCTTTGCTGGAGCTGCCACGAACGTACGCTCGGCACGCACTTTTGCTCGACCTGCGGAAAACTCCAGCAAGTCCCCAAAGGAATTGATTATTTCGCGCTGTTCGAGCTACCACGCAAGCTCTGGATCGAAATGGGCGCATTGGAGCAAAAATTTCTGCAGCTGAGCTGGAACCTTCATCCGGACAACTTTGTGAATGCTTCTCGCGAGGAACAGGAGCTTTCGCTGAAACGCAGCTCGGAACTGAACGACGCTTACCGTGTGCTGCGAGATCCGGTCGCGCGCGTCGAATACCTTCTGGAACTGGAAGGTGCCCGCAAGGAAGGCGAGCATAAGCAGCAAGCTCCCCCGGAACTCTTGGAAGAAGTGTTCGAGCTGAATGAATCGCTCGACGAACTGCGCGAAGCGAGACAAGACGGCACGGACCTGGCAGCACTCAAGTCGCGCCTGGAGTCTGCCCAGAGGAATTTTCAGGAGAAATTGGGCGAAGTCGATCAGCACCTGCAAGTGGCGGCACAGCAATGGGACGCCGCGGTCGACGCAGACGCAGGCGACAACGACCGCAAAGCCATCATGGTCCGCCTGAATGAATTGCTGAATCGTCGCTCGTACATTCGGAATTTGGTCAACAACGTTCAAAAGGAATTGCTGTAGCCGCGGTCTCCGAGACCGCGGGCTTTTGCGAGAGTGCTTGGCGAATATGGGAAGAATCGCAGGAATCGATCTCGGCACAACCAATAGCCTCGTCGCGTACACCGATCCGCAGACGGGAGCGCCGAAGTGTATTCCGGGGCCGAATGGCAGCACGTTGTGTCCCTCGGTCGTAAGCCTGGATCCCGACGGCAGCATCATCGTAGGCGAGCCTGCCCGGCGTCGCTTGCTCACGCAATCGGAGCGCAGCATTTACTCGGTGAAGCGACTGATGGGCCGAGGTGTCGCCGACATCCAAAATGAACTGAAACTCTTCCCGTTCCGCATCGATCCGACCAGCAAAAATGTCATTCGTATTAAACTCGGCGACAAATTCTTCACGCCTCCGGAGATTTCCGCGTTCATTCTTCGCGAACTCAAAAATTGGGCCGAGGCTTACTTTGGCGAGACTGTCGATCGCGCGGTCATCACCGTCCCCGCCTATTTCAACGACGCCCAGCGTCAAGCTACGAAAGACGCCGGCAAAATTGCCGGCCTTGAAGTTCTTCGCCTCGTTAACGAGCCAACGGCCGCCGCGCTCGCCTACGGGCTGCACGAAAAGCAGCGCGGCCGCGTCGCGGTATACGATCTGGGTGGCGGCACTTTCGATATCTCGGTTCTCAAACTAATCTCCACCGGCGAGGGCGACATTTATCAGGTTCTCTCGACGAACGGCGACACGCATCTCGGTGGCGACGATATCGACAATCTGATGCAATCGCTCGTGCGAGAGAAGATTTTGCGACACCATCGTGTGGACGTTTCCGCGCAGCCGGAACTAGTGCAAGAGCTGCGCAAGGCTCTGATCACCGCAAAGCATCAGCTGTCCGAAGTCGAATCCGCCACGCTGCGGTTTCCGCTGCCCAACGGCGCGGTTTTCGCTTACGAATTCACTCGAGCTAAGTTCGATGCGCTGATTCGTCCCATCGTCGATCGCACGATGGGCCCGGTGAAGCAAGCCCTTGCCGACGCGCATCTCTCGCCATCCGAAATCGATGAGGTCGTCCTCGTCGGGGGCACCACGCGCACGCCGCTGATCCGTGCCACGGTCCAGGAATATTTCGGACGTAAGCCGCATACCGAGCTAAATCCCGACGAAGTTGTCGCGCTGGGAGCCGCGGTGCAAGCCAACATTCTGGATCGCGGCGTGAAAAACATGCTGCTGCTCGACGTTACCCCGCTTTCGCTCGGCATCGAGACCTATGGCGGCGCGGTCGGTAAAATCATACCGCGCAACTCCACGATTCCTGCCAGCGCGCAGGAGATGTACACCACTGGCGTTGACAATCAGACCGGCATCGACATCCACGTGCTGCAGGGCGAGCGCGAACTCGCCAAAGATTGCCGCTCGCTGGCTCGCTTCACGCTGAAGGTTCCTCCAGCGCCGGCGGGGTTGCCCCGGATCGAAGTTCGATTCCTCATCGACGCGAACGGTATCCTGCAAGTCGCTGCGAAAGATCTGCGCAACGGCCAGCAGCACACCGTCGAAGTGCAACCAAGCTACGGCATCAGCGACACCGAAATCGAGCGCATGCTCGAGGAATCCATCGAATACGCTGAGCAGGATTTCGCCGAGCGCCAGGTCATCGAGGCGCGCACCGAGTCCGAAGCCATTCTTGCAGCAACGCAGAAAGCGCTGGGCACGCCGGAGTCGGCGACGCTTTCGAGCGAAGAGCAGGCTGCGATTGCCCAGTCTGTGGCGGCCTTAAAAGAATCCGCTGCAGGCAACGATTACAAACTGATCCGCAAACGGATCGACGAGCTCAATCAGGCGACCACGCATCTTGCGGAACTGGTCATGAACGGCGCAGTATCAACGGCACTGGAAGGCCGCAAACTAGCCGAAGTTTAGGTAGCACAGACTTTCGTCTGTGTCCCCAGTTGTTAGAGGAGAGCAAAAATGGGCGGCAGCAACCCCTACATCGAAGAAGTCAAATACAAGCCGGCCACGCAGAAGTATAAAGTCACGTTTCTTCCGAGTGGCAAGACGATCGAAGTCGATCCCGCGCAAATCCCTTACGGCCACAACGGCATCCCCGGCAGCATTCTCGATATTTCCGAAGGCATCAAAGCCGGGCTCGATCATGCCTGCGGCGGCGTCTGCGCCTGCTCCACGTGCCACGTTATCGTCAGGCAGGGTCTGGAGTCCTGCAACGAAGCTACCGATGCCGAGCTCGACGAGCTCGACGAAGCTCCCGGCATCACCCCGAAGTCGCGCCTGGGCTGCCAGACGGTTCCCGACGGCACCGTCGATATCATCGTGGAAATTCCCGACTGGAACAAAAATTACGCCAAAGAAGCGGACCACTGAGGAGCGGACATGCCCGCAACATTCGACTGGGATAATCTCGACGACATCGCGATCGGACTAACGGACAAGCATCCCGACGTCGATCCGCTCACCGTGCGGTTTACCGACATGCATAAGTGGATCACCGCACTCCCCGGCTTTGCCGGTGACCCGCAAGCCTCCAACGAAGCCAAGCTCGAAGCCATCCAAATGGCCTGGCACGAGGAATTTCAGGACCGCCAGGGCTAAGTTGTTTCAAATAGTTGCATTGCCGGTCACGAGAAAATTTTCTGACCGCACTGGCTTGTGGCTGGCGTTTTTCGTCCTGCTCACCGGAGCTGCGGCGTGCCAATCGGCGCCACCCAGCGAGTCACGGAGCGAAGCTGGCCGTCCCAAGAGCGAACCCACTCGCGCATCCACCCGGCAAGCGAACGATGCGGACCTCTATGACCTGGCTCGCGACGAACAGCGCGGCGGCCACACACTCGACAAGCACGTGGGCCGAACCGATGCCGAACTTCGCGAACGCCTCGATCGCGAACGCGACATTTCGGCGGCTTCTACGTGGACGGATCGCGCCACGGCTGAACGCACCGTGGCCACTGCATTGCGGGCCAACAGGGAAAGGATCGATCACTGGATGGCTCGTGGCTATCCGCGGCCTAACCTTGCGCTGCACTTCGATGCTGGACAAACGATCGGCCGAAGCCTGCGCCACGGCGCGTCTAAGGTCGTTCCGGCCTCGGCCGCGGTGGTCGTGCTGAAGGCGGATTCAGCGGACAGTTTCTACGTGTTGACCACCTACCCGGAGGCGCGTGAATGAAGCGCGGACATCCCAAGAAGGGCGTGACCATCGCGCCCGCAGACTTTCCGGCACTCGCTGAATTCTTCGCCGCGTACCTGCATCAGGATTTTCACGACGAGTACGGCTCCGCCGCGGACGCGGCCAAGCAATATCTTGGCGACGCGACCCCGCAGGAAGGGCAAGGTGTCCGCGCGGAATGGGCGCGCTTTCGAACCACGCTTGCCGGGCAGCCGCTGAGTGAAGTGCAAGTGGCTATAGGCAAATTAGGCGCAGCTTGGCGGCCTGATTCCCAGTCCGCGCTAGCCGACTTCGACGTGGCGCTCAAAAGCTAGCTGGCCTCGATACGATTCGGTGAAACACGGCTTGTCTGATAAGATTTATAGGTCGTTCCCACCGGTTTGGCGCTATGGTGCAACGGTTAGCACGCGGCCCTTTCAAGGCCGAAATACGGGTTCGATTCCCGTTAGCGCTACCAACTTCCTGACACCTCATGGGTTACCCTGATTGGAATCGCTTTCGGGGGAGTAGTACACTAGCTAAGTACACTCAAATAGAAGCATGACAGTGCAAAGGAAATAGCCCATGCCGAATCCCTTTCGAACCGCAAATCCAGCTCTGAACGAAAAGGCTTTCCAAGGCCAGGTCGCCGTCGGCGAAGCGATGACCGTGCAGGGCACAGTCAACAAGACCGGACTGCTGCTGCTCTGTGTCGTCGCTACCTCTGCCTGGACCTGGGGTCTTTCGCACTCACCGAATCCCGAAGAGGCCATCCATTGGATGATAGGCGGGCTTTTCGGCGGGCTGATCACCGCGTTTGTCACGATTTTCAAGAAAACCTGGGCGCCTTTCACGGCACCGCTCTACGCCCTTCTGGAAGGGCTTGTCCTTGGTGGCATTTCCGCCATCTTTGAAAAGTCTTATCATGGCATCGCCTTCCAGGCCATTGGCCTGACCTTTGGCGTGCTGTTCGTTATGCTGCTGGCCTACAAGACAGGCGTCATTCGCGCGACTCAGGGCTTCAAGCTGGGTGTGATCGCGGCGACCGGCGGCATCGCCGTTTTTTATCTCGCGGAAATGGTCCTCGGCTTCTTCCACATTAACGTGCCCGCGATCAACGCCAGCGGCTCCATCGGGATCGGCTTCAGCCTGTTCGTCGTGGTCATCGCCGCGCTTAATCTGGTTCTGGATTTCGACATGATCGAAACCGGCGCCCGCATGAACGCGCCAAAATACATGGAGTGGTACGGCGCGTTCGGGCTAATGGTCACGCTGATCTGGCTGTATCTCGAAATTCTTCGCTTGCTCGCGAAATCGCGTCGTCGTTAGCGACTGGCGCTAGACGTCCTCATTAAGGGAACACCGGTATTTCCCGATTTGGAACTGGACTGCCGGTGTCGTGCAGCGCCTCTGTTCCCGGTACGCTCCGGCGAATTGTAACCAGAACGCAACACCGCGTTCATTTCCTTCGTGGAAACATCTCCACCCATGTCTCGCGCATCCTATTTTCAGCTTCATGCTGTTTTCGACTGCGCCACACCGTCCGCGTTCCTCCCCGAACTTTGCTGGCAACTTGGCGCGTTCTGCCGGATGATATTTACTGCGTCCCTCGTGCCGGCCGGAATTGAGGAGAGGCTAGCGACGAAACCTCCATGCTGATGACGGACCAACAAGTGACGGATCACCGGGCAAATCCAGAGCAGCAGTCTTCAGTCTTCCTGGCTGGCTCGGCGTTTGTTACCGGCTCGCGCACGCTTCCCTCGGAAGAAATAGATCGCGCGTTTGGCATGCCCATCGGCAAGCTTCGCAGCCGGGCCGGCATTGAGTCGGTTGCCCACGCCGCCGAGGGCGAGACGGAGTTGACGCTCGGTACACAAGCCGCGCAGGAGGCACTTCATGCTGCGGGCTGCGGCCCGGAGGAAATCGATTCGATCGTCGCCACCAGCGAAACGCATCACATTTATCCCTCGCTCGCGGCTCTATTGCACTCCAGCATTGGTGCTCGTGAAACTTGCGGCGCATTCGATGTCGGCGGCGCCTGCCTCGGACTGATCAATGCCTTGGCGATGGCGCAATCACTGATCGTGTCGGGCAAGGCGCGCACGGTTGCCGTGATCACCGCGGATGTCCACAGCCGTACGCTCGTGCCCGGCCGGGTCGCTGGCGAGTTCGGGGGATTATTCGGTGATGGCGCTAGCGCTTTTCTTCTTCGCAGCTCGGAACAGAAAACCGGCTCACTCGGATACCGCCTGCGCGAATTCCTTTTCGGTTGTGCAGGCCAGTATTCGGAAGCGGTGAAAGTCGAGGACCGAGCGAACGGTACTTTGGACGTGGTCTTCGACGGCGAAGCGCTCTCCCGCGCTGCCATCACCCGGATGGAAAAAGTTCTGTCCGCTCTCGAAAAGCTCAGCGCTATTCCACGCAGCGCCGTCGGTGCCTTCGCGACGCATCAGCCCAATCCGCGGCTGCTGTCGCTTCTTGCCAAAGTGACCGGCGTGCCCGTGGAAACCTTTCCGCCGATCGCGCGCACCGCCGGCAACCTCGGCTCCTCCACTTGCGGAGCGGCGCTCCACTCCGCACTGCAAATGTTCAGTGCCTGCCCGCTGGCCGCGCGCAAACCTATCTTCCTTGCATCTCTTGGCCCCGGATTGATCTTCGGCGGGGCTTGGCTCGCTGCCGAGGCCTAACCTATACGAATTTGCAGTATCCAAATCAAAATGCCGATCGGTATCCCTACCGCGACAATCACCATGAGCAAGAGGACTGAGAGAAACATCCAGTCCCGCTTGGTGTTCAAGCCAGGTTGCTCTTTCTCGCGGAGCAGCAGGCGATAGTTGCGTCGATTGGCTTTCCAAGCGATGTGGAAGATGTCGCCTGCGACGGGTATTGCTCCGATGGTCGATTCCAGAAGAATATTCGCGACCATGCGAGTCAGCGTGATTCTCGGCGCGCCCCGACGCCATGACGCGAACACAATCAGGCAGGATGCGAAGCCCGCCATGGCATCTCCGATCCCCGGCACCCAGCCGATCACGGCATCGAGGCCAAAGCGAATCTGGGTTCCTGGGATCCTCCACATGTCGTCGAGGAGCGCGGCAACGTAATCGAGATGTTCGTTCGACGTAAGTTGGCGTGCGATGGAAGCAGCTTTCATAATAATTCGAGTCCAGATAATGAGATGCGAAGGGTTGGTTTGTTTGAATCTATCGAATATCCACTTCGCGGAAGCCGAAGCCCTGCAACATGCTGGAAATTGTGCCGCGCGCGTTGTCGGTGGCGGTCTTCAGGATGCCGTCTTGCAGCGCTGCCTGCTGGATTTGCTGCTCGGCGACTTCGCGGACTTCGCTTTCGAGATTAGGGTCCGGGGAGGAGAATAGGCCGGTATCCCGGGAATATACTTTCGTTCTCGCATTATCGATTCGCGTGCTGAAAACTTGCGGGGTCGGCAAATGAATCGACACCTTCCGCCCCTGTATTGAGACATCGCCGGGCTGCAAGCCACCGAGATCGATGCCTCCGACCACCTCTCCGTGCACCACTAACAGCAGGCGATCACCCGCGAGAAATTTCGGCAAGTATGGATTGGCGTGCTCGCCCGAGATAATCTTATCCATCGTGTACATCACGGTTTCCAGCCGCCGGAGTTGCTGAATTTGGCGAACCACCGTTGGCTGATCCACATTCACCTGTGTGCGTCCTCCTCGCAAAAGGTGCAGCAACCCGAGCCCGGTCGACAGCCTCACCGCCGCGCCAACCAGGACCACCGTAAGAATCGCGCCCAGCAGCATCCCGAGAATCCAGGAGATCCCCTTGCGCGAATTCCTTTGCGGCTCATGCGTTAACGGAGGTGTTGTGACTGTGCTCATCATTGCCCCGGCAACTTATCTTCAAGTTCGCTGGCTAGCTTGGTGACATCGGTTACGTCGCTGAAGCCCTTCAGGGCGTTCTTTGACGATTCGACGTCAATGCCCAAGCGCTGGCAAATCTTGTGCTGGAGTTGCAGCAAGGTGGTTAATTCCTGCTCCGCAAGCATGCCAACTTGAAGGTCGAGGTGCGAGCGTTTTTCCGCCTGACGCATCATGCGATTTTGGCTGATCAAGACAAAGATCGTGAGCAACACGGCCTCGGACGATATGACCAGAGCTAGAATTCCAAAAGGAAACGGATCGAATGGCTTGATGCCGGGAACCAAGTTTAGATTGATGGCGTGCCACGCGAGAACAAGCAGTACCTGTAACAGCAAAAACGCGATGCTGCCAATGAATTTAACGATCGTATCGCTCATTCGCTCCGTGGCCGTGCGTCGATCAAAAGCATCGTGTTCGAGTCGCGCGATCGCTTCGATATTGATTCTTGTTGGATGTACAGCCTCTTGATGAGGTGCGTTGTTCATGATCTCGTCCGTAATCTCGGGCCGTAGGGGGGGAGTAATCAGTTTATCGGAATCTGGGTATGTTCGATAAAAAGGTTCTGCGTCTGGTCTCGCACCGGCACCCCTGGAGAACGCATTTGGTCGGCCAGCGGACCGTTCGCCTGCCGTCCGTTGCCTTGCAAAGATCAAGCTGAGATGAAGCATTTAGCTCTTAACGGCGGGGCAGCGGCACAAAGGGTTTCGGCATCCAAGCACTCCGGACTTTCCGGCATAGTGGTTAGCGGCGTTACAGAGGATTGAAAAACGGTCATGCCCACTTCTTGGTGCAACACTGCCCTACGCCTATCCGCTCTGGTCGTTGGCCTCGCCCTTTTCTTTCGTATTCCTCTGCAAGCGCAGGACCAAGACCAAAGCGTCGTGCGCGTCGATGTGAACCTCGTCATGGTGGACGCGACCGTGAAAAACAAGGCTGGTCAAATCATGGCCAACCTGAAAAAAGACGACTTCGAGCTTCGCGAAGACGGCGTCGCCCAAAAAGTAGCCATCTTCAGCCGCGACGAATTGCCGCTGACGGTTGCGCTGGTATTGGATCTGAGCGACTCGATTGGTCCATTTTTGGGGCCTTTGCGTGACGCCGCCACCACCGCCCTTGCCGCGCTCAAACCCGAAGACGAGGTCGCGCTGTTCACCTTTTCCACCGAAGCCGAGTTGCGCGTGCCGTTCACGAATGACAAGACCACTATCGCCAACCAGTTCAATACATTCCGCGCTGGCGGCGCCACAAATATCAACGACGGCATCTTTGTCGCCGCCAAGCAACTCCTTCCCATTCCCCCGAAGACTCGGCGCGTGATCATCCTAATCAGCGATGACGTGGGCACCGATGCGGGTGGACAGGGGACACGAGACATCATCACCGAAGTTATCGCGGCAGACGCGACCCTGTATAACCTGAAGATTCCCGGTTACAACCCGCCGTCAACACTGTTTGCCGCGAGCATGATTCCGGGGTTGGTGAACATTCGCAAGGTGACCGACCAGACGGGCGGCGAAATCTTCGACGTCCAGGATCTGGCCCATCTGGACGCCACGTTTCGCGCGCTGATCGACCGCATCAAGACCCGCTATACCTTGGGGTACTACACGAACGCCACCGGAGCCGCGGGCAAACCGCACAAACTGGAGGTTCACCTCGCATCATCGTTCGGCAAGAAGGGACGCGATTACCTCGTTTTGGCCAAGAGCGGCTACTATGTTCATTGAGAAGGCACGGCAAACGCGCACAGAGCTTGCCTGAGGCGGCGAACAAGCGACTCTCTTTTCGCGTTCAGAGATATCGACGGACAGCGCCCGTGGGTTCTTACCAGACCAGAGTCGTGATCGAATCTGCCTCGAGCGTGAGCGTCAGAGCATTTGTCCCAAGTTGGCAAGCAATCTCCTGCCGTTCACCGGTGTTGGTGACAACCAAGACACGCGTGCCATCCGGATTTTCCAGCGCCACATGATGCACGTCCGTGAATTCACCTTGCGAGCCGATTACGTGCGCGCCTCTTTGGATCGCTTTGGAGAAGTGCGCAAACCCCCAATATTGCCCGCTGCGCGATAACTGCCCGGTCTTGGAGTCCACCGTGACGAGGCCGCCGCAAGGGAACGGCCCGATGTTCGGATTGCCCTTTTCGTCCAGCAGAAGATTCCAGCCCACGACGCACTGCGACCAGTTTCGCAAGACATCCGTGTACAGGCGTCCCCACTTGCTCCAGTCGGTTGCGTAGTCCGGGCTGGTGATGTCTGGGCCGCCCTCGGTCCAATAGGCTCCCTTCGTGGGAAACGCGTCGTGAACCTTGGTCATCGCTTCAGCGCCGCCGACGTAGCCATGCCAGGCGACACCGTCCACGTATTTGAACACGAGGGGGTCGCTCAACTCGGCGATCGCGCGTCCCCAGAGGTTGTAGTTGTGGTCGAGGATCCAGACTTTGGTGTCGAGCGATGCGCGTTCCAACGCCGGACCCAGATGGCCTTTCACGAATTCAATTTCATATTCCTGCCCCCAAAGTGCGGCGGGCATTCTCCCGTCCTGGTCGGTGTCCACTTCGTTCTGGACGGTAACAGCATTGATCTTCACGCCCTCAGTCGAATAGCCCTGCAAAAACTTGACGAAGTATTCCGCATAGGGTGCGTAATACTTTTTCCGCATGGATCCGCCGAGCATTGAGCCGCCGGCCTTCATCCATCCCGGCGGGCTCCACGGACTGGAAAAAAGAAACAGGTCAGGATTGATCTTTCGGGCCTCGCGCAGCGTCGGAAGAATTGTTTCGCGGTCGCGCTCGATCGTGAAATTCTTGAGCTCCGGGTCGGGTTCCGCGCTATCGTCAAGACTGTACGCTTTAGTTGAGTAGTCGCTCGCACCGATGCAGGTTCGAGCCACCGATAAGCCCAGTCCCGTGGAGTTAAAGAGGTCCGAAAGCAGCGACTGCCGGTCCGGTGCGCTCATCCTATGAAATAGATAGCAGGATGCCTCCGTGAACGCCGCGCCAAATCCCAGAATGCTCTGGAATTTCTGCGCGGGCTCCAGGCGAATGGCTTTTGCGGAATTACTCTCAACGCTTCGCCAATTGGGAACGCTTGCTGGCTGGAATTTGCGGTCCTTCGACGTGACCCACGCCCGAGGCTGCGCGGTGGGACTCGTCGCCAGCAGAGCTCGCGCAGGAGTCGACAGCGCCACCGCGCCCGCAGCTCCAAGCTGAATGAATTCCCGACGCGTTCTATGTCGCATCCAGATCCCTCCCGGCACGCAGCCGTTTCGACTGGCGGCAATCGTCCTTCTCACTTCCATCTCGATGAGGCGTGTTAATCCTCTTCACTAATCCTCTTCACCTCGGATTCATGCAGAATGCCGCTTATTCGTCGCGAAGAGCAGTCATCGGTTCAAGCGCCGCCGCTCGCCGCGCGGGGATAAGCGCTGCCGCGCTTCCAACCAGCAGCAAAAGCAAAATGACACCGGAATAGGTCCAAGTATCCGCCGGCGTCACCTGATACAGGAAGCTTTTCACCAGATTGCCGGCGAACACCGCGGCGACTATCCCGATAGCTAGGCCCGCTCCGACAAACACCAACCCTTGCCGCAGCACCAGGCCCAAAATTCCGCCTGGCGTGGCGCCCAGCGCCAGCCGTAGCCCGAATTCGCGGCGACGGTAGCTCACCAGTTGCGCGAGCACCCCGTACAATCCGGCAATCACCATCAGCACAGCGAGCCCTGCGAAAGCACCGGTGAGATACAGCCCCATGCGCGAGCTGAAATTGCTGTGGTCCACGGACTCCTGCATGGTCTGGAAATTATCGAGGGCATAGTCCGGAGCAAGCTCGTGAAAGACCGAGCGCATGGCCGGCGCCACCGCCATTTCGCCACGCGTCTTCACGACGAAATTCACGATCGTCTTGATCAGAACCTGGTAGTAAAGCGAGGTGGTGGGCACCTGCCGGTAAGGGATAAACAGAAATGGCTGCGCCGGCTGAGAAGTGCTGGCATCCACTTGATCCCCGAGGATGCCGACAATCGTGAACGGCTTCAGCATCCCCGTGTCCTTGCCTCCTAATTCAAGTTGCGCGCCTAGAGGATCTGTTCCGGAGAAATACTTTCGAGCCAGCGCTTCGTTGATGACGATCACATACGGGGAATTTTCGGTATCGTCATCGGTGATCATCCGGCCTGCAATCACCGGGGTTCGCATCAATTTCGCGTAACCACCGCTCACGGCGGAAATGCGCGCGGCCTGGTCGCGCCCGGTATCTTTGGCTTTGGGTTGCCCCACGATATCGAAACTGGAGTGCATATCGATTTCCGAAAATGGCGGCGCGGTATCCAGCACGGCTTCTTGCACGCCCGGGGTATTGCGCATGCGTTCCAGAACCGGCTGGTAAACCAGTGTGGCAATCGACGTCGGACCGTGCGCTGCGTCCGACGAAACCGTCATATTCGCAAAGCCGGACGCATCCGAAGGCATTGCCGAGAAAGTTGTGACTCGCTCCACGTCGAAACCCAGCCGCACGTGTTCGAGGTTCCACAACGTGTGAAACAACAGACCGGTAGCAATCAAAAGCAACGCCGAAAGCGCTACTTCGCCGGCCACGACCGCGCCGCTCAGGCTTCGACGCACCGACCGTGCTCCCAGACCCCGGGATGCGCCCTGCAGCGCCCGCTGCGGGTCAGACCGCGAAACCATCCAAGCGGGTAAGAACGCCGAAAGTATCGTGGTCACGGTTGCGATGGCCGCCAGTACCAGCACGACCGTCCAGCGCAGCCCGATATCTTCCGCCCGCGGAATTGTATCCGGCGGCAGCTTGTGGACTAGGGCGATTGCAAAGGCGGCTAGGGCAAATCCGATCGCGCAGCCGATGGCGCTCAACAGCGCCCCTTCGACGATGAGCTGCCGCATCAAACGCAACTGCCCTGCACCAAGCGCGGCGCGCACCGCAAATTCCTGCTGGCGCACGAGACACCGGGCAATCAGCAAATTCGCCACATTCGCGCAAGCAATCAGCAACACCAGCCCAACCGCCACCAGCAGCGCCACGAATACGGGAGCGGCTGGGCCCGTCAGCGATTCTTGGTAAGAGAGTACCCGGAAGGAGAGATCCCTCGCGGCCTTTGAATCGATCTCGTGAATGCGTTGCACGATGGCGACCAAGTCGCCGCGATTCTGTGCCAGGGTCACGCCCGGTTTGAGCTGGCCCAGGATCGCGAAAAAGCTCTCGCCACGCTCGTCCTGCATCTCCTTCGTTGGCGACAAAGGAAGCCACAATCCCTTTCGCATCTCTTGCCCCATAGCCTCGGGGAATCGAAAATCGCGCGGCATCACGCCGACAACGGCGCGCGGTTGTCCGTTCACGGCAATGGTTCGATTCAATATTTCGGGATCCGCGTTGAAGACGTTGCGCCACAATCCTTCGGAGATCACAGCGGTGTTGGCTCCGCCGGCCTGTCCCTCGTCGTCCGTAAACGTGCGACCAAGAAGCGGACGCGCGCCGAGCATCCGGAATACGTTGGGAGTCACGCCGGGAGTAACCACGCTCACAGACCCTTCCTTGCCGCGTACCACGCCGACGTCCTCGGCATAGAGGCCCACCATGTCCATGGTCTTGGTCATATCGCGAATGTCGCGATAGTTCAGCCACGACGTGTTGTTCAAGCCGGTTCCATTTGGCGGACCGATGCGGACCAGGCGGTCCGGATGCGCGTAAGGGAGCGGGCGGAGGAGCACGCTCTCCACGACGGTAAACATCGCGGTGTTCGCGCCGATCCCAAACGCAAGCGTCAGCACAGCTAGGGCGGCAAATCCGGGAGAGTTCCGCAACTGGCGAAGCGCAAAGCGAAGATCCTGCAAGAGCGTTTGCATGCAGACCCTCCTGGTTCATCCTGACGCTGACGTAATCCGGACGGAAGGAGTCAACCTGCCGTGGTCACGTGGGGAACGATTGACACGGCAATCTAACACAAGTCGCGGCGCGCAGTGTCCCGGCCGCAAAACTCTTCACCCTCCAGGTCATGTTCGAGTCGTAAAGATAATGTTCACCGCGGGCACCACGCAGTCTTGCAGGAGCGGCCAGCCGGCGTCTGTCGTGGAGTTGCGGCACAATGATGTGATTGCCGGGTTGATTTGAGCCGGCGACACGACGCCATCCAGCGGTTCGGCATACACGGTGTAGGCGTGGCCCACTGGGAGCCGCTCGATGGTATAACTCCCATCGAATTGCGCCGGGCCTGGATCGGTGCAGCTCCATCCGCCGATCGTTCCGGCGATAACCGCGCCGCTGGCTGTATCCACGGCAACAACGTGAGCCCCGAAGACGCCGGTGACGCCCGGCGGTGATGCTGGCAGCGAAAGCGGATTCGCAGGTACGATGTGCCCGCTGATCGACCCAACGTTAACGTTGTCCGCGGACGACGGATATACGGCGCGCAGGCCGGTACGATCGTCGTCACTCAGCAGCGCATCCGGCTGTTGCGGAGTGGGCCTCGCGCCATTGAACGTGCCAGGAGCGGGCGCGTAAGGGTACATCATCGCGCGCCATACCGCCGAGTGGCTGAAACCCAGGAAATGCCCGAGCTCGTGCGTCAGGAGCGATTCCAGATCGTAGGCGTGAGGATTCACGGCCAGGGCTGCGGGTGTTGCGAACGCGATTGTCGAGTCGCTCGGATCAAAATAAATATCGGCATCGAGAATTTGGCCGACCTGCGTAGCGGGCGCTCCGCTGCCAACCTGCACGCCAATCGCGTCCGCGGTGATTACGCGCGTGAACGCCAGCACACCGGGCGTGAATGCGCCATCGATCTGATCGAAGCAGATCGAGTTGACACCGTCCGAGCCGCAGGCATTTGCCGTTGCGACTCGAGTTAGCGGCGCGAGCGATGCGGGCGTCAGGGTTGTTCCGTCCACTCCCATCCAGGCGCCGATCGATTGGGTGATTACCTGTTCGATCTCGGCCAGCTGTCCATTCGTTGTCTGGTTCTGCGTCAGAATCGTCACCGGGTTGGTTCCTAGCACGGTACTCCAACGCAGCGCAATGTTCCCTGCTGAATTCAGTTGATGCGCCCGCACCGGACACGCCGACCCGCCTGACAGCACTGCTCCTTGCCGCACATCCGGCACAATCTCGTCAAACGCATAACCCGACGCTCCGGGCGCTCCGCCCAATCCAAAAGTCGCGGCCACAATCGCCGCACAAATCGCTCGCACTTTCTCTTCCCAATGATTCGTCATCGCTCATCTCCCAAAGAGTAGGCTAAATTCCGCAACTTCACGTCGGCGACAACTGCATGACGGCGGCAAGACCGCAAAATTATCCATCCGGCAGCCACCGCGAATCTCCGCGCGCTTGCGTCGGCGCTTTAGATTTCTGTGCCGCTCTTCCTTCCCACGCCTCTTTTTCTCTCATTCTTCCTTCGAAATTTTTTCCTCGAGCGCCTTCCGCAACCGCATCTGGAACACCACGATCGGCAAGCCACGAATGCCGCCGCGCCGGAACTCCCGTGTCTGCGGATCAAAAATGGAGGCCGCCGCCGAATCCTGCGTTACGCTTTCCATCCCTGTCACTCCATTGCGTGCGACGCGAAACGTCCCTTGCGACCAGCCCAGCACGCGATACGGCTCACCCGGCTGACCCCACAAGAACAAGTAGACTTCTTCACCGGTCGTAAACGCAGGCACGCCATCCACGTGCGATCGCAAGTGCCTATCGTGTCCGCCCAGAGTGCGAACGGTCACGAGCCGTGACAGCAATCCCTTGTGTACTTCGAGCACCTCAAAGCGGGTCTCGGTCCAAAGCTCGCCCTTATCCCAGCGGCTTTCCGATCCGACGCAGCGTAGCTTGGCGATGGCCGTCGATCGTTGCGCGAGATCCTGAAAACGCAGGCGCACCAGAGTGGTCGCGTTTGCGAGCGCCGCGGTCAGCGCCAGCACCGCCAATCCCACCAAAAAAACCATCCAAAGAAAGCGCCGCCGTTGCACGTAGCTCATTTTCAATTCACCTCTAATGCGCCGCTGGCCGCGGCTTTGTCGAGATTCGTGTTCTGAACGAAGACCGTGCGCGGGCCGGGAAGCGCGGTTGCCGGAATCTGCAAAGTGATGCGCACGATTCCGAGGCCGATGGGCTGTTTCGCGATTACGATGACGTCCCCCGGACCGGAAACTGCGAAGGTCATGCTGGCATCCAGGCCGCTTTCGGAGAACATGCAGATATCGGCGCTCACGGTGCCGCTGACGGGACGCTGCAGTGTCAACGGATTACCTCCGAGCGTGCACGAATTGTTGGCGGTCGAGAACGCACCGAGCGCGGCCAGGTTCAGGTCTACATCGTTATTGGGAAGAGACACTCCGGCGGTCGTGGGGTCCACAACGACGATGTCCTGCGCTGTCGCTGCGGGCGCTCCGTTAGTCAGTGAAATCACCTCATCCGAAACATTCGGCGTGGCAACGATGAGTGAGACGCCGTTGG
Source organism: uncultured Acidobacteriota bacterium (assembly GCA_963832615.1). Taxonomy (GTDB): domain Bacteria; phylum Acidobacteriota; class Terriglobia; order Acidiferrales; family UBA7541; genus Acidiferrum. The sequence goes on from CAWHVA010000031.1 coordinate 90,421, forward strand.
ATTTCGTCCCGTCTGGATTTTGTATTTGAACCGCTACACTTCCGGCGATCGCCACATCCGCTGCTGTGATCGGCACGATGCATTCGGCATCGGAACTACAAGTCGCGGTCCTGAGCCCGCCCGCAATCAGCAGCGACGATCCTGGCCCTGGATTCGTGGTGGCAAACCCGCTGCCGTCAATGCGCAACGTGAAACCCGCCGCGGCGCCCGCGTAAACGCTCGCCGGATGCAATGCCGAGATATTCGCGCCGGTGGAAATTGTGACGTTCGCCATGCCGGATTGCGAAGGATCGTCCGAACTGAGCGCTAAGACTTGGATCGAGTCCGGGGAAGGCGCGGCGCTTGGAGCCGTATACGTGCCACTCGGGGTGATCGCCCCGCACACCGCTCCTCCTGCGCATGGCGTTCCTTGGACCTGCCACACTACGGTTTGATTGCTCGCGCCTGCAACTGTGGCCGTGAATCCTTGCACCGCCAGCGGAGCGAGCGTCACGCTCCCGGGCTGTACGGTTACCACCACATGATTGATCACCGTAATTTGCGAAGTCGCACTTTTCGTGGAATCGGCCGCGCTGGTGGCTTGAACCGTTACCGGATTCGGGCTGGGAGTCGCCCCCGGCGCCAGATAGTCCACCTGCGCGGCTGTTCCGTTGGTCACCGGCTGGCAAGGATTTACAGAAACCATACAAATTTGCCCCACCGTCGCATCGCCGCCGGCGATGTTGTTCACGCTCCAGGCTACGCCCGCGTTGGCAACGCCGATTACTTGCGCTGTTAGCGTGACCCGATGACTTGTGGCGATGGTTGCGGTGGCCGGCGAGAGGCTTACGCTTCCGTTTTGCTGAATCGCCAGCGTCACTTGTGCGCGCTTCGATGGGTCCGCCTGCGGTGTCGCGGTGATAGTGACCGTGTTGGGGCTTGGCGCGGACGGAGGCGCCACATACGTCGCGGCGTCGGCGACCGCTCCGCCTGCGCCTCCGCTGGACTGGGCCGTCACCACGTCTAGCGATCCACACGCGGCCCCGCTGCATCCGCCGCCCGACAGAGACCACACGAGCACCTCGGTCGGATTCGAGCCCGGCACCGGCCTGAACGCGGCGACAATTCCCGCCGAATCGCCCACCAGCACGCTCGACGGTGCAGAAAGCTGCAGCGTGAAATTGCTGCTGATGGTGAGTGCTGCGGAAGCTTGCTTGGACGGATCAGCGACGCTCTGCGCTGTGAGCGTCGCGGTCGCGGGAGACGGTAAGATTTGAGGCGCCGTGAAATTTCCATTCGCGTCTACAGTTCCGCACCCCGACGCGCATGCCGCACCGGAGAGAGCCCATCGAATGGCGCCGTTGGGATGCCCGCTGCTGGTGATCAGAGCCCGAAATGCCTGCGCTGCTCCGAGTTCCACTCCGGCGGCGGTTGTGTTCAGCGCGATTTGCAGATCGCTGGTGATAATCACTTGTGATTTCCCGGATTTTGTCGTGTCGGCCTGGCTTGTTGCGGCGACTTGAACCGCCAGCGCTGCAGGCAGATAAACTGGCGCGGTGTAAATGCCGATCGCGGAGATGGTGCCCGTCGTAGCGTTACCACCCACTACACCATTCACGCTCCACACGACAGTCGTGTCACTGGCGTTCGTGACCGTCGCGGTAAACATTTGTGGGTTCCCCAAAATCACCGTCGTGCTTGCTGGCGTCACCGTCACGGCAATTGATCCCGAAGGCGGAGTCGATGGAGGTGTCGGCGTCGGCGTCGAAGTCCCGAACGCCGAGCCAAGGCCGGCGCAGCCCTGCAGCCAGGTCGTCACAAGAACGACAAGCAGTAGCGCCGCAAGCCGCGCATGCTCCGGCTTGGTCCTCGGCAATTTCCCTGGATCATCATGCGGAAAGGGGCGCATACCCGTGGCAATGCAAGCGAACAACCAGCGAAAACGCGCAAGCCCGAAAGCGACGAGATCTGTGCACATGTTTCCCTGTGCTGGCGTTGTAACTTGTTTTGTATTAATTAGTTATCGGCTGCTTGCCTGGTGACGAAATCGGTGAAGGTCGCCAGTATGGGTGCCCCGGACGAAGAAAAGCTGGCGTCGGGTCATTCCCGCACTGGAACGCGTCCCGTTCCAATCCGACACGCGATTCCTCGGATAAGCGTTTGGCCAGGTTCAAGTCGGTTCACTGACCACTCGGCGAACCATTTTCCGCATGGCGGCGTCTGGTAGCTGTACGGGGAGGGCGAGCGCTTTTTGCTCGCACATACGGAATGCAGGAGCTGGTTCTGATCCAGCCAAGCCGCGCGGCGGAAACCGAATGGGCACGCGAAGCAGCAAGCGCAGCACTTCGACGCGAATTCGAAGAGCGGCTCGCGGAATGTGGCCCGCTGGCGTTTCGTGTTGCGCGCGGCGTTCTGCGGAACACCGCCGACGCGGAGGACGTAGCGCAGGAAGCTTTGCTTCGCGCCTACCGGCAGTTCGGACGTTTGCGCGAGCGCACGCGTTTTCGCGCGTGGCTGGTGCGCATCACGTTCCGGCTGGCGCTGGACCGCGCGCGTTCCGCGAAGCGCCGCGAGCAGCGCGAAACACTGTGGGCGCAACCGGTGCCGCGGCCGACGACCGAAGACTTGGCTGCGTGGAGCGAATTTCAGGAGCATCTCGCCCGCGCACTCGATGAGCTGTCGCCGAAGCTGCGCCTCGTGCTGCTGCTCGCCGCCATGGATGGTCACACGCTCGACGAAGTGTCCGCGCTGCTCGGCTTACCCATCGGCACGGTGAAATCAAGATTGTTCGTCGCTCGGAAACAATTAGCGGAGAAGTTGCGATGCCATGTGAAAAATACCAAGACGCGTTGATCGACCTCGCCGCCGGCGGAGCCGAAGTCGTTGGCGTCGTGGGCGAGCATCTGAACGTGTGCGCGTCCTGCCGATCGTATCTCGAGCAGGAGCAAATACTGTTCGCGTCCATCGATTCTGGCGTTCGCCAAATATCCACAAATGCCACTGCCAGTGGCGCTCCTTCAGCGCCTTCATGCGCGAATTGCCCAAGAATCCCCGCTCAAGCGCATCGCGAGCACGGATTATGGCTGCCACAGCTGCTGCCGTCGTTTTGATTGTGTTGATGCTGCCTGTGCTGCGGCCGCGAAATGCAAAGGTACGCATGCCGACTCTGGACCATCAACCGGAGCGGTCATCGCCGTACCAGCGAACGTTGAAAAAAGTGATCGGCATTCAGCGCACCCTCTCCACGCCGAGCGCGAGTTGCGAGACGAAGCCCGCGACAAGCTAATGAGGGGGCTGTGCCGCGGACAAGGCTGAATTCCGAAGTGTTGGTTCCTCCGGATCAGAGGCTTTCGAGCGTTCCTATCTGACCTTAATGGGGACAGCCTCGCTGCGGCCCTGGGCGCGCCCAGTTGAGCGGCATGAGCATCGCCGATTGAACCAATCGTGACTGCCGCGCTCGTTGTGGAACCTCTCAGAAAAGTGACGACAAGTGCAAGTCGCAATGGGTCCAAATCCGACGGAGAAAAAAGAATGAAGAAAATGGCAGCCATAATTGCTCTGCTCGCGGTTGTATTTATTTTCTCCCGGCCAGTCCTCGCGCAAGAGAAAACGAATACGGACGGCGCGGTAAAGGCCGAAATCCATCCCATCCCTTAAGAATTCAGGTGGTCTTCACGGAGTTCGATGGCGACAAGAAGGTCAAGAGTATGCCCTATTCTACGCTGCTTACGTCGGGAACGGTCGAACGTCGAATTCACGAAGATTCTGCGAATCGGCAACCGCGTCCCACTTCAGGACTGGAAAGGAAGACGGACTTCAATACATCGATGTGGGAACAAACCTCGACTTGGCGGACCGTTGGATGCTGCGAATTTGGAGTCGAAGTTTCCCTTGAGCGTTCTTGGCTTCGGGGACGTCATGATTCCGGTCGAACAAGTCGGTCGATCTCAAGAGCGGGGTAGCACATCGGGTCAATTCAAAGAGCCAGTGATCGGTCAATATAAGACCGACGTGAATCTCATTGTGTGAGGGATGGACAAACCATCGAGAGCACCGTCGCCACTGATCCTCTCGGAAGGCTGATGAAGATCGAACTCACGCTTATGGTTGTAAAGTAGAAATTGTTGGCCTTGCGGCTTACATGCTATTCGCTTAATGAGCTTTCAAGACGCTTGCCAGAGCCGAAGACAGATCACTATGGAGAAAGGGATAGCCTAGCTGCCGCACTCGCACGGGTTCGACGCGTCGACTTGCCAGCAGCATCGTGTCCGCCATCTCTTGGCCAAGGGCGAGACGCAGCGCGAACGCCGGGGCGGGGAAGAGTGCGGGGCGGTGCATCGTTCGCGCCAGTTCGCGAGTGAAGTCCTCGTTCCGGACGGGCTGCGGCGCCACCACGTTCACCGCACCGCTGACGGTTTCGTTTTCCAACGCATAGCCAAGAATTCCGATCACGTCCTCCAGCGTAACCCACGACAGCCACTGTTGCCCGGAGCCTAGCTTACCGCCCACAAAAAACTGCATCGGGCGCATCATTGCCGGCAAAGCGCCGCCCTGTTTGGCCAGCACGACTCCGAACCGAGTAAGCACGACGCGCATTCCCAGCGCTTCGGCCTTTTTCCCCTCGACTTCCCATTCGCGTGCGAGATCTGCCAGAAAATTGGAGCCGGCTTTGCTCTCTTCCGTCAGCACTTCATCTCCGCGGTCGCCGTAGTAGCCGATCGCTGACGCAGATAACAAAACTTTCGGCGGACTCTTCAATCTGCCCAGAGCCGCCACCAGCGAACGCGTCGTCTTCACGCGGCTCGACCGCAGCACCATCTTTCGCTGCGTGGTCCATCGCCCGTCCGCGATCGGCGCGCCCGCCAGATTGACGACCGCTTCCGCGCCAGCGATCTCTCCCTGCGATTCCGCGAACGACAAGCCATCCGAAGCTTCCGGATCCCAAGGCACATCGAGGACTCGCGGCCCGCTAGACTGCCCTCGAGGATCTGATTTCCCCGAGACGGTTTCCCGGCGCACTAGTCGACAGACGGTGTGTCCGTCGGCGACCAGCGCCTTGATCAGGGCGGTGCCCACCAACCCAGTCGCGCCTGTAATCAAAACCTTCATGGTGAGCCCCCTGCGCAACTATACGATGAGGAGCGGGTTTAGTTCCCAGTGTCATGACCTATTTTTCGCAAGCCAGTCCGCTGGCCGCAATGTCACACCGGGGTTACAATTTCCCTGTGCCAACCGCTGCGAAGACCATCCGTGTAAAAGTGTTGTTTTTTGGCCGCTTGAAGGAAATCGCGGGCCGCGCCGAAGACACAGTCGATCTGGCCGAGGGCTCGCCGATCGAAAGCCTTTTTGCGCGGTACGAGGCACAGTACCCCGAACTGACGCGTTATCGCGGCTCGGTGGTCGCGTCTCGCAATCAAGAATTTGCCGCTTGGACCGCGCCGCTGAGCGCCGGCGATGAGGTAGGCTTTCTCCCGCCCGTGAGCGGCGGCTAATCCCATGTCCATGCCCAGCACTTCTCCCAGTGACGATCGTTTTCTGCTGATTCGGGAACCGATCGATCATATCGCGCTGGTGAACTTCGTCAGGGCTGGGGAAGACGGCGCTGTCGTCACCTTTGACGGCTGCGTGCGCAACCACTCCCACGGACACCGCACGCTATACCTCGACTACGAGGCCTACGAATCGATGGCGCTCGCTAAAATTCGCGAGATTGCCGCAACCATCCACGAAAAATTCGCGATCCACCGCGTCGCCATCGCCCACCGCCTCGGCCGGCTGAAAATCGGCGAAACGAGCGTGTTTATCGCCATCAGTGCGCCGCATCGCCCCGCTGCTTTCGACGCCTGCCGCTTCGCCATCGACACTCTGAAGCGCACTGTGCCAATTTGGAAAAAGGAATACTTCGAAGACGGCGCCGTTTGGGCCGATGGCGAATTGCCTCCCGCGCCTCCGGATACGCCGATCGCGAAACCTGCATCCTAATAATTCGATGCGTCCGACACCTACCCCAGCGCACTTCGCCTTCCTCGTATGCCTGGCCATGATTTTTCTGGTAGTCGCCGTACGCGCGCAGGATGGCACCGATCGCCCACCCTGGGCGCGGAAGTCAACCTCCAGCTCTAGCACCACTGCCACGCCGGCAGGCCCGACCGCAGCGCCTGTCAATCCTCTAGACAACCCCTCCGACCCCCCCACACAGCAACGCGGCAAAATCCGTGTCAACGTCCAGCTCGTCAGCGTGCTGACCAGCGTGCTCGACGACCACAACCGTCCCGCTCCCGACCTTCCGCGCGAAGCGTTCCAAATTTTCGAGGAAGACGTGGAGCAAAAGCTCGCAGTCTTCGAGTCGGAAACGCAGCAGCCGCTCGACCTGGCGCTGATGATCGACGCCAGTCTGAGTGCGCACAAGGAAATCAGTTTCGAGCAGGAAGCTGCCGCACACTTCATTCGCCAGGTGCTTCGGCCGGGCGATCGCCTATCGGTATTTTCGGTCGGCGAAGACGTCACGCAACTCGCCGGCTTCTCCGACAACGTCGGCACCCTGGAATCGGCGGTGCATCGCATGCCCGCCGGGTCGGGCACGTCGCTTTACGACGCCATCCTGCTTGCTTCTCGCCAACTCGAGCGGCGAGGAGAGGACCGCCGCCGCGTCATCATTCTGGTCACCGACGCCGGCGAAACCACCAGCTATGCCGACTTCGACGCCGCCCGCAAAGGCGCAGTGAAGTCTGGCGCGCTGCTCTACACCATCGTCGTGCGTCCGGTGAAAAATGAGAGTGGACGCAACACCGCCGGCGAGCACGCGCTCGAAACCATCACCGACACCATGGGCGGTGCCATGTTCTATCCAGACGCTATCCAGGAACTCGACGGCATCTTCGATCGCATCAACCGCGAATTGCGCACGCAATACCGCCTGGGCTACTACCCCGAGCCTCGCGGCCCCGCCAACACCTACCGCAAGATCGAAATCAAAGTGGCCGGCAACTACCAGGTCCGCCACCGCAAGACCTACCTTACCGGCCCGCAATAAAGACAAACGCAACACACACAAACTCGCCGCCGAGGGCCTATGTGGGGTCGCGCTCTAGAGGGTTCCCTACAGTGTAGGAATCACGCCGAAACGCAAACATTCTTGGTCGGTGAGAGAGCGAAACTTGCTGCCCGCCCGAGAGCGGGGAGGCGGCTATTGGTCTGACTTAAGGAAGCCTGGCGATGAAATTTCCCAAAAAGCTCGGTAAGAGAAAGCGCGGTTATCTTTGCCTGTAACGATTGCGATTCCGGAGCATGCCTAGGCGGATTCGTTCTGCCACATCTTAGACTGCCGATTAATGGCGGCGTAGCATTCGCAAGTCGCCGATTCCAACTCGGCACGGTCCTTGATTGTGACTTGGCCGCGAGTGTAGCCAATCAACCCGGCCTTCTGCAGCACGCCCGCCGCGACGGTCACGCTCGCGCGCCGCGTCCCCAGCATGTGCGCCAAAAACTCCTGCGTCAGGCCCACGACGTCGCCACCGACGCGATCTTGACTCATCAGCAGCCATCGCGCCAGCCTCTGATTTACATCGTGCAATCGATTGCACGCCGCTACTTGCGTGGACTGCAACGCCATCGATTGCGAGCACTGCTGCAAACTTCGCTCCAGCACTGGACACTCGCGCAACAGGCGGGCCAGATCTTTCGCGCTGATTCTGAACCCGCTGCCGCCAATCTGCATGATCACCCGCGTGGAGCTGCTCTTGAAGCCCGCCACCAGGGGCAAGCCCACAAAACCTTCCGCGCCGGTAAGGCCCACTTCCACGCTTTTCCCGCCTGCCAGCACGGTGAGGATGGAGGCCAACCCGCTGTTGATGAAGTAGCCGTGCTCGATGGGCTTGGCTACCTGATTCAACACGGTAGGCGCGGGCAAGTTCACCCATTCCAATCGTGGAAATACGGCGTTGTATTCCTTGCGCGGCAGTTTGCGCAGGATCTTGTTGGCCACTGCAGGCTGCTTGTGATTGTTGCTGGAAACTTCCAAAGATTGAGACGTTGGTTTGGTAACCGGAACCGCGGTGGACACGTTGCGACCTTTCGGCAAACTCGTCTGGTTTCGCACGAAAACGGGTAGCGCGAAGATGGTACGCAAGACGGCAGACGAGACATCCTTACCGTACGCTCTTTTAACGTCCACGGCTAGTCTGTTATGTTAGTTTAGCCCCCCGGTCCCTTGGCCTTGCGCTCGCTCGTACGCTGGCGTACATTCTGTGGCTTGAGAAGTAATGCAATGATCCGGAAAACAATCCCCTCCGGCCGCCCGCCCTGGGCAAAAGCCATTCGTGCTTTACGTTCGCGCCTGAAACTAAACCAAGCCGGTCTGGGCGCCAGAATCGGATTTTCCGCGATGACCGTGTCGCGCTGGGAGCGCGGCGCGCAGGAACCTCCTTCCCACGGCTACATCGGGCTCGGAAACCTGTCTCGCGACGCAGATTGCTGGTATTTCTGGGAGCGCGCCGGGCTGCGCAGCGAAGATGTGCTCCGCGTTCTTCCCACGCTCCAGCGAAGCACAAGCACCTCCACCTTGCACAATTTGGAAATCGTGTCCGCAGGCAGCGGCCGCAAGCGGCCCAAGAACAAGCTGCAGCTCGTGGCCATTCCGCTGTTGAAAGTGGCCGCAGGCTCCGTCCGAAAGGAAGGCGATAACCTTCCATTGCTCAGCGACGCGCCGGTCGAGAGCATGATCGCCGCGCCCATTGATTGGTGCCCAAATCCTTCCTACACCAGTTGTCTGCGTGTACGCGGGAACTCCATGACGCCTCTGATCCAGGATGGATTCGTAGTGGCTGTGGATTCCTCGGACACCGATTTGAACAAGCTGGACGGCAAAATCGTCATCGCTTGGCACAGAGACATCGGCCTGACCATCTCGCGCTTCCGCCGCTTCGACCACACCGAGGTTCTGCAAGCCGAAAACGCCGAATACGAAGCGGTCACCCTAGGCCCAAAACAAACCTGGAAAATCGTAGCCAAGGTCCTATGGTGGGTAGGCAAAGCCCCCTAAGTAGCACAGACACTCTTGTCTGTGCCCACCGTGAGTAGCCCCGCCACAACACACGAGCAGCCCCGATCCAAAAGGGTCTGTAGCGGCCGCTTTCGGAAGGGGGCGCCTTTGGTTTTCACCAGCTGTAGCTAATCCTCTACGCTCCCTTACAACTCCACGACCGTCGCCCGCTCCAAATAAGCACAAAACGCATTCGCCAACAGCATCTGCCGCGGACTCTTGCAATCCGGCTCAAACAACCTCGGATTCCCCACAACAATCACGGCGGTCATCGCCCGCGAGGTAGCCACATTGAACCTGTTCAAGCTATAGAGAAACTCCATCCCCCGCGGCGCATCCTCCGGCGAGGACGTCGTCAACGAATAAATCACCACCGGCGCCTCCTGTCCCTGAAATTTGTCGACGGTCCCTACGCACGCGCCCGGTGGAAGCTTCACAAGTAGATCCGAGACCTGTGCATTGTAGGGCGCCACAATCAACACATCCTTTAACTCCATCTGCTTGCTGGTCGTCCTGGTGCGGAACCACGTCACTCCGTCCGCCGTCAAGCTTCGAACGATCTTGTCGATCGCATCCACCTCCTCGGCCGAAGAATTGCGATTTCCCGAGTGGCGCACCGGAACAAACCACAGACCCGCTCCGTTCAGCCACGGGTGACCCGCCAACACTTGATGTTGTAACGGTTCGCGCGACTGCAATCTTCCCTCGTAAAACATCTCCGAAGTGAATTCGCAAATCTTCGGATGCATCCGCCAGGTCTCCGGCAACAACAAGCCCATTTCGGGCGGGATCGTTTTGTGCGGTCCCACCAAATGTTCCAGCGCCGATTTCTCCGCGCCGTCCGGATGGCTGCCTTTCAATGGTCGCTCCAGTTGCTGCGGGTCGCCGATCAGTACCAGGTTGCGAGCCGCCTGGCCCACCGCGACGACATCGGCCAGCGCCATTTGCCCAGCCTCATCGATAAACAACGCATCCACCGACTGAAAAAAATCTGGCAATACCCAAGTCCAGGAAACCGCGCCGACCACATTGGCGGTTTGCGACGCCAGCGCGCGCGACACGTCTTCATTCTTGGTGGTGACTGCGATTCCTTCGATGGGCTCCAGATCGTCCTGATCTTTCAATTTTTGCAAACAGTGAACTCCGGCGACGCCATCCTCCGCGGCTGCATTGACAACTTCCGCCAAGAGCTTCTGAATGACTTTGTGGCTCAGTGCAGTGACCCCAACCTTCTTGCCCTCGGATACCAATTGGCAGATCATCCGAGCTCCCGTATACGTCTTTCCTGCGCCCGGCGGCCCCTGAATCGCAACCACTGAATGATCGAGCGATTTCACGATACGGCAAGCCGTCAACTTAGGTTCTTCCAGGGGCAACGGCGTGAGAGTTTCTCCGGGCAGCAGCCGCGGGGACTTGCGTAGCAACAAGTCACGAACCGCTCGACATTCTCCCGGCGCATCAATCCCGCTTGCGTGCACCCAATCACCGATGCGAATCAGCACATCCGCATGTCCATCCATGCCCATCGGCTTGTCCCACGCAAACGCCGATGTCGGATGGAAGTCGGCGGTTTTTCTGGTCTTTTTTATATCGATGGTTAGCGCTGCCAAATCCATTTCGACCACGCAGCCAAGCCGCTCGCGCTCCTTGCCGTAAAACAAGTCCTTTTCGCAGCGCACCTCTGTTTCTTGCTTCGCGAACGAATATCGGTCCGTGGGTATCTTCTTGTCGACCATCAATCGCTTAACGAATTTCAGTCCGGCAATTCCCGCTCGATCTTCCAGCAGTTGGTCGTCATCCAAGTCTGCTAGCCGGTAGCCTTCCCAATAGCTGGCCTTATTTTCCCGCCGGTGAAAGTCCAGCAATTGCGCCAACATACAGGTCGCTGCCTGCTCCGGCGAGCGCGCAGCCGCGTCCGCAGGGATGTCCGCTGTCAATTGGGCCGCCAACGCCGCAACGCGTTTTTGCCGCGCATCCAATTCTTGCGTCGCGGCCCCATCTCCAATCTTCGGCCTAGCGATCACTACTCCGTCGTCCACCAATTTCTTTCGTTCGACCTCGAGCCAAACCCGCAATGCGGCAGTAGAAAAGCAGTCCTCTCCGTTGTATCCCTCCATGGCCTCCCGAAACTTTTCCGGCAGCTCCTGACGATCCCAGCCCAACTCCAGCCGATGCTCGATGAAGCGCATCGCTGCCCGCGACTCCTCCGGCGGAATCTTCCTCTTGAATCCATAAAACACTTCCAGTTTCTTCAGCGAATATTCCTCGACGCTGGCCCGCAGCGCCTGCTTGAAAACGGTATGCAGATCGACGAACAATCCTGCCCGCAGCATGCTGTCGATCTCTTCTTCCCGCGTCGCGTACTTTCCCATCAGGCGCTTGAACGCACCGGGCTCGTAAGCTCCAAAGTGATATACATGCATCGCAGGAAATTTCTTCCACCGAGCCATGGCCGCATCCACGAACCACTCGAATCCACTCTTCTCTTCGTCCGCGTTCAAAGCCCAACGTTTCTCGTAGTTCAGCGTCCCGTCATCCCCCGCCGCCACAAACCCAAACAAATATTGCTGCCCGCCTCCCGCGTCCAAATCCCCCGCAAAAGGATCGCCCTCCAAATCCACAAACAAATCTCCCGGCGAGGGCTCCGGCAATTTGCAAAATCCGGTTGCCTCCACGACGGGCAGCAGCGTTTCGCGCACAGGCCTGCCAAGCGTCCGCCCGTCGACTTGCACGCGCGCCTGCTCCCGCACCCGCTCCATCCCTTCTCGCGAGCCATGCAGCGGCTTCTGCTTTAGCGGAATCGGCAACACCGCCAGCTTCGCCACCATCTCGGCATTCCAGGCCACCAACTGGTCGCGCTGCTGCCTTCTAATTCCCGCGACCAATGACAAGTGATCGTCGCCCCGCCGCCGCGCATCGCACTCGCGAAACCACCGGCAAACATCACAGTGAGTGCAAGGCTCCGGATACGTCTCCACCTCCGCCCCGTTGGCGCAAGCATTCTCCAGCTGCCCCTTCACATAACGGTAGTACGCCGCATACTCCGCGACGCGATAACGCTCCGCATCAAAAGCCTTCCCCGGAGGCACCACCCACATAAATTCCGGCAGCGACTCCGGCGCCCCACCCTGCATCTCCCGCAGCAGCTCCGAATAAAACGCCAACTGCAAAATCGTAGTAGCCTTCGTCTCCCGCGCCAGCTTGCAGTCGTAAGCCTCATACGACCAATCCCCGAACCGGCTAGGCCGAGCCACGCGCCGCAGCAAATCCGGCCGCCCAAACCACCGCCCACACCGCAGCGCCCCCTGCGCAATCACCTCGACCCCAGCCTCCATCGCTCGCCGGGTCTCCTCCACAATCCGTGCCTCGTCCATCCCCGCAAGGTTCAGCAGATCCAACCCGTTCTTCTCCAGAAACGCGAAATATCTCGCCTCATGCCGCAACCCCAGCCCGCGGATCACCGCCAGATCCGGCGCCTCCCACTGAGGCCGCTCGCGCTCCCCCCGCGACGCGCTCAATTCCAACTGCGTAAGATGATGGCAAGCCAGATGGTTACTAACATCGGTAGCCGCCAACCGCACTTCGCCAGAAACAATGCGCATGCCCAAGCCTACCGCGTCCTCCCCGCCTCGTGTAGTGCCGGGTTCTTGGACCCGTCAAGCAAAGCGAAGTCCTCAAGAGCGAGCCGTAACGAACCGCCCCGACTTTCCTGTACCATTAGCGTTTCCATGAGCGTCCCCGCACCAGTCGAAATCACAAACCGCCTCCGCGCCATCAAAAAGCTCTGTGTCTTCTGCGGCTCAAGCATGGGCAACCGCCCTGTCTATCGAGAAGCAGCAGCTCAACTCGGGAAACACCTCGCGAATTCGGGAATCGCCCTGGTCTACGGCGGCGGCCGAGTAGGCCTGATGGGCGAGCTGGCAGATTCGGTTCTAACTGCCGGCGGCGAAGCCATCGGCGTCATGCCCAAGGCTCTGGTCGAGAAAGAGATCGCTCACGGCAGACTGACGCGCCTACACGTCGTCGAGTCCATGCACGAGCGCAAAGCCCTGATGGCCGACCTGGCAGACGCTTTCGTTCTTCTACCGGGCGGATTTGGAAGCTGGGAAGAGTTCTGCGAGATCATCACCTGGCTGCAACTCGGAATCCACCGGAAGCCCTGCGGAATTCTGAACGTAGCGGGTTATTACGACGCATTGCTGACGCTGACCGCCCATGCTGTCGCGGAAGGATTTCTCGCAACAGCCCACAAAGAGATGGTTGTTGTGCGGAACACTCCCGACGAACTACTGTCCCAACTGATCAGCACCCCGCTCCCCACGGAATCCAAGTGGGTGTCGAATCGAGAGCGATGAGCGCCGCAGCCACTTCCGTAAACGCCAACTCCCAGCCAAGAGTGGGCACCGGTGTCCTGCTCGTTGACGAAGGCGGCCGGGTCCTGCTGACGCTGCGAAAATTCCCCCCGGAAGCGGGGTGTTGGAGCATCGTCGGCGGCAAGGTGGAGTTCCTCGAAACCCTCGAGGCCTGTGCGATTCGCGAGGCCTTCGAAGAGGTAGGCCTGAAAATTGCCATCGAGCGCTTGCTGTGCGTCACCGATCATTTGGTCCCGGACGAAGGCCAGCACTGGGTCTCCCCGTCCTACCTGGGACGCATCTTGGAGGGCACGGCGCGAAACTGCGAGCCGCAAAAGACAAGCGAAGTGCGCTGGTTCGCAGCCCACGAACTTCCTGACAACCTCACCATGACTTCGCGCAATGCGATCGAAGCCTACAAGCGAAGCGCAGACCTTCTTTCCAACACGTAGACTTCAACGGCGGTTAGCGAATCCAGGCAGTCATCAGCGGCACAATGGCAAAGCCCACCAGAAAAAATGCCATTACACACAGGACATAGTCGAACAGACGGAAGGGTTGTGGCATGGAGCGAATCGTTTCTTGGTAGCGCACTCGAAGAGTACCACGGTATGGGTCACGCGTCCGCTTGGCGCCTGTTGAAAACGCGCCCGTTTTACACTGCCGTTTTACACGGCCGTCTTACACTGCATTGATCGGGACTCAGACCCTGGTTGGCTAGTCTTGAACGGGCGATGTCCCGGACAAGAAGCAATCCCCTATTTGACTTTCAAGGCTACACCGGCCGCGATCGATTTCGACTTGCGCTCGCTCGCTTTACTCTCATTGGGGAAATATCGCTCCCCTCGAAGCAGCTCCGAAACTGCAATCACCAGCTCCTCCGTAGCGCAAGCCTTCACCAGAAGCCCCTGCGCGCCACAAGCCACAACCGCAAGGGCAAAATGCGGCGACCCATCCATAGTCAAAATCAGGATCAGCATCCGCGGGAACAGAAGAATAATCTGCCGGGCCGTTTCCAGCCCATTCAGCACAGGCAAATGGATATCCAGGATCACCAAATTAGGCTTGAGCACAATGCATTGCTCGACGCCCGCCTGCCCGTCGGCGGCCTCGCCGCAAACCTGCCAGCCTTCCTCGGCTTCCAGCAGTTCACGAATCATGCCCCGGAGGTGCTCGTGGTCATCAACAATCAGAATACGAATCATGGGAGGGCCTCGAAGGGGAGACCCTCACTTCTAGGGTAGGGCTTCAGTGGAACAGGCTACTCCGGCTACGAGCAATGCATGTTTCTATGTATCTTGCGCCAGAAAGCCATCTAGGCTTTGGCCGCCTGCGCTTTTGTGGGGAGCAGTAAGCTGACGTGTATCGACGCGCCTTTATCACTGGAGCGCACGTCGAAGCTCCCGCCCATATCCCGGACCCGTTCTCGCATCCCAGCCATGCCCACACCCAATAGGTGCGTGCCAGAGAGAAATCCGGTGAGCACTTCGGGAGAGAATCCATGCCCTTCATCGCGGATTTCCAGGTTCACAGCGTGGTCATCAACCTCTATGCGTATGACGGCCACGGGACTCCCGGAATGCCGGTGAATGTTCGCCAAACTCTGCTGCACCACTCGAAACAATGCCGTTTCCGTCTCGCTCGGCAAGCGCCCAAGATTCTCTGGAATTTGCACCTCAACGCTTATCCCACTGCGCTCCGCAAAGCCCTCCACGTACCACGATATTGCCGAACGCAGACCGGTTTCATCCAATAGCGGCGGGTGCAGCAAATACGAGATCGTTCGGATTTCTGTGGTGCAAAGTTTCGCCATGTCCATCGTATCGGATATACGCGCTCGAGCCGCATCTTGAAGACCCGAGTTCGGTCGCAGCAAAGCGCTCAGATTCATCTGCATCCCGGCAAGGTATTGCCCGGCGCTATCATGCAACTCGCGCGCCAGGCGTCGGCGCTCTTCGTCTTGCAAATGAATGAGTCTTGCGGAAAGCTGTTCCAGTTGAGCGGCGCGCGCCGCGCTGTCGACTTCCATGTTCGCCTGCATTTGTCGGAGTTCCGTTTCCGTGCGTTTGTGCGCTGCGATCTTCTTGTCGCCTTCCAAGCGGGCCGTTTGCCGCATCTCCGACACCCGCGTCATGCGCAAAGCACAGCTGGTGAACTCGGCCAGCCCGGTCATAATCCGGACATCCTCCGAATCAAATTTCACTTCATCGTCGTGGGATACCACCCAGATCGTTCCAAGTATTGCGCCGCCCAGATCCACGGGGATCACCAGCGCCTCGACGATCGGCGAATCCAGGCCGTTAAAATATTGAAAACGCCGGCTAGGGTGCGCAAACAACTGCGGCGCATTACGATCGAGCGTCACCCCGCAAGGACTGAAATTCCGCGGCGTAGTTCCGCCAATGTGCTTGCATAGCGCTCCAGCCAGGTTCGTCCATCGAAAGATGGCATCACCTTGCGAAGGTGTCTCCAAGAGGCTCAGACCGGCGGTGCCCGCGCTGCACAGCTCCAGCGCCGTCCGCAGCAACGTGTCGACCAATTCGTTGGGAGCCGTCGCCATTACCCGCGCAAGGCCATGCAGCGCCGCGTTCTCCGCGTGAGCATTGGGCTTTCGGCGCCGCCGCGACTTCAGCTTCTCGGTGATCAGGATCTCTTCCAGGCGCACCGGTTCGCATGTCGCTAGCGCAGTCTGTCGCTCGGACACGCGAGACATTCTCGCAATCCGGCGTCGCGAGCTTCGGTGGAGGGGTCCGGGGGTGTCCATCGCTCGCTCCTTTCTGGGAGGCAGCTCTCGTGGAGAAAACGGCCTGGGCCCTCAGCCACAAATGCAGCTCGGACTTGTTAGTGGGCCTTCTTGGAGGCGGGGGTGCCACTGACACTGTACGCTAACGTACAGCACAAAGATACGACCAATGTAGTGCCTTTTGGCACGTTTTTCGCGACATCCGGCTAGGTTTTAGCGCGATCGCCCACACACGCAGGATGGCCCGACAAAAACCTGAAACCGACGGTAGGATTCAGAGCCGCGGGCAAACGCGTAGCCACTAAGCCAGAGCGCAACGCAGTTGGAGTTACACGCGAGCGCAGCGGCTATCGCCAATGATGCCAGTCCTGGGCTTCTTCAACGAATTTACGGGGGACAAGGTCCAGACGGACACCCTCTATACGTGATCATCGTTGGTGTACACTTTCCAAAAGGGCAATCGTCGTCGTCGCAATCGATCCTGTAGCTGATATAAACGTTAACTTTCCCGTCCAGTTGCTCGTATCTGGCCTTCAGGTGTTTCGATTCCAGGTGTTGTTGCTTGAGATCCAAGGCGGGTGCTGCCATGTTTCCTCCATTAGAAAAAAGATTTGACTGCCAGGCCGAATATTGCCGTTTCGGGAATTAAAATCAGTGCATCGTGGCGCTCACCCTTTCGCGCTCCATCCGAGCCAGCCGAAGAGACGGCAGGTCCGCATCCCCTTTCGCCCATAGATGTAGAAACTCGTCGTAACGCTGGACAGACTGTTGAGCGTCACCTTGGCGAGCCAAAGCACGCGCCACCCAAAAATGTGCCAAAACCCAGTCCGATGGCGTGTCCTCCTCGAGAATTTGCCCCTCGAAGCTCAGATACTTGTCGTAGGCCTGGACGGCATTGGGCCAATCCTTGCGGGCGGCATAGTCGTCGGCCACATCGAGATACGTTTGAAAAGAGGGATAGAAGATCGCGGCGCGGCGCTGGCTGTCGATCGCAGCGTCCGGGTGTTCTGCGGCGCGCTCGAGGACGCCCTTCAGATTGTAATAACAACTCTGCGTATAAGCGCTTTCCGACAGCGAGGGAAGCTTTTCGATCTGTGTAAGCATCGTTCGCGCTGACGCAACTTGCTTCAATTCGACACCCAGCTTACCGGCGCGCCGCATTCCATCGGGATAGCCATCTTTCAGCACTGCGGCATTCAGCAGCCGGGCCTCCGCTACCGCAGCGCTCTTGTTGCCTTGAACCTCAAGAATCTTGACCAACAAGTAGCGCCTCACCGGTATATAGGATTCGCTGTGCAGCTTTTCGTCCATGAGCAGCCCCGAGCGCAAAGCGTCGGCTGCCTCGTGCAGGCGTCCCTCGTAGATGAGTACCCGGGCCATGTAAAGGGAAGAAATATTGGCTTCGTATTCTCCCCCTTTGCGGAGCTGCTCAAATTCGCTGCGAGCCATCGGAACGTTATCTTCACCCAGATAAGCGAGTCCCGTACCCCAGTGGAACAGTGGGTTTTTTACTCCCCGGCCTTGAGCGGATTCGTAAGCCGCGAGCGCTTCCGGAAACTTATTGAGGCGGACCAGCGCCCAGATAACGAACCAATGATTCATGGGCGTTTGTGGATCGAGTTGTACGGCTCGCTGTCCGGCAGCTAACGCGTCCTGCGGATGTCCGGCCCACGTCAACGAATCCGCCAAGGCGCGATAACCTTCGACATCGTCGGGATACAGATCGGTGAGCAGGCGATATTGCTCCGCTGCTTTTTCGTAGACACCCTGGTTTGCGAATCCGTAGCCAAGAATCATGAAGCGCTCGCGCTCGGTGACCCGGTCAATTCCCTTGCGCGCGTTAGCCATCTCCACCTGTGCGTTTTTCTCATCGCCAAGGCCTCCATAAGCCCGGCTGAGATATAGGTGGGCCATGGCAAAGTCAGGGTCCATCTCGATAGCGCTCTTGGCCAAAGGCACAAAGGCCTGAAGATTGCCGGCGGCATAGAGCTCCATCCCGTGGGAATAACGCTGCAGCGCTCCAAGGGAAGAGGTGGTAACGCGGGCGAGCGGTTGCGTGTGCTCCTGAATCTGCTTGAGGGACTCACCCAACTCTCCGCGCAAACGGCTGGTGAGGTCATCGATCGCGGGGTACAGGTCCGATGGCGATTTGAAGGAGGCTTCCTCGACGAGCACGGTGTCTTCACGCCAGGGATCGACGACCTGCGCGGTCACCTTGTAGCGCGAACCCGCCGTCGTCACGCGGCCGACGAGCAGCGCGCGAAAGTTTTCCCGTTTGCAGATTTCGCGCCCAAGATTCAGGTCGATCGGCGCAATCTCGGTGCGGCCCATACGGCGTTCGGCATCCACCAACTTCGATCGCGGCACCAGCCGCATATAGCGCGACTGTTGCAGTGATTGCCGCACCGCCTCGGTAACCGTCCCGTCGAAAATCGGCTGGCCGGTCTGATTATCGAAGTTGGCTAGAAGGATGGAATCGTGCTCACTCAGGATGGGAGCGCGCAGGCGGCGGTAGGTCAAGGCCGCACCAACAGCCGTGGCGGCAAGAAGGGTGGCGCCGACCGCTGCCAGCAGCACCCGTCGACGGCTGAATTTTTTTGTGACCGTCCGATAAGGCACAGGCGATGGAACGCTTGACGCGCTTTGCCGCACCGCTTCGAGGTCCAGGCAGATGTCGTCGGCAGTGGCGTAACGCACGTCGTGATCTTTCTCCAGCATTTTCTCGACAATGCGCTCGAGTTCTTCGGGCACCTCGGAATTGTGCGTGCGCAGCGAAGGCAAATCCTCGTGGAGAATTGCGTTGCAGCCTTCGAGAAGGCCCGCCCGCTGGAATGGATGCTTACCGACAAGCGCCTCATAGAACACCACGCCGAGCGAAAAAATGTCGGCTCGCCTGTCGCTATCTCTCTCCTGGAGAACTTCGGGAGCCATGTACAAGAAAGTTCCGGAAAGGCTAACGGTGTCGACCGTGTCTTGCCCTGGCGTGTCATGAGACCTCGGCAGGTCACGGGCCAGGCCGAAATCGAGTACCTTCACTTGCCCATTCGGCGTGAGCATGATGTTTTCCGGCTTGATGTCGCGATGCAATAGTCCGGCGCGGTGGGCAGCGGCGAGCGCGCTGGCGCACTGCGAAGCGATGGGCAGAAACTCGCGGATGGTCAACGGGCGTCTCAGCCGATGGCGCAGCGTTTCGCCCTCGACGTATTCCATGATCACGAAGATTTCGTCGCCGTCCTCAATTACGTCGTAAATCGAGGCAATGTGCGGATCGTTCAGGCGGGAAGCGCATTCCGCTTCTTTCCAGAGGTGTTGGCGCGATTTCTGGCTGCCGCGAAGCCTGGAAGCGATGCGCTTCAGAGCGACCTGGCGTTTGAGGCCCGTGTCCTCGGCGAGGTACACCTCGCCCATACCACCGCCGCCGAGACGCGCCTGAATAACGAAACGTCCGACGACCTTTCCGACGAAGTCGGATGCGGGCACGGCGACCGAATCGCGTTGTGCTGCTTGGTCGGCCATTAAAGTGCCAAGAACTTGAGTACCTAAGGAATCTCGCGGGAGTTAAGGCCGGGAATGGTGCACGGTAAGTCCTTTGGCCTCCGTTTGGTAGAATGGTACTCCGCACCCAAGCTTTCTCCTAGCGTTTTGAGGTTCGGTACCCGAGCCTTTGGTCCTTGTGATCGGCCCTGGTGCCGCACGCTTCGGTTTTAAGGGTGTGGCCTTTTCCGCTCACGAATTCGCTAAATGGATGCGAACATCTTGAATGCTAAAATGGAGACAGCGCCCCGCGAATTACGCCGCCAGCCAAACTGGGCGCTGCCCACCTCCCATGACCAAAACCTATCTCGAAGCCGCCGTCGAAATCGCCCAGGAAGCCGGCAAGATCCTCCGCGAGGAGTTCGATCGCCCGCCGCATATTGACTACAAAGGCGAAGCCGACCTGGTCACGCAAGCCGACAAGCGCTCCGAGCGCGCCATCGTCGAGCGCCTCACCAAATATTTCCCCGACCACGGCATCGCCGCCGAAGAGGGCACCGGCCACGAAGGCCCTTCCGAATTTCGCTGGCACGTCGATCCGCTTGATGGCACCACGAATTTCGCCCACGGCTATCCGTGCTTCTGCGTCTCGATCGCGCTCACGCAGCGTGACAACATCCTCGCCGGCGTTGTCTTCAATCCCATCTCCAGCGAACTCTTCACCGCGGCACGCGGCGAAGGCGCCAACCTGAACGGCAAGCCCATCCACGTCTCCGAAATCGAGACGCTCGCCACCAGCCTGCTCTGCACCGGCTTCCCGGCGCACAAGCGCATGGCCAGCCCCAACATTCATTACTACTGGGATTTCACTCTCCGCTCTCACGGAGTCCGCCGCGACGGTTCCGCCGCGCTCGATCTCGCCAGCGTAGCCGCGGGCCGCTTCGAGGCCTTCTGGGAATTTGGCCTCAACCGCTGGGACGTAGCCGCGGGCATGCTCCTGGTCGAAGAGGCCGGAGGCAAAGTCACCGACTTCTCCGGCCAGCGCTACCGCCTGGGCGGCCCCATGATTCTCGCCACCAACGGCCTGATTCACGAGGAAACCCGCACCGTCGCCGAAGAAATTTCACAACGCGATCCCGACGCCCCCCTGCGAAAAGAAACTTGAGCGCACGAGATGCCGGGGTTGGTTTATCCGCCGCCGATGCGACGACCGAGAGGCGGACGCAGGTTCCTTGTAGGGGCGCAGCACGGCTGCGCCCCAGCTTGGCAACCAACGCAACGGCGCTCCTATGGACGCCCGACGCCATCTTGACCTCGAGCACTGACCGTACCACACGCGCGCCGGACAGCCAGTTGCCGCATAGGTTATCGCAGTACCTTTGACCTATGGCCGCCAGACGATTTGGCGCGCGAGCATAGCAGCGGGGATTTGCGTCGCCCGGCAATCTCGCCGGCTGGCGGCAAACCCGACGACGCCACTAGCGGTTCCCGGAAGGCGTTCCTGCAAGGATGACGCGGTGGAGGTTATCGTGGTGCGGAAATTGACATCACTAAAATTGGCATTGCGAAAATTGAGCTTGCTGTCAGTATTCGGATGCTTCCTGGCTGCGTCCGCGCCGGTGCGCGCACAAGATGCGCAGCAGCCGTCTGTCGCAGACGCCGCCCGCCAGGCCCGCAAGGACAAAGACAAACCAAAAGACAAAGACGCGCCCTCGTCGAAAACCGTCATCACCGACGAAAATCTAGCCGCAGGGGCGAGTGTCGCACCCTCATCCTCGAAATTGGGCGACGCAGCCGGCGGTGCAAGCGCTGCATCCGGACGATCCAGTTCGCTCGACCCAGCCTGGGCGCGCCTGCAAGCCACCGAAGCCTCGCTGGATCGCTTGGAGCCTCTGGGCCGGTCGGAACTGTCCCAGACCGTGCTCAACGGAAACGCCGCGGACTTCCCGAACCGCAGCGAATGGGAAGAAAAGCTTTATTCCGCGAAAGGGATTTACGTTCAGCGTTCGCGCCAACTCATAGGAGCGATGAAACAAGTTCTCGCGGACATGGAAGCTCTGCAGTCCGGCGCGCAAGGAAAAATCGCCGACAACGATCCGCGCGCGCAGGCGCTAATACGCAAAACACAACAAATCATGCAGCTCGCGGCCCGCACCGAAGCCGCGTTCCAGTCGGTCGTCACCGAAGGCCAGAATCTGGCTCTGCAAGCCCCGCGGCGCTAACAAACACATCGCGGAATATTTGCGGATCGCCAGGCGCGACCGTCCTGTCTATTCAATGCGGCAATAGCAGTAGAGAAATTGCTGCGTAGTTCCGAACGGCGTGTGGTGGACCTCTTTGGAACTTTTGACCAGGTGGAAGCGGGCGCCAAACTCGCCGTGAAGCGATCCAGCGTCGTAGCGCATCACCTTCAGGCCGCTGCATTTTGTGGGGCCATGTGGGCCGAAAGTGCTGACGATGACGTGCCCTCCGCGTTTGACGGCGTGGGCCACCTGCCGAACGTAAGCGACCCGTTGAGTCGCCGTCGTCAGGAAATGGAAGACAGCGCGATCGTGCCAGAGGTCATAGGCGCCCGGCTGGAGGTGGACTTCGGCGATGTCGGCAACCAGCCAGTGGACGCGCTTCGCGTCTGATCCTAAGCGTTTTCGGCTGACATCGATGGCTGTTTGCGAGAGATCGAGGACGGTGAGATCTCTGTATCCGCGCCGGAGAAGATCATCGACGAGAGTGGACTCACCGCCTCCTACGTCGATAATGCTTGCCGAGCGCGCACTCGCGGCTCGTTCGATCAATGTGAGAGAGGTGTCCAGGTGCGCGCGGTACCAGCTAAGCGCCTCGGGAGCCTTGGTCGTGTAAATCTTGTCCCAATGTGCTTTTGCGTCCACGGAAGCTTTACCTGCCTACGTCCTTCAAATTCTCGCCACAACGAAACTATAGGATAGAGCGTAAAGTCGCCTGATTCCAGAACTCCTTCCAGCCTTCCCATTACTCCCGCCCACCCTTTAATCAAAACGCACGCCAGACCGCTTGAGGCGTAGACGATGGATCCCGCACAGCGATGAATAGGCTTGATGTCTTCGCCGCCGAACCGCGATCAGCGACGGAACTCCGAGTTCACCGTGTTTGCGGCGTATTGCGTTTGCGCGTCGATAAGTGTGACGGAGAGGACCAGAATATTCCTGGTGTCGCTGTAGAAGCGGCACCTGATTTTTACGCGGTGGCCCTCGCGACCGGCGACCATGCTGGGATTGGTGATGGACCACGACCGCGTATTTTTCGCGACCAGGGTCTTTCCGTCATCGCTGACGGTGCCGAAGATCGTCATGATTTTCGACGAGGGAGAAAGGGCCGGCGCCTTGTTTTGCGCGGCAGCGGTGCCGGACAGAAACAGGGCGACCACGACAATGTGGGGGATGAGCCTTTTCATCGCGAACCACCTTTTGAGACAGGGTTAGGGATGAGAATAGTAATCGAAATGTCAGCGCGGTCAAGCTCGAAATCCCGATGTTACGGATGCGAGTAACGCAATTTTACTCCCGGCTGAAAGGGGGCCGCCAGTTTAGGACCATCCAGATCAAAAGGCTGAGAACCGCAAGAATTTCTGCAACTCGGTCTCTCAGTAGTAACGTAAAGATGATCATCGTAAGAAACAGGCCCCATTTACCGGATTCTTGCCGAAGGGATACCTTCCAGTCTGGTGCCCCTTTAACACCAACCGCATCCGACGTCGGTGACTGGCCTTCGTTCCGGCTTGCAGGCTGTGAAGCCAGCATACGCCGCAATTTTTCTTCGCGCCCGATCAGTCGGAAGGCAACAATCGTCTCGCCTGCCACCAAAACGACGAATCCCGACATTGGAGCAAGAAATCCCAAACCTATCGAGAAGAAAAGACTTCCCAGCTGCAGCGGGTAGCGAAAATAGCGGTACGGGCCATCCCGGCGGATGCTGGCGACTAGGCCGGATGCGGGCCGCTCGGCATACGCGCCAGCCCAGGTACGCAGCGCTGTAGAAACGCCGATGAGCAGCGTTGCTAGCGCGAAAAGCAAACGTTCAAGAAGCCTGGAGTGGGTTTGTCCTTGTACTAACGCCCAAACGATGTCGTTGCGATCGATCAAATAAGTCAGAAACGCCACGCCGACGATGAGCAGATGAATCACCGTATGGTGACGAACTTCGAAGTCAGTTGCGGTCATCGCTTGCAACTTTGGGGAGGCTGCCCGGCTGCCATCTGGGGCGGAGCTGTCCCGCGAACCTCAATAACCTTACGCAGCTCAGCGGTCATTTGTAACCGCCGGATGTGACGGCTCGTGCGTACCGCGGACGCGCGCGACTACGCTTTCGGCTGACGCGGCAAGATCGGAGGAATCCCTAGATAGCGTATGCCCCACGCACACAGTGCGCTCATGGGCTCGATCAATTCTTCTCCCGCGGGTGTCAGGGAATAGGTCACCTGCGGCGGCGAGGCTCGTTTGACCTGACGATGGACGATCCCGTCGTTTTCGAGCTGGCGCAGCTGCTCGGTCAGAACTTTTTCACTGACGCCACTCATTAGATCGCGCAGTTGCGCAAAACGTTTCGGTCCGAAGCCGAGATGCCAGATGGCCAACACCTTCCACTTGCCGCTGACGCAATTAATGGTTCCCGATACGGGGCAGCCGTGATTACTCTTCATCGGACGAACCTCCAAGCCTGACCAGCTTACAAAATTGTGCGTACTTCCGACGCTCCTCCGATGGTTATACCATCGAGGTGAAGTGAAGAAAATCAGTACGAAGGGAAGAGCGGGCCACGGACGCGGCTAGCCCTCGTGACCGCCCCGTTCCAATCTGCCCTTTGGGGGAGAGAGACAAATGATCTTGATTACCGGTGCAAGTGGGAGTGTTGGGAAAACAGTGCTGGCGGAAGTGACGCGGAGCGGACAGAGGCCCCGGGCGATGTACCGCTCGAAAGAGGAGGCGGCGAGAGCCCCCGCGGGAACCGATACGGCCATCGCGGATTTTGCGGACAAAGCGAGCCTTGCGACGGCGTTGCGCGGTGTTGAGAGTGTTTACCTGGTGTGCTCGCCGATTCCGGACCTCGTGCAACTGGAGAGCAACGCCATCGAGGCTTGCGAGGCGGTCGGAGTGCGGCGCATCGTGCTGAACTCAGCGCTGGGTGCGGGGGACTACCCAAAATCGTTTCCGAGTTGGCATCGAAAAGTGGAAGAGAAGCTGAAGGCCACGAAGATGGCACATTGCATCCTGCGGCCTAACAGCTTCATGCAGAACGTGCTGACGTACTATGCGCCGAGCATCCGCGCGCAAGGCGCATTTTACGGCTCGATGGGAACTGCTCGGACCAGCTACCTCGATGTGCGGGACATTGCAGTGGTGGCGGCAAAGGCGCTGCACGGTGGCCAGCACGACGGGCAGACCTATGAACTCAACGGACCCGAAGCGCTGACCTACGCGGAAGTCGCCGACAAAATTTCGCAGCACGCCAAAGTATCAGCAAAATATGTAGACATCCCAGTGGAAGCGCAGCGTAAGGCGATGCTCGAGCAGGGAATGCCGGAGTGGCAGGTGACTGCGCTTCTCGACCTGCAGGAATACTACACAAACGGGAACGGCGGAACTGTGGACGGTTTGCTGGAACAATTGCTGGGACGCCTGCCGGCCCGCATGGATGCCTTCCTGCAAGAGTACGCCGGCGAGTTCCGTGGACAATCCGCGAGAGCCTGAGGAGCAAAGCCGTGGATCCAATCAACGCGAAAACAGGAATGACGCATGCTGAGGCGCGAGAATTTATCCGCAATCACTTCGAGGAATTCGTCAACAAGAAGAACGTGCAGATCGGGAACGTGAACTTCGCCGCGGACTTTGTGGACCGCGGCGCCGACGTACCTCCGGGAATGCCGCCCGGTCCCGCGGGAGCGATTCAGTACGTCGGCGGTGCGTTGAAGCGGTTTCCCGACTTACATGTACAGATTGAAGACATGATCGCGGAAGACGACAAAGTGGTGGTCCGCAATCACTGGACCGCGACCGATTCGCAGAACGGAAAGAAACTGGAATTTCGCGGGATCGTGATCTGGCGGGTCGCGAACAAGAAAATCGTCGAGAGGTGGGCCTACCTCGAAGCGCCTCATCCAGTTTGACCTCGCGCCTCGCCACAGCGAGCGTTTGGCTGTAGCACGCCGGCGCAGCTCGACGCGCTTTCATACTGCTATTCTCTTGCGTTACGCTGGCGCCGTTCAATTGGCGGCTGGGACACGCAGGTGAATGGTGGAAAATGAAGAAGCGCGAAAAGTCCAACCGGCGCATTATGAAACCTGATGCAAAAGGGTCCGTGAAGCGCCGCACGACTTTTTCCGCACTGGGTGCGGAACTGGCAGCTCTAGGGCGCAACTTCTACGACCGCGGCTGGGTGCTGGGTACCAGCGGCAATTTCAGCGCGGTTCTCTCGCAAAAGCCCATGCGGCTTGCTATTACCTCCACCGGTCTGGACAAGGGTGGCTTGACGCCAGCGCATTTTCTGGAGATCGATGATGCGGCAAGCGTCGTGCGCGGCAAAGGAAAACCGTCCGCGGAGGCGTTGCTGCACCTTGCAATCGTGCGCGCGCTGAACGCGGGTGCGGTGCTACACACGCACTCGGTGTGGAGCACGGTCCTCTCGGGAACGCTGGCGTCGCAGGCAGGACTGGCACTCGAAGGGTACGAAATGTTGAAGGGACTGGAAGGCGTGCGCACGCACCAGCATCGCGAGTGGCTGCCAATTCTTGAGAATTCGCAAGATATGGTCGAGTTGTCGCAACGCGTGACGCAGGTTTTGCGCGAGAATCCCGGAACTCACGGATTTCTTTTGCGCGGGCACGGCCTGTACACCTGGGGTTCCACCTTGCCAGAAGCCAAGAGGCATGTTGAAATTTTGGAGTTCCTCATGGAAGTGCTGGTTCGATCCGGCGGCGGGTTGCGCGCGATCTAAGAGTCTACGCCAGCCGGGGGAGGAAAACACGACCATGTCTGTCCTTCGCATTCCCGACGAGCAACGCACATTGTCCGAGCAGTCCGAAATCCGCGACTACTTAGCTGGCATCGGGATCGAATACGAGCGCTGGCCGCTTGCCGACGGCGTCACTTCCGAAGCATCGGCGGAGCAAATCCTGAGCGCGTATGCGCCGCAGGTGGAGGAGCTGAAACGGCGTGGCGGATACGTGACCGCCGATGTGATCGACGTCCATGCCGATACGCCGGGCCTCGACGCGATGCTCGCGAAGTTCAACGTCGAACATCGCCACGATGAAGATGAAGTGCGTTACATCGTTGCGGGGCGAGGACTGTTCCACATTCATCCTCCAGATAGCCCCGTTGTTGCGCTCGAGGTCGAGGCTGGCGACCTGATTCGCGTTCCGCGGGGCACCTTGCATTGGTTCGACCTGTGCGGTGACCGCCGCATTCGCGCGATCCGTATGTTCCAGGACATTTCCGGCTGGACTCCGCACTACAGCGGAAGCGGGGTGGATCAAAAGTACGAGCCGGTGTGCTGGGGTCCGCGCTATATCCCGCCTCAAGCAGCTGTGCCGCCAGCAGTACCAAAGTAGCGCGCGTGGCTCTCGAAGACTGGAGCCCGGTCCGCATTCTGCTTCTCGACATCGAAGGCACCACGACGCCCATCGACTTCGTCTACAAAACTCTGTTCCCATACGCCAGCCGCAACCTTGAGCCGTTTTTGCGAGAGCATTTCTCGGAACCTGAGATTGCCGCTCTCGTTCAGGAACTGAAGGCGCAGGACGAACGCGACAGTGCCGCGGGACTTCAGCCTGCGGCTTGGCTGAGCGGGTCCGATGAAGCGCAGCTGCGCTCCTGCGTTGCTTATGCGCAGTGGTTGATCGCCAGAGACAGCAAATGCACGCCACTCAAAACGCTGCAAGGAAAGATCTGGCAGCGAGGGTTTGCGAGCGGGGAACTGCACGGCCAGGTATATCCGGATGTTCCTCGCGCATTTGAGCGCTGGCGCAAGCAGCAACGAGACATCTGCATCTATTCATCGGGCAGCGTCCTCGCGCAACAACAGCTCTTTCAATCTGTCATTTCTGGCGATCTGACTCCGTACATCTCGGCCTTTTTCGACACGCAAACGGGAATCAAGACTGCCGGCGAAAGTTACAAGAAAATTGCTGCGTCGCTGAGCAGTTCGCCCCGCGAATGTTTGTTCATTTCCGACGCACCGAAAGAAGTGGAACCCGCGCGATCCGCTGGAATGCTTGCTGTGCTGTGCGACCGCAACGCGCCGGCGGCCTCAATTGGCCTCGGTGGCGTTGAATCTAAATCCGGCCCTCTCGGAGAGGGCGGCTACCACATCGGGTCCCGCACCGCTCAACGGGCTACGCGCGAAAGCATCCATACCTTCGACGAAGTTTTCCCTGGTTAGCTGATCGCCGATCTAAATACCGCATCCAAGCCATTCAAAAAACTCTGCAAATCCTTACGGTCAGTTTCGGAAATCCTTACGAGTTTCTTAGGCACCGAGCCTTAGCCTCTCCCCACCACGAGGTTCCCCGTCCGAACCAGCGTGCATAACGCGCTCCGTCCTCGACACAGAAGCGCAATCAGCATCGACCGAAGGGGGAAACTCTACATGCGTATCTCTCGAATTATTTTGGCGTTTGTTTTTTCGTTGGGACTTCCGGGATGGGCCGCCGCGCAGTCAACGTTTGGCGGGATTGTCGGCACCGTGAAAGACCCCGGCCAGGGCGAGGTGGCCAACGCGCAACTCACGCTCATCAATCTGGACGACCGGACGCAGCGAGACACCAGTAGCGATACCAACGGCGCGTTCGAGTTTATTAACCTGAAGCCGGGACACTACGAACTTGCCATCCACGCCGATGGTTTCGCGGATTACAAAATGACCGCGTTGCAACTGGATGCCCGGCAGACGCTGCGCGCGGACGCGCAACTCAAGCTGGCTTCGTCGTCGCAGACGGTGGAGGTGGCGGGAGATACCGGCCCGGTCATCAACACGGAAAATGCCACCATCGGCGACAGTAAGGATTTTCAGCAGATTACCAGCCTGCCGGTGAACTACCGCGGAGCGACGACCAGTCCACTGGCGATGCTTGCAACTGTTCCCGGAGCGCAGCAGGACGCGAACGGAAACGTCTCGATTGGGGGCGGACTGCCGTCACAAGTGCAATATTCGGTCGATGGGTCGTCCACGGTGAATATCCGGCAGAACGGTGCGCTCGGGAACATGAACCCTTCGACGGAGTTGATCGGAGAGTTCAAGGTCACGCAATTCAACAACAACGCGGAATTCGCGCAACTCGGCGACGTAACCATCAGCACCAAGAGTGGCACCGAGCATTTTCATGGGAGCGTGTTTGAATATGCCCAGAATGATGCATTCGACGCCGAAGTCTGGAACTCGGGCGATAAGCCGCACAAGGTGTTCAATACCTTTGGAGGCAGTCTGGGCGGGCCGGTGGAAATTCCAAAGTTGATCCGCGCGAAATCGCAGACATTTTTCTTTGCGGATTTTGAAGCCAACCGGCGACGGTTCTCGACGCCGCTGTTTCTGTTTGTGCCGACCACGGCGATGCGCTCGGGAGATTTCTCGGCGCTGTCCACTCCTCTGATGGATCCTTTTACGGGCAAGCCCTATCCGGGGAACAAGATTCCGAGCGGCAGCGCGTGCACCAGCACAGCCGATTGCATCAATCCGGTCGCGACTAATCTGCTCAACAATTATCTTCCCGCGCCGAATATTCCTGACGCCCAGTTTGGAGTGCAGGCCAACTACCTGCAACAAACGCCGACGCCGAGCAACACGAACGGTTTCGATGTCCGCATCGATCGGACACTGACGTCGAAGCAATCGCTGTTCGTGCGGTGGAGCTGGAAACACGTTGACTCAACATCTTTGACTGACACGGCGCTGGCCACCCAGAACAGTTTTCTGCCGCCGGACAACGATCTCGAACACAACAACAACGTGATTGTGTCGCACAACTATGCGATCACGGACCATCTTGTGAATGAGGCGCGGTTTGGTCTTTCGTTCTATCAACTCCAGGTAGCGTTTCCCATTCAGGGCGCCACCGCGATCTCGACTTTGGGCTTGCAGGGCTTGGACATCAGCGATCACCCGACCACCGGCGCTTTTCCGATTTTCAATTTCAGCGATGATGTGGGCAATTATTCGCCGATCGGCCGGGACAAAGACGGAACCACGAAATCACAAACGATCCAGTTCACCGACAACCTGACGTGGATCAAGGGCAAGCACACGATGAAAGTCGGTGCTGATGTACGGCGCGTAGCTTACGTCGATCTGGAAAGCTTTGGAGGCGCCGACGATTTTGGTGACTTCACGTTCGACCAGGGCGTTTTCACCGGCAATGCGTTCGCGAATTTGCTACTGGGCTTGCCGACGAAGACCTACGTAGCGCAGTCCGGCCCCGATGTGCATGCGCATACGATTCAGACCGGCGTGTACGGTCAGGACGAGTGGCGCGTAAGCGATAAGCTCACGCTGACGTTCGGGCTGCGCTGGCAGGCGCTGCCTCCATTCGTCAGCGATCAGGGAAATCTGACGGCGTTCGACGTGCGCAACGGCGGGATCATCATCCCGGATGGCAACACGCCCCGCCCAGGCTTCCTGACATCGATCAACACATGCGTGCCTGGAAATGCCGCCGCTCCTTGCGGTGGGCCGACCGATCCAGCACTGGGCTGCGCACCTGTGAATCCGGCGCTTCCGTGCGCGCCGGTGGAGACCGCGAGCAGCGCCGGCCTGGGGCCGGGACTTCGTGAGTTCTACAAGAAAAACTTCCAGCCGCGCGTGGGCTTTGCGTTTCGTCCATTCGGCAACAATAAAACCGTGGTGCGCGGCGGCGTGGGAATCTTCACGATGACCAATCTCGGACAGCTTTCCTTCAATACGACAAACATCGATGTCTCAGTTGTGCGCACCACATTTAACGCCGATCCCACGACAGGCCTGCCAACGTATCAATTCCCGAACGTTCGGACTCCTGACGTTCCGTTGTCGATCGCGGGGACCGGCGATTTCTATCAAAATACCTTGACGAATTTCCGGGATCCGCAATCGGCGCAGTGGAATCTGACGGTGGAGCGCGAGCTGTTCCGCGATCTTACTTTGCGGGAGAGCTACGTCGGCATGAATTCGTACCGCATGAGCCAGACGGTGGACCTGAATCAAGTCGAGCCCAGCGCGACTTCTCCAAACCCCAATCCCAAGCCGTATCCGAATTGGGGCAGGATTCTTTCCACCACCAATCAAGGCGACGTGAACTATGAAGCCCTGCAGTCGGAGTTGAATCAGCGCTTGCGGGGAGGACTGACCCTGCAAGCGAGTCACATTTGGGCCAAGAGCCTCGGCAATGTGGGTGGCGACGCACCGACGACGTTCAATCCGGAAGTCATCTATGGGACTCCGGTAGCCAACCGCTTCGATCTGGCGGCAAACCGCGGCAACGTCGCGGACACGCGGCGTAATCGGCTGCTGATTTCCGCGCTCTACGACCTGCCGGTCGGCAGCAACCGCCGATTCTTCGGTCACATGCCAGCCATCCCCGAAGCAGTGCTGGGCGGGTGGTCCATCAGCACCGTGAGCTTGTGGGAGACGGGGCCGTATCTAACCCCCACGACGAGCCCGAGCTACGATCCGGGGAATTTGAACCTTTCCTATCGCGGTTCGTTCCAGCGGCCGGATTGCATCGGGAACGGAAATATCGCCAATCCTGCTACCGGCAGCATGTTCAACATCGGTGCGTTCAATCCCATTCCGTCGGGGCCGGTGGGGAACTGCGCGGTTGGCAGCCTAGAGGGGCCCGGAACTACGGCCATCGCGGCGGGGTTGTCGAAGACGTTCCGTTTCAAGGAGCGGCTGCGGTTGCGGTTTGAGGGTACGTTCACGAACCTGCTGAATCACCCCAACTTTGCCCCACCTCCTACGAACGTGACGTCCTCGTCGTTTGGCATCGTGCAGAGCGTGCAGACGGCGGAGAATAGCGGCAATCGGACTGGGCAGTTGTCGCTGAGGTTTGATTTTTAGCGCTTCATTTTTAGCCCTTAGGGGAAGAGCACAGCCAGGAATGGCTGTGCCACAATCAATAAGCTCCTCTGGCTAGCTTCTTCGGTTGGCTGCCCCCCACCCCCTAGGGTTTTTGCGTAGTGATTTGAAAACAAAGGAGATACGCGATGGTTTGGCGCAGTGATCAGATTCTAAAGGGTTTATGCGCTAAATCTCGCCTTGTTTGAATGCTATCCGCTTAGCCCGGCACAGCTTGGACCGTGACTGCTTCGGTGCTCTGTTAATCATTTATACCTATACCTTATTCGGTTACTTCTGTCAAATCGAAATCTGGAGGTTCGGCGCGTCTTGGCGCTGGTTGCTTCAGAGGAATGGCTCGAATAGACAGGGGAGCATGCCTATTTGTGTTGCCATTCCTCGTAGAGCTTGGTGATCGTGGGGCCGATGGTGAAGTCCCAGGAGTAGATCGGGAAGTTCTTGAATTTGTCGGGGACTGCGTAGCGGTCGATTGCTTCCTGCACCGGGATGCCGGCCTGATGCATTTTTTCGGCTTGGGCGGCGATATCGTCGAAAACTTCGCGGATGGAGGCAATGCCTTCCTGGCCGCAGATTTGACCGTGGCCGGGGACGAAAATGGTGTCTTTGTCGAAAGCGGCGAATTTCTTGAGGGTGTCGCGCCAACCGGAAACGGTGGCCTTCTGGTCGATGGAGACCGGATACCAGCCGCTGAATAGCAGGTCTCCGGTGTAGACGACGTTTTGTTCCGGGACGCGCACGATGATGTCGGTGCCGGAGTGGCCGGGGTGAAATTCGAGGATGGCGGAAAGGCCCCCGAGGTCGATGGTCATGGGAAGTTTTGCAGGGTCGATGGAATGATTGGGCAGTGCCAGGACGGAGGCTTCGACGGCCTTGAACATGCCGGTGTGGGCGGCCAAATCGCCCTGTGCATGCTGGCGCTGGATCTCTGATTTTGCGTCGGCGACACGTTTCTCGTACGGCGCGAGGGTAGCCGCTTGGCCATGGACCTGCATCGACGAATAATTCTCCGCGATGCGGCCGGCGACGGAGGCGTGCGCCCAAAGGGGGATTCCCTGGGCGCCATAAAATGCGTTTCCGCAGGAATGGTCGTAGTGATAGTGGGTGTCGAGGGCAGCCTTGACGGGGGCTTGGCTCACCATGCGTAGCGCATCCATTTGAAACGAAGCGCCAGGCGCCGAGGCGAAACCCTCGATCAACAGCACGACATCCTTTCCGATCAGGAAGCCACCGTTGCTGATGGTGGTGAAACCCTTAGAAGGATCGGAAATCGTGGCGTATAGCCCGTCACCGACTTTTCGCACCGACGCAAAGCCTTTGTCGACGATGGGCGTCTGCGAGACGCGCGAGTCGATGGCGACCGCTTCGGCCAGGTCGGGCAGCCGGATGAGCTTCGCCACGCTATAGAACGCCCCAAAGCACGAGCCATAGGTGATGAATCTACGTCGCGAAAAAGCATGAACTGGGTCGACCATCATTATTTCCCCTCCATTGCAGCAACGGCATTTGATTGTTCGGGCGCTTCGGTGAAGGCGATTTGCGCCCGGCAATTCTAGCAGACGAGGCGTTGCATCGTTGCGCTCCGGCGACCACGCCTCTCTTATAACCTATCATATAATATATAAAAATAGTAACTGATACCATGCGACCGCTGAGGGGTCGCTGTTCCAAAACTGGCCTACGGGACAGGTGACGCAAACCTTACGGGTATCTAGTATCTCCCTCCAACCAGCTGCCAGCCCGACGCTCGGATGTTCCAAGGAAAAGCGTCGTCTTTGCTTAGTTAGTCGGAATCCCAGCGTGTTTGTCCTTTGCAGGTCGGACGCCCGAAGTGTGTCTACCGCCAGCCCGGAGCGTTGCTCTGGGGACCACCGTGCTCCTTTTTGAGAGAGGAGTAAGACCGATGTCATGGCCATCAGGAAATCGCGTCGCAAGGCACTGGCACGTCGTCGACAAGTATAAAGCAACTCTATCGATTGGAGCCCTGCTGGCGTTGTCGTCAGCAGGCGTCATAATCGGCCAATCGCAGGCCACCGATCCCGGTGTGCGTACCGGCTCGATCGACGCAGGCAAACCACTCGATTCGGTAGCCACAACACCAGGGGCACCGGACTTCTTCACCAATGGACAGGGCCGGTTCGAGGAAGTGGAATCGGTACGGGGAGCAGCCAACAATGGCCTGGGCCCGCGGTATAACAGCAACCAGTGCTCGAGCTGCCACTCGCAACCCGCAATCGGCGGAAGCAGCCCGAGTGCAAGTATCTTTCCGATGGTCGGGGCAAATCCGGAAACGCTGGTCGCCAATCTCGACGGCCAGACCGGCCAAAACAGCATCCCTTCATTCATCACTCCGGACGGACCAGCGCGAGAGGCGCGGTTCAAGTTCTTTTTGACTCGCAACGGTTCGCTCAGCAATACGCCGGATGGCGGGGTGCATGACCTGTTCGTAATCAGTGGCCGCGCGGATGCCGGTAGCTGTTCGATCAAGCAGCCCGATTTCAATCATAACCTCGCTCTGAACAACGTCATCTTCCGCATTCCCACTCCGACGTTCGGAGCCGGTTTGATCGAAAACATTGCGGAAGAGACGATCCTATCCAACATGAATGCCAACGAATGGGCCAAGAATGCGCTGGGCATTTCGGGGCACGTCAACCGTGACGGAAATGACGGCATGATTTCGCGCTTCGGCTGGAAGGCGCAGAACAAGTCACTGGAAACGTTTTCTGGTGAAGCGTACAACGTGGAAATGGGCGTAACCAACGAGATCTTCCAAAATGAGCGCGCGAGTCCCGACGAAGCGCAACAGGGTGGGCTGCCGGCAAATTGCAGGTTAAACCCGACGCCGGAAGACGTCAGCAACATGACGGCATCGCCAGACTACGCAGTCCCCAGTGACGTCGTGCAATTTGCGATGTTCATGCGCTTCCTGAAACCACCGATCGCGTCAACTACGAATCCGGGAGGGGCGACTTCCATCAGCAATGGCAGCCAGATGTTTAACGCCATCGGATGCGCGCTGTGCCACACACCGACGCTACCGACCACGCAGTCTTCGATGACGGCGGATTTGAACAACGCCAACGCCAACCTGTTTTCCGACCTGCTGGTCCACAATATGGGAGCCAATCTCGCCGACGGCGTCTCGCAAGGCACCGCGGGGCCGGATGAGTTTCGTTCCGCGCCGCTGTGGGGTCTGGGGCAGCGCATCTTCTTGCTGCACGACGGCCGCACGACGGACCTGGTGGATGCCATCAAGGAACACGCCAGCCAAGGCTCAGAAGCGAACGGCGTGATTCGCAACTTTAACCGTTTGAATCCAAGGCAGCAGCAAGATCTGTTGAACTTCCTGCGGTCGTTGTAGCACCCGGGTCGCCCGCTTCGGAAAGCGACCGCTGCAACGGCGCCCGCCTCGGAAGGCGGCCGCTACGACTGCGGGGCATTATCTCCGGCGGAGGGCGTCTCATCCACGCGCAGTGGGCACGCGCAGTGGGTGAGGCGCCTTTCGCTTTTCACGAATTGCGCTCGTGCTCCTCCCTGCTATCTAAATCGTCACGAACGATAAAGAATCTGCGAACCCTCGGCGGTTCCCATACGAAACTCGTATACTCGCCGATAGTTGGTCCGGTGACTCCCATGCCATGATGCTGACAGGAGGCATCTGATGTACAAGCTTGCGGCGCTGCTCCTCGTTGGACTAGCGCTCAATTTCGGATGGCAAGAGCAGGACGAGCCACCGCCCAACCCGGAAATGCAGCGCCAAGAGATCGTCAACCTTGAGCACGAGGCCGCGCGCGCGATCCAAACCAACACCGGAACCTTCTTCCGGCGCGTATACAGCGATGACTTCAGCGGAACGATGTCCCACGGTCAACCGGTCGATAAGACGACTTTTATCAACGCGGTGCAGACGTACGAAGTCAAATATGACGGTTTCAATGCTTCGGACATCAATGTGCGCCTATACAAAGACACGGCCGTTGCCACCTGTCTGTGGACTGCGCGGGGTTCCTTCAAGGAGCAGAAATTTAACAGCCAGATGCGTGTGCTGCACGTCTACATCAACACGCCGCGAGGCTGGCGCGTGGTCGCCGGTCAAATAACGCTGCTCCCTCCGGGCGGGCAGCTGCCGCTCTAATCGGCGCCGATCGCCGACGTAAGGGCCGCCCCTAGCCTCCCGCCGCGAGAAATGCTACGCTCCCGCCTCACCTTTACATACGCATGCGCGCCGTTGACCTGATCCGAAAGAAACGCGACTGCGGTGAACACTCCCGCGCAGAGATCGAATTCCTGGTCTCCGGCTACACGCGCGGGGACATTCCCGACTATCAGATGGCGGCGTGGCTGATGGCCACCTGGCTGCGTGGATTGTCTCTCGCGGAAACCGCGGCGCTCACCGAGGCCATGCTGCATTCGGGCGAGGTCCTGGATCTTTCCGCGCTCGCTGGCAAGAAGGTGGACAAGCATTCCACGGGCGGGGTGGGCGACAAGACCTCGCTGATTCTCGCTCCCATCGTGGCAGCGGGTGGCCTCACGGTGCCGATGATCAGCGGGCGTGGTCTTGGGCACACCGGCGGCACCCTGGACAAGCTCGAATCCATCCCCGGCTTTAACGTGAATCTTTCGCTCGATCAATTCCGCATGGTGCTCCGCGAATGCGGCATGGGCTTGATCGGGCAGACTGCGGAGATCGCTCCGGCTGACAAGAAAATCTACGCGCTGCGCGATGCCACCGGCACCGTCGAAAGCATCGGTCTGATCTGCGCTTCCATCATGAGCAAAAAGCTGGCCGAGGGCATCGACGCGCTGGTGCTCGACGTCAAGGCCGGCTCCGGCGCGTTTATGAAACGCGAAGAAGATGCCGTGCGCCTGGCGGAAATCATGGTCGATACCGGCAAACGGATGGGCAAGAAAGTTGTCGCGCTCGTCACCGACATGGACCAGCCACTCGGCCGCGCCGCGGGCCATTCCTCCGAAATCATCGAGTGCATAGAGGCCCTCAACGGCCGCGGCCCTGTTGATCTTCGCGAACTGAGC
Organism: uncultured Acidobacteriota bacterium; assembly: GCA_963832615.1. Taxonomy (GTDB): domain Bacteria; phylum Acidobacteriota; class Terriglobia; order Acidiferrales; family UBA7541; genus Acidiferrum. The sequence goes on from CAWHVA010000031.1 coordinate 127,118, forward strand.
ATCGAGCTTTCGGCGTGGATGTTCTACCTCGGCGAACGGACGGAGTCTCTGGTTGAAGGGCGCCGCCTCGCAGAGGCAATGATCGCTAACGGCCGGGCCCTCCAAATATTCAAACAGGGAATTAAGCTGCAAGGCGGCGACGAACGCGTGATCGATGAACCCGAGCGTCTACCCCAAGCGCGTTCGCACCTGGATGTCCTTAGCGAAAGTGACGGCTACGTCAGCGGAACAAATTGTGAAGCGTTCGGAACCGCGCTGGCGATGCTGGGCGGCGGCCGCGAGAAAAAGGAAGACGCCATCGACCCCGGCGTCGCGCTGCTCTTTCATAAGCGCATCGGCGACGCAGTAAAAAAAGGCGAGTCGCTAGCCACCATCCATTACAATGCCGACGTCAAGCTAAGGGAAGCAAAGGATATGATTGCCGGCAGCTATTTCATCGCGCGCGAACCACCACGCGAGAAGCCCCGGTTGATTCGCCGCGTCATCGGCGAACAGAAGTAGAAAGAGGCAAATCGGATGGGACGTTTAACGGGCGTGCTCGGGATTGCCGCGATTCTTGGGGCCGCCTATTTGTTCTCCACCGATCGCCGCTCGATCAAGCTAAAGACCGTGGCTTGGGGCCTGGGCCTGCAATTCGCGCTGGGCCTTTTTGTTCTCCGCGTGCGTTGGGGCCAGGCCTTGTTCAGCGCGCTGGGTTACTATGCAAAACACCTGCTCGATTTTTCGTACGTGGGCTCGACATTTGTCTTTGGAGAACTCGGCAAAGCGGATTCTTCGCTCGGGTTGATCTTCGCCCTACAGGTTCTACCCACGATCATTTTCATCGCCGCTTTCTTCGCGGTCCTGTACCACATTGGCGTGATGCAAATTGTCATTCGTGCCGCTGCCTGGGTCATGACCGTCATCATGGGCGCGAGCGGCGCCGAATCTCTCAACGTGGCAGCCAGCATTTTCATGGGCCAGACCGAAGCGCCGCTCACCATCCGTCCGTTTCTTCCTAAACTCACGAAGTCGGAACTGATGACGGTAATGACCAGCGGCATGGCTCACATCTCCGGCGGCATGATGGCTGCTTACATTCGCGTCGGCGGCGCGGACGCCAAGAGCCTGCTCACCGCGGTAATTATGACGGCGCCTGGGACGCTGTTAATGGCGAAAATGCTGGTGCCCGAGACCGAACAGCCGCTAACGGCCGGGCGGGTGCAAATGCCGGCCACCGAAAAAGAATCCAACGTTCTTGGCGCCATTGCCCGCGGGACCGTCGATGGCCTGCATCTAGCCCTCAACGTCGGCGCTATGCTGATCGTCTTTCTGGCGTTGCTCGCATTGGTCAATGCCGTGATGGGCTGGGTGCACATCCATGCGGGCTGGTTCCCCTACAATTTGCAGGAAGTTCTCGGCTGGCTTTTTTCGCCGGTCGCTTGGCTTATCGGCATCCCGTGGCACGATGCCGCGACGATCGGGAATTTGCTGGGGACGCGCATGGTGCTGAACGAATTCGTGGCCTTTGCGCAGCTCGGCACGATGAAGGGCTCGCTCGATCCGCGCAGCTTTACGATCGCCACTTTTGCGCTCTGCGGCTTTGCAAACTTCAGCTCCATTGGCATCCAGATCGGCGGCATTGGCGCGCTCGCACCGGAGCAACGTAGCCAGTTGGCAAAATTCGGCATCCGCGCCATGCTGGCGGGGACCATGGCGAATCTAATCTCGGCCTCCATCGTCGGCATCTTCAGTTGAGCGTGTGTCTTGCGCTAAATTACCCAACGACTATGCCCCCCAAAATCGCCAATTCCGAATTCTCCCAGGCCACCCGCGCTGCCAGATTCATCCTATCCAAAACGAAGCTACGTCCACGTATCGCCCTGGTTCTCGGCTCCGGGTTGGGCGCTTTCGCTGAGGAATTCGCGAACGCCATAAGAATTCCTTACAAAAAAATTCCGCACTTCCCGCAATCCACCGCCATAGGTCACGCGGGCCAACTGGTAATCGGCAAAGTTGGAAATGTCGCGGTAGCGGGCATGCAGGGCCGCGTGCATCTCTACGAAGGCTACTCCGCCAAACAGGTCACCTTTCCGATCCGCGTGTTCAGCAGAATGGGCATCCAGGCGGTAATCGTCACAAACGCCGCCGGTGGCATTAATTTGAATTATTCCGAAGGCGCACTGGTGGCGCTGCGCGACCACATCAATCTGCAAGCTGCGAACCCGCTGATTGGTGCCAACGACGACCGCTTCGGTCCCCGGTTCCCGGACATGACCCGCGCGTACGATCCGGAATTCCGCGGCTTCGTCGCGGAAGAGGGAAGAAAGCTAAAGCTCAATCTCCACGAAGGCATTTATCTCGCAGTAGCCGGACCGAACTACGAAACGCCCGCGGAAATCCACGCTTTTCGCACACTGGGCGCCGACCTTGTCGGCATGTCCACAGTTCTCGAAGTCATCGCCGCTCGTCACAGCAACATCCGCGTGATGGGAATCTCCTGCGTGACCAACATGGCGGCGGGCATCACCGGCGCTCCGCTGACAGCCGAAGAAGTCTTCGAAACGGGAGCGCGCGTGAAGAACGATTTCATCGGCTTGCTGAAGGCTGTAATCCCTCGGATTGCGGAATCTCGTAGCGGATGATTCTGGGGTTCTTGCCAGCTCCGGGCTAAAGCTCGGCACCTACATTGGTTTTGGGTAAACTCACGGGAGATTCGGGAGGATCATTTCTTGTCCGACTACGATCATTTGATCATGATAGCCAGACAAACCCGCGAAAATGCGCATGCTCCTTATTCGAACTTCCGCGTGGGGGCTGCGCTTCGCGCGGTGTCCGGCCGGGTGTTCGGGGGCTGCAACGTCGAGAACGCAACCTACGGTTTGACCGTCTGTGCCGAGCGCACCGCCATCTTCAAAGCCATCAGCGAAGGGGAGCGCGGGTTTGACGCGCTCTCCGTCGTCACGGACACCGACACGCTGACTCCGCCGTGCGGCGCCTGTCGTCAACTCATCTGGGAATTCTGCGGCGACATCCCGGTCATCCTCTGCAACCTCAAGGGTAAGACCGAAGTGCTGCAAATGCGCGACCTCTTCCCAAGGCCTTTCGACAACTCCAGCTTTTAGCGATAGCTTGGTTCGAGAAATGTCTGCGTAAGCGATCACATTGCATGCTGCTCAAAGCAAGAGCTTTTGCAGCAGAGCTTTGTCCTCGACGTCGGTCAGCACACGCCTGTGGATGAGCATAAGAATCAGCTCGTTCAACACATTACGTTGCTGGTGCGTGGCGCTATCAGCGTTCCGAATCGCCTGATCAATCTCCGCTGCGCCCGAGGCTCGGGCGCCACTTCGCCGCTTAACTCTCCGATCCAGCGGTCCAGCAGGGGCGCTGGGTTGGCTCGATATCGGTGAAGGCGAGGCCCATTCCGACGCCTCCCGTGGAGTACAGGACCTTGGCTCTGGCAGCGAATTCCTGGTCATCTTTGAAGACGTGCAACCTCACGTGGTGGCCCATCGCGAACGGGCTCATTACTTCGAAATAGCACCCGCCTTCGCCAAGATCGCTGATGCGGCCACTGATGCGCGCGTGCGACTCCAATTCCACGGCCTCGGCAATCGCGGTGAACGCGTAGCGCGGCAAGACGCGACGCTCGCTGGCGGCGACCCTTATGGGCGAAACCGATTTCTTGATTTTAGGCAGCATTTCTTTGCAAGCGCTCTTGACGCACGGATAGGGAAAGGGTTGACGGGGAGGGGGGAACTTGCGTACAGCCGGTACAACCTAAGTTAAGGCTAACTTTCTTTGTCGAAGGCGACAAGGCTTCGGTCTAGTCGAAATGCCGTACTTGCAACATTTATCAGCCGCCGGAAGATCTTGTGGCACAGCCATTCGTGGCGGCGCCTTTTTCAGCCGAATCCCTCCGTCGCACGGCCCCCTAACGGGTCCGCCGCTTGATTTCCCCGGAAGTGGGGCCGTCGAGGACCGAAACGCTCTTCGATTCGAGCTGCAGGCTCGAAACAATCTTCTCCATGTGCCCTAGAATTTTTCTTTCATCCGGTGGATGTGCGCCATCCGACTCCTCCGCAGTGCCGACGCCGACCCGCAGGAAGAACTGGTAGCACGTTCCATTCGCAAAACCTGCGTAGTCCCGCTCGAAGAATTCCGTACTGCCATCTCCTTCGTCGTTGTCCACCCACGCAAACTCCACGCCCTGAATGGTCACCGCACCATTCCGCCCGTTCGAATCACCCAGCCGTGAAATCAACTCCCGCCGGCAACTCCCAGCAGTTTGGTAGCGATTCACCGCCAACTGCAGCGATCCTCCGGCAAAAGTCGTGTTGGGATACGCATCATCCGGCACGACTACGGTAGCGACCAAGACCGCGCCCGGCTCCTCCTGCTCCAGTTCTTCCTGGCCCCGTGCACCAGAACCATCCAAAGGTGCGACGTCCTCCGAAGCGTCCTGCTCCGCCAGAGCTGCGCGCTCCACTAAAGCAAAATTCCGCGGATACCGGAACGTAATGCCATAGTCCGGATTCGCGTAGGTGGAGAAAGAAGATTCTCGCGCCACGGGTTTCGCCGCGCGCTCCGGCTGACGGCTCTGCGCGGTCCGTGCCGGCCCGGCCAGCGGCGGCGCCTTCTTAGCAGGCAAAGCTGCCTTACTCGAGCATCCAGCCAAGCTAACAGCAATCAAGCTCACCAATAGGATCGCATGCCACTGTGTCATCGCTGCCTCCCGGTGCCGTCGGCCTCGGGATGGCATATGGCACTTGGGTATCCACGTATAAATTATTGATTATTATAGGCTTAGTGTTGTTCGTCAGAGTGGCACTGTGGTGCCAGTCCCACATACTGTGGCCCAGCGCCCAACCGCATTCTTTCGCGCAAAGCGCACCCGAAAGGTATACTTTCGGCGGTCAAATCGAATGCGGAACCTCACCGAAGCAAGGCCCACTCCCGACCGTTATGAGGATATGCTGCGCGTCGCCATCGAAGAGGCGCGCGCGGGCCTTGCCGAAGGTGGCATTCCTATCGGCGCGGCGGTATTCGACCGCGGCGGCAAACTTCTTGGGCGCGGACACAATCGGCGGGTGCAGGAAAACGACCCGTCGGTGCACGGGGAAACCGACGCGTTTCGCAAGGCCGGGCGGCAGCGGAGCTATCGTGACAAAATCATGGTCACCACCCTTGCCCCATGCTGGTATTGCAGCGGGTTAGTGCGGCAGTTCGGGATCGGCACGCTGGTGGTCGGCGAATCGGTGAATTTTCGCGGCGGCGTCGACTGGCTGCGTGAGAATGGAATCGAAGTGATCGATCTGCATTCCCAGGAATGCGTCGAGCTGCTCGCCAAGTATATTGCGGCGAATCCCGCCGTGTGGCACGAAGATATCGGCGAAGAGTAGACTGGATTCGCGCGACTCGCGAAACCTTCCAAAACGTTCGAGGCGCGCGGGTAGTCCAACGGCAGCGCTTTCGGAAGAGGCAGTGTGCCTGATCCTCGCGGTGAATACTCGAAGCGGCTGGAAAACTACCTGCAGATTGTCGGCGCGAAAAACCGTCTCCACATTCAGGTGGGAAATAGCAAGTTAGCGGTAATTGTCGTTGGCCTGGTGCTCGCCTGGTTCTGTCTCCACAAGGAAGCCCTCTCTGCTTACTGGCTGACGATACCAGTGGTTTTGTACCTTGCCCTCGCGTTTTCACACGAACGAATCCTCCGCGCGCGATCGCGGGCGGAGTCCGCAGCGGCATTCTATCGCCGGGGTATCGCGCGAATCGAAGACCGTTGGGCTGGCGCGGGGCCAACGGGAGATCGTTTTCGCGATCCCGAGCACGTTTACGCAGACGACCTCGATCTGTTCGGCCGCGGCTGCCTGTTCGAGTTGCTATCGACGGCGCGTTTACCCATGGGCGAGAACCAGTTGGCGAAGTGGCTGTGCTCGCCATCATCCACGACTGCGATTCTCGAGCGGCAGGGCTTGGTAGCCGAACTACGCGAGAAATTGGATCTGCACCGCGACATCGCGGTGACCGGCGATGAACTGCGCGCACGGTTGAACCCGGAGTCGCTGATGGGTTGGGCCGAAACCCAGCGCCTGATGCCGGGGGCTGCTACTCACCTCGCGGCGATCATCCTGGCCATCGCCGCCGTCGCAACGAGCGTGTTTTATCTAGCGACATTCACGTATTGGCCGCTCTTGGCGGTCTTGATGATCGAAGTGTTTTTCCGGCGTTCGCTGCGACGCCAGGCGCACGCGGTGATCGAGGGGATCTCCTGCAACGCGGAGGGCTTGCTGCTCTTCGCGGACATATTGCAGCGCCTCGAGAAAGAGCCTTTCGCTTCGCCGCGCTTGCAAGGGTTTGCCGCAGAGCTTAATCGCGGCGGGGAACCGGCTTCGCATTTCATTCGGAAGCTCGCGCGAATGGTGTATTGGATCGACGCGCACCACAGTCTGCTGGGACACCTCGTCGAGTTGCCTCTCCTGTACACCGCGCAGGTGGCCTTCGCAGCGGAATCCTGGCGGCGGCGCTACGGCGCTCGCATGCGCGCGAGCGTTGAGATCGTGGGAGAGATTGAAGCGCTGATTTCGCTGGCGACCTATTCCTACGAGCATCCCGCCGATCCGTTTCCGCAACTGGTGGAGCCGTCGAATTCGGCCGCGCTTTTTGATGGAGAAGAGCTAGGACATCCGCTGATCCCAGCGGCAAAGTGCGTGCGAAACTCGGTGCGGCTGGATCAGGAGACGCGCGTGATGCTGGTCAGTGGATCGAACATGTCCGGCAAAAGCACACTGTTGCGCGTCGTTGGAATCAACACGGTACTGGCCATGGCCGGCGCCCCAGTTCGCGCCAAATCGCTGCGTCTGACGGCACTCAATGTGGGGACACGCATCCATAGCACGGATTCGCTACAGGAAGGACGGTCGACGTTTTACACGGAAATCCTGCATATTCGGCGCGTCTTTGACGTGGCTGGCGGGGAGCCTACGAAACGTGACGCCGCGAATGGCGATTTGGCTCCAGGCAGCGTCGCCAACCGGGGTCGCACGGTTGTCAACGAAAACCGGCCGCTGTTATTCCTGTTCGACGAATTATTGGAGGGCACCAATTCCAAGGACCGCCGGATCGGTGCCGAGAGCCTGATCCGCGCGCTGTTGCAGCGTCGCGCGATCGGCATCGTGACGACGCATGACCTGGCGTTGACCGAGATTACCGCGGCAGTGGGAAATTCGATCCGCAACGTGCACTTCGAGGATCAGGTCGAAGACGGCAAGATGCGTTTCGATTACAAACTGCGAGACGACGTGGTAACCAAGAGCAACGCTATCGAGTTGATGCGCCTGATCGGCCTGGAAATGTGAATCGGCTTTGAAGTGGGACATCCGCGCTGCCATGCGCAGTCCTTGGCGTCCTAGAAGATTCGGCAGCTAGTTGAAGTCCGAGCCCGGGTTGAGCAAAGACGCCCGCTTCAGAAAGCGGCCGCTGCAACTACCCGGCAAAGGTCAGCGGAATAGCGAATACAGCAGGGCTGAAGCCGTGCGCTCCCGTTGCCACACAGACTCTGAATGCTCCACTTGAGGCAGCTCTCTACATACTTCGCTGATGCGGATAGCGGATGACGTAGGGGCGTTGTGGTGCCGGGAACTGCGGGCGTCGCTGGATGCGTTTCAACGGGCGCTTGGGATTCAGTTCGTCGCGCAGCCAGTGAAAGAACACATAGATCAGGAAAGCACAGCCAAGCAAAGCAAGCGTCGATAAAATGAGTGTCGGCATATGAAACTGGGGGGGCGCGAACTTCTGCGGCCGCAACGAGGAGTGAACGCTGCAAGTGGCCTGGAAGCCGACCGCATCCCCACGAACGGAAGACTAAGGGGCGAAGGCTTAGAAAGTCCTGAAGCTCGCGTAAGAAAATTGTAAAAGTTAGCACGTCCGGCAAAAGCGGGACGCGCGATCTTAGTAGCTGGGTGCCAGCAAAGAGGCGAAATGCGATTCGCGAACTCATGGGGATTTGCCCCGGCGCAACACCGGATGCTTTGTTTGGCGATCTGCGCGATGGCCTGCGCGACGGTGGGGCGTGCAAATTCGCGCCAAACCAAGAAGCATCCGCCGCCCAAGGCGGGGGGTTCGACCTGGAGCAAGTACGACTGCGGTGAAGGCATCGAACTCCGAGTGAGCGCCGCGACTGCGAACCAGGGGGGCTTGCTGCGGCTGGAACTGCGCAGCGCGAAGCCGCTGTCGGAAGTCGCGGGCAAGTGGACGGACAAAGACATTCCATTCTGGCAATCGGAAGCCGCGGCGCCGAAGGGAACCGCTGTGTGGCAAGCTCTGCTCGGAGTGGATCTGGAGCAAGCGGCTGGGGAGTATAAGCTCAACGTTTCCGGAAAGTCTGAGGTTAGCGAAGCGGTGCGTTGCGACGCAGGCATCACCGTAAGGGCGGGGAAGTTCGCGACCGAAAAACTGGCGGTAGCGCCAAATTTCGTGGAGCCGAATCCGGAGCAAGAAGCTCAGGCCGCAGAGGACAGCAAGAAGTTGAAGGCAATTTACGCGACGGTGACCCCCGAGAAATTCTGGATGGGGAGGTTTCGAGTGCCGCTGGATGGGGTCAAGACTGGAGGAAATTTCGGCAAGCGCCGCGTTCTTAACGGACAAGCCAGACCGCCACACACGGGCGTGGATTTTCCGTCGCCGACGGGGACGCTGGTTCACGCGTCCCAGCGTGGCCGTGTGGTGCTGGCGGAACCCCTGTACTTTTCGGGGAATACCGTGGTGCTGGACCATGGCTGGGGTGTGTACACGTTGTATTGCCACTTTTCGGAGATCGCGGTGAAGGCCGGAGACATGGTGGCAACCGGAGAGGTGATCGGCAAGGTTGGCGCTACTGGGCGCGTCACCGGACCGCATTTGCATTGGGGCCTAACGGTAGATCGGGCGCGCGTCAACGCATTGGCGATTGTTGGGAAGGAATAGGGAGTGAGTAGAGAGGAGTGGGTAGTGAGTAGTTGGGACTTTGAAGGCGTCGGCCTGAATGCCTGTACCACTGTCGAGAACGGGGTGTGAGGGGTGCGGCAGCAGTATAGGCAAATAAATAGCGAATACTCAGGGGCAATTTGGGGTAATAATGGCGGGTCTTGCTGACTGGTTTTCTTGGGCCGACATTACCGAGGGCTAGGTACAACGGTACTGTTTTCGGGCAGGGCATTGTGGTACCGACATGCCATTGCGCCATCATCCGGCGGCAGGCAGAATCGCTGGTGTGCGGACCTAGTTCGCACAGCACCTTTCGAGTGCGTCGTCTGGTTGAACGTCTGAATTTGCGTGAGAGGCTAGTGTCCCATGGCCATTCTTCATTTTCGTTGTAAAGAGCGACGCCGCACGATGAGGGTGATGTTGAGTGTGCCCCTTAAGGTGCATGGAATCACGGCAGAGGGCGAGACCTACGCGGTCGAAACGAAGTCCCACACGGTGAGTTTGCACGGCGCGTCCATCGAGCTTGAACATACGGTCGCACTTGGGGACATCCTGCTACTGGAAAACGAACTGACGAACCAGCAAGCCGAGGGGAAAGTCGTCGGGGTCAAGCGCTCCCGCGATGGCAAGGTTTACGTGGGCATCGAATTCACCGATCAGCATCTCAATTTTTGGCACATGGCCTTCCCGGCTCCGGGAGCAAAGCCGCTGCGCCGGCGGTACGCAGAGAAAGTCGCGGCGCTGAGTTAGGCCTTCTTTCCATTTCCTGATTCTTCCGGTACTGCAATTCACCCATAATCTCAGCTGTGGGAAATCATCCGAAGCGCATTGGCCTGATATCGGATACGCATGGGCTCTTGCGCGAACAGGCGTTACGCGCCCTGCGTGACTCGGAAATGATTGTGCACGCGGGTGATGTGGGGGCGCCGGAGATCCTGGATTCGCTGAGAGCCCTGGCCCCGGTGGTGGTGGTGCGCGGCAATGTGGACACGGCGGGGTGGGCGCAGACGCTGCCTGTTACTGCCGTTGCCGATGCCGGGGCGGTGCAAATTTACGTGCTGCACGACGTGAAGACGCTCGATCTGGATCCAGCGGCGGCTGGCTTTCATGTCGTCGTGAGCGGCCACTCGCACAAGTTTGGGCGCAGCGAGCGGTCGGGCGTGTTGTACATCAATCCGGGTAGCGCGGGCCCGAGACGGTTCCAACTGCCGATTACCGTGGCGCGGCTGAATTTGCGGAAGACCCCGTGGGACCTGGAGTTTGTGGATTTAGAAAAGTTGAGATGAGGCAGCGACCTCGACGAAAAAGTCCAGGGCGACTCTTCAGCGCGCCCCTTCTTCGTCAGCTTATTGGGATTCCGTGGTGCAAAAACCATGTGTGTATTTGCGCCAGGCCGCGCTGGTGCTAGACTCCCGATATGGCCAAGAAAAAAACACCTCCGAAAAAAGTGAAAAAGTCACCGAAGGCGGCGAAGTCGAAGAAAGTCGCGCACAAGGCGAAACTCGCAGCTAGCGCGAAGAAAAAGCCAGTTGCGAAAGCCAAGGTCGCCATGAAAGCGAAGGCGGTTGCGAAGAAGAAGACCCTGCCGAAAAGGATGCCGCCCACTTCGGAAGCGAGCATTGTCGGGGGAAACCAGGACGTCGAGACGGTACGGCTGAAGCCTAAGTCACGGGTGGCGCGGGCTGGAACCGGCGCGGGCGACCTCCAAGGCATCTCGATCGTTGAGGATGTGGACTCGGAGAGCGCGGACGAATTGCTGGAAGAGGGCCAGGCGTTCGAGGCGGGCATCATTAGCGGTGTGGAAGAAGCGGGGAATGCAGGGGAGTCAGAAGTCGTCACCCACGAAGTGCTGGAAGATGACGTTCCCAAAGAATACGACGACGAAGACCGGCCGTAGTTCTCCTGAGTAGCACAGGCCTTCCTGTCTGCGCCGAACCGCCACGGCACTATTTTGTAGTCTACCGTACCCAAACGACGTAACTAGCGTCGTTTCTTCCTTTTCGTAGATTTGTCACCGGCACGTTTTCGCGGCGACGTCTTACCCTTCGGCATGCCGCCTCGCGACAGGATCTCACGCGTTCCCTTGGGCAGCTTAGCGACGACCAAATCGTAGGACTCATGCAGCAGGCGAGTGAGTTCGTCTAGCGGAAGCGCGTCTCGTGTTTCCAGCGCGACCCATTGTGCGCGGGCAAGATATGGCGCAGGGATGATTCCTGCGCGTTCCGTGAGTTCGGCGAAATTCTCCGGCGAGCACTTGAAGGAAAGCCAGACGGGTGCGACCTCAAGGACCGTGTGCGCGAACATCTTGTTGGCAACTTTGAACGTGAGATCCCCTTCCCAGACAGTCTGTTCAGTCGCGCCGGGGAAAGAGAGGCAGAGTGTGCGGAGCTGATCGATGTTCATGACGGCGTGCCCTGCTTTGCGTGACCACTAATTTCCGGCCCAGGCCATCCCGTCCACTCCAGGCGTCAGGTCGATCGAGGGTTGCATTTGCCACGAGTGCAGATCGAGAACCTCGATTTTTCCCGCCGTGAGGAAAGACACGTACGCAACGCCACCGTCAGGCCGGACGAGAACTTTGCCGAGGGCTTGCGGGGCGTCGAAGGTTTTGGCCAGCTTGCGTGTGTTCAAGTCGATCGTGAAAATGTGGCCCTTCAAGCCGGCCGCCACCAGCCACCGGCCATCGGGCGTGGGCTCGGAACTATAGACTGACTCTGGAAGATCGATCCACCCTGATATTTTGTTGGTGGTCGTGTCGATGACTGCGATTCGCGGCGCGTCCTGGTCATGCGTAAAAACGTAGCGGCCGTCGGGCTGTATCGAGATTCGTTGCACAATCTTGGAAACAGGAATCGTGGTGATCAGCGTGTGGTGCACGAGGTCGAGAACGCTGACGGTGCCTGCATGCACGTTGGCGGTGTAGGCGCGACTCCCGTCGGGAGTGATGACGAACATGTGGGATTCCGGCTGGCCCGTGGGATTCTCAGCGATTACTTTGCGGGTGGCGGGATCGATCACGTCGAGCGATTGGGAGAGCTCGGCGGTGACGTAAAGTCGGCCGTCGGGGCCAATGGCCGGCTCATGCGGGCGCAGAGGTTTTCCGAGATCGATGGAATAAGCGAGTTTGCGCTCGCGAATATCAACCACATCAATGCTGGTGCCGTCGGTACCGGGCTTGCCGACGCCAGAGTTGCCATAGATGGGAACGTAGGCGAAGCGGCCGTCTTTGCTCACGGCGACTTCGTGGCCGTTGACTCCGACGACGATTTTGGCGACTTCACGCCGGCTTTCGGGATCGACGAGCAACGCGGTGTGTTCGAACTGATTCGCGACGACGAGGAGTCCTTGCGCCGCTGGTCCTGAGCGGACTAGCGTGGAGACGAAAAGCAGAATAAAAGACAGGGAAGCGATGACGGTCAAAACACGCGCATGCATGCGGCACCTCGGTTGCCCTACCAGCTGAACGAACTCCGCGAAACACGCGGATTATAGCTGCCGAATCGCTCCCTTACCAACTTTCTTGCCTCGTCTGCCGGTTCCGCCAGGCGTCTAATGCGGTTTGACAGGAATGGGCGCGGGTGTAGGCTAAGGCTCTCAGCCACCAGGAGGAGACGGATATGTTCGACGACGACGCTAGGGGCGCGAAAGACGGAGGCATATCGAGGCGCGAATTTGTCGGCATGGCGGTGGCGACGACCGTTGCGGCGAGCGCGGAGAAATTGGCTTGGGCGGTCGACTCGAAAACGGGGATGACCTACCGGACGCTGGGACGCACCGGCGAGAAAGTCTCGATGATGGGCCTGGGCGGCTTTCACATCGGGGTGCAAAAGGACGAGCAGGAGAGCATTCGAATCATTCAGACCGCGGTCGACGACGGCGTCAATTTTCTCGACAACTGCTGGGATTACAACGGCGGCGAAAGCGAAGTGCGCATGGGTAAGGCGCTGCGGGATGGCTACCGGCAGCGCGTTTTCCTGATGACCAAGATCGATGGACGCACACGGAAGGCGGCGACCGAACAACTGGAAGAATCGTTGCGCCGACTGCAAACCGATCACATCGACCTGCTGCAATTCCACGAAATCATTCGCATGGGAGATCCCGAGAAGGTTTTTGCGGCAGGCGCCGGAATGGAAGCGATCGTCGAGGCACAAAAGGCGGGCAAGGTTCGATACATTGGATTCACCGGCCACAAGAGTCCTGATATCCACTTGAAGATGCTGGAGACGGCGGATCAGCACCATTTCCATTTCGACGCGGTGCAGATGCCGTTGAACGTAATGGACGCGCACTACAACAGCTTTGGAAAAAAGGTGCTGCCGGTGCTGGTGAAGAAAGAAATCGGCGTGTTGGGAATGAAACCGATGGGCAGTGGATGGATTCTGCGAAGCAACGTCGTTAAGTCCGAGGAGTGCCTGCACTATGCAATGAATTTGCCGACCAGCGTGGTGATCACCGGGTGCGATTCGCTGGAAATTCTGGACTCGTCCCTGCAAGCCGCTCGGAGCTTTCGTCCAATGAATGAGACCCAGGTCGCGGAGTTGTTGGCGAAAACCGCGAACTCGGCCCGCGATGGCAAGTTCGAAGGATACAAGACGACCGACAATTTCGATGGCACCGGCCATAACCCACAGTGGCTGGGATGATCTTGTAGGGGCACAGCACGGCTGTGCCTGGGCCTGTCATGGTTAGTCATTGCCAGTTGCGTAGCGGCGGAAGAAGGAGTCGGGCTTCCATTGGGGGCGGGCGTCAGCGTCGGCTACGGAAATGAGCAACTGGCGAGTGATATCTTCGTAGGTCGCGGCGGTGGCGCGGTCTACGGGTTGCGCGAGGTCGTCGGAAGGCGCGTGGTAACGGACCGTGAGCCACTCCTTAAAGATTTGTTCATCGGGTGACCCTGGATCGAAACCGACGTCGAGCTTCACCGCAGGTATACCGTGGCGGATGAAATTGTACTGATCGCTGCGAATGAACGCGTTGCGCAAAGGTTGCGGGTCGGGCTGCACGCGTACGCCGAATGCTTGTGCGGCTTCACGTGCGCGATCGCCCAGATCGGATTCCGCCAGTCCCTGCACCTTCAGCACTTTCAGTGGCACGATCGGCAGAAACATGTCGATGTTCACATCGGCGATCATAGATTTCGGCGGCACGGTGGGATGAGCCGCGAAATACTTTGACCCCAACAGTCCTTTTTCTTCTGCTGTTACAAATACAAACAGGATCGACCGCCGGGGATGCGCTTCCTTCGCTTTCCACGACGACGCGATGTCGAGCAAAACGGCGACACCTGATGCGTTGTCCATCGCTCCGTTGTAAATGCGATCGCCGTTGATGGGCGCTCCGATGCCGACGTGGTCCACGTGCGCCGATAACACGACGTATTCGTTGTTCAGCGCCGGGTCGCTGCCGGGAAGCTTGGCGATCACATTGGCGGACTCCACGGAAGTGGATTTCACCACCGCGTGGCATTTCAGTGAAACGCCGAGAGGAAAGCGCGGCAGCGGCTTGCGGTCTTTGCCCAGTTCGGCGATTTCCGCAAACGTGTGTCCAGATCCCGCAAATAGCTTTTCGGCTTGCGCAGGATTGAAGGTTAGCGAGGTCTTTAAGCCAGAGGTCTCGTTGAACTCATCCCCCACCAAGTCCATCGAAGGATGCGTGCGGTTCAGCGACATGCGCGACCACGGAATGTCCATCGAGGCCGGATTCGGTATGCCGATGGTGCCGATAACGCCGGCCTGCTTCAGAGCTTTCCAGCGTTCGCCGATGGTCTGGTAGTGAGCCGAGAGCGCGGTAGGAGTTTCCGCCGTGGACCCCGCGATATACACGACGATTTTGCCCTTCAAATCGAGCCCGGCAAGATCGTCGTAGTTCATCTCTGGAATTTTCAAGCCGTAGCCGACGAATACAAGCGGAGCGGAGATTCCTTCGGTTGCCAGGTCGACGCGGGTGTTGAAGTACGCATCTTCGCCGAGCACGAGCGGCGCTGCGTTGCCGTTTGAAACCAGCGATGCCGAGGAATCCTTCTCCACGATTTCTCGGGAGACAAATTTCACCGGCTGGTAAAACCCATTGACGCCTGCAGGCTGTAGACCCGCCTTAGTAAGTTGATCGACGACGTAGGCTTCCGCTGTACGCAGACCTTCGCTGCCAGTCTCGCGTCCCTCGAGTTTGTCGTCGGCCAGAAACTGCACGTGTTGCCACCAGGAGTTGCCGTCAAAGTGCTTCGCAGGCTGCTGCGCGATTGCCGCGACACCAACAGCAAGGAGTGCGCCCAGAAAGAATAGATTTCTTCGCACGCGAAAACCTCCGAGATTCCTTACAGGGGCGAAAGGATAGCAGGCGAGGCGCAGATCAACCAACCGAACATTCGTCGCGTGGACTGCGTATTGACCGGTAGGACAGCACGACGTACGATGCCGCTGCCCGTGAACTCCTAGCAAGCAAATCCGGAGGTATTGCCGTGTACTGTTCGAAGTGTGGAAGCGTCATCGCGGATGGCTCTACCTTCTGCAATCAATGCGGACAATCCACCGGGGTCGTACCAGTGACGGCGACAGGCACGGTGCCCGCGCCAATGGTGGCGCCAGGTGCTGTCCCGGTGACCGTGGCGGTGCGCATGCCGGTACCCCCTGCGGTTTCCGTGGCGTATGCCGGATTTTGGCTGCGCGTTCTGGCCTATTTGATCGATGTGATCATTTTGGGGGTTTTCGCGATTCCGATCGTCATCGGTGCGGCGATGGCGATGGGCCTCGGTGGGATCCTGACGAGAATTCCCCGCGACGGAGATCCATTCATGAACGGTCTGCCTCCCATGTTTCTGCTGTTCATTTGGTTCTGCGTGTTGGTCGGAGTGGGTGGCACGTGGCTGTACCACGCGCTGCTGGAAAGCTCGGAGTGGGAAGGCACCGCCGGCAAGAAAGCGCTCGGATTGATCGTGACCGACATGGAGGGCCGCAGGGTTACGTTCGCGCGGGCGTCGGGCCGCCACTTTGGGAAAATCGTCACGAGTTTTATTCCTTTGGGTATCGGGTACGCCATGGCTGGATTTACACAGAAGCGGCAGGCACTTCACGACATCCTCGCAAGCTGCTTGGTATTGCGCAAAAATTAAGCTCCGCGCTGTTCCCGGAACGCCCAACGAAGTCGGGCTCTCCACGACGCTACACACTCTCCCCTAGGCGACTCTACAGCTAAGACCGGATTGTGTTTGTTCCCGGGCGCTCCTACTGTGTGTACACGCTTCGTGGATTGCGTGCGATGGAGGAAGGGTATGCGGAATCTGGATAGTCCCCTCATGAAAGTGGCTTACGTTGCCGGAGTCACGGCGTTCTGCACATTCTTGGGATGCTGGGCGGTATTAGCCCACCAGGAAAATTCGCAGAAGCCGGCGCACACGGCGGTGAGCGACCCACAATTCGCAAAGAAGGCCGCGCAGGGCGGTATGGCCGAAGTAAAACTCGGACAGCTCGCGCAAGAAAAGGGAACCAGCGACTCCGTGAAGAAATTCGGACAGCGGATGGTGGAAGACCACACCAAGGCCGGCGACGAGCTGAAGCGCGCGGCGGCTCAGGAAAATATCGGTCTGCCGGGTGACATCAGCGCAAAGGACAAGGCCACCTACGATTCGCTATCGAAGCTGTCGGGGGCGGCATTCGACCGAGCTTATGCGCGCGATATGGTAAAGGATCACGAGGAAGATTTCGCCGACTTCAACAAGGAAGCCAACGGCGGAAAGAACGCGGCCATCAAGGATTTTGCAACACAGACGCTGCCAACTTTGCAGGATCACCTGAAAGAAGCGAAGGAGATGCGCCAGAACGTTTCCGCATCGAATTCAACACCGGCGAAGGTAAATACCAATTCCACGGGACGCTCAGGTCGCCGGTAAGTCCTCAAAGTTCTACGAAACAAACAAGCCGCCCTATCATCCGATAAGGCGGCTTTTTTTGGTCGAAATACGAACGGCGCGCTATTTCGCGAATTGACCAGACGATTCACCGACGTCCCTTTTCGACGGGATAGCCTTTATCGACCCAATCCGACGCGAAGCTGTTGGGCATAACCAGAACGCGCACGTGCGTAAAGCCCATTCCGTGCAGGGCCACGAAGGCGGGTCGAATGTTAGGACAAAACCCGAACGGGCAGCAGCCGCAATAGATGACGAGACTCGTCGAGCGAGGTTGTGCCGAAGCCCACTTTTTCAAATCGGCCATGCCTTGCGGTGTGGACGCGGTGCCGTGAAATACGGCGCCCGCGACGTGGCCGCCCTCGAAGAGCGGGGTAAAGCCGACGTAAAGAACTGTGGCGTGTTCGCCCCCGGTTGCGTGCGCGAGTTCCTCCGTCAAGCGGCCAGGTTCAATCGCGTCCGCAGGTGCCCAGGGAGTGGTGTCAGTGCGTTGCGCTTGCGGACGCGCGTCGCCCCAAGTGATTGCCATCAACGAAAGCACGGCGCAAAGCGTGAAACGTGATCGCCATTGATAACGTGAATTCATTTTCCGCCTTGATTGTAGTCTGGCAAGTAACGAACCGCCACAGGGATGACCGTCATCCTGGAGGTAGAGTTATCCCTTTTTGAATTCCTGGCGCTGCCGCTGGAGCTTGATAGCCGTCGTGCGAAGCGTCTCCGGAACATTCTTGTTGGTACACAGACGCTTGAGGTCGATGGGATTGATCATGGGCAGCATGTGCAAGCTTACGTCCAGCGGAGTTTTCGGATTGTTCAGCAGGTTGCGCACGACCGTATAGTTCTTCCGGAAATTGCGGTTATTGGCGATGAGCCGCAAAATCTCGTCGGTCAGCGAAGACATGGCTGCAAAAGCCTCGACCTCCTGATCGGTCAACCGCGGCGATTGCAATACGGCACGCTGCACGACTTTGTTCGAGTCACGAATCAGCGTCCGCCGCGCCTCGGAACCTCCCTTGATTGCGAACTGAACCCGCTGAGCCACGGTCATCTTTGCCAGCCGCTGCAGAAGAGTTTGCCGTTTGACGACGTCAGGCTCGGCCTCCGCTGCGGCTTCGGCAAGCGCGGCTTCGTCGATGTGTGCCTCGCTCAGAAGTTCATGGAGCAGGTATTTTTGCTCCGCGGTAACCGAAGTTGTATTCGCGAGAGCGACTGCCAGGGCCGGCGATTCGCTCACACGCCCTAAGTCCTCCATCAGCGTTTGCACGTTGGAAGTCGAGAAATGGCGGGCCGCCGGAGCGAGATGATCACCATCGCAGGCCTTGTTGTCGATCAGAGCGTTGCAGACCGCGGGCTTGACGGCCAGATTCCTCGCAGCATAGTCGAACAGCGGTTCGAGAGCTTCTTGCCGATGCAGCGCTTCCAAAAAGTATTCGATGGGCAGCGCGAGGATCGCTTCCTTGGCGCGCTCCGCAATCACTTCATCCGCATCGAGAGCCAGGATGGATAGGATTTCCGCGCGGTCCGCAGCGGGCAAGTGCGCGCCGGTCGAACACACCGCAATTTTGCGTTCGCGGGTGGCGCGTCCGCGGCGCAAATCGTCTACGACTTCAGGGCTGAGAGTTTCCACTGGATGCCTGCCTCAAATTCTTTTGGCTAAGCACTATTGTACCGGAGGCGCCGCCCGACCCGAGCTGCGGCATTGCTTGCCCGTTCAACTCCAGCAACACCGCGGAGGGGTGCGCCGCGGATACCACAAACTGGTTCCGTGCGGAAAAGTGACGCGTCTCAAAGGCCGGCAGCCGAGCATCCAGCACGACCCTCCCGTCGGCAACCACGCGAACTCGCGTGACGTCCGAAGTGGAAACCGAGAGATCCAGGCGCACCGGCGCGGAAGAGGCGGAGACTGGCGGACCAGACGCGCTCGGCGACGCCGGCGAAACGGGATTGCCGTTGCGATTCGCCAGCCCCGTGGGCCCCGTGGCAGATTGAGGCACCGCGGTCAATGCTGCAACCGCGGCGCGCTTCGCCGCACGGTGCGCGTTATACCGTCGCCACCCGTACACGCCGCCGGCTATTACAGCTGCAATCAGAACCACGACACCCAGTGCCGCCACCGCAACGATCCATTTCGGTGGCGTCGGTATAGGATTTTCAACCAGAGCCGAGGCGGCCGCCTTTTGCTCGCCGTAGGCCAGGTCATATTCCGACAGCAGGTTCTCTTCGTTCAGTCCAAGATAACGCGCAATCGCACGCACAAAGCCCCGATTGAAGACTCCGCCGGGCAGCTTTTCCCACTCTTCCCGTTCAAAAGCCTCCAGAAAACGCGGAGGGATGCGCGTGGCGACGGTGACCTCGTTCAGGGTCACCTCACGTATCTCGCGCTCGCTCTTTAGTATTTCGCCGAAACTCCGCTTGGCCATGAAGCTGTGTCCATATCCCGTTAAGCAAGTTAGATGCCACGGTTGGGGCGGGAAACATCAGGAAGATCGCGACCCGTCGGAAAATCCGCCGGCCGAGCCCCGCGCCCAGCCGCTTCCAGACCTGATGTCTGGGTCGTGCGCCTCAAGTCTAACGGCACTATAAGAGGGGCCGGAAGGCCTGTCAAACCATGGCGAGCTTTGGCGCCGGAGCCGGAATCGAGACATCCTCCGGGATGATGGCGACATAGCAACGCCTGTACCACGAGCGTGTTGCGAAGCTTTTTGACTGGCGCCTATACTGGCGAGGATTCGCGAACCTTGGCCGAATCGCGTCCGCAGCGGACGCCGAATCTATGGCGGCGGGTAGTCCCCGGATGCAACTATGCCTCTAAAGGATCAGGTCCAACCGAACGTGGAGGAAGTTAAACAATTTCCCGCCGTCGAACGCCGCCGCAACCCGGCCGTTCCCTACGAGCATCGCGAAGCAGGCGAAGTCGCGGTGTTTCAGGAACTTGGCAAGGCGCTCACGTCGTCGCTGCAGCTCGATCAAGTGCTCCGCACCATCATGGAGAAAATCGACGAGTTTCTGCGCCCGGATAATTGGTCGCTGCTGCTGCTGGATGAGACCACGCAAGAACTTTACTTCGAGTTGGCCGTCGGCAAAGCTTCGCAAGCGCTGAAAGATGTGCGCGTCAAGGTTGGGCAGGGCATCGCCGGCTGGGTCGCGCAAAATGGGGAAGCGGTCGTGGTCACCGACACTTCCAAGGACACGCGCTTTTTCGGCAAAGTCGACGAAAAAACGAAGATGGAAACGCAGTCGATCGTTGCCGTGCCGGTCAAGTTTCGCGACACCTGCCTCGGAGTGATCGAGCTGATCAATTGCATCGGCCCGGATGGTTTCGATCCGCGCGATTTGAAACTCCTCGAAGCGCTCTCCGACTTCGCCGCGATTGCGCTCGAAAACGCCCGCCACGTCAAGCGCATCCACGAGCTCACCATCACCGATGATTGCACCAGCCTGTACAACGCGCGCCACATGGGCTTCATCCTGGAGACCGAGATCTATCGCTCGCAGCGCTACAACTACGAATTCTCGCTGGTTTTTATCGATCTCGACCACTTCAAGCAAGTGAACGACACACATGGCCACCTGGTTGGCTCGCGGCTGCTGGCGGAGATCGGCAACGCCCTCAAGTCTCATTGCCGTTTGATCGATTTCGCATTCCGCTACGGCGGCGATGAGTTCGTGATCCTGCTGCCGCAGACCTCGAAGGAAAACGCTCTGAACGTGGCCCGCAGGCTCCACAAACTAATTCGCGGCACGACCTGGCTGGACGATGCGGGTCTGCGCGTCCGTGTTACGCCGAGCGTAGGCGTGGCCTCGTACCCGGTAGACTCGCGCACAAAAGAAGGTTTGCTGCACCTCGCCGACGAGGCCATGTACTTGGTCAAAAACACCAACCGCGATAGCGTAGCCGCTGCCAATATCGGCATCCTGCCCGACACCGCACCCCCGGCCGCCGAATCGGCTGGCTAGTTCACCATTCACAGTAAGCCATGTAGCGGCTGCTTTCGGAAGCGGGCGCTTTGCTTTCGGCTCGTCTAAGTCTGACTCGATGAAAGCTGCGCCTATACACCCTGAGCCAGGTTTGCTTACACTGAGGTCATGCGCAGAAGTGAAGCGGCGCGTTACGCGCGCTGGTCGGCGGCGGTGGCCCTGCTCTTCGCGGGGATAACCACGCTCGTATATCTGAAACGCGATTGGGTTCGGCACATTGAGCGCGCCAAGGCTCCCCCACCGACTCCCGTTGACGTTACCCGTCAATCCTCGGGCATCACCTTTAAGAAATTCAACGAACAGAACCGCGCGATTTTCGAAGTCACGGCGTCGAAGTCCACCGATTTCAAAGGCCAGGACGCCAGCCTGCTCGAAGAAGTCCAGATCACCATCTTCGGGAAGACCGGCGATCGTCATGACGTCATTCACACCCATAGTTGCCAATATGCTCAGAAGGACGGCAACGTCATATGTGGTGGCGACGTGCGATTCGACCTCATGAGCGCCGCCGACGCGGAACTCGTGACGCAAAATCCGGCGCTGGCGGAAACCCGTGCCACGCGCATGGAGACCCGCGGTGTGACTTTTAACCGCTCCACCGGGGCGGCGCAGACCGACGAACGCGTGACCTTCGCTTTTCCCAACGGAAGTGGGGACGCTATCGGTCTGGAATACAAGTCTGCAGAAGGGACGCTCCACCTGCTTCGCGATGTGCGATTGCGGCTGACGCAGCCTGCGGCGCCTGCGAGTAAGAAATCGGCGCCCGTTGCAGCGGCAGGCAAGCCCTCCCAGGACGTGCGCGTTCGAGGGACTAGCCTGGACTTTGCGCGCGATAGCCGGCTGATGCATCTTCACGGACCTGCGGAAGCCGTGACGGCCACGGAGCGGCTCACCGCCGGCGAAATTTCACTCCAGCTCGATGAGCAATTTCGCGCGCAAACTCTCGTGGCTACGACTTCCGCTCCGATCAATCGTCCACAGATAAAATCCACGGGTACAACCGATCAAATGGACCTGGACGCCGACACTTTAACGGCGCACTTTGCGCCCGAGGGCTGGATTACCAAGCTGGATGCGTCGGGCGCGGTGTATGGCCTGCGAAGTGGAGCCGCCGAAACAGACGAAATGAAAGCCGATGCGGGCACCCTCGCCATGTGGCCCCGATTTAACGAGCCAAGGGAGCTGAATTTGTCCGGAAACGTGCTGCTGAAGACCAAACTTGAGAAAACCGGAGATGCGCGGATCCTCCAGACTGCCGCTTTCCGCATGCAATTTAGCGGTGGCAGAGAGCATCAGCCCAGCAAGCCGCAAAAGGCCGAGACTCTGGCTGCAGGCGTGATGGAGTGGACTGACTCTTCATCCCAGTCAGGCGGCTCTGCCCCTCCGGCACGAACTAAACTTCAAGCCGATAAGCTGGTCATGGATTTCGCTGACACCGGCAAAGCCAGGCAACTCCAGGCGAACGGAAACGTACAAACGGAACGATGGGTGACCGGCCACCCCCTACAAATGGCTACCGCCAGGAACGGGCTCGCTCAAATGTCCGCGGACGGCGGCTGGTCGCAAATGGACCTGCAAGGTGATGTCAAGCTGAAGGAAGGTGATCGCAGCGGAGAGGGCGATCGTGCAACCTTCCAGCGCGCCTCGCAGACGGCTACGCTAACGGGCCAGGCTGTCGCACGCGATTCGACCACCGAGACGCACGCGCCCCGCATCACCTTCGTCCAAAACACGGGCGAGATTCTCGCGGACGGCGGCGTGCGTTCCACGGATTTCTCGGGCAAGAGCAGCACCGTGCAGCTGGCTCCGGTGCCTGCCAACATCACCTCCGATTCGCTGCAAGCAAACTCAAAAACGGGCCGCGCCCTGTACACAGGTCATGCACGACTGTGGCAAGGCGACTCTGTCTTGGAAGCCAATTCCATCGAGATGCTGCGCGATTCCCGCGTGCTGCATGCTTCCGGGAATGTGCGGGCGGTGTTCCCGCAAGCCTCGAGCCCACCGGCCGGCCAATCCATGCAATCCGCCAAGGATGATGCACTCGATCCCGCACCGAAGCAGGTCAATACCTCGCAAGTAGTGCCCAAAAAACCGCAGTTGTGGCATGCGACCTGCGCAACCCTGACGTATGACGATAAAGAGAGTCGCGCACACTTGGAGCAAAACGTAGTCGTGCAGTCCGCCGACCAGAAAATGCGCGGCCCGATTTTGGACCTTTTATTCACCCGCAGCCAGCCGGCCAACCCTCCAGGAAGCGGTGCAAGCTCCCAGGGAGGCGCGCAGCAAATTAGCCGCGCCGTGGGTACCGGCGGCGTGATCGTTGAAGAAGGCGACCGCAAAGCGACCGCCGAGCGCGGTGAATATACCGCCGCGAACGGCAAGTTCGTCATGACCGGCGGAAACCCCACTCTCTACGACGGTTCCGCGGGCACAACCGTCGGCCGTCAATTGACCTTCTTTTTAGCGGATGATACGATCATCGTCGATTCTGAAAATGGATCGCGGACGTTGACGAAACATCGAGTCCAGTAGTGCCTTGGAAATGCTCGGCGTCTTACGCCAACGAACGGTGACATATCGATGTCGACCGCTCCGCAGTCGCAGATGAATTGACCGCTCCGCGGTCGCAATTGAATTGACCGCCCCGCGGTCACGAATGAAGAGGTATGCTGAAGCTCCAGGCCGTCGAGTTGAGCAAGTCGTATCGAGGACGCAAGGTCGTCGACGACGTCGAGCTGGAGATTGGTCAGGGTGAAGTTGTTGGGTTGTTGGGCCCCAACGGCGCTGGAAAAACGACAACGTTCTACATTATCGTGGGTCTTGCCCGCCCCGATTCCGGCCGTGTCCTGCTGAACGGCGACGAAATTACGGACCTCCCCATGTACCTCCGGGCCCGCAGCGGAATCAGCTACCTCCCCCAGGAACCCTCGGTGTTTCGTCAATTGACCAGCGAAGAGAATCTTCTTGCCGTCCTGGAGACTCTGCCATTGACGCCGGAGCAGCAACGCGACCGGCTGGAGGAATTGTTGGTGCAAATGGGCCTGGAGACGGTTCGCCAAAGCAAAGCCTATACCCTCTCCGGAGGCGAACGGCGCCGCTTGGAGATTGCGCGGTCATTGACCCTCCAGCCGTCCTTCATTCTGTTGGACGAGCCCTTCTCGGGGATTGACCCTCTGACAGTCAAAGATCTTCAGGAGATCATTCGAGACTTAAGCCGCTCGGGTATTGGCGTTTTGATCACGGACCATAACGTGCGGGAAACACTGAACGTCACCGACCGCGCATATATCCTCAGAAATGGCAAAATCTTCAGGAAGGGCCGCCCGGACGAGTTGAGCAACGATCCGGAAGTCCGGCGCGTTTACCTGGGCGACCACTTCCGGCTGAACTAAAGGACGTCGAAAAGGGAATAACAGATACCTATGGCTTGGCAGGGATTAAAACTGAATCTGAAGGTGTCGCAGCGGCAGATTCTGACGCCAGGTCTGGTGCAGATGGTCAGCGTGCTCGCGCTCAATCGCCTGGAACTGCGCGAGATGATCAACCAGGAGATGATCGCCAATCCCGTCCTGGAAGAACAGAGCGAAGAGCCCACGCAAACCGACAACTATAGCGACGAAACCTTTCTGAAAGCTGAAACCGAAAAGGTGCCGGAAAAGCCCGAGCCCAATCCCTTTGATGAATTTGATGTCGGCAGCTTCTTCAATCAATATCTGGACTCCGGCGGCGACGGCGGGCAATCTCAGGAACGGGAAGTTTCCGAGCGGCCCTCCTTCGAGAAATTTTTGTCGTCGGCCACCGGCCTCACCGACCACCTTACCTGGCAGCTGAGCGTCACCATTTGTTCTGACACCGTGAAGGAAATCGCCGAGAGCATTATCGGCAACCTCGACGAGAATGGCTACTTAACTGCCTCCACCGAAGAGCTTGCGCAGCAGGGCAAGTATTCGCAGGATGATTTGGACGATGCCCTCGCCGTCGTGCAGGACTTCGATCCCATCGGAGTCGGCGCCCGCGACCTGCGCGAATGCCTGCTGCTGCAACTCAAAGCCTTCGACCCACAGAACACGCTGGCCCAGCAAATCGTTTCCGACTATCTCAAGCAAGTGCAATCCAACCAGCTAAAGGACGTCGCCCGCGCGCTCAATCGTCCGCTCGATGTCGTCAAGCGCGCTCTCGAGGTCATCAAGAAGCTCGATCCGCGCCCGGGCCTGCGCTACAACAAGACCGAGCCGCGTCTCGTCGAGCCCGACGTCTACTTCCGCAAAGTCGACGATCAGTGGCAGGCCTTCCTGAACGAAGACGACATGCCGCAGCTACGACTCAGCCCCACGTATCGCCGCCTGCTGGTGAAAGATGCCTCCGACCGTGACGTCCGCAACTACGTGAAAGAGCGCTTCACCGCGGCAATCCAGCTGATGAAAAACATCGAGCAGCGCAAGCACACCATCTTGCGCGTCTGCCAGTCGATCATCGCGCGTCAGGGCGATTTCTTCATTCACGGGCCCGACGCGCTGAAGCCCATGATGATCAAGGAAGTCGCCGAGGAAGTCGGCGTGCACCCATCCACCGTCAGCCGTGCTGTCGCCAGCAAGTACGCGCACACGCCGCAGGGCGTACTGGAGTTGCGCTCGTTCTTCAGTGAGTCCGTCAACGGCCCCGAAGGCGGCGGCATGTCGCTGCTCACCCTCAAGCGCCTGGTCAAGAAAATGATCGAGGAAGAAGATTCCACCAAGCCACTCACCGACGATCAAATCGCTAAAAAGCTCGACGACAACGGCATTCACGTCACCCGCCGCACCGTCGCGAAATATCGCGAAGACATGCGCATCCCCAGCACGCACCAACGCAGGGTAAAAAGCTGAGCAGCCGGCCCGTGTCCGTGAAACAGCGGTCCAGAACCGACTCACGTCAACTCGTCATCCTCACCGGTCTTTCCGGCTCTGGAAAAAGCACCGTTCTTCGCGCCTTCGAAGATATGGGCTTCTACTGTGTCGACAACCTCCCCGTCGAGCTCATTCCCATTTTTGCGGAACTCCACGCCGCCGGCGAAGCCGATTTCTCGCGCGCGGCTCTGCTTGTCGACGCCCGCGAAGGCGCGCAACTCGCAAAGCTGCCGGCGCTGCTCAAACACTTGCGACGCCAGCATCCCATCGCGCTCGTGTTTATCGATGCCGGTGAAGATGCCCTGCTGCGCCGCTACAGCGAAACGCGCCGCCCCCATCCCTTCGGCAAGCATCTTTCCGTGCGCGAGAGCCTGGTCCACGAGCGCAAACTCATGGAGCCCATTCGTAAACTCGCCGACGTGGTCATCGACACGTCCAAATTCAACGTCCACGAACTCCGCCACTTCATCACCGAGCGCTTCAAGAATCCCGAGAAGCGCCCCATGCTCGTTTCCCTCGTCAGTTTTGGCTATCGCTACGGCGTGCCCAGCGATGCCGATCTCGTCTTCGACGTGCGCTTTCTGCCGAATCCTCATTTCGTTCCACGGCTGCGCAAATATACCGGCCAGGATCCCAAGGTCCGCAGCTACATCCGTTCTTTTCCCCAAACCGGCGAATTCCTCAAGCGCATCGAAGGCCTGCTCGTATATTTGATGCCGCACTATATCGGCGAAGGAAAAAGCTATCTCACCATCGCGTTCGGTTGCACCGGCGGCCGGCACCGCTCCGTGATGCTCGCCGAATCCGTCAGCGAAGCTTTGGCGAAACGCGGCTACTCCACCAAAATCGTTCATCGCGACATTGAGAAATAGGGACCACCAGATCATGCTCCATCGTCATCACCATGCCCGCCCAAACTTGACACACCGCGATGCGGCGAATAGCGTACCAAGTGCACTACGCATGGGAGCTTGACGCGTGGCATCGCTGTTCTCACCACAATTGAAAAGGTTGCTAGGTTATGTCCGGCCCTACGCGTTCCGGCTAGCGGTAGGCATCGTATTAGTTGCCGTCGTTGCGCTCGCCGAAGGCCTCATCGCATTAATGATCAAGCCGGCCGTCGACTACGTACTCGATCCGTCCGTGGTCGGCTCGAAACTTCCGCTTGGAAAAATTCCTTTCACCGATCACATCGTTTACCTGAACACCTTCTTGCCCGCTGGCTTTCACAACGTGAAGACCATTTTCGCTCTTACTCTCCTCATGATTTTCGGTATCAAAGCGGTCGCCGAATATCTGGGCACCACGCAAATCCAATTTGTGGGCCATGCCGCGGTCACCGATTTGCGCAACGCCGTCTACGCCCGGCTTATTCGCCAACCGATCGGTTTTTTTCAGCACCATCCGACAGGGCGCCTCCTTTCCGTAGCCATCAACGACGTCGAGCGCACGCGCATCGCCCTTTCCGAATATCTGGCCGACCTTTTTCGTGAAGGCTTCACTCTCCTAGTTTTTGTCACGGTGGTCTTCTGCTTGAACTGGCGAATGGCGCTCGGCTCCATCGTGCTGTTGCCCATGGTGGTTTTGCCGGTCAATAAGTTCGGCCGCAAAATCCGCCGCTCTGCCGAAAACAGTCAATCCCGCCTCGGCGATCTCGGCCAAATCCTTCAGGAAACGGTCACGGGAAACCGCGTCGTCAAAGCCTTCGGCATGGAGGACTTTGAAATCGCAAAATTTCGGCAAACCGCGCGCCGCCTCCTCCGCGAAAACATGCGCTGGGTCCGCGCCGCCGTCATCACTTCACCGATGATGGACCTGCTCGGCGCCATTGTTATCCCGGTGCTCATCCTCTTCGCGCGCGATCAAATTCATCATGGCGTGATGACCCTCGGCGTGTTCTTCGCGTTCATCTTCGCGCTACTTAAGGCCTACACCCCACTCAAACGCATGGGCACCGTTTACCAACAATTCCAGGCCGCTCAGGGCGCCAGCACCCAGGTCTTCGCGTATCTTGATCTCGACGAAGAGCACACCGAAGAACCTGGCGCTAAATCCCTGCCTCTTTTCTCGCAGGAGATCACCTTCGACGATGTCTCCTTTTCCTATTCCGGATCCGCAGCGGTTCTGCAGAACATCCGCCTGAAAGCCCGCCGTGGAGAAGTTATCGCGCTGGTCGGCTCCAGCGGCGCTGGCAAGACCACACTGGTCAATCTGATTCCGCGGTTCTACGAGCTGACTTCCGGGCAGATCCGCATCGACGGCACGGACATCCGCTCGGTCACCATCCGCTCTCTCCGCGAACAAATCGCCATGGTCGCGCAAGAAAACATCCTCTTCCACGACACCGTCTGGAACAATATCTGCTACGGCCTCATTAACGTTCCGAAAGAACGAGTGGAAGCCGCGGCCAAGGCCGCTCTCGCTGCGGACTTCATCATGGAGCTTCCACAGGGCTACGACACGGTAATCGGTGAACGCGGCACCCGCCTCAGCGGCGGCCAGCGGCAACGTATCGCCATCGCCCGCGCCATCCTGAAAGATTCTCCGATTTTGATTCTCGATGAAGCCACCTCCGAGCTCGACGCCGAATCCGAAATGTACGTGCAGAAAGCCCTCGCCAACCTGATGGTCGGCCGCACCACTTTCGTCATCGCCCATCGCCTCGCCACCATTCGTCGCGCCGACAAAATCCTCGTCCTCGAGGATGGCCAGATCAGAGAAAGCGGCACCCACGCCGAACTCATGGTTCGCGGCGGCACGTACGCGCGGCTCCACGGCCTGCAGTTCGCGGACGACGATATGCTCACCCCCGCGCAAGCGGCGGCAAATCTAGCGACCCCGGGCAAGATCCTATGACCCAGAACACTTCCGCTCAAACCAAACAGGTCCCGGCGAAAAAAGCCGAAGTCGTTTCCATGACCGGCTATGCGCAAGCCCGAGCCGAGGCCAATGGTTGGGCCATTCGCATGAGCGTCAAAAGCGTCAACCACCGATTTCTCGATATCAAGTTCCGCTTGCCTGAAGGCTTTGATGTTTACGAACTCCGCTTGCGCCAGATCGTGCGCGAAAAAATCCATCGCGGCCATTTGGATGTGAACCTCAACGTCCAGCCAGGCACCGCCGCACCGGTGCAAGTAAATCGCGACCTTCTGCAAACCTATCTGCACGCTGCCGAAGAGCTGCGCCGCCAGATGAATGCTTCCAGCGAATTGGACGTCGTGTCCCTGCTGCGCTTACCTGGTGTCATCGGCGGTCTGGCGCCACCGCTTCCGGAAACCGACGAGGAACAGGATCAGCTCGGACACGCGCTCGATACGTGTCTGCACGAAGCGCTCAGCAAGCTCGACGAAATGCGCCATGCTGAAGGCCGCCACCTCGCCGAAGAATTGCGCATGCGTTTGGCGCGCATCGCCGAACAAACGGAAAAAGTGCGCGAGCTCGCGATTGCGCTGACGCCTGCGTTCGCACGCCGTCTGGAAACCCGCCTGAAGGAGTTGCTCAGCGGCACCGGCATTGAGCCGGCGCGTCTGGCGCAGGAAGCCGCGCTGCTCGCCGAACGTAGCGATATCAGCGAAGAATTGGACCGCCTGCGCAGTCACCTCCAGCAATTTGGAAAGTTGCTCGATGGCGCCGGAGAGCTCGGAAAAAAACTCGACTTCCTTCTTCAGGAAATGCACCGCGAAGCCAACACCATGCTGTCGAAGACGCCGGGCGTCGAGAACGAGGCGCTCACGATCACTGCGCTGTCGCTGGAAATTCGAGCGGAGATTGAAAAGCTGCGCGAACAGGTGCAGAACATCGAATGAGCACCGCGCCAGATATCGAACCGCTGATTTTGATCGTCTCGGGTCCGTCAGGTTCGGGGAAATCGACGCTGGTGCAGCGCATTTTGGAGCTGCCGGGCACCATGCCCTCGATCTCGTGTACTACCAGGCCGCGTCGCGCGACCGAGGCCAGTGGGAAGTGTTATGCTTACGTTACGGTAGAGGAATTCGATGCCATGGTTGCGCGCGGGGAATTTCTGGAATACGCGCGCGTCTTCGGCAAGCATTCGTACGGTTCGCCGAAAAAATGGCTCGAGGAAGCTCGCAGTAAGAATCTCGATCTTGTCCTCGAGATTGATGTGCAAGGTGCGGCCCAGGTAAAACAGAAGCTCCCGGAGTCGGTGGCCATTTTTATTTTGCCGCCGTCCCGCGAGGAACTTGAACGGCGCTTGCGCAGCCGCGGTCAGGATTCGGACGAGGAAGTTACGCGCCGGCTGGCAAAGGCCCGGGACGAGATTTTGGCGTTCAGCAAGTATTACGACTATTGTGTGGTGAACGAAGACGTGGAACGTGCAGGCAAGGAAGCGCAGGCCATCGTAGTTGCGCTGCGTTGCCAGAGCGCGCGGCGTCGTAAGCGGGTCGAACAACTTCTGGCATCGTTTGGAGGGAAAGACTGAGATGAATGTGCTGACGAAAGCTCCCGAGAGCCAGTTCGCGTACGTGGTGCTGGCTGCCAGGCGCGCCCGGCAGATCATGGCCGGAGCCCCGCCCATGGTCGAAAATCCAAGAACCCTGAAAGCCACACGAATCGCGTGCGAAGAGCTGGATCACGGCTACATCGAGTACGACTTCACGGAGCCAGACTCGATCGACACGGACAAAGACGGCAACAAGCGCCGCAAGTAGCACCCGGCGTGGCCCAGGCATCCAAGTATCTGCAGCGGTGATGTAGTTGTAGCGGCCGCTTTCCGAAGCGGGCGCCTTGGTGAGCCAAGGCGAGAACGTGAGCGCAGTGGGAAAATCGCGATCGCGGCAGAGAAAATGTAGGGGCGCGCTTTAGCGCGTCCCAGGTTCTCTGGGTGGTACTGTCGGCAGGGCACGACTTTAGTCGTGCCGTTAGACCCGGCTAAAAATCGGCTTTAGCCGCTGAGGTCCGATCTACCTCGCGGTGCAGAAGACGACCATGACCCAACTCCGAATCACTTTAGGCGTAACCGGGGGAGTGGCGGCTTATAAAGCCGCGGAACTCGTCCGCCGCCTCCAACAAGACTCCTTCACCGTCCAGGTCGTGATGACTCGCGGCGCCCGCGAATTCATCACCCCGCTTACGTTCGCCGCTCTGAGCGGCCAGAAAGTCATCACCGATCTCTTCGCCGAATCCGGCGGCGAAGCCAATCTGGAAAGCGCCATTGAACACATCGCCGTGGCGCAGCGAACGGATCTGCTGCTAATCGCGCCAGCCACCGCCGACATCCTCGCCAAATTCGCACGCGGCATCGCCGACGATTTCCTGACTACGCTGTATCTCGCAACGACGGCGCCTGTTGTGGTCGCGCCGGCGATGAACGTAAACATGTGGAACCACGCCGCGACGCAGGAAAATATCGAAGTGCTGCGTGCGCGCGGCGTGAAGATCGTCGATCCCGACGAAGGCTATCTCGCGTGTGGAATGACCGGCGCCGGTCGTCTCGCGAGCCAAGAGCAGATCGTCGCCGCCGTGCGCGAGACGCTGCATTTCAAGCGCGACCTGCAAGGCCAAACAGTTTTGATCACTGCCGGCCCCACCTGCGAAGATCTCGATCCCGTGCGCTATTTAACGAATCGCTCGTCCGGAAAGATGGGTTACGCGGTTGCTGAAGCGGCCGTCCGCCGCGGCGCGCGCGTCACGCTGGTCAGCGGTCCAACTTCTCTCGACGCGCCAGCGGGAGTTCAGCGCATCAACGTGCGGACCGCCGATGAAATGCATCACGCGGTCACGGAGAATTTCCCCGAATCCTCGATCGCCATCTTCGCCGCTGCGGTAGCTGACTATCGTCCGGTTCAGACGTTGGACCAAAAAATTAAGCGCAACAAAGAACCTCTGACGCTCTCGCTGGAAAGCACGCCGGACATCCTGGCCAGCGTAGCCAGGAAAAAGGGCGACCGCCTCGTCGTAGGCTTCGCTGCCGAAACCGAACGTGTTGCCGAAAATGCGCGCAAGAAGCTTGCCGCGAAAAATGCCGACATGATCGTGGCCAACGATGTCACCGCGGAAGGCGCGGGCTTCGACCACGACACCAACATCGTGACGCTATTCGCTCGCGACGGCCGCGACTTGCCGCTGCCCCGCATGAGCAAAACCGAGGTGGCGCAGCGTATTCTCGACGAAGTGGTGCGCCTGCGCTCCGTGCTAAACTCCCCGCAGCGCTCCGCGCCTTGAACATGCCAGATCGCCTCCCCGACGCTCTCAACGATAAGCTTTCCAGGCGGTTGAGCTACTACGAAGACATCGGCATTCGCCTGTTCTACCGCGATCGTGTTGCCGCGCGCGCGGCCCAGGGGCTCGAGCAAGCCGCTGCGACTATTCCCATTCCCCGAGAGGAAATCTTGCCAAAGACTTCGCTCAAGCCAATCGTGCCGCTGGCTCCAAGCATCGTCGCGCCCACCACGCCGAAGGTCAGCGTCTTGCCGATAGCCCCTAAGGTTTCGCTGTTCGATGCTGTCAACAAGATTGCAGACGACTCCCTGCTGAAAATTCGCGAGGACTACGGCGAATGCACCCGCTGCAAGCTGCACACCACACGAAATAAACTCGTCTTTGGCGATGGCAACCCCAAGGCTGAGCTTGTGTTCGTCGGTGAAGGGCCCGGCCGCGACGAAGACGCCCAGGGCCTGCCTTTCGTTGGACGTGCCGGAAAATTGCTCACGCAGATGATTGAAGCGATGGGCTTGCAGCGCAAAGAGGTCTACATCTGCAACGTGGTAAAGTGCCGCCCTCCGGAAAATCGACTGCCCGAGCCCGACGAAATCAAAACCTGCTCGCCGTATTTACTGCGCCAGCTCGACGTCATCGCTCCCAAAGTAATCGTCTGCCTCGGAGCCTGCGCGGCGCAAACGCTGCTGGAAACCAATCGCGGTATTTCGCACTTTCGCGGCCAGTGGCTCGACTTTCGCGGTCGAAAACTGATGGCCACCTATCATCCGGCGTATCTGCTGCGAAATCCGGCCGCTAAAGCCGACGTCTGGAGAGATCTTCAGAAAGTCATGGCCGTCCTCGGCCTGGAAGTAAAGAAGGGCAAGCCAGCCGGGACACAAAACCCCGCATAATTCCTCATGGGAATTTTACTGGGCCTTCTCACCGCTCTCTCCTGGGGCAGTTCCGATTTCCTCGCGCGCTTCGCCTCGCGCCGTATCGGTTCCCTCCGCACGACGCTGTACATGCAACTGATCGGCCTCGCGCTGCTCACCATTTTTCTGCCCTGGATTGGTGGTTGGGGCCATTTGTTCGATGGTTCCGGCTGGCAGCCCTGGGCGTGGGGCGCGCTCGCCGGAGTGCTCAACGGAATCTCGACGCTCTCGCTATACCGCTCCTTTGAAGTCGGGAAATTGTCGGTCGTCGCGCCTTTGTCGGCCAGTTATCCCGCGCTCACCGTGGCTATCTCGGTTTTTACCGGTGAGCATCTGACGGCGATGCGCGCCGCCGGAATTGCGCTCATCCTGGTGGGCGTCATCGTCGTGGTACGCGGCGAAGTTGAGCTGGACAATGTTGAGCCAGACAGTGTCGAGCCGGCCAGCATTGAGCCAGACGGTGTCGCCGCCCCATCGCCAGTTGCGCCGAAAAAGAAAGCAGCCAGCGGCATCGGCGCGGCGATGATCTCAGCGGCAGGATTCGGGGTGCTGTTCTGGCTGCTCGGTAATCGCGTCGTGCCGCGTGTCGGGTTTGCCTCCACGGTCTGGATGATTCGGCTGACCTCGTCGGCGCTCACCGCGAGCGTCATAGTCGCCATGAAGCAGCCAATCGCGCTGCGACGCAAGGACTCCGTCTCCCTCTGGCTATTGGGCATGGGTGTGCTCGACACCGGCGCGTTCGTCCTGAACAATCTAGGCATGCAACTCGAGCAGGTCTCCATCGTGAGTGTCCTCGCCTCTCTGTACGGCGCGGTAACCGTTCTTCTCTCCATCGTCGTCCTCCGCGAGAAAATGTCGCGCTGGCAATGGCTGGGCATCGTCGCGATCTTCGCGGGCATAGCGCTGATCAGCCGCTAGCACATCGCCCCGGTCAACGGGTCGGCAACTGTAGCCGCGGTCTCTGAGACCGCCGGATTTAGACTAGTGTCGCGTATAAGTCTCACCGGTCGTGCACGGATGCCTCCTCAAATTGGTCTGCTCGAGCTGCGAAGTGCCGAGTAGCGCCCGCGCATCACCTAAGCCCCTTCCTCCGAAAAGCCCGCCCTCCGAAAAGATGCAGCGCGGCGGCAGGTACGTCACGCGATCCTGCAAGACTCGCCGCTAGGCTGCCCAGTCACTTAAGGCCAGTCGGAACCGTGCTGGTACACTACACGCCGGTATGAGCTTTACATTTTGCAATGTTGCGTTGCCGGTGCCGCTGCGCACGACATTCACCTACGCCGTTCCGGAATCCCTGCGCGAAATCGTGCAGCCGGGCGCGCGCGTGATCGTCCCGTTTCGCAGGAAAGCGATGGTCGGCGTGGTCGTAGAGCTCACGGACCGCGCGCCAGCAGACACGAAGATCCGCGAAATCACGAAGGCGCTCGATCGCGTGCCGGCACTCCCACTGAAACTGATCGAACTCGGCCATTGGATAGCGAACTACTACTTGGCGCCCGTCGGTGAAGTGTTTCGCGCAATGCTGCCGCCGGTGGTCGAAATGCGCACGCAGCGATTGATCGTGCTTACCGATGGGGGACGCGCCGCGGTCGCAAGTTTAAGCGGCGGCGAGCTGACGCATGGACTCCGCCGCAACGAGGTCGAATTCCTCGCGAAACTCGCTGCAAAAAAAGAGCCTTTGCCGTTTGGATCGGCGGCAAAGCTTGGCTTGGACGCAGACGCGCTTGATCGCCTGCGCCGGCACGGCTTGATCGAGATTCGCGAGACGATGCTCGGACGAAAAGCCAAGACGCAGCGCGTCATCGCGGCGAAGAGCGGCGCACAGATAGCAGGCGGCGACCTGGATGACAAATCGTCGCGGGTGCGATCGATGCTCGCGGAGCGCGGGCCGTTGCCCATGCCGCTGTTGTTGAAATTGGCTGGTGTATCGCGAGCATTGGTCGAGCGTATGTTGCGCGATGGCCTGCTGGAGAGCTGGGAAGAGCGCGTCGATCCCGCGGAGGATCCATTCGACCTAGGTTACGAAGCTCCCGCGCACGAGCTGAATGCGGAGCAGGAGAGCGCGTTTAGCGCGATTCGCGCGCGATTCGAGCTGGGAGAGTTCGGCGTGCTGCTGCTGCACGGCGTGACCGGCAGCGGGAAGACCGAAGTGTACATGCGCAGCGTGCAGGAGACCCTGGCGCGCGGCAAGACCGCGATCGTGCTGGTCCCGGAAATTGCACTGACGTTGTGGGTCGGCCGGCAATGCCGCGCTTGGTTTGGCGCACGATTTGAGGGTGTCGCGGTTTTGCACTCGGCGCTCAGCGACGTGGAGCGCGCGAGGGAGTGGTGGCGCGTGCGGCACGGCGAGGCGCGCGTCGTCGTGGGAACGCGCTCGGCGGTTTTCGCGCCACTCGACAATCTCGGGCTCATCATCGTTGATGAGGAGCAGGAAAGCAGCTTCAAGCAGGAGGAAACGCCGCGGTATCACGGGCGCGACGTGGCCATCGTGCGCGCGAAAATGGAGAACGCGGTGGCGCTGCTGGGATCGGCGACGCCTTCGCTGGAGACCTATCATCACGCGCGAAGCGGGAAATACGAGTTACTGACACTAGCATCGCGCGTGGCGAACCGCTCGCTAGCCAGCGTTGAGATCGTCGATCTGCGCGAAGATTTTCAGCGTACGCATCAAACCAGCCCGATCAGCGCGGCGCTGCATGCCGGAATTCAAGAGTGCCTGACGCTCGGTACGCAGGCTTTGGTGTTGATCAATCGCCGCGGTTATTCGTGGTCGGTGCTCTGTCGCAGCTGCGGGGCTTCGGTTCAATGCGTGAACTGCAGCATCTCGATGACCTATCACAAGCACCGCAGTCGCCTGGAATGCCATTATTGCGGATCGATCCAGCAAGTGCCCAAGGAATGCCCGAAGTGCCAGTCGAAGTACGTCTATTTTTTCGGTGAAGGCTCTGAGCATCTGGAAGAACGTCTGCGCAAGGAATTTCCAGGTGCGCGCATCGCGCGGCTTGATCGCGACACGGCACGAACCAAGCGGCAATATCAGGAAACATTGGGCGCATTTGCCGGCGGAGCGCTCGACATTCTCGTGGGGACCCAGATGCTGGCGAAGGGCCACGATTTTCAGCGTGTTACGCTAGTCGGCGTGATCAGCGCGGACTCCTCACTACACTTGCCCGATTTTCGCGCCGCCGAACGCACCTTTCAATTGCTCACGCAGGTAGCGGGTCGCGCGGGCCGCGGCGAGTTGCCGGGTCGCGTACTAATTCAGACCTATTATCCGGAGCATTACGCGATTCAGGACGCGGTGCGCCAGGATTACGCGTCATTTTTCGAGCGCGAGATGCACTTCCGGAGAATGATGCAGTACCCGCCGTTTACGTCCCTCGCAAACGTGATCGTGCGCGACACGAGTCTGGAAAAGGCGATCATTTGGTCGCGGCAGCTCTCGGAATATTTCTCGCCGCACGACGGAAAGGGCGCCCGAATCCTGGGACCCGCGACGGCGCCTTTGGCGCGTCTAAAAAAGGAGCACCGCTTCCAGTTTCTGCTGAAGTCGCCACGGCGATCCCTGCTCACCAAGCTCCTCAGCGGGGCATTGCCTTACTGCGATGCTAAGGAGATTCCGCAGACGGCAGTCTTGGTGGATATGGACCCGTTGAGTCTGTTGTAGGCCCGGTTTGACGCCTGGGCGTTCGGCGCAGGACGGTGCTCTTCTTCGTGGGGATATTCAAAGCAACAAATTAGGCGGCATGACGCAGCAGCATCTACCGACAACCAAAATGACTTAGAACGCCCGGTAACGATCAGAATTTGAAGCTCTTGTACGGATCGAGCCTCTTAGGATTGACCACGAAAGTGCTACCCGCGCCCCCGGCAACCGCATTCAATTCCTCGTTGCTGAGTTCCGGATTCTGACTTTGGGCATACGCGAGCAAATCATCTTGCGTGATTTCATACCCGTGTTGGGTCGCAACCCCCAGGACCGCGAGAATTCCATTCTTTCCTTCAAGCTCTTCCCGTAGTGCCGGATTCTTCTTCACGTCGTCCGCAAACCGCTCGATATCACCCTTGCTCATCACATTCCTCCAAATCAAGACTCAATGCAAACCCTGATAAGCCGCGCCCCACAAGTCCCGCTGCCTGCTGTATACATGATTTCTGGCCGCTCTTCCAGCGGCCTTGCAGATCACGGAGACGCATTTTTCGAAAGTCGCTGCTGTCCATGCTACTCGGATTCTCCCGGTCCGGAGCGGCAACCTTGTGTGTTTGCCGACTGCGCTTTGAGGGGCTGGGCCGCGCGCAGTTCGATCTCCAAGCGGGCGTTGTCGGAACGCATGCCGACGGGGCCGTCGTAGCTGAGCGCCTCTGGTCCCACGGAGCCTTCCCAAACAAGCGCGTTGTCGGCGAATACTTTCATTTCCGCTCCATTCATTTCGGCGCGCAGTGAGTGGGCACTGCCCGGATGTAGAACGGGAACCGGCTTGCTGCGCGCCGGTTTGACGTTGCGATAGCCGCGATTGCCGCATTGCGCGCTGGAATGCTGGCCAGGATTGCTCTTCACGGACACAACCAGCTTCGACTCCGGCTCGATGCGCCACATCGCATACACCAGGTTGCATGCATCTCGCGCGCGCAGCTTGAGGCCGAACTGACGCCGGAGTTCGCCAGAGCCAAGCCGCGCTTCGTTGCCAGTCGACCCGAGATAAGTGAAATCGGCCTCAACCGATTGCGGTGTCAACGCATTCAAATACGCTCGCATCTTCGGCACACTCACCGCCAGCCGCTGTCCAGGCAATTCCTCAATGGCCCCTTCCGTAACGCAGAGATTGGCACGCGAGACCGGCGATAGTGTAGGTGCAGAAGGCGGAAGCGACGCATGGACGCTCAAAGCAGCCAGAGAAATCAGAGTCGATTTGACGAGCGTGATTCGGGTGCGCATGATTGCTCCCCCCGCGAACAATCTTCAGCCTTGGCTCCGGCTGTGCAATTTAACACACCCTTCGGGCTGCAACCTGCGTAAGCAATCGGGCCGCATGAGCGTGGTTCAGTCTAAAACCCGCCCTCTCGGAAAGGTTACAAGATTGTCGCCGACAACTGCTTTGCGGTTAAAAGCCTGAAGAGGGGAGGTCTTCGAAGACGAGGTGCTTGTCCATTTCTAGCATTTGTTTTCTGTAGGCATATAGGACCGCCAGGGTGATCGCGAAAAGCGGGACAAAACAGGTCACGCGGAGCGGATCGGCGAGCGACCAGCGTTCCAGGTCGGGGATCGTGCCGGTGAATACGAAGAAGCCAAATAAATAGGCGATTAGAATCACGCCGGAATTGCTTTCGAAAGGCGGCCACGAACAGGTGAATGGAATTTTGCGGAATTTTACGAGCAGGATTTCGACGAGCAGTACGTTGGAAATGGTCAGGATCGTGGTGTGCAACAGGGCGCTGGTCCAGCCGAAGAGAAACAGGGTGACCGTGAAGCTGGCTGGTGCGATCCAAGGCAGAGTTGCGGCCAGGAGTACACGTCGCGCGATCGGTCGGGCCTGTTGATCGTCGGGGTTCAGCCATAGTTTGAAAATCCAGTTGGCGCGCAGGTCGGCAGGGATTTCGAAGGCGAAGCGGATGCCTGCGATCAGGCAGTAGCTGAGGATGAACGGAATGGAAAGAAAGTCGGCGGACGGGTAGTGGCGGATCAGGAAGAACTGGTCGGTTCGGATGGACAGGAGAGATTCGGAGGCGGCGACCAGGCCAAGCGCGGCAAACGCTGAAACAATTTGCAGATGCGCGTCGCTTCGCAGGAGTGTGCGGACGATGAAGTGATAGCAGGCCTGCTGCGGAGGTCCGCGCAGGAATGCTTTGTGGAAGAGAGCGAGGGGAGAGAACGAGGAATGCACGCGCGGAAGCGGGCCTGCGTCGGCGGTTTCGGGAATAATGAGAAACGACCGGCGAAAGCTGAGCGCGTAGGTAATGACGGCTACCAGGACAGCCAGGACGAACCCGAAGAGGGCGGCGTGAGTCATGGCGGCAACGAAAGGATCGTCGCCTCTGCCCCAAACGGTTCGCGCCACGCCAAGGAATGAAACCGGCGGCAGCATTGCTATGCGGTGAGCCCAGCCAACCGCGGTTTGCAGAAGCAATGACGGCACGGTAAAAACGCTGGCCAGCAGCACGAGTAGCACGACCGCGATTGCGAAGCGCGCGAAGAGCGAGACTCGGCGAAACGCGGCGGCTGGCAGCATCGCCATCAAGAGACCCGCAAGAGCGAAAACCGCGAAGAAACTGAACGCGCTTGCGGACAGGACCGCGACACCGTGTCCCGCGGCAAAGCGAACGAAGATGGCAAAGGAGCCTTGGCTGCCAACGACGGCAACGGGAACCAGCACGATCGAGGCGGCATTGACGACGAGGGTGAAGAGCATCGCGAGAACGAGGATGGCCGAGAAATTCGCGAAGAAGATGGTGGTGAGGGACACCGGCTGGGGAACCAGATTGGTGTGATCGCGGCGGTCGAGAAAGACGGAATCCC
Source organism: uncultured Acidobacteriota bacterium (assembly GCA_963832615.1). GTDB lineage: Bacteria > Acidobacteriota > Terriglobia > Acidiferrales > UBA7541 > Acidiferrum. The sequence goes on from CAWHVA010000031.1 coordinate 166,436, forward strand.
AGCGCCAGAGCGCGGCAGCGCCCGTGACGCTCATGGAGAGAACAATGAAGAAGTATTCGTCCGGGATCGTAGCGGTGAATGGATCGAAAACGCCGTCACCGCGTAAGAAGCGGATGAGCGAACCGTATTTCTCAAACATTAGCAGGGAGACGAGCAGGCCGGGCATCGCCAGCAGCGTGAGGATTGCGCCGATGCCGAGACTCAACGCTTCGGCGCCGGGTTCATCGCCGCCGTGAAACATGCGGCCGACGAAGAGGCGGAAGAGGCATCCGAATCGCGTGCGCGCGAATGCCTCCGAGCGATTCTGGACGAATCGCATGAACGGTTTCCAGGGGGGCATTACGAGACCATTACATCCACAATGTCGTTTGCGATTTGAGTGACGTCGCGATTCTCGACGAGCTGCAGGAACGTGGCTTCGAGCGTGGCCTGCCCGATGCTTTGCAGCACCTCGCCGGTGGGGCCGTAGGCGATGACCTGGCCCTTTCTGAGGATGATCAACTGGGTGCAGATTTTCTCCACAACTTCGAGGATGTGCGAGCAGAAGAAAATGGCTTTGCCGCGCGCGCTCAGTGTTTGAATGAGATTTTTCAGGACCAGGGAAGAGGTCACGTCGAGGCCGGACATCGGTTCGTCGAAGATGAGGACGTCGGGATTGTCCATGAAGGCGCTGATTAGCAGGATTCGCTGGCGCATGCCTTTGGAATAGGATCCCACGGTGACGTGCCGATGGGGTGCGAGCGCAAAGAGCCGCAAGAGAGGGTCGATGCGGAGTTTTCTGAGCGATTCCGGCATGCCGCGGAGCGTGCCGATCATTTCCAGATATTCTTCGCCGGTTAGATAGGGATAGAGGTTGGCTTCTTCGGGAACGTAGCCCAGCCGCTTTCGATACGCAACTAAATTCTTGTGGATGTCTTCGCCGTCCTGCGTGACCTGACCGCGGCTGGGTTGCAGCAGTCCGGTGAGCATTTTGACCGTGGTGCTCTTGCCGGATCCGTTGGGGCCGAGATAGCCGAGGATTTGGCCGGGTTCGAGGCGAAACGTGACGTTCTGAACCGCTGGCACCGAGCCGTAGTACTTGGAGAGCCCTCTTGCTTCGAGCATTGCCGTCCTTTCAGCGTCCAGACAAACCTGTGCGAAACGCGAGTGTTCTTTGGACACCATACTACGTTGGAAAGTTTCTAGGCACCGCGGCAACCCCGGCGCGCGCGACACTGGAGAGCCCTCTTGCTTCCGGCACTGGCCGTCCTTTCAGCGTCCAGCGAATCTAGACTCGCGGGTGCTGCCGCTTTAGGGTCGGAGCTTTAGCTCCGACATTAGAACCGCCGCGGCAACACCGGCGCAACGTTGCCGCGAATCTAGACTCAAGGTCCTGCCGCTTTAGGGGTCGGAGCTTTAGCTCCGACATTAGAGCCAAGAAAAACCGGGCTTTAGCCCCTGAGGACATTCCGAAACAGCCCTCCCCATCGCCTTCAAGCGCTGGGCCGGGACCTCGCCCCGCCCAAAGATGCTTAATGCTGGAACGTGAGAACCTGCGAGCGCCTCAGCACTTCGATCCGCTTCGAATGATGTATACAAAGATACCAGTTAACAAGAGATAACTTTTATAGTATCATTCACCGTGTATTCTGAAGCATAGCGCTTCCAAATCACGCCTCCTTCCGCGGCCCTAACAGACGCCCGCAGGGAACGCCCAATGTTTTCATCCACCTACAAACTGCGCTTCCCGCAACTCCTCCTATTGGTCATTCATACAAATGCACCAGCTCCGTGCTGCAAGAGCGAACATCAGGCGAGACCCAAAAAGCTAAGTCCCTTAGAATCCGCACTTCCCCAAAACGCACCCATAACTCGTTTAGAATCCGCACTTACAAAAAAGGTGGGGGGAGGGGTACAACCTGTTAACCAAGGCAGCCTGAGTCTTAGGCAGCCCGGCGGCGCCAGAAATAATAAGCGGGCAGGCCGAGAAGGAACAGGACGATAGCAACCGCCAGATTGCGAAACTGGACCGGGTCGCGGAAGGCCAGATAGATGGCGTTTCCCACGATGGCGGCGGCCGCTAGGACGAAAATGAACGGTGTGAACGGGTAGCCGGGGACGCGATAGGGAATCGGCTTGCCTTGCGAGGCGCGGCGTAGCGGGAAGATCGCGGCGGCGCCCAGGCCATAGAAAATCCAGCCGATGAAAATGACACCACCGATAAGTTCAGCAAATTTCCCGGCGCAGGCCAGGACCGCGGACCAGATGCCGAGCGCGATGATTGCCGCAGCGGGGGTGCGGAAGCGTGGGTGGACTTCAGCGAGACTCTTGAAGAAGAGGTTGTCGGTGGCCATGGCGTAGAAGACGCGCGGCGCGGTGAGAATAACCGAGTTTGTGGAGCTAAAGGTCGAGATCAGGATGGTGAGCGCGATGATCTTGCCGGCCCACGGGCCCAGAACTGCACCGGCAGCAGTGGCCGCGATGGCGTCGCTGGCGGTGGCGGCGGCGGGACCGAGCGCGACGAGATACGCGATGTTCGCGATCAGGTAAAGCCCGACCAGGATGAGCGAGCCGAGAAGAAAAGAGTGGGGGAAAGACTTTTGCGGGTCGAGGACTTCGCCGGCGCTGTAGGTCCCGAATTGCCAGCCTTCATAGGCCCACAGCACCGCAATCATCGCTAGGCCAAAACTCGAAAGCAGCGCGGAGCCTCCTTGCGTGGTGCCCATGGCTGACGCGAGTTCACCGCCATGATGACCGAGAGAGAGCAGGAAACCACTGAGCACAACGATCAGTAGGGTTTTTACCAGCGTGGTCCAGTTCTGGAGGTCCGAGCTTTTGCGCGTGCCCCACACGTTGACGGCGGTGACGACGGCGATCATCAAGACGGAAACGACGGTCGCGCCGGTGGCGGAGAGCGGAATGATTTCGGCTAGATAGCGGGTAAAGGCGCGCGCGAGAGCGGCAATTGTGCCGCTGGAGATCACGAGGAACAGCGACCAGCCGTAGAGAAACGCGGCCATCCGACCGAAACCGTCGCGAATGAAGCAGTATAGGCCGCCAGCCTCCGGGTTCGTGGCGGACAGTTCCGCGTAAGTTAGCGCGCCAAGGAGCGAAAGAACTCCTCCAACGAACCACACCAGAAGCGAGAAGCCGACCGAACCATTGAGTTGACGGAGGATCAGGCCCGGAGTGAGAAAAATGCCGGAGCCAATGACCGAGCCGATGAATAGCAGGAGCAGATCGCTCTGGCGTAGCGTGCGGACGAGGGCAGTCATTTATCGCGGTCGATTGTAGCGGGTGTTTGGGGCGGGGCAAGCGGAGACTTTATCGAGCTACGTAGTCAAGCCAGACGATCACTCGATGAACGGGGCAGGCATGAAGCAGAGTATGAAAATGAGCAGTGTAAATGCTGCGGCGAAGCGGCGGCCGTTGTCGAGAGGAACGGGATTGTAAATAGGGATGAAGCGGAAGAAGCGAATGATCAGGAGCAGCGCACCCCAAACATACCAGCCGGCCCAGAAATGGAGCAGCGCGAGGCCTACGAGGAGCAAGGGAAGCATGATCGAGGAATAGCGATGAGCGCGGGCGCTCAGCGACCGAAGGATGTGGCCGCCGTCGAGCTGCGCGGCGGGGAGAAGATTCAGTGAAGTGGCGAACAGCCCGACCCACGCGGCGCGCCCAACCGGATGGAGCAGCAGGCTGCTTGCGGGCACCCCAGGATGAAGCAGCGCCGCGAGAAGGCGCAAGACCAGCGGCGCGCCGAGCACAACACTCGCATGAGCAGGATCGCCGAGGCCGGGAACAAACTTGGCGTGCAATATGCCAAAAATCAGCGCGGGCACAGCCACGATGAAGCCAACCACGGGCCCCGACGCGCCGACGTCGAAAAGAGCGCGAGTGGTGCGAATGGGCGAGCGAATCAGAATGAAAGCTCCGAGGGTGCCGATCAACGTAGGAAAGGGAATGAAGTAGGGATAGCTGGAATGAATGTGGTGGTGGCGGCAGGCAAAATAATGACCTAGCTCGTGCGTGAGCAGTATAGCGAGCAGTGTAAGCGCGAAAGGCAGGCCGCTGACCAGCGCGGCCGGCTGGCGATAGAGCAACGTAAGAGCGCGGATGAATTCGTCCCAGGAGACGGCTTGATTTTGTGCGTAGGCCGCGGCGAAGTGCGTGCCGGCGACGAGACAGGTACAGAGCGTGAGGAAAAACAGCGCGCACGCCACAATGAGCGTTTTCACCGGCGGATGCCGCGGTACCGGAGAGTAGTAGGATGGCGGGATATTGGCCGCTCGCCAATCGACAGGATCTGGTGAGAGAACGACGCTGCTATCTGGAAATGAGTTGGTCACAAGGTCCGGAGAATCGAGACAATGCGAGAAATTGTCTCGATTAAGTACAGCACAACCCCATGGTTTGTGCAAAAGCGAAGTCGTGTAGCCCTTCAAGCTGCGTTGCGCAGAAAAGTGAGCGCTGTTTGGGCGAACTGCGCGGCCGCATCCATGAAAACGGGTCCGTGGCCGCCGTTGGGAACGACCCACAGCGCGGATTTCGGAATGGCGCGATACATTTCGACTCCCATTTCGATGGGATAGAGGAAGTCGCGATCGCCATAAACGATGAGCGTCGGCGCTGTAATGCGCGACAACAGCGGTGGCGTGAAATTCATATCGTCGTAACTAACGCTCATGCCGCGCCCCCATTCCCAAAGCGCCACGATCTGGTCATCGCCGAGCCTGTGACGCTGACGCATCGTTTCCCACTCGCTGGGCGCCTGATTTTCCACCGGGATCTGGTGCATGATCGCGCGAGCCTGCTCCGGAAAATACATCGTCGAGCTGACCGTTACCATGGCGGCGATGCGCTCGGGCTGCATGGTCGCCATGTGCAGAAGAATGTTGCCGCCCATGCTGATGCCGATGGCTCGGCAGCGTTGGATCCCAAGATGGTCGAGCAAACCGAGCATATCCAGTGCGCACTGCCGGTGCGTGATGGTTCTCAGCGGGTTGGTCGACCGGCCATGACCGCGGGCGTCCGGCGCAATAAGCTTGTATTCGCGCAGGAACTGGTCGCGCCCCGCGTAAGCCCAATTCTCGTGGGTTCCAGTGCCCCCGTGCAGTAGCAACAGTGGCTCGCCCGCGCCTTCGACTTCGTAGAAAAGGTCGATTCCGTTAACGTGCACAGTCGACCCGTTGGCTTCATTCGCCATATGTATGCCCTCCAGGATGCGCTAAGCGAGCAGAATGGAACGGTAGCCAGGAACGTGATGGATAACGTTTTCGATGAAAGGGTGGTTCGGATCCGAGACGATCGGCTACGACTTGAACACAAGCGGAAAAGCTATTCCGCGGGCTTTGCGGGGGCTTCCAAGCCTTGGAGTTCCTTGCCGGGCTTAAAGCGCACAGCTTTGCCTGGGGGGATGTTCACTTCTTCGCCGGTACGCGGATTGCGGCCGATGCCGGTCTTGCGAGGCTTGACGCTGAACACGCCGAAGCGGCGCAATTCGATGCGCTGGCCGCGGCCGAGCGCGCTCTTCAGAGATTCGAAAACGGTCTCAACCGCCTGCTCGGCCTTGGTGCGGCTGATGTTCGGCGACGTGGCGTTGACCACGGCGTTCACGATGTCTAACTTAATCACACATTCCTCCAGCTTTATACGTGGGCAGATGCTAGAGGGTACGCCCCAGGTTGTCAAGACGTGGCGGGTAATCTACACTTGGCCTTCTTTTCCGCTGCACTGCGTTGAAATTTCCTATTGAAGCCCATCGAGGAGGCCTGGATGTCCGTTAAGCCCGACAAGTGGATCCGGCGTATGTCGCTGGAACATAAGATGATCGAACCGTTCACGGACCGCCAGGTGCGCGAAGGGGTGATCAGCTATGGAGTGTCGTCGTATGGCTACGACATCCGAGTGGCGGACGAGTTTCAGATCTTCACGAACGTGAATTCGACGATCGTGGACCCCAAGCATTTCGATCCGCGTTCGCTGGTGTCGTACAAAGGCGACGCGTGCCTGATCCCCCCGAACTCCTTTGCCCTGGCGCGGTCGGTGGAATATTTCCGGATTCCGCGCAACGTGCTGACGATATGCCTGGGCAAGTCCACCTACGCGCGGTGCGGGATCATCGTGAACGTGACACCGTTCGAGCCGGAGTGGGAAGGCTTCGTCACGCTGGAAATCAGCAATACCACGCCGCTGCCCGCCAAGATTTACGCGAACGAGGGGCTTTGCCAGGTACTGTTCTTCGAGTCCGACGAGGAATGCGAAGTCAGCTACAAAGATAAAAAGGGGAAGTACCAGGCGCAGGGCGGCATCGTATTGCCGAGGCTGTAGGCACTCTAAACGGTTGCCGAAACACGAGCCCTGCAGTTGCCCCAAAGCCTCTTATACGCCGGGCGGGGCAAGCCCCGCCCCTACAAGGGCCATGAAACGCCGACGAGGGCTATGAAACGCCCACAAAGGCTACGAAACGATGGATGCGGTAGTGGCGCTGATTTGGGTGAGCGTGGCATTGTGAACCGGATACCCGAGTTCGCGCCACGCATCCAGCCCACCTTGCAGCGGGCGGATCTTACGTATCCCTCGATTACGTAAGAGGAGCGCCGCACGGGCGCTCGTAGCTTCGTTTGGTCAAGTGCAATAGAGGATGACTTCGCGGTCGTGCGGCAACCGGTCGCTCTCCTCCAGTTCCTTGGCGTCCATTCGAAAAGCACCCGGGATGGTTTCGGGGTCCGCTTCGAAATCCAGTTCGTGTCGCAAATCCACGATAACCAGGTCTTCGTGAGCGTCGATTTTTGATTTTAGTTCTTCCGGCGTGATGCGGCCGATGCGCAATTGGTGCATGAAGCGTTGCCGGGCAATAAATTTATAGGAGATATAGGAAACGAGCGCGGCGATCAGCAGCACCAGCAGCCATCCGCCCAGGCTCAGAGCATGTTCGGCAATGCGTTCAATCTCTCCGGTAAAGGCGAAGCCGATTCCCAGGAAAGTGCCGGCCCAAAGTAGGGAACCGCAGCCGTCGAAGAGCAGAAACCGGCGCGCTCGCATGTGGAAAATTCCGGCGAGCGGGGGCGCGACGGTGCTTAAACCAGGAAGAAATTTTGCCACCAGCAGGGAGCGCGCCCCTTGTCTCGAGAAAACCCCTTCGGTGCGACGCACGCAGGAATCCGGCTCCAGCGAAATCTTGCACAAGAGCTGAAGGACTTTGATTCCTTTAATACGCCCTAACGCATACCAAATGGAGTCCGCGGCCACCGCGGCAAGAACACACAGGAAGAGCGAGAAAAAGAAGTTCATGCGGTGCGTGCCCGCCAGCGCACCGGCCGCCAGCAACAACGGCAGGGAAGGGACCGGTAAACCGATCTGCTCCGCAAATACCCAGGCCAGCAGAACTACGTATCCATGACGTAGAAGAAATTCCAGGGTGCTGTGCATGGCGTCGGGCTGGGATTCCTCACTCGCTGGTTGCTTTGGATCGTTACTTCGAAACGAAAGAAGCAGTATGCCCCCAGCCGCCCGTCATGACAAATTCGGAGAGCGGTTTCCGTGTGCGGGGAGCCAACTCGCGCTCGCGTAGCTTGTCAGGCAGCGAAGCAGGGTCGCCGGGATAACCGATGGCCATCGCGGCGACCGCGTCCCAGTCGTCCGGGATGTGAAAGACCTGCCGCGCCTTGTTCGGATCGAGGCCAGCCATCTGATGAACGTAGAGTCCCCGAGCGACCGCTTCCGTTGTCAGCTGCGCTGAAGCGCTGCCCACGTCATGAAACGCCCAGCGATTGGGCGCGCCGTCCTTAGGATTTTTCACCTGCGCCACCGAAAGAGCCAGAACAGGCGCGTCCTTGGCCCAGCCCTGGTTGAATTCCACCAGTGTGCTCAGGACTTTGTCGAAATTTTCCTTGTCATCCTTCGTGCCGACAATGTAGGCCCAAGGCTGCATATTCGAGCTGGATGGCGCCCATCGCGCCGCTTCAAACAGGCTGTGCAGCACTTCCGGCGCAACCACTTTGTCGCTGAAGGCGCGCGGACTCCATCGTTCACGAACAATTTCATGGATCGGTACTTCCGTGGGTGCAGGACGCTTCATGACTTTAACCTTTAACTTCGGATACTAGTCACTTCGGATACTGGTCACTTCGGATGCTGGGCTTCAGGGTTCTGGTGCAATCTGAGGTCAAATCGGACAAGCACGCAGGCCTGTGCCGAGTCCAAACTCGCCTGGCCGAAAACGATTCGCTCCGGCCAGACATCAAGAATCGCAAAGGGAAAGACCTTATTTACGCGACGCCTGGCGAAGACCCCAAGATATTCTTGTGTTCGCTACATGTTGGATGAGCAAAGCCCGGCGAGCGGTGCATGAATAAGACTCGCCGGGCCGATTGCCTGGAACGACGATTTTGCAGCAGCCAGATCAGTTGCCGGACTTGGGAGCGCCCTTCTGCACCAACTCCGCGTCAATGGTGATCGAGACATCATCGGCGACTACCACGCCGCCGTTATCCATGGTGGCGTTCCACTTCACGCCGTAATCCTGACGATTGATTTTCGTGGTGGCATTGACAGCGACACGCTGGTTGCCCCAGGGATCCTTCACTGGCGCCGTCGGTCCATCGACATCAAGAACGACTTCTTTGGTCACACCGTGGATGGTCAGATCACCGGTAACCTTCAATTTGCCGGGGCTGACCTGCTCCACCTTCTTCGATTTGAATGTCATCGTGGGGTAGTGTTCCACGTCGAAAAAGTGATCGCTCTTCAGGTCCTTGTCGCGATTGGGTTCACGCGTGTCTACAGTGGACACGTCAATGGTCACATCCACAGTCGATTTGCTGACATCCTTGTCGTCAAATATGACCGTGCCGGTTACTTTGCTGAAACCTCCGCGCACGGTGGAGATTGCCAGGTGCTTCACGGAGAATTGCGCGGCGGTGTGTTGCGGATCGATCTGCCAGGTGGAAGTGGCCGCGGAAGCCGGCAGCGACAACAAGGCTGCGAAGCCTGCGGTGACTGCGATGCGAGCTAAAGAATGGCCCATGGTTTCGATCTCCTTTTGATTTGGTGTTCTGATTTAACTCTGAATTTGACGGCTGATTCCTTAAAACGCTTACTTCTCTCCAGGAACGACAATCTGATCCAGCAAATCGGAAAGAGCTTTCAGGCGCGCCGCGGGCATATGCCGGAACTGACGTTTATGAAGTTCGCGAACCGGTTGGTCCAATTGCTTCAAGAGCTCCAGGCCTTCGGGAGTGATGCGCGTCTTGACTACACGCCGGTCGTCCTTTTGCCTCTGGCGCGTAATCAGAGCGCGCTTTTCCATGCGATCGAGAAGGCGGGTCATATCCGGATCGTGAGAGATCATGCGGTCAGCGATGTTGCTGCAAGCCAGGCCTTCGGGCTCGGCTCCGCGCAGGATCCTCAGGACGTTGTATTGCGCGCCGGTCAGCCCGTTGGATTTGAGCAACTGCTCGGCCTCCTGGCCCAGAGCATCAGCAATTTTTTGCAGGGTAACGAAGATATGGGCCTCCAGTGAGGCGGGTGGCCGCGTCGGTAGGGCACGTGAACTCATGCGCGTACAATAGTCGTTATAACGATGATTGTCAAGAGGGAAAAGGGCCGTGGCTCAGCCATTCCTGGCTACGTTCCCAGCCAGCTGACCATTCTTACTTTAGAGATGGCTTTTCTTATGCCTTTCGCAACGGCCGCAGGTGAATCTCACTCAAAAAGCTTTGCGGACCCTGCGTCACCACCATCACCACCGCGTGTGCTACGTCGTCCGCCGTAAGTACCTTCGACGGATCCTTAGGCCCCCGTCCCGAAAATTCGGTCGCCACGCTGCCGGGGCAAATGACACATACGCGAATCCCGTGCTCGCGCAAATCTTCCGCCATGCACCCGGACAGTCCTTGCACGCCCCACTTCGACGCGCAGTAAAGCCCTCCACCGGGAAAGACATTGCGTCCCGCCAGCGAACTTATGTTGATGATGTCTCCGCGCCCGGCGCGAATCATCGAGGGCGCGACCGCGCGCGAGACCAGGAAGACGCTCTTCAAATTCGTATTCAGGACGCGATCCCAGTCCTCCTCGGATTTTTCGAGCGCCGGCCCGAACCCGCCGACGCCCGCATTGTTCACCAGAATTGAAATCGGCCCGAGCGCGGCTTCCGTCTTCGCGACCAGCGACGCCACATCGGCCGAGCGCATGACGTCCGCAACGTGAGAAAATACCCGTGCCGTCCGAACCGTCAATTCGGCTTCAACGGACTGGAGCGCCTTAAGGTCGCGCCCGCAAATAGCCACGGACGCTCCCATCGCCGCGAGCCGCAGCGCAATGGCCCGGCCGATCCCCCGGCCGCCACCAGTGACTAGCACTACCGCGCCAGCAAGGGACGTAACGTTCAGCGCATGGAGATTCGTTTCAGTTATCGGTGCCATCGGAATTCTTCCTCGTGAAAGCCGCTATTTTATGCGACACTCATCCTAACAACATTCGAAGCGAGAGACATTTTCGCCTTGATGATGCTTCGGGTGTGGTTGCGTGGGCGCATTAAGCTGACAGGTGCATGGCAAATACCCGTAGATACATAGTTCCCTGTAGGGTACTGCCTTGCAGATGTCACCCTGTTTTCCCTATAATCCCGAAGTTTTATAATCAGGACGGCAATCCCCGGCTGAGGCATTCCGGGTGCAGTAGGAAACCATGACAAGGGCTTGGAGTTTGAGCGAGGGAGAATCGGAATGAACGGATCACGGAAACTGGCGAGCCTCGCGATGGTTGCGGCGCTTTGCCTTATGGTCGGGAGCGTAGCCAGCGTGAAGGCCCAGGCACCTGCGGGACAGGACGCCGGCGCGAAGCCCCAGTACACCATGGCGGAGTACAACGCCTACACCGCCGCGCAAGCCACAAAAGATCCAACGCAGCAAATCAAGCAACTCGACGATTTCGTCGCCAAGTATCCGAATTCCGCGCTGCTGATTTACGTTTATCCGCTCTATTACAACGCTTATAGCCAGCTGAAGAATTTTCCGAAGGTGATCGAGTACGCCGACAAGCTCCTCGCGCTCGGCGACAAGATCGAGCCGCCGGTCAAGTATCAGGCCTATTACGCGCGGGCTTTTGCCTACAGCAACATTAATCCCCCGCCTCCCGATCCAGACATGGCCAAGAAGGCGCGGCAGGGCGGGACCGACGGCCTGGCCACGCTGAATGGTCTCAAGAAGCCTGACGCCATGAGCCAGGACGACTTCGACAAGCAAAAGAAAGCGCCGGCGATTTTGTTTAACTACACCGCGGCCAACGCGTCGATGACCCTGAAGGATTATCCCGCGGCGATCGAGTCCTATAAGGCGGTTCTCGCACTCACGCCCGATGATCCGATCACCGCCTACCGTATCGGCCAGGCCTACATGGCAATGACCCCGCCGCAACAGATGGATGCCTTCTGGTATTTCGCCAAGGCCACGAAGAACCCGAACGCGGCGCAAGCCAACCAGGTGAAAACGTACCTGCGTAAGTTGATCGTGAACTACCAGCAGGCGGCTTGCGACAACTTAACCGACGCCGAACTCAATGAGCTGTTGCAGCTGGCGGGGAGCTCTGCGGATCGTCCCGCGACCTACACGCTACCGAGTTCCGCGGACCTCGATACCGCGCGCAAGGACATGACCATCGCCTCGGTGATCACTGACCTGAAAGCGGGCGGCGACAAGGCCAAGGTTACCTGGCTGGCTTCCTGCGGCTTGGAATTTCCCGACGTGCCGGGCAAGCTGATCGAAGTGACTCCCACAAGCGACGGCGCACAGCTCAAGGTCGCGTTCGTGACCAGCGACGCGGAGTTTGATGCCAAGACGACGCCGGACATGGATGTGAAGGTGATTGGTCAGCCGGATGCCGCGAAGCTGGAGAAAGACAATCCTGTTCGCTTCACCGGAACGCTCCTGGCCTACGATCCCGATCCTGCCTTCATGCTGCACTGGGACAAGGCCAAGGTAAACGCCGAGGATATCCCGAAGGAAAAGGAAAAGGGCAAGAAGAAGCGGCCGGCTACGAAGAAGCAGCAGTAACGTCGGCTGAATCGGACGGAATCAGGAACGGCGCCGCGACTTTGTCGGGGCGCCGTTTTCGTTTCTTAGAGGATTACCGAAAGCAGAGCGATTGCGCTCAGCGTGACGCGTGACGCCGATGGTCGAGCTTATATTCGGTGAGTTTGCGGCTGAGCGTGTTGCGGTGGATGCCGAGTACGTCCGCAGCACGCGAGCGGTTGCCGTCTACGCGGTCCAGAACACGCTTGATGAATCGTTTCTCGAATTCTCCCACGGCCTCGTCAAAGAGTATGCCGTGTTCCACCATCTGACTCACAAGCCCTTCCAGTTGATCCTTCAATTTGGCACGCTCCAGAAATTTAAACGCTACGGTTTCCCGGGCCTACTTTCCAATCTAATTTGTCTAATCTAATTCGCGTCCTACCAGAATGCGGTAGGCTTCGCGGTATTTTGCGCGGGTTGCGGCGACGACATCGGGAGGGAGTTCTGGGCCCGGCGGAGTCTTCGGCCACTGAATGCGTTCAAGGTAATCGCGCACAAACTGTTTGTCGAACGAAGGTTGCGGCCCGCCCGGCTGGTACCGCGCAGCGGGCCAGAAGCGCGAAGAGTCCGGGGTGAGCGCTTCGTCGATCCAGATGAGTTCGTCACCACCGGCGGAATTCTGCAGCAGGCCAAACTCAAATTTTGTGTCGGCCAGTAAAATGCCGCGCGGCTCGGCGTATTTCGCCGCTCGCTGGTAGATTTCGATGCTGACGCTGCGGACTCGTTCGGCAAGTGCGCGCCCGATCAGATCCGCGGCTTGCTCGAAGGAAATATTCTCATCGTGACCGGTCACTGCTTTCGTCGCGGGAGTGAAGATCGGCTCGGGCAGTCGGTCCGACTCGCGCAAGCCCGGCGGCAGCGCGATGCCGCAAATTTTTCCAGTGGCGCGATAGTCTTTCCATCCGGAGCCCGAGACATAGCCGCGCACGACGCATTCGATCGGCAACGGCCGCGTCTTGCGCACGACCATGGAGCGGCCGGCGAGTTCCTCGCGATAGTCATCAAACTCGACGGGAAAGTCGGTGGCGCTCAGGACATGATTCGGAATTACGTCATTTAGGCGGCCGAACCAGAAAAGAGAAAGCTGCGTGAGCACGCGTCCCTTGTCCGGAATGCCGGTGGGCAGCACGACATCGAATGCCGACAACCGATCCGACGCGACGATCAACAACTTGTCGCCGAGATCGTAGATGTCGCGCACTTTCCCGCGAGCGGCAGGTGAGATGCCCGCAAAATTCGTTTCGCGCACAACGCGCATGGCTGCACCAGAAGGCAAAGCAAAATTCCCCTGAAGAGAGTGGAACGATTTTAGCGCAGCGCGACGCGATGTCAAACGCGCGTACGGTGGATTTCTCTGCAAAACTCGCGCGAGGCAGAAGATTTTTCTTGCACTGAGTCTATTTTACAAACACCCAAGCACGTCAGTTGCAAAACTCCGTTCTCAGGGCGCTCCATCTTTCTTTCGGCGATAGAACTCTAGGCGGCGGATGCCGCTGCGGCGCGCTGCTTCTTCTGCGGGGCTTCGTCGCCCTCCCAGCGGACGCTGACGAGTTTCGACACACCGGGTTCCTGCATGGTGACGCCATAGAGGACGCTGCCGGTTTCCATGGTCTTGCGGTTGTGGGTCACGATGATGAACTGCGTCTGGCTGCTCATCTCGCCGACCAGGCGGGTGAAGCGGCTGACGTTGGCTTCGTCGAGCGGGGCGTCGACTTCGTCCAGGATGCAGAACGGGCTCGGTTGGTACTTGAAGATGGCGATCAGCAGCGCCAGCGCGGTCATAGCTTTCTCGCCGCCAGAGAGCAGTAAAATGTTTTGCAGGCGCTTGCCCGGCGGCGATGCGACCACATCGATGCCTGCGTCGCCCGAGCTGTCCACTTCGGTCAGGCGCATTTCCGCGGTACCACCGCCAAAAATCGTGTGAAACGCATCGGAGAAGTTGTGGTTGATGGCGTTGAAGGCCAGCTCGAATTTTTCGCGAGAAACCAGATCGAGCTCGGTGATGGCTTGCTGGGTGTCCGCGATCGATTGCAGCAGGTCGTCGCGCTCGCGCGTCAAAAACGCGAAGCGCTGCTCGCACTCGTTGAACTCTTCCAGAGCCATCATGTTCACCGCGCCCATCGCTTCCACGCGCGCTTTCATCTCGCGGTAGTTGGCTTCGGCAATCGCCAACTCTTCGCCGGTGATGAACGCCGTTTCCGTGGCGATCAAGTCTTCGGGTTGCGCGTTGACTTCCGACATGCAAGTTTCGCGCAAATGCTGACGATCGGAGTCGTTGCGCGCGCGCTCGACTTCGGCGTGGCTGCGCTGATCGCGCAATTCCTGCAGCGACTGACGCCCCAGGCGCAACTGATCTTCCATTTGTGTTACGCGCGTGCGGCCGGTTTCCCATTCCGCCTCCAGTTCACGCTGGCTCGCTTCCAGGCGTGTCTTTTCGGCGCGCAGTCCTTCGAGTTGCTGTGCAAGCTGCTCGCTCTGCGTGGCAAGCGCGGCAGTCTCCTCGCTGATTGACGTTTCCTGCTGGCGCAGCGCGGCCTCGCGGCGTTCCATCTCCGCGCGCTCCTGCTGCAAGCGCGCCGCCACGGCTTCGGCCGCGGACAATCGCTCATTCAATGCGGCAAGCTCGGCGCGCGCCACGGCCAGCTCATTTTGTTCCAGCTGGATCGACCCGCGAAGTTGCACGAGTTCTTCGGCGAGGCGGGTGCTCTCGGCCTCCGCTTCCGCTCGCGTGGTAGTGGCCGCGGCCAGCTGATGCTTGGCGCGCTCGGCGCGAGACCTGGCGGTGTCCACATCCTGGCGGATATGACTCAACTCGTTCTGGCAAACGGTCAATTCCAGGCCGAGCCGTGCAAGGTCGGCTTGGGTCTGTCCGTGACGATGCTTTGCGGATAAAACGTCGCGCTCGGCCGCGCGCTGCTGCGCCGAGACTTCTTCGAGCGTTTGCTCGGCCGCGCGAAGCCCGCCGCCGATGGTTTCGAGCACGAGTCGCGTGGTCTCCGCTCTCGCTTCCAGCGCCGCGACGTCCGCGTCGAGAGCACGTAGTTCGCGCTTCATCACCAGGGGTCCGGCCTCATCGGCGCGGCCGCCGGTGACCATGCGTCCTTGATAACAGGTGCCGTCGGGGGTGAGGAAAGCGAACTGCGGATTGTCGCGGGCGAGCTTCTCGGCTGCAGTCGCGCTATCGGTCAAATAAGCGGAACGCAAACGCGGCAAAAATTGTTTGGCGGCGGCGCCCAGCGGATCGCGGAATTCGACCAGTTTATCCAGCCGCGACACGACGCCCTCTTCCGCGCGGAAGTGGATGATCGGTTCGTATTCGTCCAGGCGCAAGTTCCGCAGCGAATCGACGAAAAAGGTAGCCCGGCCGCCGACTTCGTCGCGCAATAGCGACACACCCGCCCGCGCGTGATCGAAAGTTTCCACGACCACATATTCCAACTCGTCGCGCAGATATTGCTCGATGGCCGCTTCGTGCTGCTCTTCGACTTCGGCATAGTCCGCCAGCACGCCGACAGCGTGGAAATCGTGCCCGCCGCCGCGCTCGTTGGCCGCGAAAAGCTTTTGCACCGCATCGGCTGTGTACGAGCGGTCGTTGAGAACTTGCGTCAGCGTGGAGTGCCGTGCGCGCGTCGCCGAAAGGGAATCGCGCAACGCCTCCGCTTCCTTCGCGCCGGCTTCGCGCTGTTCGCGCAGACCGGCGATGCGCGTTTGCAGTGACGCCGCCTGTCGTTGCAGCGCGCTAAGCTGTGCGTTGGCCGCTTCCCAGTCAAAGGCGGCGCGCTCGGCGCTGTCGCGAATCTGAATCGACGATTCCAGCAGCGTCGCTTCGTTGGTTTCGAGTTTTTGCAGCGCCGCCGCCTGATGCACCAGCGCTTCTTCAGACTGCTTCTGCTCACCGTGCAAGCGCAGCAAGCTCTGCCCCGCTTCCGAAGCGCATTGTCGTAGCGCCTCGATGTGCACTTCGGATTCGTGAATTTGCGTGGCGCGTGTTTCGGCTCGCACCGCCAGACCGTTCACTTGTGTGGTCAGCGTGCTCGATTCGGCTCGCAGCGAAACCACGGTTTCGTTTTGCGAAGAGTTACGCGATTCCCACTCTGCTGCCTGGGCGGCCGCTTGCGTAATTTCCGCGGTAATCTGTCCGCCACGTCCCCCGAGTTCTTCGGCGCGTTGCCGGTTGAAGGCAATGCGGTTCTCGCTGCGGTCCACTTCCAGCGCCGTCAGGTTCAGGTGATTCTGGTTTTGCCGGATGCCGGCGTCCAGTTCGTAGATGCGCTGATTGAGGAGGTCCTGCTCGCTCTCCTGCGTCTGAATGCCCCGCGCATGCTGCGCCTCTGCCGCCGACAATTCTTCCAGTCGCTTGGTAACGCGCTCGGCCTCGGCATCCAACTCTCGCGCCTTTCCAGCCAGCATCTGCCGCACGATGCCGCGCATCTGGTCGCGAATTTCTGAGTAGCGGCGCGCCTTGGCTGCCTGGCGCTTTAGCGAGCCGAGTTGTTTCTCGACTTCCACAACGATGTCGTTGACACGCGACAAATTCACCTTGGAGGACTCGAGTTTCGCTTCCGCCAGGCGCTTTTTCGTCTTGAACTTCGTCACGCCGGCCGCTTCTTCGATGATCGCGCGGCGCTCCAACGGCTTGGTCGAAAGGATCAGGCCGATGCGGCCCTGTTCGATGATGGCGTAGGAATCCGGGCCCAGCCCGACGCCCATGAACATCTCTTGAATGTCGCGCAGGCGGGCCACCCGGCCGTTGATCAGATATTCGCTCTGCCCGGAACGATACAACCGCCGGCTCACGACGACTTCTCCGGGCTTCGAGGCCAGCGTCAGTTTGTCGGCGGACTTCTTGCGGCGCTTGCCCTTGAGGAACTCGGATTCCAGCACCACTTCCGCCGCAACTTCGGGAATATCTTGGTTGCTGGTGGTCTCCGCGTTGTCCGAAACCGGCGCGGCATCGAGCGGCAGGATTTCGGTCATGGTCTGCGTTTCCGTGACGGGCGCAGAGTCCGATCCCTCCGCCAGCGGAGCCGCTGTGCCATCGGTTGGCGATCCGGCTGCGGCAGCCGCGCCTTCCAGAACGAACCGAGCCGCCTCGGCCAGTTCCGGATCTTCCAGAGTAATCGTCACTTCGGCGAGGCCCATCGGTGGGCGCTTGATCGTGCCGTTAAAGATGCAGTCCGCCATGCGCTCCGCGCGGAGGGACTTGTGGCTCTGTTCGCCTAACACCCAGGAGATGGCGTCCACTACGTTGGACTTGCCGCAGCCGTTGGGGCCGACGATGCACGTCGTGCCAATGCCGCTGAACGTCACAACGGTACGTTCGCAGAAGGACTTGAAACCGATAATTTCGACTTTTCGCAGCTTCAGCAAGTTATCCCCTTTTGTTAGTCCCAGTTGCGGTGTTTCCCCCGGCGTTTCCGGGCTCTCGCACGATCAAGCCTGTGCCAGTCCTATCGGCACGGGCCTGCAACACAACACGCGAAACTGGACCACGACGTGTTTTTCGAGGGGAAGGGGCTTGAGCCCACCGCTGGGCGGTCGTACGTACTGTCGGCCGCTGCGTGGTCGCGCTTGTCGAAGACCGTTGTCTGGTCGCCGTTAGCGAATACAAATCGACCGGTTCACGGTCGCCCGTCAAAACGTATGGCAGGTTCTCGATCAGAGGCCCAGCCGCCTGGCGCGAAGGATGGCGGTACGGGAAATGACGGTAACACGATGCGCGAAACCTGTAAAGACTTACGCTAAGGGTTGTGGTGTTTTCTATACAGGCACTAGTGAACGGCGAAATTACGTGGTTCCGCGCAGGGATTCGTCGAGGAGATTGTGCTGGCCGATTTGTTCCGTGCCCTGGTTTACGGGGACGCCGACAGAAGTGTCTGAGCTGGCTAGAAATCGGCAAGCATGCCGGCCGCTACCAGTTCGATTTACTTTGCAGTGGCCGAGACGCTGGGTGGGGCGCCATGTAAGTATTGGTCGTACCAAGCGAGGATGCGATTCAGCCGGTCCCGCATATGCTTTTCTTCGTGGAAACCGTGCGGCTCGCGTGGATAGACGACCAGTTCAGCCTCGACGCCGTACCGCTTTAGGCCGCGGTACAGCTCCTGGCTTTGCCCCAGCGGATCAATGGTGTCTGCGTCGCCTTGGAGGACCAGCGTCGGCGTCTTGGCATTCTTCAAGTGAAGGAAAGGCGAGCTATTGAGAAAGCCCTCGGGCTTCTCCCAGGGGACACCGTAAAACCACTCATCACCTGCGGGATGATCTTCCATGCCGAATTCGGAAATTAGATTGGCCATGCCCGCGCCGGAGACTGCGGCCTTGAAGTCATTTGTCTGCGTGATGGCCCATTCCGCCATGTAGCCGCCGTAGGACCAGCCGCCGATACCCAGGCGATTGGGGTCGGCGATGCCGCGGTCGATAAGGTCTTTCACCCCGGCCATCACGTCTTTGAAATCGCCGCCACCCCAGTCGCCGCGGTTGGACTCCACAAATTTCTGACCGTAGCCGACTGATCCGCGGATGTTTGGATAGAAGACGGCGTAGCCGTGCGTTGCCAACAATTGTCCCCAGGTCTCGATCGAATCCGACCAGCGACCTGTGGGCCCGCCATGAATCAGTGCGATCAGCGGCAGCTTGGCCTTAGGGTCGGCTCCCTGGGGCCGTAGCAAAGCAGCTTCGATCTCTACACCATCGAAGGATTTGTATTTGTAGTATTCGGGAGCGCTCAAGGTGAACTGCTTCCACGAATCATTCAGATGCGAGATCTGCTGCGGCGCGGTTTTTTGGTCCCACAGCCAGAGTTCCTGCGGATGTGTCCCGTTCTGAGAAACATAGGCGATCTCGCCGCCCGATCCCAGCGCAACGCTGCCGGTAGGCACAGGTGATGCCGCCAGATCCTCCTTTGTGCCATCACCGGCATATTTCACGAACAGGCTCCCGAACCCATTAGCCGCCACCAGCACAATCGAGCCGTCCTTTTGCCAGTGATAGTCTTCCACCGGGCGGTCCAGGCTCGCCCCCGTCAGATTGCGCGCCGCTCGCGCGTTCAAGGGCAACAAGTGAAGATCGTGCGGCTCGGGGCCATCCTCCCGCGAACCGACAAAACTCAGCGTAGTGCCGCTCGCCGAGAGATGCAGTTCATTGAACGGTCCGCGCGGGGCGAGCAGCAACTTTGTGGCTCCATCCGACGCCTGCGCGTTGAAAATGCGCTCCGTATTTTCATCCGATTGCGGTCGGTCGGTGGCTTTCATAATCAGGTGGTCCCCAGTCGGCGCCCATACGACCTCGCTGACGTTCCACGTCGGCGGGGTCAGCGCACGCGCGTCGCCCGTGGCCACATCGGCCAGCCACAGACGCGCGCGCTTGTCTTCCTTGTCCGCAACGTGTGCGTCATCCTTATCTTTTTCCCTCTTTTCTTCGGCGTCCGTCTTGGCATCCGGCGCAAGAAACGCAATCTGCTTCCCATCTGGCGACCATTCGAAACTCTTGACGGCGCGCTTGCCCTTGGTCAAGGCAATTCCTTCGCCCACATCCGCGCGCATCAGATAGATTTGCTGCTGCTCGCCGCGATCGGATAGAAACGCCAACTGCTTTCCGTCCGGCGACCATCGTGGTGAGCTTTCCGATTTCGCCGAGAATGTGAATTGGCGCACGCCGCCGGTCGTTTGATTGTCATGCACCCAGATGTGGCGGTTGCGACCCGTGCCTTTCGGGGGTTCGGTCACGACGAAGGCGAGGCGCGTTCCGTCCTGAGTATATTGCAAATCCGATATCATGCGGAGGTTCAGCGAAGCCTCAGGTGTGAGCAATTTGCTCTTTTCCACGCCTGCATCGGCTTGCCCGCGGGCAGCTTGCGCCGCTAAGGCCAATATCAGCAATGCCTTCCCACCGATCCTGAACCGCGGATGCCGGCGCCACTTCTCTGTGAAATCCATAATAAAGGTCAGCTCCCGTCTAGTCGCACAGCGACTGGCCACTCTATGAGTCGTCGAAGCATTCGTCAACCGTCTGCAACATGTCCTTGCAAATCAGAGGCTTAACCGCAGAAAAATTCAGTCTCCCGCTCTGCGAGTTCAATAGCACAGTACTGGCACTGTCCATTCCGTGCCCCAAAACTGTCTCTCCGTTCAAGTTGTTGCTTTTCATTTCAGAAATTAGCATCCGCTCAGCTTGGTCGCAGTGCACACCAGGTTGCTCGCGATACGAACTCGGTCCGCGCCGCGCCGTACAAAAATCTAGAAAAAGAAGGACGATCAACGTTGAAATTTTCGCTCTCGAATCGAGGCGCAGTCTCCGTGTTGCTTTTCGCTTTACTGTTCGCGGCGTCCTGCTGGTCTTCCGGCTGCGTCGGGGTTACTTCTTCTAAGGCAAGTACAATCCCTACCTCGCAACCTGCCGCGCTCGCGGTTACCCCGAGCAGCGTGTCCGTTTCCACCGTCGTCGGTACAACCGGTTCGCAAACCATCACCGCCACCAACCATGGCACGACGGGCGTCGCGATCAACCAGGTCACCGTGACCGGATCTGGTTTCAGCTTCAGCGCCAAGGGCCTCGCAGTACCGGCGAGTCTTGCTCCCGGCGCGAGCCAAAGTTTCGATGTCGTGTTCGCCGCGACCACGCCTGGGAATGCGACGGGTAGCCTGACGATCTTGACCAGCGCTGGCGCAAGTCCCGTCGTGGTTCCATTGAGCGCCACCGCTGCGACATCCCCGTCGACGCCACCTTCCGGTATGGCTTCGGCGCCAGTAAGCTCGGTAAGTGTCTCGCCGTCCGCCCCGTCAGTCACGACCGATGGCACGATGCAGTTTTCCGCCACTGTCCAAGGCAGTACCAGCAACAAATCTGTCACCTGGATCGCTCAACGCGGCACCATTTCGTCCGCAGGAGCCTACGTCGCCCCGTCCAGCGCAGGCACCGACACGGTCACCGCCACCAGCGTTGCGGACACCAGTAAGTTCGCTACCGCCACCATTTCTATCACGGCTCCAGTCGCATCCGGCGCTCTCCCCGCCTTCCCTGGCGCGGAGGGCGGCGGTGCGGCGTCCCTTGGGGGTCGCGGCGGCCAGGTGTTTGAGGTCACCAACCTCAACGATTCCGGCCCCGGCTCACTCCGCGCATGCACCAGCGCCAACGGCCCGCGCAGTTGCATCTTCCGCGTCGCTGGAATTGTCACGCCGGCGTCCATGTATCGAATTACGAATCCGTTCCTCACCATCGCGTGCCAGACCGCTCCCGGCGAGGTCATCATCGGTGGCCCCAGCATCGCCAGTCAGTCCATCTTCATCGCCACGCACGACGTGACCGTGCGCTACTGCACCTTCAGTGCCGGCAATATTCATATCCCCGCGGGCCCCAGCACCGGCACCGTGAACATCGAAATCGCCAACGGCGACAATTACAACATTATTCTCGACCACGTCACCAGTCGTTGGGCTGGCAACAAACTCTGGATTTCCGCCAGCAACTACGTCGGCCCGAATCGCCAGATCACCACCCAGTGGTCGATGTTCTACGAGCCTCACGTCAATCATCCCGTGGGTCCCGGCAACGGCACCAATCCGAACTGCGTCGCCACTTCGAGTTCTCCATGTTTCAGTTCTGGCGAGCGCGATATCGACTTCCACCACAATTTGTTCGCCGATATCGGCCACCGCATCCCGGAGAGCACCAATCATTCCACGCGGTTCGTCAACAACATTATCTTTAACTGGAATTTCTACGCCAGCGAGTGGCTCGGTGCCATGACCGTCGACGAAATTGGAAACAAGTACGTGGCCGGCAACCTGAACTTCCAGGCCGCGCAGAAGCACGAAATCCATTTCACCACCAAGAGTCCACCGCTACCCGGCAATCCGTCCGTATATCTCTCGGGGAATATCGGCCCAAATTTGTCCGATCCCTCGGGCAACCAGTACCAGATGGCTGCGGAGATCGACGGCGAAAATGGCGACGAAACCGGCGCGGTGCCTTCGAGCTGGATCCGCAGCTCGCCGATGCCGAAGCCCGCTTTCCCCATTGCCGCCGATCCGGTCGGCAATCTCGACAACGTCCTGCTCCCCACAGTCGGTAATTCGCAGCACCTCGATTGCACCGGCAAGTGGGTCAGCCATCGCGATGGCGCCGATCAACGCATCATCCAGCAGTATCAAAGCGGCGGCCCGGGAGGTTACTGGCCGAACGGGCTCATCAACGTTACGTCTTCGCTCCCAAGTCCTGGCTCCGCGTGGATCGATCATCCAGTCACCGACTTTTCCGCGTGCACCGAGTCCCTGCACGACGGCATCCCCGACGAGTGGAAGGTCAATCAGGGCCTAAGCACCACCAACCCCAACCTCCACAAGGAGATCGCGCCCAACGGCTACACCTACCTCGAAAACTACATGAACGGCCCGCAGTAGCTTCCGTTCACCCTTCACCACTCTCGGCCACCCTCGCAGCTCGAGGGTGGCCTTTTTTCACCGTAGGGGCGCAGCACGACTGCGCCACATCTCGGCAAGATGCACCAATCTGCGAAGGTTACCCAACTTGACAACGGCGCAAAAATATGATAAACTATATACCGGGAGCGCTGCTCTATTCACTCGCGGAACCTGCTGTATCCTGGGGTCCCGCTAGAGAGCCCGCCTCCTTCCACCACTCCCAAGAAACGAGGCCAGCGCATGACCACAAACAACTCGACGCCGCAAAAGCTCTATCTACTGCAATTATCTTCGACCACGGTACCCATCGGCCCAAATCGCACTCTCGAAATGTCATTGGGCTGCTACCTGATCCAGACCAGCGACGGTAGAAACATCCTCATCGACACCGGCATCGCCCCCGACGCTCCTCTTCCTTCAGGCGCGCCTAAGGGCCGCAACGTTACCAACGTGATCGACCAACTCGCTGTCCTCAACCTGCTCCCCGGCGACATCCATACCCTAATCTGCACCCATTTCGACATGGACCACGCGGGCTACAACGACGCCTTCCCCCAAGCCGAACATATCGTGCAACGCGAACACTACGAACTGGCCCGCAGCGGCTACGAGCGGCTAGCTGTCGCTCGCACTCACTGGGACCGCCCAACCATCCGTTACCGCCAAGTCGACGGCGATACCACACTCCTCCAAGGCCTGACTCTGCTCAAGACCAACGGCCACGTAGCTGGCCACCAATCCGTCCTCGTGCGCCTTCCGCAAACCGGCTCAGTCCTCTTAGCCATCGACGCCGTAATGATGCAACACACCTTCACGCCCGACCGCAAAGCGTGGCCCAAAGACGACAACGAGGAGCAACTACGCGCCAGCACCGTGAAACTCTTGGAGCTCGTCAAACGCGAAAATATCCAACTAGTGGTCTTCGGCCACGACGGCAGCCAATGGAAAACCCTAAAAAAATCTCCCGACTATTACGCGTAGCGAGTTCGTCGCTGCAACGTGCGCCGTAGAGTCCGCAGGCCGTTTCCCGATGACCTTCCCACTCCTCGGGTGCCCCACCTTTGCGCTTTTGTCTTCGCAAAGGGTGGGGCTTTCCTCTCTTCGTCACTCCAACTCACCGCGCACTACTTCACCGCCACCCCAAACCGCGCATGTAACTCCAGCGCTCCCAAATGCGTAATGCGCACCACTCGAGTCTCCCGCCCCCGCGCAACCCACCCCAGCCCCACAATCCGCGCCAGCATGGCCGCTCCCAAAGCCCCCGCCAGATGTGGCCGCCGCTCCGTCCAATCCAGACACCGCCGCGCAAACGACCGCCGCGTCTGCCGCAAGCCATCCACATCCACTCCCAATTCCGCAAACCAACTCCGCCCATCCCGTCCCAATTCGTATTCTCGGTCGCCCAGAGCCCGTATCACCTTGGACTCCTCCAGCGCCCGCGTCATCTCCACCGCAACGCGCCCCGCGAGATGGTCGTAACAAGATCGCGCGACATAAATCTCCGCATTCATGCGCCGCGAAATCGCGCCCGCCACTCCCGAGCGAGATAATTTGGACACGGGTCGCGTAGCAATCGACCCCAGCGTCTCGATCGCGTGCGCCACGTCCGCACCCGCCATGCTGTAATACCGGTGCCGCCCCGAACTCTGCACCGTCAGCAAACCGCCATCGACCAGCTTCGATAGATGTCCGCTCGCCGACTGCGCCGAAATATTCGCGAGCAACGCCAGCTCCCCAGCCGTCCGCGCCCGTCCATCCAGCAACGCAATCAAAATCGCCGCCCGCGCCGCCTCCCCAATCAACTCCGCGACCAGCGCCAGCGGATACGTAGCTCCCTCGGAGAAAGTGTCCGGATAGGTGTCGCGCGCAATCGACCCGCGAAGGTGCGAGCAGGCTGGATCCGCTGAAACGAGGTTCCTGCTCTTGGTAGAGGTCGTCTTCATGTCCTGATTCTAGCGCGATCGCCACGACGACATTTCATTCGCAGATGAAACATGAACACGCCACTCGGCCCTAAACTCACAACCTGGAAACGATCCATTCGCATGCGTGGCGGGTCACGGCTACGGCCTCTGTGGTGTTCGGGAGGGCACGGTCCACAGCCGTGTGGCGTCGCGACGCGGTACACCCCCCGTGTAGACGCTGGGAAGGGCACGGCTTACGCCGTGTGACGCCGCAAAGGGCGTAGCCCCCAACCGCGTGGCATCACGACTTTCCCTTCGTCCATCGACAGATCGACGATCTTGGTGGGGAAGTGACCCGCGAAGGTTGCCGGAAAGGTTTTTCTTCAGGAGGCCGGGGCTTTAGCCCCGGCGTAAGCGCGTGCTACCAGGTCGGGTTTCAGCCCCTGAAGCGATGTTAAACCGCAAGCTCGACCGCACGGAATCGCCAACAAGGGGAATAAGAACAAACCATGATCACCGTCTGCATCTGCTACACCATCGACCTGCACAAATCCGCCGAATTCGAACAATACGCCCGCCGCTGGCCTGAACCCATCAAGCGCTGCGGCGGCGACCTCCTCGGCTATTTCCTCCCCACAAAATTCGCCGGCCCCACCAACGTAGCCTACGCCCTCATCCGCTTCGCCAACCTGACCGCCTACGAAAAATACCGCGATGCCCTATCCAAAGATCCCGACGCCATCGCCAACGTGGCCGCAGCCGACGCCTCCCGCTGCATCCTCGTCGAAGACCGCAGCTTCCTCCAACGCGTTCCCGAGTAGTGCCTAACCGTCAGGGCACGGCTACAGGGCGTAGGCCGCGACCTCCCTGCTTTTACTCGTGCCTGAGCGCTTCCATCGGATCGATTCGGCTAGCTCTCCGTGCCGGAATCCAGCAGGCCAGCGTTGCGACGCTCAACAGAATCGCGGGTACACCGAGGAAAACCGGGAGGTTGACCGGGCCATTCGTCATTACGTGAAAGGAAATCACGAGCGCGAGTAGCCATCCAATCGCGGTGCCCCAGGCGATTGCAGCCAGGTTCTCGCGAATAATTTGCAGCACGACGCGGCCGCTGGTTGCGCCGAACGCCAGGCGCACGCCAATCTCTCTGGTTCGCCTCGCCACGGCGTAGGAAACCACGGCGTAGATTCCGATGGCGGCGAGGCCGAGCAGGAGTGGTCCGAGGACGACGAACATCCGCGCGGGAATGCGGCGAAGATAGAGGTTTCGTTCGATGTGCTGCGAGAATGTCCGCACGTCGTAAAGAGCGAGCATCGGATCGAGATCGCGCAGAACGCCACGCGCTTCCGAGGTGAGT
Organism: uncultured Acidobacteriota bacterium; assembly: GCA_963832615.1. Taxonomy (GTDB): domain Bacteria; phylum Acidobacteriota; class Terriglobia; order Acidiferrales; family UBA7541; genus Acidiferrum. The sequence goes on from CAWHVA010000031.1 coordinate 192,165, forward strand.
GCGGATTCGTTGCCGCTGCGCGTCCGCAGGTGAATCTCGCCTTGGCCCGCTGGGCGATCCCGATACGAGAAATAAATCGCCGGCTGCGGGGGCTCGCCGAGCGCGTCGTAGGCCGAATCGCGCGCCACGCCGATGATCGCGAAGCTTTGCGTGCGCGTCTGCAGGCGGCGGCCGACGGCATCCGCGCCATCGAGGTAACGCCGGACAAACTCTTCATTGACGATGGCTTGCGCGGGCGCCGCCTTATCTCTGATGTCGGCAAAGTCGTTTCCCTCGAGCAGTGGGATGCCCATCACGTTGAAGTAGCCCGGCGTGACCGTGTTGGAAATGGCTCGATCCTGCCCCGGCTCCGTGCGCACGTGGCCTTGCACCGTGAAGGGCCGTCGCGGAATTCCATGCAAGTCCACTGGAACGTTCGTGGCGATGGCGGCGGCCTCGATGTCCGGCAGGGTGCGCAGGCGTTCCAGAAGGCGGGCAGCAAATTCGCGCTCCGACGCGTCGTCGGGATTGCGTCCGCTTAAGTCGTAGGCGGCCAGCAAAACGCCGTCGGGCCGGAATCGCGGATCCGTTTGGCGTGCCGAGCGAAAAGTCTGCAAGAAAAGCGCCGCGGCGATCAGAACGACCATGGCAAGTCCGACTTCCACTCCCATCAGAACTTTGCGCCCACGGCTGCGCTGTGGCGTATTGGAACCGGAGCGAAGCGCATCCTGTGGATCCAGCCGCGCCAGATGGACGGCCGGCGCCGCACTGAAAATCAAACCGCACGCAACACCGAGCATTATCGCGAAGGCGAGCGTGAATTGATCCACTTTGGTCGGAAACAGGATCGGAAATGCGCCAATCATCGGAGCGATGCGCAATGCCGTGGTGCCCCAAACGGCGAAGGCTGCTCCGAGGCCTGCTCCCAGCAGCGCGAGCAGCATATTTTCCGAGAGGACCAAGCTGACGATGCGCCAGCGTCCCGCGCCCAGGGCCACGCGCACGGCCATCTCGCGCTGGCGGGTGCTTCCACGTGCCAGCATCAGGTTTGCGGTGTTCCCGCAGACAGCCAAAAGCAGGAGCAGCATAACGCCTTGCAAGATGGCTAACCCGCTGATCAGCAAGCGCTGCGGACCGCGCGGCGCCTCCCAGAAGGCAAGAATCTCGCCACCAAATCCGGCGCTGGCTTCAGGATAGTCGCGCGCCAGCTGTGCCATCGTGGCACTGAGCTCTGACTGGGCTTCCTGGCGTGTCGCCCCAGCTCGTAACATTCCGATTAGCGAAAAAGCGCGGGAGCTGCGATCTTCGAGGTCGCGTGTTCCGCCGAGCAACGCGGGCGTCATCGTAGCTGGCACCCACAGTTCGAACTTCAAGGGGGGCGTGGTGCCCTGGAAATCCTTCGGCGCCACCCCGACGACGATCAGCTCGCGATCGTTAACGCGCAGTTTTTGTCCGATGACCTCCGGAGCGCCGCGAAATCGCGTTTGCCAGTAATCATACGAGATGACAATGACCGGCTCAGTTCCCGGCCGCTCCGCCTCTTCCGGCCGAATAAATCGTCCGATCGCAGGCTTAAGTCCCAGCGCAGAAAAGAAATTGCCGGAAACGAGTTGCCCGTGCGTCCGCTCGGTCTGGCCCGGCTGGCCCACGTTGAACGGCACCATCTGAGATGCCACGATATCCCGCAATGCCGGCACGTGCGTTTGTAGGTCGCGGTATTCCAGCCAGGAAGCGCCTGGATATCCGGCTGTGTCCGAGCGAGGCTCGACCAGCAGAAAGTTCGATGCACCCGTCACTGCGGGCATCGGTTGGAACAGGATCATCTGAATCCAGGAAAAGATCGTTGTATTGACGCCAACGCCGATGGCCAGCGAAACGATGATCACCGCTGCAAGCCCGGGCATGCGGGAAATCGTTCGCCCGGCGTTTCGCAAATCCCCCAGGAGATTCTCGATGAAGAGCAGGCCTCGCTCCGCTCGATAGTCTTGTTTCATCGCCTCCACACCGCCAAACTTGAGCATCGCTTGGCGGCGAGCCTCCACGGGTGACAAGCCGGCGCGAAGATTTTCGTCGGTTTGCAGAGTGAGATGTTCCTCAATTTCTTGCCTCAATCGTTCGTCGTCTCGCCGCCTGGTCACGAAGTGGTCCAAACGCGACAGAAAGCGCCTTAGAGCTTTCATGACAAATCCTCCGCTTTGGCATCGAAGAACCGGCCGATGATCGCCGCCGTCTGCTCCCAATCCTTGGTTTCCGCCTGCAACTGCTTACGTCCATCCCGTGTCAGTCGATAGAAGCGCGCTCTGCGATTGTTCTCTGAGGTGCCCCATTCGGATGCGATCGCGCCTTCCTGCTCCAGCTTCAATAGCACGGGATACAGAGTCCCTTGATTCACTGCAAGAAGATCTCCGCTGATCTGCTCGATGCGTCGCGCGATTCCGTAGCCGTGGAGTGGTCCCAGAACATCGAGAGTCTTGAGGACCATCAACGCCAACGTGCCCTGCAGGACGTCCGTTTTCTGCTTCATAACACCGCCATTTTGGTTTCCAACAGGAAAGATGGCACACTTCCTTTGGGAAAGCAACAGGTGGGTCGCGTAGGAAGTACGATAACTGAGTTTGGAGCTTATCGCCGATTCCACGCGGAACACGGGCACCCGGGAGTTGACCGCCGATGTCGGCTTGTGTGACCGGATTAGCTCCGGTTTGCCGCTAATCGGAATCTGGAACGGCGGGTTTGGCTGTCCGGTTGCGCGACGACTCTTCCCGCAATCGGACAATGTGACGCTCCTCATGGCTGTAAACGAATCGCTAAATATCACTAGCGCAAGCAGTTAAGAAAGGGAAGGTGGGAGGAATAAGTGCACTTATCAACCGTAATTTTGGGGGTGAAGCCATGCAAACACTTTGGCAGGACCTGCGGTACGCGGCTCGCATGCTGATAAAGAGCCCCGGATTCCTGGTTGTTGCGGTGCTGACCCTGGCCATGGCTATCGGCGCGAATGCAGTGGTCTTTAGCGTGATGAATGCGCTGATCCTGCACCCGCTGCACGTGGCAAACGCGGACTCCCTTTACGGAATCCAGCACGGAAACGAGGCGTCCTTGTACGAGTCTTATCCCGACTATCTCGATTTACGTGATCGAAACCGGAGTTTCGAGGACCTGGCCGTATTTAACATCGATCAGGCGGGGGTAGACACGGGAGAGAATCCATCTCGCATCTGGCTCGCGGAAGTTAGCGGGAACTATTTCGACTCGTTAGGTGTTCAGCCGTACCTCGGCCGTGTGTTACATCCTTCCGATGAGCAGGGGCCAAACAGCGCTCCTTATGTTGTGCTTGGCTATTCGTATTGGCACACGCATTTTCAGAATGACCGCAGCGTGATCGGGCGTGTCATCCAGTTGAGCAAACACCCTTTTACGATTGTCGGCGTCGCAGCGCCGGAGTTTCACGGAACCCTGGTGTTTTTCGATGCCGATTTGTTCATACCGATCGTGAACGCCGGACAACTCGGAAATGATCTGAACGCGCGCGGGAACCGGTGGATGTTCATGACGCTCGGACACTTGAAGCCGGGCGTCAGCCGGGAGCAGGCGATTGCCGATCTGAACTCGATTGGCTCCTATCTGGAAAAAACCTACCCAAAGAAGATGCTCAACGTACGTTTACGCTGGCGCGCCCGAGTCTCTATGGCGATTATCTTGGCCGGCCGATGCGTGCTTTCATGGGCGCACTGATGCTTTTGGCCGGGCTGATTCTCTTGGCTGCCTGCGCCAATCTAGGAGGCTTGTTTGCCGCCCGAACCGCGGATCGGTCGCGAGAACTTGCGTTGCGACTCGCGTTGGGCGCCGGCCGCCTGCGCATCTTGCGGCAGCTTTTCACTGAAGCTGGCATGCTTTCCTTCCTTGGAGGCGCCGCCGGAATTTGGGGCAGCGGTATGCTGCTCCATGCGCTCAGCGCGTGGCACCCAGCTTCCAAATGGCCCGAAATGCACGTGGCTGTCAACCCTGACGTGAATGTCTATGTCGTAGCTCTGCTGCTGACGTTGGTGAGCGGAATTTTGTTCGGCGCGGTTCCGGTCAGGCAGGTCCTTCATACCGATCCGTATCAGATCGTCAAGTCCGGATCATTGGGCACGGTCGGCCGGCGGGTTACCGTACGCGACCTGCTGCTTGGCGTGCAGATTGCGATCTGCGCAGTGCTCGTCACTTCTTCGTTTGTTGCGGTGCGGGGACTGGTCCGGTCGCTACACAGCGACTTCGGGTTTGAGCCACAGAACGTTTTTTTGGTGGACACCGACCTGAGTCTAGCGGGATATCGCGGCGACCGCGTGCCGGAAATGCAGCAGCGGATGATCGATGCCCTCGAAGCGATACCTGGCGTGCAGTCGGTCGGGCTGATTGACAGCGCCCCATTGGTCGCGGGTGGCTACAACGGATCGCCTGTTTTTACCGATGAGGTCATGGACTTCAGGCCCTCGAAAGCCGCTGCGCAATCCTTCGTGTTCAGCATATCGCCCGAATATTTCCGCGCTGCGGGCACCACTCTGCTGTCGGGAAGAACACTGACGCGCCATGATGACAGAGACGCACCCCGTGTCGCGGTGGTCAACGAATTTTTCGCTCGCAAGGTTTTTGGCTCGGCAACAAACGCCGTCGGCCGATACTTCAAAAGGCCTGATGGAACACGCCTTCAAGTCATAGGCATTGTGGGGGATGGGAAATACGATCACGTCGCCGAAGATCCGCAGCCGGCTATGTTTCTCCCGATCCTCCAGGCGCCCACGAGCAGCACATGGGTAGTAGTGCGCTCGGAATTCGATTCACGTCAACTGAGCTCGCTTATCAGAAAGGCTTTGCGAACCTTGGATTCCAGCTTGCCGGTCTACGTCGATACCTGGAACCAAGGACTGGAACTTGCTCTGTTTCCTTCGCGTATGGCGGCCATAACGCTGGGCGTTATGGGTCTCATGGGCGCGATGCTTTCGATCACCGGGATTTTCGGCATGGCGGCGTATTCCGTGAGCAAGCGGCTGCGCGAGTTGGGAATTCGCATGGCTCTAGGCGCGCAGCAAAAGAGGTGTTGCGAGCGGCCTTGGGCAGACCGTTTCGATTGCTTGTGTTGGCTCGGGTGTGGGACTGCTCCTGGGAATTCTTGCGAGCAGCGTTCTGGCTCACATTGTTTTTCAGGCGACGCCGCGCGATCCATTGGTGTTAACTGGTGCTGTGCTGGCTATGGGCCTGCTCGGGTTGGTAGCGACTTGGATTCCGGCGCAACGCGCTCTCTCGATTGATCCGGCGATCCTGCTGCGCGGAGTGAAATCAGCTTTGTCCCGGGCGGGTGACGGGCAACCCGGAAGTCATCAGCTGTCCGTTGGGTAGTACCAAGAAACGCGCTTGCCCAAACCGGCCTCATACTCGGTCGCGGATTTCGAACGTCAAAATCGGGACGTCTTGGTCCTGGCGCTCAATCGTTCGAATACTTCCTATAAAGTATTATTTGACATCGGATAACATTCGTGGTATGCTCCCCTATGAAATCGGCGGCCAGACCGTCCCCGCCCTCACTCCCGGCACGCTTGTCCGCTCCTCCTCGCTGCCGTGGGTCTGCTCGATGCCTGATCTTCAGCGACACCCCACCTTCTTTTCCTGTGACCTTCCTTTCAAATCGGAAGGCGTTGGAATGTCGGAGCAAGACTAAGGTGCCGGTTAAGATCCTAAGCCCTTTAGAATCCGCACTTCCGCGAAACGCACCCGTAACTCCTTTACAATCCGCACTTCCAAAATCGTTGGACTTAAACTTCTTTAGAATCCGCACTTACAAAAAAAGGCGGGGGGAGGGGCCGCTTACGGTTAACTACCCTGCGTTCCATTCCCTGGTCACTACCCACGACTCACTGCCTTCAGATAGAATCATCGTTTTGTTTTCGGCCTTTGACGACGACCGACTGCCCCATGAACGAAATTCGATTGCACAACACCCTGAGCAGCCAGACCGAGCCGTTTGTTCCGCAGAGACCCGGCGAAGTCAGCATGTACACCTGCGGGCCGACGGTCTACGACTACGCGCACATCGGGAACTACCGCACGTTTGTGTTTCAGGACATCTTGCGCCGTTTCCTGAAGTTGCGTGGATTCAAGCTCAACCACGTCATGAATCTGACCGACGTGGACGACCGCATCATTGCCAAGGCGGCGGCCGCCGGCGTCAGCATTCGCGACTACACGCAGAAATACGTGCAGGCCTTTTTCGACGATTGCAAAACACTGAGCATCGAAGCACCCGAGCACTGGATTCGCGCTACCGACTACATCGACGACATGGTGAAGCTGATCCAGCGGCTTCAAGAGAAGTCGTACACCTATGCGGGCGAGGGATCGATCTACTACCGCATCGCGAAATTCCCAGACTACGGCAAATTGTCGAAGATCGATGTGACCGGGATTCAAGCCGGTGCGCGCGTGGACAACGATCGCTACGAAAAAGAGAGTGCGCGCGATTTCGCGTTGTGGAAAGCGCCGAAACCCGGCGAACATTTTTGGGAGACGCCCATCGGTCCCGGACGCCCGGGCTGGCACATCGAATGTTCGGCGATGGCCATGAAACTTCTCGGCGAGACCATCGATATTCACACCGGCGGCATCGATTTGGCGTTTCCGCATCACGAGAACGAAATTGCCCAGAGCGAAGGCGCCACTGGCAAGCAGTTCGTGCATTACTGGATGCACGCGGAGCATTTGCTGGTGGAAGGCGAGAAGATGTCGAAGTCGCTCGGCAATTTCTTCACGCTGCGCGACCTTTTCGCGAAGGGCTACAAACCATCGGCGCTACGATTCGCGCTCGCGAGTGTGCCGTACCGCCGCCAGCTGAATTTCACCTTCGATGGATTGCAGCAGGCAGCGAGCGCGGTGGAGCGACTGCGGAATTTTTCCGACCGCCTGGCGCAAGGAAAGTTTCCAGAGGGCAAGCAGCCCGGAATGGCAGAGCGCATCGCCAAGGCGGCGCAGGATTTCGATGCGGGCTTGTCGGATGATTTGAACACTGCGATGGCGCTTGCGGCGATTTACGATCTGGTACGCGAGGCGAACATCGCTATGGATAAGGGGGAGTTTCGGCAAGGCGATGTCGCGGCGGTGCAGGAATTGTTGGCAGCGTTCGATCGCGTGTTTGCGGTGATTACCGACAACGACGCCGAGAAGTTGCAAGCGCTTGGCTACGGTGACTCGGGCGGCGGGTTGTCCGACGCAGAAGTTGAAAAAATGGTCGCCGAGCGGCAGGATGCGCGCAAGCGACGCGACTTCGCCGCTTCCGATCGTATCCGTAAGGAGCTCGCGGACCGTGGTATAATTGTTGAAGATGGCCGGGACGGAAGCGTCCGCTGGAAACGCAAATGAAGCACTCTAAATTCAGCAATCTCAGTCAGTTCACAGGCATCTCTTCCCCGGCCGACGTACGCCCCAACCTCTACGGCGTAGACTAACGAACCTTCCCTCTCTGGCAGCTCACCGGCGTAACGGTCCGCGCGATGCCAGCCGCACGTAAGTTACTCCGTTTCAATGAGTTAACCACCGGCCATTCTTCACCAAGGAGGAAGAAATGATTGCAACCACCGAAACGAAATTGCCACAGTCCAAGGAAATTGCCACGAAATTCCCGAAGCTGAACATGCCGCTTCCGGGACCCAACGCGAAGCGCGTTGTGGAACTCGACACGAAATACGTTTCGCCGTCGTACACCCGCGACTATCCGCTGGTGGCCAAGCGCGGCCGCGGCGCGATGATCGAAGACGTGGATGGGAATGTGTTTTTGGATTTTGCCGCGGGCATTGCCGTTTGCGCTACCGGGCATTGCCACCCGGAAGTTGTGGCCGCGATTCAGAAGCAGGCGGCGGAACTGATTCACTTGTCGGGGACGGATTTCTACTACGAGGGAATGCCGCAGCTCGCGGAGAAGCTCAGCTCGATTGCGCCAGGCAAGGAATCCAAGCGCGTGTACTTCGGAAATTCTGGCGCGGAAGCGATCGAAGCGGCGATCAAGCTGGTGAAGTATCACACCAAGCGCGACAAGTTGATTGCGTTTAACGGATCGTTTCATGGACGCACGATGGGCGCGCTGTCGTTGACGGCGAGCCGCTCAGTGCAGCGCAAGGGATTTGGGGCGTTGCTTTCCGGCGTTTTTCATATGCCGTTTCCGGACACGTATCGTGCAACCTACGGAGTGAATCCTGAGCATGCGTCCGCCGATTGCTTGAACTATCTAGAAATGGAATTGTTCCGTCGGCGCGTCGATCCGGAAGAGGTCGCGGGGATTTTTATCGAGCCCATCCAAGGTGAGGGCGGCTACATTCTGGCGCCAGCGGAGTTTTTGCAGGGTCTGCAGAAGATTTGCCGAAAGTACGGAATCATGCTGGTAGCCGACGAAGTACAGTCGGGAATGGGCCGCACTGGGAAGTGGTGGGCGGTGGACCATGCGCCAGGGATTGAGCCGGACATAATCTGCACGGCGAAGGGCATTGCTTCCGGGATGCCATTGAGCGCGGTGATTGCGCGTGAGAGCGTGATGGACTGGAAGCCTGGCGCGCATGCTTCGACGTTCGGAGGGAATCCGGTGTGCATCGCGGCCTCGCTGGCGACCTTGCATTTGCTGGAAAGCAAGTACATGGAGAACGCGAGAAGCGTCGGGGAATTCATCATGAAGCGGACCGCGGATTGGACGGAGAAGTTCAAGAACGTGGGCGAGGTGCGGGGTCGCGGGTTGATGATCGGCATCGAACTGGTCAAAGACCAGAAGACCAAAGAGAAAGCACCGGAAATGCGCAACCGGATTATTCAGGCGGCGTATCACAAGGGCCTGCTGATTCTCGGATCGGGAGACACCACCGTGCGATTCTGCCCGCCGCTCGTGATTGATGAGGACCAGGCGGAATTCGCGGTGAAGACGTTGGAAGAATGCTTCCGCGAAGAGGAAACGAAGTAAGAACGCAATGAAGTAAAGAAACGGCGATGATCGACCGTTGAAAGTTGAAAGGGAAATAAGGACAACGCAGAGACGCTGAGGGCGCGGAGTTTCGCGGAGAAGACTGCGGAATCCAGAGAAGAGAAGTCCCGTGGCTGCCCGAGATGAAACGTGGCAGCCACGAGATTTTTGTTTATACTCGGACATCGGGTAGCGCCGGCGACTCCCTACGGCTGCATGTGACGCGGGCTTCTTCGCAGCGAAGCTTGTAATTTCCGGCAGGAACGACACGTGCCAATCTTCTCGTCATTGATATTTGGAGCAGTCCGCTGGGCTGCGCGCAACGGTTTGCGCGGCGAGCGGGAAGATTCGTCCGCAGGGCGTGATCTTGCAGAGCAGGGGTTTGCGGTAAAGAGGACTGCGGCGCACAAGTTGGAGGCTGGGCGAACCGGAGTGCGCGGCGAAACTTACGCATACTGGTATTTGCGGCGGAACGGTTACGTGTTCGTCGCTCGAAACTACATGCCGCGCGGGGCGAAGGGCGAGATTGATCTGATTGGGTACGACGGGAAGACGTTGGCCTTTGTGGAAGTGCGAACGCGAACGGTGAGCGACGCCATGACTGCGCTGCCGGAATTGAGCGTCACGACAGATAAGCAGCGAGTGGTGGTGCGGACGGCGCGGAGGTTTCTTGGGGAGCGGCACGTCGGCGATTGCCCTTGCCGGTTCGATGTGCTGGCGATCGATAACCGGCCGGGGATGCCGCCGGAGGTGCGGTTGCATAAGGACGCATTTAGTTCGCAGAGTTGAGTTGCGGTGGGCGTGGCGCTGGAAAACACCAGGCGCGAGAAGGTCTCGGATTCTCGAAACTTGGGAGAGAGCCGCGAAGAGCTCAAGCACTTTACGGGATCTTGAAGCTTACGAAGAGCCCACCCTTACAAACCAAGGGTGGGGCACCCTCAAGTACTTGTGATCGTGCTTGTTAGGAATACGCTCGTTGGGAATGCGTCTAGTTCATTTCGTGATGGGGTTGCTTCCTGGAAGAACCCACCTTTAAAAAGCAGGAGTGGGATACCCGAAGAGGCTGTTAGACGCGGTACAATTCAAGGTAAGGGTGCTCATACCTCTAGTCTTGTCCCCGAGCACGTTCTGGGAGGATTGCTGTGCCGGAATTACGAAAAGATCCGATAACCGGTCGATGGGTCATTATTTCGACGGAACGCGGAAGACGGCCCATGGATTTTCTGCGCGAGACCGTGGCGCCCCTTGGACAGAAAAATTGCCCGTTCTGTCCCGGGAGCGAAGGGAAAACGCCGCCGGAGATTCTGGTGTACGGGCGGAATGGCGGCGGAGCCAACACGTCCGGGTGGAGCATTCGCGTGGTGCCGAATCGCTTTCCGGCGTTGGGAATTGAAGGCGAACTGGATCGCGAAGGTGATGGATTGTTCGACAAGATGAACGGCGTTGGGGCGCACGAGGTGATCGTGGAAACGCCGGAACATGATACGTCGCTGGCCAATCTGCCGGAGCGGGCGGTCGAAGATGTTTTGTGGGCTTACCGCGACCGCATGTTGGATCTGAAGAACGATAAGCGATTCCGCTACGTTTTGATTTTCAAGAACCACGGCGAGGGAGCGGGAGCGTCGATCGAGCATCCGCATTCGCAGTTGATCGCGCTGCCCATCGTGCCGCGGCGAGTGCGAGAGGAAGTAGATAACTGCTGGCACTACTACGACGAAAAAGAACGGTGCATTTTTTGCGACATCATCCGGCAGGAGCGGGATACCGGAGAGCGGGTGGTTGGGGAGAACGAGCATTTCATCACCGTGGCGCCTTATGCTTCGCGGTTTCCGTTTGAAATGTGGCTGCTGCCCAAAACGCACGGATCGGCTTATGAGAATAACCAGAGTTCGATTTACGCGAGCCTGGCGAGAATGTTGAAAGATGCGCTGATGCGACTGGATGCGGCGCTGGATAAACCGGCGTACAACTTCATGATTCACACGTCGCCGATCGGGGAAGAGATCAACGATCACTATCACTGGCACATCGAGATCATTCCGAAGTTGACGAAGGTGGCGGGATTTGAGTGGGGAACAGGATTCTACATCAACCCAACACCACCGGAAGAAGCGGCGCGATTCTTGCGCGAGGCGAGAGTGGCTTCGCCGGTTGAAAAGAGATAAGGGCGCTTCGTGTAGGCGTGTTTTAGAAAACGCGGCTTTTGAGTCGTTTGATGAGGTTGGTTTGCGGCGATTTCGCGTCTTGCAGTTTGCAGGTTTTGCCGAGACGGGGTAGCCCGGGAGGGGCCCTTCGAAGCTCAGGATGAACAAGCCCGTCCCCTACAAGTGACCGGGAGGGGCAAGCCCCTCCCCTACAAGTGATTTGTTATACTCGATTGTTTGGCGCGGTACCCAAGTGGCCCAAGGGAGAGGTCTGCAAAACCTCCATTCGTGGGTTCGAATCCCACCCGCGCCTCCAAGGTTTTAGGGCACTTAGTTGGGTTTGGCCTGCCTCTCGATTGCACACTCATTGCACAGTGCTTCTAGGAGTTTCATTGCCTGGAGCGTGCTTTCTGGCACGTCTTTGATGTAGTGGCGTTCGGTGGTGCTAACGCTGGAATGCCGGAGTAAGCCCTTCGCCGCAAGTGAGTCTGAGAGGTTGGCGACTGCTGTCGCCACTCCCCGCCGAAGGGCATACCAGCCATGCCACTGCGGGAGCGATTGGTCTAGTTGAAAGTCGTGGTTTGCCTCGACATGCTTTGACTCGGGTCGCTTGCACACAGCACAGCGTTGCAGCGCGGGCTTCACCACCCTTTCAGCTAGGTTGTCCAGGTCCAGCGGGCTTCCCGATGGCCCGCGCAAGATTGGCCCAGAACTTGGGTTGCCGTCCGCTTCTCGCAGCTCCGCGAGGATGCTGGCTAGCGGCTCAATCACCGGCACAGGTTTGACGCTGCTCTCAGTTTTTGGCGGCGTAGTCCACACGCGCCATCTGCTGCGACGAACGAAGAGTTGCTTGCCATCGTAGTCCTCCCAACAAACACCGCGAGCCTCTCCGGGACGAAGGCCAGAAAAAAACATTAGCGCGACAGCCGCGCGGGCCTTGTGTTCCTTCGCCTTAGCCAGTACGTCCATAAGTGAAAGGACTTCATCGAGCGATGCGGCGTGAGTCTCCTCTGGAGCTGCGGCTTTTTTGGGAATCATTGCGTCCCTTACGGGATTGATTCCGTCGAGTACACCTTGATTCTTGGCGCAGGTAAAAGCACCGCTCAGGAATGCCTTGATGTGCTTAAGCATCGTGCGTCCAAGACGGTGTTGGCGATGAACCTCAGCCAGCAGGCTGGCGGCGTCCACCGTGCGAAAATCTCTTAGGGCGATTTTGTGGAGACGTGGCGCAAGGTGTTTTTTCCAAATCTTGTCGTAGCCTATCGAGGTGGAAGGTTTGTAGTTCTCTCTGACAAATGGTAGGTAACAGTCCTCGACAAACTCCGCGACAGAGAGAGTACTCTCTGGCCGAATTCTGCCTTCGTTAATTGGCCGGAGTTTCTCTGCGAGCAAAGGTCGCACATCGGCCTTTGTGCGATAGCGGTCGGACACGTCGGCCAGTTTGGCAGAACGCTGCTTCCGCACAACTCGGCCATCTTCGAGCACGTCATCTCGCCAGCGGCCATACCAAGCGCCGCCTACCTTCCAGATGTATCCTAACTGTTGGCGTGCCATTTTCAGCCTCTTTCCGCGTGTTGAAGTTTGGGTTGTGCATCGCTCTTTTGGCGTTCGAGCCAATCGAGTACATCTTTCCAATCGAATCGGAGATAGCGCCCCATCTTGATGTACGGGAGAGGATCGGGAATGCGGACTTCTGCGCGCTCGCGCGTCTGCTCATAAACCCAGGAGGGTTTGACTTGCAGGCGCTCGGCAACTTGGGTGGGTGTAAGTATTTCGTCCATCGGGGTGTGAGAAGTGCTCCTTTGTGTGCAAATTGAGTGCAAAGCAGCTAGAAAGCCTCACACTCTGAACTACTTGCGGATGAACTGCGGTTGACAAAACCTCTCCTCACGCCCGAGTTGCGTCTTTCCGCAAAAAACCTCGCGCGCGAAATGTCGGGATGTTTAGGCTTGCAGCTCTAGGAGGTGGTAATCCTCGACGAGTTGGGTCCCCCGACCCGGGATAAGGAATTTGGAAAATTTCGTAAGTCGTTGGAAACGCTTGAGGGAAGCAGTTTACCCTGCCTGTAGTAGGTGTAGTACCACTTCTTCCGCCTGGGTCGCGGCTGTCGAATGGACCCTGGCGGGTGTTCTTTTTCTACTTGTGGGCCAGTCGAGGCGGCGGCTTTCCCAAGTGCCTCTCGCCCTTTGCCTACTACAGTTACTACAGACCAGAACAACGGTGCGCCGAAGAAGGTCGTTCGCGCAGAACGACGGCGTTCCAGTACCAACTTGTCCAGTTAGCGCGTTCTATAAAGGGGAAAGTCAATAGTAAATACGTCTCCGGCGACTGGAAGGAGCGAGGTTGTTCGCTTTGCTTTCCAGCCCAAGTCATGTTGAGAGGCTCTTGGGTTTTCGCTCTTCGTAGATCCATTCTGTTTTTGTGACGGCGCTTTCGGATTCTGAAGCAAGACAAGCTGCGCGGTTGAACGTTGTCAACCATGGTTCTATCTGAGGCTCGAGGCCTATAGCTTTTTCTGGTTATCCGAGGGGGCCTATAGTTTATCAAGAGACTCGTGGTGCTCGGAGCACACTCTCCGCCTAACGCGCTTATGGAGACTCACCCTCGAACCAAAGCGTCAGAAGAACCGAAAAGCCATCACCAGAAATGAATCCAGCAAAGGACGGTCCTAACCCGGCGCTCAAGCTGCTTGTTGTTTCAGATGTTCTGCGTCGAAACGAACTCCTTTCTTCCAAACCAGCAAAGTGATGGCCGCGATCTTGCGTGCCAAGGTGAGCCGCGCCAAATGCGGCTTCATGCCTCGGGCGACGCAGTCTTGGTAAAAGCCCTGGAAAGGTCCAGCGGTAGCAGCCGCTCGCGTCGCCGCACCCTTGAAGATATTTTTCAGATCGTGATTATGGTTGATGTTGAGCCCGCGAACGGCCAGGACCTTCTTGGAACGTTTGAGCTGACCAGCGACGAAGCGGTATTCACCGCTGGTGTATGTCCTCAGTGCCAATCCACAGTAAGCCCACAGCTGCCGTTTGGTGCGGAAGCGATTAGGCGTCTGTATCAGAGCGATCAACAGAGCGGCACGGATGGGACCAATCGCAGGAATTTGCCGCAGTAATCTCATGGCCGGATGTTTCCGTGCTTCCGCTAATAGTTCTCGTCGCGTCCCCTGGCGCAATGCCGCCAAGGCATCGAACTGCTGGTAGTAGAGTTCGGCACGACGGCGAACGCCGGCTTCCGAAATCTTTGCAAGCCATTCCGCACGGTAGCGCGGTGCATACACTTGCTGGCCGGCACAAGCAATCCCCCAGCTTCGGTAAATCGCCTTCAGCCGACTCATCACCCGCGTCAAATCGCGAGTTATCGTGATGTAGCTGCGTGCCAGTTCCTTCAGCGTGCGGATACCCTGTTCGCCGTGGTACACCGGGCTGAGCTTGTTCAGATACAAAAGCTCGGACAGCTTGCGGGCATCCATGCGGTCGTTATGGTTTCCGACTTTCAACAGGGCATTCTTGCGCGGATCGCAGGCCACCACCCGGGTGACGTGAGGCTGGAGCAGATCGTGCAACCAGGCGGCCCAGGTTCCTTCTTCAAAGGTCACCGACAAACTGCCGCGTAGCCCGTGAATAAACTCAAGGATCGTATCCGCTTTCGTTTCGAGAATCGCCTCCATTACTAAATTCCCGCGCGAATCCCGAACGGCCACAGAGATCGTTGCCTGATGCACATCCATCCCAATATACTTGGCGTCATTCATGAGGGCGCTCCTTGTTGTAGGTTGAGATGCGAACAATCAAAACCTACTCCAAACGGGCGCCCTTTTATAATGCGTTTATCAAAACCTTGCGCGAGCAGGCGGATCAGTCTGAACCTTTTTTCATGATCTCGTACGAATATGCGAAATCAGCCTGGGCATTACCAGACGCTCGCAGGCTAACACTACCTCGCGACTATTTGTACGTAGCGTTCGTGCGCGCCACTTCATCACGGTGTTGCGAGGATTCCACCATGGAAGCAAACGCCGGGCCACCCAGCGGGTTGACCTTGAAGCTTTCCCGAATGGCAGCATTCACTTTGTCCAAAGCGTCGGCAGTCGCTCCGATGTAGACGATATAAAACAGTCCCGGAGCCTCGGTGTGCACCGCCTGGGTATCGATTTCGTACTCCACGATTGTGCCGTCCGCCAACATCTTTTCCAGGAGCGGCACGACCAGATTTTTGCTGAGTTGATCCACGGCGTCATCCGGCGCGTCCGCCTTCAATTTATAGGCAGACTCGTAGGTGTAAAGACCTTTCCAGGAACCTTTTTTCCAGTTGTAATACCGGCTGACATAAATGTTGTCCCAGTGTTTCGTCGCGGTCGATAGCGGTGGTGCTGTGGGATTCGCGGACTTACGGACCTGCTCCAGAACTTTGATCACGCCGCCCAGGGACATCGAGGACCACCAGGTATCGTTGGTGTTTCCATCCTCGTGATGCACCAAGGTCGTGTCGTCGCCGTATCCGATCAGGGTTCCGTCGGCGAAGGCCTTTTCGAAGTCTGCCTGGGTACTCGCAATGACCTTGTCCATTTCCGCCCATTGCGTGCGAGGTATAACCCAATCAGCGACGTACGTGTACATCCGCGGCTTCTCTTTGACTTCCGCCATTTGCCCATAAACAGCAACCGCTGAAATTGCCGCGATGAGCACGAACCCGGTCAATGCAAGTACGCTTTTCTTGAACACAATCACACCTCTGCTCTTTCCAAGATTTTTGACAGCCAGTGGGTCCCAATACTACGGTGGAATCGCAAGATTAAGAGAGGCTATAAAGATCAGAAAGTCAGAGGATAGCTCTCTCAGTCCGCTGTGTGCGTGAGACTATCAGCTACTTTTCAGCCGGAGTCAAGAAGTGCCCGACGAGTCGGGTGGTCTCAATTGGGTCAATGCAACACCAGGCCGAAGTCCACTTGCAGGCCCTCAGTAGCAAAGGATCGTTCGCGAGCGTTGATTCAAAGGGTACACCATCCTAGTGTTGCGTCGACCCATTGAGACCACCGCGTTTGATATGGAACGACCTGTCAACTACCGGCAATGGTTTTTCATTCTTTCCTCCTGAGGAGGTGGTTCAGGTTGCGGTCGAGGAAGCTTTACGACGGTTGATCACTCAGATATTCGCGGGTCGATGCCGCATAATCGTGATCCGTCGGGAGCTGCCTCGGACAATCTGCGCGGGTTAGTCCATAGACGTTCCGCAAAAAGCGGGCGAGGATTCGTATTCCCGTGGGCTCCAAGACCGCAACCTGTACCACCTCCATTGCGTTTTACTTTCCCAAAATATTTAGCCTATGCCGCTTGACCCAGTGCTTTTCTTTGCTCGGCTTCCACTTTCACCCCAATGGCCCAGATGAACCCCAAGAGTTCGCGCCCTACTGCCGTGATCACCTTTCCTGTGTTTTTGCCACGCGCGGTGAGCTTTCGATAGCGACCGTGTAAACGATGCTGCGCCTTCCAGGCGATTTCCTTTACCTCTTCACTTACTCGCTCTTGTCGCTTGCGCAAGCATGCGGTTACCGCTGGCGCGTGGCGGTAGGCCCAGGCAGCCTCCACGACAATGCGACGCAGGTGCACATTGCCGGTCTTGGTGATGCCACCTCTTTTGCAGCTCTCTCCGCTGGAGTGTTCCCGCGACACGGTCCCGCTATAGGCCATTAACTGTCGAGCTTCTCCAAACCGGGATAGCTCTCCGAGCTCCGCTACGATCGTCACCGCCGATACCTTCGCAATCCCTCGCAAGGCTTGCAGGGCTTCAATGACCTCACGCATCTGGTGGGGCGCTAACTGCACTGCTTCGACGATGGCCTGCTCGAGCCGCGTAACTCGTGCGGCCATGTGTTCTACTTCGTGTAAGTAATCTAACAAGGTGGCTTGGTGCGCCAGCAGATCAAAATGCACATCGTTCTCACCCAACGCGTAGTTCAAGGTCCAGGGATTTACTCCCTCAGTGGCATCTACCATGTCGCAAAAGATGTGGGTCAGATGATTTGTGCGCAATTGGTCTGTGGGGGCAGCTTCACGTGACCTTACGAGATCTCGCAACGCCTCGTGAGCGGAATCTGGCACCCATACCGCTGTCAGCTCTCCCGCGCGATAGCTCCGGGCCAGCTTCAAAGCATCGCGCCGGTCCGTCTTCACGCGATCTCCCGCCCTCACCGGTACCAGTGTTGGCGCTACTACTTCGCACTTGGCGTCCAGCGCCGTCAGTTGCAGTACAACACGTAGCCCGTCGGGCCGGCCTCATAACAGAATCGCAATTCTTCAACAGGACCCAGTTTCTTTACCAATTTACGAACGGACTCACATCGATTTGGTATTACTCCAATCGATCGCACCTCTCCGTCTAGCTCCGCAACGGCGACCGCAATCGTCTCTGCGTGGACATCCAAACCGACAAACTTTATTCTTTTCACAGACCGGCTCCTTTCGCTTGTGGCTCTGCGTTTTGGTCTTACCGACTCACAGCGTAACCCACGCGCTGCGAATCGGAGCCGGTCGTTCCATGGTGACAATCAGGCTGTGGACGGGAACTCCTGCCATTATTGACAGTGGTAACCCGCCACCGATTCCCATATATTGTTGGCTGCACCCACCTTGCTCAGAAAAAGAGGTGCTAACGTTCGATGAGTTCGCATTCATTCTGCAAGACTGTTCTGTTTGCTTCTATCTTGAGCCTGGTTGGCTTGCCCGCCTTCACCGCTGCTCAGGAAGCCCACCCGCCGCACTGGGCTTATGAGGGCAAGGAGGGGCCTAAAGAGTGGGGCAATTTGGATTCAAGTTACGCGGCCTGCTCGATTGGTCACACGCAATCACCCATCGACATCAAAGATGCTCGAAAGGCGGACTTACCGACGCTCAAATTCGATTACCACGCCGTCCCTCTGAACATCATTGACAATGGGCATACCATACAAGTCAATTATGCTCCCGGGAGCACGCTCACGGTCGGGGAAAGAATCTACACTCTGAAGCAATTTCATTTTCACCATCCGAGTGAAGAACAGGTGGACGGCAAGATCTTCCGTCTGGTCGCCCATCTTGTGCATGCAGATGCGGACGGGCGCTTGGCCGTCGTTGCCGTCCTCTTCGAGCTGGGAAGCGCCAATCCGCTCATCGATACCCTGTGGACCAACATTCCATCAGAGAAAGAGAAGCTTCAGGACAATCCCTCAGTTTCCATTCAGGTGCACAACTTACTTCCGAACGAGCGCGAATACTTCATTTATGCCGGGTCGCTCACGACTCCCCCTTGCAGTGAAGGGGTATCCTGGTTTGTCCTGAAAAGCTACGCCACAGTCTCCCCGCAGCAAGTGGCTGCATTTGCCAAGATTTACCCGATGAATGCGCGACCCATCCAGCCAACAAACGGGCGTGAAATTCTACAGTCTAAATAGAAGCCTCGCCACTCCGAACACAATGAATCGCCGCACACTGATTCCTGCTCATAAATCTCCTCACCGACCGTATTCAGCCCTGGCGGGGCGGGCGAATCCTGATTAGCCCCAACTGCGTCTTGGGCGCTTCGCTAGTGCCAGAAACTTGTCTACACAGATTTGTTGATTTGAAAGGATTTATTCAACAAGTTCCTGGAGAGTTGCATAACCGGGCAAGTCCAGTCCCAGTACTTCAAGTTTCCGATAAGCGCGTTCTATAAAGGGGAGAGTCAAGAGAAAAAACTCCCCGGCGACTGGCGAGAGCGAAGTTGTTCGCTGTGCTCTCCAGCCCATGTCATGTTGGGAGGCTCTGGGGGTTTTCTCTTCTTGCAGATTCATATTGCTGTCGTGACGACTCCTTTGGCTTCTGACGCAAACAAGCAGTGCGGTTGAAGGTGCCAACCATGGTTCTATCTGAGGCTCAAGGCCTATAGCTTTTTCTGGTTGTCCGAGGGGGCATATAGTTAATCAAGAGACTCGCGGTGCTCGAAGCACCTCTTCGCCTAACGCGCTTATGGATACTCGCCCTCGAACCAGAGCGTCGGAAGAACCGTCAGACCACCGCCAGCAATGAATCCGGAGATGGAAGAGTTCTCGACCAGGCGCTCAAGCTGCTTGTTGCTTTAGATGTTCGGCGTCGAAACGGACTCCTTTCTTCCAAACCAGCAAAGTGATCGCCGCGATCTTACGCGCCAAGGTGAGGCGCGCCATCGGGGGTTTCATGCCTTTCGCCACGCAAGCCTCGTAGAACTTCTGGAAAGGCCCGCTAACAGCAGCAGCACGAGTGGCTGCGCCCTTGAAGATATTTTTCAGATCGTGATTATGATTTTTGTTCAGCCCACGGATGGCCAGGACTTTCTTGGAGCGTTGGAGTTGACCTCTCACGAAACGGTATTCCCCACTGGTGTACGTCTTGAGTGCCAGGCCGCAGTAGGCCCAGAGCTGCCGCTTGGTACGAAAGCGATGCGGCGTCTGCATCAGAGCAATCAACAGAGACGCGCGAATGGGGCCGATCGAGGGGATCTGTCGCAGTAATTTCATGGCCAAGTGTTTCCGACCTTCGATCAACAACTCTCGTCGCGCTTCCTGGCGCAATGCCGCCAAGGCATCGAACTGTTGATAGTAGAGTTCGGCGCGACGGCGCACGCCGTCTTCCCTGATCTTTGCGAGCCAGTTCGAGCGGTAGCGGGGTGCATACACTTGCTGGCCGGCGCAAGGAATAGCCCAGCTTCGGTAGATCGCTTTCAGGCGATTCATCACCCGCGTCAGATCACGGGTGATCGCCAGGTAGCTGCGTGCCAGTTCTCTGAGAGTGCGGACTCCTGCTTCGCCGTGATAGACCCGGTTGAGCTTGTTGAGATAGAGCAGTTCGGCTAGCTTGCGGGCATCTTCACGGTCGTTTTTGTTTCCAACTTTCAACAGAGCATTCTTGCGCGAATCACAGACCAACACCTCCGTGACGTGGGGCTTGAGAAAATCATGCAACCAGGCGGCGCTTGTTCCTTCTTCAAAGGTCACGTGCAAACTGCCGCGCAGGCCGGAAATAAACTGGAGAATGGTTTCCGCCTTCGTTTCTAGTGTGGCCTCCATCACCAGACTTCCGATCGAATCCCGAACGGCCGCCGAAATCGTTGCTTGATGAACATCCAGCCCAATATACTTGGCATCATTCATGAGGGCGCTCCTTGTTGTAGGCGTTGATGCGAACGATCGAAACCTACTCTAAACGGGCGCCCTTTTATAATGCGTTTATCGGGCAAATAAGTCCATCTACCGTCAAATCTCAGTTTCTTCGCTAAATCCGGTAATCCCCCGATTGTATTGAAGGTCCAAATTCTGTAGGCTCCCTGAACTGGAATGCCCACTTAGAACGAGAGGTTTTAATGTCGTGTCCGTCATGCAGGTCCAGCAATCAAGCTGAATTTCCTACTGAGATGCTTGTGCATTTCGGTGGTTTTAAAAATCTGAACAAACCCGGCGTCTTGGTGTACCCAAGATTATTAGTCTGCTTGCAGTGCGGCTTTGCGCAAACGACAATCCCGGCATCCGAATTGGCGCAGCTTGCCGCCGAAAACCCGACGAGAACACGAGCCGCTGGCGCAGGCGTCGAATCAATCGTACCCAGTGCGGATCAGCAGCCTGTAGACTAACTATCATTTCACGCTTTATGTTGAATACGACTATGTGGGCTTGCTAGCGCTAAAGGGAATAAACCGCCGAGTGTTCCGCACGGATGCTCGCGAACGCGTGATCGTCTTCTTGGCCGCGAGGCAAAGGATACACACACAACACGTCCACATCATGCTCTCTGGTTAATTCGTTGCAGAGTTGTTCCAGCCGAATCGCCATATCTGTCTTGCCTTCTGCCCACAAGCGACCTGCTCGTTCACCGCAAACTGCAACGCGAGGATGCTTTTTCCCCGCTTTGCGGGCCGCCGCGCTCAAACCTCTCACGGCCTCGAAAGTTCGAACCGGATCGGGCGGCTCGCCATCATCCAACGAGATGTAGATGCCTGTTAGAATGGCGGCGTCAATATCTACATCCTGCGTGACCAGTCTCTGACGAAGACTGTCTCGGTGTGACTCGGTCGCCCACACAATCGCCGCGTCACCTGCATTTATGGCCGCAGCGATAAAACGAGTTAGGCAATCCAGCCAGGTTGCCTCATCGGAACAGAAGAAGATCTCGTGGTGGTGGGGAGTTTGGGCATCCGATCCCTCTCTAAACTCCAGGCTGCTGCTGACGAATAGTTCGCCTACAAGGACCGCATCAATGGCAGGTACCAGATCACTGTGAGCGCGCGGTTTATGAACGAAGCCACGTGCGCCTACACTAAGCGCTTCTCGTACCACCTCGCGGGAAGACTCCACACTTAAGAACAGGATTTTTGCAGCTGGAACGAGCTTACCCACTCGCCTAGCTACCTCTATTCCGTTCAGGTCCGGTAAGCCAATATCAAGCAGAATCAAATCCGGCTGAAGTTCTTGGGCTTGACGAACAGCTTCGAATCCGTCCGAGGCTTCACCGATGACCTCAAACTCAGTCCTTTGTTGCAGAGTCAAAGACACAGATTGACGGAAGAGTTTAAAGTCATCGACTACGAGTATTTTAACGAATCGCACAATAAAATCGTTTTAAATGCCCCACGTTGTCCTTGGTCACCAGAATCCATAATTCTCGTCCCGACATTCATCTGTGAGAACTGGCAAAACTGACAGGGTGTAAGGATCTAGGTCGTCGGCCTCACGACGATCAGTCGTTCTTGCTGTCGTGGATACTTTGGTTTACCGGAGTGGTCTTGCTGACTGCTTCTGCATGGTCTGTCCGGGCGATTCTGTTGGGCGGGTCTGCGAATAGTCGGCGGCCAGTTGGCTCTACCGCTCGGTGGGGTGGACCTCCCCTAGGACCTACTACACCTACTACAGTCGCCGCTACAGTTCGTTGACTTGCCCCAAGTCGCAACCTAAGATGAGCGCCAAATGGCGGATTCCCAATCACTCCTGGGGCAGACCGTCTCGCACTACCGCATCATCGAAAAGCTTGGTGGCGGCGGTATGGGCGTTGTGTACAAGGCCGAGGACACGCGACTCGGTCGCTTCGTCGCTCTGAAGTTCCTACCAGAAGAAGTTGCGCACGACCCGCAAGCGCTAGAGCGATTCAAGCGTGAGGCCCGCGCTGCCTCTGCTTTGAACCACCCCAACATTTGCACGATCCACGACATTGGCGAGGAGAGCGGCAGAGCTTTCATCGCCATGGAGTACTTAGATGGAATGACCCTAAAGCACACCATCATGGGTCGACCAATCGAGATGGAGCAACTGCTAAGCTTTGGCATTGAGGTCGCTGATGCTCTGGATGCCGCTCATGCTCAAGGCATCGTTCACCGCGACATCAAACCCGCGAACATTTTTATTACCAAGCGGGGTCACGCCAAGATTCTCGATTTTGGACTAGCAAAGGTGGCACCGCCGTCCGGGTCTGCGAGCCAAATGTCAGCGGAGGGGGAGACGCGGACGATTGATGAGCAGCACCTTACCAGTCCCGGGACCACGCTCGGCACGGTCGCATATATGTCGCCCGAGCAGGTGCGGGGCAAGGAACTCGACTCCCGAACGGATCTTTTCTCGTTCGGCACGGTGTTGTACGAGATGTCCACTGGCTCACTCCCGTTCCGTGGCGACACCTCGGCGCTGATCTTCAACGCGATCCTGGAGCGGCCACCCGTGCCTCCTGTGCGCTTGAACCCCGATCTTCCTCTCAAGCTCGAAGAGGTCATCCACAAGTGCTTGGAGAAAGACCGCAATCTGCGTTACCAGCACGCCTCCGACATCCGCACGGATTTGCTGCGCCTCAAGCGCGACACTGACTCCGGGCGTACGGCTCAGCACAGTTTGCCGGAAGAAGCTGCGGTGTCATCGGTTGCGTTACCTTCCACAGCTCCATCGCAGGTTGCTACGAGTCAAACAGCAGCGCCTCCTTCTGCCGCGCCATCCACGCAAGTGAAACGGCCCATAACACGCGACTGGCGATTCCTGATTGCGGCGGCTGTGGTCTTGGTGGTGATTGGCGCCGGAGCTCTCTATTGGCGCTCCACCAAGACACTTGCTCTCACTGAGAAAGACACCATTCTTCTCTCTGATCTTGTGAACACAACTGGCGACCCCGTCTTCGACGATGCGCTTAAGCAGGCGTTGGCGGTCTCCTTGGAGCAGTCGCCTTTCTTGAGTCTCATCTCCAATGATCAGGTGCAGCAAACCCTGCGCTACATGGGCCGTCCGGCGAACACCGCGCTGAGCCAAGATGTGGCCCGTGAGGTTTGCCAACGTACGCAGTCCAAAGCGATGCTGACCGGGACGGTTTCGCAATTGGGCAGCCAGTACGTAGTCACTCTCGAAGCCGTGAATTGCTCTACCGGTGCGTCCCTTCTGCGGGTCGGCGCCGATGCCCCCGCTAAAGATAAGGTCCTTCAAGCGCTTGGGAAAGCTGCCTCTGATGTTCGTGGAAAACTGGGGGAATCGCTCGCGTCTATCCAAAAATTCGACGCGCCCCTTGAGCAGGCCACCACAAATTCACTGGAAGCATTGAAGGCGTTCAGCTTGGGCCGAAAAGCCGTACATGAGAAAGGAAGTGCGGCAGGGATTCCCTTCTTCAAACGTGCCATCGAACTCGACCCCAATTTTGCCGACGCATACTGGTCAGCTGCGGCCATGTATTCCAATATAGGAGAAACTGCCCTGGCCAGTGAGTATGCCCATCGCGCTTACGAACTCCGCGACCGGGTGACCGAACGCGAACGGCTTGCTATTTCCATTCTTGAATCCTCGTATGTTACAGGGGACTTGGCAAAGGCCGACCAGATCGCGGAGGTTTTCCACCAGACGTACCCACGCGACTACGCCTTCTATAACGATACGGGCACTGACAAAATGTTCCGGGGTGACTATCAAGGCGGTCTTTTGGACTTTCAGCACGCGCTCCAGCTGAATCCAGGCTCGTCGATTACTTATGGCAACATCGCGGATTCCTACCTCGCTCTGAACCGCTTGGATGAGGCGAAAACCATTCTCGACCAGGGGCTGGCACACGGCATCGCCTCCGAGGCGCTAGCTGACCACTATTACTCTCTCGCGTTTCTACAAAACGACACAGAAGCCATGCAAAAGCAACTCGCCTTGGCCATGGGCAAGCCGGGCGAAGAGGATAGCCTGCTATCGATGCAATCAGATACCGAGGCATACCATGGTCGCTTGAAGCAGGCTAGGGAATATGCTCGACGTGCGGCGGAATCATCGCAGAGCAATGCGACCAGGGAAACAGCTGCCGGCTGGCTGGTGGACGAAGCTTTCATCGAAGCTGAATTTGGGAATATCCCATTCGCGCGGCAAGCGGTCGACTCCGCACTCCAGCTCGCTCGTGGCGGTCGCTACGTTCGAGGTGTGGCTGCCTTCGTTCTCGTGCGGGCCGGTGATATCCCCCAGGCACAAAAGATCGCCGATGAATTGGCGAAAGGCGATCCGGAAGACACGATCCTGAGGTTCTACTGGCTACCCGTAGCTCGTGCGGCGATGGAAATCAATCGGCATAGTCCCGCGAAAGCTCTCGAACTTCTTCAGGCAGCCCAGCCGTACGAACTCGGCAACCCGCCGCCGAATGTCGCGCCACTGTGTCCCATCTATCTCCGTGGCTATGCTTACCTCAGCGGGGGGCAGAGCAAGGAAGCCGCTGCCGAGTTCCAGAAAATCCTCGACCATCGCGGCATCGTACTCAATTCGCCGATTGGCGTGCTCGCGTACCTTGGTTTGGCACGCGGCCAGGCCGCCAGCGGAGACAAGGCTGGGGCACGCACGGCGTATCAAGACTTCTTCGTTCTCTGGAAAGACGCCGACTCGGACATTCCCATTCTGAAGCAAGCCAGGGAGGAGTACGCGAAGTTGCAGTAGGGCTCCTGACTGAACAGGCGGACCCGCATTGCAACCCAAATCTTTCGGGAGTAGGCTCTTTTCAGCCTTACCCCTAGCCTTTCCTCAACGAAATTCGTAAGGCACGGCCTCATCTCCAAAGACGCCGGAGGGGGAGAGCGCACATGCCCACGGACAACAAGGCGATCGTTCGCCGCTTCTACGAAGAAGTTTGGAATAAACGTAAGCTTGAAGTTGTGGACGAGCTGATCTCCCCAAGCCACGCACTCAACGACCCCATCGTATCTGGCTCGCAGACCGGTCCAAAGTTGTACAAACGGCGAGTGGTCGAGCTCACGACTAGCTTTCCGGACCTGCGTTTCACGATTGAAGACATCATCGCCGAAAAGGGAAAGGTTGTTGTCTGCTGGACTATTTCCGGCACACACAAAGGGGAGTTCACGGATATTCCTGCCACCGGCAAGAAGGTATCTCTTGAGGGAATCACGATTCACCACATCACAAATGGGAAGATTCTTGATTCGTACGCGCGATGGGACGCTCTGGGCTTGTTGCGGCAACTCGGGGACGTTTCGCCTCCGAGACAGTCGATTGTGGCGGGGAGGTTCTCATGACCCTTAACACGACTACCAGCAACGTGGACGGGGTTTTTGTGGTCTATCTCAGCGGTGCTATCCATTTTGGCGAAGAGTCGGCATCTCTGCGAAGTCTGGTGAAAGACCTGTTGAGCAAATCCAGCCAAGTCGTGCTCGATCTCGGAGATGTCACTTATATAGATAGCGGCGGCCTGGGTACTTTAGTGGCCCTGTACGTGTCGGCTCGGAAAATCGGCGGGGACGTCAGGCTTGCCCGCGTCGGTCATCAGCCAAAAGAGGTGCTTCAGATAACCAAGCTCGTGACACTGTTTGAGGTATTCGACAAGACGGAAAACGCGATCGCATCGTTCAAAAAAACCGCGGCTGCAACTTAGCACGCAGGAAACTACGGTTGGGCCCGCCGTTTTTGGCACAATTCTATCGTGGTTTCGGCTCGGCGTTAGCGATTTGCGTCCGCGCTGTGGGGCTACGCGCGCTGCTACGGGTCCGTCCGCCTCCCACTCCAGTAGCTTTCTGCGCCTCACTTGTCGCCGTAGATGCGTTCGGCGGGGACCTCGACTTCGCTAACGCCCCGGAAGGAGAACAAAAGTTTTACGAGGTATTTCGGCGGCTGTTCTGAAGTTTGTTTCACAATGTGAGCGATGACGTCGGTGACCGCAGCTTGAAACATGACGCCCTCGGCTTGGAGGCCTGCAAGGTTAACACGGACGAGTTGGCCCGGTTGGAACATCCCAACGAGAATCCTACGCTGCCGGGGGTCAAACGCAAGCGCAGGGCGCACCTGCCGAGACGGTTCTGCTGTAGCAAGTGTGGTAGCCGTCAGGGGAGGGTTAATGTCCTGCCGCGCCAGCCCATCAGCTGACTTAAGGTGGCAGAGTCTGTGCGGCCCTATCCCTCGTCAAACTCTGGAATCGCAGTTTCGGCCTCCGCTAACCCATTCGGATTGCACAACTTGGGACCTTTATCCTTGTCCCCGCATCCGTTCATGGCCTAGCTGGGGGCTGACCTCATCGTTGCGCGCCCGCAGACTCAATAAACGCCTAAGTGCCTCAGGAATTGAACAGTCCCACCTTTACCTAAGGGCATGGTTGCAACTTGTGAAGACCTGTCTGTCCCGCAAAAACGGGGGGAGTCCCGCCGCTAGCTGGCATACCCCTAATAAAAAGCAGGGCCCCCGGATGTTGCGGGACAACTAGGGGGCCGCCCTCCAATCAGCTAGCAGCTTCCATTTCCTCCCCTGATCGTACTGACCAAAGAGGAAGGACTCCACCAAGCCCAAGACTTCCAAGTCTTCAAGCGTGCGCGTTACAGTCGAGTGAGGTAGGCCCGTTGCCCTTTCAATGTCGCTCGGCGCGACGGACTCACCACAGGACCGCAGGGCATTCAGGACAGCCATCCGATTTGGGGGTATACAGTCCTCAGCGACTCGGACGACCGTCGCGAAGTCCGATTTGTCTGGCTCGTCGTTCCCTCGAACCACCGCAAGAGAGAGCAATAGCTTCCCGAGTTCTTTCCCTAGCCGGGTGCCGACTTCAGGGCGAGGCAAGTATTGGATTACGCCATTTCGGTCTCGGGCAACGTGAGACCTGGCCTTGGCGGTGAAAACGGCCAATTCAACGAGAGGCTCCTGAAGCTGAGTTGGCACGCACGCGTCGCTCGCCTTCGGCAACTGATCGAGGTAGCTGGAAATGGTGCCCTCGATGTCGTTCCTCATCGACATGTCCGCACCAAGGTTGCTGATGGCCTTGCGGACCTCGTCCTTGGAGTCCGCTCCGCGAGCTCGAAACTTGATAAATCGTTCGCCTAGTTCCTGGTCGACGGTGTCTGTCCGCTCGATCGCAAGCGTCGAGGCGGCGAGAAGAGTGAAGCGAGCCTCGTAGCTGCGTCGCCCAAGGTTTCCTTTGCCCTGGTCCGTAAAGCCGTCGTAGGCGTCTCGAAGTCCCGCGATTACAGCACCCCGAGCCTCAGCCCGCATTCCCAACAATGGTGCGAGGTCCTTGATGACAAGCACCTTCTCATTTAGTTCCGGCAGCAAGCTCGGGTCTTTCTCCGGTGCTTTCGGGTCGCGGTATCCACTGACAAGCGTGTTTTCGGTTAGGTTGGACAAGAAGTAGGCATCGTGACCGTTTCGGAATGCCCTCAGCAATTCCGTTTTCCCTGCGCCGCTGGCGTCGATGATGATTCCCCACAACGGATCACCCGGAATATCGTGAGACTTGTAGACGCCAAGGGCAAAGTCAATCACGTCCCGGTCTTCGGGCGGGATCGAGAGCCAGCGAGCCAAATCAGCTCGAAGTTTTTCGATATTAGTTGGTGTTGGCCGTGTGGTTGATTCTGCGGGGGTGGGTATGACGAGGGCGGGTTCAGGAATGACTATCGTGGACAAAGTATTCTCCGATTTTTCGATTGTTTAGTGCTTCGCTTAGCTTGCGGCGAAGGAACTTTTGACTCGCGAACATCGCGGTTGCAGAAACCTGGGCTCCGCGCTCGAATTCCAGTTCGAGTTCGTTGCCCAATTGCTCCGGGTCGATAAAGACGAAGCGAACCTTCTCACCAGATCCGCGCTCGCAACGGGAAAAATTCAAGCTCCCGCTGGCGTGGAGGTAGATTGCCAGGGGGAGACGCTCGGTAGTGAAGGTCACAGCGATCCTCCGAAGTGAGCGACCAGGAGTTCTAGCTTCGCCTCTGCTTGCCGCGACTGCTCGTACGCCTTCTCAAATTGCTGCTTACGCCGAACGTGAGCCTGCGGAGGTGGTGACTCGAACAGATTTCCTTCGACAGCGAGGCATACCCGGAGCTCGGAGTGAATTCCTGAGGTCGCCCGGCGTAGAGCTTTCAATAATTCGGTCAACTGCTCCCCAGACAAGCGCTTATTGGGGGCGACAATTGGCGATGTGGGGAGGTTTGGTCCTTCGGTTTTCATGATTTCTTCTTTCTGCATGTAGATTTGTGGAGTCTCCAACCTGCAAATGGCTAAAAATAAAACAGTTATGCGAAACCGCTGCGAAGGCTAGCCGAGACTTTAGGCAATTAGCCCGGAGAATGAAGACTGGGGCAATGCGAAAAATCGAATCGCAACGGATTAGACCCGGGGGGGAACTTTTGGTAACGGTTTTTGCGAAGTTTCGAGAAAATACTTCTGAGACAGCAGAAGTTCCTAAACGTTTCCTACGAGTACGGCCTAGATTACTCGCCCAAAACATTAGACCCCAGAAAAAGGTTTTTATATTACTTGCTCCGGGGTGTTTTCTTCGCACGTCCTGCCATTTTGCGCTTGGCGAGATTGTAGCGGCTCCGGATCGTTCCAAGCGGCGATCCAGTTAGCTCGGCAATCTCCTCTAGGCTGTAACCTTCTGCCAGCAACGAAATGACCTTAGCTTGTTTGCGAGGAAGGTCTCGCCCCAACTTGTCGGCGTCGAGTTTAGCGTGCTGAGCGGCCCGGCTTGTCTGGTCTAGTCTTCGTGCCTTTTCGCGGAGTGCTGGCGTGTCGTCGGCATCTGAACCGATTAGGTCAGGTGCGTAGATTGGGACAGAGGTTTCTCGCTCCGCGATATGCGCGCCAAGAGCACGATCTACCTCGTTTTGAGCGATCCGATAGAACCAGGTCGAAAGCTTGCTGTTAGCTCGGAAAGCGCTGAGCCCCATCATCGAAGCGGTGTGTGATCTCTCTCGCTAGAGTATCGAAAATACCGTCCGCCCGAAGGCGGTATCTGACTATATTGTTCGCTTGAGCAAGAAGGGCGTCGTACAGGAGCTTTTCACCGTTGGGTTCGCCTGTCCTGTAAGACGCATAAGCCCCGTCTATACGTCGCGCGAGGCTCTGAGTATACGAGGCTCTCTTCTCGGCCATTCACGCCGATGATATAACAGCACGACACGCGGGGGACGTTGGTGCGTTCCGCAGTTAACCGAACGCTGAGTGCTTATCGCCAATCAGGTCCAAGATGGCGATTCGCGTCAAGCAAGCAGGGGACCAAGCGACAAGTTATGAGGATTGCGAGATGAAGCGCGAAGCTCGCTTGCTTCTTAGTAAGGGTCTTGCGTCCCTAATTCTCAGCGTTGAGAGCTTTAACAAGGCTGACGATCTGGGCCGGACGAGTACCGTACTAATTCTATTGGATCATGCGTTCGAGATGCTTTTGAAGGCCGCCATATTACATCGTGGCGGAAGGATTCGGGAAAAGCGCGCGCGAGAGACGATCGGATTTGATGCTTGCGTGCGCTGCGCGCTGAGCGATGGAGACATCAAGTTCTTGTCAGACGAGCAAGTACTTACTCTTCAAACCATTAACGGTCTCAGAGATGCTGCGCAGCATCACCTAATCGACGTAGCCGAGGAACAACTTTACCTGCACGCTCAATCAGGCGTGACGTTATTTGGAGACATCCTTAAGAAAGTGTTTGAAGAGACGCTCGCGGAACGATTGCCAGCCCGAGTCTTGCCTATATCAACGATGGCCCCAGTTGATCTGCAAACGCTATTCGCAAAAGAAACTAGCGAGGTACAGAAACTCTTGCGGCCCGGAACTAGGCGCACAACGGAAGGTTACGCACGGCTGCGGCCACTGGCGATACTCGATGCAACGATCCGAGGCGAGAAACTACAGCCAAGCACAGGTGAACTCCGCAGCAAGGCGAAAGAACTCACCGGGGGGAAATCCTGGCAGGATGTTTTCCGTGGTGCTGCGTCGATCACGTTCAGCAAGGATGGAGGGGGTCACACTGTCAATCTGCGCATTGTTAAGAAGGAGGGAATTCCTGTCCAATTGGTGCCTGAAGGTACTCCAGGGGCATCAGTTGTTGCCATCAAGAGAGTAGATGAACTCGGTTTCTACAATTTGGGCAGGGATCAGCTAGCGGGCCACTTGAAGCTCTCAGGAAGTAAGGCAACAGCGGCGATTTGGTGCTTTGACATTCAAAAGGATCCAGATTGTTTCAAGGACGTGATTTTCGGAAAAACTTCGTTCAAGCGATATTCACAGCGCGCAATCGAAAAGATTCAAGAGGGTCTTGCTGTGAAGCCAATTGAAGCAGTTTGGGAAGAGTATAAGAAGGCTAGACTAAGGCGGAAGCGGCAATGAGGGTCGCTTGCTCGATTTGTGGTGTCCGGCAGTTTTGCACAATTCGTTGCACAATCACCCCCAAACGTGCCCAAACACCCCCAACAGAACCAGCCCAGACAGTCTCAACCTGCTGAAAAGAAATAGGCCAGCGATAGACGCATATCCTGCAAAACCTCCATTCGTGGGTTCGAATCCCACCCGCGCCTCCAAGATTTCAAACCGCTTAGTTCGCCTTTGATTCCGCTTCCTGGAGGCCACTGTAGCGGAAATTGTAGCGGCTCAAAGTATCTTTCTCGGCCCTCGGCCCGCGCCTTGTAACCTTCCTACACCGTGCCTGTGAGCCGAACCGTCGACAAGAAACTCCGTTCTCTTCCAAGAGGAGAAGCTGCCTTCATCGAGCCGATGGAATGCCTGGCGACGGCGAAGCCGCCAGACGGACCGGCGTGGGTCTGGGAAATCAAGCTCGACGGATATCGGGCGTTGACTGTGAAGTCGGGCGGGAAAGTGATGCTTTTCTGTCGAAATCACAAGCCGCTAAACAAAAGGTTTCCACTCATAGTTGAGGGTCTCGCGGACCTGCCCGACGAAACAGTGATTGACGGTGAAATCGTCGCGCTAGACGTGGCGGGTCGTCCCGATTTTAACCTGCTTCAAAATTTCCGCGAGGCCGCTTCTCAGATCGTCTACTACGTTTTCGACCTGCTTGTTTATCGAAATCGTGATCTTACCCACTTGGCGCTAAAGGAGCGCCGAGAGCTAATGTTCTCCGCCCTCAAGCTCCGGTCAAACCGAGTATTCGCTTCTGAGTTTTTCGAGGTCTCTGCCCAGATCATGCTCCAATCTGCGAGAGAGCAGGGTCTCGAGGGCATCGTCGGCAAGCGGAAAGACAACACATACGAACCCGGGAAGCGGAGCGGAGCGTGGATCAAACATCGCGTGAAGCTCGGCCAGGAGTTTGTTATCGGCGGGTACTTTCCGGGGCCCCATGGGATCGACTCCCTGATCGTCGGATACTACGACGGAAATAAGCTCATGTATGTGGCTAGGACTCGGAACGGATTCGTCCCGGCCTCCCGGAGGCAAGTTTTCTCGAAGCTGAAGCATCTGGTGACACCCATCTGTCCATTCGTAAATCTTCCCGAGACCAAACGCTCAAGATTCGGCGACGAGCTCAGCGCCGAGAAGATGAAAAATGCGATCTGGCTGAGGCCAGAAGCAGTCGCCCAGATTGAGTTTCTCGAATGGACGGATGCGGATCGACTGCGGCATTCAAGGTTTGTTGGGTTGCGCGACGACAAGGAAGCGCACAACGTCACCAAGGAAAACTCTGGGCAATCCTGACCGACGAACATCAATGAACTTCTCTTTACAACTCGGGCAGCCGTGTAATGCGCGCCGCCTTGTTAGGAGGATGCCGCCTTTTCCACTCCGCTCTCGCCAGTTCAAGTTCCATGACATGCGGTTCGGTCGCGCCGAAGTTCATCTTCGGGCCAAATAGTTTCCGCGCTCGCTGCGCGAAACGGTAGGCTTGGTGTCCTCAACCGACGAACGCCAGCCAGTCGAAATTGATGCCACGGTCGAGAGGTCTTCGGCGAGACTGTTACAATCTCTTCCAGCGAGGCCAAACTGCCAACAAACCGAGAAAGATCCGCCCACAAAGGTTGGAATATCCCTTGGATTGTTCTTATTTCGTGCCTGATGGCCGTGGGCTTATTAGCGCGGCTTGTCTTAATATGGCGAGTCGGCGGTACCCCTGCGGGGGCACTAAGCGGCGGGAGCGATGCTCCGGCCTATATTCTCTTGGGCAATGCGATTGCGCACGGAAAGGGGCTGACGTACGTTGGCCAGCCAACCGCGCTCCGGGCCCCCCTTTACCCCCTGATGCTAGGATTCCTTGATCGGTTTTTCGGTTCCTACTCTCTGTTAGTAATGCGATTCGTGCAATTCATCGCGGCCGTTCTGACTGCTTTCTTCTGTGCTGAAACGGCGGCGCAACTCTGGGGGCGGAACTCGAAATGGACAACGTTTGCTCTTACGTTGTTCATGCCCACTCTCCTTTTTTTTACTCCCCAGATTCTGACGGAGACTTTCACGGCCTGCTTTGTGTCCTTATTTCTTTATTTCTTAGTTCAAGCGAGATCAAAAGAGAGCTGGATGCCGCTCGTAGCAATGGGGACTTGTGCTGGAATACTGATGCTGTTGCGATTCAATGCGATCTTTCTTCCCTTAGTGATCGTTTGTGCTGCCTTCCAAATACCAATACGCTCGATAAGCACGAGGCGCGCGATAGTTCCGCTCGTTGTGGCGGCCCTCATTGTGTGCCCGTGGGTAATACGAAATGCGATCGTATTCCACGGCGGCATTTTGTATTCATCACAGACTGGCTTGACCGCTTTACAAGGAGTGCTCAGTCCGGCAGGGCGCACCCAGCCATGGGAGTCGAATACTTGGAAACGGGCGGGATGGTGGCTGTCGGACATCGAAACCGATAACCCAATTCGGCTTCAGTTTCCGTCAGAAGTCGAGTTGAATCGGCAAGCAAAATACCAAGCCTACCTTGCCTGGAAGTCGGAAGGCTTTCACGTTTTCCGTCTGCTGACGAAAAAGGTTTGCTACTTCTGGTTGAGCACCGACCAACTGTTAGAGACGTCCTCTTTTCCAAGGAGTCAGCGGATTCTAAGGGCAGCTGGTGTGTTCTTTTATTGGGGGACCTTGGCCGTGGCCATTCTAGGATGGTTGCGCTTGCGGACGGCCACTCCACGAATCGCCAATCTTCTTTGGTTATATTGCGTTGCCGCGACCGTCCTGCACTTGCCTTTTACTATGAACACGAGGCTGCGTGTGCCTCTGATCGACCCGATATTATGTATTTTGGTCGGCGGCGAACTTTCAGCCGTTTTCGTGGGCGCAGGTGCTTTCACGCCAAAACCTAAGAGTCAAGATCGATCCGACCGCCTGTATGATTCGACAACTCTCGACCGCTAACTCAGTCATGCAAATGACCCGCGTCGTGCTCCGCCATGGCCTTCGCAAACAAGCTCTCAAGCTCCTTGGTAGTGCGCTCCCACGTATGCCGTTTCATTGTTTCCTGCGCAGCGCGGCCTAGGCGTTCGCGAAGCTCCGGCGATTCCACTAGCCGCCCCACTGACGCGGCAAAGTCCTGCGCATTAGCCGGCTCTACCAGCAGACCGCTGTGCTCGTCTTCGACGACGTCTATCATCCCGCATGTCTCAGTTGTCACCACCGGCATCCCAGTCGCCATCGCTTCGAGTAGCACGATCGGCAAGCCCTCCATCAACGAAGGGAAAGCAAAAATGTCATGCCGCGCATAAAGCGCGGGCATTTCGGCCCTTGAAACAAACGGCAACACATCCACGTGGTCCCGAATCGCCGGCGAAAACCATTGCTTCACGCTTTCCGCATCAACAGCGCAGCCTGCGACGGTTAACCGCAACTCCGGATGAATCTTGGCCAGCGCTTCGAACCCATCGCGCAAATAGTAGATGCCCTTGTGATCGAGCCAAGTCCCGACAAAGAGCAATCGCAGCGCGCGTACCGGCGCGTATTCGCGCTCCAGAAAAAAGTGCGGCTCAACTCCATTGGGAATGTACCAGACGCGCCCTTCGAGGTGATAATGCCAATACAACCAGCTCCACGACTCGCGATTGATCACAATGGAGTGGTTTGCCGTCTTCATCGACCAGCGATATAGCCGCATGTTGTAAGCGTGCTGCCACAAGCGGTTTTTCCACGAGAAGTGCCAGGCTCTCCCCTTTTTCGCCTCGCGCGACATCGCATAATTACGCTGCTCTTCGATTCCGTGCATCAACATCACGTACGGTGGCAACGTCCCGGCCGTCCGCCAGCGCCTCAGGAATCCATACACGAACCCCACTGGCGCATGAATGTTCACCACGTCAAACTCGTTTCGACGTTTTCGCAGTAGTGCCGCCAATCTCCATGCAAAATGGACCGCCTCTAGCCTCGGAATAAGGACCGGCCCTTTGAACACGTCTTCGCGGAATATGCAGGTCACCTCGTGGCCCCGGCGTCGCAGACCCTCGGCAGTGTTGTACACGACATTGGCGACGCCTCCTTCCCGCTGCTTCGACACCGGCGCGGCGATCACGATCCGCATTTCAACCGCCCTCGTTTTTCCGCGATCACAAAATAATGATAGGCAAAAGGACTCAGCATTCGGCGCACGGTACGATTGGACTCCAGAATGGGAAAGCCGATAGGGTTGCGTCCAGGGATGAAAGGAAACTGGTGCACTGTTCCGTCGCTGCGAAGGATCCTCCAGCCCGCATGCTGAATGTACCGGCGGACTTGCGGAAACCACTGACGCCGGTCGTAGGGTTGGTCGTCTTTGCGCCCAGGATGCGCGATCCGCGCGTAGATCTCATAAAGCCCCATGAAGTTCAGATAGTTCGGAGTCGTTAGGAACAGTCGTCCACCCGCGCGCGCCACGCGATACATCTCTTTCATGGCCATCCACGGATTGGGGACATGCTCGATTGTCTCACAGGAAATCACGATGTCGAACGACGCATCTGCGAACGGCAATCCCTGCGCATCACCCTGCACGAAACCCTGCACGCCTTGCTCCGCGGACGTCCGGCGAAGTCTCTCCTTGCCGACGTGCAGCGCCGCACTGGAAAAATCGCACCCTATCACACGCGCGCCTCTTCGGCGCAAATCGCAGACGAACCCGCCGCGGCCGCACGCGACTTCCAGCACGCTAAGTCCCGCGACTTCGCCAAGCCTCTCGCGCACGAGCTGATACCAGGGAGTTGAGGCATCCTCATGCTCCGGGTCCGCATCGAACACCCGTTGGTGCCACACATCGTATTCGCCGCGCAGGTCCATACCTTCAAGAAACTCAACCCCCCCTGTTCAATTTGCGGTCCACGCCAGTCCCGTCTCAATCCCGTGCGAATCGAGCCCTAATTCGTGCCCGTGTTCGCTGTCCCCATACACGCGTCAGTATTCCGGCACCCGCCGCCGCCTCCACAAAATTCCCGCGCGCAATTCTAGGCAGCTCCGCAAAAGCACAATCCAGAGCTCCATTGCCCGCGAAATAATCCAAATATGTCAACCGCACTCGCGCCTCAGGCCATTTTCGAGCCGGCGCGCAGCGCTCGTTCTCAAACCGGTCAATCAACGCCAAAATCGTGTCCGCGCGTTGCTGGTAGGTGTGCTCACCCAGTATCTTTTGCCGGCATCCTTCGGCAATCTTCCGGCGCGCCGCTTCATCCTCAACATATCTGTGTACCAGAGGCACAATCTCTCTAACATCGCGGTACCCCACAAAGTGGACTCCTTCCTCCAATCCAATCTCCGAGAGTTCCGTGGGCAGCGACGTCAAAAGCAAAGCCCCCGACGCCATTGCCTCAAACGTCCGCAAGTTCGCATCTTGCGGATAGTCGTCTCTCCCCACATTGACAACGATCTTCGATTGCCGGTACGTCAATGCCATCTCTTCCTGGCTGTACCGTCGCTTCGCGTTATTCATCCGAAACGATTTTGATAACTCGTTCAGAATTGGTCCTCGCATGCGATAAATCGGCCCAATCGTCTGGCCCACCCACCCGACGTCGTAGATGCGCTCCATCTCCGGCCCTGCGAACTGCTGCGCATCGACGGCGTGAGCCACGAAACGCGCCCCGGCATGTCCCGCGTTGCGGAACTTCGACTCATAACCTGGATGAAACACCAGAACGAAATCGAACAGCATGGACCAAGCAATTCGCTTGCCCGTATACACGTACGTGTCTACCTGAAAGCACAGCGTCGGAATATCCACACTCGCCAGTCCCCATGGTAAATACGGCACGTCCGATTCTGGATGCCAGATTAATGACGGCCGCTCTGGGCACACTCGCAACCACTCGTGGAGATCGCCATTCCGTGCAAACTTTGGGTCAGCGCATACCAGCCGAACGCCGCGCCGCCGGAGCGCCTCCGCATAGTGTGCAAGCATGTTGCACAAGTTTTCTTCCGCGCAAAGCACGAGGATTGTCATCGTTCGAAGACCAGTAACACCGTACCTCCGGCGTGCCGGTACGGCGGAAGCAAATAGAGCGCTCGCTTCAAGAGTCGCACCGTACTCTTTGTTCCCCACATCCTGTCATCGACCTCGGAATGCACCAATCGGCACCCAAACCGCTTCATTTGGCGGATCACTTCGTAGCTCCAGACCACGTATACCGCATCCGAGTCGTGAACAAAGACTCGGTGAAAAGCATCGGGATCTTCGATCCGCATAAACGGCAGGTGGCCGAATAACCAGCCACGTAATTGCCCGAGTAACCGCTTTCGCGCATACGCCATTCGCCAACCAGGTTGCTGCAATTTACTCTGCACCGAGTTGGGATACCAGAATGGCAGGTCCCAGGATGGTCCCAGCAGCACAATCCGTCCACCCGGCCGCACCACCCGGCGCATCTCGTGCAGCATGCGCACGGGATTCACGCAGTGCTCTAGCGCAAACGTCGAAATCGTCGCGTCAAACGACTCGTCGCCGAACGGAAGCTTATCTGCGTCTCCGCACACTAGCCGCAAAGCCGCCGTATTCGCTCTCCGCAGACCCGTCTCCGAAATGTCGGAACCGACGTAGCTGCATCTCCGCGTAATCAACGGAGCGTTCGCCGCGCTACCGCACGCTACATCTAGAACTTTCGCGCCGTCCGGAAGAAAAAAAGCTGCTCGCTCGCGTTGCGGCGAAGCAGCAGCCTCCTCCGTTGAAATTCCGTCCCAATACACTCGGTGGCTGTTCCAAAAGTTCACTAGCTTTTTCTTGAGAGCTATCTCACGAACAAGCTCCTGGTCGTACAGATCCGTACCCATTGCCACCGGCGGCATTTTTCTCCGTATAGCGCTATACCAACCCCAAGAGCGGCCTTACTTAGGAACGGGGGTGCTGCGCTGCGAAAAGCGAAGCGGACTAGTTGAGATTCGGCACATGACGGTGTCACGAGCGAAAGTCTAGACAAAACAGCGTGTCGAAGCTCCGACCACTCGGGATTGGCAATCAGGATATGCTAGCTGCGAATCCTGAAGTTCTCACCGCTACAAGTTCGACATGTTTGGCCCTGCAAACCATAACAGAACCAATCCGAGCAAACCTATGAGAATTAGGAATACCAGCCAAGTGCCGATAGTTTTCTGCTTCATGGGGCTAGTTCAATATCTAGTTTTGTCATCAAAAGGTAGCATATAACACACAACCCTTTGTGAGCACCCTTCTCATACGCATTCATTCACCGCTTCGCCTACCGGCTGGGTCGCTCACGGCGTGATTGATTTCAGGTATCAGTATTTTGGTCATCGGAGTCGCTACAAGCAAACTGATCTTGTTTATCGGGACAGCCGCGTGACCGCTAGCGGCGAATGCCAGAGCTTAAAGGGTTCCGGCTCGACTCCCTAGTTCTTTAATTTTTCATATGGGGTCCCAAGCGAAACGGGTCCCGAGCTCTGTCTTCCACTGTGCGGCCAGTAATTGAAACGTGCGTCTGGTGCCAATCTGTCCTAACTCAACGCCGGAAGTGGTACGGTTGAATGCATGATGCTCGTGATTGCGATCCTGGCCACGCTGCTGGCGCTGATCCAGAACTTGATTATGTTCGCTGGTGGCATGAAGGAAAGCGCCATTTATTCCTCCCCGCTGTTTTTTACGGGCATTTTTTTTCTCGAGATCGCATTGATCTGGGTGGCGTTTCTTTCCGTGCGGAAGTTCGTCCGCCAAAAGCGCGAACTGGCGCTGGCAAGTTGCGCGATCCTCATATTGGGAGTGGCGGAGTTGGCCCTTCCGGCGAGCTTTTTCACGATACTGATTCAACATGCGGAAAGGAAATACGCTCTCAATCGAATCCGGCATGTCGGCACTTCGATTGAGCCGTTGAGCTCGGACGACGGCGGGACCCGGTTTGCGCTGACTTATACGTTGATGTTTCCCAAGACGTGGCCATACCTGACATATCCAGCCACTGTGGGACCAGAGGACAACCAGGTTTTCGGATACTACTTTCATAAAATGCATCCGGAATACAATGATGAGAAGTACGTCTACGAAGCTGGCAAGCCTTACAGCTTTACTGTGGTGTTCGACACGGAAGGGAAAACGTTCGACTTCTCGAAGGAAAAGGCCAACATCGACATCTGCGATAGCAACGATTACTTCATGGCCTGCCGAATTCTACGCGTTGGGCTCGAGGGCGTACCGGCGGCGCTGGCGAATCCTGCTCCGGCGGGCAAGCTTGAGCCGGAAGTTCCGGCGGATAACATCCCGGATTTGACCGAGAAGAGCATTCGACTTGCTGGCTTGGTGGTTTCGGAGACGAACAAGAGCGGAGAACCAATATCGTTGTCCTATGCGATTACGAACACTGGTAAGAGAGAGATAGCTATTCCCGGGGATCAATGCGGGAACATCATCTCCGTGAATTACGGATGGGAGGCGATCTCCGAGAGCGCGAAGCAGACAAAAGCCATTCCTGGCGCTCGGCACTACGGGAATGCCATTTCAGCCGGTGGCGCTCTGTCTTTCCCGATTCGGAAGAGCAGCCTCGCGCCGGGAGAGAGCGCGGCAATCCACGACGTGGCGAGACCTTTCCAGCCCCTTGCACCCGGAGAATACAGACTGCATGTTTTCGTCTTCAGCCGCTATGCCACCTACCCGGGCAAGCCGGAGCAGGATTTGGTCCAGCCGTTCCGCGTCGAGCCCTAAGTTGCCCGCGATTCCAGGCAGTGCCAAACTTATCCGTGATCTGCGCCCTTCCATCGCCGCGAGGAAAATCATTGCCAGGGAGTGAAATCCTCTCGGCACAAATTGAAGGCTTACCACAAGTAACCCGATCACTTTTGAAATGGCAAGAGGGCGTTGAACAAGTCTTCGTGATTTGGCGCGTAGAACTGATCGGAAGTTAGAGCAACAACGTCTAGCCGAATTTGTCCCGAAGGATACTACCCGTCAACGAAGAGAGAAAGCTTGGGCGTCAAGTCCTGAGAAACGCATTATAAAAGGGCGCTCCCTTTCAGACTGTTACGAAACTCTGTTGACCGCCCAAAAATAAATGAGAAGATTCCCTGGTGAAAAGCGAGGGAATTTCTTATGGGCTTTGTGCAGGGTGAGGGCCGTACGCAGGGAACTCTTTTTCCAGTCACCTTGGAAGAGTTGATTCCGGAGGATCATGTGTGCCGGGTCATCGATGCATTGGTCGATCGCCTGGACATGGCGGGATGGGGATTTGAGCGCGCCGAGGCGGCCGAGACTGGGCGGCCTGGTTATGATCCGCGCGATCTGCTGAAGCTCTACCTGTACGGCTATTTGCAGCAGATCCGTTCCTCGCGGCGGCTGGAGTCGGAGTGCCGAAGGAACATGGAGTTGCTGTGGTTGCTGGGACGGCTAGCGCCGGAGCACAAGACGATTGCCGAGTTCCGGCGCATGCATCGCGAGGGCGTAACCGCAGCGGGAGCCGAGTTGGTGCGGCTGGCGCGCTCGGTAGGCTTGGTGAAAGGCGAATGGGTCGCTATCGACGGCTCGAAGTTCCAGGCCGTCAGCAGTGTGAAAAGTGTGCACGAGCGTGAGGCGCTGGAACGCTATCTGGAACAGTTGGAGCAGAGCGATGAGCAAGACGAGGTGGTCATCGACCCCAGTGCTGTGGCCAGTGCGCTGGAAAAATTGCACCGGCACCCGGAGCCGGAAGTTGCCTTCCTGCGAACCACGCACGGCTTCCTTCCTGCCTACAAGGTGCAAGCTGCCGTCGATGCCGAACACGCGCTGATCGTGGCGCAACCAGTGACCGTTCAGGCCGGCGATAACGGCAGCCTGCAGCCGATGGCGGAAGCCGCGCAGGCAGCGACGGGCGGGGCTGCGCAGGCGATCAACGTGGTTGCCGATGCGGGCTACTCGAAGGGAGAGCAGGCCGAAGCCTGCGAGGCGAAGGGCATCTTGCCGCATGTGCCTGCCAACCGTGGCGTGAACAGTCGAGGAGATGGCACGCTGTTCGACCGCACGGAATTTACTTACCAAGCGGAGAGCGACACGTTCCGGTGCCCGGCCAGGCAGACTCTCGCCCGCAAACAACTAATGCGGAAAGATCGTGCCGTGCTTTATGCAGCAAAACCCGAAGTCTGCGGAGCCTGCCCTCTGAAATCGCGATGCACGGTGTCGTCACGACGGACGCAGCGAACAGCCCCGCTCCTTCCAGTCGCCAGAGATGTTTTTTCTCTTGACCCTCCCCTTTATAGAACGCGCTTGACTGGTCTGACCAACTTCCGGGTGGTCGGCAAACTAGAAGCAATTGTCAGGTGTGCAAGCCCGAGTCCGCCGTTTTTCGCACCGGCAAAAACTCCGGTGGCTGGGTGGCTATTCGTTCGCTTTTAAACAAGGCTTTTGCTAAGGCTGGCAAGTCCCTTAGCCATCTTGACCTGAGTCGCCTTCGCCTCGCTCTACGGCGTGGGATGGCAGATACGGGTAGTGCGGGATTGCTGGCGGCTAAACCTTTAATACTTCTATAAAATTCTAAGACTTTAGGGCTAGGGATACCCGCGATACCCGCAAGGCTCAAAGGATGGGAGTCTGACTGTCCGCTAACCCATCGGTAGCATCCCGCCTATAAGGGCTACCCCGGTTGTTCTCCGCTCTACAATGCTCAATAAAACGCTCTGAAAATGCAGCGAGCAGCTTCATGTAACTGTATGTAATAATTAGACTTATTAATATAATGGCATAATATACTTGTGTTCACACGCCAGAATATACTTGTAACTAAACAGCATTATTGACTTGTATGTGCACGGCATAATATACTTGTGTTCACACAGCAGAATACACTTGTGATGCCGCGGACCGGAAAGGCCCTATGCCGACGCCGAACGAACGATTGGCTGAATCGCTCGATGTCCTGAAAGAACTGCAGGGCGGCCGCCGCCGTGTGTTCCGCTCCGACAATCTGAGCCGTGTACACCGCGAGCGCCTGGTTGAGAACGGGTTCCTGCAGGAAGTCATGAAAGGCTGGCTGATTTCTTCCAGCCCCGATGCAAAAGAAGGCGACACGACGCCGTGGTACGCCTCGTTCTGGGAATTCTGTGCCCGCTACTGCGCCGAGCGTTTCGGCGAAGACTGGCACTTGTCTGCCGAGCAGTCGCTCCTGTTGCACGGCGAGCGAACCGTCATTCCCGATCAGGTTGTCGTGAACAGCCCCAAAGGCGCGAACAATACGGTGAAGCTACTGTTCGGCACGTCGCTTTACGACCTGAAAATCCCGGCCATGCCGCCGAAGGAAAATCTGGTCTTCCGCGACGGCCTGCGGCTTTTCTCGCCCGCGGCCGCGCTCGTCGATGTGGCGGAAACATTCTTCGCGCGCAATCCTGTCGAGACTCAGGTGGTGCTCGCGAGCCAGCCGGACGCGACGGATCTGCTGCGGCTCTTGCTGAACGGCGGTCATTCCGCGAAGGCAGGTTACCTCGCCGCCGCGCTGCGTGAAACCGGCCGCGAGAAACTCGCGGACGAGATCGTGAAGACGATGAAGGACGCGGGCTACGATGTGCGCGAGCGCAACCCGTTCGAAGCGGGCCAGGTATTCGCCCGCCTGCGCCCCTCGGCGGCGCCAATCGCCGGCCGCCTGCAGATGCTATGGGAAGCCACGCGGGAACGTGTCGTCGCCGGTTTTCCGAAAGCTCCAGGCCTTCCGAAAGACAAGGCCGCGTATCTCCACGATGTGGACGAAATCTACAAAAGCGACGCGTACCATTCACTTTCCATCGAAGGATATTCGGTGACGCCGGCGCTGATCGAGCGCGTGCGCCAGGGAAACTGGAATCCGGAAAGCAACGCGAAGGACCGCAAGGACCGCGACGCGCTTGCTGCGCGCGGCTACTGGCAGGCATTCCGGCTCGTGAAGAAATCCGTCGACGAAGTCATCAGCGGTGCGTCCGCGGGTGCCGTCGCGCGCACGGAGCACATGGACTGGTACCGGCAGCTCTTTCAGCCGCAGGTGACGGCGGGCGCGATGCGTCCGGGCGACTTCGCCGGATACCGCAACGGACCCGTTTACCTGCGCACGTCGCGCTATGTTCCGCCGCGATGGGAGGCGGTGCGGGACGGTATGCCTGTATTCTTCGACCTCCTCGAACGAGAGCCCGAGGCTTCCGTTCGCGCCGTGCTCGGTCACTGGCTGTTCGGCTACATCCATCCTTACCCGGACGGCAACGGCCGCGTCGCGCGCTTCTTGATGAACGTAATGCTCGCCTCCGGAGGTTATCCGTGGACGGTGATCCGAATTAGGGATCGCAAAGCTTATCTCGTGGCGCTCGACCGCGCCAGCATAGATACGGACGTCAGGCTGTTCACGGCATTCCTGGCGCAACGGGTAAGGTGGTTTATGGAAAAACACGATCTGGAGTTTCCAGACAAAACCGGGAAACAGGATTTCGACCGCGACACGGTCGTTTTCTTCGGGCAGGACGGCAAGAAGCGGGTGCGCTGCGCTATCAGCCGCGAAGCTCTTGACGACGACTTCGCAGGCGACAACCGCGACAAGGTCGAAGTGTTTCTGGAGAACAGCAAGGTCATCGAAGAGGCCGCGCGCCGGAAATATCTGGCCGGCGACACAGAAGAGGACGGCTCCATCCTTATTCACTCCGGGGATATCGCCCGCGCAAAGCGCTAGCCGGTGGGCGCGGCGCGAAGGCGACTGGTGTCAGTATGGCGTTCAGAGGGTTGTTCATTGGAATTGATCGCTACGCTTCGCCGAGCGTGAAACTGGCTGAGCTGCGCCGGGCGCGACGCGAGGGCGCTACACGCTCTCTTTACCGACAGCTTCGGCGGCGGAACGACGCTGCTGCTGGATGATCAGGCGACGGTTGCGGAAATCGGCAGCCGCTTTGACGCGCTGTCTGCCTGCGATCCCGAGGATGTTGTCGTTACGAAGCCCACCATAAGGATTCGAAGCATTGCATGACCATGAAAAACTTTCTCGCGCGAGAGCTTGCGATCAGGCCGCGACGGAGTTCGGCTGCTTCACTCGTGCGGAGCCAGAAAAAAATGCCAGTGCGGCGTCCACCGAGATCATGCCCGCTCCAAAAATCAGCACAATCAGGGAAGCGACAAGGAAGTTGAAGGGACCTGCAGCGGTGAATTTGTCAGGCTGGGAGAAGATCGAAAAAAGAGCTTCGCGGTCCGCGAGGATGTAAGCCATGGTCAGGTTCACGGTCAAAACCACAGAGGTTAGTCGTGAAAATGCGCCAAGCGCAAAGAGGATGCCTCCAAGAAATTCGACACAAGCTATAAAGACCGCCATCTGCGCGGGTGCCGGCATGTTCAAGCTGGTGAAGAATTCGGTAACCTTGTCCAGGTTGTGCAGCTTCCCCCAGCCGCTCTGCCACAATTGCCAGCCCCAGTAGACCCTCACGAACAAGAGAAACGGCGATTGCGCGTAGGAGATCAATGCAAAAACTCGATCGTGCCATTGCCGAACTTTCCTAAATAGTGCGTTCATATAGGTGATTCAGACCTTTCTTTTTCGATTTTGCGATTCTCTGTTTGT
Organism: uncultured Acidobacteriota bacterium; assembly: GCA_963832615.1. Classification (GTDB taxonomy): domain Bacteria; phylum Acidobacteriota; class Terriglobia; order Acidiferrales; family UBA7541; genus Acidiferrum. The sequence goes on from CAWHVA010000031.1 coordinate 236,353, forward strand.
CCGTTACCTGGCTGGCAAAACCAGCCCAAAGCGGCCCACGTCTCGAAGGAATGCCTGACATATCCCGCGCGATCAAATTCAGGGATGGAACTCCCGCTGAAGGCCAACTCGATGGCGCTCGCGATGGATTTCCCAGCACGGAGCGCCGAGAGCATTGCGTACTCCTCACGAGTAATCCGGCGAAAGTACACGGAGAAATCAATGCGGTGAACAACAAGGAATATTTTTTCCGCAGGGAGGGCCGCCGCAGCCTGCACGGTGGCACGCTTGCGGTGCTCAGCAACTGCATTGCTGGCGAAGTCCGCCGCGTCATCGTCATTCCTTACTTGCAACACCAGGTCGTCCACTGGATAGTGGAGATCCAAGAGCTGCACATAGGGCTGAACCTGCAATTTGAGGTTGGAGAGGGAGACTCCGGCGAGTCCTTCCAGGCGCAGTGCCGGTTCGGCTGCCCCGTCGAATGCTTCTATGTCGGCCCACTCGAGACGTGCCATGTCGAGTGCGAGGATTTTCTGGCCTCGTATCCATTGCGGATTTCTGCGCAGCCAGGTTTCCAGCCGTGACCCGAGATTTCTCAGCGTGAACGACCGTGATGGACACTCCATGAGGTAAGCACGGCACATGTCGTCAAAGCGCCGCTCGCCTAGAATTGCGCGCAAGCCTGGGAAGTCCTCGGCCATGCTACCGAGAACGCGAAACCAGTATTGCCTGTTGTAAATTTCCAGGCGTTCGAAGGACGTCAGGCGGTCGTTTGGCTTGATATAGCGAGCGGCGTAGCGTTCCATGCTCTCGCCGCTAGGCCCACGTGTGCCCATACGTTCGCTCCGGCTGAGCGGATGCATCACCGCGCGCGCTACGGCCTTCTGCAGAGTGGCGAGCCTCATACGGCGAGCTCCAATTGCATCTCGGTGAGAAATCGATTGGCCTTGAGCGCTTCGTCATGAACCTCCTGGAAGGAAGGAATGCTGTCGTCCCACTCAAGCAGCGTCGCCGTATGCCCGGCGCGTTGGATGGCACGCTCGTAAAGTTTCCAGACCGGATCTAAGACGGGATGGTCGTGAGTGTCCAAAATATATTTCTCGAATTTCGAATGACCGGCAATGTGGATTTGCGCCACGCGCTCCGCAGGAACACTGTTCACATAAGTCAAAGGATTAAAGTTGTGATTTTGCGATGAGACGTAGATATTGTTCACATCAAGAAGGATGCCGCAGTCAGCCCGGTCAACTACCTCATTTAAGAACTCCCATTCGGTCATTTCCGAAACATGATATTCGGCATAGCTGCTGACATTTTCGACAGCGATGGGAACTTCGAGAAAATCCCGCACCTCTCTGACTTTTTGGGCGGTAAGGCGAGCTGCTTCGAACGTGTAAGGCATGGGAAGGAGGTCGTGCGTGTAGCGTCCGTCGACGCTGCCCCAGCAGAGGTGGTCGGAAAGCCACGGAGTGTTCGTGCGTTTCACCAGTTCTTTCAACCGGCGAAGGTGTTCACGGTTGGACTTTTCCGCCGAGCCGAAATACATAGAAACCCCATGCTGCACAACTTTGTACTGTTCAAGAATCTGATCGAGGATCTGCAGCGGCCGTCCACCGTCAATCATGAAATTTTCGGAGATAATCTCAAACCAGTCGACAACGGGTTTGCGAGAAAGAATATGCTCGTAATGTGGGGCGCGGAGCCCAATTCCAATCCCGTAATCTGTAAACCCATTAAAGCGATTTCCAGGCATCTTCTTTGCCACTCCTTTGGTGAAGGAAAGAGGGCCAGGAGAATTCTCCCAACCCTCCACATCGGACTGCGCCTGATTTGAAGCTACTCCTGAGGCGGCTTGGATCCATCGGTCGCGCAACCGCCCTTGCCCTTGCAAGAGTTCTTGCCTTTGCAGCCGTTGTCGTTAGCTTTGCAACCACCCTTGCCCTTGCAAGAGTTCTGGCCTTTACAAGCGTGCTTTTCCTTGACCGTTTTGTCGTCCTTCTTGTCCTGGCCCTGGTCCTGATCCTGCGCGCTGAAGGAAGTCTTCAGCGAAGGAAGCAGGGTCGAAGCCTTAACTGCGGCTCCGGTTCCGGCGAACAATCCCGCGAACGCCGCACCGGCGAGCAAGGCCTTTGTCGTCTTCGTCATATTAAAAGTCTCCTGTCGATTAGAATGAGATACGAACACCATTCGAACATTCTTTCCGCCTCGTAGATCGCTAATCTCGTTGCCCGGTTTGACCAAACTGGCTCTTGCTGCGATTTCGAGGCGGTCTCGAACGCCCTAGCAAAGGTGCTCCGTTCACTGAATGAGAGTCACGAGGCGACTAAAGGTTTCCGAAATTTTCAGCATTAATTGGATTCGAGACTCTGCAAGGCAGGATCTGCCGGTTGATGAGAGCTCCACCAGATTTAAGAATCCTAACGACTGGGCGCGTAATAACCTGTCTTCGAGTACGGAGTGAGAGGTGGAAGTCCCTTGGGAGTGCGCAGCTTGATCTTGATCTTCCGCCAGCGCGCGTCGTGGGTTTTATTACTTGGGTGGTATCCCAAGACGTACTGGTTGCGCAACTCCATGCCGATCTTTGCGGCGATGTCCGGTAGGTCGTTTAGATTCTCTACGGTGAAGGAGCGACCACCGCTCAATTCCGTCATTTCGTTGAGCAGCGACGGCCCGTAGAGTTCCTCGGGCGTTCGGCTCCGATACTCGAACGGTTCAAAGATGCCGATCGAGTAGAGCTGAGTATCCGCCTCTCGCAACCGTCGCTTGATATCTTTCTCGCTGAACCGGCTACTATTGTCGCCGCCGTCGGAGATGATGAGCAGTGCGCGTTTGCCATACTGTGCGCCTCGCATCTGACTGAGCCCCAGATAAATGGCATCGAGCAAAGCGGTGCGCCCTTTTGCAGAGGCTGAAAGCATGCGGGCTTGAAGGTCTTCGACGCTGTTGGTGAACGAACTGAGGACTTCGGCATGCTCGTTGAAACCGACGAGAAAGAACTCATCTTGCCGATTGGCAGTATTGAAAAACTGGAAGGCGGCTTCCTTGGCTTTGCCGAGTTTGTTGGTCATACTGCCGCTGAGATCCAAGATAACGCCGATAGATATAGGAACATCTTCGGAGGAGAAATTCACGACTTCCTGTTCGAGGTTGTCCTCGAAGATGCGGAAGTTTTCTGGCTCGAGGCCCGAAACGACGCGGTTATACGGGTCGGTGACCGTGACGTTGACGAGCGCCAGATCCACGTCTATATGAAGGGATACTCCCGGCTTGATGATTTGGCCGGGTGTGTCGTGCTTCACGTCGTCAGTGAAGAGCGACTGGGCGGTGATGGGCGTGCCAAATCCCGGGCTGACGGCGCTAAGAAGCAAAAGAAGGAAGACGCGCCCAACCGATAAAAGGTGAGTCTTGATCGTGCTGCTTTTCATGCTGCGTCCAAATTCCTACTTCGCACGGTTCCACCTAACGAGCCGTCAATGACTTTGGCCTATTTCTTCCTGACTAAGATGGGTCGCTGTAGTGTTCGTTTGGTTCAAGAATCATTTCCCGTGTGCGTAGTCGAAAATGACTTTGAATTGCCGAGGAGTTTGCGCCCCGATGGTCCCTGCGACGTTAGGGGCGGCGAAAATACCCGAACTATTTTTAGAAAATTGCGTGCGTGGCGTAGACACCAAGAATCCCCCGAGTCTAACAGCCGCCACATGCCCTAGACGGGCACTACGCGGCGCGGTGGTCTAGTCGGGCTGTTCTCCAGCATCGCCTCGGCAAAAAACTCCTTAGGAATCGCAAGGCCAACCTGCTTCGAATCACGAGCGAATGGCGGAGCTTCTCCTGGTGCACGGGTCTTTGAATTCTCTTGGGTTCTCGATGTCCCGGCCATCTTTGCGTCAAACGGTACTAGAAAAGTCGGAACTTTCATTTCTCTTCTCCTTCAATATCAAGAGTTAGTGGCCGCTAAAGGGAGCAATGCCGTGCAGGACCGATCACCCAGCTTGCGGCCTGCTAGTCGTTCATCGCGGGCCTTCTCTCGCTGAACCTCGTGAAGCATTTGACGCAGTCGCATGCGAGCTTTGTGCAACTGCGACTTTGAAACACCTATCGAGCGTCCTAGCGTCTCGGAAATCTCCTTGTGCTGGTACCCCTGGACATCGTGCAAGACAAATATTGCGCGGTAGCCTGGAGGTAACCGCTCAATGCAGCGATCAAGAGTCACTCTGTCAATCGCGCCCTCGAGGAATAAGTCGTGGGTACCAATATCGATGGCCGGCGAGCTGGTTTCATCGTCCATATCGGCAGCCGCTTCGATCGAGACAGTCGGTGGCGACTTCTTGCGCAGGCGCATCAGCACAAGGTTGGCAGCCAGCCTATGCAGCCAGGTGGAGAAGGCCGATTCGCCGCGAAAGGTATTGATCTTGCGGAATAGCAGCACGAACACGTCCTGAACAAGGTCCTCGGCCTCGATGGGATCCCGTAGCATGCGCAAGCAAAGGGCATGCACTCGGCGGCAATGCTGTTGATAGATAGCTTCGAATGCCCCCGCGTCGCCTTGCTGAGCCAGCCGGATCGTGACGCTCAAAGGTAAACTGTCGGGCGTGTTTGGCTTTAGTTCTTCCAATCCGTGTTCGGGTATGAACGCCCGGTTCCTATTGCGCAACAAGCGATGCGCCTTCCTTTGCGAGTGACTCTTCATGCCAACAGTCTTGAACTCAATTACGGCACTCGTGTGAGCTAAATTGATTGCTGTCTTCATTCGGATTTGCCTTCCTTGCGATTCCTCGAGGAAGCCATCGTGCAACGCTGCTTTGCGCTCATGCCCTGACCGTTTCAGACTCCGTTGAACGTCATCGTTGCGCCCATAGTGCGACTTCGAGAGCGGCCTCAGACTCACGGAGAAAACTGATGCCTGCACTAAATGAGAGTCACGAATCGTATAAAGGTTTCGGATTCCTTAAGGCAGATGGAAATCAAGGACAGTTGGAAGGCAACAGAGCTGATCGCGGCCACCAATTCCAGAGCCACTTTCAATTGTTCCGAACCGGGCTCAGGTCGCTGCGGGCCTTCTTGCCGCGGCGTCTGCACTTATGCCTCTGACGATCTCGCCAAGAGCGCGAGTAAACTCACTCGAGCGGAACGCGGGTGCGCCAAGGCATCTCTCGCCGTTTCTAAGAACCGGCAGCCACCAACAACCTTCTTCAGCAGGCAATCGGTAGAACATGCTCGAGCACGAGCCTGCCAGCAGAGTCGTCAATTCAGCCAGGCTCTGTTGTGTGTTTAGGCTGAGTACGATGTCGAGTTTAGCGCGGCCGAGAATATGAACTATTTCTTGCCGCGAGTCCGCAAAGTGGCATTCGCAACCGACCTTTGCTAGAAAGGGGCGGCAAAGCCAAAGCGAGTAACGACTTTCGCCGATCAGGAGAACGTTGACTGTTCGGATCTCATCATCCATTTCGGCAAGCAGCGAGGTCAAAACCTGTGTCTCGCCGCAATGCAAGCGCGGGTTTTAATTGAGACGCCAATTCAGCAACCGATTATTCGGAAGACATTCGTTGCCATCAGTGATGCCTGACTTAACATCACGAAAGCGGATTACAATATCCCTGAGAGCGCGATCAAATAATTGGCTCGCTTCCGTACCGCTGATTGCGTTTGGGGATTCATCCTCACTCTGTTTTTGCGACCTCTCGACACAGGCTAAACACCGCGAAGGTCATCGGGGTGTTAAGTGAGAGTCACAAGCCTCACAGAAGTTTCAGAGTTTTGATGGGCGATGCAAATCATAAGGGCCGCTCGGCACGAGCGGCCCTTTGGTTTTTAGCTGTCCGGCACAACAGTTCCGCAACTACAGCCCGGTCACTGGGCGTTCCGACGTCTACTTTTGGTTGCCGTCGCTCCCTGATTCCACTGAAGCTGCCTCTTGCCCGATCGACAACTCGTACTTCTTCCCTGAGAAACGGATTTTAGTCAGTGACGTGGTTCCGTCTTCTGCCTTCCGCGTCACAGATCCAGAATCACGTTCCGGACGGCTCAATTCAACCAAGCGCGCAGACACCGTGACTATGACCCTGTTGGATTTGATGATGTTCAATTCGACGTTGGGACCCGTTCCTTCCCATTTGACCTGGTAGTCTCCCACGGCTAGCTTTGTGCCATTGACCGTTACGGGTTCGTAAACTTTGAGCGAACCTTTATCGGCCGCCAAAGCGCCCGTAGCCATCAGCATTGTTGCCCCCAAGAGCAGGCCTTTAGAAATCCTCGACACTTTCATAGTGACTCTCTTTCTTTTTTTTGATTTTCGTCATTTCGAAGGTTGCAGAACGATGTCATCCTTCGCAGACAGACCATTTGAGATTTTGATCCTCCAATCTGATGCGGAGCTACCGAAGAAGAAACATCATTGACGTGTTTTCGCCGAGGAGAGCTGTCTGAACTGCCTACGGGAGAGTCAGTTCGAGCGAGACGCGCGAGTGGGTCGTTCTTCACCGACAACATCTCAGCAAACCAGCGTGGCCATGTTGCACGAGGAGACTCAGGGAATTAGTCTGCGTTCCGCGCCTCCGCGGCCGTCCAGATCGATGCGCCAAGTAGGACCAGGTCCTTGATGAGAAATTGTCCAGCATCTCCCAATAGCAAAAATCCGTGTGAGAAGTGGATCGCGCCAGGCGTGGAGAAAAGGAAGCTTACCGTGAGCAAGAATGTGAGGATGGCCCCCATGCTGCCGATGAAAGAGAGCCTCGCGGAAAACGGCCGTAGGGCTATAAGCACGGCGACAGCGATCTCGATCATTCCAATCAAATTCGAAACGGCCTGAAGGCTGAAGACCTTGTACAGCCAGAACATTAACGGACTGCTCGCAACAAGGGGCTGAATGCCTTGCGCTTCACCAGCAGTGAATTTGAGAGCGCCGATTAGCAGAAGTGTGATCACTAGCCCGTAGCGTGAGACGCGCATGCCCAGTTTTTCTAGTGAAGTCCTCGACTTGGCCTCGACCACCGCCTTTACAAGCATCTCTTCCGTTGGCAAACTTTGACTAGCTGCATCCATATTCCTGGCTCGCTTTCCCGGGATCGCCCGTTTGAAATAATCTGCAAAGAAACCTCTGCTGACTCGCTCGCTCGCCGCGCATTCTGAATGAAACTAACAAATGGCAAGCTTCCGGACATTAAACGCTGATTTTGCCTGTGACCTGCACGATGCGAGCGTCCAGGCAGCCGCAGCAAACGCGCCGTAAGGTGTCGTCGCTGGTGTAACCGTGCTTAGGATCTGCCCAAATTGCGAAGGGTCCGCCGTATTCGCCACAAGATTGGCGAAATTGGGGTGGTTGAGGACTCAATTTCTGGCTGCGAATCGTAATCAAGCTTAATGGCTACAAACTGGTCATTAATAAATTTCGCGAGCTCGGGCTGGCTGTAACTCTCTCGATCCATCTGCGAACAATATGGACACCACCCCGCTCCCAAGTCGAGAAGAATTGGCCGGTCGAGGTCTTT
>CAWHVA010000032.1:0-23833 GCA_963832615.1 uncultured Acidobacteriota bacterium
TGTGGCAAGGGACGTTGGCGCTGATGGTCTTGAAGACGCTGGAGACGCTGGGACCGCTGCACGGTTATGGGATCGCCCGGCGGATTGAGCAGACCAGCGGCGATCTGCTTTCGGTGAACTATGGAACGTTGTACCCCGCGCTCTTGAAGCTGGAACAGGAAGGTTACATCGATTCCGAATGGGGTCAGTCCGACAACAATCGTAAAGCGAAATACTACCGGCTCACGCGCGCCGGACGAAAGCAGCTGGCTAAGGAAGCGCAGGAGTGGGACCAGATCACTGCGATTCTGGCGCGATTCCTGACACCGAGTGAGGATCGGTCATGAGGCGCCTTCGTGCGTGGTTCGTCCGGCTGGGCGGATTGTTTAACGATTTTTTTAACAAGGGGCGATCCGACCGGGAATTCGCCGCAGAGATGGATAGCCATCTGCAGATGCACATCGACGACAACTTGCGTTCAGGAATGACCGCGGACGATGCGCGGCGGCATGCGCTGATCAAGCTTGGCGGTATTGCACAGACGAAAGAGATTTATGGGGAGCGTCGCGGGATTCCGGCAGTAGAGACGCTGCTGCAGGATTTGCGGTTTGCGGTGCGGATGCTGCGGAAGAACCCGGGCTTCACGGTGGTGGCCGTGTTGATCCTCGCGCTGGGAATCGGCGCGAACACGGCGATGTTCAGCGTGGTGCGCGCAGTGCTGTTGAAACCCCTGGCGTACTCCGATCCGGATCGCATCGTGACGCTGGCATCTTTTTGGAAAGCGAACTCGGGCAAGGGCCAGGTATCCGCACCTGACTATCACGATTGGCACGATCAAAGCTCGGCGTTTGAAGCAATGGCCTACTATGGCGCTTGGGATACAGCGGTCACTGCGGGGACTGCAACGGGCGCGACGGCGGAATATGCGCACGCGGCGCAGATCGGTCCGGAGTTTTTTCGTGTTTTTGGCGTGACGCCTTATGTGGGACGCGAATTCAGCGCTGAGGAAGCAAAGCGCGGCGGACCCGGCGCCGCGATCATCAGCTCTGCGTCTGCCGCGCGGCACTTCGGCGATGAAGCAAACGCGCTTGGCAAACGCGTGCAGATGGCCGGCAAAACCTTGGATATCGTAGGCGTCATGCCTGCGGGTTTTCGCTTTCCCGAGAATACGGACATCTGGTATCCGACGAACACGATCGTTCCCGATACGGAGTCGCGCAGCGCTCACAACTATCGGGTCATCGCACGGCTGCGGGACGACGTTGGATTGGAGCAGGCACAAGCGCAGATGGCGGCGATTGGCGCGCGACTTGAAGAGAAATATCCCGACAGCAACAAGGGGAAGAGCGTAGCGGTCACGCAACTCCGCAATGAGATGGTCAGCGAGTTCCGTCTGACGCTTTATGTGATGTTGGCGGCGGTTGGCGTAGTGCTGCTGATCGCATGCGCCAATCTGGCGAATATGCTGCTGGCGAAAGCGGTTGCGCGCACGCGGGAGATGGCCATACGCACGGCGGTGGGAGCGGGACGCGGCCGGATTGTGCGGCAGTTGGTCACCGAAAGCATATTGCTGGCGCTGATCGCGGGGGCCGCGGGACTGGCACTGGCGGTCTGGGGATGCCGGACGCTGATAGTACTGGCGCCTGGAGACGTACCGCGACTTGCGGAAGCCGGCATCGACGGCGATGTTCTGTTATTCACGCTGGGGATTTCCTTGGTGGCGAGCTTGTTGTTTGGCCTCGCGCCGGCGCTGCAGGTCTTGCGCGTCGATCTCAATAGCGCACTCAAGCAAAGCGTGCAACGTGCCGGAGGCGGGAGTCTTGCGGACCGCATGCGCCAAGCACTGGTGGTGGCGGAAATTGCGTTGTCGGTGATCTTGGTGGCGGGCGCCGGATTGCTGATCAAGAGTTTTGTCGCGTTACAAAATGTCGAGCTGGGATTTCGGCCGGAGCGCGTGCTGGTGGTTGGAACCAGCGTGCCCGCCTCGGATCTAGAGAACGCGCGGCGTGCGACACGATTCTACAAACAATTGCTGGCGGAGGTGCGCGCGCTTCCCGGCGTACTCGATGCGGGCGCAACCATGGAGCCGCCGGGCCACACGGCATCGGACGGCAGCTATTGGATCGACCACTTGCCCGCAGCGATGAACGTCAGTGCGCCGCAAGCGGTGTTCTCTGTCGTGTCACCGGCAACGTTTGCCACTCTCGGAATCCCGCTGCAACGCGGCAGAGACTTCAATGATGGGGACACGTATGATGCGCCGTTTACGGCGGTCATCAATGAAGCGCTGGCACGGCAGGCATTTCCGAACCAGGATCCCATCGGGTACTCGATCTTCTGCGGACTGGATTCGATGAAGGGCATGAAAATTGTGGGCATTGTAGGCAACGTTCGGCAAGAGGGACCGGCGAAACAGCCGTCCCCGGAAATCTACATGCCGTACGAGCAACATCCGCAACCTGCTATAGCCCTCAGCATCCTGGTGCGAACATCGATGGAGCCGGGCGCGATTTCGCCGGCAGTTCGCGACAAGATCCACGCACTCTCTGTGGATGTCCCGGTGAAGTTCACGACGATGGAAGCTCTCAATTCGGAAGGCGTGGCGGCTCCGCGCTTTCGTACGCTGCTGCTAGGTATTTTCGCAGCGTTGGCGGTCGGGCTCGCGCTGGCTGGGGTCTACGGAGTGATGTCCTACGTGGTCGGCCAGAGGTCGAATGAGATCGGGCTGCGCATGGCGCTAGGAGCGAGTCAGAGCGATGTGATGCGGTTGGTGGTGCGGCAGACACTGCTGCTGGTGGGCGCCGGGATCGTCATCGGCTTGGCAGGCGCGGCTGCGGTCACGCAATTTCTGACGAGCATACTGTTCGGAGTCAAAGCCACAGATCCCGCGATATACGCCGCGGTGGTTGCGCTGCTTGTGCTTACGGCGCTAGGGGCGAGTTACGTCCCTGCGAGGCGCGCCATGCGCGTCGATCCCATGGTTGCATTGCGGTATGAGTAGAGCGCGAACCTTCTCTCCGTAGTGCACGGGGCCAAAAGCAGCTTGGCCACGCAAGAGGGACGCGCTGAAGCGTCGCCCCTACACTCGTCGAGCAAGACGGACGCGCGGCGTCAAGACTACCTGGTGAACTTACTGCGGCTTTTTCTTCTTACCAAGCAAGCCGCCCAGCTGCTGCACCGCGTCCGCCGGATTCTGCCCTGCACCAGCACCGGGAATTCCAGGAACGCCGGGAGTGCCGGAACCTCCGGGAACAATTCCGGCGGCGCACCCCAGCTGCGACTTCAGCATTCCGGCCGCCAAGCCGCCGACGTCCGGAATGAACTTCGGATCGGATGTCGTGCCCTGAATTTGAAATGGGACGGTGGTTTGGCTTTTGCAATTCTTGCTGCCCCCACCGCCGCCAAGCTTGCCCATGAGCGCACCTGTGCTTCCAACTGGGCTTCCGGCCTCACCCAGAACGTCGGTGAGCGTGGCGGCCATTTTGAAGTCCAACGCGTTCTTGGAGTTGATGGTACCGCCACCAACGAGCGTGCCAACCGCCGGAACGACGGCATCGAAATTGGTCGCCTGGATACCGTCCGGAGCCATACGCACGTTGCTCGTCATTTTCTGGATTTCCAGGTCTTTTCCCGACTTCACACCGGTGAGCGATGAAATCGCCGATAGTTTGGACCCCAGATCGAACCCCGCAAGTTTCGCATTGAAAAGGCCCACGGTGCCGGTGGTCACCAGCTTGTTCGTCGGACCAGACAGACTCAGGTCGGTGCTCATCGTGCCGGCCTGAAGCGAAGCACCCTTCGGCATGTTGACACCTAACGCGGGCAGGAACGACTCGAGATCCTTGGCTGGCATGTTTTGGCCGTTCACTTTGACGTGAAGAATCGTGGCCTCCGCGGGGACCTCATACGTGCCGGACAGATTCATGATCGCGCTGCCGATCTTCAGGGTCGAGGGATCGAGGACGCCAGTGTTCTTGACGAGATCATATTTTGTATGGAAATCGATAGTGACCGGCTCGGATGAAGGAGAACCACCAGCGATCAGCAGCGCTTTCGAGAGCTTGGCACTGCCTTTGGTTTCGGCAACGCCATTTTGCGACTCCAGCGTAGCGTTTAGATCAAGGATGCCGCCAAGGCCCGCCGAGGGATCCAGGAAACCAGTCGAGGCCATATTGAGGGAATTGACCGTCAGTTTGGCGCTGAGCGGAGTGAGCACGGAATTGGTCTGGTTGACTGGACCGGCCGTGCCGTCGACCTTGAAGTTGCCGCCGCCGGGGAGATCGGCGGTAACCGTGACCGGAAATTTCGAGGTCAGGGAGACATTCGACGCGACCACACTCACGTTGTCGTAGGTGCTGCGCTTTTGCGAAGCCGTCGAGCCTACGGTAATGCGGCCGTTCTTGAGTTCCAGTTTTTGCACCGAGAATTCTTCCCCCGACGACGAAGAGGACGCGGGAGCGGGAGTAGATGGTTTAGCGGCCGCTGGCGGCGCCTGCGCTTGAGACTTGGCCGCTGAAGCACCGAACGAGGAATAGTTCCAATCTCCACCGGCATTACGAATCAGCGAAACTTGCGGGCTGTCGATGGTGACGTTGGTTACGTTCAGGGTCTTCGAAAAAATCAGCGGCATCAGCTCGACACCGACTTTGACCGACTTCGCCGTTAAAAACGGCGAATTGCTGAATTTTGGATCGTCGGCGATGGACAGGTTGTCCGCTTCAAGGGCCCCGCTGAAAAGCGACAGGCTCAGATTGCCGACTTCTACTTTTCGCCCCAATGCAGAGGAAGCTTTTTGCTCGATCGTGGGCCTAAATTGATTCACAGGGATGAGGAATGGCGCGACCAGCACTAAAACGATGAGTACGCCAACGACAATGGCGATAATTTTAAGGGAGCGGCTCATAGAGGACCTCCATCGCGGCAGGCATTAGGGAACCGAGTCTCGTTGCGGCGAGGCGATAATAGCACACCCCTTCGAGGCTGAACCTACAGGTAAAGCCTGATCTGGTAATTGAACCAGAGCCCGGAATCCCACCTCAGACGGTTGCCGATTTCGTGACAACCGCCAAGGAACGCTCACATCGAATGGGTATTTGATTGCATCTAAACCGGCAGTCGGCGCGGTAGCCGCGATCGGCGGCTCTTGAAGGTGGTTTTGTCTAACGGAAGTGGATCAAATTGGGGAAACTTCAACGGACATGAACGTGCGAAACCTCGCTTCACGCCTGGCAATTTCATTCGCGATCACGGTCCTGTTTATTGCCCCGGGTAGCGACGTGGCAATGGCGGATGAAGAATCGAGGACCGCGAATCTTCCTGACGCACCCATTCCCAAACAGCAGAACCCCAGTCAACAGCCTTCGCAATTGCAGGCGACCATTGCCATACTCGGGAAGCGGTCGGTGTTTTTCCCGGAGCTGGCGTTCGATAAAGGGCCGCTCGACCCGCAGCAGAAGTTCGAACTGGCGGTCGATGAAACGATCGCGCCTTCCCGATTCCTCGGGTCGATGATCACGGCCGGGATCGGTCAGGCACGCAATGCTTTGCCGGGTTACGGGCAAGGATGGGAAGGTTACGGAAAGCGATTTGGGTCGTCGGTCGCGAGCAACGCTTCCAGTCACTTGTTTGGAACTTTTCTCCTGGCGTCCGCGCTTCAGGAAGATCCGCGGTACTTTGTCAAAGCATTCGGAGGTCCGCGAAGCCGGATTCTCTATGCCATCGAACGCGTTGTGATCACACGCACGGATGACGGGAGAAATACCTTCAATTGGTCCGGCGTGTTAGGGGGATTGATGGCCGAGAGCTTGGCCAACAGCTACCTTCCCGACGCGGAGCGCACCGCGGGGAAAACCTTCGGCCGGTACGGAGTTCGGGTCGGCTTCGGCGCACTGGACAATGTCGTGAAGGAATACTGGCCGACGATCTTCAAGAGCCTGGGAATTACCAAGTTAGTGCCCAATGAACATTCGGACCCGGGAACGGTGACGCCAGCGGTCGGCCCGCCGGCGCCGGCACAGCCGCAACCTCAGCGCTAGAAACGGAGGCTGTCATTGCGACGCGCCCGCGGAACGAATGGACTTTTTTTTCCCATGCACCTCAATTCGACGTCATCTCTCTTGATTGGCCTCCTGCTTTTCCTCGCACTTCCGGGCATCGCCAGGGCGCAAGAAGGCGCGACTCAGGAAAAACCGGATGCCGCCGTTCGCGCGCAAATGCACAATGTGAGGTATCGCCTGAGCGACAACGTCGCGGTGCAAATTAACTCCCTGAATGGCGCGCTGGTTCCCACGAGCGGCAACGAGTTTCCAATTTTGGACGACAAAAACTCCTTCCGGATTCACATCGACACCGCGGAAATCGCGATCGGACCAACGGACCTTGCCAACCTGCTCAATTCCTATGTTTTCGCGCGTCCCAACTCTCCCTTGTCCGGAATTTCTGTTGCGATTGTCAACGGCCGGCTGCAAGTCAAAGGGAAGCTTCGGGACAAGGGCGACATTCCCTTTGAGACGCAGGCTGTGATGACTCCGACGCCCGACGGAAGAATTCGCCTGCACAGCGAAAAAATCAAAGCGTTGCATGTGCCGGTGAAAGGCCTGATGGATGCCTTTGGCATCAGCGAAGACGACATGATCAAGTCCGGAAAAGTCCCCGGCGTCCAGGCCGAAGAAAACGACCTGATTCTGGATCTGCAGCAAATGCTGCCGCCGCCTCACATCGACGGCAAAGTTACCTCGGTGCGCGTCGAGAGAAATTCGATTATTCAGACCTTTGGCGGCTCCGGTACGGCGCCGGCACCGAAGTTGCAGAACGCAAACTACATGGCCTTCCGGGGAAATCGTCTGCGTTGCGGTAAACTGACGATGGATGATGCAGACGTGGTCCTTTACGATTTGAATCCCGACGATCCAATGGACTTCTATCTGGATCACTACAAAGATCAACTCGTCGCGGGCTACACGAAAATCACCACGAGTTTCCAATTGCGAGTTTTCTTGAAAGACTTCGAGAAGCTCGGCCAAGCGAGATCGACTGCAAAGAGCAAGGTTAACTGACGCCGATACCGTCCCTCCCTTCCGATGCGAGACGACCTAGCGTTCTTGTGTCGCTTTCGTAGGTGATGTGGAAAATGCGCTTGGGCGGTTCGGACGCCGGGCTGAAGCCCAGCGCCTACATCCGGCGCGTACATAAGGTTTGGTTGACATGGTGGCGCGAAGGCTCTATTTTCCTTGCGCGGGTAAACGCTTACTTTGCTCTGCTCACAGGCGGCTGCCAGCCTATTAGGAGATCCGATCCATGTTCCGTACTTCCCGACGACATTTCCTACAACAGGCCTCCGTAACTGCAGCGGCATGCTCCGCGGACCTCATGCTGAGTCGCTCCCTGTTAGCGCAGGCCAAGCCAGCGGCCGGCACTGCCGCCCGCGTCTATATCGACTCCCGGCGCACTATCGCGCCCATCGACCGCAACTTGTTCGGCTCGTTCCTCGAACACCTCGGCCGCGCCATCTACGAAGGCATCTACGATCCCGGCTCCAAGCTCTCGGACTCCGACGGATTCCGCAAAGATGTGATGGATGAAGTGAAGCATCTCGGGGTGCCGATCATTCGCTACCCCGGCGGCAATTTCGTTTCCGGCTACAACTGGCTCGACGGCGTGGGCCCGAAGAAAGACCGTCCGATGGTTCTCGACAAGGCCTGGAATTCGCTGAACTCCAATCAGTTTGGCACCAACGAGTTTCTGGCCTGGTGCAAGGAAGTCGGCACTGAGCCTTTAATGGGCTTGAACCTCGGCACCGGCACCCCTGAGCAGGCCGCGGACCTCGTGGAATATTGCAACGTCGAAAAAGGCACGCGCTGGAGTGAACTGCGGCGCAAACATGGCATTGCCGAGCCTTACAAGATTGAACACTGGTGCCTTGGCAACGAAATGGATGGCCCTTGGCAAATCGGCCATATGTCCGCCACTGAATATGGCCTGAAGGCTGCCGACGCCGCGCGACAGATGCGCTACGCTGATCCTTCGCTCAAGCTCATCGCTTGCGGCTCGAGCGGCCCGCTCATGCCTACCTATCTTGAGTGGGATCGCGAGGTGCTCGAGCAGTGCTACGAGTATGTGGACGGGCTTTCGCTGCATCGCTATTTTGACAACACGGATACGACCGGCGGCGATAGCGCGAAATTTCTGGCGATGAATTTGACCATGGACCGGCAGATTACCGAGACAGTCGCGGTTTGCGATCTGGTGCGCGGGCATAAACGCTCTCCGAAAAAGCTTTGGCTCTCGTTCGATGAATGGAATGTGTGGTACCGCGAGCGCCGCGGCGACGCTGTCAACGGCAAGAGGACCGAAGCTCCTCATTTGCTCGAAGAAATCTACAACTTTGAAGATGCGCTGTTGGTCGGAGGCTTGCTCAATACCTTGATCCGCAATTGCGATCGCGTGAAGATCGCTTGCCTGGCGCAATTGATTAATGTTATCGCGCCGATCATGACCAACCCGGACGGGCTGTTCCGCCAAACCATTTACTACCCCTACAGTTGGGCGCTGCAGTTCGCGCGCGGCGCGGCCCTGAATGTTCTTGTGGAGTCTTCCACCTACGAAGTCAAAGGGATGGATCCGGTCCCGCATCTGGATGCTACGGCAACTCACAACGCGGCGGACGGCAGCGTTGTTCTGTTCATTTTGAACCGCGATCTGCAAAAACCTCATGACGTGGAAGTCGTATGGGAAGATCAAGCTCCCGCTCGTATCCTGACCACTTCCCTGCTCACCGGGGACGACTTGAAAGCGGTCAATAGTTTTCAGTCGCCGCAACGCGTGGCGCCACAGGCATTCGCGAAGCCAGCGACCGCCAACGGGCGCACAAAATTCGAGGTGCCAGCCCGCTCCTATACCATGCTCCAGTGGTCTCTGTAGCCCGCGCGAGATGCGCGATGAGGGTGCGGCGAACCTCGTCGGAGTTTTTTGTTAGCACCTTGCCGAGCTGGGGCGCAGCAGTGCTGCGCCCCCACAAAGGTCCTCAACACACGCGCGGAACGCTTACTTCGTCGAAAATTTGAAGACGGTCACGGTGTGGTACTTCTGACCGCGCTTGAGTTCCGTGGTAGGAAAGTCGGGATGATTGGGCGAGTCCGGAAAATGCTGCGTCTCCAAACAAAACGCCGAATGTTTTCCGTACGTTACGCCGCCCTTTCCCTTGACCGTGCCGTCCAGAAAATTGCCGGTGTAAAACTGAACTCCGGGTTGGTCGGTCAGCACCTGCAACACGCGCCCAGACGACGGATCGAATGCTTCCGCCGCTAACGCCAGCTTCCCGCCCGTGGCATCCAGCACCCAGTTGTGGTCGTAGCCGTGGCCGAGTTTGATCTGCTCGTCATCCGCATCAATCCGTTCGCCAATCGCCGTGGCCTTCGTGAAATCGAACGGCGTGCCCGCCACCGGTCTCAATTCGCCGGTCGGTATCAGCCCCGCATCCACCGGAGTAAACCGCGACGCCATCAACGTCAGCTGATGTTGCAGAATGTCCCCTTTGCCTTGCCCGGCGAGATTGAAGTAGGAATGATTCGTCAAGTTTACGACGGTGTTTTTGTCGGTCGTCGCCGAGTAGTCGATTCGCAGCTCGCCTTTGACCAGCGTGTACCGCACGGTCGTCGTGAGGTTTCCCGGATAGCCCGCTTCGCCATCCTTGCTCAAATACGTCAACTCGACGCCGTCCGGGATCTCTTTCGCTTTCCACACGACGTTGTTGAAGCCGTGCGGGCCGCCATGCAATGAGTTCGGCGCGTTGTTGATCGGCAGATGATACGTCTTGCCGTCCAGCGTGAACGTTCCCTTGGCGATGCGATTTCCGTAACGCCCGATGATCGCTCCAAAAAAAGCGCCTCCTGAATTGTTGCTGTTGGCGTAATAGCCATCCACATCGTCAAAGCCCAGCACGATATCCGCCGAATTGCCATTTCGATCGGGAGTTTTCAGGGAAACGACGATGCCACCGTAGCTGATAATCTGGGCTTCAACGGTGCCATCACTCAGGGTGAACATTTCGACGGGCGTTCCATCGGGAATTTTGCCAAACGGCTGAGTGGTCACGGTCGTTTTAGCCTCGGATAGAGTTGCACACAAACCCAAACACAAAACAGTCAACACCATTGCCTTAAGCATTTTTAATCAACCTCGGCGACTCCGCGAAATAGAACAAACAAGCCGGTAATCGTTTCCCTCGAGTCGGCACTGTAAGGCACTCCCTGCGCGCTGTCAATTTCGCTTATCGTGGCGCGTTCCAGAACTTCGCCTGCGTGCATATGCGCTAAGTGATCGTCGGGCGGCCGAAGGAGCCTATAGAGGGAATGGGATGAACGCGGGACGCGCGGTGCCTGGAGCTGACCGGGTCGCGGACAAGAGCGTCCGGTGCTACCCCGCTTGAGTCTTTCTATCTGCGCCAAACGAAACAGATATAGTTTCGGCGTTGGACGATCCTGAATATAGAAGTTGGCCACTCGTGGCGCAATGTTCGGTTTACCCGGGCCACCGTCCGAAAACGAGGAGAATCTATGAACGCATTGAAACATCTTGTTCTAATTGCTGTTGCCGGAATTTGCATCGCGGTGACCGCGCTCAAAATGGCGGCACAGGTCAGCGTCGAAGTCGGGTCGCTCCTGAATGTCTCTATGGTTACTACGACACGTCGCCTTATGGCTGCGCTCCCAACGGCTATTACGGCTCGGAATGTTTTACGAGTGGTGTCTTCATTGGCGCTGGGCCGTGGTTTCATGGCTCGGACAACTTCCAGGGCCAAGTAAATAATCGCTATCATCCCGAACACGGCCATAAAGGTCCAGCGTTTATCAGGAGTTGGAGTTGATCGTTCGATGCTTCAAGATTGTGTTTCTGATAACTTCCGCCCTGCCCAAACGAGAAATTATCCCTTGACGGTTCCAACCCTGTCTCCACGAACCAAACCCGCGACTCTTTGCTAGACTCTACGGCCATGAAAGAATTCCTCGTTCGAACCTTTTGCGTAGTGTTGTTCCTCGCGACCTGCGTAGCCGCTCAAGATGTCTTGCCCCTCTACCCCGGCACGCCGCCGGGCTCGGCACAAGAGAACTATCCCGAAAAAGAGTACTTCTCGAAAACTTGGAACACCGAAGTCGTCGCCAACGTGACCAAGCCAACCCTGACAGTTTTCAAGCCTTCTCCGGAGTCGAGAAACAGGACGGCCGTGGTGATCTGTCCTGGCGGTGGTTTTATGGCACTCTCCATCACCAGCGAAGGCACCGACGTAGCCAAGTACCTGGCCGAGAGAGGTGTCACGGCCTTCGTGTTGAAGTACCGCCTCGCGCACACCGGAGACGACGCCACCCAGGAATTTGCGGCGATGTTTGCAGAGAAGCAGAAATTTCAGGAGATGTTAGCGACGGTCGTTCCTTTGTCCGTAGCCGATGGGTTAGCTGCGGTCAACTACGTTCGGCAGCATGCGTCGGAATGGGGGGTGTCGCGCGAACGCGTCGGTATCATCGGCTTCTCCGCAGGTGGAACGGTTGCTGCCGGAGTTGCTTTCCGTTATGCGCCCGAAGGCCGACCCGCCTTTGTAGCGCCGATCTATGGGGCCGCGGCGATGTTTAACGATGCTCGCGTTCCCGGCGATGCGCCGCCTATGTTTGTTGTGGCGGCGACCGATGATCAGCTCGGACTGGCGCCCGAGAGCGTCGCTCTGTACGAGAAGTGGACTGGTGCGCGCAAATCGGCCGAGTTGCATATGTACGCGAAGGGCGGTCACGGGTTCGGAATGCGAAAACAGAACCTCCCTACGGATCATTGGATCGACAGGTTTGCCGACTGGCTGCAGTTACAAGGCTGGTTGAAACAGTGACCGCCAAGACCTCGTGCCAATCTCGGATCGCTCACCCCTGCTAGTCGGATAAGGAACCAGGCGCACGGAGTGCCTCAACTCTGTTCCAGCGTTCGTACGCCTAATCGATAGAATCAGAGAGGGATCATGAATCAGATTGATTTAAAAGGACGTAAAGCAGTCGTCACTGGAGGAGCGCAAGGCATTGGCTTCTCCATAGCATCCCGTTTGGTCGCTTCGGGCGCGACATTGTCGCTCTGGGATCGAGATGAAGTTCTCTTGAACAAAGCTCAAGCAGATCTCAGCATTAGAGGCGAAGTGTCTAGCGAAGTGGTGGATGTCGCCTCGGCTGAGAGTGTGAGAAAGGCCACGACGTCCGCTTTGAAGAAACACGACCGAATCGACATCCTGGTCGCAAACGCTGGTATCGCCGGCCCGAACCTCAAGGCTTGGGAGTATCCGCTGGATGCATGGAAACAGGTGATCGACATAAATCTGACGGGCGTTTTTCTGTGTTGTAGCGCCATCATTCCCCATTTGCTGGAGCAGGACTACGGCCGCATTGTGAATGTGGCTTCGATTGCAGGCAAAGAAGGGAATGCGAACGCGTCGGCCTACAGCGCCTCAAAGGCCGGAGTGATAGCGTTCACGAAATCACTCGGAAAAGAAACTGCCAACAAGAACATTGCAGTCAACTGCATTACTCCCGCAGCCGCGCGCACTCGCATATTCGAGCAAATGAGCCAGGAGCACATTGACTTCATGCTGTCCCGCATTCCGCGCGGACGCTTTCTGGAAGTTGATGAAGTGAGCTCCATGGTCGCATGGCTGGTATCTGAAGAGAATTCTTTCACAACTGGTGCTGTTTTCGATCTCAGCGGTGGACGCGCAACATACTGAAGACATAGAAAAGAGCATGAGAATCCCTCCCGGGTGGCTCGTTCACTCAAAAAAGTTGCAGGGGACGTTCTTAAAGGGTTCTCGGAACCCTGTATGCGACATTCTCGTAAAGGTGAAGAATTTGCGAAGCGCGCTTGAGCAAATCCGAGGGAGTGTCGCCGGGCTGGTAGTCCACCCATCCGGTCGTGTACGTGAGATTGATCCTCCGACCGAGACAGGTCAGTTCCACAGGACCGAGGCGCCTTAAGACCAGCTCGACTTCGCCCAAGTTGCATTCCGGCAGTACCAACAGGAAATCGTCAGTGGCCCAGCGCACGGCAAAGTCGGAACCGCGGCACGCCTTCTTCAGGCGCCGCGCGAGTTCTTTTAACGCCGCATCCGTTGCCGAGAGACCATTACGCTCGCTGACCTCGTCGAACTCGTCGATGTGAATTGTGGCTAGGCTGAGCGAAGCGTTTTGCCGCTTGGCGCGGGCAATCTCCTTTCCAAGTCGCTGTTCAATGAAACCACGGGTGTACAAGCCGGTGGCCGGATCCAAACTGGTAGGGTCCAAGATTTGGCCGGCGTGCGATGCCGAACTGGCACTCTGCTCGGTCAGTTGTCTCCGTAGCCGCCGGAGCGACCAGTGCCGGTAGAGGAGCCAGCCGTTGAACAGCAGAAGCAAGCACATCACGCCCCAGCGAACCTGATCCGAACGCAGGTCGTAAAAATGACCGGTGCGCCGGAAGAGAGAGGCGAACGAGGAAAGCAAGAAGGCCACTGCGGAAAGCGTGGTCACTAGGAACGCCGACAGCCACAGCCACCACTCGCGCCGTCGGAGTTGACACAAGGCGGATTCCGCTTGCAGAGCGCGGATAACGGGAACTCCCTCAAGTGGCGAGGAGCGTGGCCTGGCATCGCTAAGGCCTAATATCGATTCCATGTTCCTTACCACCGGTTTCAGTCCGAACCAACCATTTCTGCGACCCGCGACTCGGCATACTCATGTGGCTGAGAATCTGAACGCCCAGGAGCGATAGCCTCGGCCATGCGGAACACCGCCGCGAGCACTTCCAGCGCGACGCGACAGTACAGAATCCACAAAGCGTATCCAACTAGTGCGCCGAGCAAGGCGAGCAAACCTTGAACCGGAGCCTGTTGAAAGGCCAGTGCGACCCAGGCAACTGCGGCGATCAGTCCTGCCAGTAGGTGTATCGCGTAAAGAAACTTCAGCATCCTCGGGGTGGCATATCTACGGAAAGAAAAATCCATCAAGCCTTCCCACATCCCCGTCGCTTCAGACATTTTTACCTCCTCACGTCGCGTTAAATGCTTTAGAACGCCGATCGAACTAACGAACCTCGAAATGGACGATGTCCACCACCACGTTGGTTCTTCGGTTCAGCAGAACGATGTGTCCGCCTACCAGCACGTGGTCGCACTCAGGCGGCGGAGGAGGGAGCCGCCGTTCCAGGTTTTCGGGACAAGGTTGGAGCCGTTTTTGGAGGCCAGGCGGGAGCGTACCGCGTCGCACAAGTTGCTTTTCCAATCCGGGAGGTAGTTGATCTCTTTTGGCAAGACCGGGTGGAAGGTTGTTCTGGTGATCTTCGTACCAACCGCGCATGGATTCCCGATCGTGGTCGTTGTAGTAGTGTTCGTCGCGATCATCATCCTCGTCATGTTTCTCATGACCCTTTCCATGTCCGTTTCCATTACCCTGTGCCATCGCGCCATTGCCGGTGAGCATGAGGATTCCAACCGCAAAGGCGGTCATCCATCTTGTCGAGCGCATTGTTCTCTCCGTTCTGAATGTTGCTAATTCATCGAACAGCCCGAATACGTTGTTGGGGGAACCTTGAGGGCTGGACTATTCCTTCAGAGATACAGGGTCGGACTCGTTCTTAGGGGAATCTCTATCCAATAAGGACACCAGCTCGCGGCCAGACGCTGGGACGCCGACCTTGCCTTCGCGCACAATCTCCTTGGCGCTGAGGTCGCGGCCATAGAGCTTCTTGTTGGCGCTGCCATCGGAGCGGAGTGTGGAGCCCTCGAGCGAGATGCCGGCAAACAGGCCGCGGGAGCGAGAGTAGCTGAGGACCTCCGCTCTCATCACAATGTCGGTATCCGCCGCTGCTGTGCGACCCTTGGGGCCAGCTGCGGCCGAAGCATCGGCACCAAGCTTCACTTTGCTGCTCATAATGGAGTTCGCACCTTTGGGGTTCATGACCAGGAGCACGAAGTCGGTGGCCTGACCGCCCAACTGGAATCCGATGTTTGCGCCTTCGAGTGCAAACAGTGCAGGAGCGCTCCAGCGTCCCGTAAAGTGTTGGCCGCTGCGACAAGTAATGGCACCGCGACCAAAATCGCCTCCGACGCCAAACGCGAACTTCAAGACGGAGGGAATCACAATGACGCATTCGGCCTTGTTGAGCAGGTCCTTCGGAATCCCGTCGGGAATGTCCATAATTTCCTTGAAGACCTGGCCGCACGTTGCAAGGCGCTTCTGTTCCCTGCTTTCAGACGCCGCGAAAGTGGGACACGTCAGGAAAACGGTGACGATAAGAACAGCGGCTTTTTTCATGGTATGGCCCCCAAGCTTTCCTATGATTCTTTGGCCACCATCGGTCGGCGACAACTGGCCTGGGGGACAGTGTTGCCCTAAGTCAAAATGGAAGCGCTTCCTCCCCGCCCTTCACGCTCAGCACCCAAATTGCGTTTCTGGGCAAAGCTTGCTACCGAATTGTGGGCATGCAGGACACATGACTTAGCGGCCGTAGTTCAGCGAGGTTTTTGGGCAGGCTGCCCAGATCAGGGATTTTGGGCAGGTGACGCAACGACAGTCCCCTTCAGCATGCTACTTCTCACATAAGCGCGGTGGTCTCAATGGGTCGACGCAACACTCAGCTCGAACCCACCTTGTATTAAAAACAAAAACTAAAATCGCTCGCTAGATTAGATCAGCCGGAACGTTACCCTGGCTAGGTTTTGACCGGATAGAGCCAAACAGATCGGTTCTCCAGGGGAAGTAGCGTCGGATCAACTGCTTAGATGGTGTTGCATCGACCGGTTGAGCTGGCAGCGTTGATCGGGCATTTTGTTTGTCTTGGATGAGAAATCTCGGGTGATCACCAGGTTTGGCAATTTGCTCGCCGCCGATGTTGATCAGCCTCCATCATCCTTTGAACGAGCGCATGGCCTGTAACTTTTGACAGTGGAATGCGATTTCCCCAGGCGACAGCCTCAATAGGTTGGTCTTGTCGCGGGCCGTTTTTGGACGAGACGGTGAACCAACCGGACCGGAATAGTGATCAGCATGAAACTCACAGGCTTTCTCCTGGGACTCCTTGGAACAGTGTTTCTCTTACTTACGTCTTGGGGCTCGTCCGCGCTTTGGGCCCAGTGTGAAAATCAAAATGCCGTACTACACACCGACGTTTCGATGGCTGATCCAACACAGTCTGACGGTTCCTCAACGCCTGAAGCAAAAAAGAAATCGGAACGAATCTTCGGAGTGGTGCCAACTTACACGATTACCGACGCGCGGAGCGCTCCACCGTTGACGCCCAAACAGAAGTTCGGGTTATTTGTTAAGGGAACGTTGGATCCATTCCCACCCATAGTGTATCTAGTGCAAGCGGGAATTAGTCAAGCCCGGGACACGCATAGCGGCTATGGGCAAGGGGCCGCTGGCTACGGCAAGCGCTTCGGTGCTGCGCTAGCGGACGGCACCTCGGCGCGGTTTTTCTCTACATATGCTTTCCCCTCGCTCCTCCATCAGGACCCCCGCTACTTCCGGAAAGGGCAAGGCAGCGCCTGGTCACGAGTGGGTTATTCCGTTTCCCGTGGATTCGTAACTCGGGCTGACTCTGGGCGACCCCAGGCAAACTGGTCCAACGTGCTTGGCAAATTCGCCGGGGCTGGATTGTCAAACCTGTACTACCCGGAGGGGGACCGCGGTGGTGAGCTGACCCTATCGCGGGTTGCAATCAGCCTGGGCTATCAGACGCTGGGTAATCTCGCGATCGAATTCTGGCCGGAGATTCACCGTAAGTTCTTCGGCGGAAACAAAACAGGTGGCTCAGGTCAAAAAGTCGAAATTATTATGCGATCAAGTGACCCGGCCGGAAGGAATTGAACCTGTTTTCAGTGAAGCAGATGACTCTGAGCGTGGCTAAAGATTGCCCTCAACCAAAAAAACTTGCTTCGTGTTTAATCTTGGCAATCTTCTCTGGTTGGAGACCGTGAAGGTCGCCCTCCCTTAGCCAACCGTCGGAGAGCAGTCTGCCGAAAACCCCTAGGAGCCGTGAATACCGATAATCATACAGTCGATCCACAATCCTTCTTTGCTCCGTGAGATATTCTTGAACTCGAAATATCTCAGAGGGAGCTGTCGTAGTTTCCAGCATTCGTCTCGCTTCTTGAGTGATCGCCGTGCACTGCCTCTCGAATGCGTTGTCAAAAGCGATCCTCGCCAACCTCTTTTCGGTCGGTGTCCACGTTTCGTCTCGTTTATATTGCGCAATTGATTCCATCGACGATCTGCCTTTCTGTTTCAGATTTCCATGTCGAGGACAGCCCCATAATAATCTCCTGAAATTCGGACTTCAACGGAGCCAGCCAAATTCTTTGGGTTTGGGGAGAATACTTGTAGCCACTTGATTGCATAACAATGCCGGCCCTCCTCGACTCGAGTGGGCTCTTGTTGATAGGCTCGGGAAGACGGAGCCGGAATTCGGTTCGCACGCGGGACAGCTCGGTACCGGACATGGCGCGCGCACGAAAGCGCCGTCCATTTGATGGGGCATCCCGCTCCCTCGCGAGAGGGAGTTCGAAGAACTAATCATGGTCTGAAGTTTATGATCGAAGTCGGGTCGGAGGCTCGCTTGTAATACTCGCCCCATCCTCGCAAGAGCGGGTTTAGCTCTTCGATCAGCTCCTCGGTTGGCAAGGGCACCTTCCGCTTGGTGCGCTGCCGGACCTGGTCCAGGAAACTACGGATCGACTTCTCCTTGGGATACGCATAGAGCGCACCCTCTCGGGCCTGACTACGAATCTTACTCGCGGGTAGATGGAGCTTCTTCTTCCCGCGTTTGATTTTGTAGCCAAGGAACTCGAAGCCATCCTGAGCATGAACGATCCGCGTCTTCTGCGGATGTAACTCCACACCCAATTGTTTCAGGATTCGGCCAGCAGCTTCCACTGCGGCTCGTGCCTCTGTTGCCGATTTACAGGTGATCACCCAATCGTCGGCATACCTCGTGAGCTGATACCCTCTCAGCCTCATCTCCCGATCGAACGGCGTCAGAAGTATGTTACTGAGCGTGGGCGAAACTACCCCACCCTGAGGAGTCCCGCGCTCGGATGGAAAGAGCTGGCCCTTTCCGTAGCTTCCTGCCTTGAGCATCCCCTCTAGGAGACGAAGTACTCGGCCATCCGCTACTCGTTGGGCTACCAGCGTGAGAAGTTTCGCGTGATCCACGGACCCGAAGAAATCTCGGAGATCTGCGTCCACGATCCACTCCGACCCGCCTTGTATCTCTTTCCAGATTTTGCGCAGGGCATCCTTCGTCGATCGCCCTCGCCGATATCCGAAGCTGGCGTCATCGAATACCGGCTCGAAGATGGGCTCTAACCGATTGAGCAGTGCTTGCTGGCACACCCGGTCATAAATCGTGGGTATGCCGAGCCAACGATGCTCTCCTGGTTTGTCCCTCTTCGGGATGGGATGTTGCCGTACCGGCTGAGGCTGATAGGTATCCTCTTTCAACTCCCGTTCCAGCCGATCCAACTGCTGGCCCAGCTGCGCTTCAAAAGTCTCCAGAGTTTCCCCATCCACACCTCCACTGCCCCGATTCGCCTTCACCCTTTCCCAGGCCATCTCCAGGTTCTTCCGCTTATACATCTTGTCGATTAATGAATGGACCTTCTTCGCACCCGTCAGGTTGATCCAGTCCACCAGTCTCCTCAGACGAGAATGTACGGGTTTTTCACGCATGGAACTGTTCCTCCTTCTCGCCTTTACTCATCTGGTTTTCTTTCTCTTCCCGACCGCCTTCGCCGGCTGGCCTTCCCCGACCCACTTCCGTCGCCGGTTGCCCGGTCCCGTGGCTTTCGCCGCGCTTCAGGTACTATTCAGCCGTCCGTATACTGACAGAGCTTCACCCGCCACTTCGCTTCCGCTTATAGGTCTGCTTACTCCGGTGCCACCCGAAGACTCTGTCAGCACCTCCTGAGGTCACGTGCTGTTCTTCTGTACCGTGCCGCCCGCAATCACCTTGGTGCGGTGGGTGAATGAGAACGCCTTCGTCTTCATCTCGCAGACTCGACCTTGCCCCACCTTTGGCCGACCGGTTCATCTTTGGGTCTCCCCATTGATTGCGGCCCGGTACTTCTCCGCAGGCCCTTCAGATTCCATCTTGTGATGATCACTTGATGGACACCCTGCCCTCCGGAGTACGGCAAGTGGTGGCTCCAGGTCCGTCTTGGCTGTATCCGGCTTTCGCCTTCGTGCCCGTTTAGACGTCTCCATACCTTCCACTTCCTCCGGCCAGCGAGGAATTACCCCCGCTTTCTTGGATATAGCGCTCCTCATCCGAGCGCCAGAGGGACTTTAACCCTCCGGAACAACGCGCTGCTCAGCACACGAGATGTATGGGTCGGACGGAAGCCGACCGCTAGATTACGAGCGAGCCGAAGTCGTCAAGGCCGAGAAGCAAGACAACTAAAGGAAGCGGAAGAAAAAACTCTTTTAAGTGAGTGGATAAGTCTGCTCAAAAAGTGTTTGACAGGGCCGACATTGTTAGAGATGTCCGGTAACGCGGGTGGTCTCAATAGGTCGATGCAACACCATCTGATGTAGGGCTGCTCTCTAAAGGTGGTGTGATATGAGGCCAGGACAACGGTTTGGACTTTCTGCGATCGAGAAGAACGAAATCTGGCGTCGTTGGAAGGCCGGGCAGACGCTGCATGAGATCGGGCGCGCCTTTGACAAGCCACATAGCTCCATTCGCTGTTTGTTGTTGCCTCGTGGAGGGATTCCTCCTAAAGCGCGCCGACGCTCCCGGCTAGCCCTCACACGGGCCGAGCGCGAGGACATCTCGCGCGGGATGGCTTCCGGCTCGTCGATTCGGGAGATCGCCAGACACCTGGATCGAGCGGCTTCGACGGTGGGCCGGGAGGTCACACGCCATGGTGGCCGTCCCACCTAGCGGGCGCATGAGGCGGATGACCACGCCTGGGAGTCGGCTTTGCGGCCCAAGAAGTGCCTTCTGGCCCTGCACCCAAGGTTGCGAGAGGTCGTTACGAGTAAACTGATCTTGGACTGGTCGCCCAAGCAGATTTCCGGATGGCTGAAGACAGAGTATCCCCAGGACGAGGGAATGCGCGTGTCCCACGAGACCATTTACCGGAGCCTGTTCATCCAAGCGCGCGGAGTGCTGAAAAAAGAGCTGCTGGACCACCTGCGAACCAAGCGGCGCATGCGTCGCTCGCAGCACTCGCGTATCTTCAAGGACTCGCGCGGTCAAATCCCCAATGCCATCTCGATCCGGGAAAGACCCGCTGAAGTTGCGGACCGCGCGGTCCCTGGTCATTGGGAGGGCGATCTGTTAAGCGGCTCACGGAACAGTCACATCGTGACGTTAGTGGAGCGTCATTCACGCTTTGCCATGCTGATCAAGGTGCCCAGCAAAGACACAGCGGTGGTGGTGACGGCATTGAGTCGGCATATTCGTAAACTTCCCGCTACCCTGCGGCGCTCGCTGACCTGGGATCGCGGACTGGAGATGGCGAGACACCAGGACTTTACGGTAGCTACGGATGTGCAGGTCTATTTCTGCGATCCGCAAAGTCCCTGGCAGCGCGGCACGAACGAAAACACCAACCTCCTTTTAAGGCAATACTTCCCGCGAGGAACCGACCTATCTGTCTATTCTCAGGCACAGCTCGATCGGGTCGCACTGCGCTTGAATCAACGCCCTCGACAGACTTTAGGTTTTCAGACTCCGGCGAGTAAACTGCAAGCAAGTGTTGCATCGACCGTCTGAACTGGCACGACTTATCGGGAGTTGCGGCAAACGATTGCGAACTGACGCTCAGCTGGCGCCATGTTTGATTCAAGACATCGTCGAGCATCAATTTGTGCGGGTTAGTTGTCGGCGGATGTGGAGTTGGGGCGGAGGATGCCGGAAGCGCGGAGGTTGTGGGAGCCGGTTAGATCGAGTTTGAAGATACCGTTTGGCGCGGGAGAGAACGTGAAGGTGGACGCAGGGAAAATGTCGGGGGCGAACGTGCCATTGTTGGCGTCGGTGGAAGCGGTGGCGCCGGCGAAGGCTTGATCGAAGCAATGAGATTCGCTGCGGCAGAGACGGAGTTCGCCGTTGAGGAGTTGGCCGGAACCATCGGCTTCGAAAGTGCCTCCGATCAAGAGAGGCCCTTCGGCGTCGGAGCCGGAGAGAAGAAAGGTGTAGGTGCCGCGAAGCATGGCGGAGGCAGGGGCGGGTGCGGCGATGATAGTAACGGCAGCAGCGCCGAAATCCGCGGAATTAGCGCTGGCTGTAGCAGCGACTGTGACGAGAGGGGGATTCGGAATGGTCGTGGGAGCGGTGTAGAGTCCGGTGGCGGAAATGGACCCGCAATCCTGGGTGGAACAATCGGTGCCGCCGAGACTCCACGCAACGGCCATGTTAGAGGAACCCGTAACGGTGACGGTGAATTGCTGGGTCGTGGCAACGACGACGCTTTGCGTTTTGGGATTGACGACGACGGTTACGGATTTTTTGCCACCGCCCAAACCGAGAAGGTTTTCGACGCTGTTGACGCTGCAACCCGTACAAGAAAAACAAGAGAGAACCAAGAGAACTATGGTGAATCGTCGCATATCCACTCCGTCACAGATGCCGGATGAGTATGCTGAACGTTGGAGAAATTCAGTTTCAATCGCACACGGCAATGGTGAAGTAATTGTGCGGGATTGGATGGTTGTTGGCAATCTGGAAAGAGGGCGAGCGGGTGAAAGAGATAGGAGAGTTCGAGACGTGGGAGGTGTGACTCGATGTTTTGCGTCCACCTCTACGTTGCAAGGAAATTCAAGAATCCTTCGGTGCCAAGTCCTGATTTAGCGCGGAAACCGGAAAAGTAAAGTCCTGGGACCTCAGATGTCAGGTTACCCGACTTACCAGGCACTGATAAATTGCGCGCACGATTTTCACCCCGGTCCGTGTCTCCAAGTTTAGGTTCAGATACCAGCCGTAAAAACAACACGTAGAACTCAGAACACACCCCTTTGAGCTTTTCGAACGACCACTCATTCCGCCTCTATGCCTTTTGCGCTTTAGCCCAAACGATGACAGAGCTGGCGATAGCCATGGTAAAAAACAGAATGGCCCCGTCGAGGAAGCTCCGATAGGAAATCGGAATTTTCCCCGTGGTCGACACAGGGAATACAAAAATACCCAGCACTGTGAGTCCCCGTGTGATGAGAGCGAGGACTGTACTAACGAGGCCGATCCAATAAGCCGCTGTGGCTAACTGTTTTTCCAAGGTGTCCTCCCTTCGGCGGATTTTGACAGGAATTTCCGATTAGACCTCTGGCTCGTGCATCGTACGCTTCTCCTGCGCTGGACACAACGAATCAGATCCCAACGAGATCAACGGGGTTCCGACGGCTCGTTTCTGCCCGTCTGACGAGGGTCATCTAAAAATAACGTAAACTCAACAAATCCACCTGGGAGATGCGGAGCGGACTCGTCGATAGTCTCCAGACTATGGGACCTGCACACAACAATACTCCCCCCAATTGAAGAAGCTTCACTGGGGAGGTTTTGGCGCCGCGGGATCCACAGCATATCTACGTGGCGGAGCTGCTTCGTTTGCGACGAAGGGTCGCAACGACGACCCCCATTCCGATACCCAGGCCGACGAGTGTCATCGCCAAGGTGCTGGGCTCCGGAAGACGAGCCGTGGAGGGGACGGGCTTGGGTTGCTGCGCCAATACGGAAGCAGGCGCTGCCAGCATGGTCAAGAGGCATGCACTAGCCGCGAACCTTGAATTGATGAGCTTCATCTTGATTTCTCCAGATGAGTTATTTTGAGTGGGGTCCAATTCAAAAGATGCGGGGACGCACCCTAGGCGGCGTAAGGATGGCAGTTTCCATGCCAGATTGTCAACATCGAACGAAATGCCCTTTTCGAACCATCCACGGTCAGCAACTGTTGAACGATATCGCACGCCAAGCTGCGCTCTCGAAGAACTCGCTGAAACACATCAAGAGTTTTTTGAGCGGCATCTTCGGCGAGGCGAAACGATTGGACGTGCTGAATGCATTCAACCCCATGAAAGGAACCAAGATTCCCGAGGCGCCCGAGAGCGAAGAAACCTATGCGTATAGTCTCGATGAAGTGAAACGAATGCTCGCCGTTCTTTCGGAGCCCGCCTGGACTGTGGTGCTTACCGCTGCGGTCACTGGTCTGCGAAAGGGAGAAATCCGCGGTTTGTACTGGGAAGATTTTGACGGAAAGGAACTGAGCGTTAGGCGATCTGTGTGGAATAGCGTTGTGAGTGAGCCAAAGACAAAGCGCAGCAAGGCTCCGATTCCCGCCGTCAAGCAATTGGCCGATGCTCTTGAAGCGCACCGACTACGCATGGGCAAACTCGCAGTCGGTCCGATCTTCCAGGCCGGAAATGGCAGCCATCTAAATTTAGAAAACTTGGCGAGGCGCGTCATCATTCCGGCGCTGTCTCGATGCGCGGTTTGCCGAAAGGCAGAATCAGAGCACAAGCCGGAGGGCCACGTCTTCCAGTTGGATAAGTCGCTTCCCCGTTGGCACGGCTGGCATGCTTTTCGACGGGGCCTCGCGACGAACCTGCATCAACTCGGCGTCGCCGACAAAACGATTCAAGCGATTCTGCGTCACAGCAACGTCGGGCTCACAATGAACATTACGTCAAGACGGTAGCTGAGTCTCAAGTTACTGCGATGGATGCGTTGAGCGAAAAACTCGGAATTTGCACCGATCTTGCAACGCCAGGGAAGGGACCGGTGAACTGAAAATATCTAACGATCTACAGAATCAAAGAGATGACTGGTGGGGCTGGGGAGATTCGAACTCCCGACCTATGGTTTA
>CAWHVA010000033.1:0-143567 GCA_963832615.1 uncultured Acidobacteriota bacterium
TAACGCCGGTGGCGACTTTGTATCCAGCCTGATGGTGGGCTTTTTGTGGAGTGCATTTCGGTGCAAGCTGCGTTCGGAATGTCGGCCGTTTTGTTCTTTGTAGGCGCGGTGATGATTTTGCAGTTGCGGCACTAACCCGCGAGGTCTTTCCCCGAATGCCTGTCGCCTCGGACCGGCGACCAATTCCCAGGGTCCCGCATCCCCCCGACGTTACCGTTTGTTCGCTTTCTTTTTGCCTGACGCACTTCCGCCTTGCGCAGAGTCTCACCGCATGCTAGGTTAGCGAACAAAAAGCGAATCACGGAGGAGCATGTCTAATTCCATCGCGGTCTCTAGAGCGCTCGACCCGACGAGTTCCATCGCGCGCACTTTCGGCGTGGTGAATGCTTTCCTGGAGCGCGATCCGACTGGCGAGATGCTTACGGCGGTTCGCCACTACCCCGCCCGGGCAGCGCAATGGGCGGACTTTCCGGATTGGATGCACGCTGATCTGGTCGCAGCTTATGCAGCCAAAGGCATTCGCCAGCTTTACACCCACCAGGCCGCCGCCGCGGAAGCGGTACACGCCGGCAAGAACGTGGTCATCGTCACGCCCACCGCGTCGGGCAAGACGCTCTGCTACAACCTGCCGGTCCTCAACGCCATTCTGGAAGACACCGACACCCGCGCGCTCTATCTGTTCCCCACCAAAGCCCTGGCGCAGGACCAACTCGCGGAGCTGCACGATCTGAACCAGCGCCTGGACAATCGCTTCGGCGTGTTCACCTACGACGGCGACACGCCCAGCGATGCGCGCAAAGCCATCCGCGAAAAGGGCCACATGGTGCTGACCAATCCCGACATGCTGCACACCGGCATCCTGCCGCACCACACGCGCTGGACGCGCCTGTTCGAGAATTTGCGCTATATCGTGATCGATGAACTGCACACGTACCGCGGCGTGTTCGGCAGCCATTTGTGCAACGTGTTGCGGCGGCTTCGCCGCATCGCGCGCTTTTACGGCCGCGAGCCGCAATTCATCTGCTGCTCGGCGACGATCGCGAATCCAGGCGATCTGGCCTCGCGCCTGATCGAGGGAGAAGTGGAAGTTCTCGCCGCCAACGGCGCGCCTGCCGCGGAGAAAACCTTCGTCTTCTACAATCCTCCCGTGGTGAATCGCGCGCTGGGCATCCGCCGCAGCTACATGAACGAGTCCTCCCGCGTCGCGCAGGAATTCCTGAAGCACGATCTGCAGACGATGGTCTTCGCCAATTCGCGCCTGCACACCGAACTGCTGCTGACTTACCTGCAGCAAGCCAATCCGCAACTGCCCGGGAAGCCGGAAACGATTCGCGGCTATCGC
This sequence comes from uncultured Acidobacteriota bacterium, assembly GCA_963832615.1. Classification (GTDB taxonomy): domain Bacteria; phylum Acidobacteriota; class Terriglobia; order Acidiferrales; family UBA7541; genus Acidiferrum. Next base: position 1,343 of record CAWHVA010000033.1, read on the forward strand.
GGCGGATATCTTCCCGGCGAGCGGCGCGAAATTGAACGCGGCCTGCGCGACGGGCGCATTCGTGGCGTGGTATCCACGAGCGCACTGGAATTGGGCATCGACATTGGATCGCTGGACTCCGTCGTCATGGCCGGCTATCCCGGAACCATCGCCGGAACGTGGCAGCGCGCCGGACGTGCCGGCCGCCGCAGCGGAAGCTCGTGCGCGGTGATGGTGGCGTCGTCCGCGCCGCTCGATCAATTCATCGTGCGCCATCCGGACTATTTTTTCGGCAATACGCCGGAACACGCCTTCATCCAGCCCGACAATCTCGAGATTCTGGTCAATCACCTGAAATGCGCGGCGTTCGAGCTGCCGATTGCACCCGACGAAAAATTCGGCGAAGTCGATGTGCCGGACCTTTGCGCGCGCCTCGCGGAAGCGGGCTTTCTGCATCATGCCGGGGAGCACTATCACTGGACGCAGGAAGCGTATCCGGCCGACACCGTAAGCCTGCGCTCGGTGACCAGCGACAATTTCATCATCATCGATATCACCGGCCAGCCGGAAGTGATCGGCGAAGTCGATTTTTCCAGCGCCCTTACCACCGTGCACGAGAAAGCCATCTACCTGCACGGCGCGCAGCAATATCATGTCGAGCATCTCGACTTTAAGGAACGCAAGGCGTACGTGAAGCAAGTAGACGTCGATTACTACACCGACGCGATTCGCTACACGCAGGTGCGCGTGCTGGAAATCGCCGAACTGACCCGCGCGAGAGAATCAAATCCGGAGGTTCCCGCGGCACGCTCCCACGGCGACGTGCTGGTGCGCTCGCAGGTAGTCGGCTTCAAGAAAATCAAATTCTTCACCAACGAAAATATCGGCTCGGGCAAGCTGGAGCTTCCCGAAAATGAAATGCACACGACGTCGTACTGGATCACGTTGGAGCGGCCGCTCCTGGAATCGCTGCCCTTCACCATCAGCGAGCGGCAAAGCGGCATGTTTGGCTTGCTGCACGCGCTTGAATCGGTGGCCACGCTGCTGCTGATGTGCGACCGCCGCGATCTGGGTACCGCCATCGGCGAACGTCCGCCGACACCCGGGGACGACAGCGACGCCCTGGTTTCCGTGCGCATGGAAGAAAAGGTTGCCGTGAATGCCAAGAGAATTTTTCGAGCCGAACTTATACCTGTTCGACGCTTATCCGGGTGGCATTGGCTTTTCCGAGCCGCTGTTTCGCGCGCACGAATTGCTCGTTGCGAAAACGCGTGAACTGATCATGGAATGCGCCTGCGAGCAGGGCTGCCCGTCCTGCGTCGGACCGGCCGGCGATCTGGCGCCGCGCGCGAAAGAGGCGGCGCTCGCTATCCTCGATCGGTTGTGTGCATAGATGCCTGGACTTGCCGACAGATTTTCGCGACTCGCGGCGCTGAAACCTTCGCGCGGGATGACGTCGCGTCCAGCCACGCGACGCGCACCGGAGGAAGAAGACGCGCTCTCTGGCATGCTGGGAGCCGCGATTGCCTCGAACCACTACGGCGAACATGTCTCGGTAAGCAACTGGTTCTCCACGCCGGAATTTGCTGAGCCCTCCACTGCGACTCTGGAACTGCTCTGCCGCACGCGCGATGTCGAGCATTCCAAACGTACGCAAGCCGCGCTCGCCGACCCAGCCAAATGGCTGTTCCTCGACACCGAAACGACCGGTCTTTCCGGCGGCACGGGAACCTATGCATTCCTGATCGGCCTTGCATGGTGGGATTCCGCCGGCTTGCAAGTCGAGCAATTTTTCATGCGCGACTTCCATGAAGAGCATTCCATCCTCCACGAACTTTCCGCGCGCCTCTCGGAACGCCCGGTTCTTATCACTTTCAACGGAAAATCGTTCGATTGGCCGCTGCTCGAAAATCGCTTCACCATGACGCGGGCGATCCCGACGCCGCGCTTGGCCGCGCACCTGGACTTGTTGCATCCCGCTCGGGCGCTCTGGAAGTTGCGCCTCGGCTCGGTGCGCCTTGTGGACTTGGAGCGCGACGTCCTAGACGCTCCGAGACTCGGGTGGCACCGCGAAGAAGATGTGCTTTCTTCACTGATTCCGCAGCACTATTTCGACTACCTTCGCGGAGGACCCGCCGCGCCGCTGGCCGCAGTCGTGCGCCACAATCAGATGGACTTGCGGGGATTGGCCGCAATTATGGGCCGTATCGACGCGCTGCTCACCGCGGCGAATCGCGCCGACGACGGCGTCGATAGCCTCGATTTATTCGGTCTCTCACGCTTTCTGCAGCGGCGCGGCGATTCCGATCGCGCCCACGCAGCCTGCTCCCACGCGCTCGATCTTGGCCTTCCGGCCGAATTTCGCCCGCAAGCGCGTCGCGAGTTGGCGCTCCTTGCCAAGCGGCGGGGCGACCACGCCGGTGCTGCCCTCCTTTGGCATGAACTCGCAACCGAGACGACCGGCAATCCTCTTGACACCATTCACGCCTGCGAGCAGCTAGCCCTCTATTACCAGCGCCGGATGAAGGACCTGCCCCGCGCGATGGAGTTTGCCCGTCTGGGGATGGCGAAGCTAAACCGTCTTCGCCGCAGTTTGCGAGACCCCTACGCCGAAGCCCGCATTGCTCGCCTGGAGCAGCGATTTCTGAATCGCCTTGCCCGCCTCCAGCATCGAATGGCCTTAAGCGGCAGTGCGGGCTCGCTCCCGCTGCTGGAGCCGGGCGGTACCCGGCTCGTCATTTGCAAGCGAACTCATGGCGCGGCGGTCGCTCGCAAACTTCGCATTTGAAGAAGGAAATCGGATGGACACTTCAGCGGCAACACCGCAAACTTCACCAGGAAATCCAATGGCCACCGCTCAGCAAGCTTACCTTCGTACCGAGCTGCTCCGGCGTCACAAACGCCTGGAATCCGCGCTGCAATCACCAGCCGCGGACGCCTTCCTATCCTCTTTACTGCGCGATGTGGATGACGCGCTCGCGCGTATGGACGCTGGCACCTACGGCCTCTGCAAGACCTGTCATGAGCCGATCGAAGCGGAACGCCTTCTAGCCGACCCGATGCTTCAATTCTGCCTCGATGATTTGACGAGCGAGGAACGCCGTGCCCTCGAGAGCGACCTCGCACTCGCCGCTCGAATTCAGCAAGCCTTGTTGCCGCCTCGAGACTTCTCTCCGGCGGGGTGGCAAATCCGCTACCACTACGCGCCCGCCGGCCTGGTGAGCGGCGACTATTGCGATCTCTTCGAATCCAAGGGCGCCCTCCTGTTTCTTCTCGGAGACGTCTCCGGAAAAGGCGTGGCCGCTTCCATGCTTATGAGCCATCTTCACGCGACCTTCCGAAGTCTCGCCGACGCCGATCTGCCGCTCGACCGCATGGTGGAAGCCGCCAACCGCATTTTTTCGGAGAGCACGCTGGCCGGACAGTTCGCCACGCTCGTCGTGGGCCGTGCAACGCGAGACGGCGCTGTTGAACTCGTCAGCGCGGGGCATCTTCCCCTTTTGCATCTCTCCGGCGCCGAGACCCTATCCCAAGGTGCTACCGGCGTTCCCCTTGGCATGTTCACCAACACGAATTTCCCTGTGTTTCGTTTCAGGATTGCGTGCGGCGATTGCTTGCTCATTTACACCGACGGCCTGACCGAAGCGCGCAACCCGCAAGGGGAAGAGTACGGCATGCATCGCGTGAAGACAGTGGCCCACGCGCAACACAAGCGCGGGCCCGCGGAGTTGCTTTCACATTGCCTTTCAGACTTGGGGAATTTTACTGCCGGAACCAGGCAGACCGACGATCTGACGGTTCTCGCTGTCCAACGGGCAGCTTAGTGCAAATGCGCCGCCGACATAGTTTTAGCGAACGGTAAACGTCATCGGCGAAGATGGCAGCGCGCCTATACCACGAACGCACATACCACGAGTTTGATGTTAGCGCGCAGTGGTCTTCTCTACGTCCTTCGCAGGTAACACGTTCCAATGCAGTTGCTTGCTAAGCGCTTCGAACAATGCGCGATCCCCTCCCTCAAGAGTCGCGCACTCAGTACCCACGCATCGCAAGAACACACCTCCCTCGGAGGTGTCGAACGACAACGACTCCTGTTGGTGATTCTCACCTGTTCGCCGCTCGTGTTTTTTCTCCAGCGCCTCGGAATACGCCGCAAAGAAGTGATCTGCGTCCCCTTCCGTCGCCAGGTCCAATCGCGTGATCAGCAGAAGCCGCTTGGTTTTCTTTTGCTCATACACCACATAGCGGTCGCTGTTCCAGCCGGACGAGACTGGCGTCGCTCTTTCCTCGCCCAGGAACTCCTTCAGCACTTCCTTCCATCCGAACTCGCCCATGATGTTGTCCTCCAGCTTGGTCCACTCGGCTCCCACATCCTTATCCATCGGAGGCACTGCGATCTTAGGTGGAATTTTTCCGGACTTGTACAGCGCTGGGTGCAAGATCTGCTGTGTCGATACCGGAGGTTTCGCGAATATTCCGGACAACGCGCTCCAACCGTCCGGCCGCAACACCGCCGCAGAAAAATTCAATCCATCCAGATACGGGAAAATCAGCGCGTCCTTCAAAAATGGCGGCGCCTTTTTTAGCATTGGCGTGCTCTCCATATCGCCGATCAGCATGGACGGGTCAATATCCGGGAGGTCCTGCAGTGAACGCCCGGTGCCTTGGAGCAAGTAATCGACCATAGCCGCCATCGCGCTACCTTCCAGAACCGCTTCACGCGCCAGCTCCGCGTCGTCGTTCGGCCGCGCCGCCTTCGCCCAATCCTCGATCTGGAAATGTTGGTCCTGCAAAGCGTGCGTCAACTCGTGCGCCATCACCATTCTCTGGTCTGCAGGCGGTATCCAGTCGGCTACGTAAAACTCGTGCGCCTTTGGATCGTATAGCCCCGCGATCTGTTCCGTAAGCAGATCAACCATGAAGGAATCCAGATTGAATCCCTTGGGCAACAGGCCGAACGCCTCCGCGCTGCGCTGCCCGGCGTATCGTTCGGCGGCATCCTTGTCTTCGTTCATCTCATTGACCACGTAGGCCCGGATTTGCTCGCGAGATCGCAGGCTCTTCTTCAAAGGTGTGCGCAGTTTCAGGCCGGTAATCTCACTCATTTGCTGCAGGACTTCGTCGGCGGCCAAAGCAAAATCGGCATTGGCCGCTGCGGCGGATGGGCCCGGCTTCGCGGGCGCCGTCACTTGCTGCGCTTCCAGAACCGCCGAGATGGAGAACGACGCAAACCCCAGCACTGCCGCGACGACGCAACATGTAATCGTTTTCTTGAAAATCGCCATGATCTTTTGAGAATAACAGATTACAGAACACCACGCCCTGTGCGACGCGTCAGGCTTTTTTCCGGGCGGCGGACGCGGCAGTCTGGCCTGAGCACGAAGCACACCTTCCATGTCATGATCAGTGCGGCGGGCCATGCAGTAAGATCACCGGACAGTGGCAGAGATTCTAGAACTTGTTCCGGATATTTAACAAAATGGTAATTTCGTTGTACCCTTCTGCTTACGCTCTTAGCCCACCTGAGGTAACTATGATCCCCGGCCTCTGCCTGCGTCAGGTCCGCGAACGACTTGGTTTAACGTATCGTGATGTCGAGCGATCGAGCTTCGAACTTGCGGCGCAACGCGGCCGATCCGAGTTCATCCTGCACATCAGCCGATTAGCGGATATAGAAAACCGCGGAGTCGTCCCAAGCCTGCACAAAATCTATACCCTAGCGGTTGTCTATCACCTAAATCCCTTAGATATCTTCCGATGGTATGAGGTCCCCATCGACGAATTCTTCGGCGATGCTGCCACCTTTCACTCCCCGCAGAGCCATCTCATGGCGTCCCCAGCGTCGCTGCGCATCCCCGTGCATTTTGATCCGGCATTCGACCCCAAGCGGACCGAGTTTCTGTCTCGCATGGTTGAGAAGTGGGGCAAATTTGAAGGTGTCTTGACGGGTGGAAATGAACGGCACCGCTATGGCTACATCGGCCTGAATGACCGGCGCATGATGCCGCTTCTACGGCCGGGCAGCATTGTGCTGGTGGATGTCTCCATGCGTCGCATCGAGGAAACGGATTGGACCAGCGAATACGACCGGCCCATGTATTTCGTCGAAGTCCGAGGTGGTTACCGCTGCGGCTGGTTCCATCAGGCCGGGTCGCACCTGGTTATGCAACCCCATCCGCTGTCTCGCTGCCTGCCGGAATCCTGGAGTACCCCGGACGAAGCCGAAGTCGTTGGGCGCGTGATCGGTATCGTTACGCGATTCAACGAGCCTTGCAGCATTCCCCTTCAAGAATCTCCAGCAGCGCGCGGATGTTCGAGCAGAAAAGATCCTTAAGATAGTCCGGGGCGTCTACCGGCAGCAGCGTCCTGTAAGCCTCCAACTTGCGCCAGTGTAATACGGCTACTCCCAGTCCCAGTTCCATCGTTTCCAGATGGGCTCGAAGATCGCGTTCCTGTTCCTCCAAGGGTGACTCCAGAATCCGCTCGAAGATCTCCTCATGACATCGTTCCAGCGCCTGCTGGACCGCTTCCGCAGGGTAGACCGCAGTCAATCCGGCATGACCGTAACGCCCGCTCGATAGATCCCGCAGAGATGCGAGATAGGTGAGCCGCGCGAACGCGCTCGGGATCGCCGCCAATGTTGTTAACGTGAAATCCTGGATGACGCGACGATTTTGCTGCAATTGCGTGATCACCGCTGTCCCATCCTACGCGCAGTCACGTTCCGAAAGCAGAACGTTTCTCACCCTGACATTCCGTTCGTGCGCTCTCCTCCCAATCTTTACGCAGGAGGAATTTTCCCGTGAACAAGAATGTCACTAACGCTTTCGTTCTACTGGCCCTGTCGCTGCTGATCGTACTCCCTGTTATTGATTCCGTCAACGTCACTTCGAACGGCAACGCCGGCTCGAACTCTGTGCTTTTCGCCACCGGTTCCCCCCTGCCAACTCCTACTCCCCCGGTCCTTGACCAATCAACGTTGATCGCCACCGGTTCCCCCATGCCAGCTCCCACACATTATAAAAGGGCGCCCCTTTTGGAGTAGGTTTTTGAGTGTTCGCTCGAACCCCTCCAGAAAGGAGCACCCTGTATATGGATAGCGTGAAGTATATCGGCATGGATGTTCACAAGGAAGCAATCTCCATCGCGGTCTTAAATTCCTCCGGCAAGCTGGTGATGGAATGCATCATCGAAACCAAGGCCAGCACCATTCTTCAGTTTTTCCAAGGGCTAAGCGGAAGTCTGCACGTCACCTTTGAAGAAGGCACTTGGGCCGCCTGGTTGTACGATCTGCTGAAGCGGCACGTCACGAATCTCGTGGTGTGCAATCCACGAAAGAATGCTTTGCTGAAAGAAGGGAGCAAGAGCGACCGCATCGATGCAAGGAAACTAGCCGAGCTGCTGCGCAATGGATCGCTTTCCGCGGTCTACCACGGGGAGAATGGCCTCCGCATGTTAAAGGAATTGTCCCGCAGTTATTTGACGATTAGCAAAGATCTCGGGCGCGTCATGAATCGGCTCAAGGCGTTGTATAGGAGTTGGGCCATTCCCTGCGCCGGGACGCAAGTCTACGCACCGCGCTACCGTTCGGAATGGTTGAGCAAGATCACGGAAGCCGGCGTGCGCCGGCGGGCGGAACTTTACTACCAACAACTCGACGCGTTGCGGTTTTTGCGCCAACAAGCCCGGAAAGAGCTGTTGGCCGAGGGTCGGAAACACAGCGCAACGAAGTTGCTACGCCAGATTCCTGGGATTGGTCCGCTCCGGGCGGCTCACTTGGTTGCGTTGATTCAGACGCCCCACCGATTCCGCACCAAGCGGCAACTGTGGAACTACAGCGGGCTAGCGTTGGAGACCCACGACAGCGCGCAATATTGCATTGTCGAAGGACAGATACAACGTTCCAAGAAACCACAGCAACTTCGTGGGCTGAATGCGAACCATAACCACGATCTCAAGGATATCTTCAAGGGTGCGGCCATGAGAGCGAGCACCTGCGATGGACCGTTCCGCAGTTTTTACGAGACCTTGCTCGCCAAAGGGCTGCGACCAACGATGGCTCGTCTCACCTTGGCGCGGAAGATTGCCGCGATCACCCTGATCGTCTGGAAGAAAGGAGCAAGTTTCGACGCCAACTATTTGAAACAAGCAGCTTGAGCGTCTCTGACAGAGAGTCCGTTCCATCCTGGGGATCATCCTTAGCGGTGGCCGTCGGGTTCTTGAGACGCTTGGTTCGAGGGAGAGTATCCACCGGAGAAGTCAGGCCACCATGTTGTTCCAACACGAAAGTCTCCGATTCCACCCTATGCCCCCTTGGATAACCAAAGAAAGTCATAGGCCACGAGTCTCCAATAGGACCATGAGTTGCCGCTTATCTGAGCGGATAACTGTTAGGCTTGTTTGCTTCAAGAAACGAATGGCGCCGTCACGACAATGAAATGGAACCACAGGTGAGAAGAAGAATCTCACCGTTTCGTGCGACGAAACGAAGCAACGACTCCCTGAGGAAGACCACTCGCCGATCACGAGTGCACGTTCAAACGATTGGGCTGAATGCCGAAACAAAAAAGTGTTGGCACCGAGCCAACGGAGAGATATGTCTCTTGACATTTCCTTTTATAGGACTCTCCGGTGATGCAATTCGTTCTATCCGTTTAGTTTTGATATCCGAATCGACCGGACATTGGCGACCTCCCAACCCTTCACTAACTTCGAGAGAAGCTCTCCCACAGCCCGCCGTACGGCGGGCTGTGGGGTTTTTCCGCCGATAAAATACGTGGAGTGGGGCACCCAGACCGCGAAAGAAATCGGAACTCTTCGGAACCGTCGGTAATTAATATTTATTTAGTTCATAAGGGCGGTGATCGTGGTACGATTCCCGCCGATGGCGACTTTACCTCCTTTGATACTTCTACTTTGGGCTATCAGCAGTATCGTTCAGCTCACCGTCTTGTTCTATCTCGTCACCAGACGCCATTTCCGCACGATTCCTCTGTTTTCTCTTTATATTGCGCTCAATCTTTGCCAAGCCGCCTTTCTCTATTTCGTCTACTCACAGTTTGGCTTTACCTCGCTTATCGCTCACCAATCGTCGTGGCGGTCGGAGCCGATCATCCTGGCCGCACAGGCCCTCGCCGCTACGGAGATCCTGCACCGTGTTCTGCGGCAATACGCGGGAATCTGGGCCCTGGCATGGCGACTCGTCGCGGTAGCGGCCGTGATTGTGATTGGTTATGTGTTGACGAGCGCGGAGCAGTCACCAGGATGGCGCCTGATGATCCTCAATCGCGGCTATCATCTCACCTTCGCGGTTGCCTTGATTTCTTGCCTGTTCCTGGTGCGCTTCTATTCGATTCCCATAGATCCCCTCTACAAAACGCTTATGGGCGGATTTTGCTTTTTGTCGTGTACGATCGTCGTGGCAAACACCCTGCTTCAAGTGCTTTTCCTCCGCCACTTCCCCAACTCCGATGTGGTTTGGAACTACATGGAAATGGTTGTCTTTGCCGGCGTTCAGATGGCCTGGGCTGTGGCCCTGCGCCATCCCGCCCGGGTACAGGACAAACCGACAATGTTGCCTCCTTCCACCTACGACCGACTATCAACCGATGTAAATTCCCGGTTACGCGCCCTGAACGACGTGCTGTCTAGATTTTTAAAAGCGCAGGCTTCCCGCCCATGACCGCCACCCTCTTCATTTTTTTCGGTATTGTTGCTGCGCTGCTGCTCGTGCTCGTGTGGGCTCTCCGCGCTCCCGGCAAGAGTTCGCGCGGTAAGTTCGATCTTGCCTCATTGGAAGAATCTGGGCGTCGGCACGCCACCTATGTCGCGCTCATCAAGCAGGCAGCGTCACCCGCGGATATGGAGTTCCTGGCGAAGCGAGGATCGCCGGAGATTGTCCGTCGAGTACGCCGAGAGCGCCGCAGAATCGCGCTCCTCTATCTGACGTACCTTCGCGAGGACTTTCAGCGTTTGCTGCGTCTGGCTCGCGCGGTCGCAGCCTTATCGCCCGCGGTAGGGTCTCGTCAGGAATTGGAACGTCTCTGGTTGAGCTTGGAATTCTCCTGGCGCTATCAACTGATCCGGGCTGGCTTCCACTATGGCCTCCTGCCGGTTCCACAGTTGAACAGCCTAAGCCACATGGTTAGCCAGCTCGCCGTGCAGATGGAGACATCCTTGAAGGAACTTGGTGAACAAGCAGCGATGGCCGTACAGATGGCCTCAACGCTCGATGGGAACGGGATGAACGTCGTTTAACGCGGCTTCCACCGCGGCTAACAAATCGCCTGCCTTAAACGGTTTTTGCAATACCTGTAGAGCGCCACGCATCTCTTCACTCAGCGGAGCCGACGGCGTCGTCGCCCGCATCAGGATTACGCGTAATGCCAGCGCCGGGCGATTTGCCGCCAGCCAGGCGTGCAGCCCTATCTCCCCTGCCGTCCGACAAACCTGCATGTCCGCCACAATCAGGTCAAACTCTTCCTCCTGCAGCATATGCTGTGCATCGCCGAGAGTGGTGGCGGTTCGAACGCTGTGATTGCGTCCACGTAAAATCGCTCCGACCGCTTCGAGCACCGATTTATCCCGATCGACCAGGAGTATCCGCCCCTCCCGCGCTGCCGCCGCCAACCGTCCGGCGCCGAGTCCCTGCGTCTTGCCGACGGCCTGAAACGGCAACTCGATCGCAAACGACGCGCCATGTGGCTGCACGTTCCGCACGCGAATCGTGCCCCCATGCTCGGTGACAATTCCGTAGCAGATGCTCAGCCCCAGCCCGGTTCCCTTGCCCACCGGTTTGGTCGTATAAAACGGATCGAAAACTCGCGAAGGCTCCCGCACGCCCGGTCCGCTGTCGGTGATCTCAACGGTCAGACGATCTCCGTTTACGCTTGTACGCACCCAGATATCACCGTCGCTCGCGCCCTCCAGCACCGCATCCACCGCATTGTTCACCATATTCAGAAATACTTGCTGTAGTTGGTGCGGATCCGCTTCCGTCACCGGCAGGTCCGCCGCGAGTTCCAGATGCACGCGGATATTTTTCATCCGCAGATCGTAGTCCCTCAACGCCAGCGTATCCTCCAGGATTTGATTGATCCGCACCGCCACACGCTCCGGTTTGTGCTGCCTTCCAAAGCTCAGTAAATTCTGCACGATCCGGTGCGTCCGTTGCGCTTGCTTGTAGAGCTTATCCACATACTCGATGCCCTGTGGCCCGACGTCCGCGCTCGCCGTTAGCAATTGGCTGTATCCCAGGATCGCCGTCAGCGGATTGTTCAACTCGTGCGCCACTCCCGCGATCAACTGCCCTACCGCCGCCATCTTTTCGCTGTGCAGCAACTGCTCCTGCGTCCGCCGCAAATTGTCATAAGCATGGCGCGTCTCTTCATACAGCACCGTGCGATCGATCGCATTGGAGATTTGGCTCCCTACCGCTATCAGCAAATTGATATCCGCCGGAGAAAACTCCCGCGGCGCTCGGCTGCCAACCGCCAGCACTCCCCCAACGCGGTCCTTCGACCACAAAATCACCAAAAACGAAGACGCGATTCCTTCCTTCTGTTGCACCGTCCGGAATATCGGAGGAAGCGGCAATCCTTGTGCCGACAAAAATGTCGCGTGAACCGCCTTGATGTGCTGCAAAAGCTCCGGCTGGACGCTTACCTTCGGAAAATTACGAGCATATTCCGACCGGTAACCCACCGCCGCAATTCGCCGCAGCGTCAAACCCTGCTCATCGAACAAATAGAGTGACGTCGCATCGAGACCAAACAACTCCGCGATCTGCCGCAGCGTCCGGTACAACGAGTCATTCAAGTCCATCGACTCGGTGAGCGTCTGCGCGATCGAATTCAACACCATCAGCTCGCGATTGCGCCGCCTGATTTCCTGTTCCGCGCGTTTACGGTCGGTGATGTCCAGCAGAAATCCTTGAAACGCCGTGACCATGCCTCCGGCGTCACGCACCGCAATGGACGATTCCATCATCGTCCGCACTTCCCCATCCCTCCGCCGGATCTCGAATTCAAAGTCGGCCACCGAGCCATGTTCCTGCAAGAGCTTCTTCAATCTCTCGCGGTCGGAGTTATTCACGTACATCACCGGAATATCCACATTCTGCAACTCTTCGCGGTGCTCGAAACCCAGCATGCGCATCAGCGCGTCGTTGAAATCCAGAAACCTCCCGGCCGGGGTCGAAATGAACACCCCTTCCTGAACGTTCGAAACCAGCGTCCGGTATTTCTCCTCGGCCCGCTTTCTCTCGGTGATGTCCTTCAACACGTGGACCGTGCCCAATTGCCGGCCCTGCGGATCGGTAAACGTGGAATTCGAGGCCAAAAAATATCCTGGCAGCCATGGATCGGTCTCGTCACCCTCTCCGGCAACTCCTTCACAGTAAGGGCAACTTTCGTAGCGCACGCTTTTCCGTGCCAATAAATCGGCGACCGCGCGACCCACAAGGGCGCTCCCTTCCCGGCCCAAAAGATCGCTCAGCCGCTGGTTGGTCCGCAGAATCCGGAACTCCCGGTCATGCACAAGAATCGGATCACCGATCGAATCGAACGTGTACGCCCATTGTTGCTGCACGGTCGCGACCTGCTCGAACAGCCGCACGTTCTGCAGCGTCAACCCCAACAAATTCGAAACATTTCCCAAATACGAGATTTCGTCCGCTTGAAACTTCAGATGTTGTGTGGAACCTACGATAATGATTCCCAGCGGCCCATCTTTCCCGGGAAGTGTCAGCGCCACGATCTCGCACATTCCACTTTCCACCATTCGCTGGCGTGCGGTCGGGTCCTGCTCATCTTCGATTCGAAGAAACACACATTGTTTCTCCATCACCCGCTTCATCCACGGTTCCGAAGCGGGCACCTGGCCATGCTGCTGCAAAAACGTCTGGCTGAATCCAACCGATGCCCGCGCCGTCAATTGCACGGCGTCTGCTGGTCCTTCTGCGATACGCACCAGCCCATGGGTTGCTCCCAGGCTTTCCACCAAATGCCCCACCACCTGATCCAGCACTTCGTTCACCGACAACGTCTGCGTGCTTGCGGCGATCAACAACGTCAAGCGCCGCATCTTGTCGTTCAGCTCTTCGCTTCGGGTCCTCGCCCTCTCCAGAACCAGCACCACCATCGCGACGCCAATGGCCACCAATAGCAAATGGTCAAAACTCAAGCGCAGCAGGAACAGCGGATGATGCGGCCACTGCGGCCGGTCCATGCCATTCAATGCGTTGACCAGGAATCCCCCCGCCAGCAGCCGCACACCATGTCCTCTGTGCGATGCCGCGGCGCGCCAAAGCAGCCAGCCTGCCCACAGGCAAATGATCGACTCCAGCGCCGCGGTTTCCCAACGCAGCGCTCCGAATTGCCCGGTTGGGGCCCGCTCGAACCACCAGATTCCCGCCACCACCACAATCGCTAACGGAAACACCGGCCACTTGCGCTTTTGCACTCCTGCGGTGAATTGCATCACCGACAGTAGAAACACCACCAGCGCCGCCGCATGCACCGCCACCGCCGCTAGCCGCAGCTGCGGTGTTTCTCGCAACGCCAAACCCTGCTCTAAGGCCAAACTCAACTCTAGGATGGAGGAAAACGTAAGGGCCACCCAGCCGGTTAACCACAAACGGAAATAACTGGCCGGATGATCGCGCCGGAATAGAAAAAACAGGACCAGCAGCACGATGAATGCTGTGGCCTCGAAGAAAGCGATGCCGAGCAGGCCCTGGTTTCCCACCACTTGGTGTTGCCTCCCAACCGGAGTCGCCACAGCCGCACCAAATCACCCGCGGGCCGTGTCTCAAACTGCTCTGGAGCCTGTTGACTGGCGTTACCATGACGCTAACACGCTATTTTCTGACTGGGCAAGCACCCCACATTCCCCCTGTGCCGTCCCGTATAATGACTACTGGGAGCCAACCATAGTGGACCTCGAAAACATACTGGTCGTGGATGATGAAGAAGCCATCCGCGAAGTCGTTTCGACCATGCTCGAATCCAAGGGCTATCAATGCACCGCGGTCAGCAACGGCCGCGCCGCACAGGACCAGGTCAAACGCGTCACGCCCGATCTCGTTCTCAGCGACATGATCATGCCCGAGATGGACGGCATCAAACTGCTCGACTGGCTTCGTCAGTACGACCCCGAAGTTCCGGTGATCATGGTCACCGCCATCCACGACATTTCCACTGCCCTCGAAGCCATCCGTCGCGGCGCCTACGACTACATCCTCAAGCCTTTCGAGAAAGACCAGCTTTTCCTTGGCGTTGGCCGCGCTCTGCAACACCGCCGCCTGGTGATGGAAAACCGCACCTACCAGCGCAACCTCGAGCAACTCGTCGAAGAACGCACCGCCCAGCTCACCGCCAAGCACGCCGAACTCGAGCAATCCTACGACGACACTCTGGAAGCATTGGGCAGCGCACTCGACCTCAAGGACGCCGAAACCGAAGGCCACTGCCAACGCGTCACCGCCTTCTGCATCTCCATTGCGAAGACCATGCCCGTTCCAAATCCCTATCTTCCGTCCTGGCCCGCGCCGCTTTCCTCCACGACATCGGCAAAATGGCCATTCCCGACGGCATCCTCCGCAAACCCGGCCCGCTCACCGACGACGAAAAGCAGATCATGCGCAAACATTGCGAGATCGGCTACAACATGCTGATCCGCATCCCCTTCCTTCGCGACGCCGCAGAGATCGTCTTAGCGCACCAGGAATTCTTCGACGGCTCAGGGTACCCTCGCGGCCTAAAAGGCGAACAAATCCCGCTAGGCGCCCGCATTTTCACCATAGCCGACTCTCTAGACGCCATGGTCAGCGACCGCCCTTACCGCAAAGCGCTCCCGCTCGCACACGCCCGCGAAGAAATCCGCCGCTGCTCCGGCACCCAATTCGACCCCAAGGTGGTCGAAGTCTTCCTATCCATCCCCGAGGAACACTGGACCGACCTTCGCGAAAACCTAGGCTCCCCATTCCGCCTAGCCCACCTCCGCAATCTCTAGCACCGGCACGCTACCTCCGTGCCCTCTGTTTACCCTGAGCCTCGAAGGGTGCTCCTCCCTCTGTGCCCTCTGCGTTAAGCGTTTTCCGGCCCTTTCTTCTTAACTGTTGATATCCCCAAAACAAAAAAAGGCCGGACCCGAAACTCGGGCCGGCCTTTTGGTGAAAACG
Organism: uncultured Acidobacteriota bacterium; assembly: GCA_963832615.1. Classification (GTDB taxonomy): domain Bacteria; phylum Acidobacteriota; class Terriglobia; order Acidiferrales; family UBA7541; genus Acidiferrum. The sequence continues at coordinate 16,503 of CAWHVA010000033.1, forward strand.
CCCCGTTGCGACTAAAAATCGTACCGCAACGAAAACTGCATCTGCCGAGCACTCCCCGCCGTCTGGGTAATCACCCCAAAACCCGACGGGTTCAGCAAGATGTTATTCGAATTGGTCAAAACGTTAGGATCGCCCGGCACCGCGAAATTAACGTGGTTAAACACGTTGAACGCCTCCCACCGGAACTGCACCGTATGGTGCTCCGACCAGGGCATCCTGAAGTTCTTCGATAGCGCCATGTCCAGGTTCGTAAAGCTCGGTCCATGCACGGGATTCCGCGTCCCGGTGTCTCCCCCGGATGGAAAGTTGAACGCCCCCAGCGCCGCCGTCTGATCCGCAAAAAACTGGATCGCGCCCGTCGTTGGATCGGTGTGTATGTTCTGCCGGATCGCCTGTTTGTCACCGTCGAAAACGGCCGGCGCATCCTGCGTGAAGTTGATCGGGAACGTCCCGGTGTGCGTCGTGAACGGGAAGCCCGTGCGATAGCTTAGGATGCCCGAGGTCGACCATCCACCGACGATCGTGTTCACCCAACTGCTCGCCCCACCCAGAAAGCGATGGCCGTGCCCGACCGGCAGGTCGTACACATAGTTCGCGCTGACGATGTGCCGCGCATCGAACAGCGAATCGGCCCGGCACGTCCGCAGGTTCGTCAAATCGCAAATCAGCCCCTGCCCGCTGAACGTGAACTGGTTCAAATCGTTGATGATGTTCGACTGGTTGTCGATCGAGTGCGAATAGGAATAATCGAAGTCGATCTGCAGGTTGTTGGAGTAGCGCTTTCGAACGCTCGCCAGCAAAGCATTGTACGAGGACGAAGAGTAGTTTCCGATGTAACCGTTCGCCCCGGTCTGCGCATACAGCCCAACGTTGGGATTCAGCATCCCGTCCCTGGACAGGTCCAAGATCGTGCTGGAAAGGTCTCCCACGGTAACAAAATTTGCGAAAAACTGCGCCACCAAATCCGTGCAGTTTGCCGCGAACCCCGTGCAATCGAAAACCGGCTGCTCGTAATCTGATTTTCAAACCACGGTTGCGGCTGTGATCGGCTGATTGTTTTGAATTTGCTTTTGCAGCTGGCCAAACGCGTTCTTCAAGAACTGGCCCGGATGCGGGGTCCTTGAAATTCAACGTCTGTGCCGCATCGCCATCGGCAATCAATCTCCGGCCCAATCTGCCGAAATAGTTGACCTCCACGACGACGTTGCCCTTCAGTTCCCGCTGGATTCCCAACGAAAAGGTATCGGAATACGGTGTCTTGAAGTTCTTGTCGAATTGCAGAAAGCTGGGAAAACCGCCAAGCACCGCAAGACCGATCGGATTGCCCGAGGCATCCACGTTGGGCGTGACCGGTCGCGGCGTGACCGCGGGCGCTGTCGGCGCCGGCGGAGTCGCCCCGATCCCCGTGAACCGCGGGCTCAACAGCAGGTTCGTCGTCGGATCGCTGCCCCCGGCGGGATCTCCGTAGAACAATGTGCGGGTTAGAATCGAACAGGAACGTCTGCTCGTCCAGTTCGAACGACAGCGTACTCAGCACTCGGTCGTAGTAGATTCCCCCGCCCGCGCGCACCGTTGTTTTGCGATTGCCGAATATCGCTCCCAGCAATCCATCCGAGAACGATGGCGAATAAGCGATCCCGAGCCTGGGGCCAAAATCGTGATAATCCGGTTTGTAGTAACCCGGAGCATTGTTGGCCGCTCCGCCCAGGTTATAGCTGACCAGCGGCGCCGCATCGTTCCCTGACATACCCGCCGCGGCCGCCGCAACCCGCGCGTTGAAAACTTGGTCGATGTTCGTAGTCGGGACCGACTCGTATCCGTTCGCTTCAAACGGCACGCTGTGATACTGCCATCGCAACCCGTAGGTCAGCGTCAAGTCCGGCCGCATTCGCCAGCTGTCCTGGCCGTAAAATTCATACTCGTTGTAGTGAAAGTTTCGCTGCGTCGTGGTGTACGGCGTCAATGGCATTACCCGATTTGTCGTAGGCGATGAATGAGTTCGTGCTGCTGTATCTGCCCAGCAGCAAAGGAAACGCATTGTCCCATTCGGCCTGCGCCGCTGGATCATTGGAAATGTCCGCCGGACGCGTGGATGCGTCCAGCGCCAGGATATTGCCGCCCAATCCGATGCCCACGAAATTTACGTCCGACTGGTTTGACGATTGCACCCGGATCGGCTTGATGTCCGTACCGAACGTCAATGTATGCTTCCCGTGTGTATAGGAAACATCGTCGCGAAATTCCGGGACGGCCACATTCCGGCCTTGGCCTCGAATATCCCCATAAGGATTGGCGATCAGACTTGTCGAGAATATGTTCGGAGCTGTAGGCGCGAAGTTTATCGGGAAATCATCCACTTGACGTGTCAGCCCGGCAAACGCCTGGTTGATCAGGTTATTGGAGATCGTCCACGTTTCTCCCACGACCCAGGAACGCGAATGGTCGATGCTGCTGACCAGCGGGTCGGGGTCGCCAGGAAACTGCGGGGCCTGCTGGTCATCGTTGAACCGGTCTTCTTGGATCCTGCCGAACAGTTTGTGCTTTGAAGAAATGGTGTAGTCCAGACGCGCCGTATAGATGTTGTCCTTGCGATGGTCCGGCGCGTTAAACAGGAATCCGGTCGTATTCAATCCGTCTCCCAGGCTCGGATCATTCCCTACGGGATACCGGCTGTTGACGAAATTCAGGAACGCTTGATTTGCTCCCACTCCCTGGGGATCGATCGCCTGCAGTTGTGCCGCCGTCGCTGTTTGGATATTTCCATTGTACATCCACATAGTTCAATTGCCCGCTGCGGAAGGTGTTGCTCGGCACCACCTGCTGCACCTGATCGGAAAGAGCATCCCGTCGTCCTTCATAGTTGAAGAAGAAAAACAGTTTGTCTTTTCGGATCGGCCCGCCAATGCTTCCGCCAAACTGATTCCGGTTCAGTGGTGGCCGGTCGACGCCATTCTTGTTATTGAAGAAATCATTGGCCGCGAATATCGTGTTGCGGTTGTATTCATGCGCGGAACCATGCCACTGGTTTGAACCGCTCTTGGTCACCAGGTTGATTTGCCCGCCGCTGCTCCGTCCAAAACCCGCTTGTCCGTTTCCCACGATCGTATGCACCTCATCGATCGAATCAATGGGAGCCGAACCCACCGCCGTGAACGCTTGCCCAATCGTTTCGTCATTCACATCCATTCCGTCGAGCGTGATGTTTCCTTGGTCCGCGCGCGACCCGGTCACCGAGCCTAGCTGGCTGTCGCCCTCCAGTCCGCCGTCGTCATGGCCGACGACGCCAGGCGCCAACTGCAACAGCGCCGCGGCATTGGTACGAAACAAACTCGGCAGCTCCGCCACCCGCCGCGTATCAATGTCATTTCCGATTGTGGCATCCGTCGTATTGAGTGCCGCACCGCTGCTGGCGACCACCTGGATGGTCTGCGAAACGTTGCCTAGCTCCAGGGTCACGTCGTACGTCGCCGTTTCCGTCACCGCCAGCACTAACTTCGAGATGCTGACGGTCTTGAATCCATCCTGGCTTATGGTCAGCGTGTATCCTTGCCCCGCTGGAACTCGTGCGAACAGATACGCCCCAAAGCTTCCTGTCCGCGATTCATACACCGCGCCCGTGCGCGCATCCATCAGCTTCACGCTCGCATCGAAAACTGGCGCTCCCGTCTTGTCCGTCACCGTTCCCGTGATCGACGCCACATCCTGCGCCCGTGCACCCGCGACGACAAACGCCATCAACAGCGTCATGATCATCATCGCGCCCGCCAAACGCAGGCAAATCCCTTTTCCAATCCGGACCGGCAAAGCGCTGAACACCCTCGTCTCGTTTGTCCGAAGCGAGTTCCCAAGCGCCGCGCGCAACACACCCCCGCTAAGCATCTTCATGCTTCCTCCGAATTCATCCGTCAATTTTTACAAACGTGGTTGGGCAACCGAGAAGGTGTGAATGTCCCCCAGGACAATGTTCCCCACTGTCTAAATCCTAACAGCACGCAAATCCCTAGAAAATCGACTGTTGCCAACTCGATACCCAGTTTATTAATTGGACATGTCCTGGGGCCCGCAATTTCGTGTGGTTGGCGCTGTCAACCTGGCCGGAGGTTGGCCTGGCGGCAAGATGTATTGCGATCCCTGGAAGAAGTGAACTTCCCGAGAACTCCTCCTGCAAACGCCTGCCACTAATCCCTGTACGGGCGCAGCACTGCTGCGCCCCAAACGCCCAGGCCTCAGCTGCTGGAAATAATACTCAGGTGGCCTGCGCAGCGCGGCCAATCCCGCAGGCCCAAAGCCATGGCCCGATTTTGCGATACACTTTCCGTATGAGCGCAAATCCGCACACCGCCGCTACGCAGGAAGCGGTTCCGCAACTGGACCTGGCCGCGCAATACGCCGCCATCGGCAGCGAAATTCGCGAAGCGGTCGAGCGCGTTCTGGCCTCCCAGCATTTCGTCCTCGGACGCGAAGGCGCCGCCCTCGAACAGGAAATCGCGAAGCTTGCAATGTCCAGCACGGAGTGGGGCTCGCCAGCGGCACCGACGCGTTGATCCTCGCGCTGCGCGCCTGCGGCGTCGGAGCCGGCGACGAAGTCATCCTTCCGCCATTCACGTTCGTCGCTACTGGCAGCGCGGTGAGCGCGCTAGGCGCAAAGCCGGTCTTCGTCGACATTCATCCGCAACACCTACAACATCGATCCCGCCGAACTCGAGCGCCATGTAACTTCTCGCACGCGCGCGATTGTCGTCGTCCACTCTATGGACTTGCCGCCGACATGGATCCGATCGTGGCGTTTGCGAAGGCGCGCAATTTGCCGCTCATCGAAGACAATGCGCAAGCGATTGGAGCGACTTACAAGGGCCGTCCGACTGGTTCGATCGGCGATGTCGCGTGCTTGAGTTTTTATCCCACCAAAAATTTAGGCGCGTATGGAGACGCCGGGATGGTGGTCACGAATTCCGCGGAATTGGCCGCGCGGATTCGCACGTTGCGGAATCACGGGCAAACTGAAAAATACGTCAGCAGCGAACCCGGGTGGAACAGCCGGCTGGATGAACTGCAGGCGGCGATTCTACGCGTCAAGCTGCGGCATTTGCCGGCCTGGCAGCGCGCCCGGCAGAAACATGCGGCGGAATATTCGCGGCGGCTTTCGCAGATGGTTGGCGTGATGCCGCCTGTTACGCCTGAAGGATACGAGCACGTTTTTCACCAGTACACGATTCGCGTGGAGAAACGTGACGCATTACACCGCGCTTTGAGTGAACGGAAGATCGGCAGTGCTGTGTATTATCCCGTGCCGCTGCATTTGCAGCCGATCTACGCTTCGCTGGGGCACAAGGTTGGCGATTTTCCTCATGCCGAGCGTGCGGCCAAGGAAGTGCTTTCGCTTCCGATGTATCCGGAACTCCGGGCCGAGCAGATTGCGCGCGTTACCGAGGCAATTTCCGAATTTCTCCACTGCTAACAACGGTCTTCCCTTTACCGAAAGCTCGATCCTTCAATTCCCTCTTCTTCAGTGTTCTTCCTTGCGTCGTTACGTCGTTTTCCTTACGTCGTTACTTCCTTACTTCGTTGCTTCATTTCCCCAGATACAAAAGCGCGAGCAGGAACAGCCAGAGGCCGTCCATGAAGTGCCAGTAATGGGAGGTGACTTCGGCGGCGACCGATTGGGTCAGCGGCTTATTCGCGAAATTGCGGAACAGGACGTACAGCAGCGCGCCCACGCCACCCATGAGGTGAACACCGTGGGCGGCAGTGAAAATATAGAAGAAGCTGCTGGCGGGATTGGTGCTGACATAGAAACCTTTGGCCACGAGTTCGCGCCACGCGACGACTTGACCGATCAGGAACAGGACCCCCAAGGCGGTGGTGACTTCCCAGAGTCTGCGGAAGCCTTTGATGTCAGCGGCGGCTTGCTTGCGCCGAGCCAGCTCCATGGTGCCGCTGCTGGCGAGAAGGACGATGGTGTTCACCCAAACCATGAACGGGAGATGCACCGGAACCCAGTCGCTGCCCATCTTGCGAACCAGGAACGTGACCGCGAGCGCCATGAAGAACATCACGATCGAAAGCATCGCCAGAACAACGGCGGTCTGGTAGCGGCGCGGCGAGGTGGGCGCGGGCTTGCGGCGTCTGTTGGCGTCGTTGTCGCCGCCACCGCCATCGTCGTCGCCTGCCGGCGGCTTGTTTCCGCCGCCTCCGCCGATGTCTTCGATGATGAGTTCGATGTCGTCGACTACGTGTGTGCCCGGCATGTTCTTTCCTTGGTGTGAATCGTTTTGACCCTTTCGGAACATAGACTCGTTGGTTTCTTCGTCGAACTCTGGTCGCCGGTCTAAAGACCGGCGACTACATACCTGCTTGTGGCGGCAGGGGTTGCAGGCTTGGGCCTCCTCCACCGGGCATGGCTGGGGGCGTGCTGTCGGTGGCGAGAGATTGAAGTGCGAAATCGTCGGTGCGGTTTGCTATGTCACCGAATTCGTAGGCGCTGCGGTAGACGACCGGGGCTGCGCCAACGAAATTTCCGATTGGGGGTGGAGATGGGAGCGTCCATTCGAGGGTGGTGGCGCGCCAGGGATTTCTTGCAACCGCTTCGCCGCGTCGCAGCAAGCTGGTTACAAAATTTACGAGGAATATCCCCTGGGCGGCAATCGTTACCAGCGTTGCGACGGTCACGAACGATCGAATTGCGGAGGCCGCGGCGACGGCTTCGGAAAGTGAGGCTCCCGGCGAAAGATGTAAGTGGGAAATCAGACCCAGCCAGTGCATGGGCATGAAGACGCAATAGACGCCGACGAAGGTGATCCAGAAATGGATCTTGCCGAGGCGTTCGTCGAGGCTGCGGCCAAACATTTTGGGGAACCAGAAGAACAGGGCGCCCAACATGGCGAATGTGGCGGCGATGCCCATCACGAGGTGGAAGTGTCCGGTGATGAAGTCGTCGCTGACGGCGGTGGAAGTGAGATCGTTACGCGCCAGGAACAATCCGGACAAGCCGCCCGCGAGAAAGAGCGAGACGAAACCGAGAGCGAAGAGCATCGCCGTCGTCAACTGGACCTTGCCGTTCCAGAGAGTGCCGAACCAACTCATCAGCAGAATGGACGCGGGCAGACCGAGCGAGGAAGCGAGCAAGGAGAAAACGAGCGGTGAATACGGATTCAGGCCGCGGCGAAGGTGTGCTGTCCCCAAATGCAGAAGCCGAATAGGCCAACGGCACACAGCGCAAGCACGACGGCGCGATGGGCCCAGACGGGCTTGCGCGAGAAGGTCGAGATCAAATGCGTGACGATTCCGAAGCACGGCAGAATGGCGACGTAAACTTGTGCCTGAGCAAAAAACCAGAACAGGCGCTGCCAGAGGGCAGGTAATACGACGGCGGGAACGGAATGCGGAGGGCCGTACAGAAACGGAGCGGTGGAGAAAAAGTGCGTGCCAAGAATGCGGTCGGCAAGCAGGTAGACGCACGCGGCTAGCAGGATGCTGAAAATCAGCAAGCTCAGGATGGCGTTGATGAACCACGCCCATACGGTGATGGGAAGGCGAGGCAGGGTCATCCCTTTCGCGCGCAGATCGATGGTGGTGACGCTGAAATTCAGGGCGTTGGCGAGCGCGGCCGCACAGAAGAGGGCGACGCTGGAAATCCAGAGGTTGAGTCCGGTTTCCGGCGAAAGGAAGAATGCCGCCGTAACGCCGATCAGCGAGAGCACCGTGCCCCAAAAGGCGAGCAGGTTGAGGGTTGGGAAGGCCATGTCTCGCGCGCCGATCTGGATGGGCAGCAGGTAGTTGCCGAAGCCGGCTTGCGGCGCGGCGGTCAGAACCATGAGCACCATCAGCGAGCCGTGCAGCAAGGTGAGGGCGGCGTAGCGCTGCGGCGAGTTGTCCAGACCCGAGAGCAGCGGGAGATGCGCGCCTGGCCAAACCAGGTGGATGCGCATGACCAGCGACATGATCATGCCGAGGAAAACGCTGAAGAGCGCCAGCCAGAGGTACCGCAGGCCGATGGCTTTGTGGTCCGTGCGGAAGATCGAGCCGCGTAACCCTGGGTCGGGAGCTTTCGTCGTGTTGCCGCCGTTATCGTAATCAGGCATAGAAGTCTTGCGCGGATCGTTGGGCACACCGGAGGCGACTGTGCCACCGAGCGCGGCTCCCAATACATCCCATTTCGGGTGCAAATTCAAGAGAGAGTCGACAGTTGACAGTTGAAAGTCGAGAGTGAGCCGGCGAGGCGTTGGATGACGGCGATGGGTTTGGAGTTCTAGGATCCCCCCCTCCCCCCACCTTTTTTCGTAAGTGCGGATTTTAAAGGGTTTTAAGTCTAATGATTTTGGAAGTGCGGATTGTAAAGGAGTTACGGGCGTATTTTCTGTAAGTGCGGATTCTAAAGATGTTAGGACGTTTGCGAGGTTGGAGCGGGGGGACATCGGAACAGATGGTGGCGAGCGAAGAACGGACTGGACGTGTCTGTCGTTCCTTCGATAGCGCGTCGTATTTGTAGGATGGTCAAACGGCTCGAGCTGCGCAGAGGACAGCTTGCGGGGGTATCAAAACGGGAGGCGCAATTTCCTGCGGGGATAATCGCAAATAGAGGCTGGAGAGCGTGATTTCGACGTATCACGGTCCACTATAGCACGGATCGTTAACCTTGTCAATATATATCTTAGGAGGTAACTATTCGAACAGTGAGCCCTTCCTCTTGGTGAAGACCCGTTCATCATCATGGCAACAATATATCAGTCCGGGCCCTCCGCCCGCGGGAAAACAGAAGAGCCCACCCTTGCAAAAACCGCGGGATGGGCCGCCCAAACATCTGTGAGGTATACGCAATGGAAGCGGGTAGTCCAAAGCAGAAAGGAAATGCAATCACTAATCGATTTTCAGAAGGTTGCACCCGGTGGATTCCGGGCGATGTTGGCACCGAGAATTACGTCAGGAATTCGTCAGGATTGGAACCTTCGTTGTTGGAGTTGGTGAGGATGCGGGCGTCCTGGATCAACGGTTACCTGCCTGTGGAAGGAGAATACGTCATGAAGATGAGATCGACACAGAGAGGTGACCGATGAAGGCGATTGTGGTGACGGATCACGCTGCGGGAACGGCCGGGATGAAGCTCGTGCAGCGGCCCGAGCCGCAGGCGGCGATAAACGACGTCGTTGTTCAGATTCATGCGTCGGGATTCACCGGGGATGAGCTGACGTGGCCCTCGACCTGGAACGATCGCGACGGCCTGACCGGACACCTTCCATCCCCGGACACGAACTGGCCGGAGTGGTCACCGCTCTTGGCTATGGCACGACAGGGCTGTCGATTGGACAGCGGGTGTTCGGGCTCACGGACTGGTATCGCGACGGCACGCTGGCGGAGTATGTGGCCGTCGAGGTCCGCAACCTGACACCGCTGCCGGGTGACGTTGACTTCACGGTGGGCGCGGCCCTCGCGATGTCGGGCCTGACCGCGTGGCAGGGGCTGTTCGAGCAGGCCGCCTTCACGCGGGGCAGAGCGTCCTGGTGCACGGTGCGGCCGGGGTAGTCGGTTCGATGGCGAGCCAGCTCGCGCGTGAGGCCGGCGCGTCCGTCATCGGCACCGGGCGCGCTGACGGCTGTCAGACGGCCCTCGACTTCGGCGCACAGGAGTTCGTCGACCTCGATAACGACGTCCTAGAAGATGTCGGTGGGGTCGATCTGGTTTTCGATGTCCTCGGCGGCGACATCGCGAAGCGGTCTGCGGGCGTGATTCGTGCTGGAGGGACGCTGGTGACCATCGCCGGCCCGACCGAGGCGCGGCCCGCAGGCGGCCTGACAATTGACTTCGTCGTCTTACCTGATCGCGCCCAACTGAGTGAGGTCGTCCAGCGGGCCCGGACTGGTCGGCTGCGGACAAACATCGGTAACGTGGCCGCCCTCGACGATGCCGTCGCCGCCTTCAACCGGACCGAACGGATCAAGGGAAAGACGATCATTCGCGTTCGTTCGTGAGAACTCGGGGATTGGCTAACGCTCACGAAGGTGCAATTCACGCGTCGAAGGAGAGTCTGTCTGCCGAAAAGGAGAGTTTCCATTACTTCGTTTCCATGTCGTCCCTATCGACGGGGAACATCCCGTCTGTCCCCACGTTCCGTCGTCCCCACGTTCGGTCCCCACGTTCCGTCCGCCCCCAGCGTTCACGTTTCGCCCCCAGGTTTCCAGCGTGGAGCTCCCGGGGAAAACTCAAAGAGCCACCCTTGCACAAACCGCAAGGATGGGCTACCCACGAAGAACCGCCTTCAGGGGCTGAAGCCCGTTGAGAGCACGCAGTTGACGTCGGCGCTAAAGCACCGATTTCCTAAGGAAGGTGCAGCACTGACCGCCCGTAGATGAAGGCTTTTACCGGAGCCTGTCAAGCGGCTAGGAGAAGGCTTCTGATAGGGGATGGGGTTGATAGGGCTGTTCGAGGCGGCGATTTCGTCGGGGGAGAGCTTGATGTTGACGGCGGCTACGGCGTCGTCGAGATGATTGGGTTTGGTGGCGCCGATGATTGGCGCGGTGATGGCGGGCTTGTGGAGCAGCCAGGCCAGGGCGATTGGGGGGTGGGGATTGCGTTCGCGGGCGATCTCGTTTAGGCGGTCGATTACGGGTTTGTCGATATCGCCGGTCTTGGAGTATAGCTTCTCGGCGAAGGCGTCGGTCTTGGCGCGGTCGGTTTGCGGTTGTTCTTGCCAGGGGCGGGCAGCGGCCGCGGGCGAGCGGGCACCAGGGGATCGACGCCGACGCCTTCGGAGGCGCAGAGGGGGAGCATCTCGCGTTCCTCTTCGCGGTAGAGGAGATTGTAGTGGTTCTGCATGGAGACGAAGCGGGCCCAGCCTCTGGCGCGCTGGATGCCGATGGCCTTCACGAACTGCCAGGCGTACATGGAGGAGGCGCCGAGGTAGCGGACTTTGCCTGCGCGGACTACGTCGTTTAGCGCTTCCAGGGTTTCTTCCATCGGGGTCTCGTAGTCGTAGCGGTGGATCTGGTAGAGGTCGACGTAATCGGTGCGGAGGCGGCGGAGGCTGTGGTCGAGCTCGGAGAAGATGGCTTTGCGGGAGAGGCCGCGGCCGTTGGGGTCTGGCGCATGGCGCTGCAGAGTTTGGTGGCGATGACGACGTCGTCGCGTGAGGTGAGATCACGGAGGGCTCGGCCGAGGCACTACCTCGCTTTCGCCGACGGAATAGACGTTGGCGGTGTCGAAGAAGTTGATGCCGAGGTCGAGGGCGGGCTTGATGAAGGGGCGGCCGTCTTCTTCGCTGAGGGTCCAGGGCCACGGTGGTGGCGCCGGTTTTGACTTGCCGTAGCTCATGCAGCCGAGGCAGATGCGGGAGACTTGCAGGCCGGTGTTTCCTAGTCTGGCGTAGTCCATTCGGGGCTCCTCCGTTTAGCGGTGGTCTAGACGAGGGTCAAAACCCGCACCCTTAAACCCAAGGGTGCGGCACCCGGGTTGGCTCTTTATCAGCTAGTCGGCTCTCTAACAGCTGGTTGGCTCTCTATCAGAGGCTTGGGGAGTCGAAGAGGATACATCGGCTTTCTTTCGGAGGGAGCCGGAAAAGTGGAGGGTCGGGTTGTTTTATGTATAGAGGCGCGATGCCGAGGATCTTATGAGCGACGATTCCCTGCCCTCGGGCTGCCGCTTTGGCGGTTGGCGGACGACTCTTGCGAGGCTACGACCCTGTATCGGGAACTGCGCAAGCCGCTGCTGCGGTACCTGGTATCGCTGGGACTATCGAGCGATGAGGCGCAGGATGTGGTGCAGGATGCGTTTGTCAGCTTGCAACGGCATTTGGCCGCGGGCGGATCGCAGGAGAATATTCGCAGCTGGGTGTTTCGCGTGGCGCACAATCAGGCGCGGAACCGGCAGAACAGCTATCACCGGCGTTTTGGGGAAACACTCGACGGGGACGCTGACTCGATCGCGGATGAGGCGACACCCGAGCAGGCTGTGCTGGAGAAAGAAAAGTTTGGGCAGTTGCGGAAGGCGATCCTTTTGCTGACACAGGCGGAACGTGAATGCCTGTTGTTGCGCGCCGGGGGATTACGGTATCGCGAAATCGGGGATGTATTGGGGATGGCTACCTCCACGGTGGGCGAAACGGTGGAGCGGGCGATCAAGAAATTGGCGGAGAAATGCAATGTGTGAATTTCCGGGAAGACTAGTGGCTTGGCTCGACGGTGAGATGCCGGAGGGCGAGGCGGCCGAAGTGCAGCGGCATGTCCAGAGCTGTGTGGAATGCCGGAGCCGCGTCGACGCATATGAGCGGGTGAGTAAGGGCGTGAATGCCTATTGCGACGAAGCGGTGACGACGAAGGTGCATCGCGGCGCGGTCCGGTGGGAACTTGTGCTGTCGGCAGCAGCGGTGGTGGGGATTGCACTTTTTATGGCATTCCCGCGCGCGCGGGTCGAGCAGACCTTGGCGCGGCAACCGATGGCGGCTGCGCCTGCGCCCCACGATGCAGCTGGCTGTTGGCTCAACTAGGGTGTTTGAAACAGCGCCCGCGTCGGAAAAGAAGATTCATCGGCGCCGAGCCGCCGTGCCGACACCGATTCAGAACACGAACTGGGTGGCGACTGCGCCCGCGATTCAGATCGCGATTCCCGCGGAAGCTATGTTTCCTCCCGGCGCTGCGCCGGACGGAGTCAATTTCGTTGCGGAGGTGAGTATTGCGCCGGATGGGTCGGCGCAAGGGCTTCGCCTGCAGCCGCGACTTGTTGGGATGGAAAGGAAGGCGACGCAACCATGAAATCAACTTTGAAGTGGGCATCTATTTTTGTTCTGGCAGCTCCTGTTCTGGCAGCGGGGCCGGGCGCGTTTGCGCAAGATCCGGGAAATATGGTGTATCGAACCAGCCAGATGGGAGGCAGGCTATCCATCCAAGTGAGTGGTCCGGGCACCGCAGTTGCGTGGAGCGCATTCGACAGAGGAGCGAGCACGCCGGTGCAGGGCGCGCCTTACTCCGCCACGATTACCAATGAACTGGTGCAGACGCTGGCGGACGGGAATCGCATCACGCAGACCAGCAGTGGGAGTACTGCGCGCGATTCGCAGGGGCGGACCCGACAGGAAACAGTGCTGCCGCCGATCGGAAATTTGTCGGCGGCGAATGCGCCGCGATTGGTGTTCATCCACGATACGGTGGCGCAGACGTCTTACACGTTGAACTTGACAGAGAAGACGGCGCAAAAAATTCCGACGTTTTTCTCGTCGACGACTGGCTCGATGACTGGGCCCGGAGTTATGGGCGGCGGCGCTACCACCACTTTCGTTAGGGTGGACGGCGGGGTCACTGCGGGGGCCGCGCCGCTGCCGCCGCTGCCACCACCCATGGTCGCGCAAGCAACTTTGATCGCGAACGACCAGGCCGAAGCTAGCACGGAAGACCTTGGCTCCAAGACGATGGAGGGCATTATTGTGAACGGAGTGCGGACAACGCGGACCATTCCAGCCGGGGAGATCGGCAACGAGAAGCCGATCAGCATTGTTACCGAAGTGTGGACGTCGCCGGACCTGAAGACGGTGGTTTACAGCAAGCGTAGTGATCCGCGGATGGGCGAGCAGACGTTCCAGCTTACGAATATCGTGCGGGCGGAGCCGGATGCGTCACTGTTTACGGTGCCGGCGGACTTCAAGATTGTGGACGGACCGCAGCGGATCCTCTATCAGCCGAAACAATAGAGCACCAGAGATCTGAATTCAGTTGGTTCGCCACGGTGAGCGCTCGGGCCAGTGGGCGAGAGCTTGCGTGGCCCAAGTGGCGGGCTTGTCTTTGTGGCACGACGTGCATGGATTCGGAATGTTGTATTTATCGGTCATCGATGGCGTTATGAAGGCGAACGTGTGGGCGCGTACTTTTGTGTCGGCGATGGTGGTCTGAATTTTCGGCATGTGGCAGGCGATGCACTCGCTTCCGGGTGAGCCGTCTTTGTGGTGCGTGTGCTCTTGCAAGGTCAGCGTGCGGGGGCCGTTGAGTGACATTGGGGCGTGGCAATCGAGGCAAAGTTTGTTGGCGGGCTTGCGGAGCTGGGCGTAGTTGTCGGTGCCGTGGACGTCATGGCAGGTGAAGCAGGTTATTCCGCGGCGGTACATCACGCTTTGGACGAAGTCGTTACCTTGCATGCGGTTTTTGTGGGCGGTGCCGTCGGCGTAGTGCGTGAAGGTTGTGGCACCTAGAGTGTGATCTTCGAGCTTCCAGAAATCTTGCAGGTTTAGGCCTACGCGATAGCCTACCGGCCAATCGTAGTGATTCCCTTCTATGGGATCGGTGAGCGGGCGGCCTTGCGAATGGCACTGGATGCAGGTGTCGCTGGCCTGGACGTAGTTCAGGTGGGCCGGATTGAGAATGTTGGCGCGAGTGGGGTTGGCGGAATGCTCGCTGCCAGGGCCGTGGCAGCGTTCGCAGCCTACGTTCCACTCGGCGACTTGCTTGGTGTGGATGTTGTAGTCGACGGAGTGGCAGCCGTCGCAGGTTGGGCCGGTCGGGCGCTTCATGTTATCGGGGGGATAGAACGGCTCCCACCAGTCGGTACCCTTGGCCACGAAATAGGGCCGCCAGACTTTGGCGGTCACGTCCCATTGCGCGGGTTCCGGGAAGTAGTCGTCGCCAATTTTGGTGAAGTAACGCTGCTTCCAGATGCTTCCGTAGACGAGAGCGACATCGTCTTTGGTAAACTTGGCGAGCTTGTTGGTGGCGAGGTCCGGGATGATCGCGTCGGGATGTTCGCGCGGGTCGCGGACTACGTTGGCCATGGGGGTCTTTTTCCAGTGGGCATAAATTTCTTCGTGGCATTTTTCGCATTTTTGCGAGCCGACATACTGCGCTGAGATTGCAGTTTGCTCTGGCTGGGCGGCTTCCTGGGGCGTTGGTTGACGAAAGTCGCGGATGACGAGGACTAACTTCCAGCCGGAATCGTCGGGTTCGTCGTGGGGATTGCTCCAGGCGGGCATGCCGGTGAGACGGACGCCGTTTCGGATGATGTAGTGGAGTTGGCCGTCGGTGAGATTTTGGGTTTGCCGGGAGCGCAGATCGGGCACCTTTGGGTAGAGGTTGCGGCCTACCTGAGTTTGGCCGCTGCCATCGCTGCCATGGCAGATGGCGCAGCGGTCGGCGAAGTCTGCGCGGGCCTCGTTGAGAATGGTCAGCGTGGGCTTCCATGGATTCTTGGCGTCGCGGGCGCGGCTGGGGATGGAAATATTGCGGACTGTGCGGGCTACGACTTTCTCGAGGGAGGAAGGCTCGGCATTGGCGCTGAAGCCGTGGCGGATCAGTACGAAGCCGTAAGCCGCGCCCAGGATGGCGACAACGAGGAGAAGCGCAGCGAGCGTCTTCCAACGAATCATGTTTGTCTTCTTTGCGATGGCGGAATCATCTCCAGGCCTTGGCTTCGGCGTATGCGGAGCGGCGAGAACGCGGACTCAAAGCGATCGCACAAATCGCAACCTCGATGCGGATTCGAGAGTGTGGTTGGGTGGAGCTTAACGCAGGATAAATTGATGCACGCCGACTGGGCCAGGTTCCATCGTGATCGACAGAGATGAATTCAACTTGGCTGGTCGGCGAGAGACGTTGACTCAGGCTCTTGGAGGAGCCTAGCATTGGGTACCCCGCCCCATTTTTTTCCTGTAAGGAGATTCCATGAGTAAAGTCTTGAAATGTGGTGATGTGCATCCTGGATGTAAGTTTGAGGCGCGTGGGAATACCGACGAGGAAGTGCTGCGCGCGGCTTCGGAGCATGCGAAGAAGGAGCATAACTTGACGGAGGTTCGGCCAGCGGACTTGGAGAAGGCGCGAAAGTTGATCCGGGAGGATGAGGGCCGGAAGGCGGCCGGGGCCTAGTCGGGCGCTTCATTGATTTAGACGAAGAAATAGTGGAACGGGCGGCTCCTAACAGGGCCGCCCGTTTTGATTTTTGGCCGCAGGTATGCGTCAAACGTGCGGACAGAGAGGCGGGGGCGGGATTGCGGGCGGACGTTATGTGGAGGCGGGAGCGGTTTCGGACGTGGAGGGGCGGAGCCACTTGATTTTCCAGACCAGAATGATCAGGAGGGCTAACGCCAGCGTGTTAGCCAAGCCGTAGTGGGTTTCTTTGGCGCGGACTACGATTGTGATTATGCGGGCTAGATTTACGAGCCAAAGAGTAGCCAGGGCGCCGACATAGAGAGCGACGGATTTCCAGCCTTGCATGCGCTTCCAATTCATCAGAAAGACGGTGGCGAAGAGCATAGAGAAGATCTGGATGTTTTCGGCGCCGGAGCATTGCCAGGTGATGGTGACGTCGGTGACCGGCGTGATGACGTGATCGCCGGTGGCATAGGAGCCGGGAACAAAAACTGAGGCGGCGGTGGCCCAGTGCGGGCCGAGTGTCGCCCAGTGGGCGTGTATTTCGTAGGGCACGACAACGACGAACAGTGCCAGAAGAAGGATGAGGACGTAGCCGGCTATTTTCATCGAGTGGTCAGCTTAAGAAGACCAATTACGAACAGGCCGATGAAAAGTGTAATGAAGGCCTGATGACCGGAGAACTCATCGCCAGAGATGTGGCCTGACGGAGGTGGCGGCGGACCGGACGGAGGAAGAACAGGACCAGTGATCGTTGACAGAGGAGTGCTGTGAGAGCCTCCCTGCGGGATGTAGAACGGCGGAACGAAAAAGAAACGGCGCGACTTTGCCGCAGCCGTGGGTACGGCAGCGGAGCCGACGGGATCCGCAGAAGTGGGAGCAGCGTCCGCTACGAGGGTAAGCGCCGCCTCGACGGGCTCTGAGGGAGCTTCGAGGAGCGCGGGCGGAACGTCTTCGCTGGGTTGCATGGGGGAGACGCTAATGAGATTGCCGCAGCGAGCGAGAACCGTTTTGCCGCAGAAAGTGATGACGTATTCGCCCTTTTTGATGAGCAGGGGTTTCTGGGCCCATGCGATCTTGTCGCCTTTGCGAAAGGTACTGAACGCGGTGATGTCCTCGGGAAGAGCATGCATGGAAGCGTTGCGGTCGGCGCAGTCCCCGTAGAAGTCGTGGAGAACCGGATCGTCGTGGACGCGCTCGAAGAATTCATTGACGGAGCTGAAACCGCCGCGGAGAAGGGCGAAGTTGAGGGGACGGAACGAGGCGTGGACGAGTGGGGTCTGGACCGAGAACGGGCCGGGTGCCGGCAAGGCGTCGGCGTGCTGATTTTGATTCGACGCGGCGGCGTTCGTCGTCGATGCGTGGGACTTGAGAACGTCGTGGAATGACCGGAAGACAAAGAATCCGCCCACAAACATGATGAGGGCGAGAAGAATTCTCTTATCATTCATGGTTTTGTTCCATTTCAGAGGGGACCGTCGAGGTAATCCGGGCCTGGTGAACGCTTGGCGTGGAGTTAGTGTCATAGCGCCCCTGAAAAAAACCGCGGGTTGGGGCAACCCGGAGTGCTGACGCTTTTTCCTTTTTTCGACCGGCGCTGCTTCCGACAAAGCAGCGCGTCTGGATACTTTCCGAATAGCATCGACAAACTGTACTGAGCCTACAGAGGGAGCACGCGGAGGTCCATCCGTCTTTGGTGCCGGAAGTACTGGGAAAGTTGATTGGTACTCAAATGTAAACTCCGTGCGATCAATGCGTTAAATCGTGCGTGAAACGGCGGAGAAAACCGGTTCGATTTGCGCACGAGACTCTTCGCGTTGAGCAGGGATAACGATTGTCCACAATTGGAGACTATTGGAACTGTTTTTGAAATGCGGCGAGCTGAGTTTTGAGGTCGGCGACTTCGGCTCGGAGAGCGGTGACTTCGTCTTCGAGGCTGGCCAACCTGCTGTCATCCGAAGAAGCACGTTCAGGTTGCCGGACTAATGATGATGATAACTCAGTATGACCCGATTTGGGAACCAACTCTTCCACGTCGCCGGAGAGGAGATGGGCGTAGCGAGCTTCTTTTGTGCCGGGTTGGCGAGGGAGGACTTTGGCAAGGGGCGGTTCACGGTTCATGAGCAGGTTGAGAGCGGAGTGAACCGCGGCGAGGTCGTCGAATTGATAGAGGCGATCGGTGCGGGTGCGGAGTTCGCCTGGGGTTTGCGGGCCGCGGAGAAGAAGGACGCAGAGCAGGGCGATTTCGTGGCGATGGAAATTGAAGACTTCCGCGAGGCGATGTTCGAACTTGGGGACGCGGCTGTCGGTTGCTGCGGAGCGTGCGAGGCCCTGCTCGCCCAACGAGTGAAGCGCGCGGCGGACGGCGTCTTCGTCAAGCTCCATCACCGGGTCGCGATTCGATTTCTGGTTGGCGGCGTTGAGAATAGCGTTCAGGGAGAGCGGGTAATAGTCAGGAGTCGTGATCTCCTTTTCGATGAGGGCGCCGAGGACGCGGACTTCCGCTGGGGTCAAAGTGAAGTTCACGGGGAATCATGATACACAAAGGCGACAGTTCGCGCTTTTCAAGGCGCGCCAGTTTGTCCGAAACGAAGGGAAACAGATGCGCCTAAGCGTCCAAGATGGGGACGGCACGGAGTCTGGAATCGGATGGCGAGGACTTATGGGCAGAGAGTTCCTGGCCCTCGCGTTGGGCTTGCGCGATGGCGGCGGAAACATCGCGAGGTTTGCAGGGGGACGGGATCAGGTCCACGGCACCATGACGCAGAGCTTCCAGGTACTCATCCCAGTCGGCTAGACGCGAGGTCACGACGACGGGGACCTTGCGGGCTGGAGTTTGCGCGGCAGAAATAAGGTCGCGGTAAGTACCATCGGCGAGACGCCGTTCGCAGAAAACCAGGCCGACATTTTGTTTCGCGAGGAGATCGTGGCACTCCTTGAGGCGCGAGGCATGCAGCGGATTCCAGCCGTCCTTCTGAAGGATAGAGGTGAGCGCGCGGCGGTGGTCCAGGTCCGACGATACGACTAAGATTTGCGGACGATCGTTCATGTAATTCTCCCCAGAGGAACCGTACGAATCAGGATACGCGCGAGCTCGAGTTGTTTCGAATCCGGGAGCGGGAGCGCGCTGGAAACGCTTTGGAAAACATGGGTCAGAACAAGTTGCGGAGAGCATCCTAAGGCGCGAGCGATGCAGGTTGCTGTCCAGCAACTACGTTAGTCCCGTAGAAATCATTGTGCAATAGTACTTTTTCGGAAATTGGATAAATTTTTATTTCGAAAACGCTCCGTTAACGTTACCGCCGATTAATTTTCATTTTGGGGCGGTGCGTTAACGTTAACGGCTTTTTCTGCCGGCGTGGCTGTGGAAAAAAATTGCCTATAATTGCGGGGCGCCTCTAAGGAGACTTCGGACGATTCTTAGCTTGAAGAGGTGGTCTCCTCATGTGTGGCGGAGGTCCACAGACTCGCTGGCGATTCTAATGTATAATTCGGTGCATGCGGTCGTGGCGGAACTGGCAGACGCACTAGCTTGAGGTGCTAGCGCCGCAAGGCATGGAGGTTCGAGTCCTCTCGACCGCACCAAATTTTGTAGTGTTCACCGCTGGCTTCGCTGGTTCGATTTGCTTCTCCGAAATCTCGCTGCTATCAGAATTCATCGCAACTTGCCGCAGTCGGCGATCGGCGTGGGTGGTCATCCGACTGGTGCGGCAGGGCGCAGCAGCCGGGCGGGGCCCTTCGAAGCTCAGCGTAAACAAGCCCCGCTCCTACAAAGACCAGGGCTTAGGAATGCCTGTCTGCGTTGTGCAGGGCAGGGCGAAAGCGCCCGCTTCGGAAAGCGGCCGCTACATACCGCACCAATCTGCGATTAGGGCTTTTTGGGTTGTGGCGTGGGCGTGGTTGCTGGAGGTTGCGTTGCCGGCGTGGTGCTCGATTGCGGCTGGGCTGGCGCTGGGGTCACGGGCGCTGGCTTTGCGGGAGCGGCCGCGGGCTTAGAGAACTTTTCGAGGATCGAGTTGCCTTGGCCGGTAGCTTTGTCGGTGCGCAGGACCAGGGCCATGGCGCAGATCATGAACATTACCGCGCACCACGTTGTGGCTTGCGAGAGAAGTGTGGCGGCGCCGCGGGGGCCGAAAGCGGTCTGGCTGCCTGCGCCGCCGAAGGCACCGGCGAGGTCGGCTGCTTTACCGCTTTGTAGCAGGACGACGATGATCAGCACGAGGCAGTTCATTACGAAGAAGGCGGTCAGCAGCCATCCGGCGAAACGGAAGCCGAGAATAATAATGGCGATGCCGATTAAGAGAGAGATGGTCCACTTCATCCAGCCTGGCATTCCTTGCATTTCGAATCCTCGCTAAAATCGTTTGGGATTGGCCGCTTGCTCGCGTCGTCCCCAACCGTTGTAGACGCCTCGGATATGAGGCTGAACGGCGTGGTTGGTGCCGCGCCGTGACATACTATCTTACTACTACTTCAGGTACGCCGGGCTAAAGCCCAGCGCCTACATTTGGCGAATAACATCGCCTGGGCACTGAATACGGTCATTCGAAATTTACGATCGCCGCGAATCCCTTCGGGTCCAGGCTTGCTCCGCCTACTAACGCGCCGTCCAGTTCTTGCTGGGCCATCAATCCCTTGATGTTGTCCGGTTTGACGCTGCCGCCGTACAAGATGCGCAGGGCGGAGGCGTGAGCAATGGAGAATTGCTCGGCTGCATACCGGCGAATAATACTGTGCGCGGCGGCGGCAATTTCTGGCGTTGCCACCTTGCCCGTCCCAATCGCCCAGACTGGTTCGTAGGCAATCAGAATACGGGAGAATTCCTCGGGGGTCAACGCGCCGGGGCCGCCAGTGAACTGACGATTTAGCACTTCCTGTTCAAGGCCGGCGGTACGCTCTTCGTCGGTTTCACCGAGACAAACGATGGGGATGAGGCCGGAGTTGAGAGCCATCAGAGATTTCTTGGCCACATTGTCGTCGGTCTCGCGGAAAAGCTGGCGGCGCTCGGAGTGGCCAACGATGACGTAGCGGCAGCCCGCTTCGGCGAGCATCGGGCCAGAGACTTCGCCGGTGAAGGCGCCTTCTTTGCTCCACGAAACGTTTTGGCCGGAAATAGCGATGCGCGTGGACTTCGCGCATTCGGCAGCAGCGGAGATCGCTGTGTACGGCGGGGCGACGACAATGTCGCAGTGCGTCGAGTGCGCGACCAAAGGCGTGAAGGCGGAGAAGAAGGCGCGGGTGTCGGCGATGGTCTTGTGCATCTTCCAGTTGCCGGCGATCACGCGGCGGCGAGTCATGGGTGCCTCCGATTCAGAGAACGAAGAAAGGGATAATGCACCCTCCGGAGCTCAGGGTAAAGAGACGCAGAGTACGCTGAGATTTCGCGGAGCCGAGAGGAGGTCATTTGTTAGTCAGGGCTTCGACGCCGGGAAGTTTGCGGCCACCCAGGAACTCCAGAGAGGCACCTCCGCCGGTGGAGATGTGGGAGATTTTGGTGGAGAGGCCGGACTGGTGGACGGCGGCTACGGAATCACCACCGCCGACGATGGAGGTAGCGCCGGCGGTGGTCGCTGCGGCAACCGCTTTGGCGATTTCCAAGGTGCCTTTGGCAAACGCCGGCATTTCGAATACGCCCATCGGCCCATTCCATACGATGGTCTTGGCTTTGGCGATTTCAGCGGAGTACGCTGCCGCCGTCTTGGGGCCGATGTCGAGACCCATTTGGTCGGCGGGGGTGTCGGCCACATCGCAGGTGGTCGCTTTGGCGTCGGCTTTGAATTCGGGCGCGACTACGTGATCGATCGGCAGGAGAAACTTGAAATTTTCCTGTTTGGCTTCGGCAAGGAGCCGCTTGGCCAGATCGAGCTTGTCCATTTCAACGAGCGACTTGCCGATTTCCAGGCCCTGGGCTTTTTCGAAAGTGTAAGCCATGCCGCCGCCGATGAGCATAGCGTCGGCGATCTTCATCAAGTTTTCGACGACTTCGATTTTGTCGCTGACCTTTGCGCCGCCGAGAATGGCCACAAACGGGCGCGCGGGATTGCTGACCGCCTTACCCAGATAGGCCAGCTCTTTTTCCATGAGCAGGCCCGCGGCCGCTTGCTTCACGAAACGCGTTATGCCCACGACCGAAGCGTGGGCACGGTGAGCGGAGCCGAAGGCATCACAAACGAAAAGGCCGTCACAAAGCCTCGACAACTGCTTGGAGAAGGTTTCGTCGTTCTTTTCTTCTTCGGGATGGAAGCGCACGTTTTCGAGCAGGAGCACGCCGCCGTCCGCGAGCGCTTTGCTTTTGGCTTCGGCGTCGGGACCTACGCAATCTTCGGCAAAAGCCACATCGCGTTCCAGAAGCTCCGCTAGTTTCTTGGCGACCGGGGCTAGGGAATATTTGGGGTCGGGACCGCCTTTTGGTCGGCCTAAGTGCGAGGCCAGAACGAGGCGTCCGCCCTTTTGGATCGCTAGACGGAGTGTCGGTAGGGTTTCGCGGATGCGCGTGTCATCCGTGACTACGCCGCTCTTTAGGGGGACGTTAAAGTCTGCGCGGATGAAGACACGTTTGCCGTGGAGGTCGAGGTCGTTGATGGTTAGCTTGTTCATAGTTCGTTTGTGATTTTGTTTGTTGCTGCGCTTGTGCGTTTATCGCTTGAATTGAGATTTATTGGGCGCGATTTTGCTTGTCGGCGTCAATCTTGCTTCGTCCACAGGGGACACAGGCAGGAGTGTCTGTGCTACCTAGAACTTGGACGCTACCAGCTTGATCAGGTCGCGGCAGCGGCAGGAATAGCCCCACTCGTTGTCGTACCAGGCCAACACCTTCACGCACTTGTCGCCGACGACCTTGGTGTATCCCGCATCGACGATCGAGGAATTCGAATTGGCTTTGAAGTCGGAGGAGACGAGCTCCTCTTCGGTGTAGCCGAGGATGCCTTTCATCGGACCATGCGCCGCGGCTTTCAAAGCGGCGTTGACGGATTCGACGGTGGCCGGCTTTTCGACAAAAACCGTGAGGTCCACAACGCTGACGTTCGGCGTGGGGACACGCATCGCGTAGCCGTCGAGTTTGCCTTTGAGGGCGGGAATGACCAAGTGCAAGGCTTTGGCAGCGCCTGTGGAGCTGGGGATCATGTTGATCGCAGCGGCGCGGGCGCGGCGAAGATCCTTGTGCGGCAGGTCGAGGAGCTTCTGATCGTTGGTGTAGGAGTGAATCGTGGTCATGGTGCCGGCGGTGATGCCGAAAGTGTCTTGCAGAACCTTGGCGACGGGCGCGAGACAGTTGGTGGTGCAGGATGCGTTGGAGATCACGTTGTGCTTGGCGGGATCGTAGGTGTTTTCGTTGACGCCCAGCACAAAGGTAGCGTCCGGGCCGTCGGCAGGCGCGGAGATGATGACTTTTTTCACCGGGGCGCGCAGGTGTTTTTTGGCGTCCGCGCCCTTGGTAAAGAGGCCAGTCGACTCGACAACAACGTCAGCGCCCACCGAAGCCCAATCGATTTCGCCGGGATCCTTAGTCTTGAAAACCTTGAAGCTCTTCCCTTCCACGGCGATGGAGTCGTCGGTGTGGGTGACATGGTGGGGCAGATTGCCAAGGATCGAATCGTACTTGAGCAGATGGGCGAGCGTTTTTGCGTCGGTGATGTCGTTCACCGCAACAAACTGAATATCTTTGTCGTCGAGCGCGGTGCGCACAATGTTGCGTCCGATGCGGCCGAAACCGTTGATACCTACCTTAATGGGCATTCTTCCTCCGATGGAATGGTCACGCGAAGCGAGCCGGCGCAGACTAGAAATCGGCCCATGTGTGAACTAGAAATGCTATGGGCTGCGAGTAAAAAAGTCAACGCGGTGCGAACGAAGATGTTCGGCGGTCCGTTATCAAGCAACACAGTGGCTAATGGTGCGTGGAGATTTACTGCGGGAATTGGCGGACGCTGGTTACGCGATCGCCTTGGAAGCGGACGAAGACCGTTTTTGAGGGTGGCTGGCCGTAGATCCAATCCTCGATTTCGTTGCCCTCGGAATCGCGCTCGCGAACCTTGTGTTCCGGTTTGCCGATGGCCGCGACTACTTCTTCGCGGTCCATGCCGACGGCCGGGCGCCGGTCTTGGATGGCTTTCCGCACTTCGGGCGGAAGGGTGTCGGTCCAGTGCACGGAGGCGGAACGCTGCCGGGTAGAAATCGAGAAAGGGAGAAAGGATCTGTTTCAGATCCTCGGGAGTAAGATCTGGGACTGCTTTCGTGAATTCCAGAAAGAGCGTGCTGCCCATACCGGGCTGAACTCCTGGCGGACCATTTTCTGAACCTTGCGTCTGACCTGTGCTCATCGTCGGAATGCTGCCGCCCATGCCGATCTGTACATGGTCTTTCCAGTTCTTCTTGCCGCGCCCGCCGCCGTTCACATCCACAACGATGGTGTGTTCACGAAATTCGAGCTTGGTGATTTGCACGTTGTCGCCACTGTTGACGGCCGCGCCGTGTGTCGCCACCGCGCTATTCAGCAATTCCGTGCTGATCGGCTTCCCGACATAAAAAAGAAAACCTTCTTTGCCGGCGGGAAGCGGCTTGGTGGCTTTGGCAAATTCTCCCGACACGTAAGCGGATCAGGTCGAGTTTGGATTGATCCTGTAATGTCGCCTTTTTCTGCTGGCTGGACTGTGGCGATTGCGCCGGAGGCTCATCCGTTGTCGAAGATAGGTCGGGCAAGAACGGAGATATCCTCGCCGGCGGGAAATGCAGGAATAGAACTGCTGGGCGCGTGAAGACGCTCAATCCCGGGCACATCCGCAGCAAGCAGAAAAACAGTGAGCGCCGGTATGAGCCAGTTGGGCATGGATACATTGGCCAGCCGCCCCGGTGACTGGTCGCCTCTATTCTATGATGCTTATTGTCTGCTGAACAGATACCTGGCACTTTTTCAGCCCAGGGAAATACGGGGATCGAAAGCTGGCCGGACCAGGTTGGCCGGACCCGCAGAGGTCGTTCTAAGAGACGGTAACCTGAACGCCGGACCGGTCGATCTTCATCGGCAGGAGTTGACCCCCGGCATCGGCAACTGCGGACTCCACACGTTCGCGCAGCGTCAGGTTCGATTAGACAGAACCACGCAACCACCACCCCCCGCACCGCAGACCTTTCCCGCCAGAGCGCCCTTGCGGCGCGTGCCTTCAATGATGCGGTCGATCGTCTTGGTAGAGATGGTCGGGAGATTGCGCTTTCGGAAGCTCCACTCCTCGCGCATCAGCCGTCCGGCGTCGGTCCAATCGGACTTTTCGAGCGCACCGCGAAGTTGCTGCGCGACTTCGGAGATGCGGGCGAGATTGTGGTGCACCTTCTTATTTCCGTTGATGTGTTTCCGGAAGACGTCCCAATTGTTGATCGCCGACTTGCGGGGCTTGCCGGTGTAGCAAAGTACGATGCGGCGCTCAAGTTCCGAAAGATCGACGCGAAGTTCGGTGCGGCGTTCGCCGCCGGGCGGCAGCTCGATGGCGGCAGCGCCACCGAAAGCCGGCGGATAATGGTCCTGCGTGCCGGTGGGAACGCGGATCACGATCGCTTCGGCGTCCCGGCTGATGTGGATCCAGTCGGCCTTGCTCTTCCCTGCTCCCGTAAAGCGGTCGAGCGCGGCGCAAATGGCGACAGCCATGGCACTGGACCCACCAATTCCCGCGCCCGCGGGAGCTTCGGAGTCGGTTGTCAGGGTGAAGCCGCCGTCTGGCCGGAAGAATTTTACGATTTCAGCGAGCAGCGGAAGGCGATAGCGCTTCCCTTTCACCAAGGATGCGTAGGAGTCGAAGCTTTCCTCAAGCTGGGTATCGCGGGAGACGAGCCTGATGCGATCATCACCTTGCGCATGCTGGTCGATCACGCAGGAGGCGTAGCGGGTGATCGCCGCGTTTACCGTAACCGCGCCAGGATGAAACAGATAGAGCGGCCAGATATCGAGTGTGCCGCCGGCGAGGTCGACGCGGGTCGGAGCTTTGGATGCGATGCGCATGGTTGTCCAGTGATGGGAATTTGTGGTCGAACTTCGAGCGGAGGTCAGTGTGCCGGAAGAAGCATTCCACCTCAACAGTTGAGGCAAACGCGTGCGAACAGTCAGACAACATGCCTCTTTGGTATGGGTCCAGGTAACCCGGCGGTGGTGGTACGCAGCTAACCGATACGCAGCTTAACCTTGGGGGCGCACACTCCCCTTCACCAGCCGATGTCCGCTGACCTGTCAAAAGTGACAGCAAAAGTCAGCCCGGAGTTCCAAAATGAAAAGGCGGGCAACTCGAAAGTTGCCCGCCCCGGATGCTTCTAAATCCAGCGAACTAAAGCCTATTCAAATTTTTCGGTCATGATCGGGAACGTCAGCTTGGCTTTCGCCAGCGACTTCACGACGACAGCCTCCGCGCTTTCGGCGGTGGTGTTGCGCGCGGTAGCCATTTCGCTGACCAGCAAATACTTGGCGCGCTCCAGCATTTTCTTTTCACGGAAGGATAGCGGCTTACTGCGGCTAAGAGAAACCAAACTTTTGAGGACCACGGCGACTTCCAGGAGAGAGCCGGTGCGCATGCGCTCGGAGTTTTCCTTGAAGCGGTGTTTCCAATCGTGATGCGAATTCAGCTTGCCGGTTTCGAGAAAACCCAGGACTTTGGTCGCATCATTCGAACGAATTACGGAACGCAGCCCAACAATATCTGCGTTGGATTGCGGAACCATCACACGCAAGCCGCTGGAAACAATGCGGATCATGAAATAGCGTTCGGTCCTACCGTTCAACACGCCGTAGCTGATCTGCTCTACGAGTCCCACACCGTGATTCGGATAGACGACCTTGTCGCCAATTTTGTAGTCCATAGATTTCGATTGCCCCCCTAGGCATCCCTACATGAAGTAGTGTACGGAATGTGTGTTCCAACAGTCAAGATATATCCATTGGAATCAGGGGCTTAGGGAAAGCAATGTGCCAATTTGGCACGCGAATTGCTCTCATAAACGCGCCCTTAGCTCGTCTACCCGTCGGTTTATTCCTCTTGGCTGAATCGGCGCTAACGATGATCTTCGTGCGGCGTGATCAACGCTGGTTTGCGCAACTGTAATTGCTCCTGTCGGTTACGCGGATTGGTCGCCCTCTGCGGTACAATCCCCGCATGCTCTTGCTGGCGCTGGACACGTGTGACGCACGAGGCAGCGTCGCGATGTTGCGCGACGACGAGATCCTCCGGGTCGTCTCGCACGACACGGCCGAAGACTACTCGGTGTGGTTGCTCCCCGCCATCGCTCAAGTCTTGAGCGGCTTGGGCATCGCGTTTGCCGACGTGGACGCATACGTCGCCGCTGCCGGGCCGGGCTCGTTCACCGGAGTTCGTGTCGGGCTAACGACCGTTAAAGCCTGGGCTGAGGTGACGAGCAAGCCGATCGTCAGCGTCTCGCGCCTCGAAGCCTTGGCAACACAAGCGGCGGGCTCTCCAGCCTACGTCGCAGCTTTCACGAACGCCCAGCGGCGCCAGCTTTACGGAGCACTCTATCGTCGTGAGGGCGCGACGCTCAATCGCGTTGGCGAAGAATCCGTGATTGCGCCCGACAAATTCCTGGCTTGGACAGTCGAAACGGCCGGCGGCCAAAGCATCCAGTGGATCTCGACCGATCCCGAGATGCTCCTTGAAACGGAACGCTGGCCCGTGCGTCAGAGTGTGGGTGAAAGTGTGCTCGCCGCTTCGCCGATCCTGGCGCCCTCGATCGGCCGCCTCGGATATCGATTGGCGCTGGAAAAACGCTTCACTGACCCTCTGGCTCTGGATGCAAACTACGTGCGGCGCTCCGACGCGGAAGTATTCTGGAAAGACGGCCGCGATCCCGTTGCAAAATAAAACTTGATGGACTTTTTGAGGAGACGACTTGTGATCAAACGCTTTCTGGGCGTCGCGCTCGTGGCGGCGGCTTCGGCGACAGCGGCATACGTTGTCGCCGTGCCTCTCGATCTCTCCGGTTCGACAACTCATTCCGTAGCGCAAACCGCGAGTGCGGCGGCAAATCAGGCTGACAAGGGCTGGATCGCACGCAGCAATGAATTCGCAAACCTGCTAATCGAGATTGACAAGAAACATTCGCCGGAATCAGCGTCATCCGATGGTCTGAGCCAATACGACGAAAAGATTTCGGTCGCGACACACGAGGACGACGTGGCCGAGATCTCGGAGACGCGCGCAGTCCTTGCCAAGCTCCAGGAGCAGTTGCCCAAGGAACAGAACAAATACGTCCGGCAGGACCTGGAGATCATGATTCACAGCACGCAGCTCCGGCTGAAGCAACACGACTTCGCCGAAGCCCATCAGATTCCCTACATCAACGCGAGCGGCGGCGTATTCCAGGGACTGCGCGTGTTGCTGGACGACCAGGTCGCGGCCGAGCGTCGCCCGGCTGCGGTTGTGCGGCTGCGAAAGTACGCCGGGCTGGAGCCTGGCTTCACTCCGTTTGCTGACCAATTGCGAAAGCTCACCGAATTGCAGTTGGCCAAGCCCAACATGATTTATCCGGCGAAGGCGCGCGTCGAAACCGCCCTCTCGCGCAACTCTTTGTATGTCGATGGGATCGCCGAGCTATTTAAACAGTACAAATTGCAGGGCTGGGAAGAACCTTACGCCAAGCTCAAGCAGCAGTTGACGGACTACGATCAATGGATCAAGAGCGATATCCTGCCGAAGGCGCGCATCGATTTCCGCGAGCCGCCCGAACTGTATGCGTTGGGCCTCGAGGGTTACGGGATCGATATTCCTCCCGGCGATCTCGCGCTGATGGCACACAAGGCCTTCGCGGAATATCAGGGAGAAATGCAAACGATCGCGGCACAGATTGCCAAGCAGCACGGTTGGCCGAGCGGCGACTATCGCGATGTCATTAAGAAACTCAAAGAAAACCAACTGGTGGGCGACTCCATTCTTCCCTTTTATAAAGATCGCTTGAAAGAGATCGAAGAAATCATCGTGAAGCAAAGGCTGGTCAGTCTGCCCGACCGGCCAGCGCGTATCCGCATCGGTACACCGGCCGAAAGCGCGCAACAGCCCGCGCCGCACATGGTGCCTCCGCCGCTGCTGAACAACACCGGACAGCAGGGGGAATTTGTGCTGCCGTTGAATATGCCTGCTGCGACCGGCAGTGCCAAGGCCGAGAAAGTGGACGACTACACCTACGACGCGGCTTCGTGGACATTGATCGCGCATGAAGCGCGTCCCGGCCACGAGTTACAATTCGACTCCATGATCGAGCACGGCGTATCGCTGGCCAGATCGCGCTACGCATTCAATAGCACCAACGTCGAAGGCTGGGGCTTATACGCCGAGTACATCACTAAGCCCTACATGCCGCTGGAAGGTCAGCTGATCTCGCTACAGTTCCGTCTACTGCGAGCGGAACGCGCGTTTCTCGATCCGGAGTTGCAAGCCGGCAAGATTCAGCCTGCCGACGCGATGAAAGTGCTCACACAAGATGGCGTTTTCTCGGCGCCGTTTGCGAATCAGGAGGTCGAGCGGTATACCTTTCGCTCGCCAGGGCAGGCGAACTCCTACTTCTACGGCTATACGAAGCTTCTACAATTAAGAAAAGATACAGAAGCCGCCCTCGGCACAAAATTCGACCAAAAGAAATTTCACGATTTCATCCTGGCCCAAGGCCTGCTACCCCCAGACCTGATGCGGAAAGCCGTCATGGAAGATTTCATCCCCGCAGCCAAATAGCTTGCGGAGTCGCCAAGTAAGTTGCGGAAAACCGTTCTCTCGAGGGTGCACGGCCAGTCCGGAGGCTGCCGCGGCGATCCTTAGGAGGCCGGGGCTTCAGCCCCGGCGTAACTCGCGTAGACCGGATGGGCTTTAGCCCCTGAAGCTAGCTTTTTTCTCGATTGTTTTTGACCGCAGCCAGCAACGGTGCCGAAGCAGGCTACGAAAACCCAGTGCGCCGACACACCGGTTGTAGAATGGACCCGCCGATGAACCATAATCCCGCTTCGACCCTCGGCGAGTACCGACGCGTCGTGCGAGTATTCGAGGTATGCGACGCGGCGGCCGTCGAAGAGATCTTGCGCAAGTCTCCCGAGGCCGCGGTGTGGACGCTCAATTCGCTCGAACGCTTGAGGCTGCGTGGTGAGATTGCCTGGGTGATCGAGAGCGAAGGCGCGATTTCCGGCTTCCTGGTGGCCCGTACCGTCGGTTATGAAGCCGAGATTCTGAATCTTTCGGTTGATCCCGCAAGTCGGCGCGCCGGTTGCGCCACGGCGCTTCTGCACGCGGCCCTGGCGGAATTTCAGCGGCTGAGAATCAAGACTGCGTTCCTAGAAGTGCGCGAATCCAACTTGTCTGCAATTTCCTTCTACGTGAAGCACGGATTCGTCCAGAACGGCAGTCGTCCGGCGTACTATCAAAGCCCTACCGAAGCGGCGGTACTAATGAAGAGAGAACTTACAGGCTAGGACCACCTGCTAAAAATTTTTCAGGTTCCCTCTTGACGCCGCAATGCCACGGGTTTACCGTCCGCTCATGGAGTAGTTATCCAAAATTAATGAAGTCCTTTGGGAGGAACGCATGGCCACAATGGCGCGGAACCCTCGGGACATACTCCTCGATACAGACGCCGAGTATCAGCGTCTGGCCGAGCAGCATGCCAAGTACGAAGCCGAACTCCAAAAACTCACCTCGGATCCCTACCTCAGCTCGGAACACCTCCTGGAAGAAATCAAGCTAAAGAAGATGAAGCTCTACTGCAAAGATGAAATGGAGCGGATCGCCGCCCGCGTGCAGCGGGCGCGCGCTAACGCCACCTAGCAGACCGTTTCCCCGTAGCCGCAGTGCCCTACAGAGCCGCCGCTTGCCGGCGCGGTGGAGCCGCGACCCGGAAGGCTGTGGTATTGTCTAACTGGCATGGTCAAAGAAGGATACTACTTCGGGCTGCCGCCGCTGGTTCTGGGGGGAGCGGCGTTCCTGGCGCACTGGATTGTTGCCGGAGTTGTGCTGGTGTGCCTGGCGGCCTTTGTTTTCTATTTCTTCCGCGACCCGGAGCGCGTGATTCCGGCCGAGCCTGGCGCGGTGGTTTCTCCGGCGGATGGACGAGTGGTCGTGGTAACCGACGAGGACCACGCGGGCGTTCCGGGCAAGCGTATCAGCATCTTTCTGGCGATCTGGAACGTCCACGTAAACCGCTCCCCCGCGGCGGGCACCATCACCAAGATGGACTATCGGCCCGGCAAGTTTCTCGCCGCCATGCGGGCGCGGGCCTCCGCTGGAAAATGAGCAAAACGTTATTTCCCTTTCGACAGCTTCCGGCGAAATGGTCTTTAAACAGATTGCCGGGCTGATTGCGCGCCGGGTAGTCTGTTGGAAGAAAACCGGCGACATCGTGCAGCGCGGCGAACGGATCGGGTTGGTGCGATTCGGCTCCCGGGTAGACCTGTGGGTGCCGCGCGATGCGGAAATTCTGGTGGCCCTGGGCGATAACGTGAAGGGCGGATCGAGCGTTCTGGCTCGCTGGCCGGTGCCGGTGAGCGCGGGTCTGGATCGCGGGATAGACGCCCAGATGCCGGTCGAGAATCTGACGCCGAGTTTAAAACGAGCATAGGAATTGGCTTTTAAACGAGCTTAGGTATTAGCTTTCAAACGAGTGTAGGAATTTAGCGGGGAAACAAACCTAAGATGTCTGACTCCGTACAACAGCTGGCTGAAGCGGCGCCACCTGAGCCCTCCATTCGCGGACGCCGCATCCGCAATCCGAAACTGCGGCGCGGGATCTTTCTGCTGCCCAGCCTGTTCACTACCGGCAATTTGCTGTGCGGATACTACGCTTGTGTAGCGACGCTGACGGGTAGCGTTCTTCAGACCGATCCGTTCGATCATGCCGCCAAAGCCATCGGCTTGGCGATCGTTTTTGATTCGCTGGACGGGCGCGTGGCGCGGTTGACAGGCACGAACACGGAGTTCGGCGTTCAATTTGATTCTCTGGCAGACGTAGTGAGTTTTGGGATAGCCCCCGCCCTGCTGGCCTACTCTTGGGGCGTGCGGCATCTTCCGGGTCTGGATAGCACGCAAGGTGCCCAGCAGATCGCGCAATTCGGCTGGTGGTTCTGCCTCGCTTTTGTGGTTTGCTGCGCGTGGCGCCTGGCGCGCTTCAACGTGCAAGGCATGGCCCCGGGGGGTCGAAATATTTCGTGGGCATGCCCACTCCCGCGGCGGCGGGAATGATCGCGGCGACGGTGCACGCGTTCAAGTCGCCGATTCAGGATTGGCGCTGGTCGATTGGGTGGATTTTCCTGGCGCTGGGGCTGGCGGCGCTGATGACCAGCACCATTCGTTTTTACAGCTTCAAGGACTTACCCTGGACTCGCAAACAGCCTTCGCTTGGGATCGTGTTCATTGCGCTGCTGGGGGCGGCGATCTGGCGATGGTCGGAGATGTTTGCTGCTGATTGCCGCGACCTACACGGCCGCAGGCGTAACCTTGCATGTCATAAGGTTATTGCGGCACCGGATGGTTTCGCGAACCGCGTGATGCATGCCCTTTGAACGGGACTCCCACCGAATTGTAATCGCCGGCGCGTCTTCGCTGCTCGGAGCGGAGCTCAAGTCGCTGCTCGAACAGAGCCGCTTCGCGGCGTCGGAATTTCGCCTGCTCGACGAAGAACTGGCCGCCGGCACGCTCACCGAAGCCGGCGGCGAGCCCGCGGTCATCCGGCCGGTCGAAGAAGACAGCTTCGACCGCGCGCGCTTCGTATTTTTCACCGGCTCCACCGAATTCACGCGCGCGAACTTCGCGTTGGCGCAACGCAGCGGCGCCGTCGATCATCGATCTTTCCGGCTACTCGGCGTCGCTTGCCTGATTCCGTGCCGTGGTTTCGCGGACTGGAAAGCTTCGCGGCCAGGACCTTCCGGGAAAGCCGCCCCTCGTGACCATCCCCTCGGCCTCTGCCGAAGCGCTCGTTCGTCTCGCACTCTCCTTGCAATCCCTGGGACTGCGTCAGCTGACTGCGACTGTGCTTCAGCCGGTTTCCGCTTGGGGAAAGCCGGGCATCGAAGAACTGGAAACGCAAACCAGCCAATTGCTTTCTTTCCAGGCACCCGGGAAGCCGCTTTTCGATGCACAGGTGGCATTCAACACGCTGGATCGCTTTGGTCCCACGAGCCGGTTCGATTTGCGCGCGCGTTGGCCAATCTGTGCCGGAAGTACATTCCTGCCTCCGCGGTCTCCTGTGGTTCCCGCGATTCAGCTGGTGCAGTTCCCGTATTTTATGCGTAACATTTTCTGCCTGCGCCGAGATGGCAGCTCTGCCGATGCGGCCCGCATCCAAAGTACTTGTAAGGATGCAGGATTTTCCGTGACGCAGGCGCCGGACAGTCCCAATAATCTGAGCGTGGCGGAGGAAACGGCGGTTCAGTTGGCGCAAGCAGAGCCCGATCCAGCCAAGCCTGGAACCTGGTGGTTCTGGGGCGCCGCGGATAACATTCGTTTGCCGGCTTGGAATGCCGTGAAGCTTGCGGAGAAGCTCGCTGAATGAAAAGAACTTCCGCTGCGCCCTGGCGTTCGGTGGTGGCCGCACTCGCGTTCGTGGCTCGAGTGGATGCGGATACCACGTCGCTGGGCGCACCGATGCCCTGCCCTCGAGGATTCACGTGATCGCCGTGCCTGCGCTGGAAAATGCGACCACCAGTTACCGCATCGAGCAAAAACTTACGTCGGCCACGGTGCACGAGTTTCTGGCGAAGACTCCGTACAAAGTGGTGTCGAATCCGCTCGACGGAGACGCCGTGCTGCGCGGAAAAGTGGTCGGCCTGGAAGCGGTTCCACTGCTGTTCGACACGGTCAGCGGGCGGGCCACGACCATGCTGGTTACGGTGAAGTGCGAAGTGACCTTGACGCAGAACTCCACACAAAAAGTGCTGTATCACACCGACAATTTTATGTTTCGCAATGAGTATGAAATCTCCACCGACGTGACCAGCTTTTTTGGCGAGCAGGATCCGGCAGTCGACCGTTTGGCGAAGGATTTTGCGCAGCGGCTGGTGGCCGCGGTAACTGAGAATTACTAACGGAGATCGATCGGATGGCGCGGATTTCTTCACAGGAGCTGATGGAGCGGCTGAAAAAGGGCAAGGTCATCCCAGCGTTGCTGCTTTTCGGCGACGAGCCGTACCTGCGCGACGCCTGCCGAAAGCTGCTGATGGAAACGTTTATTTTGGAAGCCGCGCGGACCTGGGGCGTGTCGCGGTATTCCGCGGATCGCGGTGAGACGCAGAGCGCTTTGGAGCAGGCTCAGACGCTGCCAATGCTTTCAAGGCAGCAGGTGGTCTTTCTGGAAGACGTTGAGAAGATCGAGAAGCTGGGCGAAAAGAACCGCGATGCGGCCGTCGAGCAACTGGAGGCCTATCTCGCGGATCCCGCGCCGTTCACCGTGCTGGTGCTGGAGGCCACCGCGCTCGACCAGCGCATGAAGCTGGCGAAGCTTCTGGCGGATAAGACCCTGGTGGTGGAAGTCGGCCTCGGCGAAAATCCCGAACAACGGCTGAGCACCGCGGTCGCTCTGGCGAAAGCTTGGCGGCGGAAGAAAAAGTGGAGTTTGAGAAGGGCGCCGCCGAGGATCTGGCAGAATTTGTCGCCGCGGACCTGATGCGCCTGCAAGACGGAGATCGAGAAGCTGGCGACCTACGTCGGCAACCGCAAAATTATTCGGCGGCAGGACGTTGCCGCCCTGGTGATTTCGGAGAAGACGACAACCGTTTGGGAGTTGGCGGACATGCTGGCTTCGCGGCAGCAGAAGAAGGCGCTGGAGTTTCTGGAGCGGCTGCTGCGCGATGGCGAAGAGCCTCTGCAAATGCTGGGCGCGTTGACTTGGATGTATCGTAAGTTGATCGAGGCCAGCGAAGTGCGCGGCGTTAGCAATGGTTGTCAAGCGGCGCGAGCGCTGGGGATGCGGCCGGAGCAGGCGGAGCTAGCGCTGCAAAGCGCGCGAAGAATCGGCAAGCCCAGACTCTTGAGCGGGCTGCGAGCGCTGCAAGTGGCGGACAGCCGGCTCAAGGGCGGGGCCGACGACGCGCAGGCAGTCATGGAGTTTTTGCTCATCGAGTTGACGGGGGCCGCAGCGGCGAAGGTGGCCTCCGCATAAGACGGACTTTGAGGATCTTATGTGGCGCAATGCAGAGACTGGCGTATTCATGGAGCCTGCACCACCGCTCCCCCTGTTTTGCCCATGATTTGAATCTAAAGGACTTACGCTACCGCTTGGCTTAGTGATTTGATTCTTAACGGTTAAGCAGGGAACGACGAAGACGGCCCGCGAACAGGCCCGTCGGTTAGGCGAAGTTATCGGAATGGCGACAGGTACCTTAGTTGCAATGTCGTCCAATGAAATTCTGGGGAGCGTACACTGACGGTTTGATGGCTGGATCAAAATGGGAATCGAAAATGAACGGGACGGGCTTTGGACCCGTCCCGTTCGGTCGAAGACTGAGATGCTGGTGGCTAAATTTAGGCTTTGGCGGCTTTTACGCCGTTGAAAGCTAACGTCAGGCGGGATTTGTAGCGGTTGCCGGTGTTCTCGTGGAGGACGCCCTTGGTGATGGCGCGGTCGATTGCGGACATCGTGGGGTGCAGCAGGTTGCCGGCAGCGGTGGCGTCACCCGCGGTGATGGCGGTGCGCAGGCGGCGCATCAGGGTGCGGACCCGGGTGCGGTTGGCGCGGTTTACGTCGGCACGTTGACGAGATTGCTCCGCCCGCTTTAAAACGGACTTCTTGCGCTTCTTAACTTTGGTAGCCTGTCCCTGGGCCATCTATTGCTCCTTTTATGTATCGCTCAAACATTTAACGTTAAACGAGGCGCAGGGCTTTGTCAAACGACCTGAAAGACGCCCCTCCCGGGCGAACGTTAATTTCTGCTCCGCCGAGCAACCGGATTCCGGTGAGTGGCGGAACGCACGTGGCTCCGCATGCAGGACAAACGGGACGAACTGCGCCTGCTGGTCAATTCCCGCAACCCCATCATCACCGCGGAGACACAGGAAGAAGAGCGGGTCGAGCAATTACTGATGGAGATCGCGACCGAACTGGACGTGCCGCTGTACACCTGGAGCGTGACCATCGGATTGGCGCAGGATGAAGGGAGCGCCGATCTACAACACGGAGACCCCGGAACAAGCGCTGCTCAACATCGACTTGATTCACGGCGATGGGATTTTCGTGCTGAAGGATTTTGCCAGATATTGCGAGAACGACAAGGTGTGCCGGCGGCTGCGCGAGCTGGCGGAAAAATTTGGCAGCGAACGCCGGTCCATCGTGATCACCGGGGCGGCAGTAGATCTGCCGGCCGACCTGCGGGGAGAAGCGGCTCCCTTTCACCTGGGACTGCCGAGCGCGGAGGAACTGCTGCCGGGAGTGCGCGCGGTGTTGGCGGAAGCCAACGGAGGACAGCGGATCGCGATGGGGCTGGACGCGGCGGGGGTGACGCAACTCGCGCGCAATTTGGTCGGGTTGCCGCAGGATGAGGCGATTCGCGCGCTCCGCAAATGCATCCTGGCGGGCCGGCGCATCGATGCGAGTTTGCTGGATGCCGCGCTGGACGCCAAGCGTGAGGCGCTGCGTGGCGATGGGTTGCTGGAAACCATACGCCGAGACACGTCTTTAGCGACGTAGCCGGATTGCAGCGAATGCGCGAATGGATCGTGAAGCGTAAGAGCGCACTGACTCCCGAAGGACAACGCTTCGGGCTGGAGCCGCCGAAGGGGATCTTGATTACCGGCGTGCAGGGTTGCGGGAAAAGCCTGGCGGCGAAGTCGTTGGCGGCGGAGTGGGGTTACGAATTAGCGCGACTGGACGCGGGCGCGCTGTACGACAAGTTCGTGGGCGAGAGCGAGAAAAAATTGCGGAAGGCGCTGGAGCTGGCGCAAAAGCTGGCGCCAATGGTGCTGTGGATCGATGAAATCGAGAAAGCGTTCGCTTCGGCGGGAACCAGCGGAGATGCCGACGCGGGGTTGTCGCAGCGATTGCTGGCGACGCTTGCTGACCTGGATGCAGGATCGCGAGAGCGGCGTGTTTCTGGCGGCGACGTCGAACAACATCAACGCATTGCCGCCGGAAATGTTGCGCAAAGGTCGCTTCGATGAGATTTTCTTTGTGGACTTGCCAACCGGCGAGGTGCGCGACGCCTTGTTTGCGCTGCACCTGAAGAAACGCGGATGGGATGCGGCGGCATTTGACCTGGCGGGCCTGGCAACGGCGGCGGAAGGGTTCAGCGGGGCGGAAATCGAGCAGTCCATTAAGTCGGCATTGTATTCGGCGTTTGCGCAGAAGCAGCAATTCACGACGGAGATTTTGCTCGTCGAGATTCGCGGCACGCAACCGCTGAGCGTGACTCGAGCCGAGGATATGCAAGCGATTCGCGAGTGGGCGAAGGCGCGAGCGGTGCCCGCGGATTAAATCCGAAGAGATCCGACGAGGTTCCCTCAATTACAGCCTAGCAGGCTGCGGAAAAATGCAACAACACGAGGAAAAAGCTTCCTTCAGGGGCTGAAGCCGTTGAAAGCAAGCAGTTTACGTCGAGCGCTAAAAGCACCGACCACCTGAAGAAAAAGACTTTTCCCGGAGCCTGCTAATGAGTCGTCGAGGTTGTCCACAGTCCCGACCGTCAGACCAGCCGGACATTGCGTTCGATGGTTTTGATCACCGTATCCATCTTTCCGCTTAGTACTTGTTTGGCGAGGCTGAGGGTGAAGCCCTTTGCGGCGTGGAACGGGACGTGAGACGGCAGTGACAGGGCATAGGGGTCGACTACGGCATCGACCAGGACGGGGCCGCCCTTGTGGGCGAGGGCCTCGGCGAGGCCTTCGCGGACGTCGGCGGGATTTTCGATGCGGATGCCCTTTGCGCCCATGGCTTCGGCGACCTTGGCGAAGTTGGGGTTCTTGAAGTCGACGCCATAGGGGATCATGCCGGCCTCTTGCATCTCGATATTTACGAAATCGAGGGATTCGTTGTTGAGGATGATTTGAACGACCGGAGTATTGCGTTGCACCTGGGTCAGCAAATCGCCTAGCCCGAGCATGGTGAAGCCTCCGTCACCGCAGATGGCGATGGTTTGGCGGCCGGGATAGGCCAATTGCGCG
Source organism: uncultured Acidobacteriota bacterium (assembly GCA_963832615.1). Taxonomy (GTDB): domain Bacteria; phylum Acidobacteriota; class Terriglobia; order Acidiferrales; family UBA7541; genus Acidiferrum. Next base: position 54,448 of record CAWHVA010000033.1, read on the forward strand.
CCGAAGGCGTTGGGCGCGGCGTTGGCCATGGAGGCCCAGGAAAAGGAGCCGAAAACGCGACGATTTCGGCTGCCGGTGAGGTACCTGGCGGTCCAGATGCACGCTGTGCCGGTGTCCACGAAAAACATGGCGTCATCGGCGGCCACTTTGTTCAGGGTAGCCAGCAGGAACTCGGGGCGGATGGGTTTGATCTCCGGGCCCTTGTCGACGTAGTGCTGCAAGAAGATCGTGGAAGGATTGGGTTTCTTCGATCATACTTGTCGAGGAAGCGGCGAGTCGGTCTAGTCTTGGGCGCGCTCCAACAGAGCGGTGACGGTGGACTTGATGTCGCCGACCAGGCCTAGATCAACGGCGGTGCGGCGGCCGATGTGTTTGGGATTTTTGTCGATCTGAATTTCTTCACGCTCTTGCCGGGAAGAAATCCGAGAACGGAAAGTCCGTACCGAGCAACAGCAGCAGGTCGGCTTCATGGATGGCTTTGTAGGCGCCGCCGTAGCCGAGCAGGCCAGTCATTCCGACGGCGTTGGGATTGTCGTGTTCCAGCCATTGCTTGCCGCGGAAGGAATAGCCGACTGGGGCTTTCAGCCTGTTCGCGAGTTCGATGACTTCGTCGCGGCCATCCCTGCAGCCTTCGCCGCCGAAGATCGCTACCGTTTCCGCGTCGTTGATCATGGTCGCAAGGCGATTGAGATCGGTTTCGGAAGGGCGAGAGATGGGCGGATTAGGGATGGTGATCGCGGCGGAGTAGTTGACTGCATCCGCCGATGCGATGTCGCCCGGGAGCGAGATCACTACGGGTCCACGTTCCATGACGGCGGTAAGAATGGCGGTGGTGATGATGGAGCGGGCTTGCTCGGGATTGATGAGTCGAGCGGTGTAGAGGGACGCGGCCTCGAAAAACTTGTAAGGATTGAGTTCTTCGAGCGCTGAGGTGTCGATGAGGTGAGGTTTCCACATCGCCGGCGATCGCGATCACCGGAGCGCCCTCTTTGCGGGCATCCATTAGCCCGTTGAAGAGATGGACTACGCCGGGACCGGCCGTGCCGCATACGGCGACCGGGTCGCCGGTGAGGTAGGCCTCGGCGACGGCGGCGAACACGCCGTATTCTTCATGGCGGACGTGGATGAACTCGATCTTGCCGTTGCGGCGCAACGCATCGATGACGGGGTTCAGGGCGTCGCCAACAATTCCGTAGCAGCGCTTGACTCCGGCGTTGGCGAGCATCTCCCACAAAAGATCTGCGACGTTTGCCGACATGGGCTGATCCTTTCTTGTCGGGCCGCACGGAGACAGCGGGCTGGGGCACATGGACTTCGGAACTGCTGCGAGAGAAAACGTCTTGCCACGAAAACATTGATGTTATGCAGGAAGAAACGGATGCAGGCAGAAAGGTAAAATCGACGTGCGCTGCAATTGGTTCGCTTCATGCGCTGTGTTGCTAGAGGCATGAGGCTAGATTTCGAAGATTTCGTGTGGGCAGCGGCGGGAGAGCTGGCGTGACATTCGGGGTAGACCGGGTCGCCCTACGCTAATTTCAAGCTGGGGTCGGCGTTAAGCGTGGCGTCGGCGAAGTGGTTGGCGCGGAATTGGTGGTAGGCGGCGGCGGCGATCATGGCGGCGTTGTCGGTAGAGAGGGCGCGGCTGGGGAAGAAGGTTGCGATGCCGGCGGATTGGCCTCGTTGTTCGAAGGTGGAACGGAGTTGGGAGTTGGCGGCTACGCCGCCGGAGATCAGGATGCTTTGGGCGTTGAGTTGTTCGGCTGCGAGCATGGTGCGGTCAACCAGATCGCGGACTACGGCGTTTTGGAATTCGCGGACCAAAGCTAGCGTTTGCGGGGTACAGAGCGGGAGGAGCTGGTCGAATTTGCGTTCGCCGCGGGACAGGGCGGCTTGTCTGGCCAGAATTTCGGCCCCGTATTCGCAGTGCTCGCGGACGTGGTAGAGGACGGCGGTTTTCAGGCCGCTGAAACTGAAGTCGAGTGGGTTGCCGCGGGTTTTGGTGGGGCCAAATTTTATTGGGGCCGGGGCGCCGTTTGCGGCGGTGGCGAGGCGATCGAGAATAGGTCCGCCCGGGTAACCCAGGGCCAGGAGTTTGGCTACTTTGTCGTAGGCTTCGCCCGCGGCATCGTCGCGGGTTTGGCTGATTTTTTTGTAGCCGAAGGTCGGGGCGTTGGCGTCCTGAGTTACTTCGTAGAGGACGGTGTGGCCTCCAGATACGATCAAGCAGACTGCTGGGAGCGTCGGGGACTTCCCTGCTTTGTGCGCTTCCAGAAATACGGCGTGAACGTGGCCTTCCAGGTGATTGACCGGGATTAGCGGCTTCCCTAACGCTTGGGCTAGCGTTTTGGCGTAGGTGATTCCGACCAGTAGCGCTCCGACAAGGCCAGGACCTTGGGTAACGCCGATGGCGTCCAGATCGGCTAGCTTTAGGCCCGCTTGTGTTAGCGCTTCGCGGACTACTGGGACGATTTGGCGCAGGTGTTCGCGGGAGGCGAGTTCGGGGACTACGCCGCCGTATTGGCGGTGGATGTCGATCTGGGAGGCTACGACGCTGGAGAGGATTTCGCGGCCGTCGGCGACTACGGCTGCGGCGGTTTCGTCGCAGGAGGATTCGATGCCTAGGATGCGGGTGGGCATGGGAGTTTTTTTGCCAGCGGTAATTATAAATTATAGCTGATGTGATTCATGACCGCACTGCGGGGCAAGCCCCACCTCCCTATGAGCCCCACCCCCATAGAGGCGATCGGAGTTGGAAGGGCGGGTCTAAAGATCCGCCACTACACCTGTCGTAGGGCACAGTCAGGTGGAGGCGTGATTGACAAAGGCGGGGCGGGGCCGCTACTGTGCGGAGGAATGGTAGCGGAATCCCTTTTGGATCGAGATCACACTTAAAAATATGACTGCTCATGATATGGCGTCTTCGCAGAACCATGCTCCTATTCGGAAAGTGCGCAAGGCGGTTCTGCCCGCAGCTGGGTTGGGCACGCGCTTCCTGCCCGCTACCAAGGCTCAGCCTAAGGAGATGCTGACTGTTGTTGATAAGCCGCAGATTCAGTATGTGGTGGAGGAGTGCGTTGCGTCGGGGATTGAACACATCATTATTGTGACCGGGAAGGGCAAGAATTCGATTGAGGATCACTTTGATTCTTCGCCGATGCTGGAGAGCTTTCTGGAATCGAAGGGCAAAAACGAACAGGCGGAGATGATCCGGGACATCAGCAACATGGTGCAGGTGAGTTATACGCGGCAGAAGGAGCCGCTGGGTCTGGGACATGCGGTTCTCGTGGCGCGGGATTTGGTGGGGGATGAGCCGTTTGCGGTGTTGCTGGGGGATGTGCTGATCCCGGGAGAGAATCCGGCGACGAAGCAGCTGATCGATGTTTATGAAGCTACTGGAGTAGGGGCCATTGCCGTCGAGGAAGTACCCAAGGACCGTACGCATTTATACGGGATCGTCTCGGGAGAGCCAGCGCCGCTGCCGCCGTTTGGGGCGCGGATATTGCGGATACGGGATCTGGTGGAAAAGCCGAAGCCCGCGGATGCGCCTTCGAATCTGGCGATTACCGGGCGGTATGTTCTGCCTGCGGCGATATTCGAGTGTTTGGCGCGGACCAAACCTGGGGCGGGTGGCGAGATTCAGTTGACCGATGGATTGAGGTTGCTGGCGCAGGAGCAGGGGCTTTGGGCTTACATTTACGAGGGCGTTTCGTATGACGCAGGGGATAAGCTTGGATTTTTGAAGGCCACGGTGGAGTTGGCTTTGCAGAATGCCGAGCTTGGGGCGGATTTTCGGGAGTACTTGAAAACTTTGAAGCTGTAGAGACGAGTTAGGATTGCCAGCGCGATGCGTTTTGAATATTTGCCGTTAGAGGTCATTTGTTTCGACTTCGACGGCGGCAGATGGATGAATTTGCACCTAGACCCCGCCCTCTCGGCGCTTCGAAGCTCAGGGTCAAAGAGGGCGGCTACAGGTTCTCCGCAGGCTTCTCTATTTCTTGCTGGAGGATTTTTCGGACTTCTTTTCTTTTGTATCTCTCTTTTCCTTGGTGTCCTTCGCGGACGTGTCCTTATTTCCGGAGTCTTTTCCCGAATCTTTCGCCGTGTCTTTTGATGAATCTTTCGGGGCCTCGTCTTTTTTGTCGGAGACGGGTCTGTCGTCTTTGCCGCTGTCCCCACCTGCGGATTTTTTGCCTGCGTAATCGGTTACGTACCAGCCGGAACCTTTGAATTGGATGGATGGCGCGGAAATTAGGGCTTCGACTTTGCCTGCACAGTGCGGGCATTTTTTGAGATGCGGCCCGGAAACCGGTTCGATTTTTTCGGTGAGACGACCGCACTTGAGGCATTTGTACTCATACAGGGGCACAGACACCCTCCTTCAGGGGTTTGAACTAGTCAGTATATCACGCGGCGGTTTCGGCTTCGGAGCGCGTGCTAGACTCTAACGCATGAGGGGAGAGCTTTCATGAGTGGCAGGCGCTCAACAGAGGAATCCGACGTCGAGCTGGACGGAGCCGCACCGCCGGTAACTGAACCGACGGGGTGTCTTTATCTGGTGGGGACGCCGATCGGCAACCTGGAAGACATTACGCTGCGTGCGCTGCGGACTTTGCGGGAAGCTGACCAGATTGCGGCAGAGGATACGCGGCATACGCAGAAACTTTTGCAGCATTATGAGATTGCGCGCCCGCTGGTGAGTTATCACGAACATAATGAGATGACGCGGGCGCCGGAGCTGCTGATCGCGTTGGAACAAGGCGCTAAGATCGCGCTGGTGAGCGATGCGGGAATGCCGCTGGTTTCCGACCCCGGATATCGGCTGGTGACACTTTGCCTGCGACACCAGATTCCGGTGGTGCCTGTGCCGGGGCCGTCGGCGCTGCTGGCAGCGCTTTCGGCTTCGGGGTTGCCAAACGAGGAGTTTCTGTTCGTCGGATTTCTTCCGCAGCGCAGCGGGGAGCGGCGCCGGGCTCTGGAGCGGCTGCGGATCGAGGATCGCACGATAATTCTCTATGAGGCGCCACACCGGATCGCGGAGTGCGTTGGCGATGCGCTGGAAATTTTAGGTGATCGGCCGGCGTGTTTGGCGCGAGAAGTGACGAAGCTGCATGAAGAATTTCGGCGGGGGAAGCTGTCGGTGATCGCAGATTCGCTGGAGGAGCGCCCGGCTCGGGGGGAAATTACACTGTTGATCGCCGCCGCGGTGGCTGGGGAAGCTGGCGCGCACGTCGATTCCGCGCAGAGCCTTTCCGAGAGCGTGGAGGAATTGATGCATCAAGCGAAGCTGGATCGCAAGGATGCGTTGAAATTGGCGGCGAAGGAACGCGGATTGACCAGACGCGCGGCGTACGACCGAATCGTCGAAGAGCGCAATTAAGCGAGGAAGTTGCCCGTCTTCGATCACGGAGCGCTCTTGAGACATTCTGTAGATGCAAAGGATTGCTTTCGAAGCCTGCCCGACGTAACGCTCGATGCGCAGGAGGGCCCGCCCTTCTTTCATCAGGGTAACTGAAGCCCGCCGCTACATCGCGCGGCGACAGCGCACCAGAACGTCGCACTCCGACTACGGGACAATTTAGGCGGCGGTTTCGGGTTGGAAGAGGCGGCGGAAGCGCGGGCCTGTGAACTGCACGCCTACCAGACGTTCGCCGGTTTCGGCGTCGCGGATGTGGACTACGCGGCCTTGAGTGGCGAAGTCGGCTTCTTTTTCCTTGCGGCGCGCGCCGAAATGCGACTGCGGAATGCAAATTTCGAGGTCGGAACCGATGGCTACGTCAAAACGGGTAATGAACGCCGCGCCGCCCCTGCATAGATTTTCGCTAGAAGTTTCTTCTTCAAAATTGATGCCCCGGGAATCGCGGCCTTTGACCTTGAGAGGCAGGCGGACGGAAATCCTACGTTCCGCGCGAGGTTTCGAGGTGGACGGGCTGCTGGCTTCCGGAATCGTGCGCTGGGACCTCGCTTGTCCCTGGCCCGACGCGGTGCTCGAAGAATCGTTCCACACAGTCCAGCACCTCCTGTTGAGTTCGCGCCGCATGAACGGTGCGACGGAGTTCGCTGCCGTTCCCCACGCCATGCGTGAACCAGCAAGCGAACTGTTTCATTTTGCCAACACCATCGGGGAGGTTGGCAGCGGTAATTTCCTGGTAGTAGCCAGAAAGTAACCGGTGGCGGTCGGCGTCGGTTCGCGTGTCGTAACGGCCGGTGGCGGCGTATTGGGCCATCTGGCGGAAGATCCAGGGGTTAGTGGCGGCGGCGCGGCCAATCATCACCGCGTCGCAGCCGGTGACGTTCACGATGCGCTCGGCGTCTTCGGGCGAATTCACGTCGCCGTTGCCGATGACTGGGATGCGGACGGCGCGCTTGACCGCGGCGATCAGATTCCAGTCGGCGCTGCCGCTGTAGCCTTGCGTGCGGGTTCGCGGGTGGACGGCGACGCCTTCAACGCCAGCGTCCTCGGCCATTTTTGCTACGTCGACGGCGACTACAGAGTTTTCGTCCCAGCCGGCGCGGAGTTTGATGGTGAGAGGAATTTTCACCGCGGCACGCACGGAACGAAAGATTTCGCCTAGCAGCGGCAGGTCGCGGAGCAGGCCTGAGCCGCCGCACTTCACTACTTTTTTCGCGGGACAGCCTAGATTGATGTCGACGGCGTCGTATCCCAGGTCTTCGACCATGCGCGCGGCATCGGCCATCACTTCGGGGTTGGCGCCGAAGAGTTGCGCGGTGATGGGGTGCTCGTCTTCCTGGAAGTAGAGATAGCGCAGCGTTTTCTTCGCGCTGCGCGTGATGCCTTCGGAGCTGGTGAATTCGGTCATCAGCAGGCCGCAGCCGCCGAGGCCGCGGATCACGCGACGAAATAGCGTGTCAGTGACACCAGCCATGGGAGCGAGAATGGTCGCGGGCCGGATGGTCAAGTCGCGAATTTTGTAGGAGGCCGGAATCATTTTTGTTCGCTTGCGGGCTGCAGGGGGAGCTGCCCGGGCTGCCGGGGTGCAGCTTCGGCCGTTTTCAGGAATGCGTCGAGCTTCAGGAATTTGCGGCCGAGTGCGCCGCTGTACGCGGACCATTCTTCGTCGCCGGCGCCGCTGGCGAGGGCCACGCGGACGGCAGCCATCTTGGAGTCCAGATCGTCGAGGTAGTGGAACACCATGGCTTCGCGAATCATGGGGAGTTTGGGCGAGCCGAATTCGTATTGGCCGTGATGGCTGATGAGCAGATGTTGTACGACGGTCTTTAGCGCCGCGGGAAAGCCCTCAATTTTGTCCATCGCGCGGGTTACGGTTTCGAGTTCCATCACGATGTGGCCGAGAAGCTGGCCGGGGGTGGTATAGCCGATGGCGCGCTCGTAGCACAGCTCTTCGAGTTTGCCGACGTCGTGCAGAAGGGCGGCGGTGAGCAAGAGGTCGACGTCGAGCTCGGGATAATGTTGCGCGACGAGCTTGGCCATGCCGCACAGACCGATAACGTGCTCCAGCAATCCGCCGAGATACGCATGGTGCATCACTTTGGCGGCTGGGGCGCGCTTGTAGCACCTGGCGGTGCCAGGATCGGTGACGATTTCCAGTACCAGCTTTTTTAGCCAGGGATTGCGAATGGACTCGGCATATGCGAGCAGTTCCAGCCACATTTTTTCGACGTCGGCGGCGGTATGCGGCAAGTAGTCCGCGAGATCGATCTCTTCGGGCTTGGCTAGACGCACTTGAACGAGGGCGAGTTGCGGCTTATTGCGGTAAACCTCGACGCGCGCTTGGACCTTTACGAAATCGTCGCGATTGACGTCCTTCGCCACGATTTCAAACTGTTCCCACATGCGCGCTTCGATGGTGCCACTGCGGTCGCCGAGTTCCAGACGCAAATACGCGCGGCCTTCGCGGGTATTACGCACTTCTTTTTCGTGAACGAGGAAAAAACTGGTGATGGTTTGCTCGGAAAGCAGTTCGGTGACAAAACCAGTCTTCATGCGCCGGAAGCCGTCCCTGACCTCTTTCCAAACAGCAGGTATTTCTTGTGTCCCTTCTTCGGCCCTTTGCCGGCTTCCGGGGTCGCACTCACTTCCTGGATCTCGGAATTGCCTCCACCGGCCATATCCTGATAGCCAGGCTTGATGACGACGTAACTCTGTTCGCGAAGCGTTTTCAGATATTCGCGCAGCTTGGGCTCCATCCGCTCGGAATAAATCTTGTCGGTGATTTCGCCCTCGACCTTGCTGAGCGACTGCTCGCCTTCGTCGTAGTGTTCCAGGACCTGCAGGATCAGGTAGCCTTGCTTGGTGTCCATCACGTCGGTCAGCGCGTTCTTCTTCATGGCGAAAACGGTGTCCTCGAGTTCCTTGGAGAGCTCGCCGCGCTTATAGACACCCAGGAAGCCGCCCTGCTTGGCGGTGCTGCCGTCTGAAAAGCGCTTGGCAATTTCACCGAACTCCTCGCCGTCTTTGATGCGCTTCAGTGCGGTCTCGGCCTTCTTCTTCAAATCGGGAAGCTCGCTGTCTTTCTTCCCTTCCGTGTTGACCACGATTTCGCGGAGCGCGACTTGTTCCGGCCGGATGTAGTCCTTCTTATGCTCTTCGTAATACTTGGCGATTTCTTCTTTGCCGACGGTGATGTGCGAACCGACTTCCTGGCTGATCACGCGCTGCGTCAACAGGCCTTTGCGGATGTTGTCCTTGAAGTCTTCCCAGTTGAGACCCTGAGTGGAGACGGCTTTCTCCAGGTCTTCCATGCTGCCGAGATTGTTCTGAATGCGAATTTGGTCGAGGCGCTTGATGACCTCGGTCTCGACGCTGATGCCCATATCCTTTCCGCGCTGCACTAATAAGGATTGATCGATCAAGTCGCGCAGGGCGTTTTTCTGCCGGTCCTCGATCTGAATCCTCAACTCTTCGGCAGAGCACTTTCCCTTGCACTCCTGTTCAGCGTCTTCCTGGGCGGAGGCGCGCGCTTTGTCGAGCTCGGAGCGGGTGATGATTTCGTTATTTACGCGGGCGATGATCTCTTCGACGGTGCGGGAATTGATGCCTTCCGGGACTTTCTCAGTGGCTTTGTCGCCTGCCTTGTCGGCTGGCTTTTTTGTGGCGGCCGTTTTCGGGGGTGTCTTGGGTGCGGGTTCGGGTTCCGGAGCGGCGGTGCCGGGCTTTTCCAGCGTGGGCGTTTGCGATTGCGCTGGAGCGGGGGCCGATGGCTTCTTATCCTGGTCCTGGGGTGCCGGAGTAGGCGGCTGGTCCTGGGCCGGGAGCGGAGTCGCGACGGACAATGTGGTGCATATCGCCGCGAGAATAAACAGGTTTCGCATTACTGTCCTCATATCTAAAGAGTTTAGTCCTGCCCGCGAAGGCTGAGCAATACGTTTCTCACCGCCGCGGGCACGGGTTCCCCGCGGGTTACTTCCATCCAGAGAACACCACTGGGATCAAGCTTGATGCCCTTTCGGGAGCGGACGACGTTCACGAGCGCGGCCGGGTCGATGGTCGTTTCCGGATGGAAGCGGATGGCGATGCGGCTGCCCTGGCGCTCGACCGCCGAGATGCGCAGGCGCTCACACATGGATTTGAGGACGGCATACTCCAAAAGGTTATCCACGGTGGCTGGCGGTGTGCCAAAGCGGTCCTCCAACTCCTTGCGGACGTCCTGCTTCTCATCGTCGGAAGCGATCGAGGAGATGCGTTTGTAGGTGCGGAGGCGCAAGTTTTCGCTGGGGATGTAGTTCTCCGGGATGCGCACGTCGAAGCCGAGGCTGAGCGTGGTGCGGAGTTCCGGAGCGGCTTCTTCCCCTTTCAACTTGGAGACGGCGCGCTCCAGCATCTGGCAGTAGAGGTCGAAGCCGATAGACTCAATGTGGCCGTGCTGTTGGCGGCCGAGCATGTTGCCAGCACCGCGGAGTTCGAGGTCGAGGGCGGCGATGCGGAAGCCCGCGCCGAGTTCACTGAATTCCTTCATAGCGGACAGGCGCTTGCGGGCAATGTCGGAGAGCGTGGTTTCGGGTGGGACGAGGAGATAGGCGTAGGCGCGTTGCGAAGCGCGGCCTACTCGGCCACGAAGTTGATAAAGTTCTGCCAGGCCCAGGCGATCTGCGCGATTGATGAGGATGGTGTTTGCTCTGGGGATGTCGAGGCCGTTTTCAACAATGGTGGTGGCGACCAGCACGTCGGCTTCGTCGCGGATGAATTTCAGCATCACGCTTTCCAGTTCTTTTTCGCCCATCTGTCCGTGGCCGACGACCACGCGCGCTTTCGGGACTAGCTTGGTGACCAGCGCTGCCAGGGAATAGATGGACTCGACGCGGTTGTGGATGAAATAGACCTGACCGTCGCGGGCCATTTCGTTTTCGATCGCGCGGCGAACCAGCTCTTCTTCAAATGGGGCGACCATGGTCTGGATCGCCAGGCGGTCCCTCGGCGGGGTCTCGATCAGGGACATATCGCGGAGGCCGACCAGCGACATGTGCAGCGTGCGCGGAATGGGTGTGGCGGAGAGCGCCAAGGCGTCCACGTTTTTGCGTATTTCCTTCAGGCGTTCTTTATGCGCGACGCCGAACCGCTGCTCTTCGTCGACGATCAGCAGGCCTAAATCGTGAAACTTCACGTCCTTGGACAGCAAGCGATGCGTGCCGATGACGATGTCCACTTTTCCGGCTTCGAGGGCCGCCAGGGTTTCTTTTTGCTGCGCGGTGGTGCGGAACCTGCTCAGCATCTCGATACGCGCGGGAAAGGCTGCGAAGCGGCGCTTGAAGGTTTCGAAGTGCTGAAAGGCGAGGACTGTGGTGGGCGCGAGAATGGCGACTTGCTTGGAGTCGGCGATGGCTTTGAACGCGGCGCGCATGGCTACTTCTGTTTTGCCATAGCCGACGTCGCCGCACAGGAGGCGATCCATCGGCGTGGCGCTTTCCATGTCGCGCTTGATGTCGGCGATGGCGAAATTCTGATCGGGAGTTTCTTCGAATTCGAAGGCGTCTTCAAACTCGCGCTGGAAGTTGCCGTCGGGCGAAAACGCCAGGCCAGGTGCGGTCTTTCTCGCTGCGTAGAGAGCGAGGAGTTGTTCCGCCATGTCTTCGAGGGATTTGCGGACGCGGGTTTTGCGAGTGTTCCATCCGGTGCCGCCGAGCTTGTCGAGCGGCGGATGCGCGCCTTCGACGACGCGATAGCTCTGGACCAGGTCCATACGCTCAAGTGGAACGTACAGGCGTGAGTCCTCGGCGTAACGCAGCAGCATGAATTCGCCGCGACGTCCGTCGGATTCGATCTGGCGGAGGCCCTCGAACTGGCCGATGCCGTGATCGACGTGGACGACGAAGTCGCCGGGCTTGAGTTCGGCGAAATCGCTGAAAAAACCGGAGGTGCGGATTTTACGGCTGGGGCGGTCGACGGACGGGGTGACCTCGAAGAGGTCGGAATTCCCAAACAGCGTGAGTTTTGCGTCGGGAAACGTAACGCCGTCGGCGAAGGGGGCTCGGATGAGGAGGAGCGCGGCAGATTCGTGCGCGCGTTCGGAGGTGAAACCTGCGGCGGCGTCTTCCGATTCGCCCAGAACGTATGGAGTTTCGTATTCGCGGCAGATGTCCGCAAGGCGTTCCAACTCTCCGGTGCTGGCTGCGGTCAGCAGAACCTTGCCGCCATCGGCGAGTTGCGATTTGACATTGCTCATGCAGGCAACGACGTCACCATGGAAGCGTGAGCTTGGCCGTGAGGGTAACTCAAATTGCGGAATTGAGCCGATGCTGAGCGCGAGTTGCTCAAGATTGATCTGGGAGGTCTTCTCCAGCGCCGTTGCGAACTGCGCTTCGCTCCAGAAATAGTGCTCGGCGGTCGGTGCGTTGGCGTGGCCGTGACGCTCATAGTTTTCGACGGCCTGGGCGAGATGCTTGGTTGCCGCTTCGCGGAGTGCGGCTGGCTCGTCCAGGAATACGATGGGGCGAAGCGAACTTTCTGAAAGCTCGAAGAGTGCGCTCTGCCCGGCTTCACTTCGCGGACCGAAAAACGACGGGTTTTCCCAGGCGGCTTCCTCGTCTCCGTCGGCGCGATCTGGTGCCGACACGGACCATTCGGTGAGTGGAAGTAGCGTCGTGCGGACTACGGGGGCGATCGAACGCTGGGTGCGCGGATCGAATTCGCGTACGGATTCGACGGAGTCACCGAGCAATTCAATGCGGACTGGGCGCTGCGATTCCGGAGAGAAGACGTCGATGATGCCGCCGCGCACGGCAAACTGTCCTGGAAGCTCGACCATCTCCGTGCGGGTGTAGCCGACGGAGCCGAGGTGCAGCAGCAAATCTTCCAACGGCACTTCGGTATCGCGGGCGAGTGTGCGTGCCAGGGAAAGATAGAGGTAAGGATCCTGGTAGCGCCAAAGGGCTGCCGTCACCGGCGCGATCACCAGAGAAATCTGGCCGTCGGCGAGGCGAAACAAGGTTGCGGCGCGGCGCTCCAGAATGTCCGGATGCGGACTCTGGGATTGCCACGGCAGGGTGTCAAAGGCAGGGAGCGTAGTAACGCCTCCCAGCGCGCCGGGAAAAATGCCGGAGAAAAAACGAACCGTTTCCGCCAGCGCCTCCGCGCGGCGGTTCGATTCTGTGACGAAGAATGCGGGACGGCGCAGTTCGTGCGCGACATAGGCCGCTACGAGGGATTTGGCCACGTCGTGCAGACCTGCTATGGAAATGTGATGGCCGCCGGAGCGCAGGGCCGCGAGTGCGCCTTCCATCGAAGGATGGCGCAGCACACTCTCCAATCGTTCTCGGACTGCGGGAAGAATCATTCGTGGGGTGTCAAGAATCGACGCGAGTGACCGGCGCGCCCTCGCGAATCTTTCGTAAAATATCGCTGGTGGAAAAGCCGGGCACGACCGGGGCGGAAACGACGCGCCCGCCGGCAGCTTCGACCTCTTCGCGGCCGACGATTTTGTCTCCTGCCCAGTCGCCGCCTTTCACCAGCACATCGGGAAGCAAACGGGCGATCACTTCGCGCGGGGTGAGATCATCGAAGACGACTACCGCGTCTACGCATTCCAAGGCCGCCAGAATCTCCGCGCGTTCCTGCTCAGGAAGCACGGGCCGGCCCTCGCCTTTCAACTGGCGCACGCTCGCGTCGCTGTTCAGTCCAACGATAAGAGCATCGCCAAGATCGCGAGCTTGTTCAAGGCTGCGAATGTGGCCGGGATGCAGGATATCGAAGCAGCCGTTGGTGAACACCACGCGGCGTCCGTTGCGTTTCTCGCGGCCAAACCGCAGAATCGCTTCGTCTAAAGTGAGAACCGCCGGACTATTCAAAGGATCTCCATGCAGGGACAGCGGCAAATGCAAATGGCGCTTCCTGAAGCTCTAGTTTATCACGCGCGTATGCAGCGGCGCCCGCGAGCCCGCCAGTGTCGATGAAACCGGGGAGGAAGGCGCGCGGCGCAATCAGGGCGGTCTCCGGGGTTCTGCTTTGCGTGGTTGGATTTGTGCTCGCGCGTGCAACACCCTTTCGCGAGACGACCGTCGTCGTGGATGCGGGCGGCTGCCGCATGGTCACCGACATTGTGGACGACGGCCAGGACGAGGCGCAGGGATCGGTGGTCCTACTCCACGGCCTCGCCGCCAACAAGAAAATCATGTCCTACGTGGCGCGGGGCTTCGCTCTTCTTAATCTGCGAGTGTTCGTGCCAGATCTGCCGGGGCACGGCCGCACGTCCGGGCCGTTTTCCTTCGCGCGCGCCGACTCCTGCAGCGACTTGTTCGTGCGGCAGCTGATCACGCGGGGCGCAATCGACCCGACACGCACGATTTTGGCAGGCCACTCGATGGGCGGAGCTATTGCTGTCCGGGTCGCCTCCGGTGTACCGGTTGCGGGCACGATCGCGATCTCCCCGGCGCCGATGGTCACCACCTACGGGGTCCCCGCTTCCGTGTTGCTGTTCAACGATCCTCGGCCCGCACCGGCCAATACGCTAGTCCTCAGCGAGGCCTTCACACCGCGCAGTGTTAGGGACACGGCCCGCAGCTTGATCGCGGGAAGTGGCGCGGCCACCGGCAAATACGTGGTAGTTCCCCGGTCGACCCATGTGAGCTTGCTCTTCGATCCTGGGGTGGTACAAGCCTCGCAAGGATGGGCCGCGCAGGTCTTGAACCTGGAGGCCAAGCCCGGGCCTGCGTCGCGACTGCCGCTCGCTGGCTCGTTTGCGGGCCTGGCAGGGATTCTTCTGCTCGCAGGGCCCTTTCTGCGTGAGACCCTCGGACTAAAATCACTCCCGGCACAACCTGAGGTGGAAGCCGAGATCCAAACCGACGTGCCCGGAACGGTCGAGGAACCCGGGTCGCCAATCATCGTATCGTCGCTGGGTCGAATTCTCCTCGAAGTGGCGTGCGCGTCGCTCGTTATCGTCGCTCTTTTGCGAGTTTTCTCACCCGCATCGAAGCCGTTTGCGGTGTTCCATGTGTTTGAAGGCGACTACCTGGCCGGTTTCTTGCTGATTGTGGGTGTCACTTTACTGGTCGCGCATTGGAAGCACCTTGGAATCTTCAGGCAGTGGAAGCCCACCGCGCTGCTAGCCACGGGATTTGCGGCCGTGGTTCTGCCGCTGCTGATTTATTCCTGGCTGGATCTAACCGTTAGCGAAGCCTGGCTTACCCCTGCGCGATGGTTGCGCCTCCCAGCTCTGTGCGTCGCGCTGCTTCCCTACCACGCTGCCGAAGAATTGCTGCTCGGCCCCCAGCGCGCTCGCTCCGCCAAAACGCGTTTAGTCCTTGCGCTGACGATTCGCGTGGTTGTGTGGGCGGCGCTATTCCTCGGCGTCCTTGTCCTGCACAATGGCGAAATCCTGCTGGTGCTCCTTGCCCCCTATTTCGCGCTATTCTGCCTGCTCCAACGGCTAGGCATGGACGTTGTCCGAAAGGGTACGGGGTCACCCCTGGCGGCAGCGCTCTTCGGTGCTATACTCCTCGCTGGTTTGTGTGTGGTTGCCTTCCCGAGCACGTAAAGTGCTCACGTGAAATGGCCCAGCCGCTTGACCGGTTCCGCAACCTTTTGGGTAATCCGGCGACGGAATTCGACGCTGTCAGAAAGAGTTCCAGATGGCAGACATTGCGATCGTCGGGGGCGGACCTTCCGGCGCGATGTGCGGCGAGCAGTTGGCCCGCGCGGGTCACACGGTTGAACTTTTTGACGAGCATCTCGCCTGGGAGAAGCCTTGCGGTGGCGGGCTGACGCACAAAGCCATCCAGTGTTTTCCGTTCCTGCTCGACAATCCTTATCCCAAAAAATTGGTTCATTCCCTGGAGCTGATCAGCAGCGACGATCATCGCGCCACGCTCGACATGTCCCACCCCATCGTCATCTATTCGCGCAAAGTATTGAACGGGATGCTGTTGAATCGCGCCGCGGAAGCCGGTTGCAAGGTGCAGCGTTCGCACGTGTTTAGCGTGGACACTTCAACGGCAAAACCACGCTACTGTGTGGAAGGCGAATGGAAGACCGCCGACTTTTTGGTGCTCGCGGCGGGAGCTCGCAATCAACTGTTGCCGGAAACGCGCCCACTCCAGCGCGACGAATTGGAAATCACTCAAGGATACTTCGTCCCGCAAACCGCGGACGCCATCACCATCAAGTTCCTGCGGAATTTCGAAGGTTACATCTGGTCCTTCCCGCGCTGCGACCATCTTTCCGTGGGCATCTGCGGCAGCATGGCTGCGCACACCAGCACGGAGCTGAAGACGCACCTCCAGACTTTTGTAGGCAAACAAAAGATTTGCACCGAGGGCGCGCAATTCTACAGTCACGTTTTGCCGTCGCCACAGGAGCGCACGTTATCCGAACGCACAGTGCTGGGTAGGAATTGGGCGCTCATAGGTGACGCCGCGGCCTGGGTCGATCCTCTCACGGGAGAAGGCCTGTTTTACGCCATGAAGTCCGGCGAACTGCTCGGCAAGTCCCTCGCGGAAGGCTGCCCGGAGAAATATCCGGCATGGGTCAAGGCCGCCTTCTCGGCGGAACTGGAATTCGCCGCGCGCATCGTCCGTCGTTTCTACCGCGGATCGTTTCTGGGGTCGGCCGTGACCACCCGCATGGTTCAGTTTATGCGGCGCAGCCCGGTGTTTCGTCAGCTGATGGGCGACATTTTCAGTGGAACCCAGGATTACACCAGCCTGAAACGCCGCCTCTGGGGACATCTGGGGATTACCGTGAGCGACTTCATCGCCAGCGTGTTGAACATTGACCGCCCCGCACCGGTCACTGCCCCGCGCGGCAGCGCCGGCGCCGATTAGCTCTGTTTCCACCAGCCCGCGCACGACACATGCGTGTCCGGCCCTCCGCAGCGTGTAGATTGCAGAGCGCTCCAGGCATCTAACCATGAGGACCGACCACCCACGCTACAACATGGCAACCGATACAACCGAAACGGCCGGTACGGCGGCCGCCAAGAAAAGACAGGCCTGGAAAGCGCTGCCCGACGTATGGGCGCTGATTCATCCGCGCCGCGGTCTGCTTGCGTTGGGCTTCCTGCTTATGGCCATCAACCGGGTCTCCGGTTTGGTTCTACCAGCTTCGACCAAATATTTCGTGGACAACGTGATTGGCAAGAGGCAAGTCCAGCTTCTGACTCCGATCGTTCTCTGCATTCTCGGCGCGACCATCATTCAGGGCCTGACGTCTTTCACCCTCACGCAACTTCTCTCCAAGTCCGCGCAAAAAATGATTACCGACCTGCGCCGTCAGGTGCAAGCCCACATTGGACGCCTCCCAGTCTCTTTCTACGACGCCAACAAGACCGGTGTCCTGGTTTCGCGCATCATGAGCGACGTCGAAGGCGTCCGCAATCTGATCGGCACGGGCCTCGTGGAATTCGTAGGCGGGCTGATGACCGCGGTGTTCGCGTTGGTCTACCTTCTGCGCACTAGCGTGGCCATGACGGGGTTGGCATTCGGCATCCTCGTATTTTTCGGTATTGGCATCAACAAGGCGTTCAAAACCATTCGTCCCATTTTCCGCGCCCGACCTAAAATCACCGCGGAAGTCACCGGCCGCCTGACCGAGTCGCTCGGCGGCGTGCGCGTCGTAAAGGGCTATCACGCCGAGGAGCGCGAAGAGAAAATTTTCGCCGGCGGCGTGCAGCGCCTGCTCGACAATGTCCTGAAAACGCTGACGGCGACCTCCCTGATGAGTCTTTCCGGAGCGGGCCTAATGGGGGTCGTCAGTGCCCTGATCATGGAGTTCGGCGGCCACAAGATTCTTACCGGCCAAATGACGCTGGGCCAATTTTTCGCTTTCAACATTTTCCTCGGCCTTCTCGTGGCTCCGGTCTTCCAGATCGTCGCCATCGGCACGCAAATCACCGAAGCCATCACCGGCCTTGAACGTACGCGCGAAATCCTGAGTGAGGAAAAGGAAGACGAGACGAAGGGCCGGACCGTTACGCTGGGCCGCATCACCGGCCAAGTGACCATGGAAGATGTGAGTTTCGCCTACGATACGCGCAAAGAGGTCCTTCGTGATGTAAGTTTCAAGTCCGAGCCGGGTACGGTGACGGCGCTGGTAGGTCCGTCGGGCGCGGGCAAGTCAACAATCATCGGACTGATTGCCGCATTCTACGTTCCCGCAAGTGGTCGTGTTCTCGTGGACGGCGTCGATCTCGCCACTGTGAAGCTGAACTCCTACCGCACGCAGCTCGGCGTGGTGTTGCAGGAAACGTTTCTCTTTGACGGCACTATCCGCGAAAACGTGGCTTTTGCCCGCCCCGACGCCACCGAGCAAGAAATACTCGCCGCCTGCCACATCGCACGGGTGGACGAATTCGCGGAACACTTCGAGAAACAGTACGACACCATCGTCGGCGAGCGCGGGGTTAAACTCTCCGGTGGCCAGAAGCAGCGCGTCTCCATCGCCCGCGCCATCCTAGCCGATCCACGCATCCTGATTCTCGACGAAGCCACTTCGAGCCTGGACTCCGAGTCGGAAGCCCTCATCCAGGAAGGCCTGCGCTACCTGATGCGCGGCCGAACCACCTTTGTGATCGCGCATCGCCTCTCGACGATCCGGCGCGCCGACCAGATTCTCGTCGTCGAAGCTGGCCGCATCATCGAGCGTGGCACGCACGAGTCGCTCTATGCCGCGGGCGGCCGCTACTACGACCTCTACACCAAGCAGCACGCCGTTCAGGCAAACTTGTTCCTGGCGCCCGGCGAAGGCGACTCGGAGCCCATTGATCTAAACGGAGAAAAAGTGGCGTCGGGCACGCCGGCAAGCGGCGATGCGGCTCTACCCGATGCCATTCGCTTGATTCGTGGTCAATAGTGGAAACTGCGAGCGTCGTTAGACCGTCGCTGGTCGTCGCACGACGGGCTTCTTCGCCACCGGCGGCGGGATAAGGCTGGCCATCTTGCGGATCATCGCCAGCACCAACCGCTTGTCACCGTCCGACAGCGTGGTGCTAAATCTCTTGATCTCCGCCAGAAAGCGGATTTCGTCCTGCGAAAGCTCCCCCAGCATTTTCTGGGACTCGCGGTCGCGCGGCGTCTCCGTGCCCGGGAAAAAGTCCGCGAGCGAGATGTCCATGGCTTCCGCAATCTTGGCCAGCGTTTCCAGCGACGGCACCGTGTGGCCGTTCTCCACGCGGGACAAATAGCAGCGCAGCAGCCCGGTGCGGCGTTCGATATCGCCCTGCGACAGCCCCCGCTGGCTGCGATAAGTCTTGATCACTTCCCCGATGTTTACTCGTGGCTTCTCTTTCGGCACGATGTTGACCCCCAATCTACGGGGGTAGCTTAATCACTAACAGTAAAAGCCGCAAGCCAGTTTTTGTAGACAATGCGGCGAAGTCGGCAACGGGGACAAGCACCTCAAAAAAATCAAAACGGCGGGCGAAAAGCCCGCCTTTTCCAAGCTGGATCACAAACGCTCCGTAACTGGCGCGCCGTTACCCCTGCGCGGTAACGGTCACTGGCTGCTGCAGCCGGAATTCCAACAGCGTCTCGCTCGGCACCTTCACTTGCTGGCCACGCGTCAAGACCTGCACCCCAGCGCCGGCCGCCGAGCCCGCTCCAGCCCCAATCGCAGCCCCTTTGCCCCCTCCAGCAATACCTCCAATGATCGCGCCCAGTACCGCTCCGCCGCCCACCTTCTCGGCAGTATTCGCGCCGCGGCCCTTCCCTTTCAAAGTGTAGTCGCTGCTCACCACCGGATAGTCCTGCCCGTTGATGACCATGCGCGTCAGTTCCAGCTGCAGTTCGGAACTCCCCGCAAGGTGCCCTGCCTCTTTCGCTTCCGCCAGGCGGCCATAGACATCGGTCCCCTTGCGCGCCACCAACGCTCCGTTGATGTTCAGGTCGGTTTCCAGGCTGGCGTGAAAAATGTCGCCCACGTTGTTTTTCTTGGAATCCACACCGTCGATCATGCGCACCAGCAGCGGTTGCCCGGCCGGAATCGTCACCGGACTACCCGCGGGCAGTGGAGCCGGCGTGGGGGCGAGCGCTTGCGGCGCAGGAGCCGGCGCAGGGCCACCGGGAGCATCGGCGTAGTTGTTCGTAAATGTCAGCGCGACGATCTCGGTTACGTTGAAGGTCTGTACTTCACCATTCACAGAGAAACGCATCAGCGCCTGCGTGCCTCCTAGGAACCTGCCTTGCAACACGCGGCCGTCCTTAAGTTCCAGCGTGTCGGCAACGGCGCCACTCGCGAATAGAAGCCCCAAGGCCGCAACGGCAATTGAACGTGCGAAGCCAGTCATCGTGATTCCCCTCTCGACAATTAATTCAGGAGTTCGGCCCAAGTACCCGGTCGCTTACTCTCTTCCTCCCGATTCTAACGCGGACCGGAGCAGCCACGCTCCAGCGAAACCTGACTGCTGTATTTGATGATGAAACCTCAACCCAAGGATGTATTCATTGGGTCGCGGCGTAGAGCTGCCGGGTGATGTCCGCCATCAGTGCGGAGCTGTCCTTGATATCGGCCAACCCGCGCACCAGGATGACCAGCACGAACGGCTTTTTTGAGTAGACGATCGCCGCGTCATGGTGAAGCTTAGTCAGCTCGCCGGTCTTGTGGGCCACGCGTGTGCCTGCTGGAACACCCGCAGGAATGCCCTCGTTGAACTTCTGACGTTCCAGAATCCCGACCATCTTCCGCGAAGCGTTTGCATCCACGGCTTCGTCTTTGGCGATGGCTTCGAGCAGCACCGCGAGCCCTTGTGCGTTGGTCGTGTTATTCAATCCTCTTTGGAACGCTTTGTTGTCCTCAACGCCGCGCAGTACGCTCATTCCATCCGCGTGCAAGGAGTGAACCGCCGCGCGAATATTTTCCACGCCCAGCCTCTGGATCAACAGGTTCGTCGCGAAGTTGCTGCTCACCGTAATCATCAGTTCGCAAAGCTGTGACAGGGTCCGCGTCTGGCCCACAGCTTGATAGAGGTCGGTCTCGGAGTCGTCCTTCGGATCGAGGGTAAATATCGATCCATCCGCAAGGCTGTGAAATTCGTTCTTGATGGGCAGCCTGTCGTCCAATTTCAGCTTGTCCCGCTGGACCTGATGAAACAACTCGATCATCACCGGGATTTTCATCGTGCTGGCCGCGTGGAAGGTATCTTCGGCGTGGAACGACCAGGCGGTACGCCCGTCCAAGGTCCGGAAAGCGATACCAACATCAGCGCCGCTCTTCTGGATTCGCTCCTGAATGCTGGCCGCGATCTTGGAATCAAGCAAGGAGCCTTGCGCTGAGGGAACTGCGGCGGGCGAAATGGCGGTCAACAGGTAATGGTCCTGTGCCCAAAATCCCAGGCTCAACACCGCCGCGACAAACAAAACCACCAGCAAAACGCCACGCGACAAAGCTGCTCCTCAAACTTGTCAGCTAATGTGGACCCACCGGACTATCACCTGTAGCCGCCCTCTCCGAGAGGGCGGGGTTTAGATGCAGCCTCATCGCAGCAGGACGATCTTGACTTCCGTCAATCGCGGTCGCTCACTGGTCACGACCACCTACAGCCGTAAACGCCCCCACAGGGACGCTACCAGCGACCACATTGTATCCCTCAATCTCCAACACCGGTTCCTTCCCTTCCAGCGCCGCGTCGTCATAACGCGCTCCCACGCTCAACTTCTCCCCCGGGAGCAAAGAAAAGTAGTTGTCCGTCCAAAAGATCGGCGTGACATCTTCGCCGCCTTTCCCTCGCGTCACTCGCGGGTGAATCATGAACGCAACGCCCTCTCCCTTGTTCTCGACCGTCAACGTCATCCAGTTGTATCGTCCACGTTTTCCGAGGGCTTGCTCGGAAACGACAAGCTTTGCCGGAGGTAGGCTGTTCAGACCCGTCAAATCCCCAAACTCCGCTTGCGGCGTGTATACCGTGTCCTTCTTGTTCTTCCAATCCATGGTGTCCGGCTTGGTCGACAACCAGTAAAAATTGTCGCTCAGCCGCTTTCCCGCGACGTCATGCAGTTCCAGCCGCAAGAAATAGGTCTTCGTCAAATCGTCGACTTTAGGCAGATCGAAGGCTTTCGTGGCGCTATCTGGCGCCAGGTCCAGCGTCGCCTCGTGCGATCCATTTTCTCTGGCGTCGATGTTGTACAGCTTCGCGGTGACCTTGACTCCTTTTACTGCCTCGTACGTTCCGTTGATCACCGCGACCGAATTGTCGTCGTATGAGTACTGCACGTGCAGAATCTCCGTCGCCTTCTTTGTCCCAAAATATCCGCCCGCCGGCACCATGTAGTAGTCGTAAAGATGCCAAATCAGCGACGGCCAGGCGTTGTTCAGCATCCACTGGATCACCCCCGTCGATGTGTACTTGTTGCGCGCATACGCTTCGAACATCGCTCGCTGCCCGTCATACGTCATCGCCTGGGCCTTGCGCTGGTAGTCATCCAGCGAAGTCGCCGTGCCGTACCGTCGGTTCAAACCGTCGGTAAAAACGTTCACCGTGGTGAAGCGCTCACCGCCGGAGTGATAGTTCCAAACTTCATCGATCGGCCACAAATGCTCCTTCGGAATAAAACGCTCCAGCGACTCCTTCGGCGGAATGGCGGGGCCTGGACTCGTCTCCGTGTTGTAGCCATAAGCGCCGCCGGCCTTCGTGTCCGCAAGCCAATAGACCGGCGGAACGTACTCATAAGGGCCGGTCATTTTCACGCCCGACTTGCCCGTAACCGTAGTTGGCACTTCCGCAGCCGATGACACCGAAGGATTCGGCCACTGCAATTCCTGCAGAATCCCCAGATACATTTTCTCCACGTCAGCCGGCGGCGGACCATCGCTGCCGTACAGCCACACGAACACGCTCGGGTGATTGCGCAAAATTCGGATCTGGCTCCGCAATGAATCCCCGGCGATTTTGTGCTGCTCCTCTTTCCAGTTCTTCCATCTCTCCCACGCGTCGCAGCAGGTCCACCCCGGCATCACCAGAATCCCCAGGCGGTCAGCCTTCGCAAAGAATTCCTCGTGATCGATCCGCCCCTCAAGACGCACGGTGTTCAAACCCATGTCGCGGACGTAAGCCAAATCGGCGTCCACGCGCTCCGGCGACCACCGCAAGAACATGTCCGGCGCCCACGCCGCCCCGCGAATCAGCACCTTGCGCCCGTTGATCTTGAACAAGCGATAGCCCTTGTCGGTCAGCTCCGAGGTAGCTTCGCGAATCCCAAACGTCACCTCAGCTGCATCGGAGACGTGCCCGTCGACGTCGAAATCCAGCTTCGCCGTGTACAGATTCGGTTTTCCCATCTGATAGGGCCACCACAATCGCGGATGCATCAACTTCAACTCCGAATAAGTCTCCGGAGAAAACGTCACCGTCTTCGCTTCTCCCGCCTCCAACTTCACCGCTTGCCGCACCTGCACACCATCAATGTCCGCGCGCAGTGTTCCGCTCACTTCGTGCTCCGAGCTATTCCGCAAATCCGCGCTTACCGTAAGCGCCGCCGTCTTGTACTCGGAATCCAGCTTGCTAGTTACAAACGGGTTTCGCAGCGATACGCCGCCGGTGGCCGTCAAAAAAACTTCCTTCCAAATGCCCATGTCCTTGTCTGCAGGCGTCGGATTCCAGTCCACCCACGTAATCCCCAAATCATTCTTCTGCGGCGCGAAAATCTCCACCGCCAAGGCGTTCGGCTTTCCCGCAACCAGAAACTTGTTCACATTAAATTGAAACGTCACAAACGTCCCCGCCACATCCTTCTCATCCGCCACTTTCTTGCCGTTGAGCCACACGTTCGCCCGGTAGTTGATCCCCAGGAAGTCCAGCCATTGCGCTTTGCCTTCAAACTCCGCAGGCACGGTAAACTCCGTTCGAAACCACCACGAACACCGGAACGGACTGTCCTTTGGCATATCCTGCAGCGCAAAAAATGTCTTCGACGAATAGGCCATCCCTGGGAGCGACTTCAAATTTGTCCCGTAAGTCGGATCCGGGTAAGTCTTGTCATCGACCAGCGCCCCGACGACGGTGTTCGGCAGATCCGTGCGATGCCACTTGCTGGCGTCAAACCCCACAACCGACACCTGCTCGCCCCCAGCCTTCACTTCGCACGACGATTGCAACTGCCAATCCTTGTGCAGGTAGACCTTCGCCCCCGCATCGGCCAGCGCCGGCGTCGCCAGCATCCCTGCCAATCCCAGCAAAATCCCAAGACCCACAAACGCAAAACCAACCGAATGCAGACGTGGCATAAAACTCCTCAGAAAACAGAAAAGTGGAAACGATATTAGCGCCGCAAGCCCCCGACCGGGTTGCAACCGCGTAATATTAAACCGATTCAATACTCTTTGCCGCACTTTTTTCCGGGTTTGTCCCCTACCGACAATCCAGCGAAAGCCCGAAACTACCCAGTAAACCCGATGCCGTGCTCCGACGCAGAGGCGTACACTGCGGTATGAGGTTTCTCCTCTGCTTCAACAGCTGCAAACAGCCCTAGACTCCGCCCGCGCCAAGACCAAAAGCTGGTTTGATAGCGCAAGTCTGGCCATCCGCCGGGCCTTCATACATTCCAAAGCCGGCTGGTACCGCCTCACTGCCGGCATGGAAATCGACGAGCTCTGGACTCAGTTCAAAGTCGAAGCCGGCGAGAGTTCCCGCCTCTACAAACAAGATGTGAGCCAACACGCAGGCCGTTTCGAGCGTTCCTGGAAGCGCCCTTTTAGAATTTTCGGCTATCTCGCTACCAGCGTCCTGGCCAAACTCTCCCCCGCGCGCCGCTTGTTCTTACTTCTCACCATCGTCCTGGCCTTCCTGGCCATAGTCAATTTTCACTTCCTCTTCTTCACCCAGGAAATCGAATTCCTTCTTGCCTTCGTCGGCCTGTTGATCCTCCTCGCCTTGGTCCTCGGCGATCACATTTCCATGAAGCGCGACATCGAGATCGCCCGCGAAATCCAGCGGTGGCTCGTCCCTCGAAGAGCCCCCGACGTCCCAGGCATCGACGTGGCCTTCGCCATGCGCCCCGCCAAGACTATCGGCGGCGACTACTACGACGCCTTCCTTCGCTCCGGCGACGGCCCGCTCCTGATCGCGGTAGCCGACGTCGCCGGCAAAAGCGTCCCCGCGGCTATGTTAATGGCGACATTCCAAGCCAGCCTTCGCGCCTTGGCCAGCGCTAGCGGCACGCTCTCCGAACTCGTCGGCGGTCTCAACCGCCAGGTCTGCGCCAATAGCCACGCCGGCCGCTTCACTACCGCATTCCTCGCCGAGCTAAATCCCGCCACCGGCGATCTGAGCTACCTCTGCGCCGGCCACAACCCCCCCATCCTCAAACGCGAAGACGGCAGCATCGAGCGCCTGAAATCCGACAACATCCCCCTGGGCATCGAGTTAAAGGAAAATTACAAAACGGGGGTCACGCGCATCGAACCCCTCGACCTCCTCGTAATTTACACCGACGGCGTCACCGAAGCCTGGGACGAGCGCCGCAACGAATTCGGCGAAGCCCGCCTCCTCTCCATGATCCAACTCGCGGGTCAGGAACGCTCCGCCCTGACCCTCGCCAATATCATGCGCTCCCTCGATCAGTTCGTCGGCGCCGCTCCCCAACACGACGACATCACCTGCATGGTCGTCCGTCGCACCTGACACTTGTTCCACAATCTTTCATCTCAGCGCTTGGTGTCCCACATGCCGCTTTGCGTGTGGTCCTTCATCGATTGCACACGACGTTGCCTCTTTTCCAGGTTCCGCCCGTGGTTTTTAGGGTCGCCGCCTCGCGGCCCGACTGGACATACCACCCCCGGAAGTGAGAAAACTGGAAGCGCGACAAGAGAAAGAGGCCCACATGAACACCTACAACGTGACCCTGAAATACGAAGACCGCAAAGTCGGCTCCGAAGGCCGCACCATCCAGATCGACGCCTCCAGCATCGCCGGCGCCATTGGCAAAGCCACCCGCGAATTCGTCAAGAGCCTCGACCGCAAGCAACGCTTCGACATGAACAAAGGTCTAAAGATCGAAGCTCTTCGCGTAACCACCGACAAGCCGGTCGAGCCGGAAGCCGCATCCGAAGCCAGCGCCTGACCCGTCACGCCGACCGAGCCCCCCAGGCCCACGATCGCGCATGTCGAAGCATTTCCGATTCCATGACGGCGGACGCACCGCAGCCGGGTACCGCGGCAAAACCGGCGACTGTGTAGTCCGTTCCATCGCCATCGCCACCGGTTTCCCCTACCAGCACATCTACGATCTCGTGAACCGCGCCTCCGTCCACGAGCGCACCGGAACCCGAAAACGCGGCAAGAGCAACGCCCGCACCGGCGTCTACAAATCCACCATCAAGCGTGTGATGAACTTTTTAGGCTGGGTCTGGACTCCCACCATGCAAATCGGCTCCGGCTGCACGGTCCATCTCCGCCCGGACGAACTCCCACCCGGCCGCCTGGTCGTCAGCGTTTCAAAACATCTCACCGCCGTGATCGACGGCGTGATCCACGACACTCACGACTGCTCCCGCCGCGGCACCCGCTGCGTCTACGGCTATTGGCAACCCGGCCCGGCACAATCGCGATTCACTCGCCGGTCTTTTTCGCAGCATGCCCCGGCGAACGCGGGACGCTTGGAAGAACGCCCTGCTGCCACGTCTGCGACGCCCCCACGCCGCCCGCGACGCACACCACCTCCGCGACGCAAATCATTCCTCGAATGGCTTTTCGGGTAACTTTCAAGTTTGTGCCACTCGAGCAGCCGAAGTCCCTTCCGGTCGCCCGCAGTCACCACGAAGCGACAAACGCGCGACAACCATTGTCCAAACGGTCGCGCCCCATGGCCTAAAAAAAGGTCTGCCCCCGCAGCAAAGCATCCACAGCCATCACCAGCGTCTCACCCGCCCGGTCTTTGGCAACGAATCCCTGCACTCCCGCTTTCTTCGCCTCATCGACAAACTGTCCGCTGTCGTGCATCGAGAAAAAAAGGATCCTGACCTCTGGTAAGAGCCGCTGAATTTCCTTAGCTGCTCCGAAGCCACCCAGAACCGGCATATTGATATCCAGAATAACCAAATCTGGTTTCAACGATATGGCCTTCTCGATCGCCTCTTCCCCGTTCGCGGCCTCGCCGCACACCTCGAATTCACTCCGGGAAGCCAATATCGTACAGACCCCTTTCCGCACCGCCTCGTGATCGTCCGCTACCAAGATTCGCATGGCGCTCCTGCGTCCGGATTCGACGGCGGGAACAGCCCGCGAAGCCGCCATGCTTGTACGTTATCTGAACGCCTTCCGGTATACAGGAAAGACCCTACGTCTCTGAGGGCGGCCAGACAAGGGTTGGAGCACCGAGCGAAAAGCGGAAACCGCGGAAGCAGCGGGTTTTCAGCGGAACCCCGTCTTCACCCATTTTCTAAAGAGAGTGAAAACCAACAAACTCCAACGTGGGCGTACTTCATAATTCCCAGATAATTGCAGGCGCCCCGATTGCTTCTGAGGTCTGTACGATAGCGCACGTATCTGCTAGAGCCAGAATTTAGGCTTGCAATTGCGCCGCATGCCATTAACATCCCCGATTAGCCGTGTTCGGTAAGATCCTCCGAAACGAGGAAAGGAGACGGCGATGGAAGACTACGAATGGATGAAATTTTATCAGGACGCTGTTCTTGAAACGGATTCCGACGCAATCTCCTTCCGTATAGCCGCCGCACAGAGCGCCATCGGTGAACGAGTCATCCGCGTCGCCGTCGACGACGAGGAGCGCCGAGCCATCGTCGCAACTCTCAACGCCCTCGCCGTGCTCCGGCGCGAACGATGTTCCGCCGCGAAATCAGCTCATAACTGAATAGACTGTACCAAGCGTCCGGCATTGCGCCGGGCGCCCCGTCCTTGATTTTTGAGGGTGGATTCCTGTTTGTGTACGTTGGAACGTACTCTTCGTTGCAGGGCGGTTCGTTCTTTCGACGAAAACAGTCGGCCCCAAAAAGTGTCTTCACTTCGCGCGCCAGTCATTCCGCCGCACGCACGCGAGCGCTCCTACGATGCCGAACATCATCGAGAAAGGTAGCGCAGCGTGAGGGACCGCTCCCAGATTTTTGCTTCCTAACCCAGCCGCATAACCAATACCGTAACCCAAGCCCATACAAGCCAGGATGAAGCCCACGTTGAGCAGTTTCCACTTCACTCCCTGCCCCGACGCGATGGCGAACCCCGAGCCAAGGATCAACGTCACCAACCAGAGTATGGGCATGATTTCGCCCTCCCACTGACGGACGTCTCGCCCTGCCGCCCCGTTTCCTCAGACCCCGCAGGGCCTTTCTAGCCGCCATCAGGTCAAAAATCGATCGTCACCACTTTTCGCATTTGACAGGACGAGCCGCCAGCGTCGTTCAACTTTAGAAGCGCCTTTGGATTACCGCGGGCCCGTTGCGCTTGGATTGCATCGAATCCTCTTCGAGGCCACTTGTCCTATGAAAACACCATGCGATGAGTTGTTGATGAACTCCGCAACGCCAGGCACGCCCTGCGCCAGCAACTCAGGTCCATGGATCCTGACCGCGACGATTCTCGGCTCCAGCATGGCCTTCATCGATAGCACCGTCGTCAATGTTGCCGCGCCCAAGTTCCAAATCGCGTTCCAGGCCAGCGTGGTTGATGTGCAATGGGTGATCGAATCGTACGGACTCGTTCTCGCGTCCTTAATCCTCGCAGGGGGCGCCCTGGGAGATTGGATGGGCCGCCGTTTGGTGTTCCTGCTGGGCGTGACAGTTTTTGCCGCCGCCTCCGCAGCCTGCGGCCTCGCGCCCAGTATTCGCTTCCTGGTGGTCGCGCGTTCCGTCCAGGGAATCGGTGCCGCGATGCTCATTCCCGGTAGTCTCGCCATCATCAGCGCGTCCTTCGACGAAAAATCTCGCGGACGGGCAATCGGCACTTGGTCGGGTTTTACCGCGATCACCATGGCGCTCGGCCCAGTCGTGGGTGGATGGCTCATCGAACACGAGTCCTGGCGTTGGGCTTTCTTTCTCAACGTTCCCCTAGCCGCCGCTGTAATCGTTCTCTCCCTCCTCCATGTGCCGGAGAGTCGCAACGCCCAAGCGCAACATCTCGATTGGGTAGGCGCATTGTTAGCCACGGCAAGTCTCGCCGGCGTAGTCACCGGACTCCTGGAATCCTCAAAACTCGGCTGGCGAAGTCCGGTTGTGGCCGGTAGCCTGATCGGCGGCACGATTGCCTTGCTTCTTTTCCTGTGGTTCGAGTCGCGCACCTCCTCGCCCATGGTTTCGCTCTCCCTGTTCAAGTCTCGCTCTTTCCTGGGCGCCAGTCTCTTGACGCTATTTCTCTATGCCGCCCTCGGTATTTTCTTCTTCCTGTTTCCCGTCACCTTGATGCAGGTGCATCGATACTCGGCCACCGCTGCGGGCGCAGCGGCCCTGCCTGTGATCGTATTGATGTCTTCCTTGTCGCGCTGGTCGGGCGGGCTCGTCGCACGGTACGGCGGAAAAATCCCGCTAATTCTTGGTCCCATGATGGTCGCAGCTGGTTTTGTTCTATTTGCGGTGTTCTCTCACGGTGGCAACTACTGGAAGACATTCTTTCCTGCATCGGTAGTACTCGGCTTAGGGATGGCCGTAACTGTAGCGCCGCTCACCACCGTGGTGATGGCTTCCGTGGATAGGGACCACACCGGCACAGCATCGGGAATCAATAACGCCGTAGCGCGATTGGCAGGAGTGCTCGCCATCGCCGTACTCGGAATCGTGATGGTGAAGGTCTTCAGCACCCACCTGAATCGAAGCCTAGCAACTCTTCCTCTGACCTCCGAAACTGTACGCGAGATTCGCTCGAAGGAAATTGAGCTGGCAGGCATGGACCTGCCGAAAAATCTGGACGCCAACGCGAGTGCGGCACTTCGCGACGCAGTTTCAGAAGCGTTTCTCTCCGGGTTTCGCCTGATCCTGTTCTCATGCGCGGGTCTATCGATCGCCAGCGCCGCAGTCGCTTGGAGTTCGTTCCCGAACGTTGAGACGCGTCATCTACGGACCAGAACGAGTGCTTGACTGGCGTCCGTGTACATCACGCTCCGGTTTTAAGGGCAAGTCCTTTTGCAACAGCTTGCCACCGTTGCAAAAGCTGCCTAAGCCCGGTGACGGGTGCCCCAGGTTCGCCGTTTGAACCTGGGTCTTGGTGTTGCAGCTTCTCCTCAGACGTGTCCGTGACCGCGACGCAGTGAACACTCGGTTAATTTGGAGTATCCAATTTTGCACACCTCTGCACAGATTTGCACAGATGCTGCGCGAGAATTGCATTGACGATGTCGGACGTCAGGATTATCTTGACGCCAGATTGAACCGGGAAGCATAAAAACTTTACGGCTCGATCAAAAGAGGGCGCAACAGCTTAACCGCTGATGCGCCCTTAATTTTTCCTGCCTGAAACTCTTCAATCAAACAAAGAAAGCACCCGCCGGCAAACGTCGTAATTTTATCGGTGCTTCATTGCGGTAGGACCCTCACTGCGAAAAAAAGATCACACGGGCGCCCGCCAACATTAGGAACAGGAGTTCGGTATACGATCAATCTCAGTCGGTCGTGGGTTCACCGCCCTGTTTCTCAGGGCGCGAACGGCTGTGGCCTCGCGGTTTCACGGTCTTTTGAGCTGCGCCATCCTCCGGTGTCGACGTCGCCGGCGAGTCACGCCTTGCCGAGTCCGAAGCTTGCGGAGCAGGACTGGGGGAGGACGTCGCCATTGTCATAGGACGGATCATGCCGACCAGGAAGAAAGATAGGGCGAAAAAAACGATCGCGAGGAAGGAAAGCGAGGCAGCGCGACCTCGCGTTATTTGCGCCGCGGTCGAATCTTCAGCGGACTGCCTCGAGTTGCTGGGCAATCCAGCATCACTTGCAGGCCCTCGCTCAACACTCGGCCGTAGTGACTCCACCGGCTGCTCCTCGGAAAGCCCCGGTTCCTTTGGAAACCAATTCGAACTAACGGACGGCGAGTTTCCCTCTCGCTCTTCAGCCGACGCAGTCGGCGGTGCCGGGAACGGGTGCGGTGGTACTTTTTGGACAACTTGCGCGCTTGGTACCGCTCTGGGCGCGATAACAGGAGCAACCAAATTGGCGCATTCTTCCAGTACATCAACATCCGGAGGGGAGATTTCCGAAGGCCGTGAAGAGAAAACCTCTATAACGCCAATAACACACCCTTGCATTTGAATGGGTACAGCCACGGCCGAACGAAAGTGCAAGCTCTTTGCAACCGAAGGCAATATTCGTGAATCATTTTCCGTATCTTCACAGAGCACGACCTCGCCCGTTTCGAGGCACTCTCTGGTAAAGGCCGAGTCCGGTTGCAGTCGCGAACCCACCGGAGGAGCTTCGCCAGTGCTAGCTAAACAGCATGCGCCCTCCGGATCGCGAACAGCAATGACCGCTCCACTCGCCGACATCGCAGAGCGAATTTGCTCCACTGTCGTCGCTAGGAGAGCGGATATCTGCTGATCTCTATCGTTGTTTGAATCGTCTCCCGGCCGATCTGCTTCCTCTTTCAGTCTCGTTTCGGGCATTAATGGCCTCCGCAGAGCGAATAGGGATTCATTTCCGACGGCGACAATGGAAAGAACACTTCAATTGGGAACCTCCAGCATTTGCTGAATGGAGCGGCAAGCATCGAGGACTGCGATCCGCTCTTCGCCCTCGCGCGTCTAGCCGCGAGTTGACAGCTAGCGCAACTAGTTCCTATTGTCCAGATGTCGTTCGAGCGGGCTGGGATTCGTTCGAGCGTGGGTGAACCGAAGTCGTAACGAGCGTTCTCTTTCGCTGAGACGCGCGTGCAAGCTAATCTCAAACTACGTCAGGTAGCTCTTCGACGGGAAGAATTGCGTAACTCTTGGCGCGAGCGTGCCCGGGGGAGTCATGCAGATACTCGACGAGGTCCCTCAAGGTTCGTTTAGAGTTCCACCGCCTCGCGCTGACCCGACCCGCCGACGCTACCTAACCCCAACAATCGTTGTCAAGCGTAAAGTAGAAACCTGCGGTGGAAATTCGGAGTCTCGATCTTTGTTGGGCAAAACGCCTTGTCAGGTAATGGCGAAAAACTTCAAGATGAACGCCGCTCGGACAGTTGCGAAGGGGCAATGAACATCGGCACTTGTTCGCGGCGCAGGAACAACCGCGTTATATCGCTTCGACTGTCCGGGGCCACAACAAAAGCGACACAGCGGCTTCAAGGCAGCATCGTCACACCGGTCGGGTTTGCCGCACCCGCGCCGGCGGCGCTCGCCTTCATCACCTCATCTTTCAGCGCTTCCAGCTTTTTCCCGCTGTCGACGGGTCTGCCAAATGGACTACTAACCGCTTGTTCCAGCTGAGTCATCAGGGTTCGCAGGTTCTCATCGCCATTATCCAGGACCGTACGCAGTTCAGCACTTGCCGTCATGGCTTGTTCGTACGCATTCCACGCTTGATGTAAAAGATTGACATGTTGCAGGAATTCCTTGGCCGACTTTCCGAACTCGTCCGCCGCGCCGATGTATGTCGCCATGATATGATCCGTTTTTTCAAGCATCGATTCACTCCCCCGACTTTCTGACTCCTCTGTGGGATAGAGGCTGCGAGGACCGGATTATGAACTTACGCTTTACAAGCGTCAAACTGATTTTCAGGTTGGCTCCCGGGTCAGAGCCCAGCTTTACAGCGCCGTTTCGTTGAAGGGAGGATCAAAGGCATCCCCAAACAGAGTTACGTGGACCTTTACAACGACATCCGTCTGAACAGTGCTGCCTTCTAGAAACCTCCGACTAAGCAGGGGCGAATAATATAAAACGCGAAAGCTTGACCGCGGAGAAACCGATGCATAGAATCCCCGATACTTGTGGTGTTGGTACTTTTCCGTGACGGACAAGGGGTGAATTATGAAGACCCGAATCCTCCTCTTCCTTTCTTTATTTGCGATCCTCAATTTGATGGTGTTTCCGGGTGAGCTCGGACGTGTCGCCGGAGTGGCGGGCACCGCGCGGGCGCATGGGCTTAGTGTGCAGGGCGACGATGATGATGGACCTCGATTCCGCGTGACCAGCACAACGTTTCAGAACAACACGATCGTGCCGCCGAGCATGGTGTTCAACGGGCAGTTGGGGAGTGCATGCGTCGGCCAGAATATGTCGCCGGATCTGAAGTGGACGCGGGCGGTACCTTGGACCAAGAGCTACGCGTTAGTGGTGTACGACGAGACGGGGGAATTCACGCACTGGGGCGTATACAACATTCCGTCGGACGTGAGGGAGCTACCAGCGGGCGCAGGGACCATAGTAAACGGCGTCCCGCAAATCACGTTCCCGCAAATCTCGAATGATACGTTCAATCCAGGATATGTGGGGCCGTGTCCGCCGCCGGACATCGTGCCGAACGGGATTCACAAATACCTGTTCACGGTGTATGCGTTGGATACCACATTCAACCTCCCGCAATTTCCGCCAGGATTTCCGGCGCCCGCCGAAACGCTGTTCCGCGCCATGATCGGGCACGTGATTGAGACTGCGACCATTACCGGATTGTTTAGTTGCGACAATGCGCCCACGGCGGGATGCTCGTAAGGAATCGTTTTCGCTGGCTCGTGTCCCGTGAACTACCCCGCATTGGCAATTCAGGTCAGCGTTTTGTCCGCATGACGGGCCATCCGGAAGTTGAAACGGACGGATGTAGTGGAACTACGATGAGCTTGCCAGGGCGGAACACTCACTAACGAGGGGGGCGCCCTCTCTCCACTTCAGGCTGAACTAACCCACTGGCAGAGTGGCCGATTGGTAGGTACCGGCCTTGGCTCGGTCTACTCTCTATAAAATTTCAAATGTTCGATGAGCCCGGTGGGGGTGCCTGAACTTGACGGTAAGAACTTTTGGACGTCGGAATATCCAAGGTGAACGGCGTGCTTGAAATCTTCATCGTCCCGTTTTGCCAATGCCGCACACAATTCTGCTAGCTTCTGGCCCTGCCCAAATAGGTTTTCGAAGGTTTGTCGTAGCGCCAGTGCGGCAAACCGGGCGTCTTTTTCTTTGCCTATCGACTCCAGGCTGGCGAGCACCATCCCGAAGATGTATGCCAGAACGAAATCATCGTCGGAAATATCCGATTTCAATTCGCCGTCTTCGTCAGTAACAGACACTAGGCAGACACGGAGAGACTTCTCGAGGCGTCCCGCGATACGGTTAGCCTGTCGTAACTTCCATGCGCCAATAAGACGATTGAACAAGGGGCATTTCTAATTTGCTGATCGTAAACGGCGAAGCTTTTCGGGACGGGCCGATGGTGGATTCCGGGCGAAGCCTATAGGGACATCAGACCACAGTCAAGCGAGTTCCCCAATCTGCCCCGCGGTTCGTTTTTCTTCCATTCCAGTGCAAAAGGCTATCGACAACAACACCCAAGGCTAGACTCTATACTGCAATCCATCCCCACCGCGGCCTGCTTTCGTAGCCTCAGATTCCCTGTGGCCGAGGCGTACCAAACTTTGGTACCAAAGCACAACCGGGCTTTCGGTGTAATGTTGCCTTTCGGCGTTTGCGTTTTAGCGAGGCGGATTCACACGTTCTCAGGATCGTGGAGGGCCGATGAAACAAGGTGTCCTGGTAGTTGAGCTCGATATCGAATGCCTACGCGCGAGACTCCGGGCGATTCCAGACAGCCAACTCCTACAAGTCGGGCAAGCCGCCAGGATGCTTTGCAGCACGGAAACCAGCTTCGGCGAGCCGCCACTTGAAATTTATGCTGTGCAATTGCGCGAAGCACGCGAGGAATGGCGACGGCGGCACCCAAAACTGCCGCTGCGTGACGCGTTTTCCTAAAAACAACCTGTGGTCCTCGACCAGCCGGGTGCGGGTGCCCCAGGTTCGCCGTTTGAACCTGGGTCTTGGTGTTGCTGTTTCTCCCCGTCCTTAAGGTCACGCTCCCTCCGAAACCGAGCCTGCGTCAGCTTCAAGGCCTCCGCGTCAGCTTCAAGACCTTAGAGCGATGGATGCGGAAAACTTGCGTGCCAATATTCTAAAAAGCCACTCTCGCCGAGGAGAAGCTCGTCGCACTCCCCTCTATTAGCACGGATTTGTGATACGATTTTCTGCGTGCCCGAGTGGCGGAACTGGCAGACGCAGTGGACTCAAAATCCACCGGACTTCGGTCCTTGTAGGTTCGATTCCTATCTCGGGCACCATCTCGCTATCTCCCCATTGTTGCCATCATTTTCATGGAGTTGACTTTTGGCCACTCCTCTCGGCCTCTGCCATCGCCGCGGCGAGCCGCCTCATGCCGTCAGCGGGACCCGTGGAAAACGCGGCCTTAGCCTGCTCAAGAAACGCATCAGCTTTCTCGCCCGCAAGCACGATCCGCTGCGTGAGCCTGGTTCGCCCATCCGCGAGCCCGTCAACACGCCATTTAAAAAATACCGAAACACCCTCCCCCGCCCGCAACTCGATCGTGGCACTGTTTGGAGCGGCGACTTCTCGGATGACCCAATACAAAGGCTCCTGCCCAGGGAGTCGCGTTGTGCCCTGAGACCCCGCCGCAAACGGCCCCTCCAACGCAAACTCAGCGGGCGGATCATCCCAATTCGCCACGTTCGTCCAGTACTTCCAAGCGAAACCTGGACTCGCGTCCGTCTCCACCACGTGCGCAATCTCCCATGCGCCAGTCGTCATCACCCGGGCTCCTGTTGCAACATCTTCTGAAACTCGTTCTGAAACTCGCTCGCGCTGACCACGCTCCCAAGTCGCGGAAAGTGCTTCTCCAGCAAAGTCTGCTGGAGTTTTCATGGGCCTATCGAGAATCGAGGCCGGCCCGAATTTTGCGTTGGACTTAAGATAATGAATATGGTATAGTACCGCCAAGTAAAAACACGCCTACGTATTGTCCAACTGTGGCAAAACCATGACCACCTCAAAGTCGGTAAGCCTATTAGAATGAACACTTACAAAAGTGTAGCAAAACGAAGCACTTTAACCACCTCTAGAATGAACACGTACGAAAAACCCAGGGGGGGCCCCCTCCTCTGAAATCCGTGCCCTCTGCCTGCCCTGAGCCTCGAAGGGTGCTCCGATCTCTGTGCCTTCTGTGTTAGAGCTTTGTCTTGCACTCTGTGTTAAAGCTTTGTCTTCCTCCGGTTCCCGCGTCCCTTCCCTTTGGATTCTCTCGCAGCTAAACTCACCGCATCCTTGGATAACAAACCAGAAAACTCAGCCGCCGTTCCTCAATCAGCCACCAGCCTAACCAGCTTCTGGGCTCTGATCGCCGTCCAATTTCAAAACGCCTTCAGCGACAACGCCCTCAAATGGCTAGTCAGCTTCCTGGTCCTGGAAACCGCCCTCACCAAGCAAGAACGCGATCTCTGGTTCGTCCTGGTGGTGCCCCTGCTCTTCGCCGTCCCGTTCCTCCTCTTCTCGATCCCCGGCGGCTACCTGGCCGACAGATACAGCAAGCGCAGCGTCGCAATCGGCACGAAGTTCTTTGAACTTATCGTGATGGGCCTGGCAACGTTCGCCTTATCCGCCGGTCGCCTCGATCTCGCGGGTGCAGCCCTCTTCCTCGCTTGCACCCAAGGCGCAATTTTCGGCCCGACAAAGTACGCCCTGCTCCCAGAACTCCTTCCCGAATCGAAACTCAGCTGGGGCAATGGCATCATCGAGCTAACCACGCTCCTCTCCGCCATATTCGCCGCGCTAGCCGGAGGCTTCTTGGCTACCCATTTTCGCGGCCACCAGGTCTGGTCTGGCATCATCTTTCTCACCCTCACGATCATCGGCTTGCTAATCAGCCTGCGGATTACGAGAGTCCCCGCCGCGGATCCAACCCGCCGCTTCGACTGGAACGTCCCGCGCGAATTTTTCGTGGAAACGCACCGCCTCTGGCGCGACAACGTGCTGCGCGTCGCGGTCCTGGCGAATACGTTCTTCTGGTTCCTCGGCTCGCTCCTGCTCCTCAACATCGTCCTCTACGCCACCGACATCCTTCGCGTCGACGACCAGCACAGCAGCTACCTCTTGGCCGCACTAAGCTTGGGCATCGGAATTGGTAGCTTCCTCGCAGGCTACGCCTCCGCCGGCAAAATCGAACACGGCATGATTCTTCCGGGCATGATCGGCATTATGGCCATGTCCGCCTTGCTCGCAAGCCCGGGCCTGAGTTTCCTTATCGTGGCGATTCTGCTCGCCCTGCTGGGCACAGCAGGCGGCTTTTTCGTCGTCCCCGTGAACGCGCTGATTCAGCGCCTCCCTGCGCCCGAAGAGAAAGGCCGGACCATAGCCGTCGCCAACTTGCTCTCCTTCGTCGGCGTAGCGCTCCAACCGCTGGCCCAATATGGGATGCTGCGCCTGGGCCACCCTGATCCCTCCCGCGTATTCCTGTTCGCCGCAGCCATGACCCTCCTCATGGGAATTGCGCTGCTCCGCATGATGCCGGATCTTGGCGCTCGCGCCCTGGACTGGACGCGCTTCCGTTCAAGAGCTACCCTATAACTCCCGCTCGAGCAGGGGCTGCACCCACCACAGCATCGAGCGGTTCAGTCGAGGCTCTGCATGTCCACGGTTGCTACCCTTCCCGGTGCGCCCAGCGCGCACCGTGGCCTTAGTTATTGGATGGAGCGCGTACTCAAGGAACTTGAGCACGTCCGCAAAGATCCTGCGGCCGATCCGGTGCACGACCTGCGCGTTGCTATTCGGCGCTGTCGCTCTGTCGCCGCTGTGATCCAGGAAGTGGACCCGGATCCCGCCTGGCGCCAAATGCGCCTGGTCCCCAGAAAGCTTTTTCGCAGGCTCGGCGCTCTACGCGACTCTCAGGTAATGGACGAATGGGTCAAGCAACTTGCCGCCAGCGACGATCCGCTGCGCGCAAAGTTGCAAGCTGCGTTCGCCGCCAACGAACCGGAGCTGCGCCAGCGTGCGCTGCGTGCGGTAGAAAAGTTTGACGGAAAATCGTGGTCGCGCCTGGAACGCAAGCTTCGAAAGCGCGCCCGCCTGGTTCCCTGCTCGAGTCTCGCCGCCCAATGTCTGGCGGTCGAGCGCTTTGAGGAGGCCAAAGAACTGCACGCTCGTGCGCAGCGCACCGACAAGCCCAAACCGTGGCACGAACTCCGTATCGGCCTCAAACGCCTGCGGTACACGGTGGAAAGTCTACTCCCGGAACAATACGCGTTATGGAGTGACAACCTGAAGCGTCTCCAGGATCTGCTGGGCGAAGTCCACGACCTGGATGTGCTTGCCGCGACGGTCAAAGAGGTCGCATCCCACGACACCACCGACGTACAGAACACCTGGGAAGAAACGCTTCGTCGCGAGCGCAGCCAGCGCATCGAAACCTATCGCCAGCTGACGTTGGGAAAGACCAGCCTTTGGAACGACTGGCGCCACGGCCTGCCACAAGGCAAACGCCTCGCGCTCGCTTCCATGGCGCGCCTTCGCGCCACCGCACGGGCCACGGATACGCGCCCGCGCCGCACCGTCCAGATCTCGCGTATTTCCATTGCGATCTTCGATGCCCTTCGGCGCGCTCACGCCGCGCCGGCATTCAATGAGCACGCCATGCGCCGCGTTCTGCGCGCCGCGGCCCGCTTGCACGGCGTCGGCGCAGACGATGGTGGGAAATCTCCGCAGAAGGCCGCGCTCCGATTCTTGCGCGAACTGCCACTACCGCCCAGCTGGACCTTTGAAGAGTGGGAGCTTCTTGGATGGGCTGTCCGCTACCATCGCGGCCCTGAGCCCACTACCGACAGCGGACACTTCTCCAGGATTGCGGAAGACCAGCAGAAGAATATTCAGGCGTTAGCGGGTGTGCTGCGGCTGGCGCGGGCCCTCAGGAAATGCGACGTGGACACCTGCGAAGGAATGCGCGCCGAAAAATCGGCGGACGCAATCATTGTCCACGTCCCGGGCTTGGTTGACTCCGTCGAAACGGCGGCGCGCCTGGCCGCCGCGAAGCATCTGCTTGAGACCTACATCGCCAAACCGATCATTCTGAAGCACACACCAAAACCGGACAACGTGGTGGCGCTGCTCCGCGAGTTCCAGGAGCATCGCCAGTTCACCGCTTCCGCAGCTGCCTCCGACTGATTCGTGTCACGTTGGTTTCTCTCCATCGTTAGTTCGAGCACTTCGCCCCTGCGGCCTCGGTCGTGTTTCATCTAAATCCCGCCCTCTCGGAGAGGGCGGCTACAGGTCAGTTCCGTGTGCTCCCCGCAGAGGATAGCGACCAGCAGTAGCGCGCGGAGAGTCGGGGCACTGCCAATCCAACGTGAGCATTGCAACCCGCGGACGTTCCGTGTACGCTACCGCGCAACGGAAGGTCGGAACACGAATTCCGGATTCATTCCTTTAGGCCCTTACCAATAAATCAGTGCCCCACGCCGCCTTCGGCGGAGAAAAAATAGGAGAAAGAAGAATGCGTATTCGATCGATTGGTGTGTTTTTGTTGTTGTGTGTGCTTGCGCTGGTGCCGCTCAGTGCTAACCGCGTAGCCGCGCAATCGCAAAGCGCGGAGAAGCCCGCGCTGTACACGTATGTTTCGGAGTGGACCGTGCCACGCGCCATGTGGGCGGACTATCTGAAGGGCGATGCCGCCGACATCGACATCATGAAGAAGGCCGTTGCCGACGGGTCCATCGTTTCGTTCGGAAACTATGTGGTCGTCAACCATCAGGAAGGCCAGCCGACGCACGGCACGTGGTTTTCCGCAACTTCCATGTCCGGCATTCTGAAAGTGCTGGAAAATGTTCGGACCGCACCCGGAGCTACCGCGCCGCCTTTGGCCGCAGCGAAGCATTGGGACTACATTATGGAGAGCCACGACTACGACTCTCATTCCGGTACGTTCACGAACGGCTACTTGCGCGTGGGAACGTGGCGCAGCAAAGCCGATTCGAGCGATCCCGGCGGCAAGGTCCTGAAGGCGACATTCGTTTCCCTTCTTGAAAAACTGATGGCTGACGGCGCGCTCCACGGCTATCAGGTGGACGAGGAAGTCGTACACTCCACCGATGTGGGAACGATATTCGTTGCGGTCATCACCAACGGACCCGAAGGTGTCGACAAATTCAACGCGGCCCTTGAGGAAGCACAGAAAAGCAACCCGGCCGGCTGGGCTGGTTTGCGTGCAACGCTGGACCCAGCGGGTCACCGCGATATGCTGGCGCGCGTCGGCACCATGACACACAAGTAGTGCTGTGGTGTTGTACCCCCGCGGCACTCCGCGGGGGTACAACATGATTCACTTCGAGGGTTCCGGCCAGGCGGATTCGCGGCATAGCACGATCAACGGGATGGACCCCTTATCGGTACCCCAGAAATCTTCGTCCAAGTGGTAGTGGTTGGCGGGAGTGAGAAGTTGCTCCGGTACCAAGTCAGCGAGGCCGGAGCAAATAGCTGCAAGAGCCCGTAGACCTGCGGGGTTCCCCACGATCTCCACTTCGGGCGAGCCTGCTCGGTCTTTTTATCAAGATGATTGGCAAGCGAGCACCAGTAGCGAGGACTTGATCCCTTCGCTCTGGCAACCGTTCCTGCGGTGGTCCCACTTTAATGTCCCCCCATCACGTGAAATTCGTCTTTTGCACACAACGCTAGGTCTCGCTGAAATCGATAATTACCGGGGCGGCGCGGAATCCTCGCGTCTTGATGGCCACATACAGTACCCCGATGGCGAACCAGATTCCGCCGGCGGTCTTGGCCAGTGGATTCAGATTCCACCAGATGACCGCGCAAAAGACGAAGCCCACGAGCGGAAGAATGATGTCGACTACGATGCGGCGCTTGCCGCCCGCTATCTTGAGCACGCCGAATTGCCAGAAAGCCGCCAGATTCACACCCATGAACGAGAGAAAAGCTCCGAAGTTGAGCAGTTCGCCGGCTTGCTGGTAAGCACTGCCGAATTGGTTCAGGAGCTCTGCTCCGGCAAAGCTCAGCAATCCAATCAAGATGATGTTGTAGGTTGGCGTGCTCGTTCCCGGCGCCACGTGACCGAAGAATTTGCGCGGCAACACATTGTCGCGGCCCATGCCGAACAACAGTTTTGCCGCCCCCAGGCCGCCGGCCAAGCCGCTGCCGAATGCGGCGAGAATCAAAACGAGTCCCATGGCGTTGAATAGCCACGGACCGCCGACGCGGCCGCAGACATCCATGAAAGCCGTCTCCAGCGATGTGAAGGAGTGCCAGTCGGGCCAGACGCGCTGGCCCAGGTAAACTTCCAGGCCGCCAAAGATTCCGGTGAACACGCAGACCAGGACGGTGGCGAGCAGAATGTTGCGCTTGGGATTCTCCGCGTCCTCGGTCAATGTGGTGATGCCGTCAAAACCTATATAGGTGAGCGCGGCAAACGACGTCGCCCCCAAAATGCGATGGGCGTTAAACGTTTTCGGATCGTAGAACGGCTGGGTGGAAAACAGGCCGCCCCATCCTTGGGACCCGAACAGAAAACGCACCGCCAGCACGATGAAAAATCCGATGACGACGAACATGATGAAGAGCAGCACTTTATTCTGGCGCGCTGAAGAACGAATGCCGCGCAGGTTCAGGAAGGTGATGATGCCAGCGACAATCGCGGCCCAGACGACAAAGGGAATCTTGGGGGTGTAGACGTTGTGCATAGCCGCGGAGATCCACACGGTGTTGATCAGCGGCAGCAGCAGGTAGTCGAGAAACATCGCCCATCCCGCCAGAAATCCCAGGTGCGGGTTGAGTCCCTTTCCAACGTAGGTGTAAGCCGACCCAGCGGACGGGAAAAGCGCGGCCATTCGTCCGTAGCTGACGGCGGTAATCATCATGGCGAACATGGCAAACAGGATGATCGCGGTGAAGTAGCCGTCGGAGAGTTTTTGGGCCACGCCGAAGAGCGGGACCGGCGCGATCGGCTGAATTAGCACGATGCCGAAGAAAATCAGGTCCCACAGAGTGAGCAGGCGCTTTGAGCGGCCTGCGGTCGGTATGGCCGCTGCGGAGGATTCAGCCATCTTTAGTTTCCCGCGCCACGCGCGTTCTTGATTGTTGAGGTGACCAGATGGCGCCTCCTTCGATTTGGTGCAAAGCCGCGCACAGTTTATAGCAGCTTTTGGAGTTCAAAGGATGGCCGCAGTTGTGGTTCTTGTAGCCGCCCGCCTGCTTCCCCTCCCGGGATTTCTGTTGGGCGGTATGTACGAGTTCTGGCGGACTGGCCGCGTGACGCGTTTAGAGTTCCTCGTGGTAGGGTCAGGCATCGCTGCGGCGCTCTGCAGTCATAAGCCACGGCCATTTTGGTTCCTGCTTGGGACCGGATTCGGGGGGTATCTAATTGAGCGGAAGATATCGGTGTGCACGGCGCTAGTCGCGCACACGACAACTCGTGCGATCAGCTCTCGTGCGATCAGCTATTGATGAGAACGGAGACCTCGAACATGAAGCCTAATGAACCCAGCCGCACAGCCCTGATGATCGCCCGACAACGAGCTGCTCATCAGGTGCTCGATCATGGCTCAATCGTGTATGACCCATTTGCCATGAAGATTCTGCGTGAAGACGAAAAGGACGTGCTTCAATTTGCGAACGGACACCCCTTGGCCAGCATCGGACGTCTGTTCACCACCGCGCGAAGCCGGATTGCGGAAGATGCTTTGTCAAGGGCCGTCGAAAGAGGGATCCGGCAGATCGTCATCCTTGGCGCCGGACTCGACACTTTCGCTCTCCGGAATCCCCATGGCGCACGACAGATCCGTATCTATGAGGTGGACCACCCCGCGACGCAGGCATGGAAACGCCAGCGCTTGGCTGAAGCTCAAATCGCACTTCCGCCATGGCTTATTCTCGTGCCAGTGGATTTCGAGCGGGACGATGTGGGAGAGAAGCTCGTCGCCGCAGGCTTTCAGCAGAACTCGCCCGCGTTCTTCACTTGGCTCGGGGTTGTGCCATATCTGACACAGGACGCTATCGGCCGCACTCTGGACTACATGTCGTCAATCCAGAACTCGGAGGTGGTGTTCGACTACATGGAACCTCCCGAGGCATCCTCCGAAGAGGTAGGGCGATTAGAAACGGAGCGGACCGAACAGCTTAAGAAAATTGATGAACGTTCGGTCAGCCGTTTCGACCCGGCTGGCATTGCAGCGATTCTTCGCTCGCACGGATTTTGCGCCATCGAAGACATCAATTTCCACGAGATCGCGTCCAGGTTCGGCCCCGCCGTTCAAGGACTCGCGCCCGGACACCTTGGCGTTCATGTTGTCCACGCTAAGCACTAATTGAACTCGGTG
The DNA here is from genome assembly GCA_963832615.1 of uncultured Acidobacteriota bacterium. Lineage (GTDB taxonomy): Bacteria > Acidobacteriota > Terriglobia > Acidiferrales > UBA7541 > Acidiferrum. The sequence goes on from CAWHVA010000033.1 coordinate 97,059, forward strand.
CGGCCGGTCATCGAAGCCTGGCGGAAGCCCTCCAAGGACTCCTCGCCGGATGCCCTGATGGTTCCCACGTTCGGACGGGGAGAACGGAAAGGACAGGCGGTTCCGCGCTGGGAAAAGAACTACACGTCCGGCTGCTCGGCGAAGGCATAGACTGTTCGCGGCCAACGAAAGCCATCAACATCGGGGACGGCCTTTTCCAGTCGGATGCACCTGATCTTCTTTATGTTGCAATGACGCGCGGTTCAAGGTTATTAGTTTTATCTTCGAAGACCATGCTACTTAATCCGAGGTGAAAATGAGAAATGTAATCTTCGCAATCAACGTGACCCTCGATGGCTGCTTCGACCATACCAAAATGAATGGCGATGAAGAAATACATGAATATTTTACGCGCCTCATGCGAAATGTTGACCTGCTCGTCTTTGGGCGTAAAACCTATCAATTGATGGTTCCTTATTGGCCTGATATCGCAAAAAGCCAGTCTGAGACAAAAGCAACGAACGAATTTGCTCAAACATTTGACTCCATCAACAAAATTGTTTTTTCACGATCACTAGACAGCGCCGAAGGAAATACGAGAATTGTTCGTACGAACCTTCGAGACGAAATGCTTAAATTGAAAAAGGAACAAGGCAAAAATATTTTAATCGGTGGTGTGGATATTCCTTCACAACTTATAGAGCTTGGTCTAGTTGATGAATATCGTTTTGTCGTTCAGCCAATCGTTGCAGGGGAAGGGAGACGGTTGTTAGAAGGTATTAGCCTGCCGGAGAAATTACAATTAAAACTTGTTGAGTCCAAGATTTTTAAATCAGGATGTGTTGCGCTTCGCTACTTAAAACAGTGATAGAAAAAAATTAGCCAAACTCGCGCCGTTCTACGTCAATGACCTTTATTTCCGGGAATTGGAAAGGAGAATTGATTATGAAGATAGCCAGAAACATTATGAAAGCGACTATATTCGCGACATTGCTTTCGACCGTGCTGGTGAGCGCGTCTTTAAAGGCACGCTCTCAAGAGACCGCTGCGTCCTATCCCAAAATGGCTTCCATCGATCAGTACCTTATAGCCGATCGAAATGCCGAGATTGCGATGGCACGCAGCGCCGCGCCGCCATCGATTTCAGCCGATGCCCAAGTCATGGTCCTCGGACGGCGTGGCTACGAAACTGCCGTCAAAGGCAAGAACGGTTTCGTCTGCCTCGTCGAGCGATCATGGATGTCTCCGTTTGACTTTGCCCAGTTCTGGAATCCGAAGATGCGAGGGCCAATCTGCTTTAATCCAGCCGCGGTGCGATCGATCCTGCCTCTCACTTTCAAGCGAACGGAACTGGTCCTCTCCGGAATGTCCAAAGATCAGGTCATTGAGGGCATCAAAGCGTTCGACGCGAAAGGGCTGCCGCCCCTCGAACCCGGCGCGATGTGCTACATGATGTCGACCCAAGGGTATTTGAACGACTCAGCCGGGCATTGGGTCCCGCATTTGATGTTTTACGTTCCGCTTACAGATCCCAAGTCATGGGGAGCGGATTTGCCGGGCTCTCCAGTTATGTTAAATCCACAATTTCAAGGTGCTCCGGAGCCGATAACCGAGTTCATGATTCCGGTGCCCACTTGGTCGGATGGAACAGCTGCTCCGAAGGAAGCGCAGTGATATTTGATCTCTTCAATGCGCACCAGAACGCTCCTCATCGCCAAACAGCCGCCCAATGTGCTAAATCAAACCCATGAACAAACACAACTCCGACGCCTGTGACGATGACAACGGAAACTGCAAATGTGCGGTCATCCGTTTGACCCGCATTTGGTAATAGCGTACGACGTCAACGACCTTGCCAAAGGCGGAGAAATGCGTTGTCAGGTTGCAGATTGTGACTGTCTTCAGACGCTAAATTTCGATCTTAGCGACAAAGAATGGACGAAGAAGCTCAATTTTCTGCTCAAACGGCCTTCGTAGCACCAGGCGAACTCAGAATAGAAAACCGGACCAGTAAACGCTATGAGGCAGAGGCGAGTTCGTTGCCCGCACAGCCCCGATTAGCGCGGTAACCAGAAACTGACCCAGCACCTCGGTGTTCCAATATCAGATTCGTTTTACCAGGCCCTGGTCGGTGGCGCTGGTGTTGCGGACCAGCAGGAGGACCAGGATCATGCCGACGAATGGAATGAGGCCGGCGACGATCACGATGGGATCGAAGGTGTGCGTGGCGGTGGCCTGGCGGGCGTCGGAGAAGTGGCCGATCAACTCGAAGGCAAGGATGGTGCCGATACCTGCGGCGGTTCCGCTCAAGCCGCTTACCGTGGCGACGGATTTGCTGTGAAACAGGTCGGTGGGCAAGACGTTTGCGATCGTTGAAAACGCCGCATAGGCGAACGTGGCTAGTGCGAACAGCAGCGTGATCAGATACAGCTTCACCGTAAAGATTGTGGGGATCAGGAGCATTACGCCGAAGCCGCCGAAAACAACCATCGATTTGCGCGCCGCGCCTACGGACCATCCGCGGCGAATCAGGTAGCCGGAAACGGCGCCGCCGAAGAAATTGCCGAGATCGGCGGCGAGGAACGGAATCCAGACGGCGATCAGGCCGCTCTTCAGCGAAATACCCTTGGCGACGAGATAAATGGGAAACCAGTCGGTGACGAAGAACCATACGGGATCGGTCAGACCCTTGGAGACAATCACGCCCCAGGTCTGCGGCAGTTTCAGAAGATCGCGCCATCGCGGCATGGGTTGCGGCGTTGCTTCGGTTTCCTGCTTGTCGGTCAGGATCATTTGGCGCTCGGCGCCGGTTACGCGGGGGTGCTCTTGTGGCGGGTAGTACAGGCGGCGCCAGGCAATCAGCCACAAAAATCCGAGCAGGCCAGGAATGACAAACGCCACGCGCCATCCCCAGCGCAGGTAGATCGGCAAGATCAGGAAGGGCGCGATGGCGCCGCCGACCGAGGAGCCGCTGTCGTACAACGCGGCGGCTATTCCGCGCTCGCGCTTGGGGAACCACTCGGAAACCGCCTTGCTGGCGCCGGGCCAGTTCGCGGATTCGCCCGCGCCGAGCAGAAAGCGGAATACACCGAAACTCGCCATGCCGTTCGCGAGCGAGGTCAACAACGAGACGATCGAGTACCACGTGACGCTGATGGTTAGTCCGCGCCTGGTGCCGACGCGGTCGATCTGGCGGCCCCAGACGGTTTGTCCAATGGAATAGGCGATGCGAAAGGCGATGGCGATATTGGCGTAGTCGGTGTTGGTCCAGTGGTATTCGACCTTGAGGTAGGGCGCCAGGATCGAGAGTGTTTGGCGGTCGATGTAGTTGATCACCGTGGAGATGAACAGTAGGCCGCCGATCCACCAGCGCAATGAGGGAATCGGGCGCTGGTGCGGCGCGGCATCCGGTTGTCCCGCTAGCGGCACGTCTTTGCTCCGGAGGGTGCGCCGTGCCGGAGTTGAAGCCGGGCGAGGCGAGCCCCGCCCCTACCAGGGATCGCGGTTGTGCGGGGAATAGAGATTGTGCTGGGGATTTGGGGCGGCGTGAGGTTGATCATCTGCGTCGCTATCCGGCAGCGGCGAACTCAGCGAGCTTTGCCGGACTCAGTTGGCTGGCGGATTCGCGGTCGAGGTAGAGTGTGGCGGCCGGATGCGTGCGCAAGATCGATGCTGGCGCCATCGGAGTGATTTCTCCTTCGACGCACAGTTTCACCGCGTGAGCTTTCCGAGCGTCGGGGACGACGGCAATGATTTCGCGTGCTTGCAGAATCTGGCGCACCGACATGGAGATGGCTAGTCGTGGAACTTCCGAGATATTTGCGAACCAGCCTTCGCCGACCTGCTGGCGGCGGCAGGCTTCATCAAGCTCGACGACGAGGTAAGGCTCTTGGGTATCGAAATCGGCGGGAGGGTCGTTGAAGGCGAGATGTGCGTTCTCACCGATGCCGGCGAACGCAACATCGACTGGCGCCGACTTCAGTTCGTTTCCAACCTGACGGATCACTTCGCCGGGATGGCCCTCGCCATCGAGCAAGTGATAGTGCGCGATGCCCGCCTTATGAATGAATTTTTCCAGGAGATATTTACGAAAGCTCGCCGGATGGGTTACGGGCAGCCCCACGTATTCATCGAGGTGGAACATCTGGACGCGCTGCCAGTCGATCCCTGGCGACGTGGCGAGGGCATCCAAAAAATCCAGCTGGGACGTTCCGGTCGCTACCACAATGCGTGCTCGACCTCGATCGTGGATGGCGTGCCGCAAGGTGGTTGACGCCTGTTCAGCTGCGGCTGTGCTGAGCGATTTCTTGTCTTGAAATATTCTTGCGACCACTGGCGCTCCCTTCGGCGGGGCTTTAGCTGACGCGCACAGCCAGGAAAGGCCGTGCCACAGAAGTTTTTCCACAGGCTGTAAATCTGTGCCCTGACATTGCTACCCAGGCTCTATCAGGCTCTATTTGGCGGCCTTGCGCAGCATCTTCGGTGTAGCCACCCACACAAGTTGCCCACTGGGCGGAGAAACGCGTCTCAGTTCCAGCAGCGCGACTCCGGCCTTCTTCAATGAGGTCACATGGTGCTTTGAGCCCAACCCTGTGGCGATCAAGTCGTCGAGTTGCGGAGCGTGACCAAAACAGAAAATCGAGGACGAATGCTTATCCTTTGCTAGCTCTCGAAAGAACAGCGTCGCTTCACTTCCGGGCAGCAGCAGATCGGTGCGGCGGATTTTCTGCTTTGGGTACTCCAGTGCGGCCGCGAAGATTTCGGCCGTTTGCATGGCGCGCACGTACGGGCTGCTCATCAGCAAATCCGCGGTAGCGCCTAGCGCGACGACGCCTTTGGCGACTTGCGTGGTTCGCTCGATGCCTTCTTCGGTTAGAAAACGGTCCGGGTCGGGAGGCGACTTCGGATCCTCCCGGTCGATGGCGATACCGTGCCGCACAATGTAGAGCTGCATTTGAACTGTGACTCCTTATCAGATCGCGATCTCCAATGATGCTTACGCCCAGCCAAGCTGTGGCGCAGCAATGCTGCGCCCCTACAATGTTGCCACGATTATCAGCGTTGTCACGGATCGTCACGTTCCCGATTGCCTGAAAAATAGACGCACATGAAATTCCTTCTCGAAGAGTTCTGCGCTGCGAATGGCGTCACGCAAATCTTCGGCGGCGTCGCCTTGCGCGGTGATCTGCAGGCCAACGGCGCCGCGTTGGAATGAGGCGCCCAAATTCGTCACGCGCTGCCGGTGCGAATGATCGAGAGCTTCGGCGACCCGGAGAATCGCAGCGAGGCGGCGGACAATTCGCTGATCGTTGTTGTTGAGCGAGGAGTAGGCGACGTGATGCCCCGCGGGAACGGATTTTCGATTGTGATAACGCACCAGGGCCGCCACAATCGCGCGATCGCGGCCTTCCAGACCGGGGATGTCGCCGTTGAGGGCAAGATACTCGCCGTGTTTGTGGTGCCCGCGGTGGCTGACCATATGGCCGATATCGTGGAGCAGCGCAGCGGCCTCCAACTGGACACGCGATTGCGCGGGCAAGTGGTGCACGGGTTGCAGCTGATCGAAAAGCTGGATGCTGAGTTCGCGCACATGCTCGGCGTGAGGCTGATCGTATTCTAGGCGGCGCGCGAAGCTGCGCGTTCCGACCAGGAGCTGGCGGGCAGCCGCGTTATAGCGATGTGGCTCTTTGCGGGAGAAGGCTTCGCGTGCGATTTCTTGCAGCAGGCCCTCGCGAATGCCGATGCTGGGGACCGAGAGGGTGCGCAGATTCAGATAGCGGCCGAGGGTGATGAAGGTGATGGCGGCGATACCCATCACGTCAGCGCGGTCGCGGCGAACGGCATAGGTCTTCATGCGTTCGCGGACGTCGCGATCTAGGATGCCGGAGAGGCGCTCGCGGAGGAGGGAGAGTTGCAGCGTGGGAACACCGTGCTCGCGCGGACCCGGCGCGATGGAAGCCAGCGTCTCGGCGCTGCCGCCCAGCGCAACGGCAACACTATCCGCGAGGTTGGGACGCGCAGGCAATTTCGATTCGAGGAGGGCGCGCACGTAGCGCCGCACTTGTTCCGCTTGCGCGGGGCGGATCACGCCGGGAATATTCAAGGTGGTCATCAAGCGCACCGTGCCGACGGGTATTTGCGCGCACTGTTCCACGGTGTGGTCGTGGAGAATGTTGATCTCCAGGCTTCCGCCGCCGAGGTCGATGATGCAGCGGGGCGGCGACTCCGGGCCGAGCGCGGCGACTGCGGCTTCGCGGCCGAGGCGCGATTCTTCGACGCTGCTGATAACCTCGAGGGCGATGCTGCATTTTCTTTTGATTTCGCGCAGGAACTTCTTGCGGTTGCGGGCCTCCCGGGACGCGCTGGTAGCCACGGCGCGGTAGCGCGTCACGCCGTATTCCTCCATCACTTCCTTGAAATGGCGAAAGGCTTTTACGCCTTTCTTGAAGATGTCTTCGGTGAAGCGGTGGCGCAGGAAAACACTTTCGCCGAGACGCAGCGAATAGCGTTCGCTGTAGAGCGGCTCAATATCGAGTGCGGAGTAGGCTCTGGCGACAGAGAGGCGGACTGCGTTGGAGCCAGCGTCGATCGCGGCGATGTGAACCGGCTCGGACATGCCTTGCTTTTACCGCCAGAGGTGCGCGAGCGCGGCGGACGGCGTGTACTTCGTCGCGCGAATTCCCAGGCGTTCGCCGATGCGCTGGCGCAATTGCTTGTTCACGGCGGAGACGCTGGCTTCGCCATCGAGTTCGATGAAGTTGTGGCGCTTGGCCATGACTTCAAATTCGCGCTTGATCATGGTCTGGTAGCGGATGAACGACCAGTACAGGTCGTGCGACAGCGACATGTCGCGGCCGGCTTCCCAGTAGCTGATCGCTTGCGCTTTTTTGAATTCGCGCGCGAACGCAGTTTCCGGACGAACGTTCAGCCAGAACGTCAGGTGGGGGCGCAGCGCCATGGCGTATAGGCCGCCGATATAGTCGCGATTGATTCCGCGAACAACGCCGCGGGCGATCAATGTGAAGATGAAGCGGTCCGCCAGCACCACCGTGCCCGCGCGCAACGCCGGTAAAATTCGATGCTCGACCTGATCGAAGAAATCCGTTGCGTACATCAGGGAAAGGGTCAGGCGCGTCACCGCGTTTTTCGCCAGCAATTGGTCGATGTCGCGTCCCACAAGATTGGAGCGACGCAGGCCGCTGGTTTGCACCGCGAACCCTTCCGACTCCAGCCACTCCTGCAGCAGCGTGATCTGCGTGGAACGACCTGAGCCGTCCATGCCCTCAATCACAATCAAGCTGCCGGTGATCTCACTGGGGTCGAACCCTACCAGCGGCTCGCCGAAAAAGTGCAGCGCCGAATCGTCCTCAGGAGCAACGGCGGCCTTTGCCGAAGGCGTGGCTTCGGCAGTCACCGTGCCAACGGCGGGCGTCGCTGCCGGTTCCGCGGTCGTTGCGATCTTGTCTTTGTCTTTTTCCTGCTCAGGCATCCTTGCTCCACTCGGGCGCGTGAGGCGCGAAGCGTTTCAGGTCGATCTTCGATGCCACGATGTCGCGCATTTGCTTCTGGAGTTTGTTTACGGGCAACGTTCCGTCGAGGACGACGAAATTATCGGAGTCCACCATTTTGTCGTACTCCTCGAGAATGCGGGCTTGAAACAAGCGAAAACTTTCGGAGCGATCGTAGGACAACCCCAGGTCCATCCCGGCTTCGTAATACTTCAGTTTCGGGCGGCCACTCAGAATACGACTCACCGCGACGTCGAGCGGCGCGCGAAAATAAAAGGTGATGTCCGGGACCGGCGCAAAGCGGTAAAGGTTGCGGAGCCAACGCGGCGGACAGCCACGGGCGGCATCGCGCGCGAATGCAGTGTAGACGTAGCGGTCGGCCAGCACCAGGTAGTCGCCCTGCAGCAACGGCATGATCTGGCGTTCGCAACGGTCGGCAAAGTCGGCGGCGTGCAGCAGCGAAAACGTGGTGGGCGTCAGCAATCGGCGCTGCTTCCCGCGGCGCGTTGCGGACTTTACCAGCGGCGAGGAGTTCCACTCCGTGAAGTGCAGGCGGTAGCCGCCAATTTCGAGCCAGCGCTTCAATAGATAGAGCTGCGTGCTTTTGCCGGAGCCGTCTGTTCCTTCCACGACAATCAATGCTCCGGGGTAGGCCCGGCTGGGCACCGGACGTCCTGGTTGTGGCAAAGTGGATTTAGCAGCCTCGGGACGAAGCTGTTTTTGTGGTGATTCCGGATTTTCTATCGATCCTGTAGGCACAAGAGGCTGCGTCGGTGACATTATCTTTGTTTTGTTACAGCACCATTACAACACACGCAGGCGATCAGCACAAAGGAAGCGGTCAGAAAATAGTGACCTTGAAGTGAAGAAACTTTTTCGGGTTCTGACGGAAATCGCCGATGAGCAGCCGCAGGTCGCCGGTCAACCCGGTCAAGTTGTCGTACAACTGCGGGTCCGAGAAAAGTTTACCTGCCGTGGTGGTGTTGTCGTTCAGCTTCGCCGTGGCGTTCGCAAGATTCGTGCTGGTGTCACGCAATTTATTGTAAAGAGCGTCGTCGGTGGTGAGTTTGCCGAGGGTCCCCTTCCCTGCTCGAACGTCGCCAATTACGCCGTTGGCGTTGCCGATGGCTTCCTTCGCTTGATCGTAGAGGGCGGTATCGTAGAGTAGCTTGCCGAGCGTGCCTTTCTGCGCGCGCACATCGCCCATGATCGAGTTGGCGTTATCGACCGCGGCGCCCACCTTCGTGTACATCTCGTCGGAGGCCACCAATTTTCCGATCGATCCCTGGCCTGCGCGAATATTGCTGACCATTTTGTTGCCGTTGGCCAGCAGCGCGTTCAAATTGTTGTAGGCTTCTTCGTCGGTCAGCAGCTTGCCCAGATTTCCCCGGCCCTTTTTCACGCCAGCAACCATATCCTGGACTTCAACCGTAAGCGCCTGCAAATTCCCCAGCAGATCGGAGCTGCGTTCGACCACTTCCTTGATCGCTTTCTCTTCCGTGCCGGGAACTTCCTGACCTTCTTTCAAAGTCACACCGGTAAAGCCGCGCGTGATGTTCACATAGCGATTTCCCAGCAGACCTTCGGTAACCAGGCTGGCGGTGGAATCGGTCAGAATGTCAGGCTGAAATCTGCGGTCCACACGCATAATGACTTCGATATTCTTGTTTTTGTCGGGGACTTGGGTTTGCGTTCGCGGCACCAACCGCAGCGTCTCCACGTTGCCTACATCTACGCCGTCGATGCGCACTGGCGCGCCCGTCGCCAGACCCGAGACTTCCGGCAAGAATGTCTTCAGCCGGTACTTCGGTCCCCAGAAGCCCGCGCCCGTGACATAGAAAGTCCCCACCGCGATCACGAACAAACCGACCAGTACAAAGAGACCGACGCGCAGCTCGGTCCAGGTCAATTGTTTCCGCAGCGCCATGAATGCTTCCCTCCAGCAGTGCCGCCCGCCGAACCCAGAGAACCGGCCTCGTGAAACAGACTACAGCAAATTTAGACCAGAAAGCGTTTCAGATACGCGTCGTGTGTGTCGGCAATTTCTTCCGGTGAACCCTCGAAATAGATGCGGCCATCGCGATAAACGAGAAATCGCGTTACCGGCTCCGGCCCGCCCAAAACTAGTTGCGCGGCCGCGGGTGCCTCCCGCACCACGCGCTTGGTCTTCGGGTCGAAGCGGAAATTCGCCAGCGCGAAACCGTCTTGCAATCGATGCGTGGCGAGCAGTGCGGTTACCCCGTAGATGTCGCGCAATCGCAAGATCAAAGTGATGATGGTCTGCGCGGTGACCGGGTCAAGTCCCGCCGTGGGTGAATCGTACAGCACGATTTGCGGGCGATTAACCAGGGCCCGGGCAATGGAAACGCGACGCCGCATCCCGCCCGAGAGTTCGGAAGGAAGTTGGTCCAGGACGTGTTCCAGCTCGACGAAGGCGAGAATTTCGCGCACGCGCCGGTCGACTTCCTCTTCATCGACGTGGTCTTCGCGCAGGCGATAGGCGACGTTGTCGGCCACGTTCAGGGAGTCGAACAGCGCGCCCTCCTGAAACACGAAACCAATCTGCCTGCGGAACGCCAGCAACTCTTGCTCCGACATCATCGAGACTTCATTGTCCAAAACACGCACGCTGCCCATCGACGGGTGGAGTAGACCCGCGGCCAATTTGAGGGTAAGGGTTTTTCCTGTTCCAGTTTCGCCCAGAAACACAAGCGTTTCACGGGGGAGCACGCGAAAGGAGACGCCGCGCAACACGTCGCCTTCGTCGAAGCCGATGCGCACGCCGTCAAAGACAATTACGGGATCAGGATCTGCCGGGGATTTGCGGCTCCGGAAAATGGCCGGCGAACTCATCGGAGCGAACCTGTGCGCGGATGACGAGTAAGGTGCGGTTCAACAGGCGGCGGAAGAAATTCTCTCCAAGAAAGATCCGGCGTGGCAACGATCTTGGCTCGTGTTGAATCTCGCATACAAATGCGAGGCGCGCAGCCCCTTCGAGTCTCCGGCCGAGCAGAAATGGGTGTTCCGCCGGGTTCTTTCTCCGGGGGCGTGGCACACGAGAAGCAGCGCATACGCGTCTGATCCCCCATCATGCGCGTCAAAAAAGTTTGCCTCCCATGTAGAGTGCGATCTTGGTCAGAAAAACGTCGGCCGCGATGATCATGACGTTGGAAACGACGACCGCTTGAGTGGTCGCACGGCCGACACCTTGCGTACCGCCGCGCACGTTCAACCCTTGATAACATCCCACGGTGGCGAGGATGAAGCCGTAGACCAACGGCTTCATCATGCCTTGCATGATGTCGGGAAAATCGAGCGCATCGATCGCGCGTGTCCAAAATTCTACGGCGCCCAGCCGCAAGGAGAACACCGAGGCCACGCAGCCACCCAGCAAGCCGACGAAGTCATTCAGCGCGGTCAGCAATGGCAACATCAGGATGCCCGCTACCACCCGCGGCGTAACCAATTTGCGACTCGGATCGGTGCCCATCGCGCGCATGGCGTCCACTTGCTCGGTGACCAGCATCGAGCCGAGTTCGGAGGCGATACCCGAGGCGCTGCGGCCGGCGACCAGGATGCCGGTCAATGTCGGCCCCAATTCGCGAACCAGCGCGAGAGAAACAATGTCGCCCGTAAGCGCGGTTTGGCCGAAGCGCACAAACTGCGAGCCCGTCTGCAGCACCATCACCGCGCCGATGAAAAAACCGGACATCAGCACGATCGGCAGCGAGCCGACGCCGATGTCGTCCATCTGGTCGAGCACATCCTGGAAATAGCGCGGCGAGGTGAGCAGATTGGTGAGCGACCGCGCCGCCAGAAAGGAATAATCCTGAATATGGGAAAGGAAGGCCTTGAGGGCGTCGGTCAGCACCAGGACCATGGAAAGCTGTTCCACGGGCTTGGCTTCCTGTCTTGCGACCTGAAGAGGAGTGTCTGCCACGAGTCCCTGTCAACAATACCGTTCAGCGACGGCGTTCAGCGACAACTTCTTGCGAAACAAACACTTCCACGAAAGCGTAACCGTGAGCCGGGAGCACGTCAAGCTTTGTAAAACGCACTCGGCTCTGTATCGCGTGCGGCCATGCGGGCTAACGCGCACTCCATGGCGTACACAAACCCAAGCGATTTCGTTTCTGACGTAAGGCACGATGCGGGCGACCGGCGTGGCGCGTTGGACGTCGACGCGAGCGTTAGGCCTTGGGCGCGGTGGGCTTGTTGATGGTCGTTACCATAGGCTGATACACCTTTGGCGGTGCCGCCTTCTTCGGCTTCTTCTTTTCGCGGTTTCCTCTGTCTTTGTTTCCCATGGCGAACAGCTTGCCACAGGTCGCCAACCTTGCCAAGCGATTGCGTTGGAGCGAGGGCTAACAGCGCAAGTATCTGTCAGTCTGGACATGGAAATCTAACGGCCGGTCGAGCGGCCTGAGCGACCAACTCCTGTTAAGTCTGAATGCATAGGTCGCATAATCGGACGTCTGGTGTACCGTCTCCACGCGTCCGATTTCCGCCTCAGTTTTTACGCTTGCAGGTCCGGCTTAGACCAGCTTGATCACGACATCAACGTTGCCCCGTATAGCTTTTGAATACGGACAGGCCTGGTCCGAGGCGTCCACCAGGGACTGGGCAACCTCACGCTCCAAGCCTGGCAGGCTGATGTTGAGGCGAGCTTGAATGAAGTAGGCGCCGTCGGTATTGCACAAGTCCACTTCGGCGTCGATGGCCGTGTCAGGTGGGAGAGTGATCCTCATCTTGCGGGCGACAAGACCCATCGCCCCTTCGAAGCAGGCCGACCAACCGGCGGCAAACAGCTGCTCCGGATTGGTGCCGCTGCCTGCGGTGCCCGGAGTCGACAGTTTAATGTCCAGGTGCCCGTCAGAACTTCGGGACACACCGTGTTCGCGGCCACCGGTGGTGTGGGTTTTGGCGGTGTACAGTACTTTTTCGCGTTGTGGAGCGGTTGGGGTCATGTGTTTTCTCCTCTAAGGAACGTTGGTTTGCAGGTATCCGGTTGACTTGGATGCCCGGCGTGGATGAATGATGCAGTGATTCTTTGACACTCGAAGCAAGGTCGTCGCACCACGTTAGGTGAGAAAATTGTCGGTACCAAATGAGTTGGGGTAACCGGAAACTGGCCCGCTACCGAAGGGCGTAGAAACTGGACGCGCAGGCGGCGTGACCGCTACACTGTTTGTTTCCACAGCGGCAAACGGATCGCGCGGGGAGATGGCGAAGGGGAATGCTGCGTTTCTACACTGCGGGCGAGTCCCATGGACAAGCGCTGCTGGCGTTTATCTCGGGCTTGCCTGCGTCTCTGCCCATCAGCGTGGACTTCATCAATCATGAGTTGCACCGGCGGCAGCTTGGTTATGGGCGCGGTGGGCGGCAGAAGATTGAGAAGGACCGCGCGGAGATTTTTGCTGGCGTGCGGCGTGGCGAGACGATTGGGGCGCCGATCGCGTTGCGGATCGAGAATCGCGACTGGGCCAATTGGGAGAAGATTCTGCCGGTCGAGGCATCGCAGATTCCGGCCGACGAGGAACGCAGATTGGTGGCGCCGCGGCCCGGTCATGCGGACCTGGCGGGATCGCAGAAATTCAATTTTCACGATGCGCGATATGTTTTGGAGCGGGCGTCCGCGCGCGAGACTGCGGCCCGCGTGGCCGCCGGGGCGATTGCCAAGCAGCTTCTGCGCGAACTGGGGACCGACATCGCCAGCCATACGATACAGGTCGGCCATGTGCGGCTCGACCGAAACGCCAGATGGGATGAGATCCAGGCGGTCACCGCGGACATCGATTCGCCATTGCGTTGCGTGGATGCCGCAGTGCAAGACAAGATGAAAGCGGAAGTGGACGCGGCGAACAAAGCGGGCGATACCGTTGGCGGGGTTTTCGAGGTCGTGGCGCATCCGGTCCCGGTCGGCCTGGGGAGTCATGCACAATGGGACGAAAAATTGGACGGAAGGCTCGCGCAGGCGGTGATGAGCATTCAAGCCGTCAAGGGCATGGAAGTCGGCGCAGGAATTGCGGCGGCAGGCTCGAACGGAAGCGAAGTGCAGGACGAGATTTCGTATGACCGGGCGGCAATGAAGTTTCGGCGGTCGTCGAATCGCGCCGGGGGACTTGAGGGCGGGATCACCAACGGCGAAGACGTGGTCGTGCGAGGATATCTGAAGCCGATCTCGACGCTGCGCAAGCCGCTGGGGACCGCCGACATGGTGACCAAGGAGCCGATTCAAGCGGCTTACGAACGTTCGGACTGGTGCGTGGTGCCTGCGGCCGGAGTGGCGGCCGAGGCCATGGTGGCACTTGTCCTGGCCGATGCTTTTCTGCAAAAATTTGGGGGAGACTCACTCGCCGAGATGCGGCGGAATTTCGACAACTATGCCCGACAAATCGACGACTTCTAAACCAGCCGCTGCCAAGCCGGTGACTCCGGCAGCGGAGGAACCGCAAGAGGCGCAGCCCGTCCAGGCGGCTGCGGAGACGCTTTCGGCGCTGAGGAAAATCTATCCGATCGTCAAGTACGGCGATCCTATTTTGGAGAAATCGACCGCAGCGGTGAAGGAATTTGGACCCGAGTTCGAACAGCTCACCGAGGATATGTTTGCGTCGATGTATGCGGCGCAGGGTGTCGGCCTGGCCGCGCCGCAGATCGGGCTAAGTCTGCGCGTTGCTGTTGTGGATGTCACCGGCGGGAAAAACCCGGAAGCGAAGATCGTACTCGCGAATCCTGAAGTGATTCACTATGAGGGCGAAAAGCGCGAGGAAGAAGGATGCTTGTCTATTCCCGGATTTCGTGGGTACGTGGTGCGGCCGCAATTCGTCACCGTGAAAGCACAAAACGCCAAAGGCGACCAGTTCGAAATTCGTGGAGAGGATTTGCTGGCGCGGGCGTTCTGCCACGAGATCGATCACCTGAATGGCATTCTCTTCATCCAGCACCTGAGCATGCTCAAGCGCGACCTGATCAAACGCAAAATCAAGAAAATGCGGAAGCTCGGCGAGTGGTAGATTTTGGAATCTGTGTGGCAACGTCAGGGCACGGCTTCAGCCGTGCCGTAAGTGTCTGGCTATTAATCGGCTTCAGCCGCTGAGGGACGCTTTCGGATGCCGCAAGACTCTTTGGGGGCGGATGAAAGTCGTATTCTGCGGCACACCTCATTTCGCGGTTCCTACGCTGAAGCACTTACTTACACAGCCAGAGTTCGAGATCGCCGCCGTGGTCTCGCAACCCGATCGTCCCAGCGGACGCGGAATGCAGGTTACGTTTTCTCCGGTAAAGGCAGCCGCGCGGGCAGCCGGAGTTCCGGTACACCAGCCGGGAAAAATCCGTTCGCCGGAATCGCAGGACGTCTTGGAGCGCATCGCGCCGGACGTCATCGTCATCATCGCTTACGGGCAAATCATTCCGGCGCGGCTGCTGCCGATTCCGAAACTCGGATGGATCAATCTGCACGCCTCCCTGCTGCCCAAATACCGCGGCGCGGCGCCGATCAATTGGGCCATCGTCAACGGTGAAACGAAAACAGGGCTGACAACCATGCGCATCGATGCAGGCATGGATACGGGCGAAATGTTGCTGCAAACAGAGATGGCCATCGGACAGCGCGAGACGACGCCGGAACTGGCTGCGCGGATGTCCGAAGCTGGAGCGCCGTTGATGGTGGAAACGCTGCGCGGGCTGGCCGCCAGCACGCTCCAGACCCGTCCGCAAAATCACGCGGAAGCTACTTACGCGCCGCTCCTCAAGAAGGAAGACGGCCGGATCGACTGGACGCGCTCGGTAGACGAAATCTACAACCGCATGCGCGGATTCGCCCCGTGGCCCGGCGCCTACTCAACCTTTCGTGAACACACCTGCCACATTCTTGGCGAGCCGGTGTCTAACGACTTGCGTGAAGCCGGATCGCGAGGCTTGGCATCCCACAAGCAGAGTGCGCCACCCGGAACGATCCGCTTCGCTGGACATGAACTGGTCGTCTCCTGCGGGGGAGCAACCGAATTGCGAGTGCTATCCGTCAAACAAGAGTGCGGTAAGAAGGTGGGCGCACTGGAATTTGCTTCCGGGGCGCGGTTGACCGAAGGGGAACGCTTCGGGAACACGTAGTTTGCGCGCGCCGGAACGCTGAGGCATACTCAAATTTTACGGCACCTCAGAGCCACGAAATCAAAATAACTGCTGCGCAGGAACCGCTTTATCCCGAGCAGGAACAAAAGACGCTGCATTCTGAACCTTTGGAACAAGAAATTGGGAGAATTGTCTTGATGAATATCGCAGGATCGTCACGTGTATGCGGGACGCGGTCTTCCCGAGGAACAGAATTCGCGCGCATGGCAGCGTGCTTGGCGATGGCCGCGCAGCTGGCGGTGTCGCCGCTGACCTCGGCTGGCACGACTTCCGGGAATCGCTCTGCTTCCGCGGCCAAAGCTGCTCCGGATCCTATCCTCAAGGTGATGCAGAGCGAACTCGCCCGCGCGACCACTTCCCTGGCGAAGAGCGAGCCTGCTCCCTACTACCTTAGTTACACCGTAAATGACCAGGACCTGGTGGTGCTGATCGGATCGTACGGAAGCTTGCTGACTGACGCGGGCCTCCGACGCCGTCAAGCCGATGTGACTATGCGCGTGGGTACCCCCGTGCTGGACAACACGCATGGGCAGAGCCGCTCGAGCGGCATGACCTCCGGCAGCTTGCCTCTCGGCGACGACCCCGACGCCATCGCGCGCGTGTTGTGGGAGTTGACCGACCGCGAGTACAAACGCGCCGCACCCGCCTATCTCAACGTGAAGACAAATACCGCGGTCCGCGCGGAAGAAGAGGACAAGTCGCCGGACTTTTCCAAGGAGGCGCCGCAGACACATACCGGTGAACCGCTGACGGTTCCGGGGTTCGATCGCGCCGCCTGGGAGGGCGAAATTCGGCGGCTGTCCGGAGCGTTCCGCAAATACTCCGATGTGTACTTTGGCTCGGTGACGCTGCAAGTACAAAACTCCAACGCGAGGCTGGTGTCGAGCGAAGGCACCACGATCGCGACGCCCAGCGCTTCGACGCGTATGGTCATCGAAGCGCAAACGCGCGCGTCCGACGGCATGGAACTTCTGCGCGTGGAAACATTCCAAGCGCCGTCGGCGAGCGGGCTACCCAGTGAAGCGGACCTCATTGCGAAGATCGACAAGATGGCGCTGGACTTGCGCGATTTGCGTAAAGCGCCTGTTGCCGAACCCTACGATGGTCCCGCGCTGCTCAGCGGTCGCGCCGCCGCGGTATTTTTTCATGAAGTCCTGGGCCACCGTATGGAAGGCCACCGGCAGAAGGATGAGGACGAAGGACAAACCTTCACGAAGAAAGTGAACCAGGAAGTCTTGCCGACATTTCTTAGCGTTACCGACGATCCGACCGTGAAGGAACTCGGTGGCGTGAAACTCGCGGGTTTTTATGAGTACGACAACGAAGGTTCGCCCGCTCAGCGGGTTGCCGTCATTCAGGACGGGATTCTGAAAAATTTCCTGATGTCGCGTATGCCGATCAAGGATTTCAGTGTGTCCAATGGCCACGGCCGGAATCAGCCCGGCCTGATGCCCACAGGCCGCCAAGGTAACCTGATCGTGACGTCGACAAAGTCGGTCCCCGAGGCGGATCTGCGTCAGAAGCTGATCGAAGAGGTCAAGAAGCAGGGCAAACCCTACGGCCTCTACTTCGATGACATCCAGGGAGGATTCACGCTGACGACGCGCTCACTGCCGCAAGCATTCCAGGTTCTGCCGGTGATCGTATACCGCGTTTACGCCGACGGACGGCCGGATGAACTCGTGCGCGGTGTCGATATCGTGGGCACTCCGCTGGCCGCGCTCACCCGCATCGTCACCACCGGCGACCAACAGCACGTTTTCAACGGCGTATGCGGCGCGGAAAGCGGCAGCGTGCCAGTCTCCGCGGTGGCGCCGGCCATGCTCTTCTCTGAGATGGAAGTGCAAAAGCGCGCTCACTCCCACGAGCGTCCGCCAATTTTGCCTCCGCCTGGGTTTGAGACGACGACGGCGTCCGACCAGGACGCACCGGCAAAGCACACGGTGAAGCCATGAACGTCATTCGAACGTCTTGCGCATTCGCCCTCGCGACTTTCACGACTCTCGGGCTCACGGGAGCGAGTCTCACCCGAGCCGCCGCCAGGCTCGCCGACGACACCTCTAAGAACGCCGCGACGACCACCACGAATTCGGCACATGCTGCCGCCAGTGGCGATGCTCTGCTGGAAGCTCTCCTGACCGAACTGGATCGGTCCAAGGCCCAACTCAGGATGGATCAAGTCGATCCGCCCTACTACATCGAGTATCGCGTCAACGACATCGATGACTATTCGGCCGAAGCGGCGTTCGGCGCCCTGCGCGAGAACCAGCGCGTGCGCTACCGCGTGATTCGCGTCGTGGTTCGCATCGGCGACTACAAGCAAGACAGTTACTACGGCATCGGCATGGGCGAGACCAACATTCTTCCACTTGATGACGATCCCATCGCGCTGCGTCATCAAATCTGGCTGGCCACTGACGACGCGTACAAAGAAGCGGTGCAAGCGCTGACCGAAAAGCAAGCTGCACTGAAACAGTTCAGCACCGAAGCAAGTCCCGTGGACGATTTCGCGAAGGCGCCGATCGTTAGCGTGCTCGAGCCAACAGTTTCCCTGAAGGTCGACGATGCCGCGTGGAAGAAAACCATTGAAGACGCCACGAACCTATACCGCCAATATCCCGACGTGCAGACGGTCACAGCGTCGCTACACTTTTCGGCGGTGAACGAATATCTGGTCAACTCCGAAGGCACGGTCACGCGTACCGGCAAGAAGACATACAGCGTGCAGCTCAACAGCACGGCGCAGGCAGCCGACGGGATGCGTCTCAGCCGCAATCCGTTCTGGATGGTCGCCAATCCTGAAGAGCTGCCATCACACGACAAGCTCATCGCGGAGTCCAAGAAAATGTTGGACACGGTAGTAGCGCTGCGCCAGGCGCCGATCGTCGAGGAAGAGTATCGCGGGCCGGTGCTGTTCGCTCCCGACGCCGCCGATGACGTGATCGCGTCTCTGGTAGGCGCGAACGTACTTGGCCGGAAGCCTCAGCTTGGGCGTCCCAACCGCACCACGGGCGCCTTTGCCACCAGCTACAAGACACGCGTGCTGCCGAACTTCTTAACAGTCGTGGATGATCCCACCCTAAAAGACTTCCAAGGCAAGAGTCTGGTGGGCAACTACGATGTCGACGACGACGGCGTGAAAGCGCAACCTGTCACGCTGGTTGAGAACGGCACGCTGGTCAGCTATCTCGTTAGCCGCCAGCCGATCCGAGACTTCCCTTCATCCAACGGTCATGGCCGCGCAGGCGCCGGGGCCTTCCCTACGCCAAATTTGGGCGTGCTGGTAGTGAAGAGTTCCGACGCGCAATCTCCCGAAGCGCTGAAGCAACGCGTGGTCCAAATGATCACCGAGCAAGGCAAGCCCTACGGCTACCGCGTGGAAACGCTCGGTCCCGGGAATTCGCCGCGCCTGCTGTACCGCATTTACCCTGACGGCCAAGAGGAACTCGTTCGCGGTGCGGTCTTCAACGAACTCGACGTGCGCGCGCTGCGCAGCGACCTGATGTCGGTCGGCAACGATCCGTTGGTAAGCAATCGCGCCGGCGGCATCGCCACGACGGTCATTAGCCCGTCTCTACTCTTCGACGAGCTCGAGGTTAAGCGCGCCGACACCAGCAAAGACAAGCTGCCGGACTACCCGCCACCGCCCCAGCAGAAGTAACCAACGGCGTACCAGGGTGTCTCGATTTCGTGGTTAGTCGCCGCAAACAATGGCATCTTGAGGATTGAGCCTTAGAACCGCGCCATGACTCTCCGTGACCGCCTAGAAGCACTCGGCCAGACCGCGCTGCTGATCTTTATTTTGACCTCCGCGGCCTTCCTTAGCGCCATCACCGCGATGCGCATTGCCATCCACGGGCGCGAAACCACCATGCCCAATCTTGTTGGCAAGAGTGTCAGCGAAGCCAACAGCATGCTGCGCTCTCGTGGACTGGTCCTGCGCGTGGCCGACCGCGCGTACAGCGACGCTCCCATCAATGTGGTTGTGCGGCAAACGCCGACGGCCGGCCTGCTGATGAAGGTTTCGCAGCAGGCGCACGTGGTTCTGAGCCTCGGCCAGCGCCAGCTCGAAATCCCGCTGCTCGAAGGCAATTCCCTGCGAGCTTCGCGCATTGAACTATTGCGCGCGGGCCTGCAAGTGGGCGAAGTCTCCGCAGTAACCATGCCGGACGAACCGGTCGACACCGTCGTGCTGCAGACCCCTCGCCCTGGCGCAGGCGCAGCGACACCCCGCGTCGACGTTCTGGTGTCGCAGGGTCCGCGCGACGTCGCATACGTCATGCCGCACCTGGTGGGTCTAAACGAAATTGACGCCCAGCGGCGTCTGGACATTGCCGGGCTGCACCGCAAAGTAAACTACGTCACCGCTCCTCAATGGCCGCACGCCTCGGTCATCGATCAATCCCCGCTGGCAGGCTCCCGCGTCTCCGCCTCGGCCACGATCGAACTCACAATCGCAAACTAGCTCGCCGCTCCACTGCGCGCGACGGCATTCCCGATGCATTGTCGGCACCAATGGGGGCGCTGGACTTCGGCCCGGCCAAGCATTCGGTGCCGGAATCGCTTGTCGCGCAAGCGAAGTGGCGCTATTCTTCCCGTCCTACGGTGTACAAAGGGAGCGACACAATGAAACGAATCCAATGGGCTGGACTGTGCGTCGTCGTGGCTTTATTTGCGGGAGCCGCGAGCGCTCATCAGGATGCGGCGCCGGTGGCGAATCCGGTCAGCGCCGCGGTGAAGTCGCAGTTGCCACGATTCGCGAAAAACATGGTCGCGGCTGCCGAGGCCATGCCGGCGGAAAAATATTCTTTCAAGCCCACGCCGGAAATGAACACCTACGCACACCTAGTGATGCACAGCGCGCAAGCGAATTACGGTCTGTGCTCGAAGATTTCGGGGACGCCCGCTCCCGAGGTAACGATCACGGATACGGATGGCAAAGACAAGCTGGTCGCAGCGCTGAAATCATCCTTCGATTTTTGCAGCACCGCGCTCACTGCTGCGGATGACTCGAAGCTGGGTGATCCAATAACGCTTGGTCCCAACCGCCAATCGACTCGCGCCGGAGCCATGATCCTGTTGAGCGACGAGTGGTTCGACCATTACGGCACACAGGCGGTCTATCTTCGCCTGAACGGCATTCTTCCCCCCTCGGCGCAACCACCTAAGCAGTAGCGTTCGCCATACAAGCGGGAATAAGGTGTGCTGGTGACAATCAGAATTCGGTAGGAAAAAACGTCTGCCTCTGCATGATGGCGGTGACCGCCGAACCCAAACTTTGTCCCGCGTCTGCCTTTACCACGTAACCTTGAACACCAATCTTCCGGGCTTCTTCCATAAGCTGCTTGCTCTTGTGCATGGTGAGAATCAGGATGGGGGTAAGCGGAGAAAAAAGCCGGATTCGGCGCGCGGCGTCCAGACCGTTCATCACCGGCATGGTAACGTCGAGGATAATCAGGTCGGGGCTGGATTCCTCCGCTTTCTCGACGGCTTCCTGTCCGTTGGCGGCCTCATCGCACGCTTCGAGGGCGAGCATAGAGGCCAGCGTGAGGCATATACGCTTTCGGATACCTGGCTGATCGTCGGCTACTAGAACTCGCAAGCTGCTCCTGAGAAATTCACATTTATTATACGGCGCAACGCGTTTGCGGGGACAGAATACTCGCGATGGCCACTGCATCTGCAAAGGGTCATGCGGCGGGCCGCCTGTAAAAACTCACCCGGAAGCCGCGGAAGCCGCAATCGGGATCGAAAATCGGATGCACGTCCCGCTTTCCCCGGAGGTGACATCGAACGTGCCGCGGAAGTTCTCAATTCGTTCGCGCATGCCGCGAAGTCCCACACCGGAAACTCCGGCGGAAGTAATCTCAGACAACTTCTCCGGGGCGATGCCTTTCCCGGCATCTTCTATTTGTACGGTAACCCCATCATCGGACTGACTCAGGCGAATCGTCGCCGTCGGACTATCCGCATGACGATGAATGTTGGTGAGCGATTCCTGGACAACGCGGAAGACCGCCGTTTCCAGGTCGCGCGACACCCTTCCAAAATCGGAATCCAACTCCAACCTGACCTTGATGCCGCTGCGTTGCTCAAACCCTTCCGCAAACCATTTCAGCGCGGAGAGCAGGCCAATCTCGTCTAGCAACGGCGGGTGCAGCAGGTAGGAGATTGTTCGCAACTCGCCGGATACCTGGTTCACAATTTGAATATTTTCGGACAGCGCTCTGCCGATTCCTTCGCTGATCGCTCTCGCCTCTTCTTGCAGGGCGCAGAGGTTCATGCTCAAGAGCGCCAGCGTTTGCCCCGTGCTGTCATGCAATTCGCGGGCGATGCGCCTTCTCTCTTCGTCCTGGATGCACAGGAGGCGTGAGGAAAGTTCGCGCAAACCTCGATTCGCCGCTTCCAAAGTTTCGGTCTGCTTCTGGATCTGAATATTCTTTTGCTGGAGTTCCACGGTGCGCTCGATCACGCGCTTTTCAAGGTTGTCATGCGCTACCCTTAGTTCGTGCTCAGCGCGCTTCCTCTCGATGACTTCGTTCTCCAGCGCCTGCGCGCGCTGCTGCAAATGCGTGATATTGCGCAGGCGGCGCTCTTCATCGTCCAGCGACGTGTAGGTTTCATTCGGAATTACGCCCGTGTGCTCCGCGCAAATTTTCTGAAACAATTCGCCATGCTCATGACGATCGAAACCCGCCATCGGGTATGCGCAACGCAGCGAGAACGTATGGGTCTTGGCAAGGTACGTCCACAGCTGTTCGAGGTGTAAGGCGGCGTCGAGCTTTCCCTGGGACCACAACAAGGAAACCATTTCGCCGAACACCGCAATGCGCTGGTCGTTGCCGCCAGACTTGGATTTTGTGCGCGCCAGTAAACCGCCCACGACGTTGCTGAACAATGTCGCGTCGGGCCAGCCGTCCACCAGGAATTTCGACAGCGTCGCGGCGGCGTCCAAGGAAACGTACCGCCCCGTTTTGAGCGCGCCGGAGGTATCCAAGCCGCGCGACTTCAGAATGCGGGCAAGCCCATCTCGATGCGCAGGCGTGGCGATGACGATTGCCGCGTCACCAGCGCCCAGGGCGGTCCCGATGAATCGACCCAGGCTCTCGAGCAGAAACGTGTCGTCCGTGTAGAACTGCGCGACGTGTCCGCGGTGTTCCTGCTCGCCCCAGGTCGGGGGAGGAGCCAGCGGCGCACCCATCGCGCCTGGAACTTTCGTCGTGCTCATTTCGCTGTGACCTCAGAACCTTCGGTAATTGTGCCCGCAAGGTACCAAAGCCTACCATACAGGAAAGCCTGTAGCGCTTATCCTCCTCTCCTGGCCCTCGCCGATACCGGGGGGCCCGCCAAGTCCAAGGCATAAAAACGGTCTCGATGGCCACTCTAGTCGCTGGCGCGAACCGCACAAGACGGCGAACGCCAGCGAGCTTGGACCGACCGAAATAGACCCGCGGCCGAACTGCAATTCGGCCGCCCCAGTATCTATTTTGCGGCTTCTTTCTTGTGCAAGTCGGTGCAGACCGACATCGCGGTATTGGGATCGACCGCGCTGTCACCTTCTTCGATGTGTTGGATGATTCCATTCTTATCGATGACGATGTTCGCGCGCTGCGCCCATTGATAGGTCTCATTCTGGACGTCGTAGCCCTTGAGGATGCCGTACTCCTTCAGCATCTTCTTGTTCATGTCGCTGAGCAGCGGGAACTTGATATTGATCTGTTTGGCAAAGGCGGCGTTCGCGGCGGGACTATCCATACTAACGCCGAAGATTTCCGTGTCGGAGGGATCGATCTTTCCTGCGGTTATTCCAGACTGGACCGCCTGGAGTTGCTTGGTTCAACCACCGGTGAAGGCGAGAACGTAGATGGCGAGAAAGACATTTTTCTTTCCCCGATAATCGCTAAGCTTGACCGTTTTCCATTGATCGCTCAGCAACGTGAAATCAGGAGCTGGATCACCAACTTTCAGAGACAGCTTCGCGACGTCAGGCTTTTGGGTTTGCGCCGGTAAGGAAGGCAAAGCTGGGGTCATCGCGAAGAGCAAGCAGGCCGCAAGAACACGCTTCATCGTTTTTCTCCTTGGAAACATGATTTTTCTCCTGGAACGAGGATGGAGAGTTGATCCGCGAGGCGATGATATGCAAAGGGCAGCGTCAGACATAGAAAAAAATTGTCATGATTCTGTCAAACCCATATGCGCGCACCAAGTCTTTCGGGACACCCTACTCAAGTTCTCCTGTGACTCGGGCCACGCTCCAATCATCTAGATAGTGCGCCCGCCTTGAACGAACCGCAGCGTGGCCGACCATCTCGTTTTGGGGGTAAGCTTCTTCGCGCGGTCGGCGTTCACCATCCGAGAGGCCGATGAGTTCCAGTGAAAATGTGGCGCGTTTGTCAGGCGTTTCGCCGAAGTTAGACGTCAACCCCTGGCTGATTGCCGTGGTGGTGTCTCTGGCGGCGTTCATGGAGGTTCTGGACACCAGCATCGCCAACGTGGCGCTCCCGCACATCGCCGGCGACCTTGGCGCGAGCAACGATGAGAGCACGTGGGTGCTGACGTCGTACCTGGTGTCGAATGCGATCGTGCTGCCCATCAGCGGATGGTTCGTTGGAATGTTGGGACGCAAACGATTCTTCATGATTTGCATCGCCGTGTTCACGCTGAGCTCGCTGCTTTGCGGCGTGGCCTGGAGCCTGGGATTTCTGCTGATAGCCCGCATCATTCAGGGCGCCGGCGGCGGCGGGCTGCAACCCATGGCACAAGCGATCCTTGCCGACAGCTTTCCGCCAGAAAAGCGGGGCTTGGCTTTTTCTGTCTATGGGTTCACGGCCATCGTGGCGCCGTCGATCGGACCGACGCTGGGCGGCTGGATCACCGATAACTACACCTGGCGATGGATTTTCTACATTAATTTGCCGGTCGGGCTCATCGCGCTTTATCTGGTATTCAAGCTTATTGAGGATCCCGCCTATATTTCCCGCAACATTGGAAGATCACTGCGCGTCGATTACATCGGCTTCGGCCTGCTGGCCGTGGGTGTCGGAGCGTTGCAGATCCTGCTGGATAAAGGACAGGAGGACGATTGGTTCGGATCGCGCTTCATCACCTCGCTGACGGTAACGGCGGTGGTCTGCCTGGTCGCACTGGTGATCTACGAGTGGTTTCAGAAAGAGCCGATCGTGGACGTGCGTCTGTTCAAGCACGCGAATTTCTGCGTCGCGAGCCTGGTGATGTTCATGGTCGGTGCGATCTCGTTCGCGTCCACGGTGCTCATGCCGCAGTACTTGCAGACGCTCATGGGCTATACCGCGGAGACGGCGGGAATCGTCATGTCCGCGGCTGCCGTCGTCTTGCTGTTCGAGTTGCCCATCGTGGGCCAACTGACTACGCGCATCCAGGGCCGCTACCTAATTGCCTTCGGATGGCTGGCGCTGTGCATGGGCATGTACTATTCGACCAAGCGGATCGATCTGCTGATCAGCATGAGCTCGGCAACGCGGTTGCGCATTTTTCAGTACGTTCCGTTGGGATTCATCTTCATCCCAGCGACGACGGCAGCCTACATTGGCATTGCGCCGGAAAAGAATAATGCCGTCGCGGGGTTGGTCAACTTCATGCGCAACATAGGGAGCAGCGTGGGAACGTCGCTGGTGACGACGATCATCGCGCGGCGCTCGCAGTATCACCAGGACGTACTGGCGGCCAACGGGTCGATCGTAAACCATAATTTTCAAAATGCGATTCAGGGAACGGCGCAACAACTAGCCCGCGGCGGACTCAGCACCTTCGGCGCACAGCAGCAAGCCACCGCACGCCTGTACGCCGAGTTGAAATTGCAAGCAGCGACGCTGGCCTACATAGATACGTACTGGGTGCTGGCGGTCGCCGCGATGATCATGTTCGGGCTGTCGTTCCTGCTGCAGAAGAACCGGCCCGGCGGCGGCGGCTCGGTCCCGATGCATTGAAGCAAAGCTCGAACGAGGACGCGGGCTTCCTGCGATTCACCAGCGGACCCGCCTCAAGGCAGGGACTGCATCGAAGTGGTGGTCGCGGCTTAGGATAGGAAGACGGTGCTGACGGCACAGCGCGGCAATCCAGAGGTCGTTGGTTGGAATTGGCTTTCCCGCCTGCCGAAGTTCGACGCCGATCGCTGCGTAGTGATGCGTGGTCTGGTCTGTGACCTCCAGAACTCTGCAGTCCTTGATCAAGTCGTCCAACCATTGGCGATATCGAGAACTATGGCGGGACTGGGCTATGCCATAGCGATATTCTCCGATGACTACAACGGGAAGCGCTACCTCCTCAGCGCCAGCCAGAAACTCCAGTACATCAGGATTTTCTTCAGCTGCGGCGGACAGCGCGTTTGTATCCAGAATCAATCTCGCTCCTGAATCCACACCTCGGGATCGATTTTTTCGAACGCCTCCGCTATGACTCTGTCTACGCGCCGCGATTCTTTGCGCAGGTCCTTCAGCTTCCCTATATGTTTCATCCAGGGCTTGGCACCTTGGGGGGGGGATGCTTTCAACTTGTCCTCGACCGCTTCGGTTACAAATTGACGCAGTGGTATGCCTTGCTCGGCCGCTTTCGATTTGGCGCGTCGGAAGATACCGTCGGGAATTTCAAGGGTGGTCTTCATGGGGCCATGGTCCCATATTTATGGGAGTCCGGTCAAAGGATCGTTCTGGGATAGCACTACTTTGGTAACAGGGTAGCCAGCGACTTAGAGCTTGGGCTGGCTGAATCCAAACCCCGGCCTCTGAAGGAGGGGCGGGTATGGGTGCCAGTTCTCTCACTGCTCGGAAGCATCTCGCGGGCCACAGACAAGAGGGTCTGTGCTACCGGAGGTAGCCCCAGTTGTGGAGTTTGTCGGAGTCTTCCGCCCAGCGGTCACCGATGTCTGTGCGGTAGTACATATTGGGGATGAGGATGTTCTTGATGCGCGTATAGACCTGCGCTTGGGCTTGTTTCATGGTTTGGCCTGTGCCGACTACGGCGAGTACGACTCCGGAGGTGCCCGCGATCAGCCATTGCCCGTTGACCTGTTTCACGTCTTCGATGTGGACTTGCTCGGGCGTGCCGCGTTTGAAGACGATGGCGTTGTCCTTGGAGAAGGACTCGAAGGTGGGCTCGTCGTCGAAGGGGAACGGTGGAACCACGATGCGGACACCGATCTGGAAGCCGCTGCGGGTGCGCCACTTGGGCTCTGCGCCGGTGGCCAGTTCCCAGAAAAAGTCGCTGATGGGCGTGAGGATGCCTTCCTGCTGGATGAAGATCGTGGGGTAGCCGAAGCGCGATGTGAATTCCAGCGGGTAGATGCCGTTGTTGTTGACGATGCAGTTCAGGTCGATGTAGCCGACGTAGCCTTCGAGGGCCAGCTTTGGTTCCATCTTGAGAAGAGTGCGGTAGAACAGAGCATTAGGCTCGCTCCAGAACATCGCGGTGCCCATCTCGCCGGTCGGCGGACCAACTTCGCCGGGGAAAAGCTTCTTGTGCTCGAAGTTGATGTTGACCGGAGTAATGAACCGTTTGCCGTTGAAGAAAGCGCCGACGGCGACTTCGACGCCATTGATGCGGCGCTGCAACTGGAACACCTTAATCTCTTCGCTGAAGGCCTTCTTGTAGGCTTCGAGCATCCGGATAACGTCTTCGCCGTCTTCTTCTTCGCCCACGAAAAGGCGACGCTTGACGTTTTGCGCTTCGCCACTGGGCTTGATGACGTATCGATCTGGATTTTTCTTCACAAACTCGATCGCCGGATCGAACGAGTCAAAATCCTCGTACGGAATAATGTTGACGCCGGCTTTCTTCAGCTCTTCCTGGCCGAAGGAGCGGTCGTCTTCTAGGCGGTCGGTGTATTCGGTGCCGCCGATGACTGGCTTGCCGGCTGCGCGGAGGGCCTGCGCCCTTGCGCCTTGCCCCAAGGTGTCGTCAAAGACGATGATGTCCGCCCATTCCTTGGCATCTTTCTCCCAGTCGGTCGACTTGGGAACAAAGCCGTCGGCGATGTCGCGTTCTTTCTCGGCGTCGATGTAGTAGCGGACGTCGTGGCCCTCTTTCAGAATCTGCCACGCAATATCGCCGATGAGTCCCGAGAGCGAGACAAAAAGAAATTTACGCTTGTCCATTTTTCAGTGATGAAGCCCGCCCCTGACGGCGAGTGCGCAGGTTATTTTAGTGGCAACCGCATCACTCATTGTAACAGTTTGTTTAAATTCTCCGGGGAAGGTCTTCCTTGGCAAGGCAACCCCGCGATGGAGGAACGGGCATCTCACAAACAGCGGGCTGGCGAGGTCGCGGCTCAAGGGCTCAAGGGAAGGTTCGCGGCCGTGGAGGCTGGTCGAAAGGGCAACATTTTGGCGCTGGCCTGTCCTTTCGTTCAGGGTATACTAAAATTGCTCAGAGCCTAGTTCAGCTGGAACGCCCCGCAGCCGATCAGGTGGCGCAGGGGACGACATTTACGCAGGAGAGGTGAACGTTTGCTCCAAGCTCTTAGAGGCAAGACTGGGAAACGGTTAGGCATTCTTGTTCTGGCGGGGGGACTCGCGGCGCTGACGATCAGCACTTGCGACGCCCAAATCCTCCACAAAAAGAAACCAGTAAACAAGGCCACCACCGCCGACAACACCGCCGAACCCGACAAGGTTTTGTACAACCGGGCCATCGAAGACATCAAGCACGGCCGCCAGGAGGTCGGGCGCTTGAGCCTCCAAACGCTGATCAATACGTACCCAGACAGCGAGTACCTGGCCAAGGCCAAGCTGGCGATTGCGGACTCCTATTATAAAGAGGGCGGGACGGCGAACTTGACCCAAGCCATCCAAGCCTACAAGGACTTCGGTATCTTCTTCCCGTTCCTGCCGGAAGCGAGCTATGCACAACTCCAGGTAGCAAACACGCACTACAAACAGATTGCCAAGCCCGATCGCGACCGCACCGAAGCCAAGGCCGCCGAGGAAGAGTTTCAGACTTTTCTGGAGAAGTATCCAAAGGACCCGTTGGCACCGCAGGCCGAGCAACGCCTGCGCAACGTGCAGGAAATCATTGCTGAGGGCGACTACCGTATCGGCTACTTCTACTACGTAAAGGGCGACAAACGCGCCGCGGCGGCCCGACTGATCGCCATCACCAAGCGCTATCCCCTATACAGCAAGTCGGACCATGCATTGTGGATGCTGGGCGACATTTTCGAGCGCAGCGAGCATAAGGAGATTGCCTCGCTCTACTACTCGCAGATCGTTCGTAACTATCCCTTGTCGCCGCTGGTCCCGGATGCGAAATACAAATTGAAAGCGTTTAAGGTTCCCGTGCCTCAGCCGGACCCCAAAGCGCAGGCATGGATGGTCGCGGAACAGAACACCCCGCGCGAGCATGACACCCTGATCAAAAAGCCTCTGGCGTTGGTGCGGTCGGGTCCCCATACCGAGCTTATGGCCGCCGCGCGAACCGGCGCGCCGAACCTGCAGCCGGAGTCGGACAACACCTCGGCGACTGATGTCTTGACGCCGGGAAATCGGTCGAACCTGGGTGGGTCTGCCCCGGGAGCAGGAAACGCCGCCGTCGTTGAGATTGTGACACCCGGAGGCGCGTCCACCAGCGGAACAGGCACGGCCGAAGACAGCGCCGCCAGTACTGAAGAAACGCCGGCAGTTGCACCGGCGGACGGAAGCGCGACCAGCCCAGACCCGGCGGGAGATCCCAAGGCAGCGGCCACTACTGCGGCTCCTCCTGCCTCAACCGACGCAAACACGAATCCGGTGAACACCACCACGACCACCGGGAACCCCGATGCAAAGACAGCTAGTGACGGCTCGGCACCAGCACAAAATGCGGACGGTACAGCTGCGGACAGCTCACAGAGCTCCTCTGCAACCGATTCCGGCAATCAGAAGGAATCCACCAGTAAGAAAAAGAAGGGCATTCACAAGATTGTTCCTTGGTAGCTGAGTTCCCGCTGTAAGGTTCTGGGACTACGGTTGCCGCTTTCTTCTTGTTCCAACAGGTGTGCCCTCTTGATTTGCGGACGTAAACGTCCGCGCCTCGACTCAGAATCGCTAAGGCATTCCACGTATTTCCAACGACGCGAGCGGTATCCATGATGGATGGATCATGCCTCGGTGGGTCGTTATCTGTCCGAATTGCAGTCACACTTTTACCCACACTCAAATTGAGGCTTCCGTGGTTGCGGAGTATTATCGCGACCCTTTTAAGATCCTACCGAGACCCACAATTCCTGAAGGGAGCGGACTTCGAACCTGCCCAAATTGCCATACCGAATCCGTCTTTAGGCCCTTCCAATTGTTCTATCGCGATGACATCTTCGAAGCTTCAGTCTGATGCGCGGGTCTGCCAGGTCCGGTTTTACGCTCGGGAAGCCAGAGTTATCCGTACAAAAGAGTCGACGATGACTCGTCCCACACCCGGACTATAGATTGCGGCTAAACGCGCCGGTACTAAGACCGGTCCTGGGAATTGTGTCTGTTCTGTCACCATCAAGAACCAACAAGAAGAGTCAAATCAGTGGCCTCGGGGTATTCACTTCCGACACATCTCTCCCCGGTTGGCGTTGACGACCTCCAGACGGGATGCTCCAATGATCTTGAGTCATCCTTAAGTGCGATGTACGCTGTCGCTGTTGGCAGAGACAACCGACCGGTCGATTTATGCGCGGTCGTGCAACTGTGTACCTAAGAGACGGGAATTTTTCCCGGAGGACGTTCGGTGGCCAAGATCCTGGTTGCGGACGACAATAGCAATATCCAGAAGATGGTGGGTCTTGCGCTGAAGGACCACGGCATCGATGTAATCGCCGTTGGCAACGGTGAAGCGGCGGTACGTAAAATTTCCGATATTCACCCGGACCTGGTGCTGGCCGATGTGTTCATGCCGGTGCGTAACGGCTACGAAGTGTGCAAGTACGTGAAAGACGATCCGGAGCTCAAGCACATTCCGGTGATTCTGCTGGTGGGTGCATTCGACCCCTTGGATGAGCAGGAAGCGCAGCGCGTGGGCGCTGACGGCGTCTTGAAGAAACCTTTCGTTCCTCCCGACCCTTTGATTTCGATGGTGAAGTCCGCGCTGGTGCGCGCAGGGGTCGCGCATGCGGGCTTCGTGCCAGCGAAAGCCGTTGCGGAAGCTCCTGTGGAAGCTCCCGCTGCACCAACCCCGGAATCCCGAAGCGGTCGTTCGAACTTCGCGCCCAAGCCGGCGGCCACCTTACCCGAATTTGACACCGAATCGTTTGTCGATGAAGCTCCCGCGCGTCCAGCCGCATTGAAGATTGAAAGCGGCCAACAACCCGTGGCCTTCGGAAGCCTGCTGGAAACGCCTGGAACCGATGCCGAAGAAGAACCAAGTGAAGTTACGGCTGTACCCGCGTTGGAGCGCGACTGGCGCACAGAGGAAGTCGAGGAGGAAGAGGAAGAAGAAGACGCTGATGCCAAACCATCGTGGCGCCGCGACGCGGGCAGTGAAGACTCTGGCGAGGATGTCGCGGCGTCCGGTAGCGGATGGCGTGATGCCGCGTCGGAGGAAGGTCTGGCGCGCGGCAAGGGACATTCAGGATGGACGCCCACGCGCGAAAAGGCTGATTTGTCGGAGGCTGCGGAGGTCCAGGAAAACGTCCATACCGGGATTTCCGATTTCAGAAACATGCCGGCGGCGCCATTCTCCGGGGAGGCCTGGGCGGCGGCCATTGAGGCCGGAGTGCAGAATAAAGCGGCCGTGGCCGAGGAAGAACATCCAGCGCCTCATGCGGCGGAGCTGGAAGCGATGGTAGGACACGCCGAGCCGGTCGCGGCGCGAGAAGAGAGTTTTGTTTCCGAAGCGCCTGTTTCGGAGCACGTTGCGTCTCAGGACGAGCGTTCGCAAGCCCCGGTCGCGCAAGACCCCGTTTTACATGAGTTTGTTTCGCAACAACCGGTCTCCGATCAACCGGCTTCTGAACAATTTGTTTCCGAGGCCCAGGTCGTCGCGCCAGAAAGAGAGCCCGAGCCGGTTGAGGCAGTGCCCATCGTAGAATCTTCGACCGTAGTATCCGAAACCGTACCTGCAGTCGAGGCGGAGAAAACCAGCTCCACCACCTCGTGGTTTTCAACGCCGCCGCCAAGTCCCTGGGACGCGGAAGCCCAAAAAGCGACCAAGCTTGCATCGACTTGGGATGCCCCGGTCGCGCCCGCGATCCGTCAAGCGCCCGAGCCAGAGCCTGCGTCAGCGCCGCAGGTGGAAGACGCGGCGCCAGAAATCCCGGAAGTGACGAGTGCGTTTGCAAGCGCGGTGGCTCCCGACGAAATCGAAGTGGTCTCCGGAGCGGCTACGACTGCCGTAATACCCGAAGCGGTGGAGACCGCTCGCGAAGAAGCTGCGCACGGAGCAACCGAGCTCGATATGGATGCTGTCGTGGCCAGAGTGCTCGAACGCATGAGCCCGGACAGGTTGCAGGAAGTGGCCCGCGACCTTCTGAAACCAGTCATCGAAACCATCGTCCGCGAGGAACTGGCTAGGAGACGGTAGATCCCTTGCCGTTCCGTGTGCTGTTCATCCACAAGCAGAAAATTTGCCAGAAGAAAGAGCGTTCCGCGCGGTTGTCTCTCTCAGGTGGCTTCAGATGAATTCATCTTTCTGGTTGGCGCGCTAATCAGGGATTAGATTCGTTTCTGCTCGGCAAAGTGCCCGCTTAAGAGGCTCTGATTGGGCGTTTCATTTGGATTCACGCTCGATGATGTTCTCTCGTTCAAGCTCTTTGGTTACAATTTTGACCAGATCCTTAATCACTTTCATCGCGGAACTCGCCTCAAACGTATTCGTGGTTCCGGTCCACACCAGTTCTCCATCCGGCTTTGCGGTGGCATAGAAATTCACCTCCACTTGCGCTTCTTTCTCGGTCTGCATATACCCGGGTGAATAAATCACCGGGTACACCGCGCCGTAATAGCCGTAAAAAGTTCCGTAGTAGGGGGATGGCGTGTAGACCTCGCCGGGGACATAGGTGGTTTTCGTCTCCCGTTTGGTCAACCGCGCGACCACGATGGCGTCAAATTTCTGCTCCTTTACCAGTTCCCGTAAATCCTTCATGTCGATGGGGGTGGCGTCGGGACGCGGCATAAACTCATAACTGGGCGCCGCTTGTCCTCCGGGGCGGGAAATCGCTGCCACCAACTCATCCTCGAATTCGGCGCGGTTTGCGGCCTTGCCATTCAGCGCCAGCACAAGAATATTCTTGAACATTCCCCCGGTGTAGTTGGGATTCTTCCAGCTCAACTCCAGCTTTGGTGAACCAACGGCGCATAGAGCCATGCTGGCCAGAATTGCGACGAGTACCGCTGATTTGTTTCGCAAGTTGGTTTCTCCATTGTGCGAATGTCCGCTTCTGTTCAGGGTATAGGAAACCGTCTCCTTGGGAGGCGAACCAATGTCGGCAGGACCCTTTGCTGACGCGTCAAGTCGTGATCCAGCAGTCCGAAGCCGCACTGAATACGACTTCTCCGCAGGGTAACTCTACCCCTATTTGAGCGCCATTAGTGAACGATTGAAGCGCAAGATGGGCTTGGCGATGCAGTGAAGAATTTACGCCCTCAGGAACGCGTGTCGCGTGGGCATGGGAGGTGCCGATTTGGGCAGCCCCGTGTTCTTTGGCCTTTGCTCCACCAGCCCAAGATGATATCCACAACCTAGGCCCGGGTCCCGATCCGCTCGAGGAGGGATAGCCCATGAGGATTTTCATCGCTGCGGCCGCTCTATGCTTTGCTCTGGTTTCCGCTGCCATTCCCGTTCCAGACGCCCCAACGGGTTTCGACAACAAAACCAATGGCATGGTGGATGATGCCACGCACCAAGCCGACCAAACGACCTTCGACGAAGTGGAGCAGCTTAGTGATGGACTGGGTCCGCTGTACAATGCGCAGTCCTGTCGCGAATGCCACCAGAGTCCTGTGTCTGGCGCGGCCTCTCAGGTCACGGAGTTGCGCGTCGGCCATCAGGGACCAGACGGGCGCTTTCGCAATCCCGACATCGCGATCGCGCATGGCGCCGAAGTCATTAGCGGCCGCTCCCTGGTGAACGATCGCGCCATCTGCCCCAACGGAGCGTTTCCGAACAAGGAAATTCAGGAACGCGTTCCAGAAACCGAGACGATCCGCACCCTTCGCATCTCTTTGAATCTTCTGGGTGATGGCTTCGTCGAAGCCGTCGCCGATCAAACGTTCGTTGATCTGTCCAAACAACAATGTAAATCCTCACATGGGAAAATCTGCGGCCAGGTTCTGTATGTGCCTATCGTGGAAGCGCCTGGACAGATGGGCGTAGGCCGCTTCGGCTGGAAAGATCAACACGCGAGCTTGTTGTCGTTCAGCGGCGACGCTTACCTGAACGAGATGGGCATCACCAATCGTCTGCAGCCCACGGAGGTGACCAGTCTCTGCAACACCGTGGCCGAGCCCAACGATAAGCCCGGGACCGACGGCCTTTCCGACATTGACCACTTCGCTCGCTTCATTCGCGCTACCAAGGCTCCCGCGCGCGATGTGGAGCTTGCAGGCACCGCGGCTGCACGGAAGGGCTTCGCGCTGTTCGACAAGATCGGCTGTGCGACGTGCCACGTCGAAACGCTGACTACCGCCCCCGCGGGAACAAAGATCGATGGCGGAACATTCGCAATTCCCGCTGCGCTTGGCTCCGTCACCTTCCACCCGTGGAGCGATTTCTTGATGCACGACGTGGGCACCGGCGACGGCATCCTGCAGGCCACGCGCGAGCACTATGGACAGAAAGTCTTCGACCAAATGTCCGGGTATCTCTCGAAACAAAACTTCGAGAGCAGCCGAAACAAGATTCGTACCGCTCCGCTGTGGGGGGTGCGCTTGCGCCCACGGTTGATGCACGACGGCACTTCCCTGACATTGTTCGACGCCATCACGCGACACCACGACGAGGCCGCCCACGTCATAAAGGAGTTTGAAAAGCTAAAACGCCCGGATCAGGATGACATCATCGCGTTCTTGAAGTCCCTGTAAACGCCCCGCCTCAAGGGAGCCTGGCTTTAGCCAGGCTCCCTGTGCCCGATCAACGTCTATTGACGCGCTTCGAGAAGCCAAAAGAAGCCGGCTCCGATGATCTCGGAGCCGGTCGAGAAATGCTTGGCTTCAAGACTGCGGTTTGAACGCTACGGGTTGCCTTTCTTGTCCTCCGCGTTGGCGGTGCCAACGGCAGAAACTGCCTTCGGTTTCCAAAACTCTGGGTCCGCTTTGATCCATTCGGGCGCGACATAGCTCATCTGTGCGTCGATCTGGAACAGCTGTTGTTGCGATGATTCCACGGCCGCAGCGAAGAGTTCGTCAAGCTTCTTCATGCCATCTTCGCCCATCGCGGCGGCGAACTGCTTGTCTTCCTGCGCACCTCGATCGATTTCTGCCAAGGATTTGCGGCCCGTGAAGAAGATATAAGTGCCGCCTTCCCCTCCATAGACTTCCTGGAAACACCCCCAGTGTGCTTCGGGGACACCCTTGACGTATGCAGCGTTCACCATTTTGACGAGTTCGCTCCATTCCTTATCGTGGCCCGGGCGCACGTGGAACACCGAGACTTCCATAAAGCGCATCGGAGACAAGTCCGACCTCGGCCGCAAGCTCATTTCCTCGCGGAATATAAACACGCCCTGGTCCATCGAATCGAGTAATTCCCCGTCAGCCATACCGGCTCGGTCCAGAACTGCGGAAAGGGCGCTGTTTTTGCAACCGCGGCGGTGTCCTTTTCCCAAGCTTCGAAGGAAGCATACTGCGTCAGGAACAGGGCACGTTGCTTGCCCGATAGTGAAGTCATTCCCAGATAGTATGTCGGCCATTTAGCGCGTGCCATTGCCTGGACAAACACGCTTTCCTTTTGTTCGTGGATCAAGCCCGCTTTTCCGGGCTTGGTATATTCGCGGGTAATTTGCAGCACCTTGGGTCTGTGCCGCAGCCATGCAAACAAATGGAACCCCGAGACATAGTCCCGTGAGACAGCGAATGAATTTGTTCATACGTAGACCTCCAAGTTTACGACGCTAACCTGAGTTGAAAGGGGCCGATGCCAGGAAAGGAATGAACTGCTGTTGTGACCTGGGCGGAGAGTATCTGAGTCAACGTATCTCGTCAAGCGGCGGCACCCGGCAATCAGTCGGCATATCCGACTAGGGTTCGCCACACCGTTTTCCGCTCAATTGACCGCGCTGGCTCCCCCCTCGTATAGTCAAAGATTGCTCTGACGGAAAAATGCGCCGCAGGAACGCGTGGAAGCGCGAATTCTTCAGGAGTATCGGCCCGAATGCCTCGTGAAATCGCCAAAGCGTATGAACCGCAGCTGATCGAACCCCGCTGGGCGGAGTTCTGGGTGAAGGAACACCTGTTTCGCGCCGATGTGAACGCACCTGGCCCGGTGTTTTCGATCGTGATTCCGCCGCCCAACGTGACCGGCTCCCTGCACATCGGGCACATGCTGGACCACACCGAGATCGACATCCTCACGCGCTGGCGCCGCATGCGCGGTTACAACACTTTGTATCTGCCGGGCACCGACCACGCCGGAATTTCCACGCAGCGCGTGGTCGTGCGGCAACTTGCGGAACAAGGCATCAATTATCGGGATCTTGGCCGCGAGGAGTTCGTGCGCCGCGTCTGGCAATGGAAGGAAGAGAGCGGCGGAACAATCCAGCGGCAGATGCGGGAGATCGGAGAAAGCTGCGACTGGTCGCGCGAGAAATTTACGCTTTCGCCGGAGTTGTCACGCGTGGTGCGCGAAGTGTTCGTGCGCCTCTACGACGAGGGTTTGATCTATCGCGACAAGCGCATGACCAACTGGTGCCCGGTCTGCTTGACGGTACTCAGCGATTTGGAAGTGCTGCACGAAGAGCGCGCCGGACATCTCTGGTACATCCGCTACCACGTGGCGGGAAGCAAAGAATATCTGGTCGTGGCCACGACGCGTCCCGAGACCATGCTGGGCGATACCGCCATCGCGGTGCATCCCGAGGACGAGCGGTTCAAGCATCTGGTCGGCCGAAGCGCGATCGTGCCACTTGTGAATCGCGAGATTCCCATCATCGCCGACGAGATGGTCGACCGCGAATTCGGCACCGGCGCGGTGAAAATTACCCCTGCGCACGATCCCAACGACTTCGACCTCGGACGCCGTCATGGTCTCGCGGAGATTGACATCATGACCGACGACGGCCACATCAGCGCCGCCGGGGGCGCTTATGCCGGCATGGAACGCTTCGCCGCGCGCAAGAAGGTGGTCGAGGATTTGAAGGCGCTCGACCTGCTCGAGAAAATCACCGACCACACCCACGCAATCGGCATCTGTGAACGCAGCCGCACCATTGTGGAGCCGCGCGCGTCAACGCAGTGGTTCTGCAAGATGAAACCGCTCGCCGAGCCCGCGATCGCGGCCGTGGAGCGCGGCGACATCCACATCGTTCCTGACAACCGCCGCGAGGAATATTTCAACTGGATGCGCAACATCCGCGACTGGACGTTGTCGCGCCAGTTGTGGTGGGGCCACCGTATTCCGGCATGGTACTGCAAGGAACACAATCATCTGACGGTCGCGAGGGAGGCGCCCGCAAAGTGCCCGACCTGCGGCTCGGAAAACCTGACGCAGGATCTCGATGTGCTGGATACGTGGTTCAGCTCCGGACTCTGGCCATTTTCCACGCTCGGCTGGCCTGAAAAAACCGCGGATTTCCAGAAGTACTACCCCACGAGCTTGCTGATCACCGGCTACGACATCCTGTTTTTCTGGGTGGCGCGCATGATCATGCTGGGCATTCACTTCACCGGCGAGGTGCCGTTCCGTGCTGTGTACCTGCATTCGCTGGTGCGCACGGCCAGCGGCGAGAAGATGTCGAAGTCCAAGGGCACCGGACTCGACCCCGTGAAACTCAACCAGCAGTACGGCACCGATGCGATGAGGTTTTGCCTCGCATCGATGGCCGCTCCTGGCACTGACATCGTCTTGTCCGATGACCGCATGGCAAGCGCGCGGAATTTCGCGAACAAGATCTGGAACGCGTCGCGCTTTCTATTCATGAATCTCGACAAGTTCGAGCAAGGCGGCGGAGCGACGTTCGAGGAATTAGCAGCACCTGACGTTCGCAAGAATGCTCCCTACGATTTCAATGGCAGCATTCCGCTCATCGACGAGTGGATTTTCGAAAAGCTAGCGGGCGCACGGAACACCGTGAACACCGCTCTCGCGAACTATCGCTTCCACGAGGCCGCCCAGACGATCTACCAGTTTTTCTGGGGTGATTTCTGCGACTGGTACATTGAGTGGATCAAGCCGGATTTGCTGAACGCCGACCGCGAGCGAGCCGTGGTCGCGTGGAAAAACCTGTTCGCCGCGTTCGACGGCGCGCTCCGTCTGCTGCATCCCTTCATGCCCTTCCTCACCGAAGAGCTGTGGCATCAACTGCCCCAGCGTCCCGGCGACAAATCCATTGCGTTGCAATCGTTCGCCGCGGAACACAAGAATCCCGGCGATCAGTCCCGCGTCAACGAGTTCGCGCTGGTGCAGGACGTGATCGCGGAGCTGCGGAACATTCGAGCGGAAATGAAGCTCGACCCAAAAAAGAAAGTGGCTGCCGAGTTTTACAGCTCCTACGAATACGTTCGATCGACGATCCAGCGAAATCTCGATGGCCTCGTGCGCCTGGCGAGCTTATCGGACATGCATGTCTCCGCGAACCGTCTCGCGGCAACCGGCGGCGCGGTTCGTTCGACGGCGAAGTTCGATGTGCGCATCGCCTATGTGACCGACGCGACGGACACTTCGGGTGAGGCCGCGCGCCTTCGTAAGGAAATCGATGGCTTGCAGAAAGCCATCGCGTCGAAAGAAAGACAGCTGGACGACCCGAGTTTCCGCAGTCGCGCGCCGGAAAAGATTGTGAGCGGGATGGAAGCCACCTTGGAGGAGCAAAAGCTGGAATTGCAAAAGCTGCGCGCACGCCTCAGCCAACTTGATCGGGATGCCTAGCGCGTCCGATTCCCCACATGGACTGGAATTCCCACGATATCGATGAGCTCATTCGCAGGGCCTTGGCCGAAGATGTCGGCTCCGGCGACGTAACTTCGCTGGCTACCCTTCCCGCGACGGCCGTGGCGCATGCGCGGATCATCGCAAAGGCTCCTTTGGTTTGTGCAGGATTGCCTCTCGCCGAGCGCGTCTTTCGGGCGCTCGATGCGGGCGCTGCGACCAAGCTCATTGCCAATGATGGCGATGCCGTCGAGAAGGGGTGCGAACTGCTCCAGATTCACGCGCGAGCAAGAGCGGTTCTCACGGCTGAGCGTACGGCACTCAACTTCCTGGCTCACTTGAGCGGAATCGCTACCCTCACGCACCGTTTTGTTGAACGCCTCGCGGGCACCAGTGCCAGGATTCGCGACACGCGAAAAACCACGCCAGGACTGCGCATGCTGGAAAAATATGCCGTGCGCATGGGTGGAGGCACGAATCATCGCATCGGTCTCTACGACGCGATATTGTTGAAAGAGAATCACATTGCGCTGGCCGGGGGCGTAACCGCGGCGCTGGGTCAAGCACACGCGTACGCGTCATCGCAGATGAAATCTCAAGAAGCGACAGCGTATGAGGCTACTGCTGGCCCCCGCAGCGCTTCGCCGGACAATTCCCTGCCGATCCAGATTGAGGTGCGCAACGAGCGCGAGTTGCGCGATGCGTTGGATGCAGGAGCGGAATCGGTCCTGCTCGACAACATGACACCCGATGCCGCCTCGCGTTGCGTCAAGCTGGCGCGAAGTCTACGACGCGAATGCGTCGTCGAAATCTCCGGCGGCATCACGCTCGACAATGCGCGAGCTTACGCGGAAACCGGCGCCGATTTCCTATCCTCCGGCGCGCTGACGCATTCGGCACCCGCAGCCGACCTGAGCCTGCTTGTAGACAGCATCGAGGGCAAGTAAGCTTACGTCGGTTTCGACGGCGGGAGAGACGCGCGACACCGACTCGTGTAGGCGCCGGGGCTTTAGCCCGGCGCGCATGGAATATTCCGTCGTCGCTCGGTTGGAACGCAAAAACGAAAAGATGATGACGCGGCGCACGAAGGCACAATCCGACACGCTTCCAGGAATGACCGATCGGCGGATCGCCGCGCTGCTGACCCTGCTGGCTGAAAACGCAACGATCGTGGTAAGCGGCGCGCGCATCGCGCGGGAGATAGGCGTGTCACGCTCAACGGTGTGGCGCTGGGTGAATCGGCTCCGCGAGCTGGGCGTCCGCGTGAAAGGCGAACAGCACATCGGATATTTCCTGGAGAAAGTACCGGACATCCTGACGCCCGACATGCTGCGCCAGCGATTGAAGGGCAGCTTGTTCGGTAAACGAATCCATCACTTCTTCAAAGTGGATTCGACCAACCACGTCGCGCTGGACCTTGGCCATGCCGGAGAGCCGGAAGGCGCCGTGGTGCTCGCCGAAGAGCAAACCGCAGGCCGCGGCCGCGCCGGGCACGCATGGCACTCCGAGCGCGCGACCGGAATTTATACCACGCTGCTGTTGCGCCCGCATCTTGCGCCCGTGCAGGCTCCGCTGTTGACGATGATGGCGGGCCTTTCGGCGCACGCCGCGATCCAGGCGCAGACGAGCTTGAACGTAGACCTCAAGTGGCCCAACGATCTCCTGATCCGTGGAAAGAAAGTCGGCGGCATTCTCACGGAAATGCACGCCGAGCCGGCGCAAATCCGGTTTGTGATCGTGGGCATCGGCCTGAATGTGAATCAGGAGAAGTTTCCGGCGGAGCTGAGCGCGATCGCCACTTCGCTGCGCGTGGAAACGGGAAAGCCGCAGTCGCGGCTGGAATTGCTGGTGCGGTTGCTGCGCGAATTCGAGAACGACTACAATCGATTCTTGACTGATGGCCCGGAAAGCGTCACCAGCCGATTCGCGGCAATCTCCAGCTACGCGCAAGGCAAACGCGTCCGCGTAACGAACGGGAAAGAAAGCTTCGCGGGGGTTACCGCTGGACTCGGACCCGAGGGCCTACTCCTGGTGAAGCGCGATAGCGGACAGATCGTAACCGTGATCGCCGGGGATGTGACCGAACAGAAGTAGCACAAACACTCTTGTTTACGCTGAGAGTCGAAGCGTCTGTGCCTACCGCTCCGGTCGAAAAAACGAATGAGGCGAAGACGACGGTAAAGGCAGCAACATGCTTAATTTTATTCATCGGAGTTTCGGCGACGACAGATGCTATTGACCATTGACGTCGGCAACACGAATACGGTGCTAGGCGTTTTTCAAGGCGAGGAACTCATCGCCAACTGGCGGCTCACCACGGCGCGGCTGCAAACCGTGGACGAGTATGGTGTGCTGACGCGAAACCTGTTTACGCTCGCCGGCCTCGACGGAGCCGCAATCAAGGGCGTGATCATCAGCTCCGTTGTCCCACCGATGAATTGGACACTGGCCGAGATGTCGCGGCTTTATTTCGGACAGAAAGCTCTGTTCGTCGAACTCGGCGTAAAGACGGGGATGGCCGTTCTGGTCGATAACCCGCTGGAAGTGGGAGCCGACCGCATCGTGAATGGCGTCGCTGCGTTTCA
This sequence comes from uncultured Acidobacteriota bacterium, assembly GCA_963832615.1. Classification (GTDB taxonomy): domain Bacteria; phylum Acidobacteriota; class Terriglobia; order Acidiferrales; family UBA7541; genus Acidiferrum. The sequence continues at coordinate 138,268 of CAWHVA010000033.1, forward strand.
CAAGTATGGGGGCCCCTGCATCGTGGTGGACTTCGGCACCGCTATCACCTTCGACGTAATCTCAGAACGCGGTGAATATCTGGGTGGTGTCATCGCGCCGGGGTTGGGCATTGCATCCGAAGCGTTGTTTTCGCGCGCGGCGCGGCTTCCTCGCGTGGAAATCAAAGATCCCGGCCGCGTGATCGGTACGAATACCGTCACGCACATGCAAGCAGGTCTCTACTATGGCGCCATTGATATGGTCGATGGCATGTTGACGCGTATCAAGGCGGAACTGAAGACCCAGGCAACTGTGGTAGCAACGGGAGGGCAAGCCTCACTGGTTGCACGAGGCTCGAAGCAGATTCAACACACCGATGCGTTCTTGACGCTGAATGGTCTGCGACTGATTTGGGAAAAGAACCAGCCCGCGGAAACATCGGGGCGAGGCGGGGCGGAGTTTCGGGCCGCAAAGAACGTGCCGGCGCAAACCAAGAAAGTTCAGGGCTAAGCCGCGGTGGAGTTGCCCCACGACGGCGACGGCGGCGTTCGCGACATGGACGTTTGGAACTACTTCAACTACTTCACGGAAATCGAGGAATATTTCTGGAAAAAGCGAGGCGCGCATCTGCTGGTGTCGCCACTCGACTGGGCGATCATGGAGACGTGGCAAAAGGCAGGGATACCGCTGGACGCCGTGCTCAAGGGGATCGATCGAGCGTTTGAGAGCTACGGCCGTTCGCGGCGCGGCGCCGGAAAGCCATTAAAGAGTCTGGCGTACTGCACCGATGCGATACTAGAGGCGGTAGCTGAGAACCAAGAAGCGGCGGCTGGGAGCACGCCGAAGAATGGACGCGCGTCCGCCGAACCTTTTTCGCGGGACGACCTGCGAGCGTACTTCGCAAAGAACGCGGCGCAAATTGTGAAAGCAGCGGAGAAGCATCGCGTGACGCATCCAGAATTGGCCGCGCGGTTTGCAGAGATTGCGCGATCGGTGGACTCGAACTTGCCGCTGTTGGACACTCCGGGAACGCTGGATGTCGAAGACCTCGAGCGGCGGCTCACGGTTCTCGATGAAAAGTTGCAAGCGGCTCTGACCAGCCACGCGAGCGAGGAGCTCATGCTGCGCATTCGGCGCGAGGTCGACGGCCAACTGGCGATGTACCGGCGCAAAATGAAAGCGGAGCAGATTGCGCTGGTCGAGCGGCAATACATGCAGAAGCGATTGTTGGAAGAGTTTGGATTGCCAAGGCTAAGTCTTTACTACTTTTCCTGAAAACGTTCGTCGGAACGGGCATCTTTCCTGCAAAAGGCGCCCGCTTCGGAAAGCGGCCGCTACCGATGCATTCGGCGGCTTGGGTCAACCACGCGGATCGTCGCAGATTGGATACCATTTATATGGCTGATGAGTTAATATTATCGATTGAGAAGCTTGTTTACGGTGGTGATGGTTTGGCGCATGCCGACGGAAACACCGTGTTCGTTCCCTATGTGATGCCGGGAGAAGAGGTGCGCGCCGACATCAAGCAGAAACGCAACAAGCTGATCTGGGCTCGATTGTTGGAGGTTACCTCTCCCGCGCCGCAACGACAGAAAGCTCTTTGCCCTCACTTTCAAACTTGCGGCGGTTGCCATTACCAGCATATCCCCGCAGCCGAGCAGCTGCAGTTGAAGAAAGAGATCCTGCGCGAAACGTTGTCGCGTTTGGGACGCATCACTTGGGACGGACCGATTATTGAGCATTCGGCGCAGCCCTATGGTTATCGGAACCGGGCGCAATGGGCGCTGCGTGACTCGAAACCCCTGGCCCTTGGATATTACCTACCGGAAAGCTCTGTAATCGTGCCGATTGATGTGTGCCCGGTGCTGTCCCCAACGCTTGAGAAAACGTTTGAGCAGTTGCAGAACATGACGCGGTCCGGTCACTTGCCGGAAAAGGTTCTGGAAATCGAAGCGTTCGTCGATTCGACCGACGACAAGATCGCGCTGAACGTGGCGTTTGAACGATTCCCAAAGCCGGCGACGGAACTTGCTGCGGCGTTCCGCCAAGCACTCCCAAAAATTGAAAGCCTGCTATTGCTCGATCAGAGCAAAGACCGGTTCGAGCTGACCGGGCCGGGATTTTTGTTCCACGAGGCTGGCGGGTTCCGATTTCGGGTGAGTCACCTTTCGTTTTTTCAGGTGAACCGCTTCCTGGTCGAGGATTTACTGAAGACGATGACCTCCGGTGCGCAGGGTGATGTTGCGCTGGATTTGTATGCCGGGGTTGGCTTTTTTACTTTGCCGCTGGCGAAGGCATTCAAACGGGTCATCAGTGTGGACGCGAATTTGGCGGCGACGCGTGACCTCTACGCGAATGCCGAGAGCGCCGGCGTTACGATTACATCGCACAACGAGCACGCCGAGGAATTTCTGCGGAAAACGCAGGAAAAGCCGGACTTCGTTTCGCTCGACCCGCCACGCGCAGGACTCGGCGTTGGCGCGGCCACGGCGCTGGCCGCCTTGGGCGCCCCGGAAATTGCGTATTTGTCCTGCGATCCTTCCACTCTGGCGCGGGATTTGGCGGTGCTGACAGGGTCGGCGAAGAAGAAGGACGGAGATGTCGCGCCCGCGGTGCGCTATGAAATCTCGGAAATGCACCTGTTGGACCTGTTCCCACAGACCTTTCACATCGAAACCCTGGTGCGACTGAGACGCGCTCCGTGAAGCTTCCGGCCGTAGCCATTGCCGCATCCTTTGTGTGCGGCATTGTGCTCGGCTTGAGTAAAGCCTTGGCGCACGCGGGCGGTTCGCGTTCCTTCCTGCTGGGATGTTCTCTGCTTGCCAGCTTGTCGATTCTTACAGGCGTGGTCCTCCTCCGTTTCAATTGCGCGACTGTGAGCGGAGAGGTTTCACTGGTGGCCTGGGTCGCGCTCGGTGTGCTTAGCGCCAGCATTGCGCAGCAACCTCTGCCACCGGATCACGTTGTGCGACTCGTTGACAGCGGGCAACTCGATTTGCGCTCCCCCTTGCGATGGCACGGAACGCTGCGAGACGAACCCGCATCGCTGCCGTGGGGCTTCGGTTACGAGATTGAGCTTACCGGCGTGGATTATCACGGCGCGACCGCGCCGGTGCGAGGCGGCCTGCGACTAAGCTTCACTCCACACACCGTTGAGCAAAAATTGCCCGCTCTTCATGTTGGCGATGGAATCGCCGTCTTGGCGCAAGCGAAGCGCCCACAATTCTTCCGAGACGAAGGGGCATTCGACCGGCGCGCCTATCTGGCTACACAAAATATTGACCTTACCGCGGCGCTCCGTGCGCCTGAGTTGATCGAGCGCATCTCGGTCGCGCCGCTGGCACCGGGGATTTTTATAGCGCGTGCACGGCGGCGAATGCGCGACGAGGTTGATACGCTGTTCGGCGCAAGGCCCGAAGTCGCCGGAGTCCTGCGCGCGATGCTGCTCGGCGACCGGACTTTTGTCGATCGCGACGAAGCCACGGACTTCCAGAAGACCGACGTGTTCCACGTGCTCGTGGTCGCGGGCTTGCATGTTGGCGCTCTGGCAGCACTCTTATTCTGGCTCGCGCGCAAGCTGCGTCTATCGCCGGCTGGGCTACATTTTTTGTACTGACGCAGCTCTTTGCGTACGTGGCCGTGGTCGAACGACGGCCTCCTGTTTTGCGCGCCGCATTGATGGCGACAGCTGTAGTAACCGGCAGCTTCCTGTACCGCCGGCTGGAGCTGCTGAATTCAGCGGCGCTCGCGGCGATGGTCCTGCTGCTGGCGCGGCCGTTGGCGCTGCGCGATTCAAGTCTCCAACTCACGTTCGTTGCGATCGGCTGCATTGCCGGGCTGGCGCTGCCATGGCTGTCAACGACCGTTCAACCTTACGTGAAGGCACTGCGGGGATGGCGTGACGTAACTCGGGATGCCGCGCACGAACCGCGCATAGCTCAATTTCGCCTCGATCTTCGCGCAACGGCGCGCTGGATCTCCGCGCACGCACCGACGCGCCTGGCAGTTAGCGTCGAGAATGTACTCGTCCGCGGTTTGGCGTTTTCATTTCGCGTATGGGAACTGTTTGTGCTTACCATCGTTCTACAGATCGGAATGTTGCCGCTCATAGCGCGCGACTTTCATCGAATTACGCTGGCTTCTCCGCTGGTGAACCTTCTTGCCGTTCCGCTGACCAGTCTGGTGGTTCCCCTCGGCTTCATCACGCTCGCGAGTAGTTTGGTTTTCCCCGTCCTTGGAAGAATCCTGGCCGCGCCTCGGGGATGGCTAACCTGGCTCCTGCTGCATTTCGTGCAATGGTCAGCGCATTTTCCTCGCGTGAGCTACCGTATTCCTGGACCTCCTTATCGGTTGGTGGTGGTCTTCTTTTCCGTTGCCGCCATATTGGGGGTCGCTGCGCGCGTCGTCTTTTCCGCTCGGCGGGCCACAATCCTGGGTCTTGCGGGATGTTAGCTGCATGCTCGCTGGTCGTTGCACTGTTCCCCTTCGCGCCGGTTTGGTCAGCTGGAAAATTGGAAACGACGATCCTGGATGTAGGCCAGGGGGATTCGCTATTTGTGGTCTCACCGCGCGGGAGGACCTTGTTGATTGACGGGGGCGGGGCGTTTGGGGGGTTTCCGGGGCGCGAGCAACATGAGGGGATTGATCCCGGAGAGGAAGCGGTGTCGCCGTATTTGTGGGCGCGGGGATTTCAGAAGATTGACGTTGTCGCGCTGACACATGCGCACCAGGATCATCTCGGAGGACTAACGGCGATATTGCAGAACTTTCGCGTGGGCCAGCTTTGGATTGGTCGCGAGGTGGCTTCGCCTGCTTTGGCGAAGCTGGAGGATTTGGCGCGCGTTCGCGGAATTCCCATCGAATACGAGCTGCGCGGGAAAAATTTCCGTTGGGATGGCGTCGAGGGTCAGTTCTTATGGCCCGAGACTTCGGCTCTCCGTGGCCCCGACCGCGAAGAACAATGACTCGCTGGTGATTCGGCTGCACTACGGCCACCGAACCTTGCTGCTTCCGGGAGATGCGGAGAAGGCCGCTGAGCGCGCGATTCTGGCCGGGAACAGCGCGGAGGATCTAGAGGCCGACGTGCTGAAGGTGGGACATCACGGCAGTAAGAATTCGACGATGCCTGATTTTCTGGCTGCCGTGCGGCCGCGTGTGGCGATCATTTCCGCGGGAGAAGGCAATCCTTACGGTCACCCTAGCCCGGAGCTAGTCAAGCGGCTGGAAGATGCAGGCGTGCGCATCCTGCGGACTGATCGCGATGGCGCGATCCACGTGTTGACCGACGGAGAGCGTGTGGAAGTCAGTTGCTTCGTGGCTT
>CAWHVA010000034.1:0-219644 GCA_963832615.1 uncultured Acidobacteriota bacterium
TTCGTTCACGACGCATGTAGTGGCCGATCTTTAGATCGGTCGCCCCCGCTCACTCCAGCAATTTCTCCAGCTTCGCATACTGCAAAAGCATGATCGTCTTGGCGTCCCTGATTTCCCCCTGCGCAATCATCTCCAACGCCTTCTCGAGCGGAATCTCCAACACCTCAATATCCTCGCCTTCCTTCTCATCCCCTCCACCAGCCGAAATCCGATGTTCGTGCTCGTACTCCGCCACAAAAAAGAACAGCTTCTCCGTCACCGACCCCGGGCTCATGTAAGCCTCAAACACTTTTCTTGGATTGCGCACTACAAATCCAGCCTCTTCCTCCGCCTCTTTTTTGATGCACGCCTCCGGATCGTCCTTATCGAGCAACCCCGCGCACACCTCGATCAACATCCCGTCCGCCAATCCATTCACGAAAGCAGGGAATCGAAACTGACGAATCAGCACCACGGTCCCGTGCTCCCGGTTATAAAGCAAAATCGCGGCCCCGTTTCCGCGGTCATACGTCTCGCGGTTCTGCGTCTGCCAGGTCCCATCGCGCCGCAGAAAATCAAACGTAGTCTTCTTCAACACATACCAATCGTCCGACAAAGTTTTGACCGCCCGAATCCGCACCCGTTCCGATTCCGTCACCCTCAGCCCCTCCTCTTTCTCGTCATCCGCCACTCCCGTCTTTGTAGGGGCGCGCTTCAGCGCGTCCCAGCGAGCGCCTCGCGAGCCGTCCACGCCTCTCTCCTGTACGGGCGCGGCACTGCTGCGCCCCAACTTGCCCGGGCCTCAGCCCGGAACAACGTCCTACCCTCAAATCCACGCAGGCCAATTCAAGTATCATAAGAGTTGTGGGGAAGTGCGTACTACTCACTGACCACTACTCGCTACTCACTTCTGCAAAATGGAACCCCGCGAAAAAGCCGCGCTGCTCCCCGACAGCCCCGGTGTCTACCTCTTCAAAGACGCCGCAGGCACGGTCCTCTATGTCGGCAAAGCCACCTCCCTCCGCAGCCGCGTCCGTTCCTACTTCCTCGAATCCCGCTGGATGGACGCAAAAACCGGCTCGCTCGCCCGCGAAATCGCCGATTTCGATACCATCGTCCTCGCCAATCCGCGCGAAGCACTCGCCCTCGAAAATAATCTCATCAAGAAGTATCAGCCAAAATTCAACATCCGTCTTCTCGACGACAAAACCTACCCATACATCAAGCTCACGGCCTACGAAAAATATCCCCGCGTCTACTTCACTCGCAAAGTGAAGAAAGACGGCGCACTCTATTTCGGCCCCTATTTTCCAGCCAGCCTCGCGCGCCGCATCCTCACGTTCGTGCACAAGCGCTTCATGGTCCCCTCCTGCAACGTCGATCTGACGCGCAATCATCCGCGCCCCTGTTTGCAGTACTACATTAAACGCTGCCTCGGCCCATGCGTCACAGGTCTCACCACCGACGAGCAATACGCGGAAGCCGTCCGCGATGCGCGCCTCTTCCTCGATGGCAAGCGCCACGACCTGATCAAAAGCCTCGAACAGCGCATGGCCGCCGCTTCCGAGAAGGAGCTGTTCGAGCAAGCCGCAGCCTATCGCGATCTCCTTCGTACTCTCGAAGACATTGAGGAACGCCAGCGCATCGCCGCCGCGCAAGGCGACGATACCGATGTGCTCGCGTACTACGCCGAAGCCCCGCTGGTGGCCGCCAACTTATTCCACCTGCGGGGTGGCCGCGTTGTCGATCGCCGCGAATTCTACTGGGAGGACCTCGAAACCTTCGATCCCAACGAATTCGTCCCTTCGCTCCTCAAGCAACTTTATCTCGACGCTGCGTACCTGCCGAAAGCAATCCACGTCCCTGTCGATTTTGAGGATCGCGCGTTGCTCGAGGAAACCCTCACCGAGCGTTCCGGCCACAAAGTGGAAATCTTCACCCCGCAGCGCGGCAGCAAACGAGCCTTTCTCGACCTCGTCGAGAACAACGCCAAGCACGCCTTTGAGCAGCGTTTCCGCGTTCTGAAGCCCACATCAAAAATGATCGGCGAAGCCGTGCAGAATGCATTGAATCTTCTCGAGGAGCCCCGCCGCATCGAAAGCTTCGACATCTCCCACATGCAAGGCACCGACACCGTGGCGTCCATGGTCGTCTGGGAAAACGGCCGCATGAAAAAATCCGACTATCGCAAATTCATCATCCGTGGAGAATTCGCCGGCAAAGGCGCGCTCGGCGGCGATCCCTCCGTTCCGTGGACGCAAAACGACGATTTCGCCAGCATGAAAGAAGCCGTTACGCGCCGGTATCGCCGCGTCCTGGAAGAGAAGAAGCCTCTCCCCAGCTTGATCCTGATCGACGGTGGAATCGGCCAACTGCATGCCGCCGCCGATGCCCTGGAATCCTTGCAAATCATCAATCAACCTCTCGCCGCCATCGCCAAAAAAGAAGAAATTCTCTACATTTACGGCCAGGAAAACGAACCCTGCATACTCGACCGCCATTCGCCCGTCTTGCATCTGATCCAGCAGATTCGCGACGAGACCCACCGCTTCGCCGTAACCTTCCACCGGCTCCGCCGCGGCAAGCGCCAGACCAAGACGGCCTTGAGCGAAGTTCCCGGCGTCGGTCCGCGTACCGCCCAAAAGCTCCTGCGCGAATTCGGCAGCGTGGCCAACATTCAGCGAGCGGGTGTCGAGGGGCTCAGCAAGCTGGTATCCCGAAAAAGCGCCGAAAGAATCCTTACCTACCTCGAATCTGCTTCCGTTCCTAATAACCTGTCGCAGTAGCACATACCGGTTAGCCCGTATTGCACCGTTATTGCCCCTATGTTACGGTTTTTGTGGAGGTTACTATGGCGGACAATGTGGGTTCCAAGGTTAGTTATTTCCTCGTCGGCCTGGGTGTCGGCGCATTGGTTGGCGTGCTTTTCGCGCCCAAGTCGGGCGAAGAAACGCGCGACTATCTGAACAAGAAAGCCGATGAAGGCAAGGATTACGCGCAGCGCAAAGCGCGCGAACTTCGTGAGCGCGCCGATGAGTTGGTCGAGCGCAGCAAAGATGTAGCCTCGCGCAAGAAGGATTCGATTGCGGCTGCCGTCGAAGCCGGCCGTGAAGCCTACCTTCGCGAATCCAAAGCGTAGAGGCCCAGCGAGCAAGCTCCAATGTAGGCGCCGGGCATTAGCCCGGCGAATCCCGCGGAACGCGAAGCAGCGCATGCGAGCAGTAGAGAGTCGTCGCAAAGTCGGCCCGAATTCCCTGGAATGCGCTGAATAGAAGCTCGGAGCATCAACACCAGGTCTGAAGTGCTCGAAGTGAAGTTGCAGCACGATTCGTTCCCTCGGCGTGGGTGAGGCAGGAATGGAAACTTGGGTAGTCATATCGGTTGTCATCGCAGCCATCGCCATCGTGTTCCAGGCGTGCATGCTAACGGCGATGTTTCTCCAAATGAAGCGCACCATGGAGCGCGTGGAGCGCCTCACCGATAATCTTGAAACGCGCGTCGGGCCGATTCTGACGCGCGTGCAGATCTTGCTCGACGACACGCAGCCGAAAATTTCCGAAATGGTAGCTGACGCCGCTCACGTTGTTTATCTGGCTCGCGGGCAGGCGCAAAAACTGGATCGCGTGGTGAGCGAGGCATCCGATCGTTTGCGCGGCCAGTTGGTGGCCGCGGATCGAATTCTGACGGGCGCGTTGGAAACGGTCGAGGAAGCCGGGTCACAGTTCAAGCGCGGCATCTGGAAGCCAGTGCAAAGAGTTTCCGCGGTAGTGTCGGGAATCAAGGTCGGCCTCGACTTTCTGCGCTCGCGACGCGCGCCGAGTCGCCGTTCCTCGGACGATCCCGTCGAACACGAAGAAGAACTCTTCATCTGAAGACCTCTAGCAGTTCGTTGAAAAACTCCGTTCCACTGCAACTTTAATGTAAGAGAACTCGTCTGAGTGAAGGAAGGCGAAGGAGGCGAGTGAATGCGCGGCGACGATGACCTGCAAGAAGGGATGTTCAGCTACATTTCTCCAGAGAAGCGTGTTCCCGCGGATCATCCGTTGCGACCGATCCGCAAGATGGTGGACGAGATTCTGAAGGAGATGTCGCCGAAGTTCGCGAAGCTGTACTCCGATGTGGGGCGTCCGTCGATTGCCCCGGAGCGACTGTTGAGGTCACTGCTGTTGCAGGTTTTCTATTCGGTGCGCAGTGAGCGCATGCTGATCGAGCAACTACAGTACAACATGCTGTTCCGGTGGTTTGTGGGGATGGAGATGGACGAGGTGGTATGGAATCACGCGGTGTACAGTAAGAATCGGGAGCGTTTGCTGAACGAAGAGATCGCGGAGTCGTTTTTTCAACGGGTGCTGGAACGTGCGCGGCCGTACATGTCGGATGAACATTTCACGGTGGATGGGACGTTGATCGAGGCTTGGGCCAGTCAAAAGAGCTTTCGACGGAAGGACGGAAAGGGGAAGCCACCCGGACCAGGAGGAGAGGTCGACTTTCACAAGGAGAAGCGGACGAACCAGACCCATGAATCGACCACGGATCCCGACGCTAGACTGTTCAAGAAATCCAAAGGGAGCGAAGCAAAGCTCGGCTACCTGGGGCATGTATTGATGGAGAACCGTAACGGGCTTCTGGTGCAGACTTTTCTGACCGAGGCTAATGGAAGAGCGGAGCGAGATGCAGCGATGCTCATGGCCGAGGCCATCCCCAGCGGAAAGCGGGTCACCTTGGGAGGAGACAAAAACTACGACACGCAGGAATTCGTACGAGAACTCCGCGGGATGAACATTACCCCACATGTGGCGCAGAACGATACGAACCGCAGGAGCGCGGTGGACGAGCGGACTACGCGACATGTCGGGTATGAGGTGAGTCAGCGGAAGCGAAAACGAGTGGAGCAATCGTTCGGGTGGATGAAAATGGTGGGGATGGTCAGGAAAGTGAAGCTGCGAGGGATCGACAAGGTTGGGTGGCTGTTCACCTTTACCGGCGCTGCTTACAACCTCTGCCGATTGCGAAACCTGATAGCGGAAGCATGACAGCGGGTTCCGCTTAGGGCCAGCTGAGCGGATAGAACGACCAAACGGTCCTATGCAATTCAGTGATAACCCTTGAAATTCAGAACCGAGGTCTCACAAAACTCAATTCTTCAACGAGCTGCTAGGGCAACAATGGGACCTGCTAGACCCAAGAGGAAATTCCAAGCCTAACGACTTTGTAGGGGCGGGGCTTGCCCCGCCCGGCGTCAACCCTGGCACGCTTCGCCCCTTCCATCTTCTCCGCCATCTCCAACATCTTCAAACGCTGTTCCAGTTCCCGCGCCGTCCCCGAAGCGTTTTCCCGACACATCGTTTCCGACAGATCATTAATATCCGCTCTTTTTCGCTTAGTTGGACTTGCTCCAATCCGGGGGCTTCTTGCGGGCGTAGCTGGGACGCGCTGAAGGGCGCCCCTACATTAAGCTACTCGTTTAGCGGATCCAGCCGCCGCCCAGGACGCGATCGCCTTCGTAGAAGACGGCGCCTTGGCCGGAGGTGATGGCCCGTTGTGGTGCGTCAAAGGTAACGCGGGCGCGCGTGGAATCGAGCGGCTCGACTTTTGCCATTGCGGGAATGTGCTTGTGGCGGATCTTGACGGCTGCACGAAATAGCTGGCTCGGATGTTCGAGCGCGATCCAGTTTACTTGCTCGATTTCGCAGGAAGTGGCGCGCAGTGACTCATCGTCGCCAACGACCACCCGATTGTTTTCGCGATCAATGGCCAGCACGTAGTATGGTTTGCCTGCGGCAAATCCCAGGCCTTTGCGTTGCCCAATCGTGAAATTATGCACGCCGTTGTGTCGGCCGACGATCGTGCCTTCTTCGTTGACGATTTCTCCGCCAGTGTTTGATAGCGGGGCGCCGCTTTCGCGTGAATACGCTTCGATGAATTGCACGTAGTTGCCGTTGGGCACGAAGCAGAGCTCCATGCTCTCGGGTTTTTCGGCGACCGGTAGATTCACGCGGCGGGCCGCGGCGCGGACTTCCTCCTTGGTGAGTTCGCCGAGAGGGAATTCGCTGCGCGCGAGCTGTTCCTGCGTGAGTCCCCACAGAAAATAGGATTGATCTTTGCTGTCGTCGCGCGCGCGGAGCAACTCCCAGCGGCCGGTCTGCTCGTTTTTGCGGATGCGGGCGTAGTGGCCGGTGGCCAGACGCTCGGCGCCGATTTGGCGGGCCATGCGCAGAAGCGGCTCGAATTTGACGTCGGTGTTGCAGTTGGTGCAGGCGATGGGCGTGCGCCCAGAGAGATATTGCTCCACGAACGGGCGCACCACCCGGGCTTCAAATTGTTGCTCGAAATTGACGACGTAGTGGGGAAAGTTCAGGTGTTGCGCTACACGCTTCGCGTCGTACACGTCGTCCAGAGAGCAGCAACGATGTTGGGCCGGGCCCTCGCCTTGCAACTCGGGCAGGCGTCGCTGGTTCCATAGCTGCATGGTCAGGCCGATGACTGGGCGGTCTTGTTCCTGGAGCAGTGCGGCTACCGTGGAACTGTCTACACCGCCGGACATGGCTACCGCTACCAGACCGGTGCGCACATCGGAGGTGGTGGGTAGCGTGTCGAAATGAGATTCGGTGTTCATGGGCACTTCAATTGTAGCGGAAAGGCGAAGAGCGGACTAACGCAGAGACGCAGAGAACACAGAGACGGCGCAGAGAAGAGGATCGACGCTGTGGTTATCGGTGGACCTCAGCTTTCGCCGCTTTTTGGTATGTGGGGGACAGCTCGCGGAGGTGCGTTACTGCAGGGGGGATGACTTGTAGAGCGAAGTCGATGTCAGCAGGGGTGGTGTGGCGGCCCAGGCTAAAGCGCAGGCTGGCGCGGGCGTCTTCGGCGGGCAGGCCGATGGCAGTGAGCACGTGGGAGGGCTCGACGGCACCGGAAGAGCATGCCGCACCGGTAGAGCAGGCTAAGCCCTTTAGATCGAGCGCGATAACGAGTGCTTCGCCTTCGATGCCGGGGAAGGTGATGTTCGTAGTGTTGGGAGTTCGTTGTGCGCCGGCTCCGTTGATGCGGGAATCGGGCACGCGCTGCAGCAGCGTGTGCTCCAACGCGTCGCGGAGTGCGGCGACCCGCTTGGCGTCTCCGGCCAAGGATGCTTTCGCAATTTGCGCAGCCTTTCCCAGGCCGACGATTCCGGCGACGTTTTCGGTGCCAGGCCGGAAGCCGCGCTGGTGATGACCACCGTAGAGGAGCTGGCGCAAGCGCGTGCCACCGCGGATGTAGAGGGCGCCGATGCCTTTTGGAGCGTAGAGCTTGTGGCCAGAAAGCGAGAGCAGGTCGAGTCTGAACGCGCTCACATCGATCGGAATTTTGCCTGCCGACTGCACGGCGTCAGTGTGGAAGTAGACGTCGGCTTCGGCCGCGATTTGGCCGATTTCTTCGAGTGGTTGCACGGTGCCGAGTTCATTGTTGGCGTGCATCACAGTGATCAGCACGGTCTCGGCATGCTCGCGCAAGGAGTTGCGCAGGGCTTGGATATCAATTTGTCCGTCGCGATCGACAGGGAGATAGGTTACCGGGATGCCGCGTTTCTCGAGCGCCTGGCAGGTATTGAGAACGGCTTCGTGCTCGATTCCGGTGGTGATGATGTTCGGGAGAGGAGCGTTGATTGCCTGAAGGTCTCGTGCTGTCGACGTCGCGTCGCGGCCGATACCGCGACTTCTTGAGGACGCCAAAACCGAAGCCTCTGCGATACCGAAAATGGCATGGTTGTCTGCTTCGGTGCCGCCACTGGTGAAGACGATTTCCTGAGGCCGGGCGCCGATCAGGGCGGCTACCTGTTCCCGGGCGGTTTCCACAGCGGCACGCGCCTTTTGGCCGAAGGTGTGGATGGACGAGGCGTTGCCGTACTCGCCGGAGAAATAGGGAAGCATGGCGTCGAAAACTTCGGGATCGACGGGGGTAGTGGCGTTGTGATCGAGGTAGACGCGGTTCATGGGGCTGCTTTCAGCATAGGCTGTGCGGTCGGCGAGGGCAAGCGACGTGGGTTGCGGACATAGGCGTGGCTTGGGACCGTATCTGTGATCCCACGGCTTCTCGTGCGCCGACCGCAGTCCCGGGGGCGATTTGGATGGTCGGCCAGGATTGGGTTTGGAAGAGACCGCCGGGCGTTCGAATGCTAACCACATTTAAATATATTGACTTAGTAAAAACAATATGCTATCATGGATTAATGCGTTCGCGACTCCCAACTCGCCAGCCCTGCCGGTGTCCGATTCTCCGTTCGCTTGTAAACTGTTTAGAATCCGCACTTCCGAAAAACGCGCCCATGACTGCTGTAGAATCCGCACTTCCAAAATGCTTGAACTTAAAGATCTTTAGAATCCGCACTTACGAAACTAACAGGGGGGAGGGGGTCGGAAGTGTTAACCAGTCCAGCGTTGCAATCAACAACTACCAAAGGTGGCATAGGCATTCCTGCCTGTGCTCCTACGGTCTAAATCGAACCACCCGGCAAGCTCGAACCCGGATCGAATCCCGCCAGAAAGACCGCGAGCAAACCCTGAACGCAGGCCACCCGCGGTTCAGAAGTCTCGCGCAGGTCGATGACCGGAGCAAAGCGCTCCCGCACTCGGAGGATAAGAGGCCTACGGAATCACTGCGCTGGCTTGGTTGGAATCTGGGCTTTCGTCGCCGCCGGAATCAACCGCGGTGGCCACGTAGAAGTAGGTCGTGCCCGACTGGACGCTGGTATCGGAATAGCTCAGGCTAGCCACCAGCGAAGAATTGAGCAGGGCATAGCCGCTGCCGCTCACGGTGCTCCGGTAGATGTTGTAGCCGCTCACCGTCGACGTGCTTGCCGTCCAAGTCAGGGCCACGGAATGGGTCTGACCCGTGGAGGCGGCCGCCGTGAAGTTGACGCCCGTCTGGTTCACCCCGCTCAACGTAACACTCTGACTTCCGGGCGTGAACGTGAATCCTGTCTCGCTGGGCGTTACGGTGTACGCTCCGTTCGACAATCCCGTGAATGTGTAGTTGCCCGAGGCATTGGTGGTCGTGGTCGCGGCGGCCGGCCCGGTTAGCATAACGGTTGCTCCGCTGCCCCCGGCAGTCGGCGTGATCGTGCCGGAAATACTGGAGGTCGGACCGGTTTGAGCCGTCGCGGTAAAGTTCAATCCGGTGATGTTGGCGGTTGTGATCGTCGCGGACTGGGTAGTAGGGCTGAAGGTGAATCCGGTGTTGCTCGGGGTAAGGGCGTATGTTCCGGCTGGCAAACCGCTGAAACTATAAGCTCCCGCAGTATTTGCGGTGGTTGTGGCGGTGGCCGCGCCGCTCAACGCTACGACGGCGCCGCTTCCACCCGTCGTGGGGCTCACAGTGCCCGAAATGCCGAAGGTTTGGGCGCCGGGTGTCTGGGGCACCGTGTTACTAGTGGAGTTCGCTGTGCCAGCGCAGCCCCACGTAAAGCCAGCGAGCACACACGCTGTGATCCACAACACCGCGCGTTGCAGGAAAGGCGACAAACGCCCGAAATTCTCCGCCCGTTGCATAAGCCTCCCAAATGATTGGAGCAGGTCCTTCAAGGAGGCTACGACCCCTATGTGAAAAGCAAAAGTCCTAATTAAGTACAGGTGTGCTTACTGTACCGTCGGCCTGCTTGCTGCGGGGAACAAGTCAACGAAGACTTGTGGCAAGCAACGAGACGGCAATATACCACGGAATCCGGCCTTCATGCGAGAGCGGCTCGGATGGAAAGTTGTGTGGCGCCTCTATGGAATTACCGCGGTAGCCTGGTTGGAATCGGCGCTTTCGTCGCCGCCCGAGTCGACCGAGGTCGCCACATAGAAGTACGTGGTCCCCGATTGAACGGTGGTGTCGTTATAGCTGGTGCCGCTGATAAGAGCTGGGTTCAGGATGGTGTAGCCGCTGCCGTTCACCGTGCTCCGATAGATGTTGTACCCGGCCACGCTCGACGTACTCGCGGTCCAGGTCAGCGTCACGGAGGCTGGCGTGTTAGCCGCCGCCGTGAAGTTGACGCCTGTGGCGTTCGCCCCGCTAATGGTGACACTCTTATTCGCTGGCGTGAACGTGAAACCCGAGTTGCTCGGGGTCACCGTGTAGCTTCCGTTGGCCAATCCTGTGAACGTATAAGCGCCAGAAGAGTTGGTTGTCGTGGTCGCGCCCGCCGCTCCGCTCAACAATACGGTTGCGCCGCTTCCCCCAGAGGTCGGGGTAATCGTGCCCGAAATCGTGAAGGTGGAAGGAGCCTGGGCAGTCGCGGTGAAGTTCACACCAGTGACGTTGGCATTGGTAATCGGCGCCGACTGCGTTGTTGGGCTAAACGTAAATCCAGTCTGGCTCGGCGTAACGGCATAGGTTCCCGCTACCAGGCCGGTGAAGGTGTAGGCGCCCGAGCCGTTGGCGGTCGTGGTAGCGCTGGAAGCTCCGCTCAAGGTCACGGTCGCGCCTGCCCCACCGGTAGTCGGGCTTATCGTCCCGGAGATGCTGAACGTCGGAGGTGGCTGTGCGGTGGCGGTGAAGTTCAAGCCGGTGACGTTGGCCGAAGCGATCGTTGCCGGTAGCGAGGCCGGACTGAAAGTGAATCCGGTGTGGCTCGGCGTGACCGTGTAGCTGCCGTTCGCGAGTCCGGTAAAGGTGTAGGCGCCCGAGCCGTTGGCGGTGGTGGTCGCGCTGGAGGCACCACTTAACGTCACGGTCGCGCCGGCCCCGCCGGTGGTCGGGCTTATCGTCCCAGAGATGCTGAACGTCGGAGGCGGCTGCGCAGTGGCGGTGAAATTCAAGCCGGTGACGTTGGCTGAAGCGATGGTTGCCGGCAGCGAGGCCGGGCTGAAAGTGAATCCCGTTTGGCTCGGCGTGACCGTATAACTGCCGTTCGCGAGTCCTGTGAAGGTGTAGGCGCCCGAGCCGTTGGCGACAGTCGTAGCGCCAGAAGCTCCGCTCAAGGTCACGGTCGCGCCTGCCCCACCGGTAGTCGGGCTTATCGTCCCGGAGATGCTGAACGTCGGAGGTGGCTGTGCGGTGGCGGTGAAGTTCAAGCCGGTGACGTTGGCCGAAGCGATCGTTGCCGGTAGCGAGGCCGGACTGAAAGTGAATCCGGTCTGGCTCGGCGTGACCGTATAGCTGCCGTTCGCGAGTCCGGTGAAGGTGTAGGCGCCCGAGCCGTTGGCGACAGTCGTAGCGCCGGAAGTTCCGCTCAAGGTGACGGTCGCGCCAGCCCCACCGGTGGTCGGGCTAATCGTCCCGGAGATGCTGAACGTCGGAGGTGGCTGCGCGGTGGCGGTGAAATTCAAGCCGGTGATGTTGGCGGAAGCGATCGTTGCCGGTAGCGAGGCCGGGCTGAAGGTGAATCCGGTGTGGCTCGGCGTGACCGTATAGCTGCCATTCGCGAGCCCGGTAAAGGTGTAGGCGCCCGAACCGTTGGCTGTGGTGGTCGCGCTGGAAGCTCCGCTCAAGGTCACGGTCGCGCCGGATCCGCCTGCCGCTGGGCTTATCGTCCCGGAAATCGAGAAGGTTGCAGGCGGCTGTGCGGTGGCGGTGAAATTCAGGCCGGTGACGTTGGCTGAAGCGATCGTTGCCGGTAGCGAGGCCGGGCTGAAAGTGAATCCCGTCTGGCTCGGCGTGATCGTATAGCTGCCGTTCGCAAGTCCGGTGAAGGTGTAGGCGCCCGAACCGTTCGCTGATGGTGGTCGCGCCGGAAGTTCCGCTCAAGGTCACGGTCGCGCCGGATCCGCCTGCCGCTGGGCTAATCGTCCCGGAGATGCTGAACGTCGGAGGTGGCTGCGCGGTGGCGGTGAAATTCAAGCCGGTGATGTTGGCGGAAGCGATCGTTGCCGGTAGCGAGGCCGGGCTGAAGGTGAATCCGGTGTGACTCGGCGTGACCGTATAGCTGCCATTCGCGAGCCCGGTAAAGGTGTAGGCGCCCGAACCGTTCGCTGTGGTGGTCGCGCTGGAAGCTCCGCTCAAGGTCACGGTCGCGCCGGATCCGCCTGCCGCTGGGCTTATCGTCCCGGAAATCGAGAAGGTTGCAGGCGGCTGTGCGGTGGCGGTGAAATTCAGGCCGGTGACGTTGGCTGAAGCGATCGTTGCCGGTAGCGAGGCCGGGCTGAAAGTGAATCCCGTCTGGCTCGGCGTGATCGTATAGCTGCCGTTCGCAAGTCCGGTGAAGGTGTAGGCGCCCGAACCGTTCGCTGTGGTGGTCGCGCTGGAAGCTCCGCTCAAGGTCACGGTCGCGCCGGATCCGCCTGCCGCTGGGCTAATCGTCCCGGAGATGCTGAACGTCGGAGGTGGCTGCGCGGTGGCGGTGAAATTCAAGCCGGTGATGTTGGCGGAAGCGATCGTTGCCGGTAGCGAGGCCGGGCTGAAGGTGAATCCGGTGTGACTCGGCGTGACCGTATAGCTGCCATTCGCGAGCCCGGTAAAGGTGTAGGCGCCCGAACCGTTCGCTGTGGTGGTCGCGCTGGAAGCTCCGCTCAAGGTCACGGTCGCGCCGGATCCGCCTGCCGCTGGGCTTATCGTCCCGGAAATCGAGAAGGTTGCAGGCGGCTGTGCGGTGGCGGTGAAATTCAGGCCGGTGACGTTGGCCGAGGCGATCGTTGCCGGTAGCAAGGCCGGGCTGAAAGTGAATCCCGTTTGGCTCGGCGTGACCGTATAGCTGCCGTTCGCGAGTCCGGTGAAGGTGTAGGCGCCCGAGCCGTTGGCGACAGTCGTAGCGCCGGAAGTTCCGCTCAAGGTCACGGTCGCGCCAGCCCCGCCCGCTGCGGGGCTCAACGTTCCGGAAAGGGAGAAAGTTGCAGGTGGCTGCGCGGTGGCGGTGAAATTCAGGCCAGTGACGTTGGCGGAAGCGATCGTTGCCGGTAGCGAGGCCGGACTGAAAGTGAATCCCGTCTGGCTAGGCGTGATCGAATAGCTGCCGTTCGCGAGTCCGGTGAAGGTGTAGGCGCCCGAACCGTTGGCGACAGTCGTAGCGCCGGAAGTTCCGCTCAAGGTCACGGTCGCGCCAGCCCCGCCCGCTGCGGGGCTCAATGTTCCGGAAATCGAGAAGGTTGCAGGTGGCTGTGCAGTGGCGGTGAAATTCAGGCCGGTGACGTTGGCGGAAGCGATCGTTGCCGGTAGCGAGGCCGGGCTGAAAGTGAATCCGGTGTGGCTGGGCGTGACGGTGTAGCTTCCGTTGGCTAACCCGGTAAAGGTGTAGGCGCCCGAACCGTTCGCTGTGGTGGTCGCGCTGGAAGCTCCGCTCAAGGTCACGGTCGCGCCGGATCCGCCTGCCGCTGGGCTTATCGTTCCGGAAATCGAGAAGGTTGCAGGTGGCTGTGCGGTGGCGGTGAAATTCAAGCCGGTGACGTTGGCTGAAGAGATCGTTGCCGGTAGCGAGGCCGGGCTGAAAGTGAATCCCGTTTGGCTCGGTGTGACCGTATAGCTGCCGTTCGCGAGCCCCGTGAAGCTGTACGCACCTGAGCTGTTGGCTACGGTCGTGGCTCCTGACGCGCCGCTCAAGGTCACGGTCGCGCCGGCGCCACCGGTGGTCGGGCTTATCGTCCCAGAGATGCTGAACGTCGCAGGCGGCTGCGCGGTGGCGGTGAAGTTCAAGCTGGTGACGTTAGCCGAAGCGATGGTAGTCGACTGCGACGCCGGGCTGAAGGTGTAGCCCGTGTGGCTTGGCGTGACAGTGTAATTTCCGTTGGCCAACCCGGTGAAGCTGTAAGCGCCCGAAGCGTTGGCGATGGTGGTAGCGCCGGACGTGCCGCTCAAGGTCACGGTCGCGCCAGACCCACCTGCCGCTGGGCTCAATGTTCCGGATATCGTGAATGTTTGCGGAGTAGTCGCGTTGTTGACGGTGACCGTGACGCTTGCACTGGTCGCGGTGTTGCCCGCGCCATCCGTCGCGACTGCACGTAACGCATGGCTTCCGTTGGTCGTTTTGGTAGAATCCCAGGAATAGGAGTACGGGGAAGCTGCTTCCGGCGCTCCGACGCTCACGCCGTCCAACTGAAACTGCACGCTTGCCACGCTCACGTTGTCCGATGCCGTCGCCATCACCGCTACCATCCCGGCAACCGTAGCGCCATTTGCTGGGGAGGTCATCGACACCGTTGGCGGAGTCGTATCTGCGCCGCCTGCGGTGGAGAACATCTGATCGTTGCTGGTGGCTGTGCTGCTCCCATCGGCGGAGCGCACGCGATAGTGGTAGGTGGTCGCGGCGACGAGGCTGGTAATCGCCATCTGGTGGGTCGTCACCATCGTGGGGTCGACCGGTGTGCTTGCGCCGTACGAAGCGGTTGTGCCGTAGTCGATGGCCGAAGTTGCGGGAAGGTTGGTGGCCCAGCTCATCTGCACGGATGAACTCGTTGCGGCGCTCGCCTGCACGTTCATGATTGCCAGGGGCGTGGATGGGGTCGACGGAGTGGTCTGTCCACTACTGTTGCTTACGACTCCCGCGCATCCAAACAGACCTAAACTCACTATCGTGATACTTAGAACAACGGTCAGCAGCTGAAGTCTACTTCTGGTAGCAGAGAGAGCTGCACTTACCATTTTTCCATCACCCCGAGAGACGCGAGCCTGGACACCACGCGCAAGAAATTCCGACCAAGTTCCTGGCGCACTTGGAGACTACTGAGCGACGGAGTGACAGGTAACTGGACTCACGACGCAAATGAGGGCAATGTCGAGGTCGGGGATTAGTACTGGCCATAAGGGCAATACGCTATAGGGGAGGTTTAGTGGTTGGGTTATTGACGTTTTAATAATATATAAACAGCTGAAACGCAAGGTGTTATCGGAGTTCCGGGGCGTGGTCACCGGCCATCGTTACCTCGGCCTGGGTGCCCTTGATTGCACCGCAATTCCGGTCTTTCTGACCCGTGCCGAGCGAGTGGCGCCCGAGGCCTTGCGCGCCCGAAAAAACATAACGTTCTTGTGTGCGAGGCAACGAATTTGATAGGCTCCCATGCGCGTGGGGGGCGACCTTGAGCTCTCTTCTTTCATCGGGCAAAAGCCATCTTTTGGGAGTGTCCGTCGGCATTGCAGTCGCGTTGATCGCGCTGGTGCTGAGATATCCCGCTTCCACCGTTCCCATGACGGTCGCGACGATTCTTCTTTTCTGTGCGGTCTTCGCCTATGTGTTGTCTAGCCAGGAAAACATTAAATTGTTGCGCGAGCAGTTGGCGCGTCAGGAACTTGTATTCGTAGACTTTGGACTGAAGCTCGACGAAACCGGATCTCTTTCGGTGTGGGCTGCGAACCTCGGCACATCCAGTTTTGTAGTCAGCGGAGTCGATGTGCGCACGCAGGAGCGGTCCACCCCTCAGCGATGCCCTGTGAATGTCATCGTTCCCGCCGGAAAACTGAATAGCAAGATTCCGTTTGACGATCGGATCTTTGACGCGCTTCGGTCCGACGCGTTCGTGCATTTCGACATTTCGCTGCGATGCGACGGTTTGGTGGAGAACCATGAAACCCGTTGGAAGGGTTTCACAGTCGAACGCAGGCCACGCAGGCAATTGGAGGAAGGTTTTACGGGACTGTGGGGTGTTGCATGTCCTAAATGCTCGCGATTCGATTTTATGGGCATGCGGACGGAAGGGCTCCCCAACTTGGACTCCGCCTGGCGCCGCCAAACTCAATTGGAAAACGATCTGCGGGCGTCTTGCCCGAGTCACCGCTCCGCACTGCTTCTGCCATCGAACGGCAAAAAACAGCTGGTTGGAGTGTCCTGATCTCTCGTAATCCCCATCGCGCGTGACCGCGATTTGGGGAAAGAAACTCGCGTCACTCCACGAGTCCCAAGAACTCACCTGATTTTCGGTTGCCATCGGTGCCGAAACGCGGCAACGAACCATCGCTTACTGATTCCCCCCACGCTCCTCCCGGTAAAAGTAAGTCATTCTCGGGTAAAGGCGGTATCGACCAGGGCGGCCCCGGGCGTATCAAATACATACAGGAAGCTGCCGCCGGGGAGGGGCCGCTATGCTGGTCATTGTTATTGTCGCCGCGTTGAGTTTTGCCGGAGTCATCGGCTATTTCTTCTATCTGACTCCGGGACCCAACGATCACATTTAACGCATCCGCACCCCGTTCTGACAGAGTCCCGTCGTAACCCCCTTCGACTCAGGCCGGTCCGCTAAAGATAGTTTTAATCCTGCCGCGGTGCGGAAGTGTGCGCGAATCGATTCTTTCTGCTAAATTGTTCAAGCGTCCTGGAGAGGTGTCCGAGCGGTTTAAGGAGCACGCTTGGAAAGCGTGTGTAGGAGAAATCCTACCGTGGGTTCGAATCCCACCCTCTCCGCCATTTGTTTGCAAGACCTGGTCTGCAAGCTTTTGTCTGCCCGATTTCGTTTGGCCGGACTTACTTGTGATTTCCTCATGATCGTCCGTACCGTCGAGCAAGTCCGCCGCGCCTTCCGCATCGTCGCTGGGTTTACTCTGTTGCTCGCCGGCGTAGTGATGCTCGTTACCCCCGGCCCAGGATGGCTGGTAATTTTTCTCGGCTTAAGCTTGCTCGCCGCCGAATTTATCTGGGCGCGCCGCTTGATGGACCGCATGAAGCGTCAGGGAGAGCGTGTCCGCGAAGCGGTGTGGCCTGCGACTGCGGCGAAAAATGTCCCCGCGGAACCGTCTGCTGAATCCAACGAGCTGAAGTAGCAGCATAGGGCGATTTTGTCCCCAGGTTGCGCTTGCCAAATCAGGTCCGCAATGATCATTCGGAGGTAAAGCTTATGGAAGTAGGTCTCATGGGTCTCGGCAATATGGGCTCGGGGATAGCCAAGACATTGCTGCGGGCGGGGCACCGCGTGACGGTTTACAACCGTACCCGCGCCCGCGCGGAAGCGTTGCGGCCCGATGGCGCGATCGTCGCCGGTACAGCCGCCGAAGCTTGTCTCGGCGAAGCCGTCATCACCATGCTCGCTGACGACGCCGCGGTCGAAGCGCAGGTGTTCGGCAAAGACGGCGTCCTCGCTTCGTTGCCTCGAGGCGCGATTCACATTTCCTGCAGCACCATCAGTGTGGCCCTGAGCGATAGACTCGCTGCCGAACACGCCAAAGCCGGCCAGGAATTTGTCTCTGCTCCGGTCTTTGGACGCCCGGACGCCGCCGAAGCCGCCAGACTCGCGGTTGTCGCGGCAGGCCCCAAAGCCGCCATCGATCGCTGCAAGCCCTTGTTCGAGGTCATGGGTCAAAAGCTTTGGATCGTCGGCGAAAAGCAGTCGCTTGCCAACGTCGTAAAACTCTCCGGGAATTTCCTGATCGCCAGCGTCCTCGAATCACTTTCCGAGGCCATCGCCTTCGCCCGCAAGTCCGGTGTCGACGCGGCGAGTCTGATGGATTTTCTTACCAGCACGCTCTTCAATGCCCCCGTGTACAAAACGTACGGCGGCTTGATCGTAGAAGGGAACTACGACAAAGTGGGCTTCGCCCTCCCGCTCGGACTGAAAGACACTCGCCTCGTACTCCAGGCCGCCGAAGCCCAAAGCGTTCCCCTGCCCATCGCCAGCGTCATCCGCGACCGCTTCATCACCGCCATCGCGCGAGGCAACGCCAACAGCGACTGGTCCGCTCTCGGCCGTATCGCCGCCGAAGACGCCGGGCTACCCGCGGCCAAGAAAGCCGGCGCCTAATGCGTTCCCCATTGGAGGAGGGCAGCAGGTGCGCACCAGCTTGCCCGGGCCGCGGTACCAAAAGTAGCGTAGACAATAAGGAGACCGCAACTTGGGAAAATCCATCGCAAAATGGGAAGGAAAATGGGCCCTCGTAACCGGCGCCAGCGCCGGCATCGGCAAAGCCCTTGCCGAAGAATTAGCCGCCGGCGGCACGAACCTGGTCCTCACCGCGCGACGTCGTGAACGCCTCGATGATTTAGCGAGAGCCCTTTCGACAACGCGCAAAATTCGCGCCGAGATCTTCGTAGCCGACCTCGCCAAGCCCGCCGCCCCAGAAGAGATCCTCGCCTATACCCGCGAGAAAAATATCCACATCGACCTGCTGATCAACAACGCGGGTTTCGGCGCGCATGGTGAATTCTCGACGTCGGACATGTCGCGCCAATTGGAAATGGTTCAAGTGAATTGCGCCGCCGTCGTGCATCTGACGCGGCTGTTTCTCCCCGCCATGATCGAGCGTCGCTCGGGAGACATCTTGATCCTCGCGTCTACCGCCTCCTTCCAGGCGGTGCCGTACATCTCCACTTACGCCGCCACTAAAGCTTTTGATCTGTTTTTCGCGGAGGGCCTCGCCGAAGAGCTAAAACCCCAAGGCATTCGCGTCTGCGCACTCTGCCCCGGCTCAACCGAATCTGAGTTTCACGAGGTCGCAAATCAGTCGAACGTGCCTGCCTCCAACGCAAGGCGTGAGACTGCCGAGAAAGTCGCAAGAACCGGCTTGCAAGCGCTAGCGGCCGGCAAGAGCTACGTAATCTCGGGCGCCGGAAACTACCTAGGAGCCCACCTACAGCGCCTGGTCCCGCGGCGCGTGGTCACTTCCATCGCTGCCAAGATGTTTCGCCCTCAGCGCAAACCCTGAAAGCCCACTGCTCATTCGTACCGCAAAGCCACCATGGGGTCGACCCGCGTCGCTCGCCGCGCGGGGAGGTAGCATGCCAAGAGCGCGACGAAGATGAGCAGGGTGGCCACGGTCGCAAACGTCGCCGGGTCGTGTGCCGAGACGCCAAACAGCAGGCTGGCCATCAAGCGCGTCAGCGCGAGGGAAGCGCCCATCCCAATCGCCACGCCCACCAGCGCCATCGTTGCGCCGTGCTTCAGAACCATTTGCAACACGTCTCCACGTTGCGCACCAAGCGCCAAACGAATGCCGATTTCCCGTTGGCGTTGCGCCACGGTGTAAGAGATCACGCCATAGATGCCGATGAGTCCGAGTGCCAGCGCCATCGCTCCGGCGATCGCGAGCATCACCAGGGTGAACGAAGTCCGCGCCACTGACTTGTCATACACGGTTTGCATCGTCCGCACGTTTGCCAGTGGCAAGTTCGCGTTCACCGACCACACGGCCTGGCGTACCTCGTCGAGAAATCCTTGCGTTCCGGCACGCTCGCTGCGTATGACGAATGTGACGGTGCGCATCGCTTGACCCGGCCCCGGGCCGAAGAGGTTTTCCATCATAGTCGGCCAGTAGACGATTTCCGGCGCCTTGGCCTGCACTCCGTTTTCACGGACATCCTGTACTACGCCAATCACTTCATGCCACGGCATCTTGGGGAATTCGGTCAGTTGCTTGCCGATCGCGGCGGATGGCGAGCCCCACAATTCGCGGGCCAGATTTTCGGAGACCATCACCACCGGCCGGAGGCTGTAGACCTCGGTCCAGGTCAGCTCGCGGCCGGCGACGATGCGTGTGCCGGCAGTGCCAAAGAAACCGGGCGAAACATGCTTGAACAGGCGTAGTGGGGGAATGGCGTCGTCGGAAAAGGCTTTGTCCCGGGTATAGATGGCATCCCAGTCGGAATCGAACCCCTCCATGGGCATTTCGCTCGCGAAACCGGCCGACTTCACGCCCGGAATCGCCTGCAGCTTGTCCAGAATCTCGTTCTGTATGCGGGTGACCCGTACAGGTTCCGCGACCAGCGAGTCCGGGATAGAGATGCGCAAGGTCTGAAGATACTGCGCATCGGTGAAGCCCGGCTCGACCCTTCGCAATTCCCGGAACGTGCGAATCATTAAGCCGGCGCACACCAGAAGCACCAGTGCCATTGCTACTTGGCCCACGACCAGCAAATTGCGAGCGTGGTAACGTTCGCGGCTGGTACTCACTGTGCGGCCTGCACTTTGAAGAGCCAATGCCACCTGGGGTCCCGCGTACTTCACGGCCGGAATCAATCCAAACACCAAGCCCGAGAGCAGGGAAAGCAGGGCCGTGAATCCGATGGTCCGCGCGTCCAGCGAAATCTCGGTGAGGCGCGGGAGATTTGCCGGCCCCATCGTCACCAGAAACCGCACGCCGGCATATGCCAAGCCAACTCCGAGTGCGCCGCCCAGCAGGCCCAGCAACAGGCTTTCGACCAGAAGTCCCCGAACGATGCGCGCCCAACCGGCGCCGAGCGCCGCGCGAACCGCCAATTCCTGCTGGCGGGCTTCCACTCTGACGAGCAACAAGTTCGCGAGGTTGGCGCAGGTGATCAGCATTACCACGCCGATCGTCCCCATCACGACCCACAAGACTTCGCTCACGTTGCCAATCACTTCTTGCTTAAGGGGACGGATCGCGGGCGTAATTCGCCAGGTCTCATAAATATGCGGATTGCTGCCGGGACCGTTTGACCATGAGTCCATCCAGATCGGCAACATTCGCGATACATCGGCGTTAGCTTCGGCGATGGTGACGTTGGGCTTGAGCCGCGCGATGGCGTTATATCCAAACCCGGCGAGGATCAGCTTGCCGCGGTCGAATGCCAGTGGCACTATCACATCGAAATCGGTATCGACGAAACGGAATCCCTGGGGCATGACGCCAACGATTTCGCGTGGGCGCGAATCGACCATCAGGTTGCGCCCAACGGCTGAGCGGTCACCGCCGAAGCGGCGCTGCCAGTAGCCATAGCTGAGCATGACCGTTTCCGCGCCGCGCGGGATCTGGTCCGCCTTGGAGAACCACCGGCCGGCTACGGGTGGAACCTCGAGGGTTTGCAACACGCCGTCGCTAACATCCACGGTGCGCACTTGTTCCGGCTCGGAGAGGCCAGTGATATTGGCCGTGCCGGTATCCCACACACCCAAGGATTGAAATGACAGGTTTTGCTCGGCGTACGTGAAATACATAGAAGGCGAAAGGCGCAGACCGCTCTCAAAGTCTGCAAGCCCTGCTGCGCCGGGAGCAAGTTGGTGCAATGAGATCAATTGTTCCGGCTGCGGATAATTTAGTGGTTTCAATAGAACGCTGTTGACGACACTGAAGACCGCAGTATTCGCACCTATGCCGATCGCGAGCGTCAAAATGGCGACGGTCGTAAAGCCAGGAGCTTTGGCCAGCATGCGCAACGCGTAGCGCATGTCCTGCATGAGATCCTCGACGCGTGGCCATCGCCAGACTTCGCGGCCATTTTCCTCGGTTAGCGTGATATTCCCGAACTGGCGGCGAGCCGCGGCGCCGGCTTCCTCGCGCGACATTCCGGCAGACACTAATTCTTCAACCTTTTCTTCCAAATGTTCTCGAATCTCTTCGGAAAGATCTCCGTACAACCGACGTCGCGAAAATAGTTGCCTCAACCAGTTCATGATTCACCCGGCGCCAATACTCGCGTGATCCCTTCCAGCATCTTTTCGAAGCGCGACACCTCGTGTTCCAAGTGTTTCGTTCCCGTCGCTGTCAGCTTGTAGATGCGCACGCGACGGTTCGTCGAAGAGATGCCCCACTCGGCCTTCACCAACTCTTCCTTCAGTAAACGCTGCAGTGCGGGATACAGCGAGCCTTCTTCAATCTGCAGCAAATCATTCGAGTTTCGCTTGATGTGCTGCACCAACGCATACCCATGCAGCGGCTGCCGCTTCAAGGTGCGCAGGATCATCATTTCCAGCGCCCCAGGGAAAAGATCCCGCTGCTTGTCCTTCTTCATAGAATTATGTCCTTCACAGAACTAGGTCTCTCCCGCCCGCCGCCGTTTCCGTCCACGATATGCAGGGGCGTCGCTTCAGCGCGTCCCGGCCATTGGGTCTTGCCGCCACCGTTCCGCCAACCGCAACCTAGTTTCGACTAGGCCTAGAGCAAAATAGCCTCGCTACTCGATTCTGTCAACTCCTTATTTCCTGTACTTCCCGCTAAACCCCCGCGCGTCCAATCAAAGGGAACACTTAAAAGTAATCGGGGTATATTGGCGGCCCGCAAAGCAAATTGCACTGCGGGCGGCATTTTTGTGTGGGGAACTTTTTTACATGGCCCAGGGAAATGAGAGAGAAGGCTGGTTGCGCCCGCCGGCCGCACAAGGCGTCGTGCCAAGGGAGACAGGCATTCCAGAAGAAGCCAGGGACGACGTACTCTTGCGCCGCGCCGCGAAGGGTGACGAGGATGCCTTCACCGTCCTCTACCGTCGCCACCAGGCCGCGATCTATCGGTTTGCCTTGCGCATGACCGGCAACGCCTGGGCGTCGGAAGAAATTGTGCAAGACGTGTTCATGACCCTGATGCGTGAGCCCACGAAGTACGACGTGGAACGCGGACCCCTGGCCGCCTATCTCTACGGAATTACGCGCAACCGCGTCATGAAACATCTGGAGCGCTTGCCGCGAGAGGTTGCCCTGGACGAGCACAACGAAAACGGTTCTCGGGGTGGCGCGGCGGTCATCAATGCGGTGACGCCGATGCACTGGGCCGAGCGTCAGGAACGCATGCATCAGGTGCGCGCCGCCGTCCTGGATCTTCCGGCTGAATTTCGCGAAGCCGTTGTTCTCTGCGAGCTCGAAGAACTCAGTTACGAGGAAGCTTCGCTGCGGATCGGGTGCCCCATTGGAACGATTCGCTCGCGTTTGCATCGCGGCCGCGCGCTGTTGCTGGCAAAGCTGGAAATGTTGCGGGATGTGCCGCGGCGTTTTAGCGCGGCCCGATAGGAAATGGGCTAGAGGTCGCTCGGAAAGATCGGTGCTGGGCATTTTGCGAGAGTACGGACACGAGGAAGCGCAGCGAAAGGGAAGTGCGAGATGAAGTGCGAAGAATTTGAGGCTGTCGGACTGGGTTTGGATCGCGAGAGCGCCGCGACGGATATCGATCCCATCGAGCTTGCTGCGGCCATTGAGCATGCTGATACCTGCGCGCGTTGTGCCGCGCTGCAAGAGTCATGGCAAGAGGCGCAGTTGGAATTGCAGGCGTTGCGCGAAGCGACGCGAAACGTTGGCGCGCCCCTTCGTGTGGAGATGAGGTTGCGCCAGGCGTTTTGGGCCAAGCGTCGCGCGATGAAGGCGCGAGCCGCGGCCGTAGTCGGCGCCTGGGTTCTGGCATCTGCCGCGCTGCTGGTCGTAGGCATGGTCTGGTGGAACTGGCACATTGCGCAGGAAAATATTCCGCTGCAAAGCGTAAGCAGTCCCGCGAAAAATAATTTGGCGGAAAGTCCGAGTTTGGCGGCACCTGCCGGCAACCAGGTTCCCAGCAACGTGCCGGACAACGCCGGGAACGAGGCCGCGAGCGACGAAACGCTGGTGGCGGCGAACGACGCGGAAGATTTCACGCTGCTCCCCGGCAGCATGCCACAGGAAACTGGGGATGCCGCCGTCGTGCGCGTGCGTCTGCAGCGTGGGGCTCTGGGCGCGTTGGGACTGCCCGTGAACGAAGAGCGCGCGGGCGAGTGGATCCAGGTGGATTTGTTTGTCGGCCAGGATGGACAGCCACAGGCTGTCCGCCTGCCGCAGTGAGCAACCGGCGATTTCGCCGCATTGGGATGGGCAGATGGCGTTCGCAGCAAGCAGGCAGTAAGTCGGCTGCAATGCATGAATAGACGAATTGCCAGCCTCATTTGAAAGCTCGCGAAAGTTTTCGACGATGGAATTAGCAAGGCTCAGGAGAGAAGAGGAGAAGAGACGATGAATCGGAAAAGTTGGGCCTGCTTGGCTTTGAGTTCGGCGTTGTTGTTGTGCGCAGGTACGGCGCGCGCCCAGGAGGGACCTCCTCCGGCTCCAGATGCAGTGATGCGCGGAGGCGGACCTGGCGGTCCGGGTGGACCCGGCGGCCCTGGGCCATTCGGCGATCGCATCGAGTTGATGGGTTTTGAAGGATTGCACGGAAACAAGGTGGTGAAGGGAGCGCCCTTCTCCGCGACGGCCGCGACAGAAACTACGCAGACCTTGCAGGACGGAACGTCGATCCATCGTTCGACGACCAGCACGCTCTACCGCGACGGCCAAGGGCGTTCGCGCAGTGAAGTGACGCTGTCGGGCTTCGGGCCGCTGCAAGCGTCCGGAAAACCGCGCACGATGATCACCATTGCCGATCCGGTAGCGGGCTCGCGCTTCATGCTGGATGCCGATAAGAAAGTGGCGCATCAGATGAAGATGAGAGGGCACGGCGCGCCGACTGCGGAGCAGGAACAGGCGTTCCAGCAGAAGATGCAGGCGCGGCTGCAAAAGGAAGAAGCCTCCGGAGCCGTGAAGAAGGAATCGCTCGGAACGCAAACGATCAATGGCGTCAGCGCGGAAGGCACGCGAATCACGCACACCATCGCTGCCGGTCAGATTGGCAACGACAAGCCGATGCAAATCGTATTCGAGCGCTGGTATTCGCCGGATTTGCAAGTGGTGGTGAAGAGCACGCGCAGCGATCCACGCTTCGGCACCACGACGTACATCTTGACGAACGTGCAGCGCACCGAGCCGGCGGCTACTTTGTTCGCGGTGCCCTCCGACTACACGGTGCAGCAGGGTGGGCCGAGAGGCGGCCCGCGGGGCGCTATGCGAGTTCCGCCTGCAGGAGGTCCCGCTCCCGAATAGTGGTTGAGCCCGCAGGCTATATCGATCTTCTCTCCTGAAGACGGCACGCCCTTTCCGCGACGTCCCCCAATGTCGCGGGAGGGGCGCAGTCGTTTTTGGGAGAGAAACAAACGTGAGTTGCGAGTAGTGGGCGTGAATTGTCGGCGGCGAATAGAGGTCGAGGTGGTGAAGTCGATTTTGGTAAGATCGCGGCGTGAACGAGCAGGCGCTGGCGAAAAAACTTCGAGATGAAGGCTTCGGCCACACTTACGTTTGGGAAGACCGGCCGAACGCGCACTATCCCGATCACACGCATGCGGAAGAGACGGCCCACATCGTTTTGAGCGGCGAGATGACGCTGACGATGGCCGGTGCGACGAAAACATACAGAACCGGCGAACGTTGCGACGTGTCGGCCGGCGCGGTGCATTCGGCGCGGATGGGGCCGCAGGGTTGCCGATATTTGATTGGCGAGCGCTGAGCATGAAGCGAGTCAGTCGGCCGCTACGCCAAGACGAGAAAGTGTTGCTGGGGTTCTTGCTCTCGGCGGACTTTCCGGGATGCGATGTGCTTCGGATGCAAGCGGAGTCCGCGACCGTCGTCGGTGAATGCGAGTGCGGCTGTGGGACGATCGGTCTGGAGGTTGGGCCCGGTCTTCCGACGGCCGGATTGGTGAAGCCACACCCGCTCGAAGCCTACGGCGAAATGATAGATGTCCTTCTGTTCGTGAGGAACGGATTTCTGGGATCACTGGAAATCGTCTTCCACCAGGATTCCGCCGAACGACCATACCCGCTCCCGACACAACTACAATTAGGGAAACGCCCGCAAACTGGTCGCGGTGATGGTTCCTCTCGCGGGGAGTTATGACTTCGCTATCGCGCGGTCGAGGAGCTCGACTACGTGGAGGACTTCCTGGTTGGTGTGGTGGAGTTGGACGCCGGCGCGGAGCTGCAGGAGGCAGCCGGGGTTGGCGGTGACGATGGTTTCCGCGGCGGTGGCGGCAGCATGATGCATTTTGTCGGCTAGCAGTTCGAGGGATGCTTTGGTTTGGGTGACATTGTAGATTCCTGCGGAGCCGCAGCAGATTTCCGAGTGCGGCAATTCCACAAATTCCAGGCCGGGGATGGCGCCCAGCAGTTGACGCGGGGCGCTTCGGACTTTTTGTCCATGGAGAAGATGGCAGGAGTCCTGATAGGTGACGCGCAACGTCAGGGGTTTGAGAGGCTGCAGCGGAGCGCAGAGGCCTAAGTCGGCTAAGAACTCAGTGACATCACGAACTTTCGCCTGGAACGCGACGGCCTGCTTGTATTCCGGTTCTTGCTGCGAAAAGAGATGATCGTATTCCTTTAGCGTGGAGCCGCAGCCCGCTGCGTTGGTGACGATGGCGTCAAAATCTTCGAGTTGAAAAGCCGTTAGGTTCTTGCGGGCCAGATCGCGGGCGGCGTCGCGCACTCCGGCGTGGGCGGCGAGGGCGCCGCAGCATAGCTGCGCCGCAGGAACGACGACTTCACAGCCGTTGGCGGTCAAGACACGGATGGTCGCTTCGTTGAGGTGCGTAAAGGTGACCTGGGCGACGCAGCCGGCGAAGAAGGCCACGCGGGCGCGTCGCGTGCCACTGGCGGGAAATGTGCGGCCGAGCTGGCTAAAGTAAAAAGAGTCATCGATGGGAGGTAGAAGGCGTTCGCGGTCGGCGAGGCCAAGAAGTTTCAAGATGCCGGTGGCGCGGGCGAGGAATTGCAGACCCGATCGCTGATAGAAGCGAAGGAGACGCGCAGCGGCGGCGATGCGGCGGGGATAAGGAAGCAATTCGCGGAACACAAAGTTGCGGGCCATGCGGGTGAAGAGCGGGCGCTTAAAGTCGCGCTCGATGACGGCGCGTGCGTGTTCAACGAGCTTGCCGTATTCGACGGCGGAAGGGCAGGCGGTTTCGCAGGCGCGGCAGTCGAGGCATTTGTCGATATGATCGACGAAAGATGCGGTGATAGGTAAGGAGGCGGTGATTGGCCATTGGCCATGTCCGCCGCTTGCCGGAGCGTCCTGTTTACCGTTCGCCGGTTCGGGGCGCGCTACCGTGGCGAACTCGCTTTGTGAGACCTGAATCATCTGGTGGATGCGGCCGCGTGGGGAATCGGCCTCGAGGTTCCAGAGGCGGTAGGTGGGGCAGGCGTTCAGGCACAGGCCGCAGTGAACGCAGCGGGCATAGTCCTCGTAGGTCGGATTCTGGCCGGGGATGGTTGGGACGGTAGTCATGATTTGGCTGCACTCGACGTTAGCACGGCGGGGATGTGCAGTAGACAAGAGACCGTTTGGCACCAGGAATGGAGTTGGGTTTCGCCTTGTACTTGCTTTTTTGGGGCACACCGGCCAGGTCGCGCTGCGCTTGAATCAACGCCCCAGAAAAACCTTAGGCTTCGAAACTCCCGCGAGTAAACTGCAAGCAAGTGTTGCGTCGACCATCTGAGCCGGCAGCGCTCACCGGAAAACCCAATCTCTGAAACCTTCACCGCGATACTCCATGCCCGGCTCAATCCGGTTCCCGTCTGGCGCAGCCAGGTGTCAGAACGCCCCAGGAGTCACTCCGCAACCATCACTCGTGGTGGTCTTGTGTGGTCCTTATCTAAGTTGTTTGTTCGCAATAGGCAGACTACTATCGGGACATGGGATCATCGGCGATACGATCGCAGCCAGAGGCCCGATACTAGTATGGCTGCTGGCACGACAGCATTGGGGAGCTTTATTTGCCTTGAGGTGATCCTCGCGCTCTTTCTGGCTCAAGCATCCTCGCCCCAGTCACCGGCACAAACGGCGCCCTCCGCGTCGCCCTCCGCAACGCAATCGCAAGTGCCTCCCTGCTCCGACGCTCCTCCCATTTTGAAACGAGGCAAACAGCCGCCTCTGCCTCCCTGTCCTGACCCGCCGCCGGTCGCGTCTCCCCCTGCGGACTCCGTACCCACGCGTTCGCTGACCTTGATCGAAAGGGCCAGAGTGGCGGCATTCGAGTTTTCAGAGAAGCTTCCCAACTTCATTTGCCAGGAGTTCATGGCGCGGTCTACCCAGCATGGCCGCGAGAGTGAAATGCCCCTGGACGTGGTTTCGGCTGAAATAATTTACGCTGACGCGCAGGAAAGCTATCGTAACGTGAAGATCAATGACCGCCTCACGAACAAAAGCCTGCAGGAAATTGGTGGGTCCTGGTCCACCGGAGAATTTGCATCCACACTGCTGCAACTGTTTCACCCCGATACAAAGGCGCAGTTCCGGTCCGGTGGTGCGTCTCACATTTCGGGTTTCAGTGCCCAGGTTTACGACTTTCAAGTGCGGAGTGAAAATTCGCAGTGGAGGCTGCAAGCCGGCTCTCAGACTCTGGCTGCGGCTTACGGAGGCTCCGTATGGGTGGATCCGACAACCGCGCGCGTCCTGCGAATCGAGATGCAAGCCAGTAGCATACCGTCAGATTTTCCGATGGACATGGTCGAATCGGCGGTTGATTATTCGTATGTGACGATTGGCGGGACATCGGTTCTGCTTCCGGTCCATGCCGAGAGCTTGGGTTGTGAACGGGGCACCAGCTACTGCAGCCACAACATCATTGACTTTCGCAACTATCACGAATACAAAGTCGATTTTAAGATTGGCCCCTAAGGATTGAGCTTCATTCGTCAATTGGGATCGGCAGCCGGGTTGTGGCAACTGGGGGACGGGCCTCGGGGCGCCAAAAGCACTTGTCCGGCAACCCGACTTATCGGGACTTGGACTCGATGGTTTACGGTCTTCGTTATGACTCTATTGCGTTGGGAAGACGGTGTTCACGGGAAGATACGTGGAACCGATTGCGCCAGAACCTGCGTCCCGGACGATCACATTAATTTCAGCAGCCTCTGGGCTAACGATCATGTGGTGCTCAAGAACCATTCCGGCTGTTGCAAGATATTGTGCCGCGTTTGGGGCAGTTTGATGTTGAGGCGCTGCTTTTCTGCAGAAAGCGTCTTGCCAGCGAAATCGCGTTGAGCGAAGAGCAAAATCGACTGCACCCTTCTGTTCGCCGTGGGAATCTTGCAACAGCAATTGTTTAGGATCGATTCCAATCCGTAGTTGTAGACTTCGCGCAGTGGACGGTTCGATGGCTTTGGCCTCAACGATCATTCCCAAGCCGGTTTCTTCGAGAGGGCTGAGGGCAGCTTGTTGAAGCGACACGTTCACTTCCTTTTCGCTCTCCGCTTGGTAGGGCAGCGCGAAGTAGCCTTTGCGGCAGCGTAGGCGGGCACCGTCACTCATCACGCTGATCCTGAGCTCGTGGAATTTGCCGTTCCACTTTCCGTGATCAGGGTAAAACCCAATTGTGTAACCGTGTTGACCGTCCTGCATGGCACGCCGCAATGCATCGGCGATATCATTGCTGCCGAAGAACGCAAGGCCGCCGGTTTGTTCCGCCAGAAGTTTTGAGCTGTCGCGAGCCTCTTGTTCTTTGGCAAGCGTAGAAGAGTCCTGGGACGTTGTGACGTTACGCTGATCCACGCTGGTTGCCACATCCACCGTAACGCCGTTGGCATCGATCGGGTACATCACCATACTTACGCGATTGAGCGCTAACGCTGCCCGATTTACTCTTGGCTTAATCGAGCCGGATGCGCGATCTGCATGGTTTAGTTTTTTGGTGGTTTCCTCACCGCCAACTGGCGAATATTGGGTTACACCAGCCATCGTTCGCGGGTCGGTCGCACCCTCCAGCGTCAGGTTACGCGGATCGCAGGCGTGCTGTACCTCGTGAATGGAGTGACCGGCTTCTTCGGCATCATCTATGTTCCTAGCAAGCTGTTCGTATCTGGAAACGCGTCGGCGACCGCCCACAACATCCTCGCTTCCGAGAGGCTTTTCCGTCTCGGCATCGCCTCCGAACTGATTTGTGCGGTCGCCGATTGGCGAACATCCCGTTAACGTTGGGCGAACCCGCAGCTATCTTGTGGCTTTTGATTCGGGGAGCAAAGGACCAGCCATTGGAAGCTGGAGCATAAAGCGAGCCCAACTCTTGGCGTTGGGCTTCACGTTCGATAGGTTCCCAGCGAGCAGTCGGCCGTCTGGAAGTAATCGCCTAAGTCCCGATTGGTTGCATGGCGGGGATGGGAAAGATAGAACCAAGAGCACCGCACCTATAACTGCCAAGTGAGACTGTTTGGGTTGAAGCGCCGATTGAAAGCGTGTACTTCCATCGGGATGACTCCCTGGAGCGGAGAGGAACTGCAGGAACAATCTCGGCGGCCGCGGGGCTTGCCCGATGCCAGGGAACATTTTCCGAGCGCCTTCGTCTACCTAAGATATGCTGTCCTCTGCCGACAGCTTGGTGATAACCCTCCGGACCCGACGCCTGACTCCTACCAGGAGGAAACGCGAGCATGAGTAACCTCACTCTGTTTCATGACCTTTGGGCTGACGCCCGCTTCGCTGTCCGCAGCCTACTGAAACATCCGGGCTTCCTCGTCGTGGTGGTGCTGTCCCTGGCGCTGGGTATAGCCGCGAACAGCACCATCTTCAGCGTGCTCAACGCCCTCCTCTATCGCCCGTTGCCCTACCCCGAACCGCAGAATCTGGTCGTGCTCTGGGAGACCGCTCCAGGGCATCCCGACCAACGCAACCCTCCGCCCATTGCCGAGCAGGTCGATTGGAGCGCGCAAAATCACGTCTTTGATGGCATCGCGCTGATCAGCCAGACCGAATCGGCGAGTGTCGCCGGCATTGGCGAGCCGCGCCCTCTGCAGGTGCAGTATCTGACGCCCAACCTTTACGAGTTGCTTGGTGCCAAGCCCGTTCTTGGCCGGGTCTTCCTCGCCACCGAGGCGCAAGACCACGCCCAAACCATCGTGATCAGCTACGAATTCTGGAAGCGCGAACTTAATGGCGATCCCGGCGCGCTGGGAAAAACCTTCACCATCGAGGGTGTCGTCTCCACCATCGTCGGCGTGATGCAGCCGCGCTTCCTGCCGTTTTACGGACGCAGCACCGATCTCTGGATTCCCATCAATCCGGCAAGTTCCCGTTATTCCGCGCGCATCGATCACTGGCTGACGCCGGTTGCGCGGCTTAAAAAGGGCGTGACCATCCGTCAAGCTCAAACGGAGATGGATCTCGTTGCCCGCCGCCTCGAGCAGCAATATCCGGCCAGCAACAAAGATGTCGGCGTCAAGGTCTTGCCGCTGCACGAAGACCTGTATCGCTTTGCGGGTGCGTACTTGTATCCGCTGTTTGGCGCGGTCGCATTTGTCCTGCTGATCGCCTGCGTCAATGTGGCGAACCTGCTGCAATTTCGCACGGAGACCCGCCGTAAGGAGTACGCCTTGCGGGTCTCGCTGGGAGCGGCACGCGGGCGTTTGATTCGACAGTTGCTGACCGAAAGTGCACTGCTCGCGCTTGCGGGCGGCCTGCTCGGCGTGGCGTTATCCTACGCCGGAATTCAACTCATCCTCGCGCTTGCCGGCGATTTTCCTAATGCCGCCGATGTCAGCGTGGACGCCCGCGTGCTGCTGTTCACGCTAGGCATTTCCTTAGCGACCGCACTTCTGGTTGGCCTGGCGCCTGCCCTTCAGGCCTCGCGGCCCAACCTCAACATGGTGTTGCGCGAAAGCGAGCGCAAAACTACCACAGCCTCCGGCTCCGCAGCCCGCTATTCACTGGCCATCGCGGAAGTCGCCATGGCTATGGTCCTGCTTGTCGGCGCGGGGCTCATGATCAATACCATGCTGCACTTGCAGCGCGTAAACCCCGGCTTCAGCGCCAGCCATCTGTGTGACTATGGACATCCAGCTTCCCGAGGGCGGCAAGTATCTGGAGAGAATTCCCGGTGGAGACATGGAACGGACGATGCCGGCGGTCACTTTCTTTTATCAACGGCTGATCGAGAAAACCGCCGCGCTGCCCGGCTTGGAATCGTCTGCGGTGATCGGCGCGCTTCCGACGCGCTGCTGCCCGGAATTCTACTCGTTCGCGATAGTGGGTCATCCGGCGCCGCCGCCGGACAATCGACCGCAAACCGGATATAGCGAGGTGAGCACCAACATTTTCAGCACAATGAAGATCCCACTCAGAAAGGGCCGCTTCCTGGATGACCACGACACCGAAAGCGCACCGTGGGTGATCGTCGTGAACGACGCCTTCGCGCGAAAATTCTTTCCCGATGAGGATCCCATCGGCCAGCAAATCCTGCTGCGTTACGATCCGTATCCGGTGGATGAGATTCGCCCTCGTCAGATTGTAGGCGTCGTCGGCGACGTTAAGCATTTCGGATTGGGAGAACAGACGCCGCCCTTTGTTTACGCCTCCTTCGCGCAGCAACCCGCGGTTTTTCCCGGCGGCGCGACCAGGGCGCATCTACACAAGGCATTGGTCCTGCGCACTGCGGCGGCCATGCCCGACGTTGGCAGCAATTTCGCCACTATGGTGAAGGAAGCGGCTGCCACGGTGGATCCCGACCAGCCGGTCACCAGCATCATGACAATGGACCATGTGCTCGATGAATCTTTAGGCGACCAACGGTTTTATATGCAGTTGCTGGGCATCTTTGCAGGCATCGCGGTGCTGCTGTCCGCAGTCGGGATCTACGGCGTGATGTCCTACACGGTAAGCGAGCGCACCCACGAAATCGGCATCCGTATGGCGCTGGGCGCGGAGCGATCAGACGTTCTGCGCTTAATTGCCAGACTCTGGCTCAAGCTGACGTGCATCGGCGTCGCCATCGGCGCAGCCCTGGCCTTTGGCCTAACGCGCCTGATCTCGACGGTGCTCTTTGGCGTCAAACCCAGCGATCCACTGACGTACGCGGCAGTGGCCCTAGGGTTGGCTGTTATAGCGCTGATCGCCTGCTACATCCCGGCGCGACGAGCTATGAAAGTAGACCCCAATGTGGCTCTCCGTTACGGCTGATCCGTCATCGTCAAGATGTCCTTTTCCTGGATGTTTCCCGCGAATGTACCTGCGTAAACGCATCTCTGACCCTTACTCCTTCAAATGCGCCAACGGAATCTGCGAGAACAATTGCAAATCGACGATCATGGAGAGGCGCCGGTCCAGTTGAAAAAACGTCGCGGCCTTCTTCCCCGGCAACGCCTGGGTCACCGTCGGCACATACTTCAGCCGCAAGGCCTGCGCCTCCGCGTCCACCTCCATCCAGTGCCGCACATAAATCAGCGCATCCTGGTCCGTCATCGTTGCCCATGTCTCCGCGTACTGCTTCAACAGCGCATACTTCGAGTTGTTCACTTCATGCAGGTCGTCCGCGTAGTGTTTGTAGATGGGCCAGAACTTCTGCGCCTCCGAATCCGACAGCGACATATTCTGCCCAATCACTTGCATTTTCATTGCGCGTACATCTTTCCGCAGCAAGGCAATGTCCTCGTCCGTCACCGTCGGGCTGAAGACCCTCTGCACGGTAATTTGCTGCCCCTGCGTCTTCGCCCTCGCCGCGGCCATTCCCCCACCCAACGCCGTCGCCACCACCATCCCCGCAACAAACGCCCCGGCCAATCCCGCCGCTCCCGTCAGTCTGCCGTTCATAATCTTTCTCCTCCGCTAGCACGCCACAATCTCCGTGCGCCCGGCCAATCTGCTCGTACACCATACCTCATGGAGTTAATTTATGACATATCTGCTAATTGTTTCGAGTGAACACGCGATTGACTCTGGCTGAATACGACCCTGGCCCACGTTGAAGTTCGGCTAAGTCCGATAAACGCGCCAGCAGTGATCGAGGAATTTGCTGGTGAAAAGCGTACCTCTCGGTAGCAATCCGGCCAGCTTCCCAGAACCCCGTTTCTAGATCACTTGGCTTAGACGCTCGGTCATTCGTGTCGGCGAAGAGTTTTGGTCTTAAACAAATCGTCCGAGTTGTGAGGCCGCTGCCAAGGTCTGAAACGTATCGATCGCGGCCCAGACACCCAGCCCGATGCCCTTCGCCATCTGCGCCAGGTCCACCATATTGTGGGCCAAGAAGATGAGGACCGATCCATCGTTGGGATCCGCGTGCCACCAACCACCGAACGCTCCCGGCCAACTGACCGTTCCGACGCCCCCGCGTCGCATGAAGTCGTTCCGATCACTCTCTAGCACTACCGAGACACCCAAACCAAATCCTCGACCGGGCTTCAGCCCGAGCCATCCCGGATGGGTGCGCTGCGCCTCCGTCAGTTGGTTGGTCATGATCCGCGCCAGCGTTTCGGGACGCAAAAGGCGCACTCCATCCACCGAACCGTCCCCCACAAACAATCGAGCAAAGCGTAAATAATCATCAACCGTGGACCACAACCCCGCGCCGCCCGATTCATACGCCATATCTTCCGGTCGTTCCGCGACCACCACACCGCTCCACGTGGTTCGCTTGATCAGTCGCCCTTCGTTGTTGAAGCCGTATGCCGCTGCACGCCGATCCCGCTTGTCGCGAGGCACCAGGAAACTGGTGTCCTTCATGCCCAAAGGATCGAAAATACGCCGCTTGAGGACGGCTCCCAGCGGCTCTCCCTCGATTCGTGAGATCAACAATCCGAGCAGGTCCGTCGCGCGACCGTACGACATCATCGCCCCGGGTTGGCCGATCAAGGGCAATTGCGCGAGCCTCGCGATCCAGTCGTCGGGCGCGACGGGGCTGTCAATATCGCCACCCAGCGCCTCGCGGTATGCCTGCGAGATCGGCCCGCGATGAAAGTCCCCGTACGTCAGGCCCGCCCGATGTGTCAGAAGGTCCTCAAATGTAATGAGCCGTTCGGCGGAATCCGTCTCCTCCAGCGGACCATCGGGAGACCGGAGCACCCGCATCTGCGAAAATTCCGGCGCATAGCGAGCAATAGGATCGTTAAGCGCAATACGGCCCTCTTCCACCAACATGAGGGCCGCCACGGACGTAATCGGCTTCGTCATCGAAGCGATTCTGAACATCGTGTCCCGCTCGACTGCCAGGTTACCCTCAATATCTCGCCAACCGACACAGGCCGCCTGCGCCGCTCCACTCCTCCATACCAGGGTTGCTGCTCCCGCAAGCTGCCCCAACTCCACGAACTTCTGCAACGGCCCCGCGCTCATTGGTGTATTCATTTCAGTGATTTACAATCCACTCCTTCATAATATAATGTACTTATAAAATAGATGTGCTATAAAATCAAGGCTATGGTAGCCGAACTCGATTCTCCCCGCCGCCAGCCCAAAGGCGATAAGCGCGACCGCACTCGCGCCCAACTCCTGGAAGCCGCCCGCTCCCTGATCCGTGAAAAAGGCTACGAGCACGCCACGCTGGAGGCCATCGCCGAGCGGGCCGGCATGACCACCGGAGCCATCTACGGCAACTTCAAGAACCGCGATGAATTGTTCATTTCTTTAGGGCAGACCTACTGGGCTCCAATTAAGCCGCGCATGCAACCAGGCTCGACCTTCGCCGAAATCTTGCGAGCCCTGGCCGACGCCACGCTCGCGGCCATCCCCGATCGCAGCGCGGCCGCGGTCGGTCGCCTCACTGGCCTGGCCTATACACTCACGCATGAAGAATTACGGGCAAAGGTTGCCGCGTTCACTGCCCAAAGTTATGCGTTCGGTGAGGAATGGCTTCGCTCCGTCACGAAAGAAGAAGATCTCCCCATGCCGGCCGACCAACTCGTGCGCGTGGTACACGCCTTGACCGAAGGCCTGGTTTTCCAGCGGCTGCTGACGCCAGAACTGATGCCCGATGAGATCTTCCATGCGGCCTTCGCCGCGCTTGGAAAGAAGACCTCAACTATCTGACGCCAGAAGAGTACGCAGCCACAGTCTTGCTCCGACCGGTGTCTCCCCACGCCGGTCGTTTCCGTACCACGGATGTGAGAACAAATAGATGTGCAAGAAACCCGAAGTGCTAACTTATGCCTGGATCAAAACGGGAGACATGTCAGATAAGTTTGTGTCAAGGGGGCAAAAGTTCTCCTGATGCGCTTCGGAGAGGCGCGTGATGGCCCGTGTCCGGCGACGATAAATGGTCGCGATACCGCTGCAAGCGATGATCGCAGCCGGAAATATCCTTGCGAATACGTAGTGCCCGGTGTAGGCTCCGCCCTGCGAACTCGCGAGACTTGCCTTGAGAATCCAGAGGGCAATAAGGTCCCGCGATCATCATTCATCCTCAGTTTTCTGCGAACCACAGACTGCAAGACAACTAACCTTTGGAGGTCACTCAAATGAAAAGCCTGAGACTAGTCTTTTTACTATGTTTTCTGCAGGGCGGTTTGCCGCTTTGCGCTCAGACCGTGAAGGTGAATTGGCAAACGGGCGCGCCGTTTTCGACGTATAAGACATTTGCCTGGCAAGATCCCAAAGCTCAAAAAATACCCTTTTACGGGGCATGGGTGAAAGGCGACGTCATCACCGAATTGCAAACCAAAGGCTTGACGCCGGTTGCCGCTGGACAAAAACCTGATGTGATCGTGACCTACCACTTGCAAGGGCAGGAGGTAGTCGATGCGACTTCCACCACGGATGGCTTTGGAATGGGCGCGGGTCCGTGGGGCGGAGGCTGGGGTTGGTACGGCGGTTGGGGTGGTTGGGGACCATGGTCCGACGATTCAACGACGTTCACATCCGAGCATCCCAGAACCATTCTCATTCTAACGGTAGACATGGCGGATGCGGCCCATAACAACACGCTCGTTTTTCGCGGCCAGGCGACCGTCGAAAACGTCTCCAGCTCCGAATCGGGAGACGAGAAACAGACCAAGCAATGTGTTGAGAAAATATTCAAAAACTATCCGCCCAAACCAAAGAAGTAGTGCGTTGTGTTTGCTCAAGTCGGCTCTAGGCTGAACCGAATTGCATGGGTTCCGTGCGGCGCTCTCAACGAACTTTCGCGTTTACTTCAGTCGTGCGGATGCCGCACGAAGAACTGCCACAGTATCCCGGTGGCGTTGATTTCAATCGTCGTCCGCCGGGCCCACCATTCCGCCCTGGGTTCGGCGCCCGGCCAGGTGTGGCCGCCGCCCTCGATCGTGTAGAGAATCACGTCCGCATTCTGGGCGCAGTTTGTGTATGCCAGACGGCGGAGGCTCGAAGAGATTC
The DNA here is from genome assembly GCA_963832615.1 of uncultured Acidobacteriota bacterium. Classification (GTDB taxonomy): domain Bacteria; phylum Acidobacteriota; class Terriglobia; order Acidiferrales; family UBA7541; genus Acidiferrum. The sequence goes on from CAWHVA010000034.1 coordinate 36,429, forward strand.
GACCGGCCGGACGGTCGATCCGAAAGGCGAAATACCACAATGATCCATCGCTATTTGAAAGTCTCCCTCCCAGCAAGGGCTTTCTATGCCGCTGCTGCGCTGTTCTCGGCTCTTTGTTTTGTACCGGGGCGTGCGCAAGGCCAGTCTACCGGCGCTGAGAAGGGTTCTGACGTCACGCACCAGATGAGCAGCGCGTTCGAATCCCTCGTCAAGCGCGTCTCTCCCGCGGTGGTGGAGGTGCTGGTGACCGGCTACGGCTCCGCGGACGAGGATGATGAGCACGCCTCACGCGCCGTGGGCCGCGAACGCAGCCTAGGTTCCGGGGTCATCATCGAACCGGATGGCTACATCGTGACCAACTATCACGTGGTGAAGGGTGCGGACCGCGTGCGTGTTGTCTTGACGCCGGCGGACAACCAGGAGTCTCAACCCAGGGCGTTGCTGAAATCCCATGGGCGCACTCTTTCCGCCAGGATTGTCGGTGTCAGCAAGCAGATCGATCTTGCGGTCCTCAAGGTGGAGGCGACCGGGCTGCCAACTCTTCCCATCGGCCGATACGATCGCATACACAAGGGACAGCTCGTTTTGGCCTTCGGCAGCCCGGAAGGCTTGGAAAATTCCGTTGCTCTTGGACTGGTTAGCTCTGTCTTGCGACAGCCGGATCCAGACAATCCGATGGTCTATATCCAGACCGACGCCGCCATCAATCCCGGGAATAGTGGGGGTCCGCTGGTGGATGTTGACGGCAACGTCGTCGGTATCGACACCTTTATCTATACGAAATCCGGCGGAAATGAAGGTATCGGCTTCGCCATTCCCAGCGGCATTGTCCGGTATGCCTACCAACAGATTCGGCACTACGGACGGGTGCGTCGCCGCTCCATCGGCGCCGATCTCCAGTCGCTGACACCGGACTTGGCCCAGGCCCTTGGCTTGTCGATTGAACTCGGTGTGATTATTTCGGACGTCGTTCCTGGCAGCCCCGCCGAACGCGCGGGTCTGAAAATTCAAGACGTGATCGTAGGGTTGGATGGATTCCCGGTAGACAACGTCCCGCTTTTTGCCCTGGGTCTCTATCTGTTGAATACCGGCAATTCCGCGAAACTGCAGATTGTGCGCGATGCTAAAAAACTCGACCTTACAGTCCCGATCTTTGAACCGCGGACGGACCCGCAGCGGCTCTCCGATTTAGGCGATCCGACCAAAGGCCTAATCCCTAGATTGGGCATCGTTGGTGTGACTACTTCTCCGGAGGTTCTGGATCTCTTGGGAGAGCTTCGGATTGCTTCGGGCGTGCTGGTCACGTCTATCGTTGACGATCGCCTGGCTGTCGATTCAGGCCTAATGGAAGGGGATGTAATTCACACTTTGAATCGCACTCAAATCACGAGCGTGGATAGTCTGCGGGCCGCGTTCGGCAAGCTGCAACCTGGCGAAGCGGCAGCGATGCAAGTGGAACGCAACGGCAAACTCACCTACGTAACATTTGATATGGAATAGTTTGGCCGAAAAATCTCGATCTAGTTGGTTTGCTGTGCCTTCAACTGCCCGACTATGCTCGCTGAAGTCTCAGACGCCGTCTTCTTGATGGTTTTTCTTCCGGCGCGTTCTTTTCCATGACGAATTTCGCCGCGGCCGGAACCTCGTATTCCAATCAAAGAGGCGTCGCTATTTGCTCGGGCAAGCAAAATCGAAGTAAAGTCTTGCTTCTCTTTCCGAGCTGCGTTCGAGAGCCTCGACGCCGCAGGCCCAACAAAAAGACCCGGTCAAAATGAACAAGAATTCCAGAGAAGACGCAGCATGATAAATCAAAGCGACTCCGCTGACGATCAAATCCGTTTGTTTGAGGCAATGTATTCAGCACGCGCGATACGCTGGCTAAAGCCGGATCCCGTACCTGCTCAACTCATCGCCCGGATCCTGGAAGCAGCGACCCAGGCACCCAGCGCGGGCAACAAACAAAACTGGCTTTTCGTGGTGGTCTGTGACGCCGAGCAACGGCGACGGATCGGTGAGATCTACGCCAAAGTCAGCCGCTGGGTCAGAGAACGCTATCAACGTCAGAGCAGGCCGGAGCACGTGTCGCAGGAACAGCATGACCGCATGATGAAGGGTGGCGTCCACCTTCACGAGCACATGGGCGATGCACCGGTTTTGCTGATTCCTTGCCTCAGGCTGACTTCCGCCGAACTGCCTGGTGAAATTCCGGCCGATGTCCAATCGGCAATGAAGGAAGCGTCGTCCTGGACGGCTGGCGCAAGCATCTATCCGGCGGTGCAGAATGTCATCCTGGCTTGCCGCGCGCTGGGTCTAGGGACCGTGTTGACCACGAACCACACGGTTGCCGAGGAGGAGATTAAAGCGGTCCTGAATCTACCACCGGACATAAGGACGTTCGCACTAATGCCGATTGGCTATCCAGCGAGGGGGTTTGGCCCCGTTAAACGGCGGCCCGTGGCCGAGGTCGCGGTTCTGGACCGGTACGGATCGCCGTTCAGCGGCAACTGACATCCTGGATGCTGAGCCTTCGGTTCCAGAACCTAAGCGATAATCCTACCGCCGTTGGAGTCGGGAAGATTATTATCCGCTGAATCGGAATTGATCTCGCCTACAGCCGGGTGACCCGAACGACATCTTGGGACCTGGACTGTTCGGCATTCTTTCGATGGGGCTTATCGCTCTACCGCCCTGTACGCCTTCGATTTCCTTCTCGCTAAGCTCATCAGTAGCTTTTACTTCTTCTTTGGGATCAGACATTTTGTATTCCTTTCAAGGATGAATGTTGTTGCGTGTTGAGACGAATGGACCCGGGGAAATGGTTTCAGCGAGCGAGGCGAACACGGCAGATTCCTACGTTGTCCGCCTCCGGTGGTGATCAATATGTGTCGCACGCCGCGCAGCCAGATGAGCTCGAGCTGCAAACAAGGCCGTGCTGCGGCCGATCTTTAATGCCGATCGTCACCGTCTTTGTCGGAGTGGCGAGGGAAGCGAACCACGCCGTGAATAGCCTGTGACCCGAAATGCCCGGTTGCAGGCCCTCCGAACACTAGCGAGATGTTTGCAAACTCGACTTCTCCCCCGCCGGTGATACACACCTGCAGCGTCGATGGCCCCTTAGACTCAAAGGGTGCCGGGCTGCCGTTGCCTGTAATCTTGACAACGCTCTTTGGATCGTTAGGGTCGATGGTGAGCACTAATCCAGAGGGGTTGGTAGCGGGATTGTCGGGTGGGCAGACCTTCGTGTTCTGCGTGACCATGGCGTCCGTCATTGTGATGTGGTGAGTGTGCTGCCCCCTGATACTCAAGTCGACTGGACCTGGGTCTGGAGGATCCGGATAATTTTTCGAAACCCAATAATCGGAAAGCTCCATGGCCATCTCCGCGGTAAAGTCGGCCTTGGTGGATCTATCCTTCAAGTGCAGAGACCAGCGGCCGCGCATTTCGTACGGACCAGTCGGATTGGCGGCCGCGTTAAACGGGGTATAGTCACTAATTATGCCACTTAGGTGCTCGGGCATCGGAGCTTCGGCCCAAGCGCCGGTAACTACGGCGAGAGCCAGGACCGCGATGATGCGTACCAACCAGCTGGAAACATTGCTCTTCATGAAAGTCTTCCAATTTGAGATCACGTTCCTGGTGCCGAAAGCTCTTCTGGCGGCACAGGACGTCACGGTCCGCACCGAGGGTCTACGGCTCAAGAACGGCATTTTGGCGATTTCACACTTGCGTCGCGCGGACACAATCCGACACCTGGAGGGTGTCGTCAAAGGGCGATGTGCTGAATTGCCGCAGTTCCTCTATTTACCATCGAATGCCGTGCTTTGCCGTGCGCTACGGATGTACAATCGGCTGCCCCGGGGCCCGCGACAACCGGGGGTACCAATCAGGAGAGCGCCATCGGCGAACCACTCCCAGGCACCGCGCCACCCGTGAGATCCCCCGAAGACCGCCTGGATTCGTGGAAGGAAATCGCGGCCTATCTCAACCGCGATGTGACCACGGTCCAACGGTGGGAGAAGCGGGAGGGGATGCCCGTCCACCGGCACGTACACGACAGTATGGGTTCGGTGTACGCGTTTCGGGCAGACTTGGACGCCTGGGTGCGCAGCCGGAATCTACCGGCAGCGCAGGATAACGGAAAGAATGCTCCCTTGCTCGATTCCCCTGCGCCGCTACCGCGCGCGGCAATATCTGTCTCTCGAACCAGATGGTCGTTGGTATTGATGCTGACAGCGGTGGGAGCTGCGCTGGCGATTGGCGCAATGCTCTGGTTTCAGAAGACGGAATATTTCTGGCGGAGTCCGATCGCTGACGCGCGTATTCAGACCGTCACGGACTTCGATGGAGTGGCGGCGGCCGCTGCGGTGTCACGCGACGGTCATTTCGTAGCGTTTCTGTCGGACCAGGACGGACCGACGGACGTCTGGGTTACGCAGGTGGGTTCAGGAGAGTTCCACAACCTGACCCGCGGGAGCGCGCTGGAATTCGTCAATCCATCGGTCCGCACCCTGGGATTCTCGCCCGACGGTTCTCTCGTTACGTTTTGGGTTCGCAAGCGAGACAGTTCGAGCGGTAGCGACATCAGTGTGTGGGCAGTGCCAACACTCGGCGGACAGCTGCGGCCGTACCTTGAAGGCGTGGCTGAGTTCGACTGGTCGCACGACGGCTCGCGACTCGCGTACCATACGCCCAAACCAGGCGATCCGCTGTTCGTTTCCGACGGCGGCCGGCGATCGGAGGGCCGGCTCATATTCACTGCGCCCGCCGGGCTCCACTCTCACTTTCCGCTGTGGGCGCCCGATATGGCATTCCTCTACTTCGTTCAGGGCACGCTCCCGGACAAATTGGACATCTGGCGGATCCGGCCATCCGGGGGAACTCCCGAACGGATCACGTCCCACTCCGGGCGTGTGAGTTATCCAGTGCTACTGGATCGGCGTACGCTGATGTATCTCGCTAGCGATGCCGAGGGTTCGGGGCCGTGGCTTTATAGCGTAGACGTCGAGCGCCGCATTCCCCACCGGCTAACCTATGGCCTTGACCGGTACACGTCGTTGGCGGCCAGTGCGGACGGACGCCGCCTGGTTGTCACGGTTGCCGATCCGAAGAGAACACTGTGGCGCTTGCCGATCGGTGATTCGCCCGCCGAGGTTTCAGCGGCTGCTCGAATGTCGCTAACAACCAGCACGGGGTTCTCGCCTCGCCTCGGTCCCGATTATCTTCTGTATGTTTCTGCGAGCGGCACGAGCGAGAGTATCTGGAAGCTCGCCAAAGGAACTGGAACGGAGCTGTGGAGTGGTCAGGGAGCGCGAATCTTTGGCGGACCGGCAATCTCCGCCGATGGACGGAAGATCGCATTCTCGGTCCAGCAACGCGGGCAGACATTCTTGTATGTGATGCAGGCCGACGGATCGAATGCGCGGGTGGTGGCGGATTCACTCGACCTGCAGGGCGCTCCGGCATGGGCGCCGGACGGCCTATCGATCACTTCGGCTGCGGACGATCACGGCGTCCCGCACCTGTTTCGCGTGCCGGTTGACGGTGGATCCCCCACTTCTTTTGTCCAGGAACACTCAGTCGATCCCGCGTGGTCACCCGATGGGCGCTTCGTTGCCTACACGGGCCCCGATGTCGGCACAACGTTTTCTGTGAAAGCGGTCACGGCCGACGCCGCAGCGCATCCACTGCCGCCTCTAACGCTGACTCGGGGAGCTCGACATTTGGCTTTTCTGCCTGGAGGACGGGCGCTCGTGCTCCTGCGAGGAGAGATTCAACATAAGAATCTCTGGCGTATTGACCTAGAGACGGGTGCTGAGCGGCAGTTGACCAACCTCAGCCCGGATTTCGACATTCGCGACTTCGACATTTCTCCTGATGGCCGAGAAGTTGTCCTCGAACGAGCCCAAGAGCGTTCGGATGTGGTGCTGCTGGATCTCCCGCGACTATAGTCCGCCTGATGGCAGAGTCATGGCCCAAAACGGGAACTCTGCCTTAAGTTAGCGTTTTATGGGCGCTGCACTGGACGGGCGCAAGCAGGGAGCGGGTTCCTTCGAAAACTTACCTTTACATAATATATATTTGTAATAACATATGGCGCTAGTCTGTCTTGTTATCGCTTGTTGACTTAAACCACATTGCCAATGGCGAAAGAAATCGAATCCCATGGACACGGCGGCGGCGTACGAACTCGAGCTTGAAGGATTGCGTAAGTATCTTTTTCAGATGTCGGACGGCGAATTGTTGAGGTTTGGACAGGTTGCGAAATATGCGTCTGGCAACGGCACGGCCGTAGAGGGGCGAGAATCGTCACTGGTGCGACTGCGTGAAGCTCGTGTGGAATGGAACAGGCGAAAGCCGGCGTTGCCCTTGCATGGTTCGTTCTAGACACGATCTGCCGGTACGGCCGACTCAGAACGCGCACGATCCCAATAGTAACCACCGAAGTAACTGTACGTCAAGATAAAGTTCTTCTTGATGCGATATTACGAATTATGAAAATACGGTGTGTTTGTGATTCGTGATTTGTGATTTCCATCATGAAAGGAGAAGGGAATTGGCGGCTGCTACCGGTCTATGCAGAAGTCTCAAAAAGGGAAATGAGGTCAAGGAATCAGATATCGAAAGGTTGCGTCAGCGGCTTCGCGGGATGTCGAATCCCGAATTGCTGCTGTTTGGGGTTACGGCCAAATGCCAGTGCTCATTGGCAACAGAAACAGATCATCCACCGCCAGAGGATATCCTTCAACAATTGAGCGAAGCCCGGAGAGAATGGAGAAAGCGAAACCCGAGCTTGCCTCTCAGTGATTCGTTTCAATCCAGAATGAGTCTAGACCAACGATGCGGGCGGCCGAGCCACGCCGCGGCACGACGAGCGCGGCCTTTCGACGGGCTTGTTTGACGGAGACCCAGACATGAGTGTCTGTGCCACTGGTGCGGAGAGACACGTCGTGCGCTCGTGACGGATTGGTGGCAGACGGGCACGATTGCTCCGGCGCGCGGCAACAACGGCGTTAGCATCGCAACAGGCTTCCCCCGAGGAGCGAATAGCGATGCCAACCGAACGACGCCGCGCACCGCGGTATCCGTTTATTGCGAGGGCGGAGATTATTGATGAGAAGGAAAATGCTCGGACCTCTTCGCGAGTTAGCGACTTGAGCCAGCATGGTTGTTACGTAGAAATGTCGAATCCGTTTCCGGAAGGGACGAGCGTCATCATCGAGATTTATACGGAGACGGAGTTTCTAGAAGCGCATGGGACAGTGGCTCGGATTGAGCCTCGGCGGGGGATGGGATTGACGTTCGACGAGATGCCATCTTCGTTCGCAGGGATTTTGAGTAAGTGGGTGGAGCTGGCCAACGGTCGAAGCGTTGTTTGATGGTAGAGCCGGTTTGCGGGGCGCTCGTTGGGACGCGTCCTTCCTTTGTCAGGGTGAACTGAGGCGCGCCCGCCACACATACACACTCGCTACTCTCCGCGGAGGGCTTCGACTGGGTCGACGCTGGCTACGCGGCGCGATGGTAGATAGCTGGCTAGCCATGCTGGCACGATCAAGCCGGCGCACACTACGAGATAGGTGACGGGGTCGACGGGGCTCACGTTGAAGAGCAGCGTTGACATCAGGCGCATCACGGCTATCGCGGCGATGACTCCAAAGACGACTCCGATGGCCGTCAGGCGTAGGCCATGACGCACGAACATGCTGGTCAATGCCTGCGTTTGCGCGCCCAGGGCCATGCGAATGCCGATCTCGCGGGTTCGCTGGGAGACGGAATAGGCGATCACGCCGTAGATGCCGACCACGCCAAGTAAGAGAGCCATGCTTCCAGCAACGCCGAGCATGATCAGCGTGAATGAAGTGCGGGCGATCGACTTCTTGTAGAAAAAATCCACCGTGTTGACAGAGGAGAGCGGTAGGTTGGGATTGACCGACCACACCGCTTCGCGCACATCCTTCATGAGGCTTTCCGAGCCGGCGCGCGAGGTACGGATGGCGAAGGCCACATCGCGCGCGACGTACTCTTTTTGACCCTCGAAGCGGTCCATCAGGACGGGCCAGAAGATGGTTGTAGGGGCGGGCTGGCTGACGCCGTTGTCGTAGACGTTGCCGACGACACCGATGATTTCACGCCAGTCATCGTTGGTTGCGACGCGAATACGTTTGCCCAGGGCGTCGGCGGGATTGAGCCAGTTCTCTCGCGCGAAGTTCTCGGAGACTACAGCAACAGGAAGATGCTGGTAGGTATCGGCCCAGGTGAAGAGGCGACCGGCGATCAGGGGAGTGCCTAACGTCTCGAGGAAGCCGGGGGCTGCTCGTTTGAAGCGGCGAAGCGGGGGAAGTGCGCCTTCCGCGTAGGTGCGGTCGGCGATGAAGACGGGGTCATTGTTGGAGTCACCATCCATGGGGATGCCTGAGCCCCAAGCCACCGACGATACGCCGGGAACGGCTTTGATTTTGTTCAGGATCGCTTCGTTCATGCGGACCACTTGTTCGCGGTCGGGGACTTGCGTGTCCAGGATGGAGATGCGGAAGGTTTGCAGCTCGGCAGGTCTGGAGAAACCGGGATCGACCTTGGTGAGGGCGCGGAAGGTGCGAATCATCAGACCGGAGCAGATGAGCAGGACCAGAGCGAGCGAGACTTGAACGACTACCAGCACGCCGCGGGCGCGATGTTGCTCCTTGCTTTGACTGAGCGCGCGGCCGCCTTCGCGGATGCCGGTATTGAGGCGGACGCCAGCATACTTCAAGACCGGGATGCAGCCGAACAATACGCTGGAGAAGAGGGAAACGAACAGAGTGAAGAGCAGGACCGGCGCGTTGATGATGATTTCGTTGATGCGCGGGAGGCCGTCGGGTGCCATGGCTACGAGTACGCGCAGGGCGGCGTACGCGATGCCTAAGCCGATGGCGCTGCCCAGTAAACCGAGAACGACGCTTTCGAGAAGAAGTTCGGCGGCGATGCGTCCGCGGCTTGCGCCGAGCGCGCCGCGGACGGCGAGTTCCTGGCGGCGCCCTTCGACGCGGACCAGCAACAGGTTGGCGACGTTGGCGCAGGCGATCAGCAGCACCATTCCGATTGAGCCCATCAGCACCCACAAGGTGTTGCCGACGTCACCGACGACGTCCTGCTTCAGCGGGCGTATGTTCGGGCCGATCTTGGCCTGTTGGAAGATTTTTATGCTGAAGCCTTCGGGTGCTGGAAAACTCTCCATGACAATAGGTTGCATTCGCGCCAAGTCTGCGTTTGCCTGCTGGAGCGTGACGCCGGGCTTGAGCCGAGCGAGGGCTTCATAGCTGTAATTTCCCAGATGAACGTCGCTGCGGTCCCATTGCACCGGCAGAATTACGCCGCGATCTTCGCTATCCAGAAAATGAAAGTTCCTGGGAAGGACGCCGATGACTTGGTGAGCTTTTCCGTCGACAATGATGGTCCGGCCGATCATGGCGGGGTCGGCGCTGAACTTGCGGCGCCAGTATGCGTAGGAGAGCACCGCGGTGGGAGGGGCACCGGCGGTATCGTCCTGGCGGCTGAAGGTGCGGCCGAGGGTGGGAGTGACGCCCAGGAGGGGAAGAGTGCCATCGGTAACGCGCAGCGCGGGAACCTGTTCGGGCTCAGCGACGCCGGTGATGCTGACGGAATCGTATTGATAGGCGCCTACGTCGACGAAACTTTGATTCTGCTCACGGAAAATGAAGTAAGTGGAGGGCGCGATATTCAGGTCTTTGATGTTGAGGCCTGGCGCAGTTTGCCAAACTCCGACGAGGTCTTCGGAGTGAAGATACGGCAACGGTTTGAGCAGGACGCCTTCCAGGACGCTGAAAACAACCGTGTTGGCGCCGACTCCCGCTGCCAGCGTGATCAACGTGATGGCGGTGAACATCGGGGCGCGAGCCAATCTGCGGAAGACTTGTCTCACCTGGTTCCGAAATTCACCCACGAAACACCTCCCGGGAGAGCCCCTGACGTTCAGGGACACGTTGGAGTCCCGTCTGTTAACAAGTACGAGATTGCGGGGAAGAAGTTCCTAAGAAGGGTGGTCTGCGCTGAGAATTTTCAAAACCATGGAAACTGAGCCGGGTTTCGTTAGTATGTACGCGCAAGCGCGACTGGGTAACGCGGAATGAATATCGAGTGTCTCTTTGAGGCGAAAGATATCGTTGGAGAGAGTCCCCTATGGCACGCCGAGCACGAGTGCGTTTATTGGACGGACGTTAACGGGTTCAAGATCAGCCGCTATTCCCCCAAGACACATGAACGTACGAATTGGCGATTTGATGTCCCCGTCAGCGCGATCTCACTCACGACCGATCCGGAGTGGTTGCTCGTGGCGCTAGGCCCGCGTTTGATTTTGTGGTCGCCGGTGGGGGATCGGCGAGTACCATTTGCTCAACCAGAACCCGATTGGCCCTACAACCGATTGAATGATGGAGCGACCGACCCCACGGGCATTTTCTGGGTTGGTAGTATGCGCAACAACGTTGGAGAGGACGGCAGTGACCTGGAGGTTGAAGGTCTTACTGGCTCGTTGTATCGCGTAACGCCGGACGGGGAAGTGAGTGTGATCGATCGAGGTTTCGGCATTACCAATACTCTGGTTTGGAGTCCGGAGCACACTACATTTTATTGCGGGTGTTCGATTCGGAATGTCATCTACGCCTACGACTACGACGCCAAAGATTCGTCGGTGCGCAATCGTCGAGCGTTTGTAGAGAATGTCGCACCAGGACTTCCGGATGGGTCCGCTATGGACGAAGAAGGCTGCCTTTGGAATTGCCGGTTTTTTGGGGGCTGCATCGTGCGAATCTCCGCGACGGGCAGAGTCGTGCAAACGATTCCGATGCTGGTGTCGAATATTACGAATTGCTGCTTCGGCGGGAGCGATCTCAGAACGCTGTACGTTACGACCGCGTCCCTGCGCGCCGGCGAAGGCGAGAAGCTGGCGGGCGGGCTGTTCGCGATGCGCACGGAAGTTCGGGGTCTCGAGCCCGGGAGATTTCGTTTGTCGGCTTCGACGATTTCTGTGCTGGCTGTGTGAGTGAGGCGACGGACGTTTGGTTGGTTGCCAAGTAGGGGCGCAAGTATCTTGCGCTCTACAAGGAACTGGCCGTGAGCGTGGCGGCCGGTTGGCTTCGTGGTAGCTCTTCGGTTACCACACTGAAGTGCGTCAGGTTAGCCATGCCGAACGACGTGGTAATGGCGACGTCGGAGGCGTCGCGGCCTGTGGCCATGAGCACGCGTCCGATGCGCGGCTGGTTGTTGCGGGCGTCGAAAGCCCACCAGCGGTCTTCGAGATAAACTTCGAACCAGGCGCTGAAGTCCATGACGCCGGTGACCGGCACGCCGATGTCGCCTAGATATCCGGTCACATAGCGGGCTGGGATATTCAGGGCGCGGCACATGGTTACGGCCAGATGCTGGAAATCGCGGCAGACGCCGATGCGTTCCGTGTATACGTCCAATGCGGTTTTTGTGGGGCGGGCGTGTTGATAGCCGAAGACGACCCTGGTGTGGATCCAGTCGCAAATGGCCTGGACGCGTGACCATCCGGGAGGCAGGCTTCCGAACAATTCCAGCGCGATGATGGAGAAGCGGTCGACCTCGCAGTAGCGGCTGTTGTACAGGTAGCGCAGGACGTCGTGGGGCAAGTCCTGCACAGGCACCTCGCGAGCGTTCGGACTGACGGGGTCGGGCAGGCCGGTATCCGAGATCTTCGTCGAATTGCTCAAGCGAAGGGTGCCCGGTTGTGCTACGAACCTCATGCAGCGATTTCCGAAACTATCGATGTAGCTCTCTGTTTGCGTCGCAGGCTCGACGAGGAGTTCGTCGGGAGCGAGGAGATCGGGAACGCGGGATGGGTGGACGTTGAGCAGAGTGACGAAGGTCACTGGAGCAGAAAGTTCGAACCGGATGTCGTAGCCGAGCTGCAGAATCATGGTTTCCGTCGTTTGCAAGGGTGCATGCATGGGTATCCGCTCTGGACTGGATTCTGATGAATGCTTGCGGGTTGTCCCACGTCTTGGTAGGGCCGCTTCCTATCTACAATTGTGCCTTAATCACAGTGCGCGTGGAGAAACAATCGACACACGAAAGGGTGCTGTGCTGGGTCAGGGAAGAGCGGCCCTTGGTGGCTTGACCCTATACTATGGTATAGGGTTGATGCTGGGGCCTATGCGTATCGGAGAATTGGCACGAAAAGCTGGAGTCAACGTTCAGACCATCCGGTTTTACGAGCGGCGACGGTTGCTGCGTGAACCGGCGCGGACGACGGCTGGGTATCGGAATTACGAGCCGGGGGATCTTGATAGTTTGGTGTTCATCAAGTGGTGCCAGCCGCTGGGGTTCACGTTGAAGGAGGTCCGGCAGCTGTTGCGGCTGCATGCGGCGGTCGCGAATTTGCCGGCCGGGCATCGAACGCAGAAACCGAGGGAGCTGGAGTCCATTGTGCGGATGGGCGAGGAAAAATTGGCGAGTATCGAGGAGAAAGTGAAGTTGCTGAAGGGCATGGAGAAGCAACTTCGGTGTGTGATTCAGGAATTGCGCGGCCGGCAAGGGTTGATGTGTCCGGCTGCGAAACCTCGCGGCGGAGTTTGCCCCCGGTAGGCGACGTCTCTGTTTCTACAATTTGCGAAAAATCCTGACTCTACACGTGCGCGTTTTCCTTCCAGTTGAGGGAAAGGCGTTGAAGCGGCCTGGGTACGGTCTGTTCTCGTTTTCAGGGTAGATCGAGGTGGTGTTTGTCTAAACCCCGCCTTCTGAAAGACAGAGGGTGGCTACAACTTCGTGGAACTCGACGGGTCGGAGATTCTTAAAGTTAGAAAAGGCGGTCGGGGGCGAAAATATTTTGGGGATCGAAAGCCGATTTAACGCGGCGCATCAGGGCTAAATCAGCGCGGGGATGGGAGTTCAGTGTGGATTCGAGGAGGCGCTTGATTGTGGGTGGAGCAAAAAGCAGGGAGGCGCGACCTTCGAGGCGGTGGCTCAGGGAGATCATTTCCTGGGTCATCAGCGCGACATTTTCTGGGGAAAAGTCTTCAGCGGAGTTAGGAAGTAGAGCTACGTAAAGGGTGCCGGATGCACGGGCGATCAGTGCCGGGGGAAGCTTTGCTGAGTCGCCTACGGCCTCGAGAATCCTAACGGTTTGCGCGTGGCCAGAAGGCAGGACGTTGAGTTTCAGGATGGTGGCGAAGGGCGAAGACACGCGGAAGAGCGGGAGAGCTTCGCGGAGGCGTCCCCAGATCGACGGGCGGGTGGCGTCGTCGAGGGTGGTGATTGACGTTGCGCCGGATTGCTCAGCTGCGCGGGTGAGATCGCGTGAATAGCGGTCCAATACTTCAGGGACGCCTGCGAAAGCCGCGCAGAGTTGCCAATCGCGCGGATGAAACCATTCGCCGGGTAATGGCAATGAACTGTCGACGGTTGCGTGGGCTTCGCCGACGAAAATTAAGGGTTCGGGCGTGATTGGAGTGCGCTCGGCAAAAATCCTGGCGGCGCGGGGATTGATGACGTCGAGAGTCAGTGGAGACAGCGGAGACTCGGCGATTTTGCGACGGGCATTTAGCGCGGCTTCGTGAGTGGAGAAGGATGCCAGGAATCCGCGAGGAGTGAGAGGCGCAGGGAAGGTGCGGAAGTTCAGGCGCGTGATCACGCCTAGAGTGCCGAGCGAGCCGATGAGGAGTTTGTGCAGGTCGTAGCCGGTGACGTTCTTCACGACGCGGCCGCCACTCTTTACAATTGCGCCGGTGCCATCGATGAATTCGGCGCCGAGGAGGAAGTCGCGCGAGGTGCCGTACGCTTGGCGGAGCGGTGAGTCGATGCCGGATGCGATAGTGCCGCCGATGGTCGCTTGCGAGTAATACGGAACCAGGAGTGGAAGGAATTGGTTGTGCTCGAGGAGCGTGGCGTTTAACTTTGCTACCGGCATGCCTGCGCCTACGCTGACGGTGAGGTCGGCGGGGTCGTGGTGGGCGATTTGGTTCATGGCAGACATGTCGAGCGCGATGTCGTAGCGAATGGGGGTCGCGCCGATGGAGAGTTTGCTGCGCGAGCCAACGGGGACCAGTGCGAGCCTTTCTTTTAGTGCGAAACGCACGATTTCCGCCGCTTCTTCGGCGGTGGCGGGCTTCACGACTGCTGAAGGCACGAAGCCGTCGACCGCGTAGGATTCGCGGTCCGAGGGATCGGCGAAATCGCGATGGCTAGCGCCAAGGGATCCGAGCCTCGCAGTGATGCTGTTCGTGACGGCCGTCATGTTTGAGCCATCGCCTGCGGAACTTGCGGGAGGATGCGGGTTTCGCCGCAGCCTTTATTCAGAGGAAAGACCTTGCCGGGATTCAGCGAGCAGGTGGGATTCATGGCATCGTGGACGCGGCGCATCAGGGCGAAGTCCGCGTCGGAGAAGAGCAGAGGCATGAGTTCGCTCTTTTCCATGCCGATCCCGTGCTCGCCGGAGAGGCTGCCGCCGACCTCGACGCAGTGACGGATGATTTCGGCGGAGGCTTGGAGGGCGCGTTCGAATTGTTCGGTGTCGCGCGGGTCGTAGAGGATGATGGGGTGGAGATTGCCGTCGCCCGCATGGAAGATGTTGCCGATGCGAAAGCCGAATTGGTCGCCGATTTCCTTGATGCGGCGAAGAGCTTGCGGGAGTTTGGAACGGGGGATGACCCCGTCGAGGACATAGATGCCGGCGGCTATGCGACCGAGCGCACCGAAAGCGTTCTTGCGGCCCTTCCAGAGGAGGTCGCGCTCCTTGTCATCGCGGGCGACGCGGACTTCGCGCGCGTTGTGGTTCCGGCAAATTTCGTCGATGGCGGCTGCCTGCGCAATGACTGCTTCCGTGATGCCTTCCACTTCGATCAGCAGGACCGCGGCGCTGTCGAGCGGGAAACCGGCGTGGATGTAGTCTTCGACGGTGCGCAGCGTCCAGCCATCGAGCATCTCGCAGGCCGCGGGGGTGATGCCGCGGGCCGTGATGTCGGCGACGGTTTCCGAGGCATCGTCGATGGTGTCGAAGATAGCGAGGAGAGTACGGACGGCTTCCGCCTTGCGCGAAAGTTTGACAGTGATTTCGGTAATCAGCGCGAGGGTACCTTCCGAGCCAACTAGCAGGCCAGCGAGGTCGTAGAGGAAGGAGTCGCCCTGTTTGTTGCCGACACGAACGATTTGACCGTCGGGCAAGACGAGTTCGAGAGCGGTGACGTGATTTGTGGTGACGCCATAGGCCAGCGTGTGCGGACCGCCGGCATTTTCAGCGACGTTGCCGCCAATGGTGGAGGATTTCTGGCTGGATGGATCGGGAGCGAAGTATAAGCCGGCATGTTCGACGGCTCGTGTCAGGTCCATATTGACGACGCCTGGCTGCACGACTGCGCGTTGATTTTCAATGTCGAGATCGAGGATGCGGTTCATGCGCGTGAAGGCGATGATCAGCCCGCCGCGGCTCGCGAGCGCGCCGCCGGAGAGGCCGGTGCCCGCGCCGCGGCCGACGATGGGCATTTGGTGCTGCGCCGCGAGTGCAACAGTGCGGGAGACATCGGCAGTGCTGCGAGGAAAGGCGACAATGTCGGGGCGACCCTTTTCGACCGAGCCGTCATATTCGTAGAGGAGCACGTCTTCCGGCAGGTCCAGCACTGACGATGGACCGAGAAGCTTCTGGAGTTCGCGAATGAAGACCTGAGTCATAAGCGTTGAAGCTTGGGCAATGCTCTGTTCACTATAAGGAGAACAGCTTGGTCGGCGCAACGGCGGCTTACGACCTATCTTGAGAATGGAGGAAATCCCGGGAGCTATCGGACGGGGCGAATTGTGAGGGGGTAAGATTCTAGCACTCGGGAGTCGCATGTTGGCACAAATGCGGCGGCGAGCCGCCGCAATGCAGGCGGAACCTGTGCTAGTGTAACGTCTTACCTGAGAGAGGATCCGATGCCGAAGCCGCGAGTGTTGGCTACGCGACCGCTATTTCCTGCGGCGCAACAGATTTTGAATGCCGGCTGTGACGTGGAATATTGGACGCAACCCGAGCGCATTTCGCAGGAAGAATTGTTTCGGCGGTTAAAAGACAAAGAGGGACTGGTGTGCCTGCTGACCGAGAAGGTGAGTGAAGAGTTGTTGCGGGCGGCACCGAAGTTGCGCATCGCGGCGAATGTGGCGGTGGGCTTCGACAATATCGATGTACCGGCATGCACGAAGCGCGGCGTGGTTGCGACGAACACGCCTGGAGTACTGGACGAAACGACGGCAGACTTTGCGTGGACGCTGTTGATGGCTGTGGCGCGCCGCATCGGGGAAGGCGAGGCGTTGGCGCGGTCCGGCAACTGGAAAGGCTGGGATCTGGATCAGCTTGTGGGCACCGACGTCTGGGGCAAGACGCTGGGGTTGGTCGGGTTTGGACGCATCGGACGAGCTGTGGCCCGTCGGGCGGCGGGATTTCAGATGAAGGTCATTTATTCCGATGCGATCCGCGCTCCGCTAGATGTCGAAAAGGAATTGAAGGCGGAATATCGCGACTTTAACGCCGCGCTTGCCGAGGCGGATTTCGTCAGCGTGCACGTGCCACTGCTTGCGGACACGCGGGGATTATTTGACGGCGCGAAGTTTGCCCGTATGAAGCCGACCGCATTTCTGATCAATACATCTCGGGGGCCGGTGGTGGATGAGGTGGCCCTCGTGCATGCCCTGGAGACGGGGAAAATTGCCGGTGCGGCTTTAGACGTGTATGAGAACGAGCCATTCATTCATGCGGGGTTGAAGCGAGGGAATGTCGTGCTCGCGCCGCACATGGCCTCCGCATCGCTGGAAACACGCACGAAAATGGCCACTATGGCGGCGGAAAATGTGACCGCGCTATTCAAAGGGCAGCGGCCGCCCAATATGTTGAACCCTGAAGTGCTGAAGAGAAACTGAGCGGCGACAGTCCCCATGGCGGATCTGAAGCAACTCGCCCGGCGGATCTTCCACGAAACACTCGCAGCGATCGATGTTCCTGCGACCATGCGGCGAAAGCTATGGCGGGACGGATGGGTGTTGCATTGCGGCGATGAGCTCGTTGTGGATCTGCGCGCGTTCAACCGCGTTTGCGTGATCGCAATCGGCAAGGCGGCGCATGGGATGGTCGAAGGGCTCGTGCCGGTGATTCCGTCAAGTCTCAGCTTCGATGGTGTGGTCTCCGCCCCCACGCGCCCCGCGAGAGTTTTGAGCGGCCTACAATATTTTGTTGGGGGACATCCGATACCCAATCGCGAGAGCTGGCAGGCCGCGGAAGTGATTCTCGCATCGTTGAAGACCTGCGATGAAAGGACGTTGGTGTTCTTCTTGCTGTCGGGCGGAGGGTCGGCGCTCGTCGAATTGCCGCTGGATGAGAAGCAGACGCTCGAGGATGTACAGCAGTTGTATTCGGCGTTGGTGAGCTGCGGCGCTCCAATTGGCGACATTGGCAAAGTGCGTCGGCATCTATCCGCCGTCAAGGGAGGGAGGCTCGCTGCTGAGGCTGGGAAGGCGACGAAGATCACCCTCGCCGTAAGCGACGTTCCCGCGAGGCAGGAGGCTGCGTTAGCGTCAGGGCCGACGCTGCCGGACCCGACCACGATTGCGGATGTGCATCAAGTACTGACGCAATACGGTTTGCACCGTCAACTGCCGACGGCCGTACGCCAATGGATCGACGACGGAAAGATGATCGAGACTCTCAAGGCCGGCGATCCCACCTTCGCAAATGCCCACTTTTCGCTGCTGCTGGGCATGGACGACCTGTTTCATCCGGCACATCACGCGGCGGAGGCTGCCGGATGCATCACTTGCTGCGACAACACGACTGATGATTGGCCCGTCGAGAAAGCCGCGGCGTTTTTGCTGGGTCAACTCGAGGAATTGCGAGCGACTCATCCAGGACGGCGAGTGGCGTTGATCGCCGATGGGGAAGTTGGTTCGCCGGTGATCGGCGATGGAATCGGGGGAAGGAACTCCGCATTTGTACTGGCGTGTGTGGAGAAGATCGCAGGACGGCGCCTGGCGATATTGAGTGCGGGGACAGACGGGATCGACGGAAATAGTCCGGCTGCGGGGGCAGTGGCGGATGGAGAAACGCTTGAGCGCGCGCGTACGATGGGGATGGACGCGGACGATGCGTTCCGGCGAAGCGACGCTTACAACTTTTTTGCGTCGCTCGAGGATGCCGTCGTTACCGGACCGACCGGGAACAATTTGCGGGACCTTCGGATCTTGATCGCGGAGCCCTAAGTTATAACCGCGAGGATGACCTAGTTTTTTGATTGAAGTGGCAGGCGAGCTTCGATGGCTTTCAGCCGGTCGCTCATCTCTTGAACGAGTCGTTCGAGTTGCTCGAGACGGTGCGAAACTGAAGTGGGGCTTGCTCCGCTAGCCGTTTTGTCGCCGTCTTCATCCTGCTTTTCGTCGTCGCTATCTTTGTGCCCCTTACCCTTTGTCCCATCAGGCTTTTGCAGCTTTTCGATCTGCTCCTTGATCTCCGGAACCATTTCGATGCTGAGATCGTCGCTCTTCAGCAAAGCTTCCAGCGCCGGGATCGCGCTGGCATCTCCGCGATATCCCAAGGCTGAGATGGCCGCCCAACGCACCGTGAAATGGGGTTCCGTCAGATACGAGGCGATCTGCAGAGTGATTTCCTTATTGCCCTTGTCCAGGCGGCCCAGACTAGCGATGGCGGCGGCTCGCGAATCCATGGCCTTGCCGGGAGCCGCCCATTCCCGGAGCAGAGGCGTCGCTTTGTTTTCTCCCAGGAAGCCCAACGAGCGTAGAGCGGCATTCCTGAGAAATCCGTCAGGGGATTCGGTATCGACGGCGGCGGTCAGAATGCCCATCGCGTTCGGCGACTTCAGGCGGCCCAAAGCTTCCAGAGCGCTAGCGCGGGCTCGGTAAGAGTGGTCGTCGCGCGCGATGGCTTCGAGTTTGGAAGGAACGCTGGGGTCATCCTTGAACTCGCCGATGGCGGCAACGATGTGATACCGCACGGGAGCGAAATCATTCGTGTTCAGTGTGCCGACGAGATGTTTCAGCGCGGCGGGACCTCCAATTCGCCCGAGCGCGTCGGCGGAGATCGCGCGAATGCCCCACGCGTTGTCGGTGTTCAGGGATGTCGCAAGCGCCGCGACGACTTCGTCGTCATTCTTGATTTTTCGCAGTGCCACCACGGCATCGGCGCGATCGGCGAATTCGGTGGCGTTCTTCAATTGATAGAGCCACTCCTTCTTATCTTTGTGAAAATCCGCCGTCTTGAGGAGGTAGCCGCCCTTGTCGAATAGAACCATTATTGGGGCAGCATCGGAGGGGAATGTGAAGGTCTCGGCGTCCTTGGTGACCTTAATGGGATAGAGTTTCGGGCCGGACAGCGTGGTGATTTCCACGTCGGCGGGAACCTGGAAGATGCCGACCTTACCTTCCACTTTTTGCGTCTGTTTGACGGTTAACGCAACTTGATGCTTGGCGCTGTCATACGTGTAGCCAAGGTCGAATTTCGGAGCGCCGGCACCGTACACCCATTGATGAAAGAACTGGTCCACGCTGACGTGCGTAGTTTCCTCAATCGCTTTGACCAAGTCGGAGGTAACTACATTCTTGCCGCGATTGACCTCCAGATAGTGTTTCAGGCTACGCCAGAAAGCATCATCACCGAGTTGATGACGCAGCATATACAGGACCCAACCGCCCTTGCCATATGCGTTTCCATCGAATTCATTCGAATCGTCGAAGTCGAAACGCACGATCGATTTCTCGTAAAGTTCGGTATTCGCGAACCATTCCCGCGAAGCATTCCACACATCGTAGGCGGACTGTTCTCTTGGGTAGTGTGATTCGCTCCAAACCGTCTCGAAGAACGTAGCGAAACCTTCATTGAGCCAAACATTGCCCCAATCTTTGCAGGTGACCAGATCGCCGAACCACTGATGGGCAAGTTCATGCGAGATCAGGTCGTCCTCGTCCGTGGGAAATTCCAACACGAGTTTGGGATTTTTTAGCGACTCGGCGGTGTTCGTGGTGGCGCTGGAATTTTCCATGCCGCCCGCCACGAAGTCATCGACCATCGCTTGCGAGTATTTTTCCCAGGGATACTCGACCCCTAACTTCTTGGTGAAAAGCTCGATCATTGCAGGCGTGCGCTCATAGTTCACGGCTAGACGATCGCCGCGACCCTTGGGCGCGTAGTAGGTGACCGGAAGGCCGTGCCAGGATTGCTTCACTTCGTCGAATTCGCCGGCGACGACGGTGATGAGATAGGTCGAACTGGGCAGAGATTCGCGCCAAGTCCAGGTCTTCGTGGCATTGCCGGCGTCGGTGACGCTGACGAGCTTTCCATTGGCGACGGTAGTCCACGACGCCGGAACGGTCAGAATCGTCTCGGTGGTCAGGCGATCGTTGGGATAGTCGTAGGTCGGCAAGTAGTAGCGCGTATCTTCCGATTCTCCCTGAGTCCAAATTTGTTTGGGCCGGTTTGGATAGTCTTTGTCGGGAAGGATGAAGTAGATGCCCTTTGTGGGTTTGCCCTCATAGCGGATTTCGACATCGAATTTGTCCCCGGGATGCGAGGGCGCAGGGAGTGGAACGATGAGCTTGGCCGCGGTGGTTTCAAACTTGGCGGGCGATTTGTTGACCGTGACGCTGTGAATGTCGAGCCCGACGGAGTCGAAGGAGACTTTAGAAGTGTTGTCGCGAAGAATGGAAAGAGAATGCGTGACATCGCCGATGACCTTGTGCTGATCGAGGTCAAATCGAAGTGCAATCCTGGAGTGCTGAAGGTCGTAGTCGCGGGTGCGGGAATACGGCTCATCGGCCTGAAGTTGAATCGCGGAGACGATCAGGGTGAGCCAGATAGCCACACTGAGAATCGTCTTGCGGCTTCGATTTACGGAACGAGGCGATGACACGATCATTCTGTTCTTTCTCCCAAGACCCTTAAGATCCATTTCAATTTCATAAGCGCGCACCGCACCTCATTCTTCCGCGACACGGGCTGCGTGCATCAGCCTATGGTGACAGGGATGGCGCAGTACCGGGAAGCAGAGGTGCAACTATTTTCGCATCGCTTGAGGCCGCAAGCGAGTGCAGACAGCACGCTGATTCCGAGACTGCAAACCGCACCTGCTGGGCCCAAAACGCATGTGAAACGGAGTGCCTATCAAGAGTTGGTGGATGGCGAAGGGCTATCTGGGCGCTCGTCGGCTTCAAATCCATTAGACGTAAGACAGCCGCAATGGTTACCAGATCCCGCTCATACGGTGCTTGCCATGCAACCCGCCCGGCACTAAGATGCCTGCAATTTCGGACGCACCTTCCTGGGAGGCATCCATGCGGATAAATAGACTATTCACAGGGCTTCTAGTTGTGTTGGCGTGGGCAACTCTGGGCGCCTTCGCGCCAGCTTATGCACAAATCGGCAAATATGTTCCGATACCCGCGGGATCCGACGCCGATCATGCACTTACCGAAATCAATGCGACGACCGACCCCGCGCAGAAGCTGGCGCTGATCGACAAATTCGCCGCGAATATCGCGCAGGGAGACCTGGCCATCGTGGCCGACGATCTCTATGTGAACTACTACATCGCGGCCAAGAACTACGACAAGGCCTTCGAATATGGCGACAAATTATTCGCGCTGGACCCGGACAACTTCGCCAACGGCGTGAACATGGTTCGCGCAGCGCAAGAAAAGGGCGATACCGACAAGCTGTTCTCCTACGGCGAGAAAGTGGCCGGCATTTTGAAGCGCTACACGGACGCGCCGGCTCCAGAAGGGAAAGATCCAGGCGACTGGAACAATACCAAGAAACAGACGCTGGAGAATGCGCACGACAGCATCGTTTACGTCCAGCAACTGGTCCTCAACGGTGCCTATCAGACCTCGGATGTAGCCAAGCGCGCAACGCTATTGACGCGCTTCTCTCAGATGTTCCCCGATTCGCCCTACGCGGACCAGGCGATGGGTGTCGCGGCGGCCTCCTATCGGCAGGCTCAAAACGTCCCGAAGATGCTTGAAGTCGCGAATGGACTTCTGGCTAAGGATCCGTCGAACCTGGGAATGCTGATCCTGTTGTCGGACTACTACAGCGAAAAAGGCGAGCAGCTCGACAAAGCCGAAGCCTATGCAAAGAAAGCTATCTCGGTACTAGAAACCGCGAAGAAACCCGAGGGCTTGACGGACGAACAGTGGCAGCAGCAGAGCGCCCTACAGAAAGGGCTGGCGTTGAGTGCGCTGGGACAGGTGAACATCCAGAAGAAAAATAACACGCAGGCGGTCGATAACTTTAAGGCCGCGGCGCCGCTATTGAAGCCCGACGCCAACAGCTACGCCCGCAACCAGTACCGGCTGGGGTTCGCGCTGTTAAACTTGAAGCGCGTACCGGAGGCCAAGGCGGCGCTGACCGACGCCGCGTCTGTGAATAGTCCCTACAAGGCGTTGGCGCAGGACAAATTGAAGGCGATCTCCGGTGGCACTGCGACGCGGGCGAAGTCTTAGTTTGCGGATTGCCGCTTAGAATCGAGAATGCTGCGGATCGCATCTAATGTGCTGCCTTGGGCATGACGCCCCTGGGCATAACGCCCTTGGGCCTAACGATCGTTGGGTTTCCGAGGAATGGAGAGCTACATGACAGAGATCGCGACATTTGGTGCAGGATGTTTTTGGGGGATTGAGGCGGCCTTTCGAAGGATACCGGGAGTTGTCGACGCAACTGTGGGTTACAGCGGAGGCCACACGGTAAACCCGACCTACCAAGATGTTTGCACGGACGAAACTGGCCATGCGGAAGTCGTCCAAGTGACCTTCGATCCGGCGAAAGTCAGCTACGAGCAGTTGCTGGATGCCTTCTGGGCTATGCACGACCCGACCCAAAAGAACCGTCAGGGACCCGATTTCGGTTCGCAATACCGCACGTCGATTTTCTTTCACTCGCCCGAGCAGGAAGCTGCGGCGAAGAAGTCCAAAGCCGCGCTGGACGCGAGCAAGAAATTCGGGCGACCGGTGGCGACGGAGATCACGGCAGCTGGGCCGTTCTATCGCGCGGAAGAATATCACCAGAAATATCTAGAGAAGCGCGGCGCCGCATCCTGCCACTTCTAGATTGGAGCTTGGGCCTTTTTCGAATGTAGTTCAGATTGGTTGTTAGTGAGACTTGCGGGCGGACATTGTCCGCCCGTTTTTTTGATCAGACGGAAATCGTCTGCTCTGCGGGCTGATCACGGAATGCAAGCGCCCTAGATCGCCGAGCCTCAGACTTGCAGTACGTCGCCTTCCCGGGCCACGATCTCGTAGAGCACCGGGTTTACGAAGAACCCCAGCAATAGACGCGAGACCAACCCCGCGACCACCACAATCGCGAACGGCTTTTGCGTATCGCTGCCCACACCAGTGGAGATCGCAGCCGGCAGCAACCCCAGGCAAGCAACCAGCGCAGTCATCATGATTGGGCGCAGGCGCAGCAGGGAAGCCTCGCGGGTAGCGTCGCGGACCGAAGCGCCTTCCAGTCGAAGCTTGTTGATGTAGGAGACCAGGATGACCGCGGTTTCGACGGAGACGCCCAGCAGCGCGAGAAGCCCAAGCCCGCTGGAGACGCTGAACGGGATGTGCAAGAGCTTAAGGGCAATGAGCGCCCCAACCGGCTCGGTTAGGATCACGCCCAATGCAATGGTGACCGGAAATTTGAAATTGCCGTAAAGCGCGAAGAGAATAAGAAAAATCAGAAAGATAGCAAGCGGACCGATGACATAGAGCTGAGATTTCGCTTCCAGCAGCTCGCTATACTCCCCGCCCCAATCCAGCCGGTAGCCCTCGGGAAGCTGTACGGATTTTGCGACAGCCGCCTGGCCGGCCTGAACGATGCCTTCGAGGTCGCGGCCGGTGACCGAAAATTGAATGCCAATGTAGCGCGAATTATTTTCGCGATAAATAAAGGAAGCCCCAGTAGATTCTTTAATGTCAGCCAGCTGCGACAAGGGAATCTGCTGGCCTCCCGGCGTGGGCACCAGAAGATTGGCAATCTGGCTGGCGTTCGAGCGATATTGCGGCTCCATGCGTACAACGAGATCGAAAAGCTTTTCACCTTGAATTACCTGCGTCGCGGCTTGGCCGCCGACCGCGGTCTGCACGACGGCTTCGACATCGGCGACGTTAATCCCATAGCGCGCAATTTTCGGGCGGTCGATGTCGACAATCAAGCTCGGCTGCCCAAGCTCTCGTACCACGGTAAGCTCGGTGTAGCCCGGTGTTTTGTCGAGAATATTCTTGATCTCGACCGCCTTCTTCTCCAGGACGTCAAGATCGGGACCGAAAATCTTCACGGCCAGCGCGGACTTCAGGCCGGTGAGCGCTTCGTCAACGGCATCTTCCGCAGGTTGCGTGAAGTTAAATATGACGCCAGGATAGGCGTCTAATTTTTTCTCGAGATCTTTGGTCAATTCCTCTTTCGTATGAATTGCCCCGGATTTCCAGGTCTTGTCATCGTAAGGCTTTAGGCCAACATAAAACTCGCAGTTGAAAAAGCCGGTGGGGTCGGTCCCGTCGTCGGGTCGCCCTAACTCCGAGCCCACGACGGTAACCTGCGGATATCGAATCAGAATATTGCGCACCTGCGGCGCGAATTTGGCAGCTTCGTCGAACCCGATCGTATACGGCATCGTGGCCCGCACCCACAGAGCCCCTTCATCAAGATGCGGAAGAAACTCGCCGCCGATCAACGGCACCAGGAGCAGGGTGGAGCCGAAGATCAGCAACGCCACTATGACCGTAGTCTTGGGGTGATCCAGGCACCACACCAGGCGCCCGGCATAGCGGTCGCGCACCCAATTGAAAACACGATTGGGCTTTTCTCGTACGCCGTTCTTGAACCAGTACGAAACGATCACCGGGACGAAGGTCAGCGTAAACACCAGCGCGCCGAGTAGTGCGAAGGCCATGGTATCGGCCATGGGATGGAAGAGTTTCCCGGACGGCCCGGTCAAGGCATAGATGGGGAGATAGCCTGCGATGATGACCGCTACGGAGTAGAAGATGGGTCGGTCGACGTCCCGCGCGGCGTGAAGGATGACTTCATGGAAGTTGTATTCGGTCCCGTGGCGTTCGGCAAGCTCGCGGTAGATGTTCTCGACCATGACGATGGTGCCATCGATGATGATGCCGAAGTCGATGGCGCCGATGGACAGCAAGTTCGCCGCCTCCCCGGTGGCGTGCAGAAAGATGAAAGCGAACAGCAGCGCCAAGGGGATCGTGAGGGCGGTGATCACAGCAGCGCGAAAACTGACGAGGAAGAAAAGCAGCACCAGGAAAACCAGGATCATGCCACGGAGAAGATTGCCTTCCACGGTGTCGGTGGTGACGCGGACGAGGTCGCTGCGATCGTAGTAGGGGTGGATCTTCACGTCAGGAGGCAGGATGCTGCGGTTGAGTTCGTCGGTCTTTTGCTGGACTCCGCGCAGCACGTTCTGCGTCTGCTCGCCGCGCCGCATGAGGATCACGCCCTCGACGGCGTCGTCGTTATTCTTGGTTTTCTCCTGGAAGCCGAAGATTCCCAGACGCGGGGCATTGCCAACGACCACCTGGCCGACGTCCTTAATGCGAATCGGGACCCCGTTATTGCTCCCAACAACGACTTCGCCGATATCGTCGGTGGATTTCAGCAGGCCCAGGCCGCGCACATAGTAAAACTGCCCGCCTTGCGTGTAGAAGCCGCCGCCGGTATTGGCATTGTTCGCTTGTAAAGCGTTGAAGACTTGCACCACGGGAAGATGAAAATTGTAAAGGCGGGCTGGATCGAGCAGGACGTGATACTGCATCGTCGGTCCGCCAAATCCGGAATCATCCGCGACCCCCGGGACGCTGCGGTAGGCGCGCTCGATGATCCAGTCTTCGTAAGTGTGCAACTCCATCGGCGAGCGGTCAGGACTATCGATGACGTACCGATAGACCAGTCCACTGGGACTAAACAGCGGAGCCATGCTGGGCGTTACTCCACTGGGCAGTTGCGCGTCCGCAATCCGTTGAAAAACGACTTGGCGAGCGAAATAAGAGTCCGTGCCTTCATCGAAAGTAAGGATGACGTCGGACAAACCATACAGCGAGATGGAACGCATAACGCGCAGGTTCGGCGTGCCATTCATGGCCAACTCGAGAGGAAGCGTGGTCAGCCGCTCGACTTCTTCAGCGGCATGTCCGGGCCACTGCGTGATGAGCTCGACCATCGGTGGCGAAAGATCGGGGTACGCATCTACTGGCATTCGCTGAAACGAGATAGCCCCGGCGATAACGACAAGGACCGTGAACATCAGGACGACGAACCGTTGTTTCAGCGCGAATTGGACGATGCGATGGATCATGCATTACGCCCGGGGATCGTCACGAGTTTGCGCGATGTGAGCATGGCGTTGTGGCTTCCTAGTGCTGCAGCGAATTCTTGAATTGGAGGAAAAGGCTGCCGTCACCCACGACGTGCTCGCCCTCTTTGAGCCCGTCCTGAATGAGCGTGCGTCCGTCCTGGCTATCGCCGACTTTCACCAGTCGCCGTGCGAATTGATTGGGCGCGACCTGGACATATGCGAACGGCTGGTTTTCCGAGTCGCGCAGGATCGTCGCATCGGGGACCGTAAGCGCATTGGCCAAGGCCCCGGCATGCGCGGTGGCGGTGACGTACATGTCTTTCTTAAGCTTGTAACCCGGGTTCTGCGTGACGATTCGGGCTTGCAGCGTCCGCGTATTCGGATCCAAGGCGTCGGCGATGTACGAAATTTTTCCGCGAAATATGTCGGGGTACGCGTCGGTAGTGATGTCAACGTTGTCTCCAACCCGCACGTAGGCCAGATCGTTCTGGTAGACGTTGACCAGCACCCAGACCGTACTCATGTCCGAAATCGTGAAGCACTGGGTCGTCCCGGCTTGCAACAGCTGACCCGGCCCCACCAGCCGCTCGACGATCTGACCGGCCACCGGTGCTGGGACAGGGATCTGGCCTGTCGTCTTGGGAGGCTCCTTGACCAGCGATTCAGGGTCGCGGATACCCAGAGCGCGCAGCGCATCCTCAGCCGACTGCTGGTCGGCCTGCGCTTGGGCGCGGTCCGATTCCGCTTGTTGCAGATCGCGCTCGGCAATTGCTTTGTGTTCGTAAAGATCCTTGGAGCGCTCGTAATTCTTGTCCGTGAGCTGAAACGCGGTCACCGCTTTCAGGAAGGCCGAACGCGCCGCGGAATAGTCAGGACTGGTCACCGTCAACAGCGTTTGACCCGCCCGAACATTTTGTCCCGGCTCTGACAGAATTTCCTGCACTGGCCCGCCAACGGCGCTGAACACGGGAGTTGTCTTGAACGCGTTGTAAGCCACGGCGCCAGTGAGTCGCAGAGCCCGCGGCACCTTGGATTTTTCCACCGACACCACTTGAATGTGCGACATCTGCTCCGGTGGAAGAGTGAATAGCTCGGCCGTATCCGCTTTGGTCTGACCCGTTGAATAGGAAGTCATCTTGGATTCCGCTTCCCCGGGGCCGGAGCCGCACCCCATGGACGCGAACACCATCGTGGCGACCGTAAGTGCTGCGAATAAGCATGGCTTATCAAATGGATTGCGCGTGATCATGGCAGGTTCCTTGTTCCAACGGCTTGACGCATCTCTTCAAGAGCCGTCATGTAACTGGCGAGCGCTTGGCGATAAGCGAGTTGATTGGCACGATAGGTGCGCTCGGCATCCAGGAAATCGAGCAGGCTGGCAGCCCCGCGCTTGTAAGCGTATTCGGTGATGTCGCGGGATTGTTTGGCCTGATCCACGTAGCCGCCGCGATACAACTGAATAATTTCGTCGTTGGAATGCAACGCCGCATAGGCGTCCACGACATCAGTGTTCACTTGCTGTGCGCTCTCCAGAGCCTGCTCCTCGGCCTGGGTGATGGCGAAGCGCGTCCGCGCAATTTCGCCCTGGTTACGGTCGAAAATCGGGAGATCGATGTTGAAGAAAAAGGCCCCGCTGTTGATACCGGCCGTATGGGTGTAGTCGAAAGCTACGCTGAGATCCTTCTTGCCGTTGGCACGCATCAGCGCTTCCTGGCTTCGCGCAGCCGTGACCCCTTCCTGCGCGGCGCGCAAGTCCGGGCGGTTCTGCATGGCGAGCAACTTCAGAGCCTGCATGTCCGCATGCACCGGTTGATAGTCGAGATCGCCTTCCACGTCGAATTCGTCCGGTACGGACTCGAACCCCACAAGTTGACGCAGTGCCGCGAGTGCCTGAACCTTGGCGAGGTTTGCCATCGAAAGATCGCTCTGGAATTGCAAGAGCTGGAGCTTGATCTTGAGCAGGTCGCCCTCGCTCATATCCCCGTCCTTATAGCGCGCCTCGCTGATGTTTACCGTTTGCTGGAAGCTTTCCGCATCTTGCTTCGCCAGATCGATGGTGGATTGCGCGAGCAGTACCGCGACAAACTGCTGGCTGGTGTTAAAGATCAGCTGCCGCTGGCTGTCGTCCACTTGCGACCGGCTCACCGCGGTTTGATCTTTGGCCGCCTGGAGCCGGTGCTGCCGCTTCTTGCCGCGCTCGAAGGTATAACCGATGCCCACATCGAACTGCGCCTGATTCGAAATGTAGTTGGTGCTGAACGCACTGGGATCGAACAGCGGGAAAAATTGCGAGTCCCACGATAACGTCGGATTTGGCCGAAGGTTGGCGGTGACCTCCTCGGCCTCATTCTGCAGAATCGTCGTGCGCGTCGCCTGCAGCGCGTGATTGTGTTGCAGCGCCAACCGGATCGCTTCGTCCATGGAAATCCGCGTGGGTGCATTTGGCGCGGGCGACGGTGCCACCGCGGGCGCGGAAGGCGGCGGAAGTGGGGGCATCTTCTGCCCTTGGGCCGCAATGGCTATCGGCAGGGCCAACAATGCGCTGGCCAGTGCCAATCCTTTCCTCATGACTAAACTCCTGGCATGTCTACGAGAGACCAAGCAATCGAGCGAACGGAAATGGGGCCGAAGGGGGAAAACTCGAAGAAACTAGAGGGAAGGAGGCGCGCGAGGAGAGGTTGCGCGCGGAGCCGCGGAACAAATCTCAAAGCGAACAGCCGGACTTTCCAGCCGGTTCAGAACCGGAACAATCGCTATGGTCGGTGCCGCAGTCAGGATCGCGGAGCCTGCGGTCGCGCAGAACGGACAAACATGCGAAGCGTAAGGTTCCGAAGCCCGGTCGGTACCGCAAAAGTGAAATTGCCCCGCGAGAAACACAACCCCGAGGAGCAATACCAAAGCCAACCGCATGTTCTTGCTTGACATGTGCTTGGTAAGACGAAGCTTAGGCAAAATTGGTTGTCAGGTCAAGCCATTCCAGCCCTAGGCGTGCCCCGCCCGTAACTGCCCTGAAATTTGCTGAAACCGCTATCAATCTGTGGCGGAGAGGGGGGATTCTGCCCGAGCCTCCTCAGAAATTCTCAATGGCGATGGTAAAACTCAAGTCCTTTGGAGTCAACGAGCGATTGGACGAAAAACGATTTTGCCAGTGTCATTGGGAAATCTGAGGTGTGGAATTTCGTTCGAAGTCTTAGGAAAAGCTTAGGAAGATCGAATGCTTTCCGCGCTCTGAAAGATTCGCGCGAGTGACCCTTCAAATGTACCAACGTGCCCAAGCCCCGCAGCTGTGCTCGCATGCCCGACCATTCCCCGACCTTCGTGAGGCGCACGCCCTCGCCCGACCCTCCGATAATTCGAATGCGATGGGGCTGGAACGCGCTACGATCAGGTTTCTTTAATACAATATTCGTGATGCTGTGTAGACTTGGCAAGGCAGTTTCTTGGGAGACGAGATGGTTGCAAAGATGAAACCGCGAATTGGCGCCGTCATTTTGGCGGCGGGGACGTCCTCGCGAATGGGAGAGGCAAAGCAACTGCTCCGCCTCGGCGCGACCACCCTGCTGGATCAGGTGACGGAAAACGTTCGCAGCTCACGCGTGGACGAAATCGTCTTGGTCCTCGGTCACGAGGCGGAAACAATAAAGCAGACCATCGGGACCAAGAAACTCAAGATAGTGGTCAACGAATCCTATCGCCAGGGTATGGGAACTTCGCTGCGGGCCGGACTCTCCGCATTACCTTCCGAAGTGGATGCCGCTCTGATCGTTCTAGCGGACCAGCCGTTCGTTCGATCTGCAACTTTCGATCAGATCATCGATCATTACCAGCAGAGCAACGCGCAAATCGTGATCCCTATATACAAGGGCTTTCGCGGCAACCCAGTTCTGTTAGACCGCTCCGTCTTTCCAGAAGTCACGGCTCTCACCGGAGACATTGGCTGCCGCGCCATTTTCGGGAATCACTTGGAAGGGATTGCCAAGGTGCCGGTGGAAGACGTTGGAATTCTTCTCGACCTGGACAGTAAGGACGACGTGGCGCGTTTACAGGATTTCCGCCACGGCACCACGGGCGACGGCTCCGCACTGGAAGCAGCCAATCTGGAGGGCAGAGAGATCACCGGAGACGGCCAGCCCTCTCAGGGTCCAGAACTCACCATCGTCGGCAAGGATCCCGTGGCTATCGCGCTCGCGAAAATCGGGAAGCTGCTGCGATTCGGAGTTACCGTCGTGGATCCTTTTCTGAAATCTTCTGATTTGCCGGACGCGGATAGATTCCTGAATTCCCTGGACTTTTCAAAGCTGCCCGCCGCGTCCACTCGATATGTGGTGGTGGCCAGCCGCGGACAGTTCGACGAAGAAGCGGTCGAACAAGCATTGCAGTCGAATAGCACCTACATCGCACTGGTCGCCAACAAGAAACGAGCGCAAGAGATCTGCCGTAGCTTGCAGTTGAAGGGCGCACCATCTGAGAAATTGGCGAAGGTGCACGCCCCAGCCGGGCTATCCATCGGGGCGGAAACTCCGGAGGAGATTGCTCTCAGCATAATGGCCGAAATCGTTTCTGAAATTCGCAGTAGCGGCGGCAGTAAATCTACAGCTAGTTCGTAGGAATGCGAATCGAGAAGCCTGCGGTGCTGCCTCAGCGAGAGGTGTCCGTCTCGCACTGGTGAATTACTCTGTGGGCGGCGGTGGTTTCCGCAGCCGGGTTTGATTCCTTCAGCGCTTTCACCCTTCCGCCCCGCCGTAACGCCACCATTTGACTCACGATACTCAACGCGATCTCCTCCGGCGTTGCCGCACCCAGGTCGAGACCCGCCGGCGCCCAGACCATCTCCACTTTTTCCGGCGCTACTCCGGTGGCAAGCAGATAGTCGAGCACGAGTTTGGAGCGATGCCGGCTGGCGATGAGGGCAACGTAGGCCGCATTGCCTTCCAACGCCTTCTGCAGCCAGACGTGGTCCTGCTTATGCAGCGTCGCGATGACCACGAACGTTCGGGAAGTGATCGGCGTCTCTGAGAGATCGAGGTCTTCGGTCACCAGATGATCGGCGTGGGGAAACGATTCGCGGTCTGCCGCCGGATCATTGACGGTGACCGAAAAATTCATCAAGTGGGCGATGTTGGCCAGCACTTCCGCAATTCGCCCGTGGCCCACGATCAGCAGCTCGGGCTGCGGGAGAATGGGCTCGATATACACATCCATTTTCCCTCCACAGGGCATTCCTACACCCAATAGCTCGTCCGTCATGTTCAGGGTGATGAGTTCAGGCCTTTCCAGCCCGATGCATTTGAGCGCTTCGTTTCTCACCGCGCTCTCGGCGCAGCCACCACCCACCCATCCCAACGCGATCTTGCCCTGCGCGTCAATGATGGCTTTTGAGCCTCGTTTGGCGGACGAAGAGCCCTCCACGCGCACGATCGTGGCGATTGCAAAGGATTTCCCTTGCGCGGCAAGTGCCGAGGCGACGGAATAAAATTCAGAGGACATAGTCCATCACGTATCATATTCTCGGATATCGTGCATTTCAACGCAGGCGACGGATCCCAATTTGTACAGCGAACAAATCCGCGAACACTATAGCAACCCACGAAATGCGGGCAGGATTCCCGACCCCTCCGGCAAGGCTATCGTCAAGAGCCCGGTGGACAGTGACACCGTACTGATCACGCTGCGGATTGAAAATGATGTGCTCCAGGATGTGAGATTCAAGTGCATGGGGTGCGCCGTGGCCATCGCTTGTTCGTCGGCGGCCACAGAGATGGTGCGGGGCAAGCCTGTCCATGAGGCCTATGAGATAAGCAAGCAGGCTGTGGCGGATGCTCTAGGTGGCATTCCGGAGTATAAGATGCAATGCAGTAATCTGGCGCCGGAAGCGATCCGAAAGGCCATAGACGATTGGCGTCTTGCGCAGCAAAGGGAATCCGAAAAGACACCGTAATCGCCAAGCTGAGGGGCACTTGCGGGACGGTTTACGTTCGCTTAAATCATGGACCGTCCAAACTGGGATGTAGTATCCTCACCAAGTCACATGGGGATTTCATCTGATTTCGTCCCTGTTTTGGGAACTAAACGCCCTTCTCGCAGAAATCTACCCGTTACAACTCTTTTCCGCGGCACCCATTCGAGGTGATAGCCAAACATGATTCCAGCATCCTTTGAATATCTGCGGCCAAAAACACTTCCTGAAGCCATCGGTTTGCTGCAACAGTATGGCGACGACGCCAAAATCCTGAGCGGCGGACAAAGCCTGATTCCCATGATGAAGCTCCGGCTGGCAAGACCCGGCTACCTCATGGACATCAATCGCATCACTGGTCTGTCGCACATCAAGGAAGAAGGCGGCTATTTAAGGATCGGCGGGCTCACTCGCGAAGCCGAGCTGGAAGCTTCGCCGCTGGTCCGCGCAAAATATCCGATCATCATTGATACGGCTCACGTGATCGCCGATCCCCAGGTGCGGAATCTGGCGACGGTAGGAGGCAATCTCGCTCACGGTGATCCGGCCAACGATCATCCCGCGACCATGGTAGCGCTGGGCGCTCAAGTGGTTGCGACCGGAGCAAAAGGCGAGAGAGTCATACCGATTGAGGATTTTTTCCTTACCCTATTCAGCACCGCGCTTCAGCACGAGGAAATCCTCACCGAAATTCGCATTCCGATTCCACCGCCCCGCAGCGGAGGCGCCTATTTGAAGCTAGAGCGCAAGGTCGGAGATTTCGCCACGGCCGCCGTAGCCGTCCAGCTCACTCTGGATGATCAAGGCGCATGTCAAAACGTAGGGATCGGTCTAACCAATGTCGGTCCCACGCCGGTGAAAGCCAGAAAGGCGGAAGACTTTCTGCGCGGCAAGAAGCTTGACGAAGCCAACATTGCAAAAGCGGCGCAGCTGGCAGCCGACGAATCAGATCCGAGCGCCGATTTGCGCGGCCCGGTGGAATATAAGAAGGGTCTGGTGAAAGAACTGGCTAAGAGGGCACTGACGCGAGCTCTGCAGCGCTCCGGCAAATAGCAATCTTCAGCGATCGGAGGAAATTCCATGGCAAAAAAGCAGACGGTTCAGCGTCAAAGTGAATGGCCGGGAGCGCGAGGCGAATGTCGAGCCGCGCACCCTGCTGGTGCACTTCATTCGCGATCATCTGGGTTTAACGGGCACGCACGTAGGCTGTGATACTAGTAATTGCGGCGCTTGCACCGTTGTCCTTGGACGGCAAGAACATCAAATCCTGCACCATGTTTGCGGTGCAGGCCGACGGCAGCGGAACTTCTCACCGTCGAAGGTCTCGTCCAAGATGGCCAGTGGCACCCGCTGCAAGATGGCTTCAAACAAGAGCACGGACTGCAATGCGGCTTCTGTACTCCCGGCATGTTGATGTCCTCTTATGCTCTGCTGCAAAGAAATCCTGAGCCGACCGAAGAAGAAATCCGCTGGGGTATCTCCGGCAATTTGTGCCGTTGTACTGGCTATCAGAACATCGTGAAAGCAGTTCAGTTTGCCGTCGGCAAGGTGGCGGCAGGAGCGGCCAAGTGATCACCAAAACGACTCCCGAAGTGGGTGGCATGGGCCACCCTATCAAGCGCAAGGAAGATGCCCGATTCATTCAGGGTAAGGGCAATTATGTGGACGACGTCCACCTTCCCGGAATGGTCTATGGACACATGGTGCGCAGTCCGTACGCCCACGCGCGGCTCAAGTCCATCAATACGGAGAAAGCCAAGAAACTTCCCGGCGTGCTGGCCATCATTACGGGTGAAGATCTCGCCAAGGTCAATCTCGCCTGGATGCCGACCCTGTTCTTCGACAAACAAATGGTGCTGGCCACGGGCAAAGTCCTATTTCAGTCACAGGAAGTAGCCTTCGTCGTCGCAGAAGATCAATACACCGCCGCCGATGCGGCCGAACTGGTGGAAGTCGAGTACGAAGAATTGCCGGTATTGGTGGATCCTCATAAGGCCACGGACCCGGATGCGCCCATCCTCCGCGAGGACCGCGAAGAAAAATCCAATCACATTTTTCATTGGGAAGTCGGCGATCGGGCTGCCACCGAGAAGGATTTTCAAAATGCTCCGGTGAAGGCCACCGTGCATGCGATCTCGCAGCGCTGCCATCCAGCGCCGCTTGAGACTTGTGGGTGCGTCGCCGATTATAACAAAGCGACCGAAAAGCTGACGATCTACCTCACTTCGCAAGCGCCGCACGCGCACCGTACTCTTTTCTCCATCGTAGGCGGAATCCCAGAGCAGAATATTCGCGTCGTCTCTCCGGATATTGGCGGCGGCTTCGGCAACAAGGTGCCCATTTATCCGGGATACGTCTGTGCGGTGGTAGCGTCGTTAACGCTCGGAGTCCCCGTGAAGTGGATTGAGACTCGCTCCGAAAATCTGCAATCCACCGGCTTCGCTCGCGATTACCACATGACGGCGGAGATCGCCGCCGATCAGAACGGCAAAGTGAAAGCCCTGCGCGTGAAAACACTGGCCGATCACGGAGCCTTCAATGCCGCGGCGCAACCCACTAAATTCCCCGCGGGACTGTTCAGCGTGTGCACCGGTTCCTACGATTTCGCCAATTCCTTCTGCGAAGTAGATGGCGTGTACACGAACAAAGCGCCCGGCGGAATCGCCTATCGCTGCTCGTTCCGCATTACCGAAGCCGCTTACCTGATCGAGCGAGCGATTGATGTCCTCGCCGCGCAGCTGAAAATGGATCCGGCGGAATTCCGCCGCAAGAATTTTATTCAGCCGGACCAATTCCCGTACAAAACTCCTCTCGGTTGGACTTACGACAGCGGGAATTACGAAGGCGCGATGAACAAAGCGCTGGAGATGGTCGGATACAAGGAACTCCGCAAGGAGCAGGAAGAAAAACGCAAGAAGGGCGAGCTGATGGGCATCGGAATTTCCAGCTTCACGGAAGCCGTCGGCGCCGGCCCTGCTCACACTTTCGATATTGCCGGCATCAAGATGTTCGACAGCGCCGAGATCCGAGTTCACCCGACCGGAAAAGCCATCTGCCGCATGGGCACCAAGAGCCAGGGGCAAGGCCACGAAACCACCTATGCTCAGATCGTCGCGCAGGAGCTGGGAATCCCGGCTTCCGATGTGATCATTGAGGAGGGCGATACCGATACCGCGCCCTACGGACTGGGAACCTATGCCAGCCGCAGCACCCCCACGTCCGGTGCGGCAACGGCCATGGCCGCGCGGAAAATTCGCGACAAAGCGAAAAAGATCGCCGCCCATTTGCTGGAATGCAGCGAGGAAGATTTGGAATGGGAAACTGGCAAGTTCTTCGTGAAGGGAGCGCCCAGTAAATCCAAGACTATTCAGGAGATTGCCTTTGCCGCTTACACCAATATTCCCGAGGGGCTCGAGGCCGGTCTGGAAGCTGTCAACTATTACGATCCGCCAAACCTTACCTTTCCGTTCGGAACTTATATCTGCGTGACGGACATTGACAAAGGCACGGGCGAGATCAAAGTTCGCCGTTTCGTGGCGGTGGACGATTGCGGCAACGTCATCAATCCCATGATCGTCGAAGGTCAAATCCATGGCGGCTTGACCGAAGGGCTGGCCATCGCCTTCATGCAGCTGATTGATTACGACGAAAGCGGCAACGTGCAAGGTGGCACGTTCATGGACTACCTGATCCCAACGGCCGTCGAGACGCCGCACTGGGAAACGGGCAGCACTTGCACACCATCGCCGCACCATCCCTTCGGCGCGAAGGGCGTGGGCGAATCGCCCAACGTGGGCTCCCCGGCAGCCTTCGTTAACTCCGTTGTGGACGCGCTCTCTCATCTGGGCGTGAAGCACATTGATATGCCCATCACTCCATGGAAGGTTTGGAATATCTTGAAAGAAAAAGGCGTGGTGAACTGAGGCATGGCTCTGCAAATCCAAAAGATTTTCCAAGTAAACGAGCCGCTGGAAAAAGTGTGGAGCTTTCTGAGCGATCCAAGGAAAGTAGCCGCGTGCGTGCCCGGCGCGCAAATCACTGAGCAAGTGGACGAAAAGACCTACAAAGGCGCAATCAGCGTGAAAGTGGGTCCCAGCGTCACTGACTACAAAGGTGAAGCGCAAATCGCGCGGCTCGACAATCAGAACCACGAAATCGAAATCCTGGGCAAGGGGCACGACGTCCGGGGCCGCGGCAGCGCGTCTATGAAAATGACGGGCAAGCTCCGCGCGCTCGATAGCGGCGGCACGGAGGTCACCAGCACTTCCGAATTGAAGGTAGTAGGCATGCTGGCGCAGATGGGCGCGCGCGTCATCAGCGAAGTTTCCAACATCATGTTCGCCGAGTTCGTGAAGAACTTCCAAGC
Source organism: uncultured Acidobacteriota bacterium (assembly GCA_963832615.1). Classification (GTDB taxonomy): domain Bacteria; phylum Acidobacteriota; class Terriglobia; order Acidiferrales; family UBA7541; genus Acidiferrum. The sequence goes on from CAWHVA010000034.1 coordinate 73,084, forward strand.
CCACCTCGCGCAACCTGAAGGCGCACCCGACGCGGCCGCGCAGGCAGCGCCTGCCAAACCGATAAGCGCTACTTCGGTGGCGTGGCAAGCCGCCAAAGGTGTGTTTCGCCGCGACTCCTGAAGCATGCGCGAACGCTCGCGAATAAATAATGATGATGCTGCAACTTGACTTGCACCCCTCATGACGGCCTCTCCAAAAGCTCACGACGATAGAGAAATCACGGACGTAGATAATCTCGCGCAGAGGTTCGAGCGGCTGGGCTACGTCACCGACCGCGCCCTGGCCACCGCCGTTTACCTCGTCACCAAATTGCGCAAGCCGCTGCTGATCGAAGGGCACGCTGGTCTCGGAAAGACAGAAGTGGCTAAGACGCTCGCGGCGATGCTGGGAACCCGCCTGATTCGCTTGCAGTGCTATGAAGGCCTGGACGTCAACTCCGCCGTGTACGAATGGAATTACCAAAAGCAATTGCTGGCGATCAAGATCGAGGAAAGAACCGAGCAGACGGTCGAAGAGAAGGAAAAGCATATTTTCAGCAGGGAATTTCTTCTGGAGCGCCCGTTGCTTCAGTCCATTCTCGCTAAAGATGCTTCACCGGTTCTGCTGATTGACGAAATTGACCGCGCCGATGAGGCTTTCGAGGCGTTTCTGCTGGAGTTGCTCTCCGATTTTCAAATCACCGTCCCGGAGATGGGCACCATCAAGGCCAAATATGTGCCATACGTGATCCTGACCTCCAACCGCACACGGGAATTGAGCGACGCGCTAAAGCGGCGCTGCTTCTACCACTGGATTGACTATCCCAGCTTTGAAAAAGAGATGAAAATTGTTCGCGCGCGGCTGCCTGGGATCGCAGAGGAGCTCGGTGAGCAGGTCGTCCGCTTCGTTCACGCAGTGCGCCAATTGGATCTCATCAAGCCTCCCGGCGTGACCGAAACTTTGGATTGCGCCCAGTCCGCGATGACCTTGGGAAAACACCGGCTGGACGTCCAGGCGGTCGAGGAAAGCTTGGGCTGCGTGGTGAAGTCGCAAGAAGACGGCGCGAGGCTCAAGGCGGCGGGCATCGAAAAAATGCTTTCGTAATTTCGCTCCGTGATTGCAACTTTTGCCCGCGAGTCGGAATGGCCAAATCGGCGCGCGATGGATGATTACTATGCAGCACGAAGAACCCGACCGCTCCGTGGCTTCCATCATCGAATTTTGCCGTTTTGCCCGCGACAATGGCTTGTCCATCGGCGTGCAGCAGAGCTTGGACGCGGTGGAAGTTGCGAAAACGATCGGCGCCGCCGATCGGGAGGAATCGGCGTTTGCTTTGCGCGCCGTGCTCACTTCTTCTAAAGAAGAATGGCATCGGTTTAAGGAGCTCTTCGAAATTTTTTGGAGCGTTTCGCAGCGCGCGCAGGAATCTCAGTCAGAAGAAAGCAAAGAAGCCCGTTTCCGCACGCATCGGTCGCAAGCCAGTTCCCAGGCGTTGCTGGCGCAATCTGCGAATGAAGCTTCCTCCGCGAACCGCGAAGGCAAAGACGTATCCGGCGCCAGCGCGCAGCAGCGCCTGCAGACCGTGGACCTCTCTGACGTGCCGTGCGATGACCTCGCCGCGCTGGAGCAAATCTCGGCACGCCTGTTCCGCAAAATGAGCCTGCGACTTTCTCGACGACGCCACATCCAGAATCTCGCCGATCGCGTGGACGTGCGCCGGACCATCCGGCGTAGCATTCCTCGCGGCGGCGATCCGATTGACCTGGCCTTCCATGGAAAAAAACCGCGCAAGCAGCGACTCGTGATTTTCCTGGACGTCAGCGGTTCCATGAATTCCTACAGTTTATTTCTGGTGCGATTTGCCTACGCCCTGCAAAAATACTTCCGCAATGTGCATACTTTTCTCTTCAGCACCAACGTGGTCGAGATCTCCGACGTGCTGCGGAATCGTGATCTATCCGCCGCTCTGCGAGGGCTTTCGGGAAGAGCTGCCGGCTGGGCAGGCGGCACCAAAATCGGCGAGTCACTCCATCAATTCAACCTGCGCCACGGCGGAAAATTGCTATCTCGCAACACGGTGTTCATAATTTTCAGTGATGGTTGGGATACAGGAGAGCCCGCTGCGCTGGCCGCCGAACTTCGTAAAATCAGGCGCCGCGTGCGAAAGCTGATATGGCTGAATCCGCTCCTGGGCCTGGAAGAATATACCCCGGTCACGCGGGGCATGAGCGCCGCGTTGCCCTACGTCAACGTTTTTGCCGCGGCGCATAATCTGCAAAGCCTGCTGGCTGTGGAACGCTATCTGTAGCGCCCGGGAAGGTGATGCGAAATGTTTGATCAATTCCTCAGCAAGGCCGAGGAGCTGCTGGCGAAAGACCAGCCGTTCGCGGTCGCCGTGGTGGTGCGCTACCAGGCGCCCATCTCCGGAAAACCCGGAAACAAAGCGATCATTTTCCCCGACGGCAAAATGTGGGGCTGGATTGGCGGCGGTTGCGCCCAGCCGGTGGTCGTGAAAGAAGCGCTGAAGGCGCTGGCAGACGGTCAACCTCGGCTGATTCGCATCAGTCCTTCCTCGTCTCCAGAGGAGGGTATCGTGGACTACGCCATGACCTGCCACAGTGGCGGCACGCTCGACGTTTTCATCGAGCCGGTCTTGCCCAAACCGCACGTATTGATTCTGGGCCGCTCGCCCGTTGCTGTGGCCTTGGCAAAACTTGCCTCCACGACGAACTACGCTGTGTCTGTCGCCGCTCCCAGCGCGGAGCGAGAGTATTTTTCCGATGCTGGCCTTGTGCAACCCGATCTGGATTTGAGCCAGCTGAAAATCACGCAGCAGACTTTCATTGTGGTTTCCACGCAAGGAGAGTGCGACGAAGAAGCGCTGGAAAAAGCGCTCGGGAGCGGTGCCGCGTACGTAGCGTTTGTAGCCAGCAAAGCAAAGGCAGGCAAAGTTCTGGAATACTTGCGAGGCCAAGGAGTGGCGGACGCGAGGCTGAGCCAGGTCCGGTCGCCGGCCGGGCTCGACATCCGCGCAGCCTCGCCCGAAGAAATCGCCGTGAGCATTCTCGCCGAAATCATTCAGGTGCATGGAACGAAAGCCGCGGCACCGAAACCCAAGGCGGTCTTGCCGGTTTTGAACCAAGAAGCCAAGGATCCGATTTGCGGAATGATGGTGGCTATCAGTACGGCAAAACACAAATCGGAATTCCAAGGCAACTCGTTCTACTTCTGCTGTGCCGGGTGCAAGCAGAAATTCGATAAACAGCCCGACGAGTACGCCGTGGCGATCGCAGGGTGACGGAGTCAACCAGGCGCTTTTCCCTCTGAATGTCGAATTGTCGGATGCCCAGAATCATTCTTTGTGGGCATTCGAATCATAGATTTTCTGAGTCTTGTAATCAGTAACTTGCGGCGCGCTTTCGAAGAGGGGTTTTTGGGCAGGCGTGGGATCCTCACTCACGAATTGGTATGCCATGGCTCGGGCTCATACATACTGTGCAATGCCGGTACCGATAGTAAGCAATTCGAAGAGCTGACAACCTGCAATCCGAGCGGCAGCGATTTCCCGGGTGCGGACCGCGTCCGCCCGTTCGGGCGGAACGTACCTTGATAGAAGCCCGATTGCTTCTTCGCCCATACCAGTCGCCGCCAGCGGGAGATTGCTTTTTCGCGAATTGCATCATCGATGTCAGGCGCGCGATCGCCGGTGCGCCGCGCGATCCACGTGCGAATTTGGAGCGTGCGGCTGCCCGCTTTCTCTTCCCGGAGAGGGACTGACCGTGATTTTTGGCGGTAAGGGCTGGTCGCAGGCTTTCTTTGCCGCAGGCGGCTCTCTCGCCCTCCTCGCAGCCATTTTCGCGGCGAGTGTCTTCCCGAAAGACACCGACAGTTGACCCTTCGCTAAGCACTCCGTAACATTCTCGCCAGTGACTGCTCCGTCCCAACTCGTCGGCCAGACCATATCGCACTACCGCATCCTTGCAGAACTTGGTGGCGGCGGAATGGGTGTGGTTTACAAAGCGGAGGACTCCGAGCTCGGCCGCTTCGTGGCCTTGAAGTTCCTTCCCGAAGACCTCGCCAAAGACCCACAATCACTCGAACGCTTTCGCCGTGAGGCTCGAGCCGCATCAGCGCTGAACCATCCGAACATCTGCACCATCTACGAAATTGGCGAGCAGGATGGAAGGCGCTTCATCGCCATGGAGTATCTGGAGGGCAAAACCCTCAAGCACACCATTGCGGGTCGGCCCATGGAATTGGAGCACGTTCTCAGTGTTGGCATCGAAGTTGCCGACGCTCTGGACGCGGCACACTCAAAGGGAATTGTCCACCGCGATATCAAGCCTGCGAACATCTTCATCACGGAAAGAGGTCACTCCAAGATTCTCGACTTTGGTCTTGCCAAGGTCAGTTCCGCGATGGGTGGGTGTGGCAGTGCGAAAACGTTGGCCACACAAGAAGTGGACGCAGACTATCTGACTAGTCCCGGAAGTACGTTGGGGACCGTTGCCTACATGTCACCGGAACAGGTGAAAGGGAAGGAATTGGATGCCCGAACCGACCTGTTCTCGTTCGGCGTGGTGCTGTACGAGATGTGCACCGGAACGCTGCCGTTTCGTGGCGACACGTCGGCGCTGATCTTCAAGGCTATTTTAGATCGTGAACCGACGGCTCCCGTCCGCCTGAATCCCGATGTGCCGCTGAAGCTAGAAGAGATTATGTGCAAGGCACTGGAGAAAGACCGCGATTTTCGATATCAACATGCATCCGACATAAAGGCTGATCTCACGCGGCTGAAGCGGGACACCGAGTCAGGCAAGATCGCGAAGGTTGGCACGCCGAAGCGCCGCTGGTCACTTCGGACAATTGTGATTAGCGCTTTGGCTTCCGTATCCGTAATCGCGCTCGTTGCAGTGGGTGTGTTCTACTTTCGCAGCAGCAGCGCTCACCTCCGCATCAACTCAGTGGCTGTACTACCTTTCGACAACGCCAGCGGTGATCCAAACACGGAATACTTGAGCGATGGAATCACCGAGGGCATCATTGACCGCCTCTCGGAACTCCCGAATGTCAAAGTGATTTCACGCACCTCGGCGTTCCGTTACAAGAAACGCGAAATCGAGCCGCAGAAGGTGGCGAAAGAGCTTGGCGTGGACGCCTTGGTCATGGGCAGAGTCGTTCAGCGAGGCGACGACCTCTCGGCAAGCGCCGAACTCGTGGACGCACGCGAGGATAAACAGCTTTGGGGCGAACAGTACAGCCGGAAGCTCGCAGACGTGGTCTCAGTCCAGCAGGAGATCGCAACGGCGATCTCTGGGAATCTACGTGTTCGGTTGACCAGCGAAGAGAAGACTCGATTGGACAAGCCGAGTGCGGCAAATGCTGAGGCTTATCAGCTTTACCTAAAGGGCCGTTATCTCGCGAACCAACTCACAGCCGAAGGGCTTAAAAAGAGCTTGGAATATTTTCAGCAGGCAATCGACAAAGACCCTGGCTACGCTATGGCATACGTGGGTCTGGCTGATTCCTACAATTGGCTCGGAGGCGGATTAAACTACCTCTCACCCAGCGAGACTCTTCCGAAGGCAAAAGCGGCGGCAATGAAGGCGCTCGAACTGGATGACGCTCTTGGTGAGGCACATGCCGCGTTGGCCTATGCTGAGTGGTTTTACGATCGGGATTGGCCAACCGCCGAGCGAGAATTCAAGGCAGCTATCAAATTGAACCCCAACAGTGCTGTCACGCATCTGCGGTATTCCGAGTGCCTGTTCACGCGAGCCCAATTTGACGAAGGTCTAGGTGAGATGCAGCGCTCGCAGGAGCTTGACCCCGTCTCAACTCAATCGCTTGGCGGTAGGGGACACGCCTATTTGCTTATGCGCCGATATGACGAGGCGATCCCCCATTTTCAGAAGGCGCTCGATCTCTATCCTAATGCGGCATTCATTCGCGCTCAGCTGGCTTGGTCATACGCGATGAAAGGGATGTACCCGCAAGCGCTTGCCGAGTACGGCAAAATAGCCGAGCCGGACAAGGCTGTCGCAGCGGAGAACCAACTGGTTGCAGACGGTCTTGGTTGGGTTTATGCCGTCTCGGGGAGGCGGGCCGAGGCGCTGAAGATCGCCAAAGAAGTTGAGGAGCTGTCCTCGCACACCTATGTCGACTTTTATCAGCTGGCAACCATTTATGCAGGTCTCGGCGACAAAGACGAGGTCTTCCGATTGCTCGAAAAGGGTTACGGGGAGCGTTCAGCGGGCATGCCTTTTCTCGCAGTAGACCCATTTTGGGACAACGTTCGCTCCGACCCGCGGTACGCCGAACTGCTGCGCCGGATGGGGTTGCCATTGCTGCCCCTCAACAAAGGCCCCGCCTAGCAGTCCAGCGCAAGGAACACAGTCTTTGGTTGTTAGGCTCAGGAGGAAGGAGCCGGAGTTCGGTTCGACTCCCGATGAGCAACCCGGTCTAGGATCCTGCGACGCCCTTGTTCACCAGGACCTTCACCTCAACGCGACGATTCTCGGCCCTTCCAGAAGCGCTCTCGTTGGACGCAGCCGGCTGGAATTCGCCCATTGCGCCCGGTGCCACGATGCGCCACACCGGTACATTGCACTCCCTCATCAAGTAGCCGATCACTGCTTTGGCGCGATCTTCGCTCAGTCTGTCATTCATGGCCGCCCTTCCGGTCGAATCGGCAAAGCCCTTCACCTCGACGATGTATCCGTTCAGGCTGATGGCTGTTTCCGCGAGCTTTTTCAGTTGCTCCTTATCTTCTTTCGAGATGGTGGAACTGGCCGCATTGAATTTGACGGTTGCTTCGCCCTTTACACCGTAGTCGTCCAGCCGGTCGAAGCGATCTGTATTAGTCAAGACAGATCCCTTACAGATTTGGATGGCTGAGCGAGTTGGTGAACTCGTTCAGCGGGAGTCTTGCCCTCAAGCGCGAGATGCGGTCGATCCTCGTTGTATTCTTTCTCCCAACGTTTAAGCTTTCGGGCTAGGTCCTTTTTGTTGTGAAACGTCCTCCCTCGGTAGAATTCTTCAGCATCGGTCTTGTGGCTTCGTTCCACCTTTCCATTGACCTCTGGGCATCGAGGCGGAATGTGGCGGTGAGAGATGCTCAGATCAGAAAGATGCCCGGTGAACTGTGGCCCGAATGAGCAGTCGTTGTCGGTCTGGATCTTCTGAATAGCAAAGGGGAAATGCTCTCTGACCTCGCTCAAGAACTCCCCTGCAGTCTTGGTAGGGTTGTGATCATAGATGCGCAAGACGCGGAAGCGCGTGGCCTCGTCGATGGCTGTGAACTGGTAGAAGCGTTGGCGTGCTCGCCCAATTCGTGGAACGAATTTCACATCGAGCTGCACGGAACGCCCCGGAACCTGGAGGGGAGCGTCGGCCGGCTTGGGGCCTGGGCGATACTTTTTCATGGAGATTGGCCCCACGTGATGGCGGTGAAAAAGTTTCAGAATGGTTGTTGGTGAAACGTAGGCATGGTAGTGCCTCTGGAGGTACAAGCTCGTTCGCACGGCCCCGTATCGACGTTCCTCTCGAATCCGTAGAATCAGGGAAACGATCTCTGGCGGAATGCGATAGCGGATGTGGTGAGGTCTCCGCTTGAGGTCGCGTAGGCCAGTTAAGCCTTTGCTTTCAAACCGTTTCTTCCAGATGTAGTACAGCGAGCGTGACACCCCAAAGAACCGACAGGTCTGGCTGACGCTCCCACTCACGCGCTGCGCATGCTGCAGCATGCGCAGCCTGGCCTTAACCTTCCTCGCTTGGATCTGCTCGTAGATCGGATTCTTCATGCCGAACCTCCTGCGGTGGGTTGTGAGAATACCCCACACATTATAAAAAGGGCGCCCCTTTTTGGAGTAGGGTTTTGAGTGTCCGCTCGAACCTCTCCAGAAAGGAGCACCCTGTCTATGGATAGTGTGAAGTATATCGGTATGGATGTGCACACGGAAACGATCTCGATCGCGGTTCGAAATTGTTCTGGCAAGCTAGTGATGGAATGCATCATCGAAACCAAGGCCAGCACGATTCTCCAGTTTTTCCAAGGACTAAGCGGCAACCTGCAGGTCACCTTTGAAGAAGGCACTTGGGCGGCCTGGTTGTATGACCTGTTGAAGCCACACGTCACCGAGCTCGTAGTGTGTAATCCCCGAAAGAATGCCTTGCTGAAACAAGGCAGCAAGAGTGACCGCATCGATGCCCGGAAATTAGCCGAGCTGCTGCGCAATGGAGCGCTTTCCGCGGTCTACCATGGAGAGAACGGCCTGCGCATGTTGAAGGAATTGTCCCGAAGCTATTTGACGATTAGCAAGGATCTGGTGCGGGTGATGAATCGGCTCAAAGCTTTGTATCGAAGCTGGGCTATTCCCTGTGCCGGGACACAAGTTTACGCACCGCGTTACCGCTCGGAATGGTTGAGCAAGATCACGGAACCTGGCGTGCGCCGGCGGGCAGAGCTTTACTACCAACAACTCGACGCCCTGCGTTTTTTGCGCCAACAAGCCCGGAAAGAGCTGCTGGCCGAAGCTAGGAAGCACCGCGCAACGAAGTTGCTACGCCAGATTCCTGGTATTGGTTCGCTTCGGGCGGCTCACTTGGTGGCGTTGATGCAGACGCCCCACCGCTTCCGCACCAAGCGCCAACTGTGGACCTACAGCGGGCTTGCGTTGGAGTCTCACGACAGCGCGCAATACCGCTCTATCCAGGGACAGCTGCAACGTTCCAAGAAACCACCGCAACTTCGTGGGCTGAATGCGAACCATAACCACGATCTCAAGGATGTCTTCAAGGGTGCGGCCATGAGGGCGAGCACCTGCGCTGGACCGCTCCGCGATTTTTACCAGAACTTGCTCGCCAAAGGGATGCGACCAACGATGGCTCGTCTCACCTTGGCGCGGAAGATTGCCGCGATCACTCTGATCGTCTGGAAGAAAGGAGTCAGTTTCGACGCCAACTATTTAAAACAAGCAGCTTGAGCGCCTCTGACAGAGAGTCCGTTCCATCCTGGGGATCATCCTTGGCGGTGGCCGTCGGGTTCTTGAGACGCTTGGTTCGAGGGCGAGTATCCACCGGACAAGTCAGGCCACCGTGTTGTTAGAACATGAGAGTCTCCGACTCCACCCTATGCCCCCTTGGATAACCAAAGAAAGTCATAGGCCACGAGTCTCCAATAGGACCATGAGTTACCGCTTAGCTGGGCGGATAACCGTTACGCTTGTTTAGTTTCAAGAAACGGATGGCGCCGTCACTACAGTTGAAATGGAACCACAGGCGGGAAGAACACTCTCACCGATTCATACTACGAAACGAAGCAACGGCTTCCTGAGGAAGACCACTCGTCGATCGCGCGTGCACGTTCAAACGATTGGGCTGAATGCCGAGACAAAAAAGCTTCGGCACCGAGTCGACGCCGCGATATGTCTCTTGACATTCCCTTTTATAGGACCTGTCCGGCATGTCTATGAGCAGCTACAGAAGTCTACCAGCAGCTCATTGAGGAGGCCTCCCAGCTAAGGCGTTCAATTCGGCGTTCGCCCGGGTATACGGGTCAGATCTAGTTGCTCTGAAAACGCTTTGGGATTGGTTGCGAGGGACGCCACAAATACCTTCAGTTGCTTGCCGTTTGCGGTGAGGAGATATTTGCCGGAGTCATCCTGGGCGCAGGGCACTGTGATGAGGCGGGATTTCAAGGCGTCTTGTAGCCATTCGTTATCTATGTTTCGAAAATGTAGATTATTTTGCTCAATCTCTAGTTTTCCGATAATGTGCATCGGCACCCAGAAGCCGGCAACGATATTGACAACAAAGCCCTCGCCCACAACAAATTCGGGTGGGAGGGTCGACTCGTTACCCGGTCCAAGGATCTGGAAGGTTGCGTCGTAGAATAGCTGGCCGTCAATATGAGCCGCACATATTTCGAGGACTAGCTTCTTGCCTGTTGTTAACTCCTCGTCGCGATCTAATATCCAGTATTTGTTATGGTGGCTCTCCCGAACGGAGTAGGTAACGCCGGGAGAGGTCCACGCTCCCAGGAGCTCGGGCACCACTTCGCACTCGTCAGACGAAAAGAGTCCTCGCAGAGATTTTGCACCAACGGCAGCCGTGGCAAGGCTTGGAATACCTGCGATCAGAAGCGCGGTGATCATGAACACTTGGAATAGACGCATTTTTGAGTTCTCCATCCTTCGTGCCCAGGAGGCGTGACCGACCACAAAGAAGCGAAGGATTGACCGAGAGCGGAACCCCAGTCGAACTTCTCCGTGGGCTGCCGAGCCATATGAGTGGCCTCTACTCTGGCCGACTCAACTCGACCAATCGCACGAACTGCAATCTAAGTAGCAAACGCTGTTTCAGTAGTTCCCTCGCAAAGTCACGCAAGAGGAGATTCACTTGATTCAACTCGCCGTGTACGTCTATCTCTGCCTGCGTCTTACGCACCAACGCGATCAACTCAGCGTCTGAAACCTTATGATCCACTTCTGCCGCAACCCCCATCACCGCCACCTCGGACACCGCACTCTTCAGGCAGTGGACACGTCCACCTTAGCAACCTTCGGGTTGCATTGCCCTGGTCCAATCCCTAGCCCACTGCTACTTTTTGTTGAGGTCTTCGTCCTTGTAGTATTTCGTGCCCTGCAAGGTCAGCTGGAGGGCGAGCCCATTTTTCGTGATCTCATAGACCCACACGCCCGGGGCAACCTCGACCGCTCCCGAGTAAGCTGCGCCCTTCTTTCCAGCCTTTGCGGCCGCATCCGTTTGTGCTGAACCGGACCAGCCAGAATCGAGGAACTGGGTCAGCGCTTTGTCGTCTGCAAACACGAAGACTACGCGGTAGTCTTTCACGCCGAGGCCCAGACCAGCCCCGACCGAACCCTCTTCATGAAGGTTTCTTGATTGCTCTTCGTGTTGACGGTGATGCCTGAGCCACGCGCCGTGCCAGTAACAGGTTGACCCCCGTGTTATTAAAAACCGCGTATCCGGCAGACTTCTGGATCGCCGCCTGCGAAGCGGGTTCCAGCTTGTACAAATCCTGCAGGGTCTGTGCCGCCATCTTGCGGGTTTTGTCCCTTTTTTCCTCGTTGTCATCTGCGGCGACGCAGAGACCTACCGACAGCATCGTGATGGCCAGAATCGAGGCGATCATCTTCACTTTCATCGGAATACTCCCTTTCCGGAGTTCAGCGGCAAGGCGTTGAGGTTGCCCAGTCATGATGCGATGGATATGATCCGCACCGGCTACTAGGTTGACCAGTTGCCGCTGCCGCAGCGTCAGGTTCGCCCGGCGTGGCGCCGCCGCTTGGCACCGACCACTTGCGAGTTACCTGTGCTGCTTTAGCGTTTAGACCTGGCCCCGCTCCAACACAACTAGGGGTTTTACTAGTGGTTGGTGCTATTCTTGATAAACTAGCTGCTATGAATATCGGAGAACTCGTGATTTTTGCGAGTTCGCTAACGATTCACCTGCTCAGCGAATCGCATGTCACAAACTCTTTCTAAACTTTTTTGGACAAGACCACGTTCTCAGACCACTAGGGAAATCCCTAGTAGCAGTGGAGACCGAAACGCTATAAATATCGGAATCGGGCGCGACTCTTACCGTCCGAACTGTCGAGCTGCTTTCGACTTCTTGGGCGGAGAGATGCTAGCCTCTTTCCTCTTCGGTTCGAAGAATCCGAGGGGAAGAGGACAAATGGGTATTCGCCTCCAAACTTAGACTTTCCTCGAGGAGTGTGGCCTGTCCCCCTCCAAGGAAGATGAGAAAGCGAAGCCAAGTCGCCTCCCTCCGTAACAGAAGCTCCAAGGCGATTCCGCGAAAGGAAGTTCTCGGGGTGCTCGCTTCGGCGCTTGCAATAACCGTCTTAATGGGACTAGCCCCGATAATTTTGAGTCTTTTATTGATGTCCTAGTGCCGCGTTATGGAAATCACCAAATTCAGTTCGTACCTCCTTGTCGGTTTGGAACAAGCGTCGGTACTTCTTCGGGGCGCACTGAACGCGCTCAGGGAACGGCAAAAGAGTGTTCTCGAGAAAATGTGGGCGTTTCTGGCAAGCTCCCTCGATGCAGTCGTCGAGGCGAACGGCAAAATCACCAAATTCCGTTCGCAACTTTTTGTCGATTTGAAACAAGTGACGGTAAATCTTCGGCATGCACTGAACCCGCTCATGGAACGGGGAAAGGATGCTCTTGAGAAAACCCAAACACTGCAGGAATCACGTCGCGCAAGGGAGAATGATTTGCGGGAGTTATTGGCAAGCCCCGTCGATTCAGTTGTTGTGACAAATCTTGACCGCCGATTTATTGCCGCAAATCTGAACGCCTTGCATTTGTTCGGAGTCTCGGAAACAAACATGAGACAGTTCACCATTGACGCATTTCTTTTAGAAGGTGAAATTACACACTTTGACGGAAATGGTTTGCCTTTCATAAGTCGAGAGGAGAGACAAGGTCAATGCAAGATTAGGCGTCTGACCGGAAACCTTCGAATCGCCGAATATGTCTTCGTCGCAAATTTTGTCTCTTTTCGCCACCTATTCATATTCCGTAACGATCGAGAATGCGTACCCAGAAAAACGAGCTACCGCCGCCGGACGAACGCGATAACCGGCAAAGTCGGGCACAAGTGGCTAGGGGTTTTCCTAGTTGTGAGGTGGTCGAGTGGAACCTAGCATCCTCTTCGGATCACATCAGGGCTATCAAGGTCAACTTTGTGCCCTAATCTGGGCGGGTGCTTTCCCAAGTCGAAGGATTGGAGCTGCCCTAGGAGGGCTGGAGGTGCAACCATGATGTGGCGTAAATTTCGTCGGCTGAAATTATTTTTGCTTCTTGGGCTCCCGGTGGCTTGCTTTGGTCAAACCGCTGGTGGCGGTTCAAGCACGGCGTCGAATCCTCTCAACGTGTACGCCCCGCCTTGCATTTCCCAGGTTAAGCAGTACATCGCCGTGAATTGCCAAATTACTCCGACAGGAGGAGCGCAACCATACAGCTATGCCTTTACTGGGGGCTTCCCAACTGGCGTATCGATGTCCACCGGTTTGGGCGGCGGCTTGATCAATGGCACGCCCACAGGGATAACTGGCGAGCAGACCACCGTGACCGTAACCGATGTCGGTGGGGGAACCGCCGCAACTTCCTTCATGATCACGCCCGCAGGCTTAACCGGCTCAGGCCCCTGCGGCAGCGCCGTCTGCGTCACGGGAGCCGGTTACGCCATCAAAACGGCGGAAGGTTATACCATCACAACGTTAGCCACGGTGCAGATGGCTGCCACGACCTATTGGAGTGATGGCAGCACACTTGATGTAACTTCCATGGCGACCTGGGCCTGCACTCCGAGCCCGCAGTGCGGTTCGGTATCAGCAAGTGGCCTTTATACAACTGGAAATTCCGTCGGTACCTACCATGTGACGGCAACGTTTTCCGGAGTAACGAACAATGGCGGGTCGGGTGTCGCGGTTACTGTGGCCACAATACAGGCCCACACCAAAGAGAGCGACCGAGTAGCAAATTCTGGCATGGTGATGAGGGACGTCCTGCAACTGCGGAGTGGCATACCCGCCGCGGTGCTACAGAAGGCAGAATGCGTCATCGTTGTGCCTTCAACCCTCAAGTTCGCTGTTGGCGTTGGGGGAAGCTACGGGCGCGGCGTAATGACTTGCCGCGGGGGCCCCGACTTTCAAGGGCCGTGGAGCGCTCCGTCAATGATGGCGCTCGGCGGAGGCGGCTTTGGCTTGCAGGTCGGCGGGCAGGCCACGGACTTTGTTCTTCTCTTGATGAATGACCGTGCGGCCAACAGCATATTGACAAGCAAAGTGAAGATCGGCGCTACTGCGTCGGCTGCCGGCGGGCCCGTTGGACGTGAATCAACTGCCGCCACGGATTTATTCCTACGCGCAGAGATACTTTCGTACTCACGCGCTCGGGGACTCTTTGCTGGGGTGTCGCTGGAAGGTTCCACACTGCGGCCTGACAACAGGGCAAACCGAAAGCTGTATGGAAAAGATGTGAGTGCGAGAGCAATTGTGCTCAACGGTGAAGTTTCGCCGCCATCGTCTGCGCTGGAACTGCTATCGGTACTGAACAGCAGCTCACCCACCAACAAGTCAGCAAATGCTTTAAGCAAGGGGAAATGAATGTAATTCCACCTTTCGGCGTCAGGCGCTTGACTTGTTGAGTCATCCCTCCTGTTGCATTTCGAAATTGCGATTGGGCAAGCACAAAGTTGTGTACAGGCAACGACGGAAACCACTCGGCATGTAATGCTTGTGGTGCCGAATCAAGGGAGCTTCTGCGCCCATTGGAACGACGGCTAAGGTGACGGAGAAGCATTACAGTCCATGGATTCGCGAGCGACAAGAACAGCCGGAAGCGGATGTGAAGCGGGCATGGGCGCAAGATCCGATAGCGTTTCCTCGAAACGAAGGGTACGCAACAGGTACACGGAAAACGTTCCGCTCTGAACTGAAAGAAAACAAAAGAATAAAAATGGCGGAGAGGGTGGGATTCGAACCCACGGTACGGTTTCCCGTACGCTCGCTTTCGAGGCGAGTACTTTCAACCGCTCAGTCACCTCTCCGCGGCCATTTGCCATCGTAACAGACGGTTTGCTTTCCCGGCAATGCGCCGTCGCATCGTGCACCACCAGATGTTTTGGCTCTCGAAAAAACGCGCAGTAAGAGTTACCGGCGTTCGGCAAAGAACGATTGAATCAGCGCAGCGCATTCATTTGAAAGCACGCCCGAGGTGACCTCAACCTGATGATTCAGCCGCGGATGGGTGAGAATCTCGAAGCACGACCGCACGCCGCCGCCCTTGGGATCGTCGCAGCCGTACACCACCCGCGGCACGCGAGCCTGAATAATCGCTCCCGCGCACATGCTGCAGGGTTCGATCGTAACGTACAAGGTCGTCCCAGCCAGCCGGTAGTTGCCCAGTTTGTGCGCACCCTCACGCAACACGACGATTTCCGCATGCGCAGTAGGATCGCAATCCCGAATCGTGCGATTGCCCGAGCGCGCGATCACTTCGCCGTCGCGCACCAAAACCGCGCCAACCGGGACTTCTCCAGCCAGCGCTGCCCCGCGCCCCTCCTCCAATGCCAACCGCATGAATTCCAACTCGCCGTCCATAGCTCGCCGAGAATAACACGCGGCCAATCCACGCCGAAGCAAGTGGCCACCGGACCAGGCACTTGGCGATCGCCCACTAATCCAACTTTCTCCTTCGAACATCATCCTCCGCGATCTCTGTGCTCCGGCCTCCGTGTCCTCTGTGTTAACTCCTTCTTTTTCCCCCGCTTCTTGACAATCAGCGTACCGGGAAACAAACTACTGCGCATGGTCGAGGTGGTCGTTATCAATTTTCCAACCTCGCGTCGTATTCAGGTCCGCTGAAAACCAAAACTCCGCATGGAAATTCGACGAGATCCAATCACGCAAAGCTGGGTAGTCCTGGGGCAGCGGGAACATCCGGACGACGCCACCGAGCCATGCCCATTCGACGGCGGCATCGTCGAGAGGCAGCCTTCCATCCTTACCTGGCCCGCCGAGGGCCCATGGCAAGTGCGTGTTCTGCCGCATCCCGACCCTCTCTACCGCATTGAAGGAGAGCCCGGCCGCCTCGCCGAAGGCATGTACGACAAAATGGGCGCCCTCGGCGCTCACGAAGTGGTCGTCGAAACACCCCATCACGACAAACGCATGTCGCAGTTCAGCGACGAAGAGATCGAGCGCGTCTTGTGGGTCTGGGCCGCTCGCATCGCCGACCTGAAAAAAGATTCCCGCTTCAAATATGTAGCCGTATTCAAGAATCAAGGCGTGCTCGCCGGCGACGAGTGGTCACACGCCCATTCGCAAATTACCGCCACGATTTTCGTGCCTAGGCGCATCAAGTACGAACTCAACTCCGCCAACGAGTGGTACCACGAACGCGAGCGCTGTATCTTCTGCGACGTGGTCCGCCAGGACGAAAAGCAAGGCAAGCGCATCGTCGATGTCCAGGGCGAGTATTACGCGCTCTGCCCGTACTCTTCCCGCGTGCCCTACGAAATGTGGCTGATGCACCGCAAGCACAATCATTTGTTCGAGCAGCCGAGACCAGGCTCCAACCGCAGACATCTCGCCGCCTTGCTCGGCCGCGTCCTGCGCAGACTGGACAAAATCGCCCCCGCTTTTCACCTCGTCGTCCACACCGCCCCCAACACGCGCAACAAAAAAGGCGAATTAGCCGGCTATTGGAAAACCCTCGCGGACGACTTTCACTGGCATATCGAAATCCTTCCCATTCTTGAAAAGCGCAGCAAGTCCTACAGCATCAAAGAGGTGTACTTCAACTCTCTGCTCCCGGAGCAAGCCGCCGAACAATTGCGTTCGCTGGATCCCAATTCATGAGGCGGCGCTTCCGCAAGCGCGACCTTCCAGCCCAGGCCGGCGGAATCATCTCCTCGCTCATTTCTCTCGTTTTTGTGGTTGTGTTATGCGCCGTGCTGTATTTCGCTCGTGGCCCCATCTTGCGATTCGTGGGAGAGAGTTGGATCGTCGAAGACTCCCTCGAGCGAGCCGATGCCATCATCGTTCTCAGCGACGACAATTTCTATGCCGACCGTGCCACCCACGCCGCGGATCTCTACCGTCACGGTATGGCCCCCATCGTAGTCGCCAGCGGTCGCAGGCTCCGGCCCTACGCCGGCATCGCTGAGTTGATGGAGCACGACCTGATCGAGCGCGGCGTGCCCAAAGACAAGATCGTCCGCGTATCGCACAATGCCGGGAACACCAGGGAAGAAGCCCAAGCCTTGGCGCAGCAATCGCTGGAGCGCAAATGGCGTAGCGTAATCGTCGTGACCTCCAACTATCACACCCGCCGCGCGCGCTATATCTTCCTGCACGTATTTCCGTCGCAAACCTTGGTGCGCGTCTCCGGATCCCACGATGGCGATTTTGACCCCGAACACTGGTGGCAAGCCCGTAACTCACTGAAAGAGTTCACCCGGGAGTTCGCCGGCATGGTGGTGGCCATGTGGGAACTCCGGGGCCAGCCCAAAGTAAGCGCTATCCCACCAGCCGTTGTGGGATTGAACGGACTAAACCCACTATATCTAGTGTAGAGCGTGACGTAACACCCCAGATTTGCTACCCCCCATTTCCCTTTACACTCGCTAAGCCCTGTACTATCTTCGCGCTTCCAAGTCGCGCGCCCACACAGCCTGACGAATTGCGACTTCGAAGAGCAAAAATCTTTCGTCGAGGTGTCCCAATGTGGAAAAAAGAAGACGCAAAGCCCCAAGGACTTCCGGCCCACGGGGCCCAAGGAGCTCCCTCGGGACCTGCCGCGGCGCCATCCCACTCGGCCCACAGTCACGCCACCAGTCATCGTGACGCTCCCGCCGCTCCTGTTTCGTCACACGCCGTTGCCTGCATCAGCCAGGGGATTCGCATCAAGGGTGAAATCACCGGCAGTGAAGATCTCTTTGTCGATGGCCCAGTCGAAGGCAAGCTCAACTTGGCCAATGGCAGCTTGACGGTAGGCCCCAATGGCACCGTGAAAGCCGACGTCGTCGCCCGCGAAGTCATTGTGCGCGGACGCCTGGAAGGCAAGATCGCGGGTCGCGAGCGCGTTCAACTCTGGAGCACTGGACAAGTCACAGGCGAGATTCAGACCCAGCGCTTGGCCATCGAGGACGGCGCGGTTCTCCGTGGCAAAGTCGAGACCGGCAAGCCGATCGATAAGACCAGCGACGACCACAGCCCGGCCGTGGCCATGGCCGGTAAGTCCGTTCCAGCCGGCACCGCATCGATCTAACCCCATGAGTCTCCTCAACAAGTTCGGCATCGGGCCTGGCAACGGGCCCTCGCGTGACGTCTCTCGCTCGGTGGCAACCGCCGCGGGTTCCGCCGACAGATCACGCCCGAAGAGTGGCCTTCCAGGCCCTGCAGTGGGCGGTACGCGAGCCCCGGAGTCCAGCGAAAGCACCCGCGTCTCCAACGGTCTGAAAGAGCTGCTGTGGAATCTCGACGGCCTCGGCCGAGGAACGCTTCTCGACCTGGGAGCCGCCTGGCAGACCACCCTCAGCTTCTTCATCGAAAAAGGCTTTCGTGTCACCGCCGACGATCTACTCCGCTCCTGGAAACAGTTTCTGGATCAGGATGAAAAGTTGCTGCGCGCGGCGGGCAAGACCCCCGATCCATCGGTAGACCTGACACCCGCCGGTAGAGCTACCAGGTTCCTCGAATCCAATCTGCAATATCCGGCGTCCTCGTTTGACGCCGTGCTGTTGTGGGATTTGTTGGACTATCTCGAGCAACCGATGGCTACCAAGACCGTGGCTTGCATCACCGAGATTCTGCGCCCCGGTGGCGTCGTCTTCGCTATGTTCCATAGTAAGAAGCCCGAAGGATTCCAGCGCTACCGCGTTGCGGACTCCGGCACCCTGCAGGTGATCTCGAGCCCCTTGCTTTGCCCCGCGCAACGCGTATACCAAAATCGCGAAATCCAGGACCTCTTCGTCCGCTATCGCACCACAAAATCATTCATCGCGCGCGACCAGCTTCGCGAAACACTGTTCATCAAGTAACTCCTTACCAGGCAGTTCTGGCGATTTCCACAAGCTTCCACCCGCGTCGCGTATTTCTTCGTTTCTTCGCTTGCATTTGATGGGTGCGGGGCGTACACGTGAAGCGTGAGCTCGATGAGCTTCGGAGGGGAGCATGACTCCACCGGGCTTAGAGCGAAGCACAAGCTGAACACACCGCTCTCGCGGTGCGCGTCGCCCAGAAACACACGCGCAACTTGCGGCGCTTCCGAGACGACACCAGCAAACGACGAAACGGGGAGCCTGATGGCTCCCCGTTTTCACGCTTGCCTTGCCAATCGTAATAGCTACTGATTTTAATTCGACGTGTGGTGACTTGCGTGGTGATGGGCGGCGGTGTGACCCTTATGTCCGCCGTGATGTCGGTGGTGCCTGGGATGCGCAGGCTGCGCTGCGCTTGCCGTCGAAATCGTCATCGCCAGAAGTACGGCCATGGATGCCAGTAGAAGGCCTTTGAGAATATGTTTCACGGTAAATCTCCCCAGTAGCAAACTGTCCCGCCCCAGCATTGAATCACAACTGGCAAGCGAAAGTCGCGAAAGAATCTGCTACCCGTTGCCAATCGTAAACTCAGCATTCGCCGGGATCAGCAAACTCGCAAAATTTATTCCTCTCAAGTAGCACAGACACTCCTGTCTGTGTCCGTTTTAGCCCGAACGGAGATCTGATCCCAAAGCATGCTCCGATCAGCGCCCAAATTAGCCACCGAACTTCAAAGTGTAGAGCCACTTGATGTCTTCGCGCTGGTTGGAAATGATCTGCGCCTGCCAGATCAAGGCCACGCACATGACTGACATCATGATTAGGCAAACTGCGAGCACCAGGCCCTTTTGCGATTCTGAAGCTGCGGCGCTGAATTTCAGTCGAGACCAAGCCATAGTTATAGATCTCCCAGTACTTCTGATTAATCTTTAAACTGCGACATCTATAGCAGTGCGGTCTGCTACTGCGGTAATCGCAATTCGTCTGCCAGCGCGAATGCGTCCTCTCATCGCGTCGTATCACAACGAAAACAAAGGAATTGCGGCCCATCAAGCGCTTTCCAGGCCTTCCGCGCGAGCCGCCAAGTTGGGCAAAGAGTCAGACTTAAGAGACAGTTTTTTCCAAGAGCTATCCTCGGGAAGTGACGCTCGCGAAGACCAAGTCCCACAGGTCCGGCGAATTCAAGGGAAAGACCCTGTTTTTGGAGCCGCGTGCTGCCGTGGAAGCGGACTCAAACTCCGCCGGTCTTGCCAACAGCAGGCCACGGTCGCACGCCGGCAGGAACCCCTCGGCTTCGCCCGCGGTCGCAATCCCCAGGACCGTTGGATGGGACCGCAGCGCCCGATCGTACAATTTCGACAGCGCGCGAATACACCCGATCAAATCGGTGCCCACCGCAAGCGACCAGAGGACTCCATGCTGTCTCAACGCAATCTTCCGAAGGTCCGCCTCGGCGACGAATCGCTCGATGTCCGGTTCTGCCGCTCCAGCGAAGAAGAAAAGCTCGTCGAAATCGCGTTGCCGCGCCAGTTCGGCGTCACGCGCCGGCAATCCCGTGTTTTGCTCGAGCTCCCGCGGCGCAAGGGATCGTAAGGGAACCGTCGAGACTCCGATTTCTTCGGACAATGACTCCAAGGCCTCGGAAGCCGCAGGCTGTACCTCCGCCAGCGGGATACACGTGAAACGCCCCATGCGCACCGTTTTCGCAGGCCTTAGGTGAAAGTAATCTTCCGGCAGGTACACGCCGCAACCGTCTTCCCCAATGAACGGATGCTGATGCCCGAATTTACGCCTCGGTTCATCCATCTGCATACGGGAACGGGCGGTCACCCATACAATCGGTAGGCCTGCATGATCCAGTTGCGCCCCAAATTCTTCGAATCCCGCAATGCTCTTGCCGCGCACAGGCACAATCGTATCAATCGCAATGAACACAACCGCAGAAGTTTGCCGCAATCAAGTAGCTCCAGAACCGCGCATCATTCTAGCCTGTATTTCCCCACCCTGTAGGCGCCGGGCTTCAGCCCGGCGTCGCGATCAATCCTACCCGGCATTGCCATCCATCCTACCGGGGCATCGCGATCAATCCTGCAATCGACTGTAGCCGCGGTCTCCGAGACCGCGGGGTTTAGATGACAATGACACTCACTAGCGCAACGTGCCCGCGCTAAATCCCGCCTTCTCGTAGTGGGTAAGCGAGAAGTTGTAGCGGCCGCTTTCCGAAGCGGGCGCCTTTTCGTTCTTCAAGACAGTCAGTGGGCGGCTACAACGCTGCTCGGATCAGCGAAGGCCCTCCGTTCCAGAAACCTGTGAATCTGCGTTACAGTGGGTGCCAGCTTTCAGGAGTCTGTTCCTTTAGGTCAAAGCGCGGACGAAATGAAAACTCTTCTCCTCTCGAAATACAACCATCTGGAAATTACCGATCTTCCCAAGCCCACTGCGCTCCCCGATGAAGTATTGATCGAGGTAGCCGCGTGCGGCATCTGCGGCAGCGACGTCCACGGCTACGACGGCTCCTCCGGCCGCCGCATCCCCCCCATCGTTATGGGCCACGAAGCCGCCGGACGCATCGCCGCCGTCGGCCAGAACGTCACGGGCCTCGCCGAAGGCGACCGCGTTACCTTCGACTCCACCATCTACTGTGGCGCCTGCAAGCACTGCCTTAACGGCCACATAAATCTCTGCGACAATCGCCAGGTCCTCGGCGTTTCCTGCGGCGACTACCGCCGCGCCGGAGCTTTCGCCGAATTTGTCGCCGTTCCCGCTCGCATCGTGCACCGCCTTCCCGACCAGCTTTCCTTCACCGAAGCAGCCATGCTCGAGGCGGTCGCCGTCGCGCTCCACGCTGTCGCCGTCACCCAAGTGCCCGCCGACAGCACCGCACTCGTCATCGGTGCCGGTATGATTGGCCTGCTCATCCTGCAAGCTTTGCGCTCCACAGGATGCACACGCGTCCTGGTCGCCGATATCGACGACTCGCGCCTCAAAATGGCCACGGAGCTCGGCGCTACTGCGGCCCTATCGTCCAAGACCGATCTCGTCGCCCAGGTAATGCAACTCACCAACGGAGCTGGCGTAGACGTTGTGCTGGAGGCCGTCGGAAGAAACGAAACGGTTAGCGCCGCGATCGATTGCGTCCGCAAGGGCGGCACCGTCACACTCGTCGGCAATATCTCCTCGGAAGTCACGCTCCCGCTGCAGAAGGTGGTCTCCCGGCAGATTCGCCTGCAAGGATCCTGCGCCTCCGCCGGCGAATATCCCCAGGCAATCCACCTGCTGGCGTCCGGCGCGATTCGCGTGAAACCTCTGATCACCGCCGTGGCCCCGCTGGATCAAGGCCCCGCATGGTTTGCGCGTCTCCACGCCGGCGAACCGAATCTGCTAAAGGTGGTTTTGACCCCGGGGAAAGATGCATGAGCCCAAACCCCACCAACGAACTCTTCGATCTCACCGGCAAGGTAGCCGTCGTAACAGGCACCAGCCGGGGACTGGGCCAGATTTTTGCCCGCGCCCTGGCGAAAGCTGGCGCGGATCTCGTCATGACTAGTCGCCACCGCGATCACCTGCTGCCCTTTGAAAAAGAAATCACCGCCCTGGGTCGCCGCGCGATTTCTCTCGAACTGGACGTTCGCGACTACGCCAGCATCCAGAAAATGGCCGCGGACGCCGAGGCCGCCTTCGGCCACCTCGACATCCTCGTCAACAATGCGGGCTGCAACGTGCGCAAACCCGCCCTGGAAGTCACCTGGGACGACTGGAACCTGATCCTCGACACCAACTTGCGCGGCAGTTTCTTCGTCGCCCAGGCAATCGCGCGCAGCATGATCGCCCGGGGCTACGGCCGCATCATCAACATCGGTTCCGTCACTAGCGTCTCAGGATTCGCCGGGCTAGGCCCCTACGGCGCCAGCCGCGGCGGCATCAAGCAACTCACCATGAGCTTGGCCGACGACTGGGGCAAATACGGAGTCACCGTAAACTGCCTGGCCCCCGGCTGGTTTCGCACCGAACAAAACAAAATCCTCTACGAAGACAAAGAGTGGGTCGCGTATATCTCCGATCGCATCCCGGTGAAGCGCCCAGGCCAACCCAACGATCTCGAGTCAGCGGTCGTCTTCCTGGCCGCCGAATCCAGCCGCTACATAACCGGCCAAACGTTACTTGTTGACGGCGGCATCTCCACAGGCGCAACCCGCGCCCTGGCCCAACTCAAGCCACCCACCACCACCAACCCTCCACGCCCCTAACCACCTAAGACGA
The DNA here is from genome assembly GCA_963832615.1 of uncultured Acidobacteriota bacterium. Lineage (GTDB taxonomy): Bacteria > Acidobacteriota > Terriglobia > Acidiferrales > UBA7541 > Acidiferrum. Next base: position 95,901 of record CAWHVA010000034.1, read on the forward strand.
GACTCGGGGTTGACGCCCGGCCGGGCAAGCCCCGCCCCTACAGGGAGTGCTTAGGGCGGCGCAGATGCTGACGCTGACGCGGCGTTGGATCAACCATAACAGCCCTCCCCCTGGGTTTTGTGTAAGTGTTCATTCTAAATGCTTAAGTGTCCTTTAAAGTATGTAACTTACAGATTGTAATGGCTATAGATTCTAGGAATTCTACAGATTCGCCACTTCGTAGGCCAGATGTATGCCAGAAAGTCCCCGACCTCAACTGCGAGACGTCGCTCAGGCCATCGAGATTGTAGCAGCTTTAGTTGTCCAACCCGCATCACACTATTGATGACGCACAGACAGACTCATCGCCAGCGGGGCAGAAAATCAAACGCGATTCTACTCTTCGACGTATTCCGAGTCGCCAAGAGCGGGCAGGAAGTTCGTCTCGCATCCCTCCCGACTCTTGAGGGAGCAAAAGCACGAGTAGCGGCGCTAGGCGCAACAAAACCCGGCGAGTCCTTCATCTTCAGCCAACTAAGCCTCCTCAACGAATCAATCAACGTGGAGTGACATTAGCCATTCCGGCCTCCTCATCATCTAAATTGTGGAGGTGCCCGATGGAAACTCAGGAACGACTCTTAGAATGCCCCTTCTGCGGCACTGACAATCCACCTGAAGTGGCTCGCTGGAACGACGACGAAAGCTCCTACGAAGCGATCTGTCAGAGTTGCGGGAAGAAGTTCTCCAAGACCGTGCAACTGGAGTGGTCGGCCAGTTAGGTCGACACCAAGTACGAAGACCGACGATGATTTTCTGTCGATGCTCTTGATGTACGGCGATCACATTCCCCGCTGTGATTTCGGATTCGGTATTTCATAAACTGGTAGACACACGCGACCCCTACGATGCGGTTCTACGGAATGTGAAAACGGAAGGAACGTAAATGCGAGGGATGTGCACGAGCCAGAAGACGAGAGACTCCCGGAAGAAGACGAAGAAGTGGACACCGAGAACGACGACTTAGAGAGCGAAGAAGGTGACGAAGAGGGATTGGATGAAGAGGAAAGGCGACGACTAGCGCACGGTTCCGAAAGCCTAAGTCGCGCAGCTCTAGTTCGTCTTCATAGAACACGCCCCGTTCAAGAAATTTGGCGTCATTCTCTCTCGGGTCAAACTCCACGACATACCGCCTTCTAGTCCCCTCAGGCTCACGGCTATCGACCGTGCCGAGCAAAGCCCGCAGGCTGTTTCTAACGCGGACTCTGTCTCCGACTCTAAACTTGTCTTGCACTCCCGAGGCGGTCAAGAGCCAGATAGACCTTGACGTTTGTGGAGAAGCTGTTGACGGCGTAGACGCTATCGAAAAAGCGAGAGCCCTGAAGCCCGATCTTGTAGTTATAGACCTGGCGATGCCCCGGATGAACGGCGTGGAAGCTACATCGGAGCTGCGAGCTATGATGCCGCGAGTGCCGATTGTTCTTTTCGCGATGTATGACGACGCCGTGGGCCGGGCCCTGGCACTATCCGCAGGGGCGAACCTTGTGGTTTCCAAGCCTAGTGGTGGGTGGAAGCTAATTGAGTGCGTTCAAAGTCTGCTGCAGGCCGCCTGATCTCCAGCAAGCGCGACCTATGCTACTGGCGGGTTTCCGGCTGTGGTGTTCATGGCCGCGTAGACAGAACAAGCTGGCTGGGTTATACCATTTGTCGATGGGAACCCCGATTCGACTTCTAATCGCTGACGATTCTGCAACCATTCGCCGCACCATCTGTTCGCTGCTTCAAGCTCAAACTGACATCGCGATCTGTGGCGAAGCTGGCAATTATGCAGAACTGCTGAAGATATTTAACGCGACCACTACGGATGTAGTTCTGATGGACGTGCGGATGCCCGGCGAAAAGCTGTTTACCCCTGCCACTATCAAGGCCCATTTTCACGGGTCATGTTTGCTTGTAATGTCTGTGTGGAACGACGCAGAGACTGCCAGCCTTGCCCGGAGCTTCGGAGCCACGAAATTGTTGGACAAGGGACAGCTTGCTTCTACTCTGGTTCCCACAGTCAAAGAGTGCGTTGACAAGAACGGAAAAGCCCCGAGATGACAGAAAAGACGATTGGCCATCATCCGCAAGTAGGACGGTTGGCCATGAAAGCTTGAAATCCCGTACACCCTTGTAGCGATACTAAACATCTTACAATCTGCGGTGCCCTACACGCCTCGCACCAGCCCCTCCGAGCGGTTTTTCCACCGCGGCCCTCATTGCTCTAGATTCGAAGCAGGCGCCTTGACCACGCGGAGGCAATCGAATGCCCGGAGTCGGGACAAAGCAGCAGACATCTGAGCCCGTGAACCCCGCCTTCGGGGAACAACAGATAACTCCGGGTAGAGTGCTGAGCGATTTTGGGCAGATTTGTGTGGCAATGCCCGCCAGTGGAGCAGTCATTGCGGTGCGCGATCTGGCGGGTATGCTCTGCACAGTTAGTTTCGGCAACGCACCTGCCGTGGGCTCTCGACTTCCAACGGACTCCGCTTTCACAAGACAATGTATTGAAACTGGAGAAGTCGTTTTGTGTGAAGACGCGGAGAGCGATCCAATAATTCATCCGTCGGTCGCAACCCGCTGGAACTTTCGTTCGGCAGTAGGGATACCGATACAAGCCGGAGGAGAAGTTGTGGCCGTGATTGAAGTATTTTGCTCTCGGCCTTCCTCCATTGACCCCATCACCATCGCTGCATTGACAGCAGTCGCTAACTCATTTGCTGCCATGATGATTTTCGACGCTGACAACGGCGGGCAACCCATTGTTGGCGGATCACTGGAGCAGCCGGTCGTCTTGCCAAGTCTGACTGCTGATGAAGAGCTAACGCTAGTTGCCGATCCAGACCCCGAAGTAGTAGAAGGCCAGGCAAGCCGGGAACCATCCCGGACAGCGGCCACGCCCGCCCAGCTACTTAGCGACAAGCCGACGCCGATCAGAGTGTGGGTCATCGCTGCAGCACTCCTCTTAGGTCTCTCACTGGTATTGCTATTCTTGTTTAGGGTTGCTTAGACGGGAGTTGGCTGTTGCTGGCATTCCGAATCAACGCATCCTAGCCGTGGTTTTCCATACGTTTAATTATACGCGTTGTGTATCTTTTCACGACGTAGCGGAGCCCCGCTAGGGCCCGCCAAGACCCTAACGAGGCTCCTGACCGTCGTTCAGATTTGTTCTTTAGAGAGGAGTCCAAACGGCTGCTGATGAGGAGATTACACAAAATAATACGAAGGTTTGTCATACTCCTGGTTAATCTCAACGACAGCGGGGAACCGGGCGTGCATCAAAAGGCTTGGAGTTCGCCGGGCGCTATTTACGTTCGTCGCGGTTCGTTACCCGCAGTAGGTATAGCAAGTAGCCGATGAGGGCCAGTCCGCCGATAATGATGGCAATTAATATTCGGGCGAGAAACATTGTGTTGCCTTGACGAAAGCTTACCTCATCTTGCGCTGTACAGAGGTCCGTGGCGCGTCCACATCCAGTTCACAGAGTTGAGTCTGTAGAACGGCGAACATCTCGTCCCTCGTATCCCGAGTACCATTACAGTACTGGAGATTTTCTTTACTCCATCCCGGAAGAATCGCTATACGGGATTCCCCTCATAATTTCCGTATATTCTTGAAAACATGAGAACAGACTGCTGGTCATTTGCATGCCTCCCTGTCTCGTAGCCTGTGGAAGGTATGAAATGATCGTCTTCGTTCTGACCTATGCCGTGCTGGCTTTGTTGGGTCTTTCCTTAGTGGGTTCCGTGAACCCTGAGATTCGTCAGCAAAACGCGAGGGCAACCCAATTTCAGTCTGCACCCTCAGCATCGAGAGCAGCCCGGGTGGTTCCAGGCGGCAGGCACGCGAAGCGCTTTTCACTCTTACACTCGGACAGGTTCTTCCCAGTGCGATGACCAAGGAGGAATGATGAGAATGGAGTCTGCAGTTCAAGTATGGTGCGATGAATATGAGAGGCTACTTAAGGATTGTCAGATCACCTTAACGAGTTGGAACAGCGGTCGTGCCAACGTTCATAACTCCGGGCGTCGAGGAATAGACGCGGACAACGAACTTCGGACGCTGCAAGCGAATTTCGCGAAGACATGGGCCCTGCTGCAATATCACGAGAACAGCTGCGAGGTATGTCAAGCAATCTCGGCTCTTCATGGCGGACAGTCGAATCAGGCCGCCAACAGGCTCCAACTGCTCTATCGCTGAGCTAGATTTTCTTGAACTAGTACTTCCGGGTCACATCTTGGGCTTTATGGAACAGGAGAATCGAAGAGATGTTTAGGTCGGACTGAAGCCGACCGCTAGATTAAGAACGAGCCGTGGTCGTCCATGTGGAGAAGTCAAAACAGAACAATAAAGACCACTCTTCGAAGTGAACGGAGCAGTGCGCTCAAAAACGATTTGACAGGGCCGACATTGTTAGAGATGTCCGGTAACCCGACTTCCATGATTTGGCAACCTACCACTGGGAAAATCGGGTCGCAGAATAGCTTCCGGGTTGCCGGACCTACACAGATAGGTATCTGTTCGGCCCACGTCCACAAGAGACCGCATCAAGCTAGAGCAATCCTAGATGCTCGGGATACTTGGCCTGCAACGAACTCACCAGAACCTCAAATTCCGGTAGCTCGCGTAGGTTTTTGAGGTAAGGGTCCTTTAGGAAGAAGGGCCAGCACGCGTAGCCGCTGCTAACACTTCGCTCCAGCCATTCAAACGCGGCTTCGCGACGCTCCAGCAGCGCCAGTATGCAAGCGATTTGATAGTAGCTGTGGTGCGCATGCCCAAAAGACTTTGGCGATGCGCAAGCCGTTGTCAGGCAGTCGAGCGCTTTTCCCGCTACTCCGGTCGACGCGTAGTACACGCCTTCCAAACTCGTCAAGAGGGGTTCTTCCGGCAACAACTGCACTGCCTCGTCCAGCAGTGTTCTTGCATCTTTGAATTCTCCGGTCATCAAGGCCAGTTGAATGGCAAAGTACAGCGGATACTTGTTTTCTGGGCTCTCGGCTCGCCAGCCTTCGATCTCGTCGCGTGCCAAGTCGTATTCTTGGTTCCACACGTACACTTGCACGATGCTGTGACTAACAGCTTTCCTCGGATGAAATGGCCGTGCCCGTTCATACATTTCACGAGCGTGCTCGAGCAACCCGATGTGCGCCAGGATGGTGCCGAGGCGGTTGTAGGCTTGCGGCTGGTTGTTCTGCAGAGCCAAAGCTCGCTTGAGTTCGGCTATCGCTTCAACGTGTTGGAAATTCCTCGAGGGCCCCCACAAGAGAAAAGCGTTGGCGACGTGCCCTTCGGGCAAATCCGGTTCCAGTTCAAGGGCGCGCCGGCAATGAAACTCGGCTTTCTCCAGCCAGGAACTCGCGGGATCAAGTTCAAAGTAGCGCGTCGCGCACACTACGGAAAGAACGGCGTGCGCCAGAGAAAAGGCGGGATCTCGTGTGACCGCATTGCTCAGGTGCCGGCCGGCTTCGTCCAGCATCGCTGGATTGCCTGAGGAACTCAGCTTGTACCCCCGTACGAACTGTGCATAGGCCATGGGATCCCGGCTGTATCGGGGCGAGCGTTGAACTATCGCTGCGCTTAGCGGGCGGTTCAGTGCTATGGCGATTTGCTTGGCGATCTCGTCCTCGATGTCGGACAGGCCGAGGAGGTCTAGATCGCGTTTCCTCGCAAAACAAACGCCGTGCAGATGCGTGTCAAACATTTCGATCGAGAGACGCCAAACGCCCTTGGATACTTGAATGGCGCCGTGAACGACAAAACGCACGCCAAGCCGCGAAGCGGTCTCCTCAGGCGTCGCCTCGGCCGGAACATTCATCACTGTGGAAGTCGGCAAGACGTCCAGGCCTGGCAAATTCCCGAGGCGCGCCACCAGTGCGTCGGCAAACCCCAAGCACACGCCATAGTCGTCCGCGACCTTGCCGAGAAGCATCAGCGGCAACACAGCCAGCGACGCCCGCTCGCTCTGTCGGCCCGTGTGCTCCCGGCCTGCCCCGCGCACAATATCCGATCCAAAGTCGGATTGTGGGTATCGTGCGTCCAGCACCCGTATCGGCCCGACGAATCTGTAACCCTTGCCAACCACCGTTTCCAGAAAGCGCGGCTTGGCGGCGCTGTCCCCTAGCGCGGCGCGGATTTTTCGCACAATGTTGTTGATATTGGTCTCGGCATCGACGAACAAGTCCGAGCGCCACAACTTGCCGACGATCTCCTCGCGTGAAATCAGTTGTTCCCGGCGACTCACCAGAAAAATCAGCAGTTCCATGGGCTTCTTCTCGAGTTTCACTCGCCGTCCCCGGCGGCGAAGCTCGTAACGCCCGAGGTCCAGTTCGATCTCGCCCGCTGGTGGTCTTGCGCGTCGCATAATACTCTCGAACGGTCATTATCTCCTAAGAATCAGTAATTTGCGACGATATGCAGAAGATAGGCAAACGGTATGCGCTTTTCATTGGAATGGCTCTCCGCTCGGAGGATCATTCCCGTCATGCACTACCGAGCAGCGGAGGCTCAAACGATGAAACGAAACTTGTTCCTTGCACTTGGAGTTGCTGCAATGCTCTCGTGGACGGGGCTGGCTTTCACTAGTCCCGTGCACGAGCCCTCACACGAAAAAAACGCCTTCACCTCGGATGGCATTCCCTGGGGGCCAGCGCCCTCGGTTGTGCGTCCTGGCGCGCAGTTTGCCGTGCTCGAAGGTGATCCAACCGCCTCTAGCGGCGACTTCACCGTTCGCCTGAAGATGCCGGATGGGTTTCACATCGCGCCCCACTGGCACCCGAACCGGGAAAACGTCACGATCATTTCCGGGACGCTCAAAGTTGGCATGGGCGATCAGTTTGACTCCAACAAGATGAACGCGTTCAGTGCCGGGAGCTTTGCCTTTCTCGACCCCGACATGCACCACTACGTCATGGCCACGGGAGAAACCGTTGTGCAGGTGCACGGACAATCGCCGATGCAGTTCAACTATGTCCATCCTGAGGACGACCCAAGTAAGACCAAGTAGAGCATCACTGTAAGAAAATTCGACGAAATCGCAGTCGCAAAGGAGAACAAGCTATGGCACTGGATATGGACAAGCTGAACGTTTTCGTAGGGCAATTCGTTGGAGATCTCGGGGCAGCGGTCCACTCTGGCATGGTGGTGATTGGCGAAAAGCTCGGGTTGTACAAGGCTCTCGCGGAAGGCCCGCTGAACTCAGCCGAACTGGCCGCAAAAACCAATACAGATGAACGCTATGTGCGTGAGTGGCTGGCCTCTCAAGCTGCCGGCGGCTACGTTACATACAGCGAACAGACCCGCAAGTTCAGCTTGAGCGAAGAGCAGGCATTTACGCTGGCCAACGAAGACAGTCCAGCGTATCTTCCCGGGGCTTTCCAATTGGCTCTCGGCTCGCTGGCCGCCGTTCCCAGGATTACCGAGGCCTTCCGCTCCGGCGCAGGCATGGGCTGGCACGAGCACGATGAAGCTGTGTTTCATGGTTGCGAGAAATTCTTCCGGCCCAGCTACGCGGCAAATCTCATAAATTCGTGGATACCCGCTCTGGAAGGCGTGCAGGCAAAGCTTGAGGCCGGCGCACGCGTCGCCGATGTGGGATGCGGCAAAGGTGCGTCCACCGTGCTGATGGCCAAAACCTTTCCGAAATCGCAATTCTTCGGCTTCGACTATCACGACAAATCCATCGAGGGTGCCCGCGCAACCGCCGCCAAGGCAGGTCTCGAGGTTCGCCTCAACTTTGGCGTCGCGAAGGCCAAATCATTTCCAGGCAAGGACTACGACTTGGTTACCGTGTTCGATTGTCTGCACGACATGGGTGATCCAGTCGGCGCCGCTACCTACATACGCAATTCGCTAAGCAAGGATGGCACGTGGATGATCGTCGAACCCTTCGCCAACGATGAATTAAAAGACAATCTGAATCCGGTCGGACGCGTGTACTACTCCTTTTCAACTTTGTTGTGCACTCCCTGTTCGCGTTCACAGGAAGTTGCTTTGTGCTTGGGTGCGCAATCGGGCGAAAAACGAATTCGCGAGGTCGTTACGGCAGCCGGCTTCAGCCGTTTCCGGCGTGCCGCGGAGACCCCGTTTAACGTCGTCTACGAAGCTCGTCCATGAGCAATTCGCTCTACGAAGGACTTGAATCCGTGTCGACTTGCGGCACGGTTTCACCCTGCAATACACAATAGCGACAGGCCTGATTGACAGTACTCACGAGGATAGACCCGCATCACGGGCAACTCGGAGTAATCCACATGCCTGATAAACGCGGTGGTCTCAATAGGTCGACGCAACACTCAACTCGATCCCACCTTGCATTGAAAACAAAAGCTAAAATCGCCCGCTAGATTAGATCAGCCAGAACACTACCCTGGCTAAGTTTTGACTGGGCACAGCCAATCAGATCAGTTCTCCTGGGGAAGTAGTGTCGGATCAACTGATTCGATGGTGTTGCATCGACCGGTTGAGCTGGCAGCGTTATCAGAAGGACTTAGTAAGAATACGACCTTTCGAAAGCTCGTCCGACGCGGCAACGCATTGCCGGTGAACCCGATCACGATCTGCGCCTACCGCAGTGAGTAAAGGACCTCTGTCACTTCTGACAGTGGCACCGAGCGAGCCAGACGACCATTGTTCAGAGGCGATTCAGTCCATCCTTCAAAAGTCCAGCTTGGAGGTTCAATTTCATGAATCAGACTACTTACAGGATTATTAGCTCTATGGGGGCTGCACTTGTGTTGGCAGCTGCGGCGTCTGCCCAAGAAGAAGCAACGCTGAAAATGTCCGTCGAACCAAAGGAGGCCTACACCTTTGTCGACGGGAATGCGATGGGTACAGGGAGTAAGAACTTCGATCTCCCGCTCGGCGCGCATAAGGTGGTAGTGGCCAACTACGGCTACAAGTTCTTCGAGAGGGAAGTCAGCATGGACGCTGGCAAATCCACAGTTCTGAAAGTATCGCTGGAACCGTCCGGGTCGGAAGTATCCGGGCCGTTTGGCCGTATTCAATTGGAATTGGGGCCGCTGACTCTGGGTGACGCAGGCGACCACGCGGTTCTGCTGAACGGAAAAACAGCCAATTACTTCGTGGGCCACATCGATGAAATGAACAACGACATCGGCTGGCATCAGGAACTAATAGTTCCAGCCGGGAATCATATAGTCACGGTCACTAGGAGAGGGGAGCAAATCTGGTCCGATACGGTCTCTGTAGTTGCCAATCAACGCGTAATCATTGACATCTCCAACGGAAATCGGAAGACCAAGGATTGGGCGGCCGGAGCGCAACTCAAAGCTCTGCCGCGTTTCACTGCGGGCATTGCGAGCGCGCGAATCGTAATCGCACCCGTGAGCGGAGAAATCACTGCTAGTCCCGCAAAAATCGACTGTGGTCAACCGAGCCAATTGAAATGGACGTCCGCGGAAACTGTCGACGCCGACATCAGCGGATTTAGTCCGGTCCCAGTGACGGGAGATCGTACGGTCTCGCCGAAGCAAACTACGGCCTACGAATTCACGGCAACTGGTCCAGGGGGCGTGACCAAGTCCAGTACGACTGTCGACGTCAATACCGTGGTGCAATCCTCTCTAACTGCCTCGCCCACGGAAATTCAGTACCGCCAAATTGGCGATAAGACCATTCAGGCTGGCGATGCCACTTTAAATTGGTCCTCGACAAACGCAGATTCCGCTTCTCTCACCCCCTTTGGAACGGTCGAGCCAAACGGAAACAAATCCGTGGCCATGAAACCAACACAAACCACGGAAGGACCCGTGGACGAAACGATCAAGTACGCACTGACCGCAACAAACGCGTGCGGCGGTTCGGAAACGAAAGTGGCTTCCGTTCACCTTACTGGTGCTATCGAGCCAGTGCCTGAAGTGCTGCTCCATAGCGTGTTCTTCCCAACGGACTACCCGACCACCAAAAACCCGTCGGTCGGACTTGTCCGCAGTCAGCAGGAAGTTTTGACGACTCTGGCGAACAGGTTTACGAAATACCTGGAATACGATCCTGAAGCTCAGCTTTCGCTCGCCGCGTACGCGGATGTGCGCGGTCCGAACGAGCACAACCAGGGCCTGTCTGAGCGCCGTGTGCAGCGGGTCAAAGAGTTCCTTGTCTCCCAAGGAGTTGCCGAAGGTAAAATCAACACGTCCGCCTACGGGTCAGAGAAGCAACTCGACAAGAGTGTGATCACGGACTTGCAAACGCAGAATCCCAACCCACCTGTGGAAGCCCGTGTGCATAACTCGCGATCAACCTGGCTCGCGTACAATCGTCGAGTCGACGTTGTCTTGCAACCCGCAAACCGGGAATCGCTGCGTTTCTACCCCAACAATGCCCCTGACTCGGACGTCTTGTGGCAGCGACCGAAACCTAAGCCGACGCTGGTCGAACAGAATCAGTAGGTTCGATTGTCTGGATGTTCCTGCTGTGCGCTCCGCTGGGGGCGACATGAATTCTCCCGGCGGGACCACAACTTCGGCACGGCCCGTTGGTTGTCGAGCGCACGCAATTCAGGGTCAAGTTAAACCGCCGATAAAACTCCGCGAACTGCCCGCGTCACACACATCCGGCAAGAAATAAGGCTCCGCTCCTAGCGAACAGAGGAGCGGAGCTTTTGCTTTTCCAAGCAACCTGCCCTTTAGAACAGGTTAGGAACAGCGCAAGTCTCCAGCAGCCGCCAGTTGTCACCCTCCAAGTCCAAAGATATTTTTTCCTATGGGCAACGTATTGGCGGCAATGGAGACGAAGGATGTCGAAAAGACACGTTATTTGGGCCATTGCTGTGCCCATCCTGGCGTTCGGCATTTGTTCAGCCCATGCGAACTACGGCGAACGCTGGGACTTTTTGGGTGAGACCCGCATCGACGGTGCTCAAGATCACGACAATATCCTTGTGGAACGGCGCGATGGAGCCTTCCGCGCGCTGCGCATGCGTGTGAGCGACGACGGCGCGATCTTCTTTGAGCGGGCTATCGTCCATTACGTCGACGGCTCTAGCGAAGAGCTCGTGATCCACGATCGCATTCTCTCCGGTAGCCAGACCCCCACGATTGATCTAACTGGTACCCCACGGGTTATCGACAGCGTCCAGCTCTGGTACTTTAAGGCCACCTGGGAACATCGCCCGAAGGTGAGCTTGTTCGGACGCCGCTAGCCGGCTGCCATGGGATTCAGACAACAGAGTTTGATACAGGTAATGTCACCCGATCCCCCGTCCAATCGATCGCTCACTTCCTGGTGAGTCGGGTTACCGGACATCTCTAACAATGTCGGCTCTGTCAAACACTTTTTGAGCAGACTTATCCACTCACTTAAAAGAGTTTTTTCTTCCGCTTCCTTTAGTTGTCTTGCTTCTCGGCCTTGACGACTTCGGCTCGCTCGTAATCTAGCGGTCGGCTTCCGTCCGACCCATACATCTCGTGTGCTGAGCAGCGCGTTGTTCCGGAGGGTTAAAGTCCCTCTGGCGCTCGGATGAGGAGCGCTATATCCAAGAAAGCGGGGGTAATTCCTCGCTGGCCGGAGGAAGTGGAAGGTATGGAGACGTCTAAACGGGCACGAAGGCGAAAGCCGGATACAGCCAAGACGGACCTGGAGCCACCACTTGCCGTACTCCGGAGGGCAGGGTGTCCATCAAGTGATCATCACAAGATGGAATCTGAAGGGCCTGCGGAGAAGTACCGGGCCGCAATCAATGGGGAGACCCAAAGATGAACCGGTCGGCCAAAGGTGGGGCAAGGTCGAGTCTGCGAGATGAAGACGAAGGCGTTCTCATTCACCCACCGCACCAAGGTGATTGCGGGCGGCACGGTACAGAAGAACAGCACGTGACCTCAGGAGGTGCTGACAGAGTCTTCGGGTGGCACCGGAGTAAGCAGACCTATAAGCGGAAGCGAAGTGGCGAGTGAAGCTCTGTCAGTATACGGACGGCTGAATAGTACCTGAAGCGCGGCGAAAGCCACGGGACCGGGCAACCGGCGACGGAAGTGGGTCGGGGAAGGCCAGCCGGCGAAGGCGGTCGGGAAGAGAAAGAAAACCAGATGAGTAAAGGCGAGAAGGAGGAACAGTTCCATGAGTGAAAAACCCGTACATTCTCGTCTGAGGAGACTGGTGGACTGGATCAACCTGACGGGTGCGAAGAAGGTCCATTCATTAATCGACAAGATGTACAAGCGGAAGAACCTGGAGATGGCCTGGGAAAGGGTGAAGGCGAATCGGGGCAGTGGAGGTGTGGATGGGGAAACTCTGGAGACTTTTGAAGCGCAGCTGGGCCAGCAGTTGGATCGGCTGGAACGGGAGTTGAAAGAGGATACCTATCAGCCTCAGCCGGTACGGCAACATCCCATCCCGAAGAGGGACAAACCAGGAGAGCATCGTTGGCTCGGCATACCCACGATTTATGACCGGGTGTGCCAGCAAGCACTGCTCAATCGGTTAGAGCCCATCTTCGAGCCGGTATTCGATGACGCCAGCTTCGGATATCGGCGAGGGCGATCGACGAAGGATGCCCTGCGCAAAATCTGGAAAGAGATACAAGGCGGGTCGGAGTGGATCGTGGACGCAGATCTCCGAGATTTCTTCGGGTCCGTGGATCACGCGAAACTTCTCACGCTGGTAGCCCAACGAGTAGCGGATGGCCGAGTACTTCGTCTCTAGAGGCGATGCTCAAGGCAGGAAGCTACGGAAAGGGCCAGCTCTTTCCATCCGAGCGCGGGACTCCTCAGGGTGGGGTAGTTTCGCCCACGCTCAGTAACATACTTCTGACGCCGTTCGATCGGGAGATGAGGCTGAGAGGGTATCAGCTCACGAGGTATGCCGACGATTGGGTGATCACCTGTAAATCGGCAACAGAGGCACGAGCCGCAGTGGAAGCTGCTGGCCGAATCCTGAAACAATTGGGTGTGGAGTTACATCCGCAGAAGACGCGGATCGTTCATGCTCAGGATGGCTTCGAGTTCCTTGGCTACAAAATCAAACGCGGGAAGAAGAAGCTCCATCTACCCGCGAGTAAGATTCGTAGTCAGGCCCGAGAGGGTGCGCTCTATGCGTATCCCAAGGAGAAGTCGATCCGTAGTTTCCTGGACCAGGTCCGGCAGCGCACCAAGCGGAAGGTGCCCTTGCCAACCGAGGAGCTGATCGAAGAGCTAAACCCGCTCTTGCGAGGATGGGGCGAGTATTACAAGCGAGCCCATGTCCGATTGCTCTTCAACCGACTCGATCGCTGGATAGTGCATCGCATCTGGTCGCACCGCTTCAAGCATTGGCGCAATGCCGGCTGGAAATGGCTGCCCCAGACGACGCTCTACGGCGAGTTCGGGCTTGTCAACCTAGTTGGATTAATTCCTTCTATCGCAACTCGGAAGCAGTGAGTCTTCGTGAAAGCTGCATACGGGAAAACCGTCCGTGCAGTTTGAGCGGCGGACGGAGGCCAGCGCGAGAGCGCGCCTCCTCCGACCCGACTTCGATCATAAACTTCAGACCATGATTAGTTCTTCGAACTCCCTCTCGCGAGGGAGCGGGATGCCCCATCAAGTGGACGGCGCTTTCGTGCACGCGCCATGTCCGGTACCGAGCTGTCCCGCGTGCGAACCGAATTCCGGCTCCGTCTTCCCGAGCCTATCAACAAGAGCCCACTCGAGTCGAGGAGGGCCGGCATTGTTATGCAATCAAGTGCCGGATGGCCTGTTCCACTTGGATCGATAACGCGTTAATGGAACAGCCCAAGACCTATCAGTTCGGTCCGAAGCGCGGCGGCGTCTGTAAATAGGATGCCATGCATACCTAAGGCCATCGCTGCCTCCACGTTAGGTTCGCGGTCATCGATGTAAACGGTCAAGGCAGGGTCGATTGCAAAAGTCTCCAGGAAAAGCTTGAAAATGCGTGGATCAGGTTTCAGCAGTTTCACTTCGCCAGAAAGCATAACTCCCCTGAACCACTTCAAGAACTCGAACCGCTTTAGAGCGGCAGGGAAGGTCTCAACAGACCAGTTGCTCAGCGCATATAAGGGAACTCTGAGAGAATTTAGCTTCGTGAGAATGTCAACAGTGCCAGAGATCGGCCCGGCTAGCATCTCGTCATACCGTCGGACCCAGGCATCGATCAACTGTGCCTTATGCGGATGAATTAGCTTCAGTGAGGCGCAGGCTTCGGCAAACGGGCGACCAGCGTCCTGTTGTGCGTTCCAGGATTGCGTACACACCGTGGCGAGAAACTCCTCCATCGCTTCGGCCTCTCCACCAAAGAGCTTGCGATACAAATACCGTGGGTTCCAATCAATTAGAACGCCACCGAGATCGAACACGGCGATGGAGCATTTGGCCATGAGGAGAGAAATTCTAAACTGAGAGAACGACTCCGGTCGAGGTGTTCAGTAATCAGCGAGCCTGCCTTTCAGATCACGCGTAAAGCCCCTGAGGGAGACTTAGCTCAACTCCTGGTAAGTTGCATAATCGGACATGTCCTTTTGACCCCGATTCTACCTCTCCAGTAACGCGTTTATCAGGAGTTGAGTACCTCAATTGCTGCAAAAGTTCTCGAACACCGATGCCACAGAAGCGGGAAAGGGACGAGGTAAATTGAACCGGAGTTATATCAAATCCAAGAAAGCCGTTCTGGTGAAAGGCGCAGCACCTTGCCGCGACGTTTTACCAGAGCGCGGTTGCGCTGCCACGCGCTGATCAGGCGGCTCGCAGTGAACGGCGTGACGTTCGCCGCGTTCGCCAACTCCTCGTTGGTAATACGGAGTGCGATACCACCTGGAGCGTTTTCTCCGACTGTGCGAGCCAGAGTAACGAGTACTTGAGCAACCCGCTGTCGCGCGCTAAACCTATCCGTGACTTGCGCCGCCGACGGTGACCGCGTTGGGTGTCATGCAGGCGTCCGTGCAGTCAACGATCCCGGCTTCACACCTTCCCGCATGTTCGTTTCTTACTATTGCGGCTTGGTATGGAACAACGTCGAGCGCAAGACTTTGGCAGCTTCTGGACTGACGTGCTGCGCCAGAGAGGTAGCCGGAGCCGCGGCCGCGAACACCAGCGGATCGCTGCTGGCCACGGTATTGATGTTGACGAGCGGGATGGAAGTCCCGCGAGTTTGGTTCAGCGTAGTAATGAATCGGTTAGCGATAACGGCGTAGCCCGTGTTCGTGGGGTGAACTCCGTCGAGAGAGAATAGGCCTCCAAGAAATGCGGTAGTCAGGCGTTGGCCATTTGCCTCCACACCCTGCGAACGGAGTTCATTGGCGAGCGAGTGGATATCCGCCAGCACGGCTCCGTGCTCGAAGGCTTGCACCGCGATAATCAAATTGTAGGCATCGATCAGCGCACGAACTTCTACCACCTGAAGGGCCCGGAGAACATCGCTGGAAGGCAGAGGACCCATCTTGGGATTCGTCAAAATGGCGGGAATCAGCGCTATGCCGGCGGGCAAGACGTAGTCGCCCGGTCCGATTCCAAGAATTGGGCCGAGGACGAACAAAGGCAGGCCAGTTTCTTCCGCGATCGTACTGACCGGTGTGAAAAAGGGCGCAACGGTCACATCCGGTATGTTCGCGACTACTAGCGGCGCGCCCGTTGCAACCAATTCATTCATCATTTTCGTGTAATTGGAGTTGAAACTAGCGAGCGATGTGGCTCCCGACGGACTTGCCGCGGTTGCAGCTCCCAAAATGTCGTTATTGCCGATCCACGCGAAAATGATGGTGGGATGCAGAGCCTGGGCCCATTGCACTTGGCTCAGGGAAAGAGGTGGTGACGCCTCTAGGCCGGGCAAGCCCAAGATCAGGTCCGTGAAATCGTCGATCGGCAGTGACGGCTGGGTTGTGAGCACGTCCTGAAGTACGGCGTCAGGCACAGCAAGGTCGGTCGCTTGCTCTATGGGAAGGTCGCGCCCTGGAGATGCGGGACCCGGAAATGGCGCTACTATCGGTGGAAAGGTCGCGCTGATCAACTCGAGATGGTTAGGAATTCCCGGCGACGCGATTAAAGGCAGCACTAGAGGCACTTGCGCCTGGTCGGCCAGGACACTCGCCCATCCGTGCACCTGCTGTGCGTCCCACAAGGAGTCGTTTTCAAAGCCGGCGGAAAGAGAGTCGCCGACGATCACCATCCGCGAGAGATCCACGTTTTGATTGCTGAAGACGTTTTGGCGCGTCTCTTGGGCGCGGGCTGGCGACGAGAATGCGCCGCTCAAGCCTGCGAGAAGCAGCGCAGCGATGACTTGTTGCAGTTTCTTCGCGCGGGAAAAATACTTGATCTCATTCCGGGTAGTTTTCGGTGTGCTCGCCATGGGACACTCCTGAAGGGTTGCGTTGCGGGGTCGTCTACCTTGCGGGCGGATGGTATACCCGCCGATATTCAGGCGTCAATCCGGGATTTTCGGTGAGATGACGGGCCGCCCGGAAGTAATCAGCCGCTGATCCAGTTCCACTTGGACGTGTAGTCGCGTAATCGTACAAGTGGTTTTTGGGCTGATTTCACTTTTCCGGTAACCGCGTTTACGAGGACTTGACCGATGCGGTTACCAGGCATCGGCGCCGTAGCTCGACCTCGCATTGCCCCAAGTTCAGCCTAGAACGGGCTTCAATCATTAGCTCAAAGTGGAGAAGACAGGACCGTTTTGCGTTTTCACCGTACACGCAGAGCGATTTTATTTCTACCAATGTGATGCTGGATACGTTAGCAGGTGACGCGGGGCACAGCAATTGTAGGAGCTGAATGCGAAAGTGTCGTGGGGAACGGAATGAACTTTCGATCCTGCGCTCTGTAGAGAAAACGGAGAGGATCAGCGGCATCGCTCCCCACGCTAAGAGAGGAAGGCTTATATGTTCGCACGTGAAGTCGTGTTGCAACTGAAGCCGAATGTAGTTAACGAACTTCCGGTCACGTTTGAAAAGGAAATCCTGCCCCTGCTTCGCAGGCAGAAGGGTTTTCTGGATGAGTTGTTGCTAGTGACCCCGGAAAAGAGGGAGCTGGAAGCAATCAGTTTGTGGGAGTCGAAGGAGTACGCGGAGCTCTACAATCGCGAAGTGTATCCACAGATCGAGAGGATCATGGCGCGGTTCATTGAGGGCATCCCGGTAGTGAAGAAATTTGAGGCGGAATACTCAACGTTCCACAAGGTGGCGTTTGCAACGACCCACTGAGTACCTAGTTTCCACACTCTAAGCGGGGGCGCAGTCAGCCCCCGCTTTTTTTGGCTCGAATCTTGCCGGAGCCTTTTGGGAGACAACTTGCTTGAGGCTATACAACCACGAATCCTTGTCAACCAAGCTAGCTGCAACACTCACATATCATCCCTCTACATGGAGCTGTGATCTCCAACACAGACACACGCAGTGAGCGGGAGCATCTTGGGAATTGAGTTCTGTCAACCACCAAGAAGTGGAGGCATGGTGCCGTGTATCGCGTGTTCAGACGACTTGAGAATTATGAATTCGTACAAGTCGCGTCGCGCGAGGAGTTCGAACAAGCTATTCAACTGCTAGACAATCTCCAGTCTCTCTGGCCAGCAGCATATACAGTACGGGATATTGAAGGCAACGACCTAGTTCGCAAGGAAAAAAGAACGAGGAAGTCTACAATCCACGGAGGATCGCCTATCACTTGATCATTGCGAGCGGCATGAACCGAGCACGTAGAGGGCATCGCCCGCCGTACGAAGCTGAATCAGTGCTCGTTGGGCGAGATCAGTCCTGGCGTAGACGCCGCCAACTTGGATGACGCTCTTCTCGTGGCTCGCGAAATTCGCGCGTGCCCTTTCGATTCCAGACGTGCAAGAGAGCGAAAGCCTCCACGATTTCGAGCGTCGTGTCTTCAACGCCTGGGTCAATTACGAGGGGTTCGGTGGTGGATACAACTCATCTGATGGCGGTGGAGCACCCTACCTCAACCGATTAACGGGAGAACTGTCTCCGGGGCTTGGAAAGCCTTATTGGGAAGAGTACTGCGGCGGTTTCGAGGAGTGTTGGCAGCCCCTTCCGGGCGCCAGGAAACTGATCGACCTCGCGGTCTTACCGAAGTTGATGAAACTCAAGAGACCCGAGGAACCCAAGCCTGAACCGAAGGCAGCGCTAGTGCCCCCGACACCGGCACCAATCCCGCAGCAACAACCCGACGCGATCCACTTCATGTTCGTGCCACCGGACGCGCAACGATTTCTGAACGGCGGCCAATGACCGCCGGTTGGAACCAGCCCCCCGGGGCTAGGGAGCAGTTATGCACCAACTGGATCAAAAGAAGTTGTTAATTGAAAGAATCTTGCCGTACCTAACCGGAGCACCCGCCGATGCCGTTCAACGCTTGCTGCAACAAAGCGTCTCGGACCTGGAACAGATTCTCGATGACGCGATCACGAAAAGGGCCCGAGCGCAGGCGGCTGAGCAAGTAAACCAGCACGCTGATGAGATGCGTCGGGAGTCGCAACTAGAAGGCGCGTTCGTTCTCGCCTCTATGGCTGTAATCAACAACCGTCGTCTCTCACCTTGTGATGGTAATCGCGCGATGTTGGAAGGTTGTTGAATCCTGGGGAGGAGCCGTCAGCAAACTGTACGTAGCGCCGGAACAATACCCAACGAAGTTCGCGTGGGACACGCCCTCTGCGCCGGTCAGCAAGCAAGACCAACGCGCAGCCTTCGAACTCTTCGTTCGTGAAAATAACCTGAGCAGCGTCGACGCGAACTTTAATTTATTCAAAGAAGGAGCGAGCGTCGAACACTACGCCGGTGCAAGCCAAGCAGAGCAAGCCGCGAGAACTGCAGAAGCCGCCAGAGAACACCAAACGTGGTTACGCACCAAAAGCGTCGCCTTTGGAACTGAGGGCTGAGGCACGCTATGAAACTCAGAACCAGACGGCAGCAAACCAACAAGCTTATGCCGATGCCACTCTTGAAGCCCAAAAGCAGCGAGACCAGTACGCGGGATACAAACCGTTGCCCGCGCACATCGACCGCAAGGCGCTGATCAAGGCTTCCAAAGACGAGCTTCGCAAGTGGTCAAGACTGTACGGTCAATTCCAACTCAATACGGCTCTTAGAGCCCAGCAGTAAAGGAGAAACACCAGTGAGGACATCACCCAGCATCACCCAGAATGAAGTCGACGCATACGCACAATTTGCTGCGGAAAATAAAATCATCACGGACGGCGCCGTCGGCGTTAAGAACGCGGACATTCTTTGCAACCCGATCATCAATCGCGATTCCGATATCACACCTGCGACGTTGTCGGCTTCATTCGCGAAAGTGAGGAGCCAACTGCGAATGCAGAGCCCGATGTACAAAAAGGCAGATGAACTCGCGCGGAAATTGAGTCCAGATAGACCTCCGCAAATGTTCATTCTAGGCGCCTTACAATGGGCGTAGTTTTCACCTTTCTGAACGTCCTTACGATTACCTGTAAGGTTACAGTGCATCTATATTACCACAAAGATATATGGTCGTCAAAGGGAAAACTTGGTTCAGATGGATTAACCCAACTCGATTATCCCAACTCCACTCCCCTAAATCGCTCTCGTAGAAAGACGCGGCCTAAGCTTGCGGCTCTGGAATCGGCTGGATGCGGCCCAACAGAAAAATATAGCCTGCGATGCCGATCAGCAGGAACGCCGCCGCCGCTCCAAAGGCCCAGGAGAAAGAATGCGTCGCGCGGAGAATATATCCGGTGATGATCGGAGCGGCGATACCCGCGATTTGGTTCGCCAGATTCAGGATTCCGCCCATTGTTCCCACGCTTTCCCGCGGCGCAATCAAGGAAGGAATCGACCAGCCGACCGGCGAGGCTGCGGACAGTCCCCCGATCGAAATGCTGATCCAGAAAACCGCGGCAAAGGGTGTGACGGATTGCGTTGTCCCGAAAATCCCCAGTCCCAAAGCCGTTCCGCCGATCAGCACAACTTGGCGAACGCGAACCGGATTCCAGCCACGCTTGATCAAGGTGTCCACCAGCACGCCTCCCACGACCAAATCCACAACCCCCGCGAACAGCCAGGGCACGCTCGCATACAGGACCGAGTGAAACAGGTCAATGTGCAACGCGGTAGAAAGGTAGGAAGGCAGCCAGGCGAGTAACAGGTAAAAAGTGTAGTTGTACGAGCCGAATCCCAGGGCCAGCCCCCACACCTTGGGCTGCTTCAGTAAATACCAGAGGGGAGCGCCCTTCGCTGCGCGAACTTGATCTTCGGGCTGCGCTCCGCCCTTGGCAATGAAGTCGCGCTCGGCAGCGCTAAGGGCCTTGTCTTCGCTGGGGTTCCGGTAGAAGACATAGAACAAGGCGAAATAGAAGAGACTGATGACGCCGGTGGCCGCGAAGCTCCAGCGCCAGCCGAAGTGCAGGAGGAAAATGCCAATGATTGGAACTCCCACGCCTGGCGCAAATTTTGCGGCGGAGTCGAACATGGCGGTCGCCAGGCTTCGTTCTTGTTGCGGGAACCAGTAGCCGACCGCCTTTGCGTTCGCGGGAAATGTGGGAGCTTCGCCGATGCCCAATAGGAATCGCGCGGCGAACAGCGCTTCAATCCTGGTGGCCACTGCGGCGGCGAAGGACGCGATGCTCCAGATGATTGTGCTTATACGGCCCACGCGGCGCACGCCGAAGCGGTCCAGCAGCAGCCCGCAGGGAAGTTGCAGGGCGGCGTAGGGCCAATTGTAGAAGCTCGACAAATAGCCGAACGTTACTGCGGAGATTCCGAACGCGTCGGTCAGAGCTTTTTGCGAGACGGAAAGATTGACGCGGTCGAAATAGTTGACCAGGACACCGAAACCTAACAGGAGCGCGATGCCCCAACGTCTGCTGGGCACGTGCGATCCGGAATCCAAAGCTCCTGGAGTTGTGTTGGTCAATGGTTTGGCGGACTAGACTGCACCATCGGGGAACCTGGATCAATAACGAATTGTCGGCCGCATGGTCTTCGGCGGAAGGCAGCACAGAAAGGGTGCACAGAAAGGGAGCCAGACAGGGAGCACGGACAGGACACAGGCAGGGAATATACACAGGAAGCACAGACAAGAGTGTCTGTGCTACTTCTACGGAACGATTCTTGCTGCCCAGCCGCCTCCGGGTGCCAGCTTGACCTTCAGCTTAGTTGCCTTGTTGACCTGCGTTTTGGTCATTTTGTAATCGCTGGCCATGCGGTCGGCGTTTACGCCGTCCTCGTACGACTGTATCTGGAAGTTGCCATCCGGGAGGAAGGAAAAATCGATGTCCAGTTCGCGCGGCGTCCAGTCGGTCATCGCTCCGACGTACCAGTCGCGGCCGCTGCGGCGAGCCACAACCACGTATTCGGAGATTTTGCCGCTCAGCGGACGCGTGTCGTCCCAAGTCGTCGGCACCGGAGCAAGAAATTCCATCGCTTCCGGTTCACGCAGGTAATTCGACGGGCTGTCGGACAACATTTGCAACGGAGCGTCGTAGATGACATACATCGCCAACTGCTGGCAACGAGTGCCCAGGCTCATCGGGCGGTCGTGGATTGCGGCAAAGCTGGCTTTTTGCGCGTTCAGCATGGCGCCTGGCGTGTAATCCATCGGGCCCAGGAACATGCGCGTGAACGGCAGGGTGGTGCTGTGCTTGGGGTCGGTCTCCGCGCTCCACTTGTCCCATTCCATGCCGCGCACGCCTTCGGTGTTGATCAGGTTGGGCCAAGTTCGCATCATCGTTGCCGGTTTCTGATCGCCGTGAAAATCGACGAGGATTTTTCGTTTCGCGGCCTCGCGGCACACTCTGTGATAGTAGTTGATCAGTGGTTGGTCGCTGCGTTGCATGAAATCGACTTTGATTCCTTTAACGCCCCATTTCGCGTACTGATCCAGCGCCGGCTCGAGCTGATTGTCTAACGTCTTCCATGCCACCCACAGAATGAGTCCGACATTTTTCTGCTGCGCGTAGGCAGCTAATTCTTCCATGTTGATTTCCGGAACGACCTCAAGAATATTTCCGGCCTTGTACCAGCCTGCGTCCAGAATGATGTAGGGGATCGAATACTTCGCCGCAAAGTCGATGTAATACTTGTAGGTCGCGGTGTTGATGCCGGCTTTGAAGTCGACACCGTAGACGTTGTTCGCAGCCCACCAGTCCCAGGCGACTTTGCCTGGTTTGATCCACGACGTGTCCGCAACCTGCGACGGCTTTTCCAGCAGGTACACAATCTGGTTGGTCAGCAGGTCCGTATCTTTGTCGACGATTCCTAGCACGCGCCACGGATATGTTCGCGTCCCTTTGGTGACGGCGATGTAGTCGGCCGCTTCAGTGACGCGGACATCGAGTTCGTTCTCTTGTTTCTCCTTCAATGGGTAAGGCGGAAACGTTGCGGCGAGCGCGGTTCCACCGGTTCCACGCAGCCACAGGCCCGGATATTCCTCCACATCCGATTCGGCGACCGCGACCTTCGCGCCTTGACCTACATCGACGACGGCGGGCAGCGTCGCTATGAACGCCGGCAGGATCTCCGACAAATGTTGCGGTAGATATTTCCGTTCGTTGTGAGACATGAAGCCGTCTTCTTGCGGATAAAAGACCACGTCGTTTTGCGAAAAATTCAGGTTCATTTCTTCGCCATACACTTTGACTTCCTGTTGCGGAAGGGAAGTTTCCAATCGGTACGCTACGCCTTCGTTGTAGGCTCGAAAGGTCAACGCGTAGCCGCCATCCATCTCCAAGCGCACTTCGTTGTAGTGGTCGTGAATTTTCGCGAATTTCTGCCGCACGACCGGCTCGATCATTTCGTCGTGGCTGCGTTCCTTGGAATGCAGGGCCTTCGATGCGTCTTTGCCAAATACTTTGTGGTCTATGTCGATGGAAAGGGAACAGTTCTCGAGGATCGCTCTGCCGTTCAGAACCACGTCGTAGCGCACACCTTGAGCGGCGCGGATGCGCACTTCGATGCGCTTGTCGGGCGACTTTAGATCGAAACTGGATTGAGCCCGGCCACCCGATGCCATCGAGAGCGCCGCAACGGTGAACAGCGCTGCGATTTTCCAAGAGTTTTGCATGATGTCTCCTTCAGGAAGCCGCTCCGGGGCCGACAGCCACGACGAAGTAGGTCGCGGGCGTAGTGCCCACGTTCTTGATGCCGTGCTCGTCATTCGAGCGCACAAATCCGACGCCGCCCGGCCCCAGGCGGTGAGTCGCGCCATTAATGGTTAGCTCCACGGTGCCTTCGCGGATCAGCCACATTTCGGAGTGAACGTGATGGTGCGCGGGATGAGGCATGCCGCCCGGGGGCAGCGTGGTTTCATGGGTCTCCAAAGATTCGCCGGTGGCCAGCTTGCCTTTCAGAACGGCGCGAAACTGGCCATCCTTGGTGGCCTCGACCGGCAATTGATCGAAGGTCCAGGTAGCTGACGGCAAGGAAGTGTCTTGTGCCGATAAATCTTCCGCGATGGCGGTAACCGGCAACATAGCGGATGGCAACATCCGACAGAGTTGCCTACGACTGAGCGACATAGCTCCTCCTTAAGCGCTTAACTTGGAGACACGAAAAAATGCGGGCCGAAATCAGCGGCCGCGCCGGCACAAGAATCTTCACCGGAAAGCAGTTTGTCAAGAGGCGGGACTTCGCTCACAGCACGACGCTTGCGTCCGGTTGGCGCGCGGCTCGATAGACGGCTTCCACCAGCGCGACGCTCTTGCGGCCTTGCGGGCCATCGCAAAGCGGGGTCCCATCGAGTTCGATGGCGCGGAGAAAATCCTCAAGAATCGCTTGGTGGCCGCGAACGTCGGTGACCGCAGCGGACGATGCGCTCGCATTGGTGTCCACAGGATTGTTTGACGCGATCTCCGCAGGAGGTGTGCGAAGGTTGGTAGCGATGATCCGATCATGCTCGAGAATCACGGTGCCTTCGGAGCCGGTAATTTCGACGCGGCGCGGATAGCCCGGGTACGCCGCGGTGGTAGCTTGTAGTGTGCCGAGCGCGCCGCTGGCGAATTCGAGGATGGCAATCGCGGTATCTTCGGATTCGATGGAGTGCAGGGCGGTGGCGGTGCGCGCCTGGACGCGCGCCACGTCACCGAGCAACCAGAGCAGCAGATCGACGGTGTGAACGCCCTGGTTCATGAGAGCGCCGCCGCCGTCCAACGCCAGCGTTCCACGCCATTTTGATTTGCCATAGTATTCGGGCGGGCGATACCACTTCACGCGTGCGTCCACGAACAAGATTTTGCCGAGCAAGCCTTGGTCGATCCACTTTTTAAGGCGCTGGATGTCGGGTTTGACGCGATCTTGAAACATCACCCCTAGCTTTACGTGCGATTGTTTCGCGGTTTCGATGAGCGCGTCGGCACGGGCTGCGGTGATATCGATGGGCTTTTCCGTGAGCACATGAAGGCCGCGTTGAGCGGCGGCGATGCCTTCCCTGGCGTGGAGTCCGGAGGGGCTTCCGATCATGACGAGGTCCATCGGCCGATGCGCGAGAAACGCCGCAAAATCCTGGTAGGGCAGATCCTCCGTGTTCGCGGCATAGGCGTTCGACATTTGCGGCGTTTGGTCCGTAGATGGCGGCGATGTTGACAGATGGAATTGCGCGGGCTGCGCGCGCGTGGGTTTCGGTGATGTTTCCGCCGCCGATAAGGCCAATGTGGGTGGACATAGGTAGCGTTGTTCCCTAAAGCCTTGTTGATCCGGCTTCGGTTAGCACGGCTGAAGCCGTGCCCTGACGAAAACCGAGTTCTCACACAGAGGAGACATCGCATCGGTCAGCGGGATCCGTTCGGTGGATCGACGCGGGAGCCGCCGTGCTGAGGGTGCAGATGGCCTGTTGAAGCTCCGACGACAACGTCCTGCTTGGTGTCATCGAAGGTCACGCGTTGGCCGGTCTGGATTGCGGCGATGGTCATGCATAGGGCTATCGAATGGCTATAGCCCGCTTCGATGTCAGCGTTAGGTTTCTTTCGGGCTTGCACGCATTCCATCCAGTTTCGGACGTTGGCCGCGGTCGCTTCATGCGCGTCTGTGTTGGCAGCGGTGGTCGTCGCCGGAGCTGGTTGTGCCAGCGACAGGGGCGGCAGAAGATTTGGCTTCACGTCCATCTCTTTGGCGAACTCCTCGGACAGTCCTCCCACCGGGGTCACCTGATCCTTGTCGAGGTCCAGTGTGCCGCCGTTGGAAAAATAGAGCTCTTTCACGCCGCCCGCCGAGTTGGTCATGCGCGATGAGTACACTACCTGAAATCCCTTGGAAGGATCGTCGAGTGGGCCGTAGTCAAAGACCGCGGTCATGGTGTCCCAATTCTTTCTGCCGTCGTGCCAGCGATAGATGCCGCCGTTGGCCACGACGCTTCGCGGGCGAGGCAATCCGGTGAACCAATGGACGGTATCAATTTGATGGACCATCCATTGATCCGGAATTCCCGAGGAGAATGGCCAGAACAGCCGGAATTCCACGTATTTTCGAGGATCGAAAGGTTCAACGGGTCTGTTGATCAGGAACCTTTTCCAGTCGGTGTCGGGCTCACGTAGCTAGGGACACAAGTTTGGGGCGTCGCCAGCGGCCTGGCTGGTTGACGTTCCAGGTCATCTCGACGGAAACAATGTCGCCAAATTGCCCGGACTTGATGAACTCGTGCGCGCGCTGATAGACCGGAGAACTTCGCCGCTGGGTCCCGATGGCGACGATGCGGTCGGTGCCTTTCACGGCGGCGCGGATGGCCCTGGCGTCTTCCATGACGTTGGCAAGGGGCTTTTCGATGTACGCATCGCGTCCCGCGCGGATGGCGTCGACGCCGTGAGTGGCGTGCTGGAAGTCCGCGGTGGCAATGATCACCGCTTGTACGTCTTTGTTGTCGTAGAGCTCTTCGTTGTTGCGCGCCAGGGCGACCTGCTTGTTGGCTAGCTTCGCGACGAACGCGGCGCCTTCCTCCCGCCGGCGGTTCCAAATATCGGAAAGCGCCACAAACTCAAAATTAAGTTCGCCCGCGGATTTTAGAAATGAGGGAGCCAAACTGTTTCGGAAGCGGTCGGAAAAGCCGACAATGCCGACCCCGACGCGATCGTTGGCACCGGCAATTCGAGCGTAGCTCGATGCGGCGGCGCTCAGCGCGGTGCCTGCAAACCCGACTCCTGCCAGCTTCAGGAAATCCCGCCGGGTAGCGTTCGCTCTAGACATGAAACCTCCGTACGAAGCGACATCATGCCACAAGTATGGCGCGGCACCGTGAGCAGAAATGGAAACGGGAGGGTCTTGCAGCGCGGTGCATGGTCAGGTACCCTCCCTGCATCGCCCCAGGTGAACCGCTTAACCGCTGGTCAGGACGGGGCCGAGGAACGGAGAGCACCGAGCATGACCGGGAAGAAACCATACGCCTGGTACGCCAGGCCAGTATCTCTCGCGACGGTCGAAACCGGCGGTACGCTTCTTTTGAATCTCATTTTCTGGTAGAAAAACTCATGGGAATCGACATTCTGCCGCCAATTCGAATTTTGGTTTCCCCGCTTTGGCTCATCCTGGCCACTTATGGTAAGTTCGCCAATTCTTCCCGCTATGCGCAATCCTTAACTGGCCGGCCGTTTCGAGGAGCGAATATCCATTTCACCTGGGAGTTGATTTACTTGCGTCTGGTCCGGTGCGGCATTGGCTGGGCTGGCGTGGGACGCGTGTCGTACCACAGAAGTCGCATTCGTCGGAATCATCTGGCCATTAAATAAGGAGACAGCGGGAAGCCCGGCTTCCAGCTTATTCGGCTTTTGTTGGAACAACAGTCCATGACACGAATGTCGAACATTGCCGAGCGCTATCGCGCTCGATTTGCGGGGACGTCGCGTGTTTATCGTGCTCCGGGCCGGGTCAATCTGATCGGCGAGCATACAGATTACAACGACGGCTTCGCCATGCCCGCGGCGATTGAATTCTATTGCTGGGTAGCCATTGGCGCACGCGAGGACCGCAAGCTCAGCATTTACTCGGAAGAATTTTCCGCCGCGGCCGAGGTGGATCTCAGTTCCGCGGCGATTTCGCCCACGAAGTCGTGGAGTGACTACCCCATTGGCGTCGCGTTGGAACTGGAGAAAGCCGGTTTTCGCATACCCGGTGCCAATCTTTTCATCGAGAGTGAAGTTCCCATGGGCGCGGGGTTGAGCTCTTCGGCGGCGATTGAGGTTGCCACAGCGCTGGCTCTCGCGGAAAATTCCGGGGCCACGCCGGATCGTCTGCAATTGGCGCAGCTTTGCCGGAAAGCTGAGAACGAATTCGTCGGCGCGCGCGTGGGCATCATGGATCAATTTGTTTCTCTACACGGACAGAAGGATCATGCGCTGCTACTGGATTGTCGCTCGCTAACCTTCAAATCCCTGGCGATTCCTGATTCCGTGAAGCTGGTGATTAGCAACACCATGGTCAAGCACGAACTGGCTTCCAGCGAATACAACCGGCGGCGCGCGGATTGCGAAGAGGCGGTTCGCCGGCTGGCGACGGTACTTCCGGGAATTCGGGCGCTTCGGGACGTTAGCCTGGAGCAGTTGGAGCGGAATCGCGAGCTACTCTCGGAGGTGATTTACAAGCGTGCACTGCACATTGTCACCGAGAATGCGAGGGTTCTGGACAGCGCGGAGGCGTTGAAGGCCGGCGATATCGAGCGGTTTGGGAAGCGCATGGCGGAATCACACCGCAGCTTGCGCGATTTGTATGAAGTCAGCTGCCGAGAACTGGATTTGATGGTGGACCTGGCGTATCAACAAAAAGGCGTGTTTGGTGCGCGCATGACCGGCGGAGGATTCGGCGGCGCGACCATCAACCTTGTGGACGCGCGGTACGCCGGGGAATTCAAGGAGAAGCTGGGGAAGGCGTACCAGCGAGAGACGGGGTTGGTGCCTCAGATCTATATTTGCAGACCCGCCGAGGGTGCCGGCCCGGTGGCAACGTCTGATTTATAGGTGATTTACAGGCGATTTATAGGCGATCTCTGTTCAGAAGAAGAACTAACCAAAACCAATGACCATTCGCGAGGAAACGAACGCGCCACACCGCCGATGGAATCCGCTGTTGCGCGAGTGGGTGCTGGTGTCGCCCCATCGCACGCAGCGTCCGTGGTTGGGCCAGGTCGCGACTGCGACAGCTTCGCCGCGCGTCGAATATGATCCCGAATGCTATCTCTGTCCCGGGAATGCCCGAGCGGGGGGAGCGCGGAATCCGGCTTATAGGGGCACGTATGTTTTCGACAATGACTATCCGGCGTTGTTGCCCGAAGCGCCGGCTTTCCAAGTCGATCAAGAAGGCTTGATCGTTGCTCGCAGCGAGCGTGGTGTGTGTCGCGTGGTTTGTTTTTCGCCGCGGCACGACCTGACCATTCCGCGGATGCAGCCTGAGGAGGTCCGCGCGGTCATCGATGTTTGGGCGGAGCAGTATCGCGAACTTGGTGAGATCGGCTGGATCCAGCACGTTCAAATATTCGAAAATCGCGGCGCGCTGATGGGAGCGAGCAATCCCCATCCGCACTGCCAGATCTGGGCGAACGAGACGATTCCGAATCAGCCCGCGCGTGAACTTGCGGCGCAAAGCGAATATCTTGAAGCGCACAAGAAATGCCTGCTCTGCGCGTATTTGATGATCGAGCAAAACGACCGGGAACGCATCGTTTCGGAGAATGAAAGTTTTGTGGCGCTGGTTCCGTACTGGGCGGTGTGGCCGTTCGAGACGATGATTCTGAGCCGCCGGCACGTGGGGAGCTTCCTCGATTTTACCGATGCGCAGCGCAACGATCTCGCGGCGATCATGAGGAGTTTGACCATCCGCTACGACAATCTGTTCACCACCGCGTTTCCGTATACGATGGGATTCCACCAGCAGCCGACGGATGGCAAGTCCCATCCGGAGTGGCATTTTCACGCGCACTATTTTCCGCCGCTTTTGCGCTCCGCGACGGTGCAAAAGTTCATGGTTGGTTATGAAATGCTCGGCAGTCCTCAGCGGGATATTACTGCCGAGAGCGCCGCGGCGCATTTGCGGGGTGTCAACGAAGTTCATTTTCTTGATCGAGCTTGAGCAGAGCTTAGTTATTTGGTGCGGCTTTTTGGTGCTTCTTGGTCTTGAGTTTTCATGAACATCGACTCGCATCAGCACTTCTGGAGGTATGATCCTGCGCGGCACGCCTGGATTGACGAAAGCATGGGGCCGTTGAAGCGCGATTTCCTGCCAGAAGATCTGGCTTCCGAACTGGATAACAACGGGATCGATGCTTCCATTGCGGTGCAGGCGGATCAGTCGGAAGAAGAAACTTTGTTCCTGCTCGATCTTGCCGAACGCGCGCGGGGCATTGCCGGAGTCGTAGGGTGGACCGACCTTGCATCGCCGCAGGTTGAGGAACGGTTACGATTTTTTTCGCAATATGGAAAATTGTGCGGGTTTCGGCATGTTGTGCAGTCGGAACCCGACGATGATTTCATGCTGCGGCCGGAGTTCATGCGCGGGATTTCTCGCTTGCAGGAATTTGGATTTACTTATGACATTCTCATTTATCCGAAGCAGCTTCCTGCGGCGATTGAACTTGCCGGTCGATTTCCAGGGCAACGATTTGTAGTCGATCATTTGGCGAAACCGGGGATCAAAACGAAAAGCATTTCCGAGTGGGCTGCGCAGATTCGCAGCGTCGGTCGCAACCCGAACGTGTATTGCAAGTTGTCGGGATTGGTGACCGAAGCCGACTGGCGCGGCTGGAGGCCAGCGGATTTCGATCCGTATCTCGATGTCGTGTTCGAGGCGTTTGGGGTGGACAGATTGATGTTTGGATCGGATTGGCCCGTGTGCCTGCTGGCTGGGAGTTACGAGCAAGTGAGACAGATCGTCGAGGACTATGTGGATCGCAACGCGCCGGGCGCCAAGGATAAGATTTTCGGTGAAAATGCGACTCGATTTTACGATTTAAAGGCGCACACGAATGGACTTGGAGATTAAGGGCAAAGTTGTCTTGATCACAGGTGGGGCGAAAGGGATCGGCGCCGCAATTGTGCGCGGGTGCGCCGACGAGGAAGCTGTGCCCGTCATCGTGGATCGGGATCTCGACGCTGGACGGCAACTGCAATCGCAGGTGGCGGCTTCCGGGAAGAAAGTTGGATTCATTCCGGCTGACCTAGCGTCGGCTCAGGACTGTTTGCTGGCTGTGGAGCAGACGCTGCAGGATTTCGGGCGACTGGATGCGTTGGTGAACAACGCGGGCATAAACGATCGAGTGGGCCTGGAGCACGGGAGTCCCGAAGAATTTGTTGGGTCGCTTGAGCGGAATCTTTTGCACTACTACAACATGGCCCACTACGGGATTCCGGCGCTGAAAGAATCGCACGGTTGCATCGTGAACATCGCTTCGAAGACGGCGGTCACCGGACAGGGCGGGACGTCGGGTTACGTTGGCGCCAAGGGCGCGATTTTGGCGCTCACACGCGAGTGGGCCGTGGAGTTGCTGCCCTATGGGATTCGCGTGAACGCCGTGGTGCCTGCGGAAGTGATGACGCCGCTCTACAAGCAATGGCTCGGCACGTTTCCGAACCCAGAGGAAAAGCTGCGCGAGGTGACCGCAAAGATTCCGCTGGGGAAGCGCATGACCGCGCCGGAAGAAATCGCGGCCACGGTGTTGTTTTTGATGTCGGGGCAGGCGAGTCATGTAACCGGACAGCATTTGTTTGTCGATGGCGGGTATGTGCACTTGGACCGGGCGTTGACTTAGGGCGGAGACGGTGAGGGTGAAGTTGAAAGGAGCGGAATGACCGAAGGTTCCACACGAAGATTTTGCCTGACGTTGGATCTGAAGGATGACCCGGGGCTGATCGCGGAATACAAGAGGTATCACGAAAAGGTCTGGCCCGAGATCACCAAGAGCTTGAAGGGCGCCGGCGTGGTCGGCATGGAGATCTACCTGTTAGGCACGCGCATGTTCATGATTATGGAAGTGGACTCGGAGTTTTCGTTTGCGAAGAAAGCCAAGATGGACTTGGCGAATCCGAAGGTGCGTGAGTGGGAAGAGCTTATGGGGCGATTTCAGAATCCGTTGCCTAATGCTAGTCCGGTGGAACGTTGGCAGGTGATGGAGAAAGTATTTGAATTGGAGAAATAGTGGAGTTGGAGGGAATGGATACGGGGACGAAATGTTGAAGGGGACACAGGCCCTTCGAGGCTCAGGGTGGACAAGAGTGCCTGTGCTACTAGAAGCCGATTCCGTGAAGGGGAATTTGATGAAGCGAAGAACTGCAGTGGTAGCGTTGATTTTATTAGCAACCGCGTGCTGGAATTCCGCTGCGCTTGGCCAGAGTTATCAGCCTTCGGAGTCCAACCTTAAGGCTCGGCAGTGGTTTCAGGATGCGAAGTTCGGCATGTTCATTCATTGGGGCGTGTACAGCGTTCCGGGCCGCGGCGAATGGGTGATGGAGAACGAGAAAATTCCAATCACGGAATACGAAAAGTTCGCGCCGCAGTTCAATCCGACGGAGTTCAGTGCCGCGGACATCGTTTCGCTCGCGAAGGCCGCGGGCATGAGGTACATCACCATTACGAGCAAGCATCATGATGGATTCGCGATGTTTGCCACCCAGCAGAACAAGTGGAATATTGTGGATGGCACGCCTTACGCAAAGGATCCCCTGAAACAGCTGGCCGAAGAGTGCCGCAAGCAGGGCATCAAGTTGTTTTTCTATCATTCCCAGCTCGATTGGCACAATCCAGACTACTTTCCCCTCGGGCGCACGGGGCACTCCGCGGGTCGTCCGGAGGGCGGCGATTTCCATAGGTATCTCGATTTCATGGACGCGCAGCTTACGGAGCTGCTTACGAACTATGGCGACGTCGCGGGAATCTGGTTTGATGGCATGTGGGACAAGCCGAACGCGGATTGGGAATTGCAGCGCACGTATTCGCTGATTCACAAGCTGCAACCGGCCGCTTTGATTGGCAGCAACCACCATCACGCGCCTTTCGATGGCGAAGACTTCCAGATGTTCGAGAAGGATTTGCCGGGAGCTAACACCGCGGGGTTCAATCAAACCTCGATCAGCACGTTGCCGCTGGAAACCTGCGAAACCGTGAATGGGGCCTGGGGATACAACAAGAACGACAAAAAATTCAAGAGCGTGCCGGAACTGATTCACTACCTGGTCCGCGCAGCCGGAGCGAACGCGAATTTTCTTCTCAACATTGGCCCGATGCCCACGGGACAAGTGCAATCTGAATTCATCGAAAGGCTAAGGGCGATGGGGCAATGGCTGCAGAAAAACGGCGACACCATCTACGGTACTCGCGGGGGCCCGATCACTCCGCGGAGTTGGGGCGTGTCGACCCAGAGAGGGAACGACGTATTTCTCCACATATTGGATTGGCCTGACGAGTATCTTGCGCTTCCGGATGTGCCGGGAATAAAGACCGCACACCTGTTCGGGTCGAATACTCCGGTGGAACTTAAGCCTCTGAACGGGGGCCTTTTGCTGAGGTTGCCGAAAGAGGGGCGCGACCCAATCGATACGATTGTCGTCCTGGAGGATGGGAAATAAGTTCGACGCTCGATCATGGGGACTCTATGAACAGGCCGAATCTTCAATTTCACTGAACGCTGTCTTCAGTTCTTGCAGTTTGACACCTTGGAGAGCGGTTCCTATAGTCGATGAGTTTGAGATCAAGCTGAAACAGCAGTTGAAGGAGATTGCGCGAGGCGTGCAGACGACGCTGGGGTAGAAGCGCCACGTTGCGCGGAATGTGTCGATATCAGAAAATCAAAGTATGCAAAATAGCGTTTTGCAACTGGATTCCAGAGACAACGTTCTGGTCGCGCTGACCCCACTACGAAAAGGTGAGCTGATTCCTTTTTCCGGGGACACGTATTCGCTGCTTTCGGATATTCCCGCCAAACAAAAATTC
Source organism: uncultured Acidobacteriota bacterium (assembly GCA_963832615.1). Classification (GTDB taxonomy): domain Bacteria; phylum Acidobacteriota; class Terriglobia; order Acidiferrales; family UBA7541; genus Acidiferrum. The sequence goes on from CAWHVA010000034.1 coordinate 128,728, forward strand.
GTCACGCGGGATCTCCAGCCTGGGGATCAAGTCATCATGTATGGCGGTCTGGTGGGTACGGCTACCGTGCCGATCCGCCGGGGCGATCTGCTCTCGACGCGCAATATTCGACATGCCGCTTCCGATTTTCATGCTTCCGGAGAGACTGCTCGCTGGACGCCACTCGATGTTTCCGCCTGGCGCGAGCGCACATTTCTGGGGTACCACCGCCGCGACGGCCAGGTTGGCACGCGAAACTACTGGCTGGTGATTCCGCTGGTGTTTTGCGAGAACAGGAATCTTGGCGTTCTGAAGCAAGCGTTCGAGGAAGAGTTGGGATTCGCGTTGCCACAGATTTACCGGCGCCATGTCGCAGAGCTTGTGCGCCTGTATCGCGAGGGCAAAACCGAAGAGCTCAAGGACTTTCAGTATGCGGAAGAAAAGCGTGCGTCGACAACGCCGAAAGTTTTCAAGAATATTGACGGCATCAAATTTCTAACCCACGAGCAGGGATGCGGAGGCACGCGCGAAGACACCAGGAACCTTTGCGGCCTTCTGGCGGGCTATATTCATCATCCCAATGTCGCCGGAGCTACGATACTGAGCCTCGGCTGCCAGAACGCGCAGGTGCCGGGGTTGCTGGACGAGATCAAGCGTCGCGATCCCCATTTCTCCAAGCCGCTGCTGGTTTTCGAGCAGCAGCAGATCGGCGAGGAGTCCACGATGCTCTCGAAAGCCATACGCGAGACGTTCGCGGGGCTTGTCGAAGCGGACAAAGCCGAGCGAAGTCCGGCGCCGCTGTCGAACCTTTGCATAGGGTTGAAATGCGGCGGTTCGGATGGGTTTTCCGGCATTTCGGCAAATCCGGCTATCGGTCACACTGCCGATATCCTGGCCGCACTCGGTGGGCGCGGCATCCTGTCGGAGTTTCCGGAGCTTTGCGGCGTGGAACAAGAGTTGATCAATCGCAGCGTGCGTAAGGATGTTGGCGACCGGTTCATGCAGCTCATGCGGGACTATGCGGCTCGTGCGAAGGCCGTTCATGCCAGCTTTGAGATGAATCCTTCGCCGGGAAATGTTCGCGACGGTTTGCTGACGGACGCGATGAAATCCGCCGGGGCTGCGAAGAAGGGTGGGACGTCACCGGTGACGGGTGTGCTTGACTATCCGGAATATTCGAGGGAGCCGGGGTTAAATCTGTTGTGCACGCCGGGTAGCGATGTGGAGTGCGTCAGCGCGCAGGTCGGCGCGGGGGCGAATGTCGTTCTGTTTACGACTGGGTTGGGCACGCCTACGGGAAATCCGATTGCGCCGGTGTTGAAGATTTCTACGAATTCGGAACTTGCCCGACGGATGCCCGACATCATTGATATCGACACCGGGCCGATCATTGCGGGCGAGACGACCATCGAGAAGATGGGTGAAGCGATTTTGGAACGGGTCATTCAGGTGGCGAGCGGCGAGGATCAGACTAAGGCGGAGATTTTGAAGCAGGATGATTTTATCCCTTGGAAGCGTGGGGTTTCGCTGTGAGCGAAGTGAAAATCAAGGAAAGAATTTACCGCTGAGACGCGGAGCGCACAGAGAAAGCGCGGAGAGTGCATGGCGCTTTGAAGTGTGCCCATTGATGAGCAAAAAAAGACGATGCCGCTGACCATTAAGCCAAAGCAAAATTGCCGATGGGACCTGGTTAGTCTGGGCGAAGTGATGGTTCGCTTCGATCCGGGGGATCGGCGCATTACGACCGCGCGCAGCTTCGAGGTCTGTGAAGGCGGTGGGGAATACAACGTCGCGCGTGGGTTGAAGCGCTGCTTCGGCATGGATACGGCGATCGTCACGGCGTTCGCCGACGACCCCGTGGGGCGCTTGTTGCAGGACATGCTGTATCAAGGTGGCGTCGATCAAACTTACGTTCGCTGGATGCCGCACGATGGCGTTGGACGCGGGACGCGCAATGGGCTGAATTTTACGGAACGCGGCTTTGGGGTACGGGCGGCTGCAGGGTCCTACGACCGCGGACATACGGCGGTCTCTCAATTGAAGCCCGGCGATTTCGACTGGGACGAGATCTTTGGAAAGCACGGCGCGCGCTGGCTGCACACCGGGGGAATTTTCTGCGCGCTTTCGGCTACAACTCCGGAGGTCGCGGTGGAAGCGATGCAAGCGGCGCGGCGGCATGGTGCGATTGTTTCTTACGATCTGAATTACCGGGCGTCGTTATGGAAATCGTTGGGCGGAAAGAAGCAGGCGCAGGAGGTGAACCGCCGGGTTGCGCCTTTTGTGGATGTGATGCTGGGCAACGAAGAAGATTTCTCCGCGGCGCTTGGCTATGAAGTGCCAGGCATGGACGAGCACCATTCGACATTTGGCGTCGAAGGCTTTCAGCAGATGATCGAGAAAGTGGTGAAAGATTATCCATTTCAAGTGGTGGCCACGACTTTGCGCAAGGCGAAAACCGCGACGCAGAACGATTGGGGCGCGGTGTGTTATTACGAAGGAAAATTCTTTCAGGCGAAGAATCGGGAGAGCCTGGAGATTTTCGACCGCGTCGGCGGCGGCGATTCGTTTGCTTCGGGATTGATCTATGGCTTCCTGGCGGGCCGCGACGCGCAGTGGGCGGTGGAATGCGGCGCGGCGCATGGGGCGTTGGCGATGACCACGCCGGGAGATACTTCTATGGCGACACTTGAAGATGTGCTGCAAGTGATGAAAGGTGTCGGCGCGCGGATCGCGCGCTGACGGGGATCTCCAGCGGAGAAAGGCGCTCTCAATGGAAAAGCAGGCGGTTCGCGATCGCATCCTGCAAATCGGCATCGTGCCGGTGGTGCGCGCTTCGTCTCCCGACGAAGCGCGGATGGCGGCGGAATGCGTTTGCAAGGGCGGCATTCCCATCGTGGAAATCACGATGACGGTGCCTGGAGCCATCGACGTGATTCGCGAACTTGCAAAGCATGCCGCTTCGGAGTTGCTGGTCGGCGCGGGGACGGTACTCAATGCCGATGTGGCGCAGCAATGTCTCGACGCCGGCGCACAATTTTTGGTGAGCCCAGGATTTAAGGCTGAAACCGTGGCGCTGGCCGTGCGGAAAGGGAAGTTGATCATGGCCGGCGCATTGACTCCGACCGAAGTGATTACCGCGTGGGAAGCGGGAGCGGATTTCGTGAAAGTTTTCCCGTGCGGTCAGGTTGGCGGCGCGAAATATATCAAGGCGCTGAAGGGTCCGCTACCGGGTATTCCGCTGGTGCCCACCGGTGGCGTGAATTTGAACACCGCCGCCGAGTTCCTAGAAGCGGGTGCGGCGGCGCTGGGGATCGGCGGCGAACTGGTACACCCCGATCACTTGAAGTCCGGCAACGCGGAATTGATTGTTGAGAATGCTCGGAGGTTTCTTGCGATCGTCGCGCAGACCCGAGCCAAGATGGGTTCGGCGGCAGTTCCGGCGGGTCGCTCTGCTCTAGCAGAGAAACAGGATAGGGAAAAAGTGGCTCCGGGGCATGGACTCGAACCATGATAACCAGCTCCAAAGGCTGGTGTCCTACCAATTAGACGACCCCGGAATTGTTGAAACCCTTGGACTTACATCATAAAGCGATGGCAACTTGTGGGTCAAATTGGGTCAAACCGAGCACTCTTCCAAGTGTACTCTCACGCCGGTGATCCTTCATCTGGTCTTGCTCAAGCGGGAAAAAGTTCCAGAGTTATGTGGTAGCGATCGTGGCTGTCCCGACTGGAGACAGAAGCCAGCAGAATTTTGACAATTCGCTCCGCCGCCTTGCCATCCCATAGCGGAGGAATTCTCCCAATCTTGCTTTTGCCAGCCAGAATGTCTCGGGCGGCTGACCGAATCTTGTCCGGGTCGGTTCCCACGAGAATATTCGTGCCTATCGAAATTGTAACCGGCCGCTCGGTGTTCTCTCGAAGAGTCAGACATGGGACTCCCAGCGCAGTGGTTTCTTCTTGTATCCCGCCAGAGTCGGTAAGAACCAAGCTCGCCTTGGTCAGCAAGCACAAAAAATCGAGATATCCAAGGGGCTGAATCATATGCAATTGCGAGTGGCAGTTCGTTAGACCTGCCTCCGTTAGTCGCTGTTGAGTGCGCGGGTGCACAGGAAATATCACTGGAACCTCATCTGCAATAGCGTCGACGGCGTTCAGAAGCTGACCGAGCTTGTCCACGGAATCGACGTTTGAAGGCCGGTGAAGGGTTAGAACAGCGAAGCGCTGCCAAGTTTGTCCGAGGGTCAGCCGCAGTTCGTCACCGATGTGCGATTGCTGTGCGAGAGGCAGGAATTGGAGGAGAGAATCGATCATCACGTTGCCTACGAAATGAATGCTCGAGGCCGGACGGCCCTCTTTCCGGAGATTCTCAATGGCGTCTTCCTCGGTCACGAAGAGATATTCAGCGAGGGCATCTGTGAGAACGCGGTTAATTTCCTCCGGCATGGAACGATCGAAACTACGCAAGCCGGCTTCGACGTGCGCTACGCTGATGTCAAGCGTTGCCGCAGCCAAAGAGACGGCGAGCGTCGAATTGACGTCACCGACGACAAGAACCAGATCAGGCTTTTGCGCAATCAGGAACGGCTCGATACGTTTTAGGATTTCGGCGGTTTGACCGGCCTGCGAATCGGAGCCTACTTCCAGGTTTACGTCAGGCGCCGGTATGCCCATTTGCCGGAAGAAAACACTCGATAGCGCGTCGTCGTAGTGCTGACCGGTGTGAACGAGGATGGCTTCAATCTCAGAATGGCGACGCATCTCGCGGATCAAAGGCGCAATTTTCGGCAGATTCGGACGCGCACCGACGACATTGACAATTTTCAAGAGATAACTCACGCGGATGCCAGCGTAAAAGACAACTATAGCATTTTGCCCGAAGTGGTCGCTTGTAGCGTCGCTCATTCGAGAAGGGTAACATTGGTCACGTTGAACCGTAGCGGCGGTCACATACGTACAGCCTTATCTCGTTGTAGAAGAGATGCGAGAAAGGGCAAAGATCGCCCAGGGAGAGGGCCGCTGAGGCTGCCGGAAACGGAAAAAAACGGCCGGACCTGCGACTCCACCTCAAAGTCCTTGAACGAGGTTCGACCCGGCGGGTTGATGTCCCGACTATCTGAGGCAGCGGCGAGGCCGGCAGCGCAGTGAAGCGCCCGGTGATTTCGACGCAGCGGGTGTCGGGCCGCAAAGATGCTTGGCTTGTGCCGCTGCCTCAGAGTTGTAGCGGCGGCGCCTTTGGTGAGGCGAAAGAGGAGGAAGTCATGAGGAATATGTATGAGGAGTTGTTCGGTTTTCGGCGGGACTTCGACGAAATGTTCAACCGGATTCTGACCGGTAAGCCGTGGGCAGGATGGGCACAACTGCCCGAATTCAAAAAGGAATTCAACTTTACGCCAGCGGTGGAAGCGTACGTAGACAAAGAGGGGAAGAAGTATGTCTGCCGCGTGACACTGCCGGGCGTGGAGCCGAAGGATGTACAAGTTCACGCGCAAGGAAACCTGCTGACCATTCATGGCGAGCGGAAATTCACTCGCAACGTCAAGGAAGTCGAGTTCGTGGAGCAGGAGGTTGCTTACGGCGTGTTCGAAAGGACACTCACGCTGCCAGAGGGCGTGGTGATCGATAAGTTGATGGCGGAGTACGTGAACGGCGTGCTGGAAATCACGGCGCCGGTTACGGCGGGTGCGCTGCCGCGCAAGATCGAAATCAAGACGGCGGCCCCGTTAGCGAAGCAGATCGCCGCGTAAGTGGTAGTGGAGTGCAAAACGGCCACGAATCGAAAGGTTCGTGGCCGTTTCCTTTTTCAGGAGTTGAAACAGCCCTGCCAAGGCCCAGGAACTTGTGACATGTGTGATGGTGATCAGGCGCGCGTACTTCTTTTCCATTATTGACCGGGATTTTCTGTCTTCTATAATCGCGCCACCGTTGTGATTTCGAGCGTACATCTCCGCTGAAAATGCCCAAGTCCTTGCCGTCCTTAGGTTCGCGGCATCGGCTCTGTTACGATGCCCCGCTATGATTGAGCCTCAAGTTGAAAACGGCGCGGCGGAAATCGCGCATTCCACCGAGGTCGTGCAACGCGAGTCTGGACTTCGCCGCGAACTGAAGCCCCACCAGGTGGCGATGATTGGCCTGGGCTGCACGATTGGCACGGGACTGTTTCTGGGTAGCGCCATTTCCGTGAAGCTGGCCGGTCCCTCGGTCATCGTGAGCTTCTTGCTGGGCGCTCTTCGTGGCACTCACGGTTATGTGGGCGCTGGCCGAGATGTCCGTGGAGCATCCGACAGCGGGCGCATTCGGTTTGCACGCGGAGATGTACCTCCATCCTTGGGCGGGATTTGCGATTCGCTACACGTACTGGTTGTGCCTGGTGGTGATCATTGGCAGCGAAGTCGTGGCGGCGGCAATCTACTGTCAGTATTGGTTTCCCAATGTGCCCGCGTGGTTGTGGATTGCGGGATTCTCAATGGCGATGATTTACGTCAATACCCTAAGCATCGAGAATTTCGGCACTCTGGAATATTGGTTTGCGATGATCAAAGTCGTGACCATCGCTGTTTTTCTTGTGCTGGGCGCGGCTTTGCTATTCGGATTTGGGTTTCCGCGCATCGGAGCCGCGAACTACACCGCTTACGGCGGCTTCTTTCCTGGCGGATGGTCCGGAGTGGCGCTGGGCGTGACCATGGCGATTTTCAGCTATCTGGGGCTGGAAATTGTCGGGACGACCGCGGGTGAAGCCGCTGACCCCAAGATCGCCGTGCCGCGCGCGTTGCGCCGCACCTTGTTTACCCTAGTGCTCTTCTACATTGGCGGCTTAGCCATCGTTGTGGGCATCGTGCCGTGGACCCAGATCGGATTGGGCGAGAGTCCCTTTGTTCGCGTGTTTGAAACCGTGGGAATTCCCGCCGCTGGGCACATTATGAACTTCGTGGTGCTGACTGCGGCGTTGTCTGCCGCGACTTGCAACGTATATTTCACGTCGCGTTTGCTGTTTTCGCTCGCGCGGGGCGGATACGCACCGTTGCGACTGGGGCGTCTGAACAAGCGGGGCATGCCAGTCGCGGCGGTGCTGGTTTCCAGCGTGGGCATGCTCGCAGCGCTTGTCCTGTCTCAACTATTCAAGAACACGGCATTTGTGTTCATGATCGGCGTCGCTTTTTTTGGCGGGCCGTTCATCTGGATCATGATTTTGGCGACCCACCTGGCATTTCGGCGAGCCACGACCCGGGCTGGAAAGAGACATTCTGCGTTTTGCGCCGCCCGGTCCGTGGAGTTCCTTATTTGGGCTCATTGCGTTGGTCGGCGTGCTGATTTCGACCTGGTGGGTACCGAGCTTCCATATCACCTTGCTCGCCGGTCCCCCCTGGCTCATTTTCATCACTTTATGCTATTTGGCGTGGAGAAGAGCGAACCCGGTTGGGCCTGCCATGCCTCCAGAGTCGACCCAAGGTGACCCTTCGATCGCGAGTTTGGTCTAGCGGGAGATGGGACAAGAAATTGCCATCTCGTGGAAGTAGAGCGGACTACCACACCGTCCGAGAGGAGTCACCATTTGGGGTCGTACCTTGCGATGCCTAATTTTACGGAATGGCGGCTGCGGTTTCGTTTGAATAACTGCTTTCGGCGCCGGTAGTGTCAACGGCGGTGGTGACGTAGTAGTAGGTCGAGCCGGACTGGACGCTGGTGTCTGTATAGGAGGTGCTTGGAACCAGCGAGGGATTAATTTTGGCATAAGGCCCGCCGGTGGTGGCACCGCGATAAACGTTAAAGCCAGACTAAGCCCCGTGGACGAATCGCTCCAGGTCAAATTCACGGAACTAGACGTCGCCTGACTAGCCAAACCAGAGAGCGCGATCGTGGTTGGAGAATTGGTGGCGGTGCTCGCAACAGAGACGCTGCCAGAGAGTGATCCGGCGGTTAACGGCGCGAAGAGGACCGAGAAGTTGGTGAATTGACCGGCAGCCAGATTTAAAGGCAGAGACAAGCCTGTAACACTGAACGCGGTACTCGAAGAAGTCAGCTGTGAAATGGTCACCGCGGCATTTCCCGTGTTTGACAGCGTAACGGTTTGACTGGCGCTGCTGCTGCCGACGGTGGTGCTTGCAAAACTGAGCGAAACGGGGCTGGCAGAGAGCTGAGACGTCTGAGCCACGCCCGATCCTGAGAGCACAAAGTTCGCTGGTGAACCCGGGGCGTTGCTGACGAGCCTTAGCGTGCCGGAAACCGTGCCCGCCCCCGCGGGTGTATAGCTCAGCGTGAAAGAGCTCATAGTGCCTGGAGCAATATTGAGAGGAAGCGTCAGACCCGTTATTGAGAAGCCCGCGCCACTGAGGCTGCTTTGCGAAATATTCAGGGTCGCGGTTCCGGGGTTCGAAATTGTCATCGTCTGGGTGTTTGTTGAACCCACGGGCACGTTGCCGAAGGCCACATTGCCCGGTTGCAATGAAAGCTGCGGTTGAACGCCCGAGCCCGCGAGATCAATGGATGCAGGAGAGTTGGTTGCGTTGCTCACGACGGAAACGCTGCCCGTGGCCGCACCTGTTACCGAAGGATCAAAGCTAACCATCAACGTGGCCATTTGCCCAGGAGCGAGTGACGAGGGTACGGGGATTCCCCCTGCGGTAAATCCGCTGCCGGTCACCTTGACTTGTGAAATGCTAACCGAAGTGTTGCCGGTGTTCGTGTAGGTTACCGGGCTGGAACTGCTGGTCGTGCCGACGAGAATATTCCCGAAATTTAAGTTGCTGGCACTGGCGGAGAGGTGCAATGTTTGCGCCGTACCCGCGCCAGTCAGGGCAAACTTTGCGCTGGGCGTATTGGCCGCATTGCTGAGAACGGTGACGCTGCCCGTTGCGCTGCCAGCGGTAAGCGGCGAGAAGGAAACGGCCAGGGATACGCTTTGACCGGCAGGAACCGTTACCGGCAGCGCGAGCCCGGTGGCGGCAAAGCCTGTTCCTTTCGCACTAATCTGCGAGATGCTCAGATCCGCGGTGCCGCTGTTGGTCAACAAAACAGACTGCGAGCTGGTACTGCCAACCAGCACGCCTCCGAGATTCAGCGATGTGGTACTCAAGGAAATCTCGGGTACGGGGCCTGGGGACGCCGGGATTTGGGCTAACCCGGTTCCTGACACAGAGACCTTTCTTGACCCGTCCCTGCCTTGTATCGAAAAGTTGATACTGCCGGAAAATTTAACTGCTGCATTCGGGGTGAATACCACAAGAAAAGACACTCCCTGGCCGGGTGCCACACTGACGGGCAGGGTAGGGCCGGAGATGGCGAATTGTGGGATGCTGCTCGCGGCTTGCAGGATTTCCATGTTCCGGTTGCCGGTATTAAGCAGCGTAATCGCTTGAGACGAACTCGAGAGTATTGATCGGCACAGAGCCAAAATTCACCGATGTCGGGTTGGCGGTGAGTCTGGACTCTGCAGTAGCTTCCTGGGTGAAGGTCCCAAACAGCAGCGGTCCCAAGATAAGAGAAAATAGAAAGAGATGGGACCTCTCCGTTCGCTTCATCAAGATCTCCTGGATTGCGGCGATGAATCCGGCGGGAGGGGGGAACCGGGTCGGTGGTTATCACCTTGAACTGCTTCACTGCAATCTCAGAATAAACAAGGCATCGCGGCTGAACTACTGGTGCGAGGAACAGTTTTGGTACAGGTCTGTGACACGGAGGAGGTACAGGGTTGATGGGTTGACGCGTCCGTAGGGCCGTTAACCTGGAGCGAGGAGACTACAGGGATGAGTACGAAAAGTTGCCACCCAGTGATGTCGAAGCTGACAACGTAACGTCGAGTTTTAAGCAAACTTATGGCTTCTATCGTCTCGCCGCTGGCTGTTCATAAGGAGTGCGGCGGGCGTATTGGGACTAACATGGAGGGGGTTCGGTTAGGTCACCAGAAGCGTCGCTGAAGACTGCAACGTCCAGTTCCACGAATGAAATGGAAGGCTGGCTAAGCATCGAATCCTTCACGACTTCTAAACTAGCTAATTTTGACAGGTATCAGCCAGTTTAGCGGAAGTACTCGGACGTCCGGCACCTCGTATTAGATTAGAGATCAGCAGATGTTGCGTAGGGAGGGACGGTGGTTCGCCGCGCGGTAGAAGGACAGGGAATGGCGCGCTAGATGCCAGGGTGGACCCTCTATGCCGAACCGGGAAATTGGGAACCCGGTGGATCATGCAGATGCAGATGGCTGGCCTTCCACACCCAATCGGCAGTTCGAGGCGGAGAGAGGAACTCAGCTCTGTTGATAGACCATAGGTGCCTAACTCAGTTTTGCTTTGCACGCTGCGTTTCGAAGGCTTCCATAGTGTAACGAATCTTCTTATCGTAAATGTCCTGATCAAGTGGCACGAAAGAAGTTAGGCTGCCCAAACCGAGCACTGCGCACGGTATACGGCGTCGGCGGCCTATGCTCGGTTGAGGCGCCAGGTCAGCACAGGGGAGTACCCCGATGCCGGCCAAAGAGACATTTGTCGGCGACACGGAGTCTGCATTCGCCCGTTACCATTCAGCGCGATCGCGCACTGATCACCCGCTGCACATCGATCATATTGCACCCGTCTTATTGGTATCCTTGTCCGGCGAGCAAATCACCTCGAGGGCCGCATCGATTTCCAGCTGCACTCCCGGCGCGTTGTACGCCGCCGTCGCACTTTACGTCAAAAGGCAAAGGCGGAGAGGAAGGCGAATAGTTGTAGTTAGTGCACAGTCGCCTGTAGGTTCGTCGGACGAGCCGGAGCCGATCCTGATGCCGACGCCGCCTTAAGAGCTAGCATCATCGATCCAGCGTTTGAAGAAGTGCCAGGGCCAAGATTGAATTCAAAATCAACCGTCGCGGTCGATGAATCGTAGTAATGGGCGATGAAGTCGCCATTGGCATAGAGTTCTTGGTCCCCTCCGTTAGGACCCGTCCAACTCGCACCAACATAATCGAACACGCAATTACTATCTTTACATCCAACTACCGGTCCAGATCCAAAAGCACCTGCATCGTAGATTAAGTCGCCAGAGACGGACGGAGTTCCACTTGAGGAAAAGGATATCGTACTTCCAGAGATGTTGGCGACATTATAGGTTGCACCCTGCCCAGTTCCTGTCAACGTCGAACCATTGGCTGGAGCTAGACCTGCATCTATTCCGTTCGAGTTAACGGTGCAGAAAAGCCCTATCAAGTCAGTACCGTTCGTCGAAGGCGTATGCAGAGTCACGGTGAAAGTGTTCGTCGTCGGGATGGACGGCGAGTTCGTGTAATATATCTGTGGATAAAAATTTTGGGTCGTCGGAGTACTGTAGCTGTTACCGCTACTATCAGTCACCGAGGTGAGGTTCGCACCAGCAGTTCCTGCGTCGTTCATCACCGTGATGTTCGTCGTATTTGGTGGGCATGGAAGGTTGACCGTCATATTCCCTGCGTTAGTGACATACTGCATCGCCGAAAGTATCGGCGAGGGGCCGGGTCCAGGGGCCGACCCGCCGATACCGCCCTTAAAGGCAGCAGACATAATCACAAATGTATCGTGCGTCGATTGGGCTACGGTGAACGTAGGCGTAAACGACCCAGCCGTCGGTTGAACCCAGTACGCGCAAGCGTGCCCGAGCCGGGGTTCATCGCTCAAGCCGATGAAATTTGTCGGATATGTGATCGAAGTCCACGCATTCGGAGCGCCGAGCGGCTGGGACACGTCGTAGACACAGGTGATAATCAGGTCATTGTTCGCTGTCGTCGTAAAGGCTGTTCCAGTTATGTTAGGTGCAGTGTTGCTTGTGGGAGTTACGGTGGTCCTACAAGAACTTCCATCCAATGGGTTGGAAGTTGCCATGTTATAGAAATAGGCGTAGTCCATCACCGTATCCGCAAAAAATCCAGTGCTTGATTCTGTGACTACAGACGTGCTCGCTGACACGTTCGATGCATAGAAAAATCCATGTTGTTCGCTTGTGCTGTCTTGACAGTTTGATGCCGGAGAGAATGCCGCATTCCAAGTGTTCGAGGCATTGTCGCTGAAAGTCTGAGGTCGGTCACTCGGCCAAGTACCGAAAAAGATAATTGAATCACCGCCCGTAACTGCATGAGAAGAACCACTCGGCTCCATTTGAAATGTGTAATCATTCCCACTGTCAGTTTGACCGCTCGTAACTCCAACATGCGCGGCCGCACGAACAAGTGTTGGCGTTTGCGCATGAACTTGCTGAACACAGAGCAGCAAGAACGGCAGAAATGCTCGAATGATCCAGCGGAATATCGGTCTTATTCTCATCGGACGTTTTCTATGGCCTTATCATCAAAATTAGGGGAAGAATTATCGCCCCGGAAATCTATGGAAACTTGTGTTAAAGCGCTCATTTAACGTACTGCTCCGGGTTCCTGCGCCGGAACACGCAGAAGCGGCGGTGTAGACAGTGTAGGCAGCTGGCGGAATCGCTTTCAACTGTACCGAAGGACAAAGAAAGGCCAGGAAAGCACGCCAGTCCAGAAAGTAGGGCACCTACCCCGTAACCTTCAGAAAGTAGGGCACCTACCCCGTAACCTTCCGTTTTCTTGGTAAGGACGTAGTTGCGGCGGGGCTGGCTGGCCAAATGAATACCCAAACAGGTGTTTATCGCGAAAGGAAACAGAAGCTGCAAACTTATGTAAGTTAAGACATGACTCTTTAGATGTCGATGTGGAATAGCATGCTGCAAGCCAGAATCCATCACTGCCAGTAGTATTGTGAGGCCGCGGCGCAATGAAAAATATCCATTCCTCCAAATTGTGACGATTCGTCGACAGAAGAGAGCGATAGCTCAACGCTGAGACGGCTCAATTTTGTTCTTTTCTTAAGGACACGGAGTTGCAGTGGCGAGAACGCGGTCTGCCAGTTCTCGCAAACGTTGCTCACGAGCCGCCATTGCCGGCAAAAGATCAAGGCCCGCAACCTGAAGGAGTTCCTTCCAGCGATACGCCCAGTCATGACGCAGCAGAGCCTCAGCGGCGTTCTTTTGGCTGATTGCAAGAACCCGCTCCGGCACTGCGTCCAATTTCGCAATCACATCTATCACGTCGGAACCATCAGGTTGAATTTTGATCACCGCATCGGACCAAGGGAACATTTTCAAAAATGAATCACAACTCGGAGCCTGCCCGATCATAACGGTGCCTGCAGCTACTCCTTCGTAGTAGCGGTGCCCGATTTCCTCTTGCCCTCGAGTTTCATCCAAGAGGTTTACTTTTCCAGGCGCCACCAGGAAGTATTTTGATCGCTTGGCCACGTTGGAGAAAAGAACGCGATGTTCCTTGTAGTCGTATACATCCGAAAGAGAGCCTCCGAACGTGTCGTGGAGGTAGAACAGTGATCCCTTCCCGCCCGCCCTGGATAACTCTCTGTGAATTCCCTCGCGTCTCCGCCCAATGCTGTAGACATCGATGACACGCGGGGGTGCATTCGGATAGGGGTTGAACCGAAGCGTATCCACAGCTCCAGAAAGCCAGCGGCAAGGCTTGTCAATTGCTTTCGACAAGGTGTCGACAGTACCCTGACAAGCCACAAAGACGTAATCGAATTTTTTTAACGCATGAATCCAGTATTCGCATTGAGGGATCTCGGCGGCCCAAAACTCGTCTATCCAGCACACGCTGACCTTGCAATGGTCTTTCCAACCCTCAATGGCATTGATATTGAGGAAATCGTTGCTGTACTGGCACACGGCAAGAAATAGATCGTATTCTTGCATGAGCCGGACCTTTTTGAGGCCGGGATTCTGGAAAATCAGCCTTCGAGAGAAATCATGGAAGAGCAGGCGTCTCTGCCACCTCTCCTTGATTTCATATCCGGGGCCTGGCTCGAGACAGATTAGATCCACATCGTCAACTTCTTGGAGGACGTCCTGTGCTTCGTAATGACCGCATAGGAATGTTTTCCTCTTGAAGAGTCTGCCTGATGGCATGCAGATGCGAGCCTTCCGCTTGGACGTCGCGCTGCGGGAAGTCTGCCTCCGAAAATTGGACGGTTCGGACGAAATCATTTCTTCACCGGCTGGCCTGGCGGTTTGGAGACTCAACTGCCCGTTCATTCCTTAATCAAAAGTCAGCTGCCCAATTCCGCTTCGCCGCAGAGTAGATCCCATCAGCAACGAAGCCCCGTAGGATTTAACTACAGAACGTCGTCTTGTCTGAGCGGGCGGACCCCTGTTCACAAAGATGCCAGGTTCCATCGAGTACCGATGCAAAGCGCGCCGTTCCATACAGGCTCTTCGCGCTGCACACAAAACAAAGACTGTCGATAGCAAGGAGTCTAAGCAAAGCAACAGCATTTGCAAAAGCTGCGGCTCATTACCCACCAAACAAAAGGGTCTTCAGTCCCGCTCTAGACGAACAGATTCCTTCCAGAAAGCTTCCTTAGCTTCGCCTTTCCCCAACGTAGTGGTTTCCCCCCAGAAAAGATAGCATGGTTAGCAAAAGTCATTCCCCAGACCCGCGGCGCTCGGTTCGCATTGGACAACTCCAGCCAATTCCATGCGGCTTCCTGACTGAGCTTGTTGAGAATCATATGTAACCGCTCCTACGCGCGTTTCTAACCGACGCGGCGGTAGATAAATTTGCCAGCGATCGTCCTTAACCCATCGGGCATGAATGGAAACACTCGCTTTGCCATTCTTAATTTCCAGCCATTGACTGAATCCAGGGAAGCAGTGTCAGGAAATCTCCAATAAACCAGGTGTCGAGGTTGAGGAACCCAGCGGTTCTTGAACGTAAGAAGTCCGTCGTTCTGCTCCTCAGCCCTGCCCATATCAAATTCGCCTGCTCCGTTCAATTTCGCCGAGGCGATAGCTCTCCATAAGAGCCATGGCATCGCCCCGAATCTGTTGAATTGAGCGTCGGAGCATCGGATCAGACCTCCCACATTTCTCGGTGAGACCGGCCCGCTTCGCTCGATGAATGCGGCGTAGGACAGAAATCCTTGTCAAAGCTTCCGAACATTTCATCCAAATTCTCGGCGCAGATCAAGAACATGCAGGTAATACTTCGCAGCAGGTCGGAAGCCATTCGTTTCATTCGTCTGACAGAAATTCCCGCTAACCGGACGGACTTCCAGATGTCGCAAATCCTGATATTCCATGGTGGTCTGCAAGTAGCGAATCAAGAAGTCAAGCTCACCTCCTGAGTTGCAAAGAGGCTCACAATGGTCCGAAAAGGGTAGCGACACCAGGCGACGTCAAGTAAGCCAGCTGTTGACACGACAGAAAGCAAAGCCATTGTTCAACTCATCGGACGGCGATGAGGTCGTGAAAGCCACGGGGGCATATCCATAGGTGTTTCGTAGCGCTTCGAGCCAACCTACGGTGTGGAACACTGACGCTTTGGGGTGTCGTTCTACGAGATCCGACCACCGCCCGTCCTTAGTCGGATCAATCTGATAAATTCTCATTGCCTATTTGAAGCATTTTGCGCTGATACGCGGATCTGTTGTAAACAACCTAACTAGCTTTTCCTGGCCAGAAAATCTGCGCAATCGCATGAAGGTCGTCCTAGACAGACGAACGGACCGGTCTTTGGACGTCAGCCACCTGTTGCCTGCACTGATTCCTTGGACATGGATTGGTCGGAGGAAGCCTCAGACATACGCGAGTTGGAGCAGAGCGGCCGGTTCACACAGGAATTTTCACCTCAGCGAAGCTGTTTTCCTGTTCGAAGCAAGTCAGAGTATACATTTGCCGTTGCTTGGCTGACGACCTCCCAAGAGTGACGCTTAGTTGCAAAGTCCTGTATCCTCTTTCGTCGACTGCTCAGGTCTGCAAACAAACCGCTTGCGAAATATCGCGTAATGGTTTGCGCCAAGTCGACGGGATCATCGGGCTTGAATGCAAAACCTGTCTCTCCCTCGACAATCTCATCCTTCAAAGCACCAACATCTGCCGCGAGAACGGGGAGACCGAAACTATAACCAAGAACCAAAACACCGCTCTGGTAAATATGCCTGTACGGAATCACTAGAACATCCGCAGCCTTAAAGTAAAGTTCGATTTCCTCGTCAGGAATGTAATCTGCCCTAAGCAGCACTTGCCCACTCTGAACCTGACCTTGGATTGATTCCCGGATTGGTCCCCAATAGCTCTCGCAATTTTTGGGCCTGCCAGCGATGATTAATCGGTAATCGCGATGTTGGGCTGAGGTCCTTTGAAATGCCTCAACCAGATATTCGAGACCCTTATACGGTGCAATATTCCCGAAAAATAAAATCACCCTTTCGGTCTCTCGGATGCCCAAGCGCTGCCTTGCCTCGCGCGGGAGAAGAGGCGTGCTTGGAACAGCATTGTTGATTCCGAACGGAATTACGCTGATCCGTCTTGCCTCTACTCCGAACCCACTTATGAGTTCAATTTTCATCATTTCTGTATGAACGAACATGTGATCAGCCAGGCGATACTGGATGCGAAGCGTAAGGCGGTTCAGCAGGGTGTCTGTAGAGTCTCTTTTCCCTGCGTTCACATTGTGCACTGTCAGAACAATCTTTTTGTCAAAGTACAGATAGAAAAGCATGAGCAAGGTCCTATCAAAAGCTTCAAACTTGTTGTTCCATAAGATATGGAAGATTCTTGGTTTCGACCGCGCTGCGTAGGCAATCAGCTTCAGGTAGTACGAAAGCACTCTGACGAGTTTCCTAGCCTTGCTCACGTTTGGCCGCTGGTCGCCGCGCAAATTCAGAAAATTAAGCTTGGGGTTGCCTCGAAATTCCGGGAGATCCAACTCGTCATTGGCGACAAGATCGAGGACAACACCCTTAGCAATGAGCGCAGTGGCCAGGCCAAAGGCGTAAGGCTTGTCAGCACCACCGGTAAGCAGGGCCACCGCAAGCTCGGAGTAGGAGGCGGGCATCGTCAAATTGGCCGAACCATCGGCCGCCTCAACCTCTCGAGCTTGAGAACACCGTATCATGCCTCTGCCAATCTCCCTTCCAGAAGTTCACAAATGGTGTGGCCGATGGTGAAGTGCATCTTTCGAATTCGTGGCGTTGACTTGGAAGGAACGCACAAACACAGGTCGCAAATATCTCGCATTTTTCCTCGAGACCCGCCCGTCAGTCCGATTACGCTCACATTCATTTTTCGCGCCGCCTCGATCGTGCCGAGGATATTGGGGCTGTTGCCGCTTGTAGAGATCACAAGCAGGAAGTCGCCTGGTTTTGCATGTGCCGAAAATTCCCGCGCAAACACCTACTCATATCCGTAATCGGTTCCAATGGCTGTCAGCGCTGACGTGTTCCCGTGCAAAGCCAGCGCACGGAGCGGTTTCCGGTCGCGTAAGAAACGGCCCGTAAGTTCTGCGGCGATGTGCTGCGCGTCCGCCGCCCATCCGCCGTTCCCGGCGATGAGAAGTTGTCCGCTCGCGGCCAGCGACTTGCCGATTATGTAAACCGCCTCTGATACATGGGACGAAAGCCCGTGAAGCGTCTTCGCAACCTCCAGATGTTCGTTCCAGATAGATTTGATCTTTTCCAATTGTTGGGCCGCGCTTGACACGTTGCTACGCCCTCCATTTCGAATCCTCGTGAGGGATGGACTTCGGTTTAAGGATATGGCTGAAGAACATCCGACCAGTCTCGAGACTATAAATCGCTTTGTCCCAACACCTGACCATCGAGGCCTTCATCCGTGGGAGAACAATCTGAGCCGATTTCGCAACTTTCGCACCAAAGATTAATTCCATCCATGCGTATTTGGGACGCAGCCGAGGCATCTCCCGAGCGCCTCCAAGCTGCGCGGCCAGTTCTTGCAACTCCGCTACAAGGTCAGGCCGTTCGGGATAGAATTCGCCGAGACGGTTCTTTAGACATATTAAACAAGACTTTCGGACACGATCACTATCCTCCACCGAGCGAACGTGCTGAATTTGGAGTTTCAGCGAAAGAACCAGTGCGTCTTTCTTCTTGTCTGATGTGCCGACGTAGCTCAGCCGATTCGACGGAGTAATTCTGTAAAACACTCTCGCATCGTGCACGAAGCGAATTCGATCAGACGCCAGGAGAACACGGCAAAAATATTCGACGTCGTCATCGCTTAGAAGACGCGTGTCCCATGGGCCGGCAGCTTGCGTGAGTTCGCGGCTGGTTAGCCAAGTCGCGGTTTGCATATACAGATTTTCACTCATTTTTTTGACAAACCAGTCAACGGGAGAAAGATGCTGCCACAATGAAGTTGGAACGAAACGTGCGTGGCTGGTGCGATAACTAAAAGTGGCCCACGGGGAGGAAAGAAGAGTACGCTTGCCGTCGATTTCCCGCAAGGCTGTAAGCTGACGCTCGATCTTATCCGGTGCTAGAATATCGTCCGCATCGAGCCACTGGATGTAGTCTCCTTGGCTAAATTGCAAGGCATGGTTGCGTGCCGCTGCAGCGCCTTGATTCTCTTTGGAGACAACCGCAACCTCTTTCGAGGCAAAGTGCCGCGCCACCTCGGCTGTCCCATCACTAGATCCATCGTCCACCACGATGATCTCCTTGCGCGGCCATGTCTGTCTCACTGCGGATTGGAGTGTGTACGCGATCAGCGCTTCCGCGTTATAGGCAGGGATTAGAATTGAGACAAGCGGTTTCATAGGTTGTCATTGGGCTCCCAAGTGGATCTTGGGCCTGGGAATTAGAGGGCAAACTCGGCTGCGTCGAGTGGGTCGCCGATACCGCAGCTTCGGCACCTTGTGCATTGGTTGGCAAGAGGTGGAGATTCTGCGGCTGCCTCGCGTCTCCAATCTGAAACACCCTCACATAGACTGAGTCGCAGGCTACCGCCGTTAATACGTTAGGATGACCACAACCAAAGCCGCAATCGTCCTGCCAGGTGCTCCTCGGACGACGCCGAGGCCGAGTTCGCAAGACCTGGCTTATTAGGTTGAAAATAAAAGCGTTAGCCTCTTGACGCAAAGAAGAGCACGCCTACAAGGCCACCACGGTGTTACAAATGCAATCAAAATGGAAAACCTTTGCCACTAATCACTAAAGGTTTCCTCACAACAATTTCGGTTGCTGGCGCGACAGATTCCTGGCGCCCTCTGCCGGAGAGAGTGATTGCAGTCGAACGGAGGGAGGTTGCCCATCCCAGCGATGCAATTCTCATTCTTTTGCCCTTTTTGTTTAGCGCTGGATTTTTTGGACAGTGAATTGAGTGTATTCATGCGGCAGCTTCGAGCGCAAGGAGCTGCTGGCGAGTCTGGGCGGGCGTGAGGTGGCCCAGGCGCTGGACGATCCAGCGTTGGTTGTAACGCTCGCGAAATTCCGCCAGCGCGCATCGCAGTTCCTCGACGTTCTGGAATACCCTGACCCACAGCAACTGCTCTTTCAGCGTGCGAATGAACCGTTCGACCCAGCCGTTGCATTCCGGCTGGTGAACGTTGGGTCGCGCTGTGAGGATCGTGCCGGTGTGCAGATTCTCGGCATTCGGAAACATGCGTGACGGTGCCAGCAACTGTGCTTCGCGCATCAGGCGCAGCACCCGCGCCTTCGACGTGCGTACTCGCTGGAAGCGCAGCCGCGCCCACACTTTGCGATGGCCCTCGCGGTAAAACGGAGAAGCAGTGAGGATCTCGCGGATCTTCTCGAGCAACACCGCGTCACTCCAAGCGGTCTTTGGTCCCCCCCACCCGAGCGCGCGCCCGGGTTGCGTGGCGAGTTCTCGCTGATAGTAAAAAGCTGGAACGCGCCAGTTCCCATTCGTGCGTACGCGCAGCACGCCGTAACGCCGTCCCGTGAAGGGCGACGCGGCGCGGCTTATGGCTTCGACCTCCGCCAGACCAAAGGGCGTCCGGCCTCCATACGGTGGATTTTCTCCCGCAGCAACTCGTTGCTCATGCTCAGATCGGCGACCAGCGATTTCAGCCGCTGCGTCTCTTCGTTGTCGACATCGGGTTCCCGCGCTTTCAGGTTGGCCGCGCCGCCCTCCAAAAACTGCTCCCGCCAACCAGACAGCGTCGCGCCGGTCACACCCAACTCGCGAGAAAGGGTTTCGAGGTCTTCCCCACGCAGCAGTCGGAGCACCGCTGCAAACTTGCGTTTCGCTGACCACCGGCCGCGGCCGTCACACCGCTCTTCGGGAGTCCCTCCGGTCGCCCTCGGGGCTCCCTCCGCGGCTCCCGAAGCTGGTTCTCTCTCCTTGCTCATACACACCTCCTCGTGATCTCTGACTCATTTTCATCACAATTCGGTGTCCAAGAAAATCCTTGAGCGCGGGATTCTTTTGACCTTTTTGCCTGGGAAGGGCAAAAAAATACGCTGTTCGAAGACTGCCCGAGAGTACAGTAGTTCTTATTGTTGTTTCTGCACATCATGGATCTTGGGGGACGGGTCCGATATCATATGGAGCCACTGACAAAATGCCAAGACTCGCTTATTTCTTCGCTACCTTTTTTCTCGCTTTATTGCTTTTTCTTGCCCCCTCTGGAAAGGCACAGGGAACCTATACCGCTGCGTCTTGCAACCAATCGGATGTAAATGCCATCATCAATGGCCCGAAGCACACGGCGGTCAACGGTGACACTATCCAGATTCCGGCAGGCTCCTGCACCGGTTGGACCGGAATCACGGTTCCGAGTGGAATCGGAATCTCCGTCGTGGGAGGAATCGGCGGTACGACGACGCTTACGGGCGACCCATTCTTCAGGATGTCTCCTATCTACGGGAATTCAACATCGCGCATCTCTTCGATGACTTTTTTGCCTTCAGGCGGCAACGCCACCCCGGTCATCGTGGATGGCACTTGTACATCCAGCGGATGTCCAAACCTGCGAATCGACCATATTACGATTCCTACCAGTTGGTCCAATGTTTCAGGACTTTCAGACGGCGCAATCTTTTTCATAGCCAACGTCTTCGGAGTGGCCGACCAGAACACCGTTGGTGATACTCGACCATCATCGGGTTATGTGTGCTTCTTGAACATCGGTCACGGCTCATGGCAGGGGGTGGGCGCGTGGGGAGACAACTCTTGGGCCAGTGCTGACAGCTTCGGAACGGCGCAAGCCTTTTACTTGGAGAACAACACTTTTGTTTTTGCATTAGCAACCGACTCGGACATAGGTGATTCCACTGGTGGTGGAGCGCGTTTCGTTTGCCGATTCAACAATTTCAATCCCGAGCATCAGTTTGGAGCATGTGCCGGTCATGGAACGGATACGACGGGACGAGCACGTGGCGTAAGACAGTGGGAGGGTTATGACAATACCATAGTCTGCTCCGATACCGGTTGTGGTGGATTTCCAGGACGTTCCGGTGTAGGAATATCCTTCGGCAATGTGATCTCTAACAACGGTGGATCTTTCGGTGGCCTTGCTCAGTTGGATGCACAGCGCCGTTGGCGTGTTGATTCCTGGGGTTCTTGCGATGGGACGAGCGCTTGGGATACGAACGATACGAACGGTGGAGGTGGGAACACTGCTCATGTCTATTACAGCGGCACGGTTGGTTCGGTCTCCAACGATGGTATCAACTATACGGTTACTATATCGGGAGCTTCTCCAGGCTGGACAGCGAACCAATGGGCACCAGCGGGGAATGCCTATTCCTTCCATGACATAACAGGGAACTTTGGCTTTGAAATTGGTTCTAACGCAGCGAATACATTTACCTCACATACTAGTTGTCTGGGTAGTTGCGGTGATGCTCCGACCGTAGGAGACAGTTTCCAGATTTTGCGCTCTACAGCCTGCCTTGACCAGCCTGCTCATAGTGGGGGGTTGCTTGTTAGGGATTCCAGCGGCACTAATGGTATTCCCGTGCTTGTATCTACGGGCAGTCCTGGTCCCGTGAATCAAGCTCTCGATCCGACATATGAAGCTGATGACGCACTGCCGGGGGGGCAACTCATCACGTCAAACAACGTATCTCTTATAGCCAACCGGGATTGGTATCAGGAATCGGTGAATCAAGCCGCGCAGACGAGCAATACATCGCCGTTCAATGGCACGAGCGGTACGGGACACGGCACTCTGGCCAATCGCCCCATAACCTGTACGCCGCGAGTAGGCTACTGGGCGACGGACCAAGGAAGCTGGAATACCAGTGGCAGCGGAGGACAGGGGCAATTGTATGTGTGTACGGCTACGAACACCTGGACGCTCCACTATACGCCCTACACCTATCCGCATCCTCTTATTGCCGGCGGCACTACGGGCACCATTGTGAATCCTCCAACGAACCTGAGGGCAACCGTTCAGTAACCCGATCTAGTGTCCTGCATCAGGGGGCAGGACACTAGCCGCCTGACTCAGCACGATCTGTAGCCCGCAGGTACTTCGCGACCAGAGCGAAAATGTGGGTCACCCGAGGTTCTGACTCAAAGGGAGATCCTCTATAACAGTCTGTCATCTGGAATAGACGAAGCGGTGTAAACAAAGACGCAGCCGGGAAAGTCGGCGTCGGCAGTTCCTCGGAATTACCTCACATCGCAGAGATGATGAGCGACGGCGAAATCACGGTCGGCACGCTCGTACCGGTCGGGTGTGTGGCCATAGCCACTGACGGCCACAACAGTTTAGCGATGCTGAAACGCCGAGAAGGCGAAACCCTCGCCCAGTTGCTCGCACGTCTCGATCTGGCGATTGGCAAAGCGTTCAAAGCCGTGTAATTTGCTGCTCTGGCGCCGTCGCTTCCAACAACAAGGATTGCTCGCCATCCCGCCATCCTCGAGGACAAGCATCGCGCGGGACGTCCCCGCTCTCTCACTCCAGAAAAGGAAGCCGCGATTGTGGAGGCCACCCGAAATACCAAACCCCCCAATGCAACCCACTGGAGCGTGCGCAGCATGGCCCGGTCCCAGGGAGTGAGCTCCGCCACCATCCCGCGCATCTGGAAGGCGTATCATCTGCAGCCGCACCGCGTCGAACACTTTAAGTTCAGCACCGATCCTGAATTTGTCCGCAAGGTCCGCGACATCGTTGGCTTATATCTGAATCCTCCGGATCGAGCGGTAGTATTCAGCCTCGACGAAAAGAGCCAGATTCGGGCTCTGGATCGCACCCAACCCATTCTGCCGTTACGCCCGGGACTGCCCGAGCGACAGACCCATGATTACCAACGCCATGGAACGACCACTCTGTTTGCGGCCCTGAACGTCTTAGAGGGAACGGTGATCGGACACTGCCAACCCCGGCACCGTCACCAAGAGTTCCGCACTTTCCTCGAGCGATTAGATGCATCCCCGACAGATCCAGAGCAGAAGGTGCACATCATCCTGGACAATTACGGAACAGACAAGCACCCCGAGGTGAAAAAGTGCTTTGCTGCCCATCCCCGGTATCACATTCACTTCACGCCCACCGGATCATCCTGGTTGAATCAGATTGAACGTTGGTTTGCAGAAATTACTGCCAAGCGGATTCGCCGTGGCACCTTTCGCAGCGTCAAGGACCTCACTCGGGCCATCGAGGCCTATATCCGCGATCACAACAGAAAATCCGAAGCCTTTCGTTTGGACAGCTACGGCGCGAACTATCCTGCGAAAGGTCAAGAATTATAAAGAGACTTTAGAGACGGCACACTAGCGACCGAATGCCCAATCGGGGGTCGAGATCCGCCCACTCGAGCACAACACACACCATCAATCCACCTGAAGGTCGCAGCCGTTCGAGATTGCCAATCAGGTCACCATATAAACCTGTTCCGATCTCGATGTGATCTTTAGGGAACCACAGGCGCAGGTGAGCCGCTAGAAATGTCTTGAGATGAAGAGGGGTAACCCCGCACGTAAGGAAGAGCTCCTGGTTGGACGCCGGTTCGGAAATTGGTTGCTTCAGAAGTTCTAGTGCGGCCAATAGGTTCATCGGATGCCAGGCTTGACGGTCGCCGTTTGGTCTGTCAACAGGCGCGGCTGTCGGCTGACCAGCATGCGAATACCGCACTCTGAACGGTTCAAATCGGCGCACAGCATTTCGCCAGCCGACTTTGCCATGCTGGATTCGGTCATAGCCAACGGGTGATCCTCGGCTGCCACCGGGGATGACATTAGGTCGCGATCAATGGTCAGCGAGGAAGCGACAGCGCCCCCGTCATTTAAGCTATGACCGTGCTCTCATCCCATGATTCTATAAGATACGCGAATAATGTCCAGCATCGCCACCAAATGGCTGCCGGCTCAACTCTCCGCGATCGCCTTGTTGGCTGCGATGCTCTTCGCATTCTCACTTACGGAATCCACACCAGGGATATCCGGGAGATGGAAGCCGAGGCCGCTTCCCTGTTGTGCTGCGAGTCTCGTAGATGTCTTGCCGCTAGCAACAGTCTTCGGGATACTGAGCCGAGAGTCCAAGTATGTGCCTTCAGGGCTAAAACGCCTCTCGAAACGAAGCCCTTACGCGGGCTAAGGCCCGCACCTCTTGGAAAAACGGTCTACCCGGACACCGGGTTCTGGCGTACGGCGTGGCTCTTTACCGGCGAAACAATACCGGCAGCTAACGCCTTTGGAAGCGGAAGATCCGGCTTCGGAATCTCGTGCCATAGCCCAGTCTGTGACCATGAGGGCATCAGGCTGGGGACGGCAGGCTTGCCACCCGGCTGATGAGGAACTGGACGATTCGCTCGGCAGCATGACCATCGCCGTAAGGATTGGGGCAGCTGGTCATCCGCTTGTAGTGAGCCGGGTCGTCAAGGAGCGAACTCACGGCTCGGACAATCCGCTCCGGGTCTGTGCCCGTGAGGGACGCGGTGCCGGCAGCGATCGCTTCAGGGCGCTCTGAAACATCGCGCATCACCAGAACTGGCTTGCCCAGTGAGGGCCCCTCCTCCTGAATCCCTCCTGAATCGGTGAGCAAGATGGAGGCACGCTGCATGCAGGCCACGAAGGAGACGTAGTCCAGCGGCGCGAGCAGCCTGACGTTGGGCACCCCATCGAGAATTTCGTGTACGGGGGACTGTACGTTGGGGTTCAGGTGAACGGGATAAACGATGAGCACATCGCGTCGTGTCTCCGCAAGGGCTCGAAGTGCCTCGCAGATTTGGCGAAATGGTTGACCAAAACTCTCTCTCCGATGAGCGGTAACTAGGATGATATGTAACTTCTCGGTTGAATCTAAGCGATGGACCGCCAGCCCCGGATCTTCGGCAAGACGCGCCTGCGTGAGTAGCAGAGCATCAATAACCGTATTTCCAGTAACGGATATGTTCTCCGGACGGACTCCTTCCAAGAGCAGGTTGTTCCGCGCGAGTTCTGTGGGAGCGAAATGGAAATCCGAAAGGTGAGTCGCGAGGCGGCGGTTGATCTCTTCGGGAAAGGGATCATACTTCTTCCCCGTGCGCAGGCCGGCCTCGACATGCCCAATGGGAATGTGGTGGTAGTACGCAGCGAGCGAAGCGGCAAAGGTCGTGGTTGTATCCCCCTGTACAAGCACCAAGTCTGGGCGTTTTAGCCGCAGGACCCGGTCGAGCCCCGTTAGGCAGGCCGCCGTCACCCCAGCAAGATCTTGCCCTGCCGTCATCACCCTTAGATCGTAGTCCGGTCGCAGGCCGAAAACTCGTAGCATCTGGTCGAGCATTTCCCGGTGCTGCCCCGTGACAGAGATCTCGGTCTCGAAGTGTGCCCGGTGCCTTCCCAATTCCAGCACTACCGGCGCCAGCTTAATCGCCTCGGGCCGCGTTCCGATGACAACCATTACCTTTTTAGGCTTGTCGGTATTCAAGTTTTCCATCTAGATCTCCTGAAAGGGTTATGAGCATGCCGGAAGCTGTTACCGACCCTTCCGTAAACGGTCGTGAGGGGCGACTCGCTTCGCTTTAGCTGCTGCTAGTCCGACTCAATCGCGAAAGCTCGCCGAAACGTACAGCCGGGCGGCCGGATCCGGACTAGCAGAGTTTGCCCCTCGCAGCCTTGGGGCGTACAACGCGGGGCGCAGGGCGCCTTGGGCTACCATTTTGAGTATCAGCTCACATGCTTTCCTTGCATGATCGTTGACGGCGTAAGGTCCGGTTTTGGACCTTGGTGCAAAACCCAACGCAAGATCGAAGTAGTGGTGTGTGCCTTCGCATCCCAAGTCAAGCACTCCTGCGCGTAGGACATCCCTCGCTGCCGCAGCCGATGAAGGAGCTCCCGATTGCCGGCAAGATCAGCCAGAATCTTTTCCATTTGCGAGACTACGTCAGTCTCATTGGTAGGGGGTACCTTGTACCCCACCTCTGGGTGAACAATATCCCCAGGCCCACCGTGGTCCACGACTACAGGCACGGCGCCACTCGCGAGAGCTTCAAAGACCACGCCCCCACCTCCCTCGCGAATTGCTGGAAGCACCACCACATCCGCGGATCGCAAACGATTGAGGACCTCCGCATGGCTCTGCCAACCGCAGAAGGAAACAGCATTCTCGATCTCTAGCGATCTCGCGAGCTGCTCGAGGCGGCTCCGCTCTGGGCCATCGCCGATTAGGGTAAACTGGGCCAAACCCTTTCGCAGAAGCGGGGCAGCCGCGCGTAGACCGAGGTAGCAAGCTTTCCGAGGAACCAGGCCGCCAATGAAAATCAGCTCAAGTTTGGCGCTGGGCTCGGGGCTGCGCGAGTCAGCGGAACACAGTGAGCTAGCAATTCCATTCTCCGGGACAAAGAACAACTTGTCGTGATACGCGGCAAAATGGGAGCGCATGTGGTACGAAGCGATTATGATCGCTGCCGCGTGGCGATACGTGGACCGAGCGAAAGGCAGATAAGGATACAGGCTCCGGGCGCTCCAAACCCATTGGTCTCGCTTGTCGGGCTGACTAAATCCGGGCGCGCTCCGCAAACCACCATTGAGCGGCCCAACCACGAAGGGAATTGGCCCCTTGCGCAGGAAGAAAGCGAAAGGACTGGGCAACGTCGGGGTCATCGGCATGAGGCGCAGAACGACATCGAACTCTCCCGCAATGATGCGGTGTCTAAACTGTCGCCAGGCACGCCATTCGAAGGCAAGAGAAAACGGATAACCAAAAGCAGTCAGCGCTTGAGTGTCATAATTGTATTTGAAGATCCTGCGCAAAGCCCAGGCATATATGCGCTCGAGCACTGGCATTCGGATCACCTCGATAGACCGAAATGGCGCCTTTGCGCGGCGCACAGGTTCCTCAACGGGCGATCTGACGACCAGAGTGACATCATGGAGTTGAGCGAGTGCCGCCGCATGAGAATACGTGACAAAAGGAATGCTGACTTGCTCGGGATTACTTTCAGGGGCTAACACCAAAATACGCAATCGGCTCATGAATTCTCCTCAAAATGCCCTTTCAGCCAACCCTCGCATATAAACCTATAACTGAATAATCGTGACGCGGCGACCTCAGACACACCATCGAGTTGACTAGATAGCTTCATATGAAAAAAGACAGCGACGCTAAGGATCAATACGGCTTTGGGTCAATCAATCAACGTTTGCGCGACACTTCAGGGCCATAGTTCATCTGGTAGGTCTCATAGCAAGAGCATTTCTCGCCGGCAACTCAGAGGCTCGATCGGGGGTACTTCAGAAGGCAGCGAGGCTGCGACGCCGACGCCGGCGGCGATGCCGCTCGCTGCTATGACTGCGAAGAGAAAGAAGAACCAGATTGGATGCAGCATCCGGAAGCCGGCCTCAGTGACGTTATAAATTAGTTCAGTTAAAATATAAGCTACTAAGAGACTGCCAAGCGCCGGTTCGCGGCGAAAAGCCTTGACAGATCGACGATATCCGTCGATCAAGATGAGTCCAATTAAACCGAGCCCGACCCATCCGAGATTAAGGTAGACCTCTATGTACCCGTCATGAGCCTCGTTGAGATGGGAGATCCGGGAACACTTCCGCTAGTCGTCTCTGCCACACGCGGGCCCAGCCAGAAGCTTTCGAACCCCGCTCCAACTAGCGGGTTGGGAGCCATCGGGATAACAGCCGCCCAGATCTCCGTACGCCCGGTGAGGGTCGGATTCCGACCCAACGCTTCAGCCGCGCTCGCTCCACCGCCGAGTAACATGACCAGGCTAGCAGTCACTGCGAGCGCCAGGACGAGCGCATGCACAGCGGCGCTGTTACGCCTCATGAATCGGAGTCTTGTCGTCAACATCAGTCCGGCCCCCAAAAGGAAGCACACGAGAGAGGTGGCTGAATTTGAAGTTATCAATAGCGACAATCCAAGAACAAGCACCGTCCCTTGTGCCAGCAGATGCCTGCCGCGGTGGGAAGGCATTTCGTCCGGCCGGAGAAGCGCAAGAACGCGCCAAACCACTCCCAGCAAAAGGACAAATGTAGTTACTCCTAGCATATTTTTGTTGAGCGGCAACTCCGGTAAACATCTGCGCTCCGTTCCATGGGTCATACGTCTTGCCAAGAGTCGGATAATATTTGATAAACAGCAGAGACATAGGCATCAAAATGAAGCCAGTGCGTGAGAACAGGCGACGAAGAGCGGCGACTGGTTGTTCATCCGTTAGAACAATGAGAATCATCGCCACATCCCCGATCGCCTTAATCCATTTTTTGAACGCCGGGCCCGGGAAATCGGACCAAATTATGCTGAAAGAGACAAAAGAGAAAATAGATCAGAATCGGCAGGTTTGCGTTGAGGAAGGTGAGTGTCCGGCGTCCTCGACGAACGAGGACACATACGGCTGCGATCAACAATATGCCGAAGAAAGCCGCGTCAACGGGGCTGCCTTCAAGCTGGACATTAGCTCCGCCAGCAGGCGCGACGTCCAGCCAGACTGATATGGGCCTTGATCCAAGAATCCATAGGTAGAGAACCGGCAGCCACAGCACCTTAGAAGTCCGGATGGATTTGTCTCGATCAAGGTAGAAAAGTCCGGCAATTCCGCAGGCATAGACCAGACTCGCGAGTGAAGGGTTCATTTTATGTCAGTTCAGATGAAGCTCGGCATGGGCAACTGAAAATCCATCTAGCATTCACAAATCATCGCGCACCAACTCCGCCCAAAATGCCCCCACGCGCTTAAGGTGGTGAACACCCAGCAGCTAACATCACCGTAACCTAATCTCCTTCAGATCGAAAGCTATTCTCCTAAATGATGACGAGCTAAAGAAGAACACCTAAAGTAGGAGGCATGGCGCGGTATCGCTGACGACAAGGCGTGCTGGCTCAACGCGGGTCCATTCTCTCAGACGAATTCGGACTTGCTTGAACGGCCATATTATACTGAGACCGGCCGTTAGCGAGCTGATCGAAAATCGTGTCCATTATTCTCGAAGTGAGCAGAATTTCGCGGTACGCAATGGGCACGGGAGTGTCCTCCCGGATCGAACGGTAGAATGATTCGATAAGATATTTCATGCCCGAATCCATGTGAAAATCGCGCTTTAGGAAGAATTTCAAATTCGTTGTTAGATTCTCGACGTGCTGTTTTGCAAATAACACCGGGGGTATAAATTTCTCCGCGTAGCTCTTAAAATTCTTCCCGCGAAGCCGCGTCAGGATCTCATGATCGTGATCCAGGATCAGGCCGTTCTTGGGTCCATATATCCGAAATTCGTGGATCGATGGTTTCATTTGCGTTGAAAACGTAAAGTAGGCCGTTGTTCGTTCTTCTTCGCAGATGGTTACTCGCAGCTCATCCACGATCTCGCGCTCGTTGATTTGCTTGAAAAGCGGACTCACAAAGCCGTATGCCATCACATAAGGTTCGTCGCTCGTTAAAAATTCGGCGATTCTAGCGATTCCGTGACTAATAATGTTGTGTAAGAGCTTTCCAGGCAGTTTGCGGACCCAATGGTTCTTGTCGCCCAGCAGCGCCTTAGCGTAGCTGGGGTCTGCGATGTTATAGCAGTAGTAGCTTTCCATGTGCACCGGCGAACCGCCTAAATAGCCGCTCTTGACCAACCGTCTCATGCGCTGAGCTACGTGAGTAAATTGATCGTTGTGTCCGACTGTCAACTTAAGGCCTTTTCTTTCGGCTAGTGCTACCAATTCCTGCGCTTGCCATGCATGGACGGTAAAAGGTTTTTCAACATACACATGACATCCGTGCTCCAGGCACAGTCTGGCGATATCGTAGTGACCCTCCGGCGGAGTGGCGACGTGAACGACGTCCGGTCTAGCCTCATTCAAAAGTTCAGTTAGTGTGGCAAAGTAACGTTTGATTGGGAATCGCTCACAGAGTTGCTTAGCCATCAACGGCTCGCGATCGCACACGCCAATGATTTCGCAGCCGGCGATCCTTTGGAGCACCGACGCATGGCCGTCGGCAATCTTACCGCATCCCACGATGGCCACCTTAAGCATGCTGTTCACCACGCGAAGCACCTTGGAAATAGCGCCGCAATCCCTCCATCGTAGTGACCTTCGGCATCCAGCCTAGTTTCTTTTTCAATTTCTCGTTGCTATAACGTGTCTTCTTCCAATATGCGTACCATCGCTTTCTGTTGAACGCCGGCGGGTAATTGTCCTTGTGACCACTCGGAATATTTTTCCCAGAGGTAGCACAGCGCATAACTGAATATATGCGGGACACGCAAAGACCTGAAGTTTTTTACATTCTTTTTGTAGGACCGCAGAAATGCCCTGCTAGATGGAAGATCGTCGTCGACTACGTTGAAAGTCTCGCCATCAACTCCCTCAACGAGTCCCGCCAAGACAATTGCCTCCGCGCAGTTTTCGACATAGGTAAAGGGTATGGTATTAGACCCACCAAGATGCAGAAACACTCCGAACGTGTCGATGCCAACGCGACCGGGTATTGCTTGAGTCCCGTCACCATAAACACTGCCCGGTCTAACGAACACATAGGGGATACCAAAATTCTTGCCATATTCGGAAACGATTTGTTCCTGCCTGACCTTTCCGAAGCAGTAAGCTTCCCCACGGAGCTCAGGCCGTTGTTCGATGGGACATGATTCGTTTAGAAGCCGCCCTTGCGGTTTGTTGCGATTGGTATAAACCGAGAACGAGCTGACAAGCACGAAACGTCGCAGCCGGGCATGTTGCAAACTAGCCTCAAGCAGGTTGCGTGTAGCGACGACAGAATTCATGTATGCATCAGGAAAAGACTTTTCGCCCGTCCCCGCAGCCAGATGGTAAATTAGCGCAACATCCTTGCTCGCGGCCTCGCAGTCCTGGCGAAACAGAAGATTTCCTTTCAGTACCTTCACCTGGGCTCCCTGCGGCCGGTTGCTGATGACCGTATCTATTCTTGTAAGCTTGCTCGTTGGTCTAGCAAAACATACGAGATTACGAAATCCACGGTCAAGAAGGCCCTGGACGACATGAGATCCTATAAATCCTGCGGCTCCCGTAATCAAGACCGGGTCGTCGGGAGAAACTGTGAACGAATCATATTGTTCTGGCACGATTAAATCACCAGGGAGCATATCTTAGTGTTTCACGATTGCTGGTCTTCATGCTATCCATCGTCTGCTTCTCAGACGGGAGCGATCGCTTCAACGCTTTCATCTACGGCGACCTCTCTTGTAGAGTCGCACTGGCCGACGGTGACCTCACGCCCAGCGGATAGCGGTCGATGTGGACTCTGTTGATCCAGCGTTCTGCTGGGCTCCGGAGCTCTACCAGCAGATGCCGTTGTACTAGCCATCATTGCTCCTGGAATTCGAAATGCGCACGAAGTCCACTAGACACTGACCTGTCTGAAGTTGCTGAGGGACGCATTCAAACTCCTTGGCTTTGTTGCCGATCACAATTGTCTCAGCGTGACTGAGAACTGCTTCCATGTTGTCGACCATCAGCTTGGAGATATGCGGAATTCGATTCAGAATAAAATCTCGATTTGCGCCGACCAATTTGGCTACTTGGACATTCTTGTCGTAGATGCGCAGATCATACCCCTTCCCGGCTAGCCGCTCGATCACTTCGATCATTGGGCTCTCCCGCAGATCGTCTGTTCCCGCTTTAAAACTGAAGCCCAGGATCCCGATGCGTTTGCGGCCCTTTTCCATAATCAACTGTAGTCCCCTGGCGATCTGTAACTCGTTGCTAGGCAGAATTGAGCTTAGAATTGGTAATTCAAGATCGTGCAGCTTTGCAGAATAAGCCAACGCTCTTAGATCCTTCGGCAGACACGAGCCCCCAAACGCAAACCCAGGCGTGAGATAAGCCGAAGAAATGTTTAGTTTCTTGTCTAAACAAAAAATCTCCATCGCCCTATGCGCATCTACAGAGAAAGATTTACAAAGATTGCCCATCTCATTCGCAAAGCCGATTTTTAGGGCGTGCCAACTGTTATCGATGTATTTGATCATCTCGGCTGTTTCGATGTCCGTCCTGATCAGGGGTGCATCGAGTTTCGCATACAGCCCAGCCAAAATGTCTCCACCGGCCCGGTCCAGCTCGCCGATTACTGTCTTGGACGGAGAGTCGAAATCCATCACTGCTGTACCTTCGCGCAGAAACTCGGGATTGTTGCAAACCCCGAAGTCAGTGCCGGCCTTTTTCCCCGAAATTTCTTCCAATACGGGAATGACTACACGACGCATTGTCCCGGGCAGAATAGTGCTGCGTATGACTACAGTGTGTCGCGCCGACTTACCCTTGAGTGCCTGGCCAATTTGCTCGCAAGCATTTCTGACATGCGTCAAGTCAAGATTGCCGTTGAGCTGGCTGGGAGTTCCTACGCACACGAACGAAAGCTCAGTATCGCGGATAGCTTGAACGGTGTCGCCGGTAGCGTGAAGTTGGCCGGTTTTAACTGCCGCGGCGATTATTTCTTCAATATCCTTTTCGATGATGGGGGACCTTCCCGCATTGATCAGATCCACTTTTGTTTTTACCGGATCTACCCCAACGATTTCATGACCTTCCTTTGCGAGGCAGCCTGCAGACACCGTACCGACATAACCTAGACCGAATATGCTGACTTTCAAGATGCGCTCCTTCTTCGTTGGGCGGTGGTTTCTGTGGTTGTCAATCGGAATATTTCTTCTGGAAACGAAAACGACGCAGAGGCGGGCCTCATTTAGGGCACGGAATACGGAGTCTCAGGCGGGATCAATTAACCCCTACTGTACCTTGGTTTTTGGCGATTTCAGGGTGACGATAGATCAACAAACAAAGACTTCTGAACAGTTGTGCCTGAGCCCAGCGATGCATCGGAGTATTGTCCCAACCCATATGCAAGCGACGGCTGCGAAAAGATCCATCTGGTTTTTGCCACACGGTCAAGATGTCGTTCAAAACCGCGGGCAAGTAGCCTTCCAACGTGGGAAAACGTCCCTGCAGCAGCGTGGCTAGGTTAATGCACTCCGCGTAGTCATATAACTCCCGCCGGTATACCGTCAATCGTGGCCTGCTTGAGAAAGGCTTCGGCAAGCCTTGTTCGTCGAACAAGCTTTTTACGTAATAGCCGACTCCCCGTTTGATTGCTTCTGTACAACCTGGATGGCCAGCCAACGCCTCGATTTTTACCAGTGCTTTGAGAACAAAGCAGGTATGAAAATGGTCTATGAAATTTCGCTTTCCATCTTTGGCATAGTACCAGGAGCCATCCTCGTTTTGAGATTCGATGACAAAATTCAGATTCCTTTCAGCCACGGTGCGGAATTTCTGCTGTGAAAAATCGTGTGCTGCACTCATCAGCAGGAAGGCCCGGTACGCGTTTGCATTTACTACACCCACTGATTGTTCGGGGTCAGGAGTGTATGAACAAGTGGATGCGCTTGAAGAGGTTGGGAAATCCTTATAGTCCCGAAGCGCATGCTCAGCTATCGAGTTCATTATCTTCAGCCATTCGTCGGCCCTATCTATTTCCCAAACTTGTCTAAAGGCTTCATAAACGTACGGTACCGTTGTTATAAGAGGAGTTCCTTCTCGGATCGTTCCGCGGAGCGTTTCCCAGTTGAATGGATATCCCCAGCAATAGTGACTGTAGCCGGAACATCGAGTGCTTTTGAGGACCTGAAGAAAGTGAAGCGCTTTCTGGTAGTAACGTTCTTCTCTCGTCAGCTTAGCCAACAGAGCAAACCCCATCGCATAGTGAGCATCGGCTATCGGAAATCGCTGGCGCTTCCAAAATATACTCCTCGCGGAGGGTACAAACGCCTCGGAGAATACCATTGGAGCTACCGCAAACAGTCCTAACAGCGGCTTTTTGTAATATAGCGCCTTGGCCCTTTGTCCCAAACTGCTCGCGTAGAAACTCTGAAAGTCGTAAGAAGTTTCTCCGTAGTGTTCCAACCATTTCGTGAATTTCAAGATAGCCGCTTGAGTTTGCTCGACGGGCAGAGATCTGGCTTTCTGTCCTGTAGAGAGGTCAATTGTGGACGTTGCCTGTGAATTCACGAATTCCTCTTGTTTAGAGATACTCCATCCGTTCGCAGATGCGGGTACGCCGATGTCGTTGAGCGTTAATGGAACCGCGTCGTCCTAAAGGGGCGTTTGGTCTAGCTCGCATCCAGGAAAAGTCGGTGTGTCAGCTCGAGCGTCAGGAGTCTATGGATCTCGGTGGTGTAATTGCGATTGCCCTTAAGATGTCCGTTGACAACTTTTCGGACCGATTCCGCATTGACATATGGACGCGCCAGCGATTTTCGGTCAAGCAGCATCTCGCGAACGTAATTCGCAAGATCGTCGCGATACCACACCCGGAAATGAAACACCTTGTGACGGCCCAACCAGATTCGCTCTAAGTGGAGCGGAGCAAATATTCGATCCGCCTGAGCGATCCACTGCGGCATACCGTAGTCATAGGCGTATTCAGCCTTGAAAAAGAACTCATGAAAACCCCGAGTGAAAACGCTATTGAGTCCGCGAATGCCGCGATCAGTGCGCAACTCGGCAAGTTCGGGGTTACCCTCTCGTATCAACCGCACCCTGGCCTCCTGGTTGACCGATATCGGGCCGGGCGCTTTGTAGAGTGATTTGACTAAGTCATTGTCCAGATAGGGCGAGCGCACGGCTACCTGGGTCTGTTCCAATCCAAGCACGCCAAAATGGTGCCAAGGAGATTGACGGAATGCGACAAAGGTCATCGGATGGACTTGACGGCTTGCATCGTAGGTCTGCTTGGCAGCATGAATTTGTGATTCGAGTTCCCGCTGGAACAATCCAGTAGCAGGTTCTTCTGCCTTGAACATCACTGCGTGCAAAAGCATCTCACTGCCGTACGTTCCCACCATCCGCACAGGCGCAATCTCCCGTACTTTTTCGTTTACGTAGAGGTCTGGTGAGCGGTTGAGATCCACGCAACCATCTGTGAGATAAACGGTCCGCTCGGCGTAATGCGGGAATCGTGCCAGGAACTCCTTGCCTGTGGTGATGACCTGGTGTTGCTGTCCGCAGATTTGTGCTACGCGCCGCGCCAATTGCACGTCTTGATTATCCCGGTACATGCTGCCGAACGTATAACATGGCAAGGAATCAGGCGGAGCCTTGCGCCAGGCCATGATGATGCGCGAGTCGAGTCCACCGGTAAGGGAAACGCCCACCCGCTCCTTCCCATTGAAATAGCGCGGCAGATTCTGCACGAAAACGTCACGTAGATTAGCGTAGTAAGTTTCTGGCTTGAGCGGCTCTTCTTCTTCCCATTCCCTAGGCTCGAAGTAGGCACTCTTCTTTTCGAGTTTTCCTCCCCGAAACACCCAAGCCGAGCCGGGAGGCAGAACATGGATGCCCGTGAATAGTGACCGATTCTCGAGCACGCAACCACAAACGATAAATTCTCCCAAGCCGCGCGGATCCATATTACGCAGCTCCGGCCGAGCCTTTAGGATTGCCTTTGCTTCGGCCGCAAAGTAAAAGGTATCTTTTGCTTCGTGGTAATAAATCCGCTGTAGCCCGAAGCGGTCATTGAAGAGTATGGCTGTCCCGCGCGCACGGTCTGCGACCAACCCGTGAAAGCGACCATTCAATCTCTTGGGAAAGTCCGGCTCCTCTTCATATCGATGGACCAAGTAGGATGGCCCGCCTTGCACCACCGCATGTCCACGTGCCTTCAGCCCAGAAGCGGTGCCCCGTTCAGGAAACTCTTCGCCTGAAAAAACCAGAGTGACTTCACCATTTTCGTTGCACAGCGGCATTCCGTCGTCAAACGATCCCTGCCGCGCTACCCAGCCGACGTAGATTCCATTCCTCGTCGATCCACGTACCGCTCACATAGAAAGCCTCATGGCGAAGAGTCTCTAACATCCGCAATAGTTGCGGCTCAGCCCATTCGCGAGGCATTCTGGTTATCAAACCAACTAGACCAGGCATGTATGATTCCTTGATTCAACCGGCAGAATTCAAAAATCGACTGATGGTAGGTTCAGAGGTTGGTCGCTACGAGACTAAGAACTGGAGCCGGCGGGAGGAATTGAACGCTCCGTCTGCCGATTACGATTCGGCCGCTCTGTCGTTGAGCTACACCGGCTTACAAATGCAGCGAAATTGTACCATAGGGCCCGGGCACCCACGCCCGCCGTGATTACTGAATGGGGGAGAATGCCGACAAGCCCCCTATGGAGCTTCGCTTTCATGCATAGTTTTCCCCACCCCGTCAACGGTACGAAGAACCTTGGTGTAAGGATCTCCTCAAACCCGTTGCGGACTTTGAATTCTCGTAAGGGGTTGTCGCGCTTGTTTCCATAATTATATAGGCCATATGTCATGTATGAAATATTCTCTCGATTCGCAAACTTCTGCCGCCTTGGCCACCAAGGCGTTGGCTGGCCTTTTGTCAAAATGGCTGGGTTTCGTGGTGAGATTCAAGATCGACGCGACCTCCCCTCTATAGACCAAGTGCAGAAAACCTATTAGCTCGTCGCCAAAAAAGGCGCAGATAAAGTCGCATCGGCCGACAAATTCACCATAGAGCTTTCTGGTCTCATCGGAACTCTTGCCGTAGTAGGCGTTACGCATTCCTTGCCGCAGCGGAGAGTCATCGTTTACTTCCCGGATCCCATGAATCAGATCATCGTCGAATTCTTCGATTCTCACCACCACGCCACGTCTCTGAGAGCGCCTCACGTTCTTGCGGGTCTCCTGCGGCAGACCTTCCCACCACTCTTTGAAGCTAACTAGATGGATAGCAGCAACGCTCTCCAATTCCATGGGATAAGGATACTTCGGGCGTGTTGCTGGAATTTTCTGCGTGAAAGTAAAGATATCAGCGTTTATAACACGATTTCCGCCGTCTTTCAGCTTTTCTATGTACTGTTCAGGGTTCGCCAGCTCATTCTCCATCATTTCCTCGCTGCGAACTCTAGCTATCCGCAGCCATCTTCCCGCTGCCATAAGTTTCTGGCCATTGACCTCTATGGCAGGAACCTTGATCCACCGTCCCTTGACTCTGATTTCAACGGACGTTTCTAGCATCGTCTGATGACCCGGCAATTCCCTTTCTTGGCTTGCGAGGGTGGCCACTCAACCGTTCATTGCTCACCTCAGCGCGCTGGGTCTAGTCGGCAGAGGCACCAAATTCTTCCAACCGCCATTGCGGTAAATTCCTTGGAACTTGGAGAGCCCGGAGAAGTTGCGAACAAAACTCCACGTTCCGAAAAATCACCGATCACGTTATCGGTGGCTGCAAGCGATCAGCTGACCAAGGGTACTGGCTCTTCATGTGCCCTTAGCCAATGCTCAAAAAGAGTAAGGCTGAACAGAATTTTATGATTGTCGTTACGCCCGGAAGCATGCTGCTTGAACAGCTCACCCACAGGAGCAGGGCTAAGGTATTGATAGATTTTAGAGCCACGATCAAGAAGCATATCGGCCATCTTGTTGTCGATGACTCCCCGGAACCAATCATCCACGACGTTACCGGCAAATCCTCGTTTCGGCCGTTTCACAATCGATTCGGGAAGAAACATCCGGCAGACTTGCCGGTGCAGCCATTTCCGAGAGCCATTTCTCACTTTAAGATTCGCCGGCAGTCGCTCTACATATTCGACGATCTCTTTATCGACGAACGGCACACGAAGTTCGAGACCATGCGCCATCGACAGTTTATCGGCGTACATGAGCAGTTCGTCCGGAAGCGTGGAGCGCACCTCCAAGAACTGAAGCCCACCCAATTCGTCGGTTCCACTCATTAGTTCACCCATATCCTGCCCAGAAGTTGAGGATAGCGCTCCCGGCCTCGGGAGACAGCATTCCCTCTTGAAACAGCCCTTCGACTTGGTCTCCCGGTAGGAGCGAGAGAACATTTTGGTATCTGCGCATACGATCCGGAATCGCCAGAGAATAAACACCTCGCTTGAGCATCTCATTTCTCGGCAGGGCGGCAATCGTTGTAGAGATCGGCGCACGCATCCAGCCCGGTAGGCCTGCCCATAACGCGCCATAGCGACGCCCAAGTGGCGGCGATAACCACCAAACAATTCGTCTGGACCTTGCCCGACAAGCGCCACTTTGACATCCTGGCGGGCGCGTTGGCATACGAAGTACATGGGAACAATGGAAGAAGCGGCGATGGGTTCTTCCAATGTTGCGACAATCTTGGGAAGCGCTTCCTCGAAGGTTGCTCTTGTGATAGTGACGCTTGAGTGTTTCGATCCCAGCACCCGAGCGGTTTCCGCGCCGTCTGCCAGTTCGTCATCAGCGAAAGACGAACCGTACCCAACGGTATAAGTTGGCCACGAACTCCCATTCAAATTCATCAGTGCGAGCAAGAGTCCGGAGTCGATCCCACCACTCAAAAGTAGACCGACTGGCACATCGCTGATGAGTTGGCGCTTGATCGCGGCCTTGTAGAGGGAGAGCAACTCTTCTTTAGCTTCGCCCGGCGATTTGCCGGCGCGAAAGGCTCCGGTTTGAATCGGTAATACCGACTAACTCGCAGACACCATTCCGCACAGTCAGCTTTGTGCCCGGCGCGAGTTTTCGCACTCCTTTGAGTATCGTGTAGGGCGAGGGCGTGAACCGATATCGCAGGAAGAGATCCAGCGAGGTCGCATCGATTTCCGCCTTCCCCGGCATGACAGCGCGGATCGGCGCGCATTTCCGAGCCGAAATAAAGGGTTTCTCCATCGATGCGGTAGTAGATCAACTTGATCCCAAATGGATCGCGGGCCAGAACCAGCCGTCTCTGCCGAACGTCCCAGATCGCCAGGCCAAACATGCCGTTCAGGCGATTGAGTACCTCATCGCCCCACTGCTTGTACCCGTGAATGATGACCTCGGTGTCGGAGTTCGTGCAAAATACATGGCCGTGGCCCTGTAGCTCCCGCTTGAGTTCCGGGAAATTGTAAATCTCACCGTTGAAAATCACCCACACCGACTGTTCGTGATCCGACATCGGTTGATGCCCGCCAGCCAAGATCGATAATGGAGAGCCGCCGAAATCCAAATCCGAGTGGTCCCGCGACGAAATAACCCTCGTCATCCGGACCGCGATGGACGATGGAACGGGTCATCGCCTCGAGGTCCGCCGTCGAACCGGCGCCTGATTTCCGAAGTTAAATTGTCCACATATGCCGCACATAAGACCTGCTAGTTTGTAATCTTCGACTAAAGCAATAAATCCTTGGAGCCCAGCGTCTTGGACTTTGCCATACCTTGAAGCAAAGCCGACCTATTCAGAAAGAAGAGTGAATTTATTGATCGGCTTAAACGTTACAGCAGATTTCAGAATCACTTTGAGCTTGCGCATCTGTTCTCGGCGATGGAATGCAATGAGCTCTTTGGAAATGGGCCTCTTAGCTCTTCGCATGGCTGCCGCATCCATAGCCTGAACCGAGCGCAAGTCCGTCAACCACATAGGGGCGGTTACCATGCGATATAAGACTCGAAAGAACTCCCATACTGGGGTGTCCACCGAGATAGTAGTCTTTCTGACCATACGAAAATGCGGCCGCAAACACGCTACGCTCAGCTGTTCCCAAACGCCGATGATGGAAGAACGACTTCTCGTTGAAACGATCGTGTCTTCCAACCTATCATCCGAGCAGTCGTAACTGCGATCCAATCGATGCCTCCGGCTCTGTTGGCGAAGTATCCGCCTACATCCGCGAAGCACTGACGTCGAAACAGTTGGCATTGGCCTGAAACATGGAGCTGGCCTTCGAGACTATCGGTTTCCGAGTTGTAACCACTTTCTTCGCGGAAGACCGTCCCAGCAACACCCAGCCGAGGATCCTCCCTAACTCTATTCAACAGAAACTCAAAGTGATCCGGCATCCAACGAAACATCGGAATCCAAATTGCCAATGATCTCGTATTTGAGGTTTTTGACTTTTTCCCCACCGGCATTGAAGGCATATACCTTTGCCGCGAAATTCCGCTCGCGGCGCACCGGCAAATTCACCAGTTCGATCCAGTCGTACTTCGAAACGTAGGGCTCGATCCGACTTGTGGTGCTGTCCGTTGATCCGTCGTTTACGATCACCCATTTCAACGGCAAATACGTCTGACGGACCACGGACTCGAGCGTTTTCTCGATGAACTCTTCTTCGTTTCTGGCTGGCGTGATCAGCACGTATGGTGGGAGGGGGTGTTCTTTTGACATTACAGCCTCTTTTACTTTTGTATTGCCTACGCTAATTTGCATCAGTGGACGGTTGCTGGGCAAACCTACTAGCCACACTCGGTGGGCTCAGCATGAGGGAGCAACAAAGGTTCGAAACCGATGCGCCCTTTCAACTGTCCGGTTGCAAACAGCAACAGTTTGATCTGGTAGCCCAGGAGGATTGGAGGCTCCCTGACCGATAGGCCGATCGGTACCGTCATTTAGCTAGGCTACCGCCATTAAACGACGTTAGACGTAGTACTATGAGGCAATCGGTATGCCGGACGGCAGGCGGATGGGGGCATTTCCAACTAAGCCCGCTACTCTTCTTAATTATATGATAATAAAAGACTTAACTGTTGGACATGCCTCCTTCCTGCAAAACAATCTGGGAGGCGAGCGGCCGGTAAGCTGCCAGAGTGAAAACTCTTGCCGCTATTGGCCTAGGCGTTTCCATCAAGTGTTCGTGCGCGCCAGGGATTCAAACAGCTGATGAATAGCATGCATCTTAAGTATTTACAGGCGGTTACGAAGCTTCTGAAGTGAA
Source organism: uncultured Acidobacteriota bacterium (assembly GCA_963832615.1). Classification (GTDB taxonomy): domain Bacteria; phylum Acidobacteriota; class Terriglobia; order Acidiferrales; family UBA7541; genus Acidiferrum. The sequence goes on from CAWHVA010000034.1 coordinate 169,588, forward strand.
TATCCCGTCGCCGATCGTGAAGGAACCGCTCCTCGCCTTGGGACCAATCCTCTCAGCTCGGTCGCTGAATTCGGTTTTGCAAGCGCTTCGCCTTCGACTCATACATTCAAACTTATCCATGGGTACCGGAGGTCTGAGGCCCAGATTTGATACATTACATGACATGTTGTGGGCCGGCGTTGATTAGGAGTGTGCTCGGTGATGCTACTGTTCTCCACGTTGGCGGCGATCATTTTCGTTGGGCTGTTACTCATAATCGCGCACTATTATCGATCGAAAGCGAAACTGACGAGCAAGCTCCTTGCTGGCGTCGCTGCCGTTGTTGTAATCGGCGTCGTGGTCGGGGCAACATTCAAATTGAAATCACTCAAGTCATTGACTTCCGCGTCAAATGGATGGACGTGGCAGACGGTTTCCTGGCGCGCGCAACTGTTTGCGCATAAAGCGGAAGGCGACGTACCTGATCTGTCATGGCGTGAGCTTTGGTTCATGTTGCACGCTCGCGGCGGTTTCGGCCTAGAGGGCTTTGTTAATCGGGGAATTAGCTTGGAAGGGGCCATTGCGAATCCGTACTCCACAAGTGAAGATCATCAAAGTGGCGCACGGATCTTCCGCGAACGCTGTGCCGCCTGCCACGGTAACGATGGAACGGGGGGACATGCCCCTTCTTTGAATCGTTCAGGACTCAGCCATGGCGATAGTGACCTCGCTATTTACAAAATCGTTAGAGACGGTATTCCTCAAACGGCTATGGCCGCCGTCGCGATGTCTCCCCAGGAACGGTGGCAGGTCATCGGCTATATCAGGACACTGCAGCTTGCCGCTTCAAACCAGGGTACGGAAGAACTGCCCCCCGTGGACATCCAGGTGAGCAGCCAGCAGATTCGCGCTGGAAGCGCGCCGGATCAGTGGTTGACCTACTCTGGCTCTCTGGATGGCCGGCGTTACACGCCATTGACCGAGATCAGCCCACAGAATGTTTCCCGACTGCGCGTTCGATGGATTCACCAATTCGACGCAACCGAGTCAAAGATAGAATCAACACCGATCGTCGTTGGCGGAGTCATTTTCACGACGGAGCCGCCTTCCGATGTCGTTGCCCTAGATGTCAGGTCCGGGGACATAAGATGGCGATACAGGCGAAGTGTGCCCGAGAAGCTACCGACATGCTGCGCTCGATCGAACCGAGGTCTCGCCGTTCTGGGGAACGTTTTGTTCTTGGGCAGTCTCGATGGCTTTCTGGTCGCCATCAATGCAAACAATGGGAGTGTGATTTGGCAAACTGAAGTGGTCAACCCATCGGACGGTTTCACGATGACTGGCGCGCCGCTCATCGTAAACGGGTCAGTCGTCGTTGGCGTTGCTGGCGGCGAGTACGGGATTCGCGGTTTCTTGGCGGCTTACGATGCGGAAACTGGGCGACAGCAATGGAAGTTCAACACGATCCCCGGTCCAGGCGAACCTGGGCACGACACGTGGAAGAGCGATGCGTGGCGAACCGGTGGCGGCCCAACCTGGGTAACGGGGAGTTACGACCCATCGTTGGACCTCGTTTATTGGGGCGTAGGCAATCCGTCCCCGCCTTTCTTGGGAGAGGTTCGTCCGGGCGACAACTTGTTCACCGACTGCTTGCTCGCCTTGCATGCCGGTTCGGGGAAGCTCGCATGGTATTTCCAATTCACTCCCCACGATGAGCATGACTGGGATGCAACCCAGACTCCTATCTTGGCGGACATCCTGATCAAGGGTGTCCTGCGTCGAGCGATCTGCGTTGCAAACAGGAATGGGTTCTACTATGTTCTCGACCGAACAACCGGTGAATTCCTGGTGGGTGTGCCTTTCGTCGAGCAGAACTGGGCGAAAGGCCTCGACGCGAAGGGGCGTCCGATCCTGTCCTCAAGCGCCGAGGTTTCAGCCTCGGGCCGATTGACGAAGCCCGGCGTGGGGGGTGGCACCAACTGGCAAAATGCAGCCTTTGACTACAAAAGCGGATTGATCTTCGTCCCGGCGACGGAAGGGGCTTCTGTATTCACGAAGTCCCCGAACGCTAAGCATGGCGACCTCGGATTCTACCCGGGCAGTGCAGGCGGCGATGCCCGGCTGCCGGATCCGGTCGTGCGCGCACTCGATGTTGCAACCGGCGCTAAAAAATGGGAACGCTTCTTGCCAACTTGGAAGAAATCCTTCGCCTATAGCTATAGTGGCCTATTGGCGACGGGTGGAGGGTTGGTATTCGGGGCATCTGGCGGCTTCGCCTTTGCAATAGATTCGGCGACCGGACGCGAGTTGTGGCGCGTTTTCCTGGGAGGGTACACGTATGCCCCGCCGATCTCATTCAATGTGGACGGCCACCAGGTTATCTTGGTTTCGGCAGGTCGGGCACTGTTGTTGTTCGGATTGTAGTCCGATCGAGTCCGATGGATACGGAGAGGGGCTTTACCGCTGCGCCGGAGAAATACCCTAGACTATTCTCTAACCGAGGATTTCCGTCACCCCCGGCTCCAGTGGATCTTCTAGGCGCGCGGCGATGCGGTTGGCGATCAGCGCGGGCGATGCAGCGTCCAAGCGACCCAGAGGCGTGTTGGTCATTGCAGTGAGAAGCTTCTGGGGCCGGACGATGAGAGTGCGAACGCGGCGATATTGTAACGAAGCGACGCGGCCCAGCATCTCGACGGCTTGTTTTGCCGCGATATAGTGGGGGAACTCCTTCACAGGATGCTCCACGAAAACCGAAGAGATGATCACGGCACAGCCGTCGCTGCGGTTCAATAGCTCCAAGAATTCGGAGAGTGGCGCGAGCGTGAGAGACACGGCCAGGTCAATGTAAGCTCCGATGCGCCCGGTGGCATTCGGTTCCAGACGCAGCGGCAGGACGGGAGGGCAGGCGTTGCAGATGAGAAAGTCCAGACGGTCGCGCTCTCTCAAGACCCGCTCCCGCAAGCGCCGCAAAGCTTCTGGGTCTGCCGCATCACCCATTTCCGTCCGCGACAGACTGGTCCGTATTTGCGGAGCGCGCCATCCCATAGACGATCGCACCTCTCAACTCCAGAGCTTGCTTGATCGCCGCTCCTAATCCCCGGCTCGACCCTAGGAGAACCGCCACCCGCCCTGCCAAGCTGTCAGGCCTCACTCCCGTGGCATCGATCTCCTCAATTTCCGGCACCGGGGATCGCAAGAAAGACCAGCACTGCCCGGAGGCAACAGTGGAACTACCATTGAGCAGGGAAACAGTCCATTACGATTTGCCCGAACCGCGAATCAACAGACTCGACCGAAGCGTGGTAGAGCATTTTAGCGGGGCGCGGATCCGTTCCGTGGAAGTGCAAGACGAGCTTGGAGAAAAGAGCGGATTCTCCAGGCAGCTCCATCCCAACCAAATAGCTGCTCCAGCAGAGCAGCGTGGCCAGGAGCCGATCCACGCCCCCCCATCGCGCCGCTAACGTTAGCCAGAGCCACAGGATTGCAGGCGTATGCCCCGGAAATCTCCAACCCGGGAACGATGTCTTGCTCCCGACGTACGGCTGCGTCACATCGTTCAAACACGGAGCCGACTGCGACCTCTTCCCGCGCTTCGTTTCTGTGGGAGAGCTCTGCTGTTACCGCAACCGAAACCACGAGCGCGCTGCCGTCGAATAACCGCGCGCGCCACTTTCCCTCTTTTTCGGAGACCTCTACGCGATACGGGACGCCTAGGAACATCGGTCGGGCGAACTCGGCTTCGAGCGAGGTAGCGGACCAACCGGCCGGCAAACGGACGTGACCCAGACACGCTACCGCTCCGAGACAGCCGAATACAACCTGCTGCCCATAGGGAGTGCGCCGGGCATATTCGTGACTAAGATGGAGGGGGTTTCGGTCACCGGAAGCGTTGCTGAAGCATGCAACGTCCTGTTCCGCGAATGAAATAGAAGGCTCGCTAAGCATCGAACCGATCATGACCTCAAGAATAGCCAATTTTGACCGGTGTCGGCCAGCCTGCAGAAATACTCGGAGGTCCGGAACCGCACTCCGGCGTGATAACAGTATCCAGAGACAGCCTACTAGAATTGCCAGTACAGGAATTCGCTTTGGCCGCCAAGATTAAGAATCCCGATAGCCACGATCATCGACATCGCGACGGCCCACGCCAGCGACGGTCCCCATAGGACGCGGGTTTCGAGCAGTCGCGCCGCTCTGTGGACTCGGTTTCCAACCCAGCGCTGGCTCGTACCGGCTCAGTATCTGCAGAGTATTCGGGCACACGAAGGCAATGAATGCCGGGGCGACGATCCAGAATGCAATTTTCTTGAGCCGACCGATTTCACTGCTCCAAGCCGATGCCATGCAGACCAAACAATCCCTGAAGCAGATGGATGGCCGTTTTCAGGTCCGCCGAACGGAAAATAACCATCGATGCGGCGACGCACGCGAAGGTGATGATGAAGCCAGCGGGTTGCATGAATCGCTCATAGCGTGATTTATCACGCCACAGCTTAGGCCCCAGTAGTCGCCACGCATGATTTACCGTCAGAAATAGGCCGTGGAGCACGCCCCATACGATGAACGTGTAGCCGGCGCCGTGCCAGATTCCCGACACAAGCATCGTCAACAAAGTGGGGAACATCAATAGCTCGATGAATGCCCCAGGGCTCTTATTCGGCCCGGCGAAACTGGGGCGACCTCTGGCCGCACGGCGGCGCGTCAACCAGAGTGCTAACGGATTGTAAATATACGCCGTCAGGAAGCGCGTCAACGTCATGTGCCATCGCAGCCAAAAGTCGATGATGCTCGAAGCCCTAAGAGGCGAGTTGAAGTTTGGCGGTAGCCGGACTCCGAACAACCGGGCGATGCCGAGCGCCATGTCGGTGTACCCCGAAAAGTCAAAATAGATCTGCAGCGTAAAGCCGACCGCCGCAATCCAGGCCGGCACAAGGCCGATGCTGCTGCCTGAGGCGGCCTGCTCATAGATGGGCGTCACAAATTGGCGCGATGTTGTCGGCAAGAAACACCTTCTTGAACAGCCCGAACGCGAACAATGTCAAACCAACGGACACGTTGCTCCTTATCGAAACGGCACGACACGCGGTGGAATTGCGGCATCATTTCACGATAGTGCACAATCGGACCGGCGATGAGCTGCGGAAAGAAGAGCACGAACAAGCAATAGTCCTGCAGCGTGAATGACTCAACTCGACCCGCTTGAACGTCGATTAAGAAGGCGATCTTCTGAAACGTAATGAACGATATTCCAAGCGGCAAGATGACCCGCGCCAGAACCATCTGCGTACCGAACGCATCGTTAACTGCGCCCACGAGAAAATTCGAGTACTTGAAGTAGCCGAGAAACGCCACGTTGAACGCGATGCCCACCAGGAGAACAGCCAGGGCAGCACTGCGATTCCCCTGCTTGCTCAGGCGCTGCAGCAGGCGCGCCAGCGCGAAGTTGATCAGCACCGACGGCGCGATAATCAGTACATTCAACGGCCTCCACCAGGCGTAGAAGAATAAGGAAGCGCCGATTACCCAGCGCAGCGCCCACGTACGAGAAACCTTGCCGAGCGCAAAAAACACGACCACAACCGCCGGCAGGAAGACAAAAATGAACTCATAAGAATTGAAGACCATTCGCTACATCGCTCCCTTATGTTAGTTCGCTGCTACCGCGTGAGCAAAATCGCGCTAATCCTTCGCGCAATTGCGCCAACGTTTTGAAACGACTCAACCTCAGCCACGCTAAACTTCACGCCAAATTCACTCTCGACCGCGACAATGAAGCTGATGTAGGCGAAAGAATCCCAATTGGCCACTTCATCGCGCTTGGTCTCCATCGTCAGCACGATGGAATCGTCCGACAAAAGGTCGCGGAGGATCTGCGTCAACCCGTTCAGAATGTCTTGATCCGTCATGCTACTCGGGCCTCCTGGCAATATGGGTGGAGTGAGGCACATAGTCGGACAACTGCAGGAACCAGCGCGTCGCGCCGTCCCGGGGCACGGCTTCCTGCAGCGAGCGTGAAGCCGAGGCGCCGAATACAACTCGCGGACGACGCCGTTTTTCGAGGTTGGTATGTAGTCGGCGCGAAACGCCCTTACACCCATCCGGCGCGCAGTCTCTACAGCGATATTCATCGCTTCCAGCTCCAGTTGCCGGCCGAACACCCGGCAGCTCATGACCCAGGTATCGATCTCGAGCAAATCGGGCGCCTGCGGGTCTGGACGCAGAATCATCGCGCTGACAAGACCATTGTCGCCGAACCTGTCGACGAGGCGGAATTGCAGTGTGAGACATCGATCCGTGGTGGCAAACCTCGTCACATCTTCAAGGGAATGCCGTCGGGTCGTCGGATTAAACTGATTTGTTTTCCCGATCAATTGTGCGACACGCGCCAGATCGACGGTTTGGAAGGGTCCGAAAGTCACCGACATCTCCAGCCCGCGCAGAAAGTCGTCCATGCTCTGCGACGACTCAAGAAAGGCCTCTCGCGAAGCATTGGCCGAGTATTGCTCACCGCGCCGAGAATCGTCGGCAGTGAAGGCAACAGACTCGAAGTAGCCCGCATCCGCCAGGCATCGGACGTATTGGGCTGCGTCGGCGGGCAGCTCGGGCACAGCTACCATGGGGAGGCTCTGCCGAATGCGCGCTCGCTCCGCGGGATTATCGTCGACAAAGACCAAACTCTCGATTCCGATGTTCAACTGCTCGGCAATTCGCCTCAGGTTGGCCGCTTTGTCTTCCCAGTTCGCGACGAAGGCCGCGATATCGGTCCGCTTCAGGAGCATCTCCGGATGGTCGCGGAACACCGCCTCCGCTACTGCTGGGTCATTCTTCGAGCAGATGGCCAGAATCACGCCACGCTCTCTCAATTGCTTGGCGTAACGTTGCAGCGCAAGGTGCGCTTCACCGGTCCCGGTGCCCTCCCCCAGGATGATTCCTTCCGGCGCCGTCGTCGCCGATTACGCCGCCCCAAAGAGTGTTGTCGAGATCGAGGACGAGACATTTTTTCGACAATCCACGCTGGGCGGCAATGACTCTAGCGAGCAACTCTCCGTAGGCGGGCGCAGCCTGTGGCGCGATTTCCAGCTTCCCTTGTAACCAGCGCGTTACATCGAACCACGCATCCAATCCATCACGTTCACTGGCTCGTGCTATATCCAGAAGCAGAACGCCATCTTCGGCGGCTGCTTGCGACAACCGTTCGTTTAGACTGGGCGATCAGCCGCGCCGGGGCGCCGGCAACAAGACGGTCATAACTGCCAAACAGTGGATCGGCGATGTTCAAGAAAGTCTGTTGGATAACGGTTGCGTGGAATGTCTCTCGCGCTTTTCGCCAGAGCATACGCAACTCATCGATCGACCGACCGATCGCCGCATCCGCCTCGGCGGCGGTCGCCGTCAGTGGCACGGCCACAATAGCCTCGCGCGCGGTGAGCGACAGCAAGACGATCTGGGGGTGTAGCCGATGGAGGGGCGACTCCGCGTCGAGCAGTTGTTGCCGGTATTGACCGTATGGTCCGACGTGGACATCGATGAGCAGCCGCCGGCGCAAACCCGCGACTCGGATCGCTGGTACCAGATGGTCGACCGTCGCGGAAGCTAGAATCGCCAGCCGAACGGATGAGAATCCCTCGCGTGATTCGGCACAAATTGGACCAAGAGCGCGATCGAGCTGGATCGTTTCAAGAAAGCCGAGCCGGTGGTGGGCAAGTGCGGCAAGCTTCTCCAGGCGATCCGCTGGTGGTTCCAGCGCTTGGCGAAGACAACCTCGGAAATCTTGGCAAGCTGGCAGCCAATCCATCATAGTTATGGTTCACGACGCTAGAGCCTCGCATATCGCGACATGCGATTCCGGCTACTCAGCAAGACACTTCCGAATCTGCGGACCGGCCTCCTCGAGAAATGCGGCGGACCAACGTTGCGCGCTTTCCGGGTTGAGGTGTAAGTGATCGAATGTGATCAACCCGGGCGGCCTTGGCGCCACCAGGTTCAAGCCGAGCGCAGCGGCAACGGCCTTGGCGGTCCCGAAACCGGTTTTCACCGTCGGGACGACTGTTAATATCGTGCATGCGCGGTCGGCGGAAAGGTTAGGCAGAAATTCGTTTCCCAACGCAGTGTATGACGCGAGCACATTCTGGTCGATGTTCTCATCATAGGATACCGGCTCGCTCGTGAACTGGCCACCGAGTCACGACCCAAGTACCGGCGGGTCGCGACCGAAAGATGGCGGCCTCATGTCCACAAACAGCCTCAAAGCGTCGTGCAAATCGCTTTGTGGATTCTTTGCCACTGGCGCTTCTGCTCATACCGAGTCTTCGCCGACTCATCCCGCATAGCGGTTTTGCCAGGTCCAGTCTCGGATCGCTCAAAAAACGAGTCGATATTGATCACATAAACCTTCGCCTTGGGGCGAAGCTTCTGCAGGAGCGGCGCTTCAAACGTATAGTTCTCTAGGTGCGAAAAACCCAGCAAATAGTAGCTCGTCAGAGAGCGACGAGAACCAGTCAGCCGTCGCCTTGCGTCGAGAGCCCGAACTGCACTCGGCTGTTCCCGATAAAAAGCACCTGAGCGTTTGCGGCGGCGGCGTTTGCCGCCGGCTCAAGGCCAAACCAGATAGCGCCATGGTCGTAGTCACCGTAACTCGTCGCACCACAGTAGCCGAGGTACGCGTCGGAAGCGTATCCAGAAGCTGTACAACTGAAGATGCCGTGTATTCTGAAGCTGTACACGCCGGCACCAAGAACGACTGCGAGAACGAGCAATATGTACAAACCTGATCTGGCCGCAAGCACCAAGCTTCCAGCACCTCGCTCCGCTACCGCGGTCGGATCAAGCTGAGAAGTGTTAGTGGATACCATAATTTGCTAGTCTCGACGAAACGTAACGCTATGCTATGTACCGGGAATACGCCCACATATTCGCTGCACGCTGAGCGATCGTCGCGCCTGCCGTAGACCCAGACAAGCGGCCGCGGCAGTTAGCATTCTGAAGATAATGATCGATTTTCTCGACTAGTTTGTTCAAGCTGCGAACGTCCCGCGAGGAAAGGCTTATTGCGTAGTCCGGTTGAACGGCCTAGTTGAGCCAGGGCCACGGGTCTGAGTGACGCGCACGTGAAATCACGGCTGGACTGCAAACCAGCCTTTGACTTGAGAGTTAGGTGCGAGCCGCGGTTGTTCGCGATGAAGCACGTGTCCAAGCTCTTTGGCACATTTTGCCGAGCCAAATAATCTTGGCTTGACTCGCCCACTCCGCCCGAAGAACGCGCGAATTGCCCAAGCGTTCCGACTGTTCGGCGTGCCGTGAATTCAAAACACAAGGCCTTCTTCGGCCGTGCCCCCGCCATACACACCTCCGCCGTACCTGGTGAACATCCGTACTGGGCTGTCAGCAATACTATTGCCATTTCTTAGGGGGCATTGAACAAGCTTTTTCTCGCAAATGCGATATGCTCGTGATACTTGGAGCGCAGTTAAGGGGCAACAAATTGCCACTACCTGGAAATAAAGTCGGATTTCCGTTGTCGCCAGCTGCGGGGTTGAAGCGTGCTGTTCGCCACCTAACACCATGATTATAGGCTGGTTAGCCGGCTGTTGCGTAGGCGGATCGATGTGCCCATTTGGTACCGAACCTGCTCCCCTAACTGGGAAAAAGCTGCTATGACGGCTCACTCTTTCGTACAATTGGCGGACAACTGATTCGTGTGTGGTCAGAAGGCAGTGGTGCGTTCCATGAACGCCATGGCAACGGAAATCGCGCCAAACGGACATCCCCGTGTTGTTCGTGCGAGAGGGTGGTACTAGCACAGACGTTTATGCGCGGTTAATTCATCGGTCATCCGGCCGTCGTGAATTGCAGATCAGCTATAGGGCGCTGTTGTACAAAATCAAGCAGATGGGCTTGGAAGTATCCCCAAGGGATGAGCTGTAAGGAGAAGTGAAAAAAATGAATCTCACAACCCGTGTTATAGCGGGGGCACTGGTCTTGAATCTGGGGTTCGGGCTACAAGCGCGCACGCAATCCGCAGACGCAGCACAGAAGGTGGGACCTCCCGCGGCGGAGGCAAAAACATCGTCGATTCCGGTCAACGATAACGACTACAAAATTGGCCCGCAAGACGTGCTGCGCATCGACGTTTGGAAAGAAGCGGAGATTTCTCGTACGACTCCCGTGAGGCCCGATGGGAAGATCTCGCTGCCGCTGTTAGACGATGTGCAAGCGGCGGGCCTGACGCCTGTACAATTGGCGGGAGTGATTGCGGAAGGACTGAAGAAGTACATTACCAATCCCCAAGTAACCATCGGTGTTACCGAGATTAATAGTCGCCGTATCTATGTGACCGGAGAGGTCACTCGCCCGGGAGCTTTTCCATTGCTGCCGGACATGACGATTTTGCAGGCGCTGTCGACGGCGGGGGGATTCACCCAATTTGCAAGACTGAAGAATATCTACGTCCTGCGAACCGAAGATGGGAAGCAGGTTAAGCATGCCTTTAACTATAAGGCAGCCGTGGCTGGGAAGAAGGCGGAGCAGAACCTAGTGCTGAGGCCAGGTGACGTGATCGTCGTTCCGTAGGGGGGTAAGAAGATGCTATGAAATACCGGACTACATTTTTGGGAACATCCATCGTGGCCGCTGGGTTGCTCCTCGGAAGCATTAGAGCTGCGGCTCAGGAAGAACCACAACAGGAACAGCAAGACCCTAGAAAGGCACAGGATAAGCCCAAGCCCGCTGGCGCCTCGACTCCAATATTGGCGGACTATGCCGACCAGGATAACAACGGTGACCAACAGCCTTTGACAGGGTTGGTTCCGGACACACGCCCGCTAACCGGGGTGGAGGTCCCCACGGTGGGTTCCCAGGGCATGGGACACAGCTATTGGGTGCCTGGGTTCCAGTACGACAATCTTGTGCGATCAACCCAGGCGGGCAATCTGACTACTCCCGGCTGGAATACGACAAGCTACTTCGTCGGTGATTTGGGCCTTCAGCAAACATGGGAGCGAGCGCAGCTCACGGTCAATTACTCAGGAGGGGGCTACGTCGCAACACACGATCAAGGTAACGGGGTCTTCCAACAGTTGGGACTCGTCCAGGCTTTCAACTGGAAGAAGTGGCAGCTCTCTTTTATCGATCACTTCAGCTACCTGCCCCAGAGTGGGTTTGGCTTCGGGGCCTCCACCAATCTCGCTACACCCGGCATCTCGGGTTCTCTGGCACCAGTTTTACCGATTCTGCAAACTAACTACCAACCTGATCAGTCGATTCTGAACTCTCCCGGATCGCGCTACAGCAACGCCTTTGTGACCCAATTGGTGTATGTAGTGGGCCCGCGAGTGTCTCTCACCTTTGCAGGGTCATTCGGGGTCTTACGTTTCCAGGAGTCAGGAAACTTTGACTCCAACGAATCGATCTTCAGTACGGGGTTGAACTATGCGATTTCTAGAGAAGATACAATCGGTGCCCAATATCGTGTTACGGAATATCGTTACCCCGGACTTTCGCTGTCGATCAACGACCAGGTGGCGGAGCTGGGATACCAACGCAAGATCACCGGCAAGCTTTCCTTCCAACTTTTTGTCGGACCCGAGATCTCGTCACTTCATTCGGCAAAAAACACATCGATTACTGGAGGAGCCAACATCAAATACGTGCGCCAAAAGAGCAGCGTATCGTTGGGCTACAACCACGGCATCACTGGAGGAAGCGGTCTGCTTGAAGGCGCAAGCACGGATCAGTTCTTCGGTGGGGCAACCAAAAGCCTGAGTCGCACGTGGCATGGAAACCTGACAGCGGGGTTCGCCCGTAACTCGACACTTCCGCTCAGCACCGCCAATACTCAACCTAGTAGTTACAATTCATGGTTCGTAGGGGGAGAACTGAACCGGCCGCTCGGCAGGTCGGCAACGCTTACGCTCGGATACACGGTGCTTTTTCAAGATTCGAATGTGCCCGTCTGCGGAGTTTCGGGGTGCGCCAGCTATGTTTATCGACAGCATCAGATATCGGTCGGGTTTGAATGGCACACGCGGCCGTTCGTACTGCGGTAGACTGAAAAGGAGTGCCAGCGAGTTAGGGTTGAGGGTCAGCGAGATATTCTGGTCCGCCGGAAACAGCGTTTGTAGAGCCGTCAGCTAAGGTACTGATATCATGTATAAGAGCTTTTTCGAGCTAAAAGAGCATCCGTTCAACACCAACCCAGATCCGCGCTACCTTTTTGTCACCAAAGAGGTCGAGGAAGCTCTGAGCGGGTTGATGTACGGCGTGCACAATCGCAAAGGCTTCATCACGCTTACCGGTGAAGTGGGCACAGGGAAAACCACGCTGGTAAACCGCCTTCTGGATTGGCTGCATCAGCGGCGGGCACGGACGGCTTTCCTGTTCAATTCCCGGATGAACACGAACCAATTGTTCGATTTCATCCTGGCGGAGTTTGGAATCTCCTGCGACGCCCGAACCAAGAGCCAACAGCTAATGCAGCTTAACCAGTGGCTGCTGGAACGTTACCGCGCCGGCGAGACCGTTGTGCTGATTGTCGATGAGGCGCAGAACCTGACTCTTCCAGTCCTAGAGGAAATTCGGCTCTTGACCAACCTGGAAACGTCCACGGAGAAGCTGCTGCAGATCGTGTTGTCCGGGCAGCCAGAGTTGGAAGAAAGGCTGAGGCTTCCCCAACTGCGGCAGCTCCGCCAGCGTATTATGCTCCGCTGCAAGACATCTCCTTTGACGAAAGAGCAGACCCACAGCTATATCCTCGAACGTCTACGGATCGCAGGAGCCAGCGGGGAACCAATTTTCGATCCCAAGACGGTTGAAACGATTCACATGTATTCGATGGGCATTCCGCGCGTGGTGAATTTGCTATGCGAACACGCACTGATCAATGCCTACGTCGAACAGCAGCGGCCAATCCTGCCTAAGATCGTGGAAGATGTCGCACACGAATTTGAGTTGGACCAAGTCGAATCAGCCGCGCCAGCGGGCAGCACGCATATCGGCGCAGACGTCTACAGTTCGGAAACGTTCATACAGAATCTTGGAGAAGCGTTGTCACGGTTTCGCATTAGTCCTCCGATGACATCGCCGACCCGCGAAAGAAAGTGAGAACGACGCTTCGTTCCACGGGCCAACTTACCGGGATTTAGACATGGGTCTCTTCCGCGCCGCTTCAATCGCAAACCTGCGCGACTACCGCCCAGCCAGAGCCGCACCGAATGGGCATGTTCACAGATTCCTACACAAAGGGAAATGCCTCCGTGCCGAAGCGCGGAGGCAGGGGTTACGGTCTGACGGCGAGCTATGCCGACTGCTGCCGACGACGCCCGAGGAGAAGGAACATAAAGCCCATCCCCGCGAGCATCAAGACGACGGCCGCTGGCTCGGGCGTCGAGACGATGAACTCTTGCACTTGACCTGTGTAGGCAAGTGGCCCGACGTTGGTAACGATGGAAAAATTCGCTGGGTTGATCTGGGCATAATCCGCCGCAGCCCAGGACAACCATTGAGATACCTGGATCCCATCGGCGTTGGCGTAGCTTGTGGGCTCGGCGTTCGGCGTCATTAGATCCCACAGGGCGTATTGCAAACTGACATAGTCGCCTGAGTGTGACGCAAACTGAGATACGATCCACGCCCCCTCTTCGTAGAGGGTTTGCGGGCTCGTGCTTCCAAGGTTGGGGTTGACTGAGCCATTTCCATAGCGAGTGTTGGCAAGGTTGCCCGTCGCCATGTTGGTTACATTGGCCTGCCAGATCTCGCCGACGTAAACCTCATTGTTAATGTCGTCGCAGAACAAAACTACCGGCTGAGCATTGGAGGACCCAAGATTCATGACGCCCGTGTAGGGACTGACATAGTAGACGCCGTCATTCGCTCCATTGACGCCCGTAAACAGCATGGTCGTGGTTCCGTCCGCATGCGCCAGCGGTGTCATTACCAACAGCAACGCAAAGGACCAAATCGCCTTTGAAAGGTTCATGCCGATTTTTCTCCGTTAGGGATAAACCAAGCGTCGGGGAAACGCTGCCTCACTCTGTGCAAACAGATTACCAAAGTGGTTAATAAATAAGTCTTTTAGAATGAGTATTCCATATGAGTCCAGGCAGAAAACTCTGCAACGCTTTGCCCCTAACATGCAATCGTTTGCTCGAAAAGAACGTTACAGTGTCACCTGGAAAGGACGTCCCAAATTGAGACACCTTGGAGCAATTTGGCCCCTGCCTGGACGACGGAAACTGCGGCCGAGGGCCACACAAAAGGGGCCTGAATCCCATCTTGCGCCCGAGACGAGTGGACTTGAAGCGGGGAAGGACCTGCAAGCATTTCGACCACACCGTCGAACTGTAACAAAAGATTAATCTTACTGCCTCGACCAACTGATACGGTTTCTTGCCGACTGGCAGACATTGGCCGTTGGAAAGGCGTTCTCAAGTCGGGGCAAGACTTTTCCTCATGATGTGGCGCTTGACTCGGCGGGGCAGCCGCTAATGGTTGGTCCCAGTCCTGCCTACGCCATCTAAGCAGTTTATTTTCTTATAGTTATCACGGAAAGAGCACTAGAGATAAACCGATTCCGAATCGGTACCAGTCTGGCAGGCCGATTGCGATCCCTTCTTTGGAATGTCCGTAGGTGATGTTTAATGGCGGTAGCCTACCTGAACTGAGGCGCGGTCACTTGAAATTGATAGCTTCTTCTCGAGACTGTTACTGAGGCGTCCTACCTTTCACAATTGTAATCCTAAATAGCCTCCCTCCGCAGAAGGAAGAGCGAAAATGATCCGAGTCGGTGTCATCGGTTACGGGTATTGGGGCCCCAATATCGTGCGAAATTTTCAGCAAACGGAAGGTTCGCGCGTGGTGGCCGTGTGCGACAAGAGCGACAAATCGTTGCGAAGAGCCCAACAGGCGTATCCGGAGCTGCGTGTTAGTTCAAATGCCGACGATTTGCTGACCGCGACGGATATCGACGCTATAGCTGTAGTGACGCCCGTTTGGACGCACTTCGAACTGGCGAAGAAGGCGCTGGAGAATGGAAAGCACGTCTTTGTGGAAAAGCCCTTTACGTCGTCGACGGCACAAGCCGAAGAATTGATCGAATTGGCGGAACGGAAGAACTTGAAGGTCATGGTCGACCATACGTTCTTGTTCACAGGTGCGGTGAGGAAGATCCGCGGGCTGATCGACGACGGAACTCTTGGCCAGCTGTACTACTACGACTCGACGCGTGTGAATCTGGGGCTTTTTCAAAATGATGTAAACGTAATTTGGGACCTTGCACCACACGATCTCTCCATTATGGATTATCTGATTACGGAGAAACCGGAGGCCATGGTGGCCACAGGCGAAGGCCACCTGAATGGCATCGCGGACGTGGCCTTTATAACGATCTATTATCCAAACAACATGATCGGGCACCTCAACGTCAATTGGCTTTCCCCGGTTAAAGTACGCACAACTCTGATCGGCGGCGAGAAGAAGATGCTTGTTTGGAATGACATCGAGGCAGACGAGAAGATCAAGGTCTACGACAAAGGGGTGCAGTTTACCACTGGTGAAGCCGTTTATCAGCAACTGGTGAGCTATCGAACTGGCGACATGTGGTCGCCCAAGGTTGAGCAAGTGGAGGCGCTCAAAGCTGAGACGGCATATTTTATTGAGTGCATAACCGAAGATAAGCAACCGTTCAACGATGGGCAAGCCGGTTTGCGGGTAGTGCGCATGCTGGAGACTGCCGACAAATCCCTACAACAGAAAGGGAAAATCTTCGGGCTATGAGCGACTTCTGGTGCATTACTGCGGATGTGAAACTCGGCAAGGATGTATGCCTTTCGAAGTTCATCAATCTATATGGCTGCCAGATAGGCGACGGCACGAAAATCGGAGCCTTCGTCGAGATTCAGAAAAATGCGATCGTGGGAAAGAACTGCAAGATCTCAAGCCACAGCTTCATCTGTGAAGGCGTGACGATTGAAGACAACGTGTTCGTCGGGCACAGCGTGACATTCATAAACGATTCCTATCCTCGCGCAGTCACATCGGACGGGCACCTGCAGACAGAAAAAGACTGGAAGGTTGAGCGCACGTTGGTCAAGAAGGGCGCGTCGATTGGTTCGGGAGCGACAATTCTGGCCAATGTGACTATCGGCGAAAATGCCATTGTGGGTGCGGGAAGCGTAGTCACGAAGGATGTACCCGCCAATGCCATCGTCGTCGGAAATCCCGCGAAAGTGAAGAGGTCCATTGATACCGCCGCGGCCATCTTACCGGGAGACCAAAAGTGAACGCCAAGGAAGCCATTCCGTTTCTTGATCTTGTTACACCGCACGTCGAGCTGGAACAGGAACTTACCGAGGTTTTCAAGCGCGCGCTGCACACCGCCAGCTTCATCGGCGGCCCGCTGGTCGAACAATTCGAGCGCGGGTTCGCGGATTTCTGCGGCGTGAACTATTGCGTCGGCGCCAGTAACGGAACCGACGCGCTGCGTTTCGCGCTAACGGCTGCGGGTGTGAAAGCCGGCGACGTCGCGATTACCGTGCCAAACACTTTCATCGCGACTGTGGAAGCGATCTCACAGGCCGGAGCCGAAACGAGATTCGTGGATGTCGACGAACGGACGTACAACATGGACCCGGCGAAGGTGCGGGAGTACTTGGAGAAGTCGTGCACGGTCGACGGGAAAATGGGAGCGGTGATTGATAACAAGACCGGAAAGCCGGTCACCGCCATTGTTCCCGTCCATTTGTACGGACAAACCGCGGATATGGATGCGCTGCTGGAGATCGCGAAGCAGTACAACCTGATTCTGATTGAAGACGCCTGCCAGGCGCACGGCGCGGAGTATTTCTCAAAGAAGGAAAACCGCTGGCGCACCGCGGGGTCGATGGGTAAGGCCGCCGCATTCAGCTTCTATCCGGGAAAGAACCTGGGAGCGTGCGGCGAAGGTGGAGCGGTCACGACGAACGACGAATCGCTGGCGAGAAAAGTGTCAATGCTTCGCGACCATGGGCAATCCAAGAAGTACTATCACGATATCGAGGGCTATAACGGCCGCCTGGATTCGATCCAAGCGGGCATACTATCCGCGAAACTCAAACATCTAGGGGAATGGAACCGGAAACGAGCGGAAGCCGCCCGGCATTACGACAGGCTACTGTCGAACGTGGACGGAGTGGTGAGGCCCTACAGCCCGGACTGGGCGCGAGCAGTTTATCACCTGTATGTAGTTCGCGTTCGAGATCGCGAAGGGTTGCAGAAGCACCTGGCCGAAGCCAAGATTGGCACAGGAATTCACTACCCGGTGCCACTGCACTTGCAAAAGGCTTATGCAGGATTGGGATATGGCCGCGGGGACTTTCCGGTGACGGAGAAAATTGCGCCCGAGATCGTATCGTTACCGATGTTTCCGCAGCTCAGCGCCGAGCAGCGCGAGCGGGTTGTCGGGGAAATCGCGGGCTTCTTACAGAACATGATTCCGGCGCAAGCTGGCGTTCGCCCTGTTCAAGCGTGAAGTGGCTCGCCTGGATCGATTCAGGCCCAGGATTGGTTGCTCTGAATCCCGTTGTAGACTTGACGCTATCGTCGAGCCTGCGTTTTTTTGACGTCAAGATTGGAATTGCGTGCGGCTGAACTCCTGGGTCCTCCCTGAACACACAATCGGAAGGATGGAAACATGATCATTACTCGTACTCCGCTTCGCATTTCGTTCTTCGGGGGAGGCACGGATTATCCCGTCTGGTATCGCGAGCACGGCGGCGCTGTGCTGTCGACCGCTATCGACAAGTGCTGCTACATTACGTCCAGATGGCTCCCGCCCTTTTTCGAGTATCAGAGCCGCGTGTCGTACTCGCGAATTGAAAACGTAAATGACAATGGCACGATCGAGCATCCTTCGGCGCGCGAGTGCTTGCAATTCCTGGAAATCAACGGTGGGGTCGAGATCCATCACGTGGCCGACTTGCCTGCCCGAACAGGGTTGGGGACTAGTTCGGCGTTTACTGTGGGGCTCCTGCTCGGCTTGTATGCTCTGAAGAACCAAATGCGTGACAAGCATGCGCTCGCCGTCGACGCTCTCCATGTGGAGCAAAACCTGATTCGGGAAGCCGTGGGGTCACAGGACCAGGTAAGCGCCGCATACGGCGGCTTCAATCGCATCAACTTCAATCAGGATGATTCCTTCGAAGTGAAGCGAGTCTTGACCGCGCCGGCCAGACTTGCAGCACTCGAGCAGAACCTGGCTCTGTACTTCACCGGTTTTTCGAGGATCGCTTCGGAAATTGCTCAGGAGCAAGTTAGAGTGACGCCTCAAAGGACGAAAGAGCTGGAAACAATGTTCCAAATGGTGGGCGAGGCGGAGGACATCGTGACGAACCCGCATCGCTCTCTGGATGAATTCGGGCGACTTGCTGCACGAGGGATGGAAAGTGAAACGGTCGCTGACGCAAAAAATCACCAACTCGGACATCAATGAAATTTACGAGGCCGGACTCGACGCAGGCGCTCTCGGCGGCAAGCTTCTGGGAGCCGGCGGCGGCGGCTTCTTGTTGCTCTACGTGCCCCCCGAACGCCGCGATGACGTGCGACGTCGATTAAAAAAGCTTTTGTGCGTACCCTTTGCGTTTTCTAATCGAGGGAGCCAAGTCATTGTGTATGAGCCGGAGGGAGAATACGACGAAGGTTTAACGCGCGAACGCCGCGAGGTCTACGCGCAGACTGAGCATTCCTAGGCACGTCGGGCTTTGTCCCTTCACGTGTGGTTGCTTCCCCCCGGCGTTCGGGAACTCGGGTGACCCACGCAAGTCTGAGTAAGGGCCCTTGGCCAAATCATGCGTTGGGTAAGTTGCCCTTTCACGTCTAGCGCCTAGAGCGAATGTCTCAATCACGGATGCCTTCCCAGAAGATTCTTTTCACATTATGACAACAAGAATGCAGAAGAAGATCGCACTCGTAACTGGCGCCGAGGGCTTCATCGGATCTCACTTGGTGAAGTTCCTTCAGGCCAAGCAATGGAAGGTCATCGGCGGATATTGCTTCCACGGCAGGAATTCTTTTCCAGAACTACCCAACCTGAACTTCGTGCAATGTGATCTACGGAATGGCCAAAGGGTGGCCCAAATTCTCAATGAGCACGAACCGACCCACGTCTTCCACCTGGGCGCACAGAGCCTGCCCACGGTGTCCTGGGCAGATCCAGTAGGGACCTTCGAATCAAACATCATGGGCTCTCTACACTTGTTCGAGGCGCTGCGCTATATGAAGCGGCCACCCGTTATAGTGTCGGCCTGTTCGAGCGCAGAGTATGGACATGTTCCGCCCGCCGCGATTCCGGTCTCGGAACACCAGCCACTGCAGCCTCTTCACCCCTACGGCATCAGCAAGGTTTGCCTCGACCTTCTGGCCCGCGAGTACTTCTTGGACTACAAAATACCGGCCACCAACATCCGGCTCTTCAATACAACAGGCCCAGGCAAGACCAACGATGCTCCATCAGACTTTGTCCGCCAACTGGCTCGGATTAAGAAGGGAATGCAGCCACCCGTCATGGAAGTCGGCAACCTGACCCCTCGCCGCGCGTTTCTTGATGTCCATGATACGGTCCGCGGTTTTTACCTGGCCGCCTTGAAAGGAAAGCGGGGGGAGGCCTACAACTTGTGCGCGAGCAAGACGTTCCAGATTGACGAGCTGTTACATGCCGCAATCCGGCTGTCAGGCGTAAAAGTAGAAGTCAGGCGTGTCTCTCGCTTGATGCGGCCCTCCGACGAGAAGATCATCTTCGGCCGCACCGATAAGATCCGTAGGGACACGGGCTGGAAACCGCTGATGTCAATCGAGCAAACATTGGCTTCGATGCTGGCATACTGGGACAAGGCATTCGAATCCGACCGATAGAGTCGAGAGAACTGTTCGAGTATTCCTCCTGAAAATTATCGAGATTTGTAACCGAGCGGGCAAAGGGACCATTTATGAGTCCGTCCGACAGCGATATAAAAGCTGTTCTGCTAGTAGGGGGATTGGGAACACGGCTGCGATCTGTGGTGCAGAGTACGCCCAAGCCCATGGCCGCGGTCGGTGAACGGCCGTTCCTCGAACTGCTGGTTCGGCAACTGTGCCATCAGGACATCCGCCGATTGGTGATGTGTACTGGTTATCGCGCCCAAGAGATCGAGCATGATCTGGGCGATGGCCATTCCTGGGATGTAACGATTGAGTATTCCAGGGAACCGGAAGCCCTTGGCACGGCGGGCGCCGTGAAATTCGCTGAACCGTTCCTCCGGGAGGTTTCTGACTTTCTAGTGATGAATGGCGATTCGTTCATGGAAATGGATTTCCGACAGCTGATTTGCTTCCATCGAAAGTCGGGTGGCATCGCAACCATGGCCGTGTTTCGAACCAGGAATGAGATGCGATACGGGACAGTCCAAGTGAGACCCGATGGAGTGGTGAGCGGTTTCGCAGAGAAGACGAATGCGGACCCAAACGGGCTGGTCAACGCGGGAGTTTATGTCTTCAATCGAAGAATTCTCGAACACATTCCAGAAGGACCGTCCAGTCTGGAGCGGGATGTCTTCCCGAAGCTGCTGACTCAGGGAGTCTATGCGTTGGAACAGCAAGGAGTGTTTATCGACATAGGCACTCCGGAAGACTATGCGCGAGCGCAAGGACTTTCTGATCGCCTTTATGATGCGGCCCGCGTAAAGAGACTTCCCGGTTCTGGTGATGAGAAGCTGCACTGATTCGAGCGTGCGCTGTATCCTGAGTTCGTTTTGCGGTGTCGGCGAATGGTTTGCAACTGCGAAAACGCAATCGGCAGATACTCGAAGGATGCTGATTTGGTTCCCCTACCAGACTTCGATGCGGAGGGTGGATGAAGGAAACGGGTGATTTCGGCCATCGAGTAACCGAATTAATGAAGGCTTCGATTGCCACAAAGCAAACCATGCTAAGTAGTTCTGAACTGGTCGCGACGATCGCCAAGGTTAGCGAAATCTTAGTCGCATCATTGCGGCAGGGAAACAAAGTGATTCTGTTCGGCAACGGTGGCAGCGCGGCGGACGCGCAACATATCGCCGCGGAACTAGTCGGACGCTTTGCCTTCGATCGGCCGGCCTTGCCCGCATTAGCTCTTTCTGTAAATAGTTCCTGTGTTACGGCCATCGGCAACGACTACGGGTTTGATCACGTTTTTTCCCGGCAGATCGAAGCTTTGGCAAAGGCTGGCGACGTCGCCGTGGGCATTTCGACGAGCGGAAATTCGCCGAACGTGGTCAAGGCCGTCCTGACCGCCCGCCAAATGGGTTTGCGGACAGTCGGATTGACGGGGGCATCCGGAGGAACTCTTGCCAAGAGCGCGGAATTTTGCATTTGCGTTCCCTCCAAGGATACCCCCCGAATTCAGGAGTGCCATATTTTGATCGGCCACATCATCTCAGAACTCGTGGAGAAAGAAATCTTCCCTGAAGAGAGCCGTGTTTCTCGGCCGTGACGAGGTCATCGACCGCATGGCACCCGAAGAACGGTATATCCGGAGTCGGGAGAAGATGGCGTTTCCTCCCCGAGTGGATCGAAGCGGCGACGTGGCTTATCCAGGCGGGCCTCTGCGTCATTGTTGTCAGCTAGCAGAGACCGCTTTACAAAGGGTTGTTGCCCTAATAATTTTTTGTATCAGCTTGTTCGAAGACACATAACGGATGCTGCTGATAGCCGTTTTCCTTGAATAAGTGACCCTCCGATGAAAGACCTCAAAGAAAAGGCAATCCGAGGTAGTGTCGCTAGAGTTGGAGCCCAGGCGATTTATTTCGCTGTCCGTATTGGCGCCCTGATGATCTTGGCCAGGTTGCTCGACCCGAAAGACTTTGGATTGGTCGGCATGGTCACGGCGTTCACGAGTGTGTTCTTCTTGTTCCGCGATTTCGGACTATCCACGGCGACGATCCAGCGCGTGGATATAACGGACGAACAAATTTCGACGCTGTTCTGGATCAACCTGCTGGTTGGCGCGATCCTGACCGTTTTGTTGTCGGCGGTGGCGCCGCTGGTGGCTCGCTTTTATCACGAACCGCGGCTGTTCTGGGTGACGATCGCGTTGGCAACCGGGTTTGTGATCAATGCAGCCGGTGTGCAACACTCGGCAATTCTGCAGCGGGAGATGCGTTTCACAGCCCTGGCCGTAATCCAAATTGTTGCTCTGATGGTAAGTACGGTGTTAGGGATAGGGATGGCGCTGTGGGGCTACGGGTACTGGTCGCTGGTGGGATTGTCGGTGACGCTGCCACTGGTTTCCACGATCGCGTTTTGGATGGCGACGTCGTGGATACCGGGTAAACCACGGAAAGGAGTTGGGATTCGGTCGATGATCCGTTTTGGCGGGTCGGTGACGCTGATCAGCCTGATCGTATACGTGGCCTATAACCTAGACAAGGTGCTGCTGGGGCGGTTTCGGGGAGCGGAGGCTCTGGGTATTTATGGGCGCTCGTATCAGATTATCAACATTCCAACGGATAATTTGAATTCCGCTATCGGGGAAGTGGCGTTCGCTGCGCTGTCTCGGCTGCAGGGGGACCCGATCCGTCTGAGAAGCTACTTCCTGAAGGGATATTCACTGGTATTGGCAATGACGGTGCCACTCACGTGCGTCATTGGGATCTTCCCCCATGAATTGGTTATGGTGATTCTCGGATCGAAGTGGAGTGCCGCGGCCAGAATTCTGCAACTCCTGGCTCCAACAGTTCTTATCTTCGCCATCATCAATCCATTGGGATGGCTCCTATTCGCAATGGGGATGGTCAAACGAAGTTTGCAGGTTGCGCTGGTTCTTGCCCCGGTCGTGATCGCGGGCTACTCGCTCGGCCTGCACTACGGACCGAACGGAGTGGCTCTCGGCTTTTCGGCGGCGATGATGTTGTGGGCTCTGCCGCACATCGCCTGGGGTGTCCACGGGACACCGATTTCGTTCGGAGACGTGATGAAGGTCATGATCGACCCTTTGCTTTCCGGCAGTGTGGCGGTGGCACTGGCCCTGGGCGTTCAATTCTTTTGCAGACAGTGGTTGCCTTTCCCCCGATTGCTACTGGGAGTGACTATTCTCTTTGCCGCATATGCTGGCATGTTGCTCTATGGAATGGGGCAGAAGACGTTTTACATGGACTTGCTCCGAGGATTGTTGAAGCGCCCGTCGGTCGAGGGGGAGCAACCAGTCGTGACGCAGGGGGCGTAGCTAAAGGCATCCTGACCGCAGCCATATACGAGGTGGGTGAAGTGGACGTCCTCTCTGTCTTGAAACGTTCATGAATTCGGTCCATGGCTCCGGTTTAAGAAACCGCTTACATGAAAAATAAAGTCCTAATCATCGTTGAAAATCTGCCCGTTCCCTTCGACACACGCGTGTGGAAGGAAGCCTTGTCCTTGTGCGCGAACGGATATGACGTCACCGTATTGTGCCCCCGAGGTAAGGGCTACACTGCGGGCCACGAAGTTCTCAATGGGATACACGTCTATCGGCACCCGATGCCGAGAGAAGGGAACAGTCCCCTCGGGTATCTCCTCGAATTTGGCTGCGCACTGTTTTGGGAGTTCCTCTACACCTGGTGGATTTATTTTCGGCACGGTTTCCATGTCATTCAGGGCTGTAATCCCCCCGACGATATTTTTCTGGTCGCCCTCCCTTTCAAACTCTTGGGCGTGAAATACATCTTCGATCATCACGATGCGAACCCGGAACTCTACCTCTCCAAGTATGAAAGAAAAGACTTCCTTTACAGGGCCCAGGTCTGGCTCGAAAAGCAGACGTACCGTTTCAGCGACGTAGTCATGGCCACTAATGCCAGCTACCGAGACCTTGCCATATCCAGGGGAGGGATGGATCCGCGCGATGTTTTCATTGTTCGAAACGGGCCCGATCTCAAGACCTTTAAACCCGTTCAGCCCAATCCCGCTCTCAAATTCGGCAAGCCTTACTTGGTCGGTTACGTCGGGACGATCAGCGTTCAAGAAGGTTTGGACATTCTCTTGGATGTGGCGCTCCACCTCAAGAATTTGGGGCGTCGCGACATTCATTTCACTTGCGTCGGCGGGGGACCGGGACTGTCCGGGCTTCGGAAAATGTTGCAGGACAAGCAGCTCGGCGACATGTTTAATTTCACCGGTCAGGATTCCCGATGAACAGCTCTTTGAGATTCTGTCCACGGCCGACATTTGCGTCAATCCGGACAAACCCTGTGAAATGAATGACATCTCCACGATGATCAAAATCATGGAGTACATGGCGCTTGGCAAGCCTATCGTCCAATTCTCCCTGAAGGAAGGCCGTTTCAGCGCCCAGGAAGCCGCGGTTTACAGTGACAATCAGAATCAGGTGCCCGATTTTGCCGCCAAAATCCTCTGGTTGATCGAACATCCGGAGGAGAGAGAAAGAATGGGGAAATTCGGACGCAAACGAGTCTTGGACGAGCTTGCTTGGGAATATTCCGTACCCAATCTCCTTGCCGCTTACCAGCGGGCATTCAGTAAGCGCGAGCGGAAATCCTCCCTCAGCCAATCCCCGGACCTCGAGACCGGGTCAAGCCTTCGCCGCTGATTCGGTTGGAATGCTCCTTCGTCGATCGAGTCTCTTCGAGTTGGAATGAAATGGGTCAATTCTTAGTGGATAGAATAGTGCAGTTAAGAATCTTTGGAAACTCTCCGCTAGGCGTGTTTTTCCGCCTGAGCGGATGGATCTGGGATCATATTCCCTACGTCGTTAAAGGATCTTCGTCCGACCCGTTCGTACGGTCATTTTTTGCATGCGCTCGTTCGCCGGTGGGAAAATCGCAGGCAGTACTTTGGGACTTTTTTTCTGCGGAACCGGCCGCAACTCGAATTGATGCGCCAACTGTCATATCAAGCTGAAGAGGCGTCCACCCTCCGTATTGCGGTGTTGGGATGTAGCAACGGCGCTGAAGTTTATTCTATCCTTGCGTCACTCCGGTCATCTCGTCCAGAGTTGCGGGTCGTTTTGCACGCGGTGGACATTTCAAAAGAAGTTTTGGAAATCGCACAGAAGGGGACTTACTCGCTCATGTCTCCCGAGTTTGTCGGAGAGCGAATTTTTCAGCGACTGACTGAAACGGAAATAAACAGGATGTTCGATAGAACGGAGGACAATGTAGTAGTGCAGTCTTGGATTAAAGAAGGCATTATCTGGCATGCTGGCGATGTTCGCGACCCAGAAATGGTGAAAGTGTTGGGCTCTCAGGATATCGTGGTGGCGAACAATTTCCTTTGTCACATGAGTCCGCTCGTTGCCGAGGCGTGTTTGCGTGAGATTTCGCGTTTTGTAAAGCAGGGAGGCTTTCTGGTCGTATCCGGAATCGATCTGGATGTTCGAACAAAGGTCGCGACGGATCTGAGATGGAAGCCCGTCAGGGAGTTGCTGGAAGAGTCTCACGATGGCGATCCTAGCTTACGGCGAGATTGGCCGATGAACTATTGGGGGCTGGAGCCTCTCGATAAGAGCCGGCAGAACTGGATCGTCCGTTATGCCGCTGCATTTCAGATCGGGGAGAGCGCTGTGCTGAGCAGTAATGATTCGCTTGTGCACGACCAGAAGGTTACGAATTGACGCAGCTGGTACAAGGGACAGGCTGAAGTGTTGCAGGGAGAGATGCTTGCCGTGGTCAACTCTCGGGTACCTATCGGAGTTCGCACCATCGGGCGCCGCTTGACGACGCATTCTTCGTTTTCCTTTTTTGCACGCCCCCGCTGCGCGCAGCACGCTCAGTGCAAGTGTTCCAGATGAAATCCTCCGCCATTGAAAGCCTGAAGATCGTACGCGGGTACATAAAATGTCCGACTTTGTAGGATGGACCAGGGACTTGGCAGATGAGGATTGACTCGACGCGACAGAGGATTTGTCTTTTCGGAGCTTTTGGCGTCGGGAACCTGGGTAATGAATGTACGCTACAAGCTTTGTTATACAACCTTAGAAAATATATGCCGAATGCGGAAATCAGCTGTGTGTGTTCAGGACCAAAGGAAGTAACTTCGAACTACCATATTTCTGCGTTCCCGATTCGGGATTCGCCTTTGCCCCCCGTGAAAAATAGGGCCGTGAGATTGTTAAGAAGAATATTTGTTGGAATTCCTATAGAACTGCGTCGCTGGTTCAGGGCGTTCTGGACTCTAAAGGGCGTCGACATGCTCGTTATGACCGGGACGGGAATGTTGGGAGACGTTGGCATTTCCCCTTTCGGCCTGCACTATGACATCTTGAAATGGTCGATCATCGCGAAACTGCGACGGTGCAAACTGCTATTTGTGAGCGTTGGAGTGGGGCCGTTAAGTAAACCGCTGAGTAAGTTATTCGTTAAGACGGCATTGGCATTAGCGGACTACCGATCGTATCGCGACGACTTCTCCAAGGAATACCTCGAGAGTCTCCATTTCGATACGAAGGGGGATAATGTTTGTCCGGACTTGGCGTTCAGTCTGCCCAAAACAATGATCCCCAGCTCTCAGTGCCATGATGGACACGCTACTGTGATCGGCGTCGGCATAATTACGTATTCCCAGCGACGCGCGAACTTGGGAAACGACGAATCTGCCTATCGCAATTACATCGAGAAACTCAGTGCCTTCGTAACTTGGCTACTCGAACAGCGGTACACCGTTCGCTTGCTCATCGGCGATGCAGTGTACGACCATCGCGCCAGGCAAGATCTGAGATCCGTATTGGAAGTTGCGGGGATTGACTATGCACAGGGCAAGATCATCGATGAACCGGCTTCTTCCGTCGCCGAGGTACTATCACAAGTGGCCAGTACAGATCTTGTAGTCGCGAGTCGGTTTCACAATGTTTTGTTGGCTCTATGGCTCAACAAGCCGGTCGTGGCCATTTCGTTCCATGAAAAGGTCGATTCGTTAATGAGCGGGGTCGGGTTGTCGGAGTTCTGCCAGGACATCGAGCACATTGACACCAACAAATTGATTGCCCAATTTATTGCGCTCCAGCAAAACGCTGAGAATCTGAAGTCCCAAATCGAACAAAAGGGAGAGGCCTATCAAGTGGCCTTAGACGAGCAGTACGAGCATATCTTTGGAGACATTTGATCTACCCGCCTCGATGACAGTCAAGACCGCAAACGACGTTGGCGCAAAAAGTAAGCGTAAGCACTAGGTTACGTTGCGTAGAAATTGGTGGAACAGGAAATATTTCATGAGAAAAGCCGCGTTCCTCGATCGTGACGGGGTCATAAACCAAAAGCTTCCGGAAGGTCAATATGTGACGTGCTGGGAAGAGATGAAGTTTCTTCCCGGCGTGGTCGAGGCCATCGCTTCACTTAACAAAGCTGGATTCCATGTAGTTGTGGTTAGCAATCAAAGATGTATAGCAAAAGGGCTCTTGACGACGGACGATTTAGATCTGATACACGAGCGTATGCGCAGAGGGTTTGCGTCGGACGGCGCTCTGATAGATGGGATTTATTATTGTTCTCACGACGAACATCCGCCCTGCGGTTGTCGCAAGCCGGCTCCGGGCCTGCTCTTGAAGGCCGCAATTGAACATGAAATTGATCTAACGTCGTCATGGATGATTGGAGACTCCGACGTCGATATCGGAGCTGGCAAAAGCGCTGGATGCAAAACGGTTCGAATACTGAAATGCGATGAAGTCCCGACCGGAAGCGCCGATTTGTTCGCACGGTCCCTACTCGACGCCGTCTGCCAGATAGTGGATCTTGGACCCACGCCAATTCGTGGCGCGGCGGAGACCAGCTGAGCTATCAAGGTCGTAAGTCGCTGAAAGATTATCGGAGGCGCTTCTCTGAACAAGTGACCTTAGATCGCCGTTTGTATCGGAGGCGGTGAGGTTGCATGGGCTTGACAGGAAACGCTTTCGCAAAACCTGGTAACAATTTTCCCCATTCCCGCCGCTTGGGAGCAGGTCACCAAAGCCCAGAGCTCTCCAACTTCCCGGTCACTTGTAAGTAATTGTTGTTAAACAGCTTAGCTAAGCCAAGCTAATTCCATCTACATGTGATAATCGGTGCGGACTGGCAAATTGATTGCCGCGAGTGGATACGTGTAATTGTGTGGTTTGGCTTGGGGCGTGCTCGTCATTCCGTTATTAGTGACCAATTGCGAACCAAGCCGCACGGATTCCCCGCTCCGCTTTTCCAGCAGGCGGTTGAATGTTTCTACGGGAAATGAAGGAATACAGGAAGGTAGGGGTAGTTACAGGATTGCTAGCGGATGCTGAAGGATTCGGCGCCCACGAACGTCGCGGGGTACGGTCCGACAGGGTGCGCTGCCTTGGCTCCCAAGAGCGTGCCTGGACCGTTCCGAACCGCGAAAACATTGAACGTTCACATCCTACATCCGCTCGCAGACCGCCGCTGGGATGATCTTGTTGCTCGCCACCGACACGCATCGGTCTTCCATCAGCGGGGCTGGCTCGAAGCGCTATCGCGTACTTATGGATACGAACCACTGGTCTTGACCAATTCGCCAGCCGGCTCAACATTAGAGAGCGGCATGGTCGTCTGTCGAGTCTCGAGCTGGCTGACGGGCACCCGTTTGGTTTCGCTGCCCTTTACAGATCATTGCGAACCCCTGCTGAACGATCCCGCGGAGACACGAACGTTCACCAAGTGGTTGCGAGACGAGTGCGATCGCAATCGCCAGCAGTACGTGGAGCTTCGTCCGTTATCGGAACTTCAGATTACCGAGTCTGGTCTAAAACCAACCGGTGCTTATTGGCTCCATGAGCTAGACTTAGGCTACGGTCTGGAGCAAATTTTCCGTCGGTTGCATAAGAACTCCTTTCAGCGAAAGATCCGGCGAGCCGAAAGAGAGCGCCTTTCGTATGAAGTGGGCCGGTCTCGCCAACTTGTGGACGAGTTCTACCAGCTACTGTTAATGACTAGAAGGCGCCATCATCTGCTCCCTCAGCCGCGAAGTTGGTTTACAAACTTGGTTGAATGTATGGGTGACAAAGCGGAGATCCGGATAGCCCGGAAGTGTGGCACTCCAATCGCCGCGATGCTTACCCTCCGACACCGCTCGCTTGTCGTTTTCAAGTACGGATGCTCCAACGCGGCATTTCACAACCTCGGCGGCATTCCGTTCTTGTTTTGGCGGCTCATCGAAGAGTGCAAATTATCGGGCAGCAGAAAAGATCGACTTGGGCCGTTCGGAACTAGATCACAAGGGCTTAGTTGCTTTTAAGGATCGGCTGGGGGCGAGCAAGCGGTTGCTGACATATTATCGGTACACAAATGTCGGAGGACGACGAGAAACAGCGCCTTGGCAATGGCGGGGGTTCCGCGAAATTCTGTGCAATTTGCCGGACGCTTTCTTCTCCACGGCGGGCAGCATTCTTTACAGACACATGGGTTAGTGGCGTGATGATATCAATTGTATTCGTGGTGTGCTTCTTGGCAAGAATCCTGCGAACGGGAGCTGCAAGACGATGAGAGTACTACTGACTGGCCATAAGGGCTATATTGGTGCGGTTGCGATGCAAATGTTTCGTGAGGCGGGGCATGAAGTAGTTGGCCTCGACACCGACCTGTACGCGGGTTGTGATTTCGGACGGCCAGGACCCGAGATTGCCGAGGTACGCAAGGACATTCGTGAAGTAACAAAGGCAGACCTGGATGGCTTCGAAGCTGTAGTACATTTGGCAGCGCTATCGAACGATCCGGTTAGCAATCTCGATCCCAGTCTCACCTATGAGATCAACCATAAGGCTTCTGTGCGGCTAGCCGAACTTTCCAAACAAGCAGGCGTGAGACGTTTCGTGTTTTCCTCGTCCTGCAGCACGTACGGCTCGGCGGGTGATGAATTCCTCGAAGAGTCAGCTGCGCTCAACCCTGTGACCCCATACGGTGAGTCAAAGGTCTTGGTCGAACGCGACGTGGCCGCGCTGGCGGATGAAAAGTTCAGCCCGACTTACATGAGAAATGCAACTGCGTACGGCGTGTCTCCGCGTCTCCGGTTGGATCTGGTGCTGAATGATTTCGTGGCGTCTGCGTTTACAACCGGCCGGATTTTGATCAAGAGCGATGGTACGCCCTGGCGCCCGATCGTGCACATTCGGGACATAATCGGCGCAATGTTGTCCGTGTTAGAGGCTCCAGTGAACGTCGTACACAACGCGACCTTCAATGTGGGCCAGACGACGGAAAACTACAGAATCAGCGAACTCGCGGATATCGTCGCTGAAACGGTCCCAGGGTGTCATATCGAATACTTTCCTGGCGGTGGGCCGGATAAGCGGTGTTATCGGGTAAACTGCGACAAGATCGGGCGTGTGCTACCCAACTTCCGGCCACAATGGACCGCTCGCAAAGGCGCGCAGGAACTCTACGATGCCTATCGTTCTCATGGATTTACCGCTGAAGACATGAATTCTGGGCGCTATTTCCGGATTCACAGCATTCAACGACTCCTGGGGCAGGGGAAGCTAGACGCTTCCCTTCACTGGAAGGCCCAGGGCCCAGAAAAAACGCTGACGGTGCCGATCACAGCGAGCTAGGACTGGCGAAACAGAAGGAAAAGGAGCTCTATCTTCATGATCTTCACAGAAACGATGCTAAAGGGGGCGTTCGTAATCGATATCGAACGCCGGGAGGACTCACGGGGCTTTTTCGCGCGCGGCTTTTGCCAGCACGAATTCGAAGCCCATGGCTTGAAACCCACAATTGCGCAAGGGAACATCGCTTTTAATCATAAAAAGGGCACTCTACGGGGAATGCATTTCCAATTTCCTCCTGCGGCGGAGACGAAGTTGGTGCGCTGCACTCGGGGAGCAATTCTCGATATCATCGTGGATTTGCGGCCCGAGAGTCCGACTTATCTCCAACACGTCGCCGTCGAACTGAACGAAGACAATGGTCGCGCCCTCTACGTTCCGGAGCGTTTCGCGCATGGGTACCAGGTGCTTCGAGATAAAACCGAAACCAGCTATCAGGTCGGCGAGTTCTACACTCCGGGCTGCGAGGGCGGGCTGCTGCATGATGATCCCCGGCTCGGACTGCAATGGCCCCTGCCAGTAGAGGAGATTTCAGACAAAGACCGGCATTGGAAGACGCTAGATCAACAAGAAGACGAAATCAGGCAGCGGATGCGAGCTGAGCCGGTGCAAGTGACCGGCTAGTGTAATCCCTTATTGAGGCATAACCAATGATCATCGTCGACAATGCGCTGCGGGCACGCGAGGCGGAGGGTAGACCGATCCGGGTCGCACTGCTCGGCGCTGGATTTATTTCTCAGGGCCTGGCGAACCACATCGTGCACACCACCCCCGGGATGCGCTTGGTCGGCGTTTTCAACCGGCATCCTCAGCGTGCATTTGATCTCTGCAAGTATGCTGGTGTCGAAGGCGTCGTCGGTCCAGCGACGCAACAAGAGGCTGACCTCGCGATCAGGGAGGGAAAAATCGTAGCGACCGACGACGCGTATATGCTGGCCCGCTCGACGGGAGTGGATGTTCTCGTGGATGTGACGGGCTCGGTTGATTTTGGCGCGCGCGTGGCTCTGGAAGCGTTTCGCAATAAAAAGGACGTCGTCCTGCTAAACGCGGAAATTGACGCGACCATAGGGCCGATTCTACAAGTCTATGCGCAAAATCATGGAGTGGTGCTGTCGGCATGCGACGGTGACGAACCCGGATTGCAGATCAATCTGTATCGCTGGGTAAAAGGACTCGGACTCACCCCTCGCGTCATTGGCAACATCAAAGGTCTGCAGGACCCGTACCGAAATCCCACCACGCAAAAGGGGTTTGCCGAGAAGTGGGGACAAAACCCCGCGATGGTGACCAGCTTTGCTGACGGCTCCAAGATCAGCTTCGAACAAGCAATTGTCGCCAACGCGACCGGATTTGTGGTGCGTTCGCGGGGTATGTCGAGAGGCGCGGAATACAAAGACGATGTCATGAAAATTGGCAAGATCTATGACATCGAAGAGATCCGCAAGGTAGGCGGCATCGTAGACTATGTGGTTGGCACGCCGCTAACAAAAGTGTTCATCTTGGCCGAGCATGCGGATCCAAAGCAACAACACTATCTTAGTCTGTACAAGATGGGAGACGGTCCTCTGTATCCGTTCTTCATTCCCTATCATTTGGTGCATTTCGAAGTACCTTCAGCGATTGCTCGCGTCGCTCTGTTCCGAGACTCGGTCGCGAAGCCTCTAGGCGGCCCGGTGGTCGAGGTTTGCGCTGTGGCCAAGCGTGACCTGAGGTGTGGAGAGGTTCTCGACGACTACGGCATGTACATGACCTACGGTGAGGCGGTGAACTCCCAGGAGATGTGCAGCAACCATTACCTCCCAGAGGGTCTAGTCGAAGGTTGCGTCCTCACACGAGACATCCCGAAAGATGCTGTCATCACCTACGAAGACGTCATTCTTCCTCCCAATCGATTGGCCGACCAGCTCCGGGCAGAGCAATATCGCCGCTTCCGAGGGGAAACCTGGTTGGAGGAACTTGCCGGCGTAAACGCCTAAACTGGGCGTAACGCGGAGGATTACATATGAAAGTGGTTCTTTTTTGTGGCGGGTTGGGATTACGCATTCGTGATGCGGAAGATATTCCCAAGCCCATGGTGCAGATCGGGTACCGGCCAATTCTTTGGCACGTCATGAAATATTATGCTCACTTCGGGCATAAGGACTTCATCTTGTGCTTGGGATATCGAGCCGAAGCCGTCAAAAATTACTTTCTCAATTACAACGAGTGCGCTTCCAACGATTTTGTCCTTTCGGGTGGCGGCAAGAACGTCGATTTGCTCAATAGCGATATCCACGATTGGCGGATAACCTTCGCGGACACGGGAATCAATTCCAATATTGGCCAACGCCTTAAAGCGGTTGAAAAGCATTTGGACGGAGAAGACGAATTTCTCGCCAACTATAGCGATGGCCTGACAGACATGCCCCTGACACGGCAGCTCGACCACTTTCACGAGCAGGGCAAGATCGCTAGCTTTCTTTGCGTCCGCCCGAACCTCAGCTACCATCTCGTTTCGCTGGAGCAGGGTAACGGCAGTCTGGTCTCCGAAATTCATCCAATCAATGACGGGAATGTGAGGATCAACGGAGGGTTCTTCGTTTTTAAAAAGAAGATTTTCGAGTACTTGAGAGACAAGGAAGAACTGGTGATTGAGCCGTTTCACCGGCTGGTGGCGGAGAAGCAATTGATTGGCTACCCCTACGATGGATTCTGGGCAAGCATGGACACTTTCAAAGACAGGCAGCAGTTGGAGGGCCTGTGGGCCAGTGGTCTCGCGCCCTGGGAAGTATGGAAGACCAACGGCAACAGCGGGAATCGCTGAGGCTGCCGACTCTTATGCTTGCCCTAAATTTGCCCCAAAGTGACACGGGACCTCTCAAGATCTTGTGTTTGGGTTCCCATTCTGATGACATCGAGATCGGCTGCGGCGGGACTATTTTGCGGCTGCTTAGCAACCGGGAACTGGATATCGTATGGGTCGTTTTTAGCTCCAATAGCAAACGTGAACGGGAGGCGCGCAATAGCGCAGAGCTTTTCCTAAGTCAGGCTAGACGCAAGGAGATTATCGTCAAGAACTTTCGAGACGGCTTCTTCCCATTCGATGGAGCGGAAATCAAGAGTTTTTTTGAAGACCTAAAAAGGACAGTCCCCGACTTGATTTTTACTCATAGCCGAAGGGACGCGCATCAAGACCACCGCCTAGTCGCGGAGCTGACTTG
Organism: uncultured Acidobacteriota bacterium; assembly: GCA_963832615.1. Taxonomy (GTDB): domain Bacteria; phylum Acidobacteriota; class Terriglobia; order Acidiferrales; family UBA7541; genus Acidiferrum. The sequence continues at coordinate 203,266 of CAWHVA010000034.1, forward strand.
GAATACCTTCCGAAACCATTTGATTCTGGAATATGAAATTCCGAAATACGACGGGGACTTGGGGCAGCCTAACTTTTTCGTGCCACTTGATCAGGAGACTTACGAGAAGAAGGTTCGTTACATCATGGAAGCCTTCGAAACGCAGCGTACAAAGCAGTGGTTTGAGAAGGAAACATTTCTTTCCCTGATGCGCCTGCGCGGGATGGAATGCGTTGCCCCCAGCGGCCATGCCGAAGGGTTCTTTTGCCGCAAACTTGTTATATGAACCGCGACGAGCACCTTGCCAGAATGCTCCGCGTCTCTTGATGCTGTTGCGAGAAGCACGTGAACGAAGTTGGTGAGATTTCAACACAACCTGCGGCTCTGCCGATCGTCTACCCGGGCATCTAGTGAGCCATTTCCATCCATTCTACGCGCGGCGAACCATCGCCCTCCCCACGTAAGGTCCACTGATCTCTAATCTAATACGCGTAGAGTTTCTTGCGCCTAGAGCCTCGCTGCGTTGCAGCAATCGTAGCAGAGGAACAAGAAGGAGCAGACCAAGGAGGAAGAAAGCGATGCCACCCTGATGATGCAGCCTACCGTAAAGAAACCCGGGATCGACATAAATCGCAAGTAGGGTCAGCGTGGCAATCCGGATTCCATTTTTCAAGATCATCATAAGCAATCCGCAGGCGAGAAATAAGGCTTTCGTCCAAAACCTTCTTAGGCAAAAATGCACGATGACAAGTGCCAGGATGAGCAGCACCATGCTGGAACGAATCCCACTGCACTCCTTCGCCACTTCGATGCTCACTCGCGCAAGATGAAAGACTAAACCGTCGCGCAGTACAGGGACACCCAAGAAGTCAAATAAACCACCTGTTATCCACGCGGAACCTATCTGAAGATAATAAGTGATACGGTCCAGAATAGAGCTCGGCAGGGGCACCATTAGAAAAAGGAAGAGAAGGGGGAAGTAAGCTGCCTTAGAGGCAGTTCTTCCAAATAGAAAAGCGAAACCCGCCACCCACAGCAATACGAGCGACAGAACGTACCCGGACAGTTGCAGAGCTGGCGCTGAGGCACTCATTCCGAGGGGTGTACTGAGCGCCACACAAGCACTCAAGACGACCAGGCTGCTGCTCAGCACTTTGTCATAGCTGAGATTCTGAAAAACTTTGTGGCGTTCGACGAACAGCACGCCGGCGCTTATGAACGGAATCAGAATCAGGTATGAGGAATCATCGTTCGAGAAATAGGTTCGGGCGAATGCGGCTAGGATCCTGGCAAATACTAAACACCAGAAGCAAATCCAGCAGCCGAAGAGCAACCATCGTCTTCTGATGGTCGCATGGCTACTGCCTAGTGTCGTCGTCTCCGTGATTGATGCAGCAGCGTCTCGCAAAGCGGCTCGTTCCGGACCTGTTGGCGGTCGTCCTAGTAAGCGCCTTCACCGCCGAGAACGGCGCGAGGAGTCGCGACGAGGATCTTGAGATCAAGCCAGAGGGACCAGGACTGCGAGTACCGGAGATCCAACCGAACCATGTCGTTGAAACTCATACGACTCCGACCGCTCACTTGCCACAGTCCGGTAACGCCCGGCTTCGCTTCAAGAACGCGTCGACGATGCCAGATGTCATAGACTGCATATTCATAGGGGACCGGCGGCCGCGGGCCAACCAGAGACATCTCGCCGCTCAGCACGTTCCAAAACTGGGGAAACTCATCAAGGCTCGTTTTCCGCAGGAATCTCCCAATTGGCGTCACCCGAGGATCGTTCGTGATCTTGTAGACGGGCGGCTTCCCAGATGCAGTTTCACCGTCAGCTCTGCCGGCAATAAAACGCTGGCAATATTCCTCGTGAATTTTGGGGTCATTGTCGGTGTACATCGTTCTGAACTTCAGACACTTGAACCGAGCCCCGAACTGTCCCAGCCGGTCCTGCTGGAAAATCACAGGACCCTTCGAAGTCAATTTGATCGCAAGTGCAACCACAATCAGCAAAGGGCTAGCCAAGACAAGCAACGCAGCGCTGCCAACAATGTCGGTCATGCGCTTCACTAGGAGGGGGAGGCTCTTTTTTGGGTTCCCCTGAGTGAGATCAGGATAAAGCCTGGAGTCGGCAATCGGTTTGCCGCCGTCGCCGTCTTGGCTCTCGGGAAAGAGATGAACTGTGACGACCAGATTGGAAGTGACTTCGCGACTAAGCTCGTCGTCAAGGGCATTCACGACCTTCGAGCGAAGAATCTCAGTAATCGAATCTTTGAATTCCACACTGGTTTCGGTGAAGATCACGCCTAGGACCAGACCGTTTTTGTACCAGCCAACGAGGTCGGTCTCGCGGGTCGACTTCAAAAGAACCGACGCGACTTGTGACATCAAGTGGTCTGATGTTTCGGTCCCAGCGAAAGCGCCAGCATCCAGCAGCATTAAAACAAAGGAGTTGCGCGATCGCTCGGCACGCCGCCGCTCAAGCGTCAACATGCTGTGGAATATTTGTTCCTGCAGGAGCGTGGCCCGCTTCAGGAGGTTTGAAGCAAGAGTAGGGTGATGACCTGCCGTGTGCCGAGTACTTTTCTGGTCCCCTAGTACCCGAATTCTTGGTTGGATATTGGCCATGTTTGGTTAGTTCCTGACGGGGGACAATATTGACGAAAATAATTCTTCGCGTAAGCCATCAAACGACCAAAAAATAACTGCCCTCGCCGTGCCGTTGGAGCTTGGGCAAATATCAGAGTCAGACCCATCATGCAATCACTGGTTCGAACGAAGGCATAATCGAGAACGACCGAAGGCTGGGGTTTCCCGGTTGGCCCAATCGGGCAGATCTGAGATCTGTCGATCTCCACTGCTACGGACCGGCGAAGCAGAGAAACGGAAACTACCATCCTATGGCGATCCTTCAAGCTGATCAGAATTCCTTCTAGGCCACGCAACGGACCATCCTCAATCCGAACATTCTGGCCTGCCTCCAAATAGGGGCAAGGTTCAGCTCTGCACGCCAGAAAAAACCACTCTCTCGATAGCTTCGATTTCCCAATCCTCAACCGGAGCAGGAACGGAGCCTTTTCGGACAACAGAAACCACACCAGGAGTGATCAGAACTGGGAGGCGTTGATTCGCATCAAATCGACAGAACACATATCCTGGGAACAAAGGTGCTACAACTGCCTTAGAGTTGCCACGCCATTGTTTCACTGCCTTGAACGTGGGAAGAATTATTTGGTATCCCTTGCCGAGGAGTAAGTTGCGCCGTCGAACGTTCCCAACGGGTTCTCACCTGAAGCGCATACCACAAACTGCGATTGGGTTCGGCGTTCATCCTGATTTTGAGACTCCCTCACGCAGTGTTGGAATCAACGGGTACTCGCATTTTTCTCCTTGTCTCGCAATCGGCCTGCCATACGCAAGGATGATAGGGGTGCTCTGTTGCCGGGCTGCTACTCGTGCTAGTTGCCTGATAAAGTAGGGCTTACGTGAAGTCTCTGCAGCTGAGCTGGAGGGCGAAACCAAAAATAGTACATCTGCCGTGCGGGAAAGTGAAAACCATTGCCATCATTTGCCAAGAGGCTTCCAGGTAGTGTCCAGACTTTTTCGCAGATTTCTTAACGCATCGGTCTGATCGCAATCGTTATTATACCAGCGGCCGTAGAAATCGTATGATTGCTACTACGTCTAGTATCTGATATCTGACGTGCGTGAAAAACAGGACCGATTTCGCGAGAACCTGCGTGGCTTCTACTTATTTCTTATCGGAATGCCCGTAGTAATAGCCGCCCTGGGTTTCGGAGTTTTCGACCTGATTCAGCACTACTCCCAATAGGTTTTTCTCTCGAAACTCCAAAGAACCCTTCTTAGCCACCTCGTAGTCGGTCTCTCCGGCTCGCACCACAAACAATACCCCATCGCACAGGTCCGCCAGACTGCTCGCGTCGTGAACCGGCAACGCCGGGGGCGAATCCAGAATCACCCAGTCAAATGCGGGCGTAACGCACTCCAGGAGTATCTTCATCCGTTCGCTCAGCAGTAGTTCACTGGGATTTGAAACTTTCGATCCGCACGGGATGAAACAAAGGTTGTTTGCGACGCTGTTTTGAACGACCGCGTATTCGTCCGCTGCTCCCCGCAAATAGTCGGAAAGGCCAGGTGAACTTGGCGCTCCGAGAGCCACGTGTAGATTGGGCGCGCGAAGATCGGCATCAATCAATAACACTCGCCTGTCGGCTTGCCGGATGATCGAGCGCACCAGGTTTGTCGCGACGAAAGTCTTTCCTTCTGTTGGCAAGCTGCTCGTAATCAGTACCCGCCGCAGTGTCCTCGTGCCCGCAATTTGGTACAAACGCGAACGCAAGGTCCGAAATCGTTCTCCGACGATTTTTCCGCTGTCCCCAGCCAACGAAACGCGCAATGCAGAGTCAGATTTCCACTCTGGGTGGGCGCAACGCCGAACCAGATCGTCAAACTGAAGGATCGCGCCGTCGGCCGCGTGTGCGGCTCGAACGTTCTCTGCGGGACGGTTCGTTTCCTCAGGTATCCGCTGAGAAGAGAAAATAGGCACATCAGTATCGTTCACGACCTGGGGGACAGTGGCGCGCGCCCCTGCCAGCATTTGTGCCGCCTTTTCCTGCTCGGCCTTTTTTAGGGCTTCGTGAATCCGGCTCATCGTTTCCTCTTAGTTTCAGGGAACCCTATCCGCACCGCTTAGTCCGCCCCAGTGGCTTGCATCGAGCTTCCACCTCAGCAACCCAGTCTTCCGTGTGCTCGTCGGATCGTCCAAGAGAGGCACGGTCGTGAGAACGGGCAGGTTCAAACACACTTCAACATCTCGTTCCGTATGCATCGACTTATCTAAGAGCGCGATCAAGTACATGATCGCGAGCGCCAAAGCGAATCCAGCTCCCAAGCCCCCGCCGATGAAGTAGCGCCGTTTCGGAAACGACGGTGCATCTGGCAGGCTCGGAGGATCCAAGACGCGAAATTGCTCGCTTTCTTGCTGGTGTTCCAGATCCGAGGCCATCTCCGATTGTTGACGCTTTTTCAGCAACTCATTGTAGAAGTCCTGCGCTGTCTGATAGCTCCGAGTAATTTCTTTCAGTTGCTGTTCGACGACGGGACTGGCCTGCAAACGTCCTTGCAACTGTGTGATTTGGTCTTGAATTTGAGCTTGCCGCTTCGTCAAGTCCGCAATATTCAGATCATCCTGCCGCAGCTTCGCCCGAAGCTGCTGAACCTGAAACGAATCGGTTTTTGGTACCACGATGTCCCCCGGCTCCTTCGCCTTCGGCGCAGCTGCCATGCGCTTCTTGAACTCTTCGATCTGGTTCTTGAGCTTCACAACGTCCGGGTGTTCCGGTGTGTAGCGCGCCTCCAAGCCGGCCAGTTGGTCCTCCAACGCGTTGAGCTGTTGGTCCGGCGTCTCGGAGCTGTTCTGCCCTCCGGGAGCGAATACCTTCGCGTTGGCCTCCTGCTGCGATAGCAACGACTCATTGAAGGTTTTATCCTGCTGCGCACGGCTTAACGCTTGAACGTTCGCCTCGAGCTGCGAGTTCATGCCGGTCAGCAGGTTCAAGTTTGTCAGTTCTTCTTCCGGCAGCGACCCTAGAAACTGCCTCTTAAAAGCGGCCAGCCTCCGGTCCTGATCGTCCAATTTCCTCTTCGCTTCTTCCAGTTGCTCGCTCAGAAACGAGGTTGTCTGCACCGCCTGTTGTTCCCGCTCCCGCGTGTTTTGCTGCATAAACATTGAGGTGATTTCCGTGCAAATCTGCTGGGCCGTTTGTGGGTTATTAAAGGTCACGTCGACGTAGAAACCCGGTAAGCTGTGGTTCTGCGTCCCTGGCATGGGCTCCATCGGCGTTACGGTAACCGCAGTCCGCAGCTTCTCGACTAGATCATCGATGCTCTTCCGTTGCCGTTCCTCGGCGTACAGTCCAAATTTCTCGATAATCGGTTGCAGCCGCGTCCGGCTCAAGATTTGTTCTTGCATCGACGCCAGCCGGTGATTCAAATCGTCCGTCACCACCGGTTTCACAAACTCTGTCGGGACCGTCGGTTGGTCCACCAGCACCAGCGTTTCCGAGGTGTATTTTTTGGGCACCACTGTCGCTGCCAACAGTCCAATTGCGCCGCAGCCTACAATCGCAATCGGCAGGATCCACCAATAGTGTCGAAAGATACGCTTCACTTCCGAGATTGTTATTTCGCCATTTTTAATCATGTCTTGTATTAACTCGAGAACTATTGTCCGGCCCGTCGAAATCGCTTAGCGCGCGGATTGGGCCTAGCTCGCACACAATTCGCGCGCTATATGTTCAGCACGTGCCATTCCAGCTCTGTCACCTACGCATCACACGTCGGCATTGGTGTAAGTACTTATATTTCTGAGCGATAGACCGCATCTGCCGGCGCCCGGCCCTTTCTCCTGCCAGAATATAACAGAGGATCAGAGGCCGAGTGGAAGTATTCTATCCAAATTTGCTAAGCAATTGGCCAGCGGTCCCTTAGTCTCTCTCAACGCATCGCTTAGAGCTCTCTCGCCATCCCTTGCTTTTGCCCGTACCGACAGGATCCTCCGCAAAATCAATGACTTCGCCACTTGTTTCCCTGCAGAAGTCCTCTCCCATTAGGCCTCCAAATTGCAGTCTATTTTAATGCTGGCGGTGTCAACGGCGCGTTAATTTCCAGCGGATCTGCTTCCTCCGAGACATATGCGATACAAGAGCACATCGACCTTATTCGTTGCCCTATCAGTTCTGTTTGCCATCGGGGCAGCGGGTTGCCTCAGTAGTCCCACAGCCCGAAAGCAAAAATTCTACGAACAGGGCCTTCGCGACTTCGCCAGCCAGAAATATCCAGAGGCCATTATCTCGTTCAGTCGCGTTCTCCAGATCGATCCTCGATTCGCCGATGCGCACTACCAGTTAGCGCTATGTCATCAGCGAGAGAGCAACTGGGCCGCGGCCATTCAGGAATTGCAGCGCACCATCGAACTCCAGCCTGAAAATTGGCATGCGCAAATCGATTTCGGACAAATCATCCTCGCGGGCGGTAAGAATCAAGACGCCAAGGATCGGGCTCTCGCCGTACTCCACACCGACCCCAACGAATCTCGAAGCCCAACTCCTGCTTTCCAACGCCGACGCTCTCATGGGCAATTCGAAGGACGCCCGCCAGGAAGCACAAGACGCTATAGCGCTCGCTCCAGACCAAGCGCGCACGTACATCAATCTTGCGATCATCGAACAAAAGGCGGGCGCGGACGATGACGCTGAAAACGTCCTAAAGAAAGCTCAGTCAGTCGATCCTTCCTCCGCCATCCCCCGCATGGCTCTCGGCGATCTATTACGAGCGCCACAATCGTTGGACCGAAGCGCAAGCTCAATTTCAATCCGCGATCACCGTGGCTCCCCGCGACCCGAAGCCCCGCTCCGCTCTGGCGGCCCTCTACCTGAAACAAGGTGACCACGCGGCCGCCGAAAAGGTTTTCACCGACGCGAGACAACAAGTCCCCGACGATCTTGCCATTTACCGCCTACTCGGCGACTACTACATGTCGCAGGGCAACTTGAACCAGGCTCTATCTGAGTTTGGAACGCTCTCCACCCGCTATCAAAAGGACTTGCCGGTACGCAAGACCTACATCCAACTCCTCATCCTGAATCATCGCCTCGATGAAGCCGCGCAATTGAACGACGGCATTCTTGCGGGCGCGCCTCAAGATCCGGAGTCCCTGATCCTCCGCGGACAGATTCAGATCCAGCAGAATCATTTGGACGACAGCATTCTCACTCTTCGGCAGGCGTTGAGACTCGATCCCGCCAGCGCCATGGGTCATTATCAGCTCGGTGTGGCTTTCCAGAAGAAAGGACAGCCACAGCAAGCCGAAGCGGAATGGCATGCGGCGGTTCGCCTTCGCCCGAATTTACAGCAAGCGTGGTCCGCATTGGGCACAAACGCGGCCCAGCAGGCAGACTGGCGGTCACTCGAAGCCATCGCCACGCAACTTCGCAAAATCTCCCCCGGTTCGCCCGAAGGCTATCTCTTCCATGCCACCGCAAAGTTCAATGAAGGTGACGCCACCGCTGCCGAGGAAGACTTCAAACAGCTCATTCAAAACGCCCCCCAAAACCCGTTGGGCTACATAAAGCTCGGTCAACTCCGATCCCAGCAAAAACGCTGGAGCGAGGCAGAGGACTCCTATCGCCAGGCTCTTTCCCGAAATCCCAACTCACTTTCTGCAACCGAGGGATTGGTTGCTGTCGACTTCGCCCGGAACCGGCCCGCGGATGCTATTCGCCTCCTCCAAGCGGAGATCGAAAGGACATCAGGCAGCTCGACCCTCTTTTTCTTACTCGGTCAGCGCCCAGTTGCGAAACGGCGAAGCAGAGGAAGCCCGACGCTCCTTGACTCGATCCATTTCTCTGGACAACAAGAACATGAATGCCATAGTTCTGATGGCGCAACTCCAGGTTTCCGGCGGCAATTTCGAGCAGGGAATTGCCGGCTACCAACGCGCGATCGAGTTGGCTCCAAGCAATGTCGAGCTTTATGTCGGTCTCGCCGCACTCTACGATTCGCAGGGGGATTGGCAAAAGGCCCAGAGCCTGCATCAGAAGGCGCTCGCCATTCAACCGGACTACGCGCCGGCGGCCAATGATTTAGCCTATCTCATGCTTGAACACGGAGGCGATCTCAACGTAGCACTTACGCTGGCCCAGACCGCGCGCCGTGGGCTCCCCACGCTACCCAATTCTGCCGACACCCTGGGCTGGGCTTACTATCACGGCGGCTCGTTCTCCGTCGCCGCGCCTCTCCTCGAGGAGGCCGTCAAGAAAGAGCCATCGAACTCCACGTACCACTACCATCTAGGACTGACCTACCAGAAGCTCAAAGAACCAACCCGAGCCCGAGCCGAGCTCCAAAAAGCCATCAGTATCGCTCCGAAATCTCCCATCGCCGATCTGGCCCGCCAAGCCGAGAGCCAAGCATCTGGCTCTTGACAACCCTTCCGGTGTGCTGACCAGAAGCCGCACCGCGACGTCTCCCGCAGTCGAACAGCCACTGGGCTCAGCTTCTCAAATTTGGCGGTGGAAGGCTCCACCAAGCTTTATGGGTTGTGAAGGGAACGCGCGTCGCGATACCTCGGCCTCGCGTTCACCTCAGACTTCAAGGGCGCGACTAGTGTGCTGGATGCTCGGTGCGTTTCATATCCGTTAGTCAGCTTTATCAGAAAGTGCCCGGTCTTGACTAGCAGGCTGTTTGCGCATGTGCTCGCTTTGATGGATCACATATAGCGCAAGTTCAAGCCGGTTTGACGTTCCCAACTTGTTAAAAATCCGAAAGAGATAGTTCCGGACCGTGTGTTCACTCAAGCCGAGCTCTCGCGAGATCTCGCGGTTGGTTCGGCCTCCTGCCACTAGTTGCACTAGATCGTGCTCGCGTTTTGTAAGCAGATTTGCGCCTCGAGCGTCGGTGATGGGTCGGGGAGGACTACTGGACGCCAATGATTCAACTAGGTAACGAAGCTGCAGATTGCTGGCCCATATTTGGCCTTGATAGACTCTTCGGATGCACTTGCATAGCGTTTCAAATTGCTCTTCGCGAGAAAAAACTCCCAAAGCACCCGAACGGAAGGCTTCAACGACGGTGTTACGATCTGAGGAGTCCAGCAACATGATCACGCACGCACGTGGATTGGCAGCGCGTAGTTGTCGCGTCACCAGCAATCCTGCTAGTGGCTCACGCTTAAGGGTAGAGCTTATGACGCACACATCGGGATTTTTCTCCCCGTATGCGGCCAAAATCTCGGCAGAATCTACCGCTGAGGCCACCACAGACAGTCTGTGGCGTTGTAGAGCCGTCGCCATCAGCTCGCAATTGATTTCACATGATTCTGCCACCAAAATCGTGATTACAGAGTCGTTCTCGCCCACCCTTCGCATCTGGTTTCCTTCTGAGTGTGAAATAGCCATTTCGCTACAGAACTCTCCCTAGACCTTCGGTACAGGTAGCCCACAAGCTCGCCAGCGACTCCGCTGTAGACGGCACCGCGATGGAGCCCGGCGAATTTTTCACAGTACGATGTAAGAAGTTCTCGACAAAATAGCTATACCGCACGTGCGTCAACGTATTACCCATGATGTGCTTCTGAGCCAAGGTCGAAACCAAGGCCAGATGCCAATCGCAACGCGCCTTTCGAGACTGATCCAGCTGTAAGTCTCAAAGTAGTAGATTTTCCTACTCGAGACCACCACTCACCAGTTGCATAACGCGTTCCAAAGAGGAATCGCTTTGTCATGATCAAATTTCTCCAGCGATGCCCTCGCCGATGTATCCGGTTAGAGACTCTTGTACCTGTACTGCAGGACAGGTTCCTTCCTCCAAATGTAGTGACTTTGGTGCATGCGGTAAATAGGAACAAAAGAACTCTTTTTGAAGTGTCATTCTCTTCCTTGCGCGCACCTCGGCTCGCGCCTAGCATTTGTGGTAGGTGTTCTACGGAGCGACGCGTGAGCACGAAAATGGTTGAACTCGAGTATGAATGCGGGGAGCCCCAAGCAACAAAGCAGGAGCGTTCCGATGCTGGCGTGAGGACCCAGATGCGATTTCCGATAGCGGCTCCGGTGACGTTCAACTGGTTGGCCAGAAATGGTACGGAACATCAAGGAACGGGAAGAAGCCGAAACGTCAGTGAGGGAGGAGCTTTTGTTTTTACTCGAAAGCTGCCTCCCATCGGAGCCTTCATAAGCTTGTCTATTCAGTTTCCGAGCACGGCCCTTAATGGGCGGATCCTCAGAATGGAAATGACTGGAGAGGTTGTGCGACTGGAATTGCCTCTAGACCACAAATCGAAATGGGGATTTGCGGTGGTTCGTAAACGAAGTTCTTCGAACCTATTCCGAGATCGGAAAACCGTACTATCACTGGGAATTCAGTAGAACGATATTCGTTGCAAGTGCTCCTGCGAGCGCAGTCAGTGGTTAGTGTATCTCTAGTCGGCAGCGGGTTGTCTTATAGCGGCATCGGCCTACGGAGGTCGATGTCCTGTGAGTCACAGGGCGGAGCTATATGAGATCACCACGAAATCCGCGGGGACCTCAACACCTCCATCTGCGTAGCCTTTGGCAAGCGACGATGGCACGGGACCACTATAGCAACCCTTGTCACAAATCCCGTTGACAGGAACGACGCGGAACGAGAGATTTGATTGGCTTATCTGGCGCAAAAAAAGAAACTGATATGTCCTTAACTGGCATCCCCAGCCGGCTGCAGGGATATCCAGATGTTGCGAGAAGACCTCGCAGCGGTACATCTTGAACACATAGGCGTGGCTGGCGGCGTATCTTTTTGAATGGCTCTTCGCATGCCAGCGAGGATTAAATGCGTGAAGAATTAGAAGATCAAGTATTTAAAGGCTTGGGAGACTACTGGTCGATTTTGTTTCGACGTCGTTGGTGGATATTGCTCCCGACGTTTTTCTGCTGGGCGGCGATATGGGCTGGGGGATGGCTATGGCCTGATCGCTATGAGTCCGAAGCACTTATTCTGGTGGAACAACAAAAGGTCCCCGAACATTATGTCACGCCCAACGTCACCCTGGATCTGCAGGATCGCGTTCGCGGCATGACGCAGCAAATCCTAAGTCGAACGCGTTTACAAGCAACAATCGAGCGCTTCCGTCTTTATCCGCGGAGCCGTGGTTTGAGCAGCCTTCTCGAAACAACGGATCCGGTCGAACAAATGCGAAAGGACATTCAGATCGAATTGGTGCAGTCGGACTCCAAAACAGGAGGCCGTCCTGGGGAGCTGACGGCCTTCAAGATCCGCTACTTTGCCAGCTCGCCCGAGACTGCCCAACAGGTTAACAGCGAGCTGACATCCCTTTTCATCGAGGAGAACCTAAAGTCTCAGCAGCAGCTTTCCGAGAACACCACGGCTTTCCTCAACAGCCAGCTTGCAGATGCCCGTGCGAAATTGGAGCAGCAGGAGGCCAAAGTTCGCGAGTTCAAAGCTAAGCACTTAGGAGATCTACCCAGCCAATTGAGTAGCAATGTCCAAATCCTGTCTGGCTTGCAGAGCCAGTTAGAAGGCGTCCAGCGGGCGATTGACGGCGCAACACAGCAGAAGCTTTATCTGGAATCGTTACTGCAACAGTATCAATCAGTCCAAGCGGCCTTGGTTACCGGCGATTCCGCCGTGGCACCGCCGGAAGCGTTAGACAAGGAATTAATGGAAATGCGCCGCCGCCTTGCGGACGCGCGTTCGAGGTACACCGACGATTATCCAGACATCGTTGCTCTCAAAGACAAAATCGCGAAGACGGAAACCCTGAAGAAGCAAATCGAAGACGAAATCGTCTCCAAGCAAAAAGCAGGGGCGGCAAGTGATTCATTGAAGCCCGGTTCAGCGGAATCAGTCCAACTCGTCCCGTCGACATCCATGATGCAGATTCAAAGCCAGATCAAGTCGAATCAGCTTGAGATCCAAAACTACGAGCGGCGACGGAAGGATTTCGAGTCGCAGATTTCCGCTTATCAGATCCGCTTGAATCTTACTCCAGCAATCGAACAAGAGTTGACCGACATCTCTCGCGGCTATGAAGGAGCTAAGGCCAACTACAACTCCCTTTTGCAGAAGCAGAACCAATCGCAGCTTGCCACAAGCCTCGAACAACGGCAGCAAGGTGAACATTTCAGTATCATCGATCCACCGAGTTCGCCGCTAAAACCATACTCACCAAATCATTTGATGATAAGCCTCGGCGGTCTGGGATTTGGACTCGTCGTCGGGTGCGGGCTAGTAGCATTTGTAGAGCTAACGAACGTGTGTATTCGGCGGAGGAGGATCTCGAAGGGCTCATCCGTGCTCCCGTGCTGGTCGGCATTCCTTCTCTGAGCGAGCGCGCACATGGGCATCTTCGCGCCTTCGCCAAGGAGTGGAGATCGTCGCTGTAGTTGGGATCGTTGTTTTAATCGTCGCTGGAAACTTCTACGCGTTTTACAAGGGCTAAAGCAATGTATAAGAGATTTTATGGGTTGACGCGTAGCCCATTTGAACTAAGTCCCGACCCTTACTTTTTCTATCCGACCCGACATCACAACGAAGCGTTTGCCATGCTGAACTATTGCGTGGTCCGACGAAAGGGTTTCGTGGTTGTTTCTGGTGAAGTCGGGACCGGCAAAACACTGATGCTGCGATATCTTTTGGACGCATTGAATCGCGGACATATTGCCTCGGCATTCGTTTACAACCCGAGGCTCTCGGTATCCGAATTCCTGGCGTACGTGCTCACGGATTTGCGGTTACCGACTGCTGGACGCACTAAGGGCGAGATGTTGGCACATCTGAATGAGTATTTACTCGCCCGGTCCCGGCGCGGCTCGACGACGGCCCTCGTTGTGGACGAAGCCCAATTGCTCAGTTGGGAATTGCTCGAAGAGATCCGATTGTTAACAAATTTGGAGACCACGCAGCACAAGCTCTTGCAAATCGTTCTAGTGGGTCAACCAGAACTCGATCATATGATCGATTCGAACGAATTGCGTCAGCTGAAACAGCGGATCGCGATGCGCTGCCGATTGGAACCGTTGGAATTGGAAGACTTAAGGGGATACATTCACCGGAGACTGGAGCTTGCCGGGGCGAAGGCTCACGGAGCGAATATATTTTCCAATGAAGCGATCGAGGCCGTATTCGCATTTTCGGGCGGAATTCCTCGACTTGCCAACACGCTGTGCGAGAATTCGCTGATTTCCGGGTACGGCAAGCAGGCGAAACATATAACACCAGATATTGTCCAGGAAGTAGCCATAGATCTTCGCCTTAATCTTGCTCCTGAGCCGTCCATTGCGACTTTGTAAAAGGCCGGAGCATTGGAAGAGGCAGTAGAAGCTTACGACACTGAGTAGCGCAGAAGATCTGTCACAACAAATCAGATTGACGATAGCGATTTTTGCTTAGGAGTGAAGATGGGTCGGCTCTATGAATCATTGAAGCGTGCGGAAAGCGAACGTCGGCAATCCGGGACGTTAGATAACGAAATCGATAATCCACTGGAACTAGGTGGTCTCCTCCCTGAGACGTTTGAACTTGAAGGCAGCTTGTCGGCGACGATGGAGTTGTCCTCAACGTCGCGTCTGGTCGCTCTGACCGATCCAAGGTGCTTGGCCGCAGAAAAATTCCGCGCCTTGGTCACACGCTTGCAACACATGCGAAATGAGCGAGAACTAAAATCATTGTTAGTTACCAGTAGCATCATGAATGAAGGTAAGACTTTCGTAACCGGGAACCTGGCCGTTACGCTTGCCAAGCATTTTGACCTTAGAGTTCTCGTGGTTGAGGGGGACTTGCACAGGCCGGCGCTCCAGTCACTATTGGGCTTGACCCGGTTGCAGGGATTAAGTCATTGGTGGTCGACGCGGAAGGACAATATTGCACATTACGTTTACAAGATAAATGGAATGCCACTGTGGTTCCTGGGTGCAGGAGAGTCTTGCGACCGCCCTTCGCAAATTCTGCAATCGGCAGAATTTGCGGAAGCCTTTACCGGCTTAAGTGGTTCTTTCGATTGGCTCTTAGTGGACTCTACGCCAATGTTGCCGACAGTAGACGTAAACCTATGGTCTAGATTAGTCGACGGCATGGTTCTTGTGGTTCGAGAGGGTGTGGCACCGGTCAAGGCTATTGAGCAGGGCTTGGCGAGCCTCGACAATCCGAAGTTGGTGGGGGTTGTCCTCAACGAGACTTCAGAGTTCGATCAGAGAAGATACGCTGGTCAATATTACGGCAGCCCGAAAGCTGAAAAGAAGAGTCCGAACAAGAAGCACTAATTGAGGCTGTCCCATGATCCGGCTCCTGAACGCTTATTTCCCACGTCGTACGTTCTTTCTCGGAATATCGGAAACTTTTTTGGTCGCTCTCGCATTCATTGGTGCCACGATTGCGCGGTTGGGAGCGACCGACGCCAGCGTGATGCTTAGCTACGAGCAAGGATTTTTGAAAGTCATCGTCGTTTCGGCGGCGTTTGTGGTCTGCATGTACTACTTCGATCTTTACGATTCAGCAATCTTGAGCAATCGGCGCGAAGTGCTGAGCCGTTTAGTCCAGGTTTTGGGCACGGCATGCTTGGTCCTGGCGGTTCTTTATTATGTTTATCCGCCGCTCGAACTGGGACGCGGGATATTCCTGATTGGTACCGCGTTCGTGGCCGTGGTTCTGTTCCTCTGGCGCAGGCTGTTCTTGGTCATCAACAGTGTGTCGCGTTTCGCTGATCGGGTGCTGATTTTCGGTGACGGGTTGCTTGCGGAGCCACTGTCAAAGGAAATCACTCAACGGCCCGAACTCGCACTGTGCGTTATCGGGCACATACCTGAACGAGCGAATGACTTTGGCGAGGCTTGGGGGCTGGATGATGCCGACCGAGTTGCGGATCTGCCGCGGTATGTTCGGTCTCATCGGGTCGACCGAATTATTGTTGCGATGAGTGACCGTAAGGCGAAGTTGCCAGTGGAGCAACTGTTGGCGGTGAAAAGCAGCGGCGTGCTCATACAGGATGCGACGGAAGTGTATGAAGCGATCACCGGCAAAGTTCCTCTGGAATCCCTTCGCTTAGGGTGGCTGCTTTTTCACCAAGTTTTTCGGATTTTCGCTTTGTCCTCATTTACAATCGACTCGCTTCTATTTTTGTTTCGGTTATCGGCTTACTGCTATGCCTTCCTTTGATTCCTTTTATAGCACTTGCTATCAAGCTGAGCTCGCGAGGCCCAATTCTCTATGCAGAAGCGCGTGGGCCGTCAAGGTGTGGTCTTCAATTGCTACAAATTCCGGACGATGCGCCCAGATGCGGAAGCGGATATCGGAGCCACATGGGCCGCCGACAACGATCCCAGAATTACCGGGTGGGAAATTTCCTTCGCAGCTCGCGGCTGGACGAGATTCCGCAGTTTTGGAACGTCTTAGAGGTGAGATGAGTGTGGTTGGTCCGCGGCCGGAACGACCAGAGTTTGTCGATGGCTCAGCCGAGAAATCCCTCACTATAGCGTGCGGCATATCGTTCGGCCGGGGATCACCGGCTGGGCTCAGGTTCGCTACAGGTACGGGAGTTCAATCGAGGACTCCAAGGAAAAGCTCCGCTATGATCTGTTTTACGTGAAAAACATTTCTCCGGGATTTGACCTGCTGATCTTCTTCTATACCATCAAGATCATTTTTCTGGGACGGGGCGCCAAATGAGGCTCTGTTTTGGTCTTCCTTGTCCCTGATTTTTCTTCGCTTACTGCGGATATCCGATGTACCTTTACTTGCGCGCGCGACTTTGGCCTCGGCCTGTTCGACGGGGAAGTGTTTTACCTACCGTCACGATTCTCATCGCCGTCCACGATGAAGAAATATACCTGCCGGCG